>NZ_JCASIK010000001.1:0-1767581 GCF_059685835.1 Telluria sp. RB2R28 | reverse complement strand
GCCGGTGGCGACGCCCTTGACCGAGCCGTCTTCGTTGTACAGGATCTCAGCGGCCGGGAAGCCGGGGAAGATTTCCACGCCCAGCGCTTCGGCTTGCTGGCCCAGCCAGCGCACCACGTTGGCCAGCGAGATCACGTAGTTGCCATGATTGGCCAGTGCTGGCGGGATGGCAAACGCCGGCGTGGCGTACGACTTGGTTTCGCTCAGGAACAAGACGCGGTCTTCGGTCACGGCGGTATTGAGCGGCGCGCCTTTTTCTTTCCAGTCGGGGATCAGTTCGTTGATCGCGCGCGGATCCATTACCGCGCCGGACAGGATGTGTGCGCCCAGCTCGCCGCCTTTTTCCAGCACGCAGACTGTGACTTCCTGGCCTTTATCAAGCGCCAGCTGTTTCAGGCGGATCGCCGCCGACAGGCCGGCCGGGCCGCCGCCGACCACGACGACGTCGTATTCCATCGCTTCGCGCGGGCCGTATTGTTCGAGAAAGTTCGTTGTCTCTGTCATGGTTTTTTTGGGAAAGGAATGACGGTCATCAGAAAATAGCACGAGTGTGCGGGTTTTTGCTGTTCATTGCAATATCGCGGCCATTGTAAAGGCATTATTAGAAGGGACAATCGAATACCGGACATTTGTGGGATCATGGTGCTTTCGCAACTCGTGATCGTACTTACATCGGGGAGTCGGACGTGGGCATTGAAGTCAATTTTGAAGGAAAGATCGCCATGGTCACCGGCGCATCGAGCGGCCTGGGCGCCCGTTTCGCCAAGGCCCTGGCTGGTGCCGGCGCACAGGTCGTGCTGGCGTCGCGCCGCGTCGAGCGCCTCAAGGAGCTGCGCGCCGAGATCGAAGCCGACGGCGGCGCCGCACACGTGGTGCGGCTCGACGTGACCGATCTCGGGAGCATCAAGGCGGCTATTGCCCATGCCGAAACCGAGGCCGGGCCGATCGATATCCTGATCAACAACTCGTCCGTATCATCTACCCAGCGCCTGATCGACGTGGGCGAGGATGACTACACCTACATCATGGACACCAATTTGCGCGGCGCGTTCTTCGTGGCCCAGCAAACCGCCAAGCGCATGATCGCGCGCGCCAAGGGCGATCCGCGCAAGCAGCATCGCATCGTCAATATCGCCTCGGTGGCTGGCCTGCGCGTGCTGCCGCAGATCGGCGTGTACTGCATGAGCAAGGCCGGCGTGGTGCAGATGACCAAGGCAATGGCGGTGGAGTGGGGCAAGTACGGCATCAACGTCAATGCCATCTGCCCCGGCTACATTGCCACCGATGCGAACGAAGATTATTTCGAGACCGAGCAGGGCCGCAAACTTGTCGAGATGTTGCCGCGCAAGCGCGCCGGCCGGCCCGAAGACCTCGACGGCCTGCTGCTGCTGCTGGCCGCCGAAGAAGCCCACTTCATCAACGGCGCCATCATCACGGCCGACGACGGCATGATGGCGCACTAAACGCCAGGAACCACAGAATGAGTAGTGAGAACATCGCACCGATGCTGGTGCACACCATGCGCATGCCGATCCGCTGGGGCGATATGGACGCCATGGGGCACGTCAACAATACCAATTACTTCCGTTACATCGAGTCGGCCCGCATTGCCTGGCTCGAGCAGGTCGGTGGCCTGCCCGATTCGCGCGATGAAGGCCCCGTCATCGTCAACGCATCGATGAACTTCCTCAAGCAGCTGACCTATCCGGGCGAGATCGAGGTGCGTACCTTCGTCGCGCCGCCGGGGCGCTCGAGCATCGAGGTGTCCCACGAAATCCGTTTGCTGGACGCGAACGGCGCACCGGGCGAGCTGCACGCCAACGGGATGGCCAAGGTGGTGTGGGTCGATTTCAAGGTGGGCAAGTCGGCCCCGTTGCCGGCTGCGCTGCGCAGCGTATTCCCGGCTGCGTGACCGCCGTGGTCTGTTTCGACCGCAACCGCTTGAGACTGGAAGACATCGTCGCCATCGCGCGCGGCGCGGCGCGGCCGGTCCTCTCATCCGACCCGGCCTTTCGCGCTTTTATTCAGCGCGGCGCCGACTTCCTCGACCGACTCTTGCTTGAAGACGGTGCCATCTACGGCGTGACCACCGGCTACGGCGATTCGTGCACGGTGCCGGTACCGCTGGCGCTCGTGACCGAACTGCCGCACCACCTGTACACCTACCATGGCTGTGGCCTGGGCAGTTTTCTGAGCCCGGCCGAGACCCGCGCCGTGATGGCCGCGCGCCTGGCGTCGCTGGCGAAAGGATTTTCGGGCGTCAGCATCGACCTGCTCGAGCAGATCGTGCGGCTGTTCGACGCCGACCTGCTGCCGCTGATCCCCAGCGAAGGCTCGGTCGGCGCCAGTGGGGATCTGACGCCGCTGTCCTATCTCGCGGCGGTGCTGTGCGGCGAACGCGAAGTGTTGCGCGGGGGCGTGCAGATGCCCGCTGCCGATGCGCTGCGCGAGGCCGGCATCGCGCCGCTGCGCCTGCGGCCGAAGGAGGGCCTGGCGATCATGAATGGCACCGCCGTCATGACGGGCCTGGCGTGCCTGGCCTGGGACCGCGCTGACTACCTGACACGCCTTGCCACGCGCATCACGGCGATGGCCTCGTTCGCGCTGGATGGCAACGCCCATCACTTCGACGAAACGCTGTTCTCGGTCAAGCCGCATGCGGGCATGCAGGACGTGGCCGCCAGGCTGCGCGCCGATCTGGCCTATACCGGCCAGCAGGAGCGCAATGGCAAGCGCCTGCAAGACCGCTATTCGATTCGCTGCGCACCGCATGTGATCGGCGTGCTGGCCGACGCGTTGCCGTTCTTTCGCACCACCATCGAGAACGAACTCAATAGCGCCAACGATAATCCGGTCATCGATGCCGAGGGCGAGCGCGTGCTGCATGGCGGGCACTTCTACGGCGGCCATATCGCGTTCGCAATGGACAGCATGAAGAATGCCGTCGCCAATCTGGCCGACCTGCTCGACCGGCAGATGGCGATGCTGGTCGATCCACGCTACAACGCCGGGCTGCCCGCCAATCTGTCAGGCATGACGGGTGAGCGCGCTGCGATCAATCACGGCCTCAAGGCACTGCAGATCAGCGTGTCGGCCTGGACCGCCGAGGCGCTCAAGCTGACGATGCCGGCATCGGTCTTTTCGCGCTCGACCGAATGCCACAATCAGGACAAGGTCAGCATGGGCACGATTGCGGCGCGCGACTGCCTGCGCGTGCTGGAACTGACCGAGCAGGTGGCCGCAGCGCTCCTGATCGCCGTGCGTCAGGGTGTCTGGCTGCGCTGCCGGCTCGAGCCGGAACGCGCGTTGCCGGCGCCGCTGGCGCAGATGCTGGCGCAGTTGGGGCAGGACATTGCGCCGGTGCGTGAAGACCGGAGGCTTGATGGGGATTTGCGTCTGCTGCTGGAGCGCACGCGCGAACAGCACTGGCAGCTATACCGGTAATCGCGCGAAGGTGCATCGGGGCGCTGGTGACGCGTCAACCCGCACCCACCAGCTTGTGCACCAGCTCCACCGACGTCGATGCCGCAAACTTGCGCATCAGGCTGGCGCGGTGCATTTCGACCGTGCGCGGACTGAGGTCGGTTTCGCGTGCGATCACCTTGCTGGTCTTGCCCTCGACCAGCAGCGCGGCGATTTCGCGCTCGCGCGGCGTCAGTTGCGCCGTCACGGGCCGCTTCTCGCTCACATCCTCGAAGATCCAGACGCCCGCGCCCAGGGGCTCGAGCGGGGACAGCGCACGGCCCGTCACATGGCACCAGAACAGCTCGCCATTGGCGCGGCGCATGATGCGCTCGTCCGAGTAGCGCCCCTTGGCGTTCATGATCGGGATGATGCGGTCGCCCGTGCGCAAAAATTCGTCCATCGTCGGATACAGCACCGAGAACGACGAGCCGGTCAGGTGGCCGGCTGGATGGCCGAACATCGCCGCCAGCGCGCCATTGCAGGCCTCGATCACCCGGTCGCGCGAGATGCACATGCCCACTGGCGCATGCTGGAAAATCATCTCGTAGTCAATCGTGTGCGGCAGGTTCATGTGAGGCGGGTCAGGGCGTTGTTCGTTGGCGTGCAGGTGGCGCGGCATGGCGGTAGTTCTACGGTATTGTGGACGGGCTGCCGGTATTCTATGCTGAGACGGGTTCTCAAACTTATAAAAGGGACAGGTATGAATAAAGTGTATCCAGACGCGCGCTCGGCACTTGAAGGCGTCGTGCAGGACGGCCAGACCATCGCCGTGGGCGGGTTTGGCCTGTGCGGTATTCCGGAAGCCCTGATCGCGGCATTGCGCGACTCGGGTGTCAAGCAACTCACCGCCATCTCCAACAACGCCGGCGTCGATGGTTTCGGCCTGGGCCAGTTGCTCGAGACACGCCAGATCAAGAAAATGATCGCGTCGTACGTCGGCGAAAACAAGGAATTCGCGCGCCAGTTCCTGGCCGGCGAACTCGAACTCGAATTCACGCCGCAAGGCACGCTGGCCGAGAAGCTGCGCGCTGGCGGCGCTGGCATCCCGGCCTTCTTCACCAAGACCGGCTACGGCACCATCGTCGCCGAGGGCAAGGAAACGCGCGAATTCAACGGCGAGCATTACGTGATGGAGCATGCGCTGTTCCCCGATGTGTCGCTGGTCAAGGCCTATATGGCCGACCGCTCGGGCAACCTCGTGTTTCGCAAGACGGCCCGCAACTTCAACCCCAATGTGGCCACGGCCGGCAAGATCTGCATCGTCGAAGTCGAAAAGCTGGTCGAGGTTGGCGAGATCGATCCCGACCACGTGCACACCCCGGGCATCTTCGTGCACCGCATCGTCCACAACCCGTCGCCGGAGAAGCGCATCGAGCAGCGCACCGTGCGCACCGCGAGCAACTAAGCTTTAACCGACGACAGAAACGGAGACAACAACATGGCATGGACTCGTGATGAAATGGCCGCGCGTGCGGCGCTGGAGCTGCAAGACGGCTTCTATGTGAACCTGGGCATTGGCTTGCCAACCCTGGTGGCAAACTATGTACCGAAAGATATCGAGGTGTCGCTGCAGTCCGAAAACGGCCTGCTCGGCATCGGCCCGTTCCCGACGGAGGATGCGGTCGACGCCGACCTGATCAACGCCGGCAAGCAGACCGTGACGGCGCTGCCGGGTTCGGCCTACTTCAGCTCGGCCGATTCGTTCGGCATGATCCGCGGCGGCAAAATCAACCTGGCGATCCTGGGCGCGATGCAGGTGTCGGAAGAAGGCGACCTGGCCAACTGGATGATTCCGGGGAAAATGGTCAAGGGGATGGGCGGTGCGATGGACCTGGTGGCCGGCGTCAAGCGCGTGGTCGTGGTGATGGAGCACGTTGCCACTGCCAAGGATGGTTCTACCAGCCACAAGCTGCTAAAGAAATGCGATCTGCCGTTGACCGGAGTCGGCGTGGTCGACCGTATCATCACCGACATGGGCGTGATGGATGTGACGGCCAGCGGCTTGAAGCTGGTCGAGCTGGCGCCGGGCGTCAGTGTGGATGAGATTGTTGCAGCGACCGGCTGCGAACTGGACGTATCGTCCGTCCAGCACGCGTAGCCGTCGCTGGCGGGGACGCTGGCATTCCGGCGAATGCCGTCGCCGAACCGCTGGCGGGATGCTGGCATTCCGGCGAAGGCCGTCGCCAAACGTAGGGTGGGCGGCTGTGCCGCCCGCGCGTTCAAGCGGCATTGCGGCGCGGCGCGGCGACGTACGTTGAACGCGTGGACGGGAGACCCGTCCACCCTACAATGCCTCACCAACCGGCATGATTGACATCCCTGCCAACGCGATCAGCTCGTCGTCCACACGTACTTCACTTCGGTCCACTGTTCCTTCGGTGCGCCATTCACCGTGCCCGGCTGGAAGCTGCATTTGGCAATCGCGGCGCGCGCCGCCTCGTCGAGCGACCCATTGCCGCTGGTCTGGCGCACAACGGCTTCGCGCACCTTGCCATCTGCCTTCACCAGCATTCCCAGCGTCACCGTGCCCTCGACCTTGGCCGCCAGCGCATCGGCCGGATACACAGGCTTGGCGCAAGAATTGAATTTCGCAATTGGCGACGTCGTGTCGTTGTCGGGCATCGCGGCAAACGGATTGACCGGCGCCGTGCTCGTGCAGCCGGCCAGGGCGGCCAAAGCCAGGCCGAGCACCGGAAGCGCGGCTTTCCAGTTCAGCGCCTGCGTGTCGGGACGAACGAGTTGTTTGATGCGTTGCATGAGATTGCCTCCATTGGCCGCCTGGGCCAGATGCTGGGTTGAGAACTGGATTCGCTCCAGTTCGGATAGCGCAAGAGCCAGGCGCCGCGGTTCGCCCAGTTGTCTTGCTGCGATGGTGTCGGCAACCAGTTCCCGTTCGGCGCGGATGCGTCCCGAGATCCACCAGATTGCCGGGTGATAAAACAGCAGTGCCTCGACCACGTTCTGCAGCAGGTTGACGAGGTAATCGTGACGCCGGATATGGGCCAGTTCGTGCGCCAGCAGCGCTTCGAGCAAGTGGGGTGGCATGCCGGACACGAGCGATGCTGGCACCAGCACCACCGGCCGCCACCAGCCGAACGTGACCGGGCTGGCCAGTCCCGCGACGATGCGCAGTCGCACCAATCGCGCAACACCGGCGGCCTGCGCCATCCGGTCGAGCCGGGCTTGCCAGACTGGATCGCACGTCTCGACCGTCGCAGCGCGGTGCAGCCACAGCAAACCGGCAATCATCCGCAGTGCGAGCACCACCGCGCAGACGCCCCACGTACTGACGACCCAGCCCAGGCTGCGCTCGAACACGGCGCGCCAGCTCTCGTCGAGCGGACTGGCCAGCAGGCCGCTGGCGAAAGTCGCCATCGGCTGGGCCGCCAGATCCTGGGTGCCAGCCAGGCGCGCCGCCAGTTCGGCGGCGGGCCAGAGCAGGCACAGCAACAGCCCGGCGCAGGCGACCGCATACCGGTGCTCGGCGCGCGCATTGCGCAGCAGGCTCATGGCCAGCGCCACGGCGCAGCCGATCAGGGCGCCTTGCCAGATGAATTCGACGAGCGTCCAGCCAATGCTGGCGACCAGGTGGGCGGCGGTCATTGGCTGTCCCCGTCCTTGAGCAGTTGCTCGATCTCGGCCCGTTCCTTTTTCGAGATGCCGCTCTTGAGCGCCGCCAGCACCAGCGCCTTGGCCGAGCCGGCAAAGGCCCGTTGCATCAGGTCATTGAGCAGATTGCCCTGCAGCGCATCGCGTGCGTGAAGCGGGCTGTAGACGTGCGAGCGTTCGCTCTCGTCGCGGCCCAGCAAGCCCTTGGCGTGCATGACCTGCATCAGTCGCAGCACCGTCGCGTAGGTCACGTCGGGCCGCTGCAGCAGCATCGCTTCATGGACCTGCTTGGCGGTGGCGGCGCCCAGCGGCCACAGCACTTGTAGCAGGTCGAGCTCGGCAGGCGTGGGCTTGGGCGCGTCGGGGGCGTGCGGCATGACATCCTCGGATAGGCAAGATGACTCTAGATTATCTTGTCTAGATCGGATTGTCTACGGAGATTTGCGCAGTCACACCGCAGGCAGCTTCATTGATGGTCAATGCTGACCGCCAAAAAAAAGCCGCACCCCGGAGGGTGCGGCTTCTTGTCCCGGCACAACGACGTTGTTACGCCGCTTCGCGTACGGCCTTCATCGTGGTCTGATCTTCGACGATCACGCGGCCATGCAGGACATCGTCCATGCGCTTGACGTCGAGTTCATTTTCCCATTTCGACACGACGACCGTGGCCACACCGTTGCCGATGAAGTTGGTCAGCGCGCGCGCTTCGCTCATGAAGCGGTCGATGCCCAGGATCAGCGCCATGCCGGCCACCGGAATCGTCGGCACCACGGCCAGCGTTGCGGCCAGCGTGATGAAGCCGGCGCCGGTGATGCCCGATGCGCCTTTCGAGGTCAGCATCGCCACCAGCAGGATGGTCAGTTCCTGGGTCAGCGTCAGGTCGGTGTTGGTCGCTTGCGCCACGAACAGGGCTGCCATCGTCATGTAGATATTGGTGCCGTCCAGATTGAACGAGTAACCGGTTGGCACGACCAGGCCGACGACCGGCTTGGCGCAGCCCAGGCTTTCCAGCTTGCGCATCAGGCTTGGCAGCGCGCTTTCCGACGACGAGGTGCCCAGCACGATCAGCAATTCTTCCTTGATATAGCGGATGAACTTGAAGATCGAAAAGCCGGTGAAGCGGGCGATCAGGCCAAGCACGATGAAGATGAACAGGGCGCAGGTCAGGTAGAACGAGCCCATCAGCTTGGCCAGCGGCAGCAGCGACGCGATGCCGTACTTGCCGATCGTGAACGCCATCGCGCCGAATGCGCCCAGTGGCGCGACCTTCATGATGATGTTGACGATGCCAAAGATCACGTGCGAGATGTCATCGATGAACTTGGTCACCGGACGGCCGCGCTCGCCCATCATCGACAGTGCGAAACCGAACAGGATTGCCACCAGCAGCACTTGCAGGATGTTACCCGTAGCAAACGCATCCACGAACGTCGTCGGGATGATGTGCATGATGAACTCGGTCGTGGTCTGGGCATGCGCATTGGTCGTGTATTGCGCAATCGAGCTTGAATCGAGCGTGGCCGGATCGACATTGAAGCCGGCGCCCGGCTTGGCGACGTTGGCCACGATCAGGCCGATGGCCAGGGCGAAGGTCGAGACGACCTCGAAGTACAGCAGTGCCTTGCCGCCGACGCGGCCGATCTTCTTCATGTCCTGCATGCCGGCGATACCGGCGACGACGGTACAGAAGATCACGGGGGCGATGATCATCTTGATCAGTTTGATGAAGCCGTCTCCCAGTGGCTTCATTGCGGTGCCTACCTCTGGGTAAAATACGCCCAGCAACACGCCAAGAACAATGGCGAACAATACCTGGACGTACAGGATTTTATAAAACGGCTTCTTCATGGCAACTCTTCAACGAGGTTGGTAGTAATGCCATGGTGGAGCATTCAAGCGGTGCGGGCTATTGTGGAAATCCGCATGCTGCACTGCAGCAGTGCAGCGTGGAAATTTTCGCACTGGCAGTGTGCACGGCCGGACCGAAGGCCCGGCCGCGAGGGGCGAATTGTTACTGGGCAGCCCAGCCGCCGTCCATATTCCAGGCCACGCCGCGCACCTGGTTTGCCGCCGGGCTGCAGAAGAACACGGCCAGTGCGCCCAATTCATCGGGCGTAACGAATTCGCCGGATGGCTGTTTTTCGAGCAGCAGCGCCTTGCGCGCGGCGTCGTTGTCGAGTCCTTCGCGCGCGGCGCGGTCATCCACCTGCTTCTGGACGAGCGGCGTGAGCACGAAGCCGGGGCAGATCGCATTGCACGTCACGCCCGTCTGCGCCGTTTCCAGCGCGGTGACCTTGGTCAGACCGACCAGCCCGTGCTTGGCCGCGACATACGCCGACTTCTGGCTCGAACCCACCAGGCCATGGACCGAGGCCAGATTGATGATGCGCCCCCAGTTCTTTTGCTTCATGTCGGGCAGTGCCAGGCGCGTCGTGTGGAACGCCGAGCTCAGGTTGATGGCGATGATCGCGTCCCAGCGTTCGGCCGGAAAATCTTCGAGCGCCGCCACGTGCTGGATGCCGGCGTTGTTGACCAGGATGTCGACGCCGCCGAATTTGTCGCTGGCATATTGCATCAGCGCCGCGATCTCGTCGGGCTTGGACATGTCGGCATTGTGGTACGCCGTTTGCACACCGAATTCGGCGCCGATATCGGTGTAGAGTTTTTCGATTTGCTGCGCGTCGCCGAAGCCGTTGAACACGATATTGGCCCCCTGTTCGGCAAGCGAGCGTGCGATGCCCAGGCCGATGCCCGAGGTCGATCCGGTGACGAGAGCCGTTTTACCGTTTAGCATGGTCGATGTCATTGTGTCCTCATTGGTAAATGCCCGTTGGCGAGCGTATGGGGGGAACTCCCTCAGAATTGGTAGAATTCTAACCGTAACGCCTCCCGCGCGCGAAAGCAGCCAGGCGCCTTTCATGATTTTCTTATTCCGGAGTCGCGATGTCCGAGCCCAGATTCAAGAGCGTCCAGTGCATGTCGCCTGCCGGTTTGCACCGCGTCGCCTACAAGGAATGGGGCGCGGCGGACAATCCGAAGGTGCTCGTGTGCGTGCACGGCGTGACCCGCGTCGGGGATGATTTCGACCACATGGCGCGCGCGCTGTGCGACACCTGGCGCGTCGTGTGCCCGGATATCGTCGGGCGCGGCCGGTCCGACCGGCTGCGCGATCCGGCTGGCTACCAGGTGTCGCAGTACGTTGCCGACATGGTCACGCTGATTGCCCGCGTGACTGCCGGTTCCGACAATGAAGACGTCGCCTGGTTCGGCACCTCGATGGGAGGCCTGATCGGCATGACGCTGGCGGCACTGGAAAACTCGCCGGTCTCGCGGCTCGTGATCAACGATATCGGCCCGGCACTGGGCGGTGAAGCGCTGCAGCGCATCGGCGAGTACATCGGCCAGGACGTGCGCTTTCCGAGCTTTGCCGCGGGCGCGGAGTACATCAAGGCCGTCTCGGCCACATTCGGGCCGCACGCCGACGACGAGTGGCACAAGCTGGCCAGCGATGTGCTGCGCCAGGACGCCGACGGCCAGTGGCGGCGTCACTACGACCTGAACCTGGCGCAGCCGTTTCGCAGCATGACGGTGGAACGCGCAGCCGAGGACGAAGCGGCATTGTGGGCGGCCTGGGATGCCATCACGTGCCCCACGCTGCTGGTGCGTGGCGAACAGTCCGATCTGCTCTCGCGCGCCACGGCGCAGCAGATGACGACACGCGGGCCGCATGCGCGCCTGGTCGAAATCCCCGGCGTCGGCCATGCGCCGACGTTCGTGCATGCCGACCAGATTGCCATTGCCCGCGATTTTTTAACCGGCACGGGATCATGACGATCCGGCCTGAATCTACCTTTATCGAACAGAAAGACATCATGGAAATCAAACGACTGCACGTAGGCAAACGACTGTCCGAAGTCGCGATCCACAACGAGACCGTGTACCTGGCCGGCCAGATCGCCGAGGACACCACCCAGGGCATCGATGGCCAGATGCGCGAAGTGCTGGGCCACGTCGACCGTTTGCTGGGCGAAGCCGGCAGCGACAAATCGTGCATCCTGTCCTGCAATATCTTCATCTCGGACATGGACAACTTCCCTGGCATGAACGACGTCTGGGACGAGTGGGTCGCCCAGGGCCACACGCCACCGCGCGCCACCGTTGAAGCGAAGCTGGCCAACCCGGCCTGCCTGGTCGAGGTGTGCGTCATCGCCGCGCTGCGCTGAGCGCATGGTCTCCACCGCACTGTTAGGAGATACCAAGACCGGCCTGGTACAGGGGCTGAGCCCTGAGGACTGCGTGCGCGTGCACGCTGCGCTCGACTACGCATTCGGCGCCTACGGCACGCGTCTGGCCGGCTCGGGCCAGAGTGCGTTCGAATTCTCGCTCGGCGCTGCCGGCACGCTGGCATACCTGAATACCGATGCCGAAACCCGCATCGCCGGCCTGGTGTTCGAGCTGGCGCTGATGGACCCGGCCGTGTTCACCGACCTCGAGGAGCGCTTCGGCGCCGGCGTCGTCGCGCTCGTGCAGGGCGTGCATCAATTGATCCGCCTGCGCGACCTGACCGCCGGCGGCGCCCCCGTGGGCAGTGGCAAGAACGCGGCCCAGCAGGCGGCGGCGCAAAACGAGACGCTGCGCAAGATGCTGCTGGCGATGGCCACCGACATGCGCGTGGTGCTGATGCGCCTGGCCTCGTGCGCGGCCACGCTGCGCCACTTCGCCGAACACAAACGGTTTGACGACGTCACGCGCGCCTACGGGCGCGAGGTGCTGGACTTCTATGCGCCGCTGGCCAACCGCCTCGGCATCTGGCAACTGAAGTGGGAACTCGAAGACCTCGCGTTTCGCTTCATCGAGCCCGATACCTACAAGCGCATCGCCAAGATGCTCGAAGAAAAGCGCATGTCGCGCGAGAGCTTTGTCGCCTCGTCGATCGAGCGCCTGCAGCGCGAGCTGGCGTCGGCGTCGATTCCGGCCGATGTGTCGGGCCGGCCGAAGCACATCTACAGCATCTGGAGCAAGATGCGCGGCAAGGAGCTCGATTTTACCGAGCTGTATGACGTGCGCGCGTTTCGCGTGATCGTCCCCGACATCAAGACCTGCTACACGGTGCTGGGCGTGATCCACAATATCTGGACGCCGGTGCCGAAGGAATTCGACGACTATATTTCGCGCCCGAAGCCCAACGGCTACCGCTCGCTGCACACGGTGGTCATGGCCGAAGACGGCCGGCCGCTCGAAGTGCAGATCCGCACGCAGGAAATGCACAACTTTGCCGAATACGGCATCGCCGCGCACTGGCGCTATAAAGAAGAAGGGGGCTCGAACTTCAAGAGCCAGCAATACGACGAAAAGATCGCCTGGCTGCGCCAGCTGCTGGCCTGGAAGACCGACGTGTCCGATGCGGTCTCGGGCCAGGAAGAACTGCAGCGCGAATGGGTCGAAAAGCTCAAGGCCACGACGCTCGACGACCGCATCTTCGTGCTGACGCCGCAGGCGCGGGTGCTCGAACTGCCGGTGGGCGCCACGCCGATCGACTTCGCGTACCACCTGCACAGCGATGTCGGCCACCGCTGCCGCGGCGCGCGCATCGATGGCGTGATGGTGCCGCTCAATACGCAGCTGAAGAACGGCCAGACCTGCGAAATCATCACGGCCAAAGGTTCGAGCGGCAATCAGGGGCCGTCGCGCGACTGGCTCAGTCCCGGCTACGCGGTCAGCAGCCGCACGCGCTCGAAGATCCGCGCCTGGTTCCACGCGCTGGACCAGGCCGAAACGCTGGCCCATGGCCGCGCGCTCGTCGAAAAGTCGCTCCAGCGCGAAGGCAAGACGGCCGTCAACCTGGAACTGCTCGCGCAGAAGCTGGGCTTTGCCAAGGTCGACGAACTGTTCATCGAAGTGGGCAAGGACAAATTCAGCCTGCGCCACGTCGAAGCGGCGCTGCACGATGGCGACGAACCCCCACCGGTCGAGGAACCGAAGTTCGACAACAAGAGCCGTGCTTCGAGCGTGGAGCAGGGCGCCAAGTCGGGCGTGCTGGTGCTGGGCACCGAGGGGCTGATGACGCTGCTCGCCAAGTGCTGCAAGCCGGCGCCGCCCGATCCGATCATCGGCTTCGTCACGCGCGGCAAGGGCGTCTCGATCCACCGGCTGACGTGCAAGAACTTCTCGGAGATGCAGGCCAAGTCGCCGGAACGCGTCATCCAGACCGAATGGGGTTCAGCGGGCAACGAAACCGTTTATCCGATCGACCTGTTCATCCTGGCGCAGGACCGGCAAGGGCTGCTGCGCGATATCTCCGAAGTCTTCTCGCGCGAGAAGATCAATGTGATCGGGGTGAACACGCAAAGCGCCAAGGGCCAGGCGCGCATGATCTTCACGGCCGAAATCGGATCGACGGCGCAGGCGCAGAAGGCGCTGGCGGCGATCATGGAGGTCGGCGGCGTGATGGAGGCGAAGCGGCAGTAGCGTCATGCCCGGTGCGCGGCGGCGTGACGTAATCATTTGTCACCGACCCGCGCAGCCTGTCGCAACCGCAGTATCATTCAGCCCATGCCGCGCTCGCTTCCTTCCACCGCCCATCCCGAACTCTGGTTCGCGCACGCCAGACGCTACCTGCGCAGCTGGTGGTACATGATTCACCTGGGCGCAATCGCCATCGTGCTCGCGTTCTCGCCGTCCACCTGGCAGCGCGAACGCTTCCACGCCACCGCGCGCCACATCCACGCCAGCACCTGGCAGGTGCTGCCCTGGTTCACGCTGGCCGCGTGCCTGGTGAGCCTCGTCATCATCCGCATCGTGCTGGTCACGGCCAAGAGCTACGGCTTGTCGGGCTTCGCGCTCGAGATGGTGGTGCGGGTACTGGTGCTCGAACTGATTCCGCTGTGCGCGGCGCTGTTCGTCGCGCTGCGCGCCAGCATGGCGTTCGACGCGTCGGCGCTGGGCTTGGCCCGTCGCGCGCTGCCTGCGAGTGGCGCCAGCGACGACGCCTTGCGCCGCATGCGCCGCGACCTGGTGCCGCAGTTGATCGCCAATGCGGTGGCGGTGCTGACGCTGGCGCTGGTCACGTCCATCGTCGTGCTGCTGCTGGCCTACCTGAACGTGTACGGCGTTTCGCCGTGGGGCCTGGGCGACTATACCCGCACGGTGGGGCGCGTGTTCGCGCCAACCGTCACGGCCGGCTTCGTGCTCAAGACGGTGCTGTTCGGCCTTGCCGTGGCGCTGATTCCGACGGCGGCCATCCTCGAATTGCAGCGCTACCCGCGCCGTCTGGTCTCGACCGTGCAGCCGGGCGCACTGCGCCTCTTGTTCGTGCTGATCGTGATCGAAGCGGCCTCGCTTGCACTGAAATACATCTGATTGACAGGACCCACATTGACATGACGGACCAGATTCCCGATAGCGCGCTTCCCGATGAACCGAAGCACGTTGAAACCAAGGCCGTGATCCTCCTCGTTTTTCTGGGGTTGATGATTTGCGGCTTCGTGTTCTACGTGATGTACGCACGCGGCGTGTTCGAGCCGACCCAGCGCCTGACGCTCGTGGCCGACGATTCGACCGGCGTCATTCCCGGCATGGACATGACCTTTGCCGGCTTTCCGATCGGGCGCGTGCGCCAGGTCGAGCTGGCCGATACCGGCAAGGTGAATATCCTGGTCGACGTCCAGAGCAAGGACGCCAAGTGGCTGCGCACCTCGAGCGTCTTCACGCTGGAGTCGAGCATTGTCGGTGAAACGCGCCTGCGCGCCTACACGGGCGTGCTGACCGATGCGCCGCTGCCGGCGGGCTCGACCCGCACCGTGCTGCGCGGCGACGCCACCGCGGAAATTCCGCGCATCGTGGCCACGGCGCGCGGGCTGCTGGAAAACCTGGAAACGATGACGTCGTCCGGCTCGGACGTGAACACCAGCCTGTCGAACCTGTCAGCCGTGACGGGCCGCATGTCCGGGCGCTACGGCGTGCTCGGTGGCGCGCTCGGTGGCGACGAAGAAGCGAAGAAGCTGATGGAAGCGCTCGACCGCGTCAACCTGATCCTGGTCAAGGCCGACCAGCGCGTGTTCGGCCAGGCCGGGGTGATGGATGATGCCCAGGCGGCCGTGCGCCAGCTGGATGTCGTGCTCAAGGACGCGAGCGCCACACTCAAGAAAGTCGATGCGGTGCTGGTCGAAGCGCAGGCTGTTGGCGCCAACACGCGCGAAGCGACCGAAGACCTGAGCGCGCTGCGCGGCGATGTCGACGCTAGCCTGCGCAAGGTGAATCGCCTGGTCGAGGAAATCAACCGCAAGTGGCCGTTCGCACGCACCAATCCGGAGATCAAGCTGCCATGAAGACCATTCCATTGTTGATCGCCGCCTTGCTGGCCGGCTGCGCAAGCAAGCCGCTGCCGCCCGACTGGCAGGCAAATGCCAAGGGCGCGCTCGACGCGTCCGTTGACGATTACCTGAAAGGCCACACGGCCGCATCGAATGCCGAGTTCCGCGAAGCGCGTGCCGAGACCACTGCCACTGGCCGCCTTGATCATGTAGCCCAGGTCGAGCTGGTGCGCTGCGCGGCACAGGTGGCCAGTCTCGTGTTCGAGGATTGTCCGGGCTATGCGGCGCTGGCGACTGATGCGACACCGGCGCAGCGTGCCTACGCCGCGTATCTGGCAGGGCAGTGGGATGGACTGGATGTGGCGCTGCTGCCCGAGCAGCATCGGGCTGTCGTTGGTGGTGGGGCGCTGGACAACATCGCCGATCCGCTGGCAAGACTAGTGGCGGCTGGCGCGCAGTTCAAGGCGAGCCGCATCGCGCCGGCGGGGATTGCGCTGGCCGTCTATACCGCGTCGACCCAAGGCTGGCGCCGGCCGCTGCTGGCGTGGCTGGGCGTGCAGGCGCAGCGTGCCGAAGCGGCGGGAGACACGGCCGCGCAGGCAGCGATCGAGCGGCGCCGCAAGCTGGCCGGCGGCCAGTAACGCTTAACCCGTCAGCGCAGCGCCCACGGCAGCGTGTTGTGAATGGTTGTTGCGGCAATCGCTGCCTGGCCGGTTGCCACCGTGATCTGATTCAGCCCGCGCGTGACGTCGCCGATCGCGTACAGCCCGGGCACGGCCGTGCGGCAATGGTCGTCCACCGTCAGCGTATCGCATTCAACCGTTTCGGCGCCCAGGTTGGCCGCCAGGGCAGAGCGCGCATTTTCACCCAGCATCGGGTAGAACACATCGCATTCGTAGGATTGCCCGTCGCGCGTGTGTAGCACGGGTTTCAGGTCGTCGGTCAGCGTGACGCCAGCCAGCGGTGACGCAATGTGCTGCACGTTCGCCGCCTGCAACTGCGCATGCTGGTCGGCGTCGACCACCGACTCGTCGGCACGCTCGAACAGCAGCACGTCGCGGCTGAAGCTGCGCATGAAGAGGGCGTGGCCGACCGGGTTGACTTCGGCCGTGGCCACGGCGATGCGCTTGTCGATCACGTCGTAGCCGTCGCACACGGGGCACAGGCGCACCGCGCCGCTGGCCACGGCCTCATCCCAGCGTTCGACCGGCATGCCGACGTCGGCCACGCCGGTGGCCAGCAAGACCGTATAGGCGCGCATTTCGGTGACGCCGCCGTCCGGGCTCGTGCAGTCGGCGATGAACAGGCCGTCGTCGATGCGCAGGTTGCTGATTTCGCCGGGAATCACGTGGCCGCCGTACTTGCCGAGCTGGCAGCGCAACTGGTCGAGCAGAAGCTTGCCATTGATCCCGTCCGGGAAGCCGGGATAGTTGTGCGAGACGGGGATCCAGGCCAGGCGGCTGTTGCCCTTGTCGACCAGGGCGACATTGCGGGTAAAGCGGCGCAGGTAGATGGCAGCGGTCAGGCCACCTGGCCCGCCGCCGATGATAAGGGTGTCAAATACGTTCGGTGTAAGGTCCATCGCAGCATTATGTCGCCGATTGCCTTACCGGGCTATCGGCGCACGCGCTCGCATCTAGTGGGCCTGTGCTTACACGAACAGTGGCAAGTTGATGTTGAGCGCCGGTTTCACAGCGATTTGCCGCCGGCCGCTTCCGGTTGCAGCGTGACGTGGTCGATGCCATGGCGCGCGCGCAGCATCGCGCGTACGGCTTCCAGCACGGCGGGCCATTGCTCCAGGCTGCGGATCTCGATGTGCCCGATCAGTGCCGGATGGCCGGGCGACATGTCCCAGACGTGCATGTCGTGCACGGCCAGTACGCCGTCGACGGCGGCCATGTCGGCGCCCACCTGCACGAAGTCAATCGCGTGCGGCACGGCTTCCATGAGAAAGTGGTACGACTCGCGCAGGATGCCGCTGGTCGAGCGCAGGATCAGCAGCGCGACGAAGATCGACAGGATCGGATCGGCCCGCAGCCACCCGGTGTAATAGATGATGGCGCCGGATGCGATCGCGGCCAGCGAGCCGAGCAGGTCGCCCATCACATTGACGAGCGCGGCGCGCGTGTTGATGCTGTCGTTGTTGCGTGACAGAATCCAGGCAACGAGCAGATTGATCGAGGCGCCCAGGGCAGCTACGACCAGCACGATGCCGCCCTTGACGGGCTCCGGATGGATCAGGCGCTGGATGGCTTCCCAGCCGATCCAGCCCACCAGGGCCAGCATCACCAGGCAATTGACGAACGCGGCCAGCGCTTCGGCGCGCACGAAGCCGAACGAGTGGCGCGCCGATGGGGGGCGCTTGGCGATCATTTGTGCGAGCAGGGCCAGGCCGAGGGCGGCGGCGTCGGTGACCATATGGCCGGCGTCCGAGATCAGGGCCAGCGAGTTCGACAGGAAGCCGGTAATCACCTCGACCAGCGCGAACAGCAACGTCAGGCCCATCGCGAACGCCAGTGCCTTCTGGCTGCGCGCTTCAATGGAATGGGAATGGCTTGCGTCACCGTCGAGGTGGGCATGCAGGTGGGAGGGGTCGTGCGGCTTGTACGTCATCGCCATGCAATCAATATTCGGATGGGGCACCAGTGTAAATCATCGGCGCCCGGGCAGCATGGTGAGCTGGTCAGCAATAAATTTTGTGCGAGGGTTGCAGTTCCCGCATCGGGTCCCTATAATGGCGGCATCGGGCGGTTAGTTCAGCTGGTTAGAATACTTGGTCGACATCCAAGGGGTCGCAGATTCGAATTCTGCACCGCCCACCAGAATATCAGTAAGAGCGAGAAAGGCATCAACGGTTATGACACCGCGAACTACAACCAGGTTGTGGGGGAATCGCTAGGCGCGGTGTGGTGTTCTTTTGCTCGACACAAAGAAGAAAACGCGGCTAGCCCGCGTTTTTTTTCGTCCAGATTTTACTATCCTTGATTCTTGTTATTTAACGGCGCGCGGCGCCACGATTGGAGTACAGCATGTTGAACGTCCGACTTCCCGATGGTTCCAGCCGCCAGTTTGACGGTCCCGTGACGGTGGCGCAGGTAGCGCAGAGCATTGCCCCGAGCCTGGGCAAGGCGGCGCTGGCCGGCAAGGTCAACGGTAAAGTGGTCGACACGTCGTTCCTGATCGACGCCGACGCCGATCTCGCGATCGTTACCGACCGCGACCCTGAAGGCCTGGACGTGATCCGTCACTCGACCGCCCACCTGCTGGCGCACGCGGTCAAGGAGCTGTTCCCTGAAGCCCAGGTGACGATCGGCCCGGTCATCGAAAACGGTTTCTATTACGACTTCTCGTACAAGCGCCCGTTCACCCCGGACGACCTGACGGCCATCGAAAAGAAGATGACCGAGCTGGCCAAGAAGGACGAGCCGGTCACCCGCAAGGTGCTGCCGCGTGACGAAGCCGTCGACTACTTTAAATCGATTGGCGAACACTACAAGGCGGAAATCATTGCCTCGATTCCGGCGAACGAGGATGTCTCGCTGTACACCGAAGGCAGCTTCACCGACCTGTGCCGCGGCCCGCACGTGCCATCGTCCGGCAAGCTGAAAGTCTTCAAGCTGATGAAGCTGGCGGGCGCCTACTGGCGCGGCGACTCGAAGAACGAGATGCTGCAGCGCGTGTACGGCACCGCCTGGACCAAGAAGGAAGACCAGGAGCAGTACCTGCACATGCTCGAAGAAGCCGAAAAGCGCGATCACCGCAAACTCGGCAAGTCGCTGGACCTGTTCCACTTCCAGGAGGAAGCGCCGGGCCTCGTGTTCTGGCATCCGAAGGGCTGGACCATCTGGCAGCAGGTCGAGCAGTACATGCGCCACAAGTACCAGGTCGCGGGCTACAGCGAAGTCAAGGCCCCGCAAATTCTCGACCGCACGCTGTGGGAAAAGACCGGTCACTGGGAAAACTACCGCGACAATATGTTCACGACCGAGTCGGAGAACCGTTCGTACGCATTGAAGCCGATGAATTGCCCGGGCCACGTGCAGATCTACAATTCGGGCATGCGCTCGTACCGCGACCTGCCGCTGCGCTTCGGCGAATTCGGCCAGTGCCACCGCAACGAGCCGTCCGGCGCGCTGCACGGCCTGATGCGCGTGCGCGGCTTTACCCAGGATGACGGCCACATCTTCTGTACCGAAGAGCAGGTCGAGCGCGAAGTCACGTCGTTCCATGCCCAGGCGATGGCCGTGTATGACGATTTCGGCTTTGCCAATATCGACGTCAAGCTGGCGCTGCGTCCCGACAGCCGTATCGGTTCGGACGAGGTCTGGGACCAGGCCGAAGAATCGCTGCGCTCGGCGCTGCGTGCCTGCGGCGTGACCTGGACCGAATTGCCGGGCGAGGGCGCATTCTATGGTCCGAAGATCGAGTACCACCTGAAGGATAGCCTCGGCCGTCCATGGCAGGTCGGCACCGTGCAGGTCGACTTCTCGATGCCGGGCCGCCTTGGTTCCGAGTATGTGGCCGAAGACAACACCCGCCGCGTGCCGGTGATGCTGCACCGTGCGATCGTCGGTTCGATGGAACGTTTCATCGGTATCCTGATCGAAAACTACGCCGGCGCGCTGCCGCTCTGGCTGGCGCCGGTGCAAGTGGCGGTGCTCAACATCTCGGATGCGCAGGGCGACTACGTGAAAGAAGTCGAGGCCAAGCTGCGCGCGGCAGGCCTGCGTGTTCACGCTGATTTGCGCAATGAGAAGATCACCTATAAAATACGTGAACATTCCGTCCAAAAACTGCCGTATATCCTCGTTGTTGGGGATAAAGAAAAAGACGCGAATACCGTGGCTGTGCGAGCCCGAGGCAACGTCGATCTGGGCGTGATGTCCGTCGATGCACTCGTGGAACGTCTGGTGGGCGAAGTCGCCGCCAAGACCAAGTAATCCCGGCCAAATTTCAATACGTTCAAAGGAAACAACATAGCTACTGACAAGAATAATCGCATCAATGGCGAGATCACCCATCCCGAAATGCGTTTGAACGGCGTAGAGAACGAGCCATTGGGCATCGTTAGTCTCGCCGACGCGTTCCGCATGGCCGAAGAACTGAACGTCGACCTGGTCGAGATCGCGCCAAACGCGGTCCCGCCGGTCTGCCGCCTGATGGACTACGGCAAGTTCAAGTATTCGGAGCAAAAAAAGGCGCATGAGGCGAAGCTCAAGCAGAAGATCATCCAGGTCAAGGAAGTCAAATTCCGCCCGGGTACCGATGATGGCGACTACAACATCAAGTTGCGTAACCTCATCAAGTTCCTGGAAGAAGGCGACAAAGCCAAGATCACGCTGCGCTTCCGCGGCCGTGAAATGGCCCACCAGGATATCGGTATGCGTGTGCTCGAGCGTCTGCGCACGGATCTCGATGCAGTCGGTCAGGTGGAGCAGTTCCCGAAACTCGAAGGTCGCCAGATGATCATGGTGGTCGCGCCGAGGAAGAAGAAGTAATTCTTCGCCGGGAGCATCCAGAGCCGGGTCCGCGTTGCAGGCAGTGTCTGCAGCTCGGCCCGGCTTTATTGCGCCCGTATGCCCGGTGTCGCCGGTTAACAGTGTTTCTTGCTGTCGGCTATCGCAGCGCGTGGAAGCTGTGCTACAATCTTCGATTCCTGTTTGCGACAAGCAGGTTGTAGCAGGCTCAACGTCTGCTGCAAAACAAGTGAAAGTAGGCATCTAAGAGCAGCGTCGCTGCCACCTGCAATCCTGTTACATATGAGACTGTCCGCGAGGGCAGATGACTATGCCAAAAATGAAAACCAAAAGCAGCGCGAAGAAACGTTTTCGCGTGCGTCCAGGTGGTACTGTGAAATCGGGTATGGCGTTCAAGCGTCACATCCTGACCAAGAAGACCACCAAGAACAAGCGCCAACTGCGCGGCACCCGCAACATCAATGCAGCAGACGTCACGTCCGTCTACCGCATGATGCCATCTGCTTAATCTCACACTAAGGAGCTACTATGCCTAGAGTTAAACGTGGGGTTACAGCACGTGCCCGTCATAAGAAGGTTCTTGACCTTGCCAAAGGTTACCGCGGTCGTCGCAGCAAGGTATATCGTGTTGCCAAGCAAGCAGTCATGCGCGCTGGCCAATACGCATACCGTGACCGTCGCAACAAGAAGCGCGTCTTCCGCGCACTGTGGATCACCCGTATCAACGCGGCATCGCGTTCGCACGGCATGACCTACAGCGTGTTCATGAACGGCCTGAAGAAGTCCGCGATTGAACTGGACCGTAAAGTCCTGGCCGACATGGCTGTGCATGACAAGCCGGCATTCGCCGCGATTGTCAGCGCCGTCAAGGCCAAGCTGGCTGCTTGATTCGTTAAGCTGCTAAGCAAGTTGGTGCCGCGCCCCTCACCGGGCGTGGTGCACAAAGAAGCGGGGCAAGGTTCACACCTGTGCCCCGTTTTTGATTCTGGCGTCTCCCGCCAACGAAAAACAGGAAAAGAACAAGCATGAACCTGGAAGAACTCGTCGTCGCGGCACGTGCCGATCTCGCGGAGGCGCCAGACGCCGCCGCGCTTGAAAATGCGAAAGCCAAGTACCTGGGCAAGACTGGCCAGGTCACCGACCTGATGAAGGGTCTGGGCAAGCTCGATCCCGATGCGCGCAAGGCGCAGGGCGCCCTGATCAATGCCGCCAAAGAACAAATCGAACAGGCATTGACCGCGCGCCGCGATGCGCTCGCCGAGGCGCAGCTGCAGGCGCGTCTTTCCATGGAGGCCATCGACGTGACGCTGCCCGGCCGTGGCCGCTCGAAGGGTGGCATCCACCCGGTGATGCGCACCTGGGAACGCGTCGAGCAGATCTTCCGCTCCATCGGTTTCGACGTGGCCGACGGCCCCGAGATCGAAAACGACTGGACAAACTTCACTGCACTGAACAGCCCCGAAAATCACCCGGCCCGTTCGATGCAGGACACCTTCTATATCGACGGCAACGACAGCACCGGCAAGCCGCTGCTGCTGCGCACGCACACGAGCCCGATGCAGGTGCGCTATGCCCGCACGCACACGCCGCCGATCAAGGTCATCGCACCGGGGCGCACCTACCGCGTCGACAGTGACGCGACCCACTCGCCGATGTTCCACCAGGTCGAAGGCCTGTGGATCGGTGAAAACATCAGCTTCGCCGACCTGAAGGGCGTGTACCTGAACTTCGTCCAGGCCTTCTTCGAGACCGACGACCTGCAAGTGCGCTTCCGCCCGTCATATTTCCCGTTTACCGAACCGTCGGCCGAGATCGACATCGCGTTCGGCTCCGGTCCGCTCAAGGGCCGCTGGCTCGAAGTCTCGGGCGCCGGCCAGGTGCACCCGACGGTGGTGCGCAACTTCGGGCTCGACCCGGAAAAATTCATCGGCTTCGCGTTCGGCTCCGGTCTCGAGCGCCTGACGATGCTGCGTTATGGAATCAGTGATTTGCGCCTGTTCTACGAAGGCGACCTGCGCTTCCTGAAGCAGTTCAATTAATTCGACGCTGAGGCACAAAGATTATGCAATTCTCCGAAAACTGGCTCCGCTCGATCGTCAATCCGCAGATCAATTCAGATGAGCTGTCCCACCTGCTGACCATGTCGGGCCTCGAAGTGGAAGAGGTCGAGGCGGTCGCGCCACCGTTCTCGAACGTGGTCGTGGCCGAGGTCAAGGAAGTGGTCAAGCACCCGAACGCCGACCGCCTGAACGTGTGCCAGGTCGATGTCGGCACCGGCACCTTGCTCAACATCGTGTGCGGCGCGCCAAACGTGCGCGCCGGCATGAAAGCGATCTGCGCGAAAGCCGGCGCCGTACTGCCGCCAGGCGCCGATGGCAAGCCGTTTGAAATCAAGGTTGGCCAACTGCGCGGCGTCGAGTCGCAGGGCATGATGTGCTCGAGCAAAGAGCTGGGCATCTCCGAAGAGAGCAATGGCCTGATGGAACTGCCGGCCGACGCGCCGGTGGGCCAGAGCATTCGCGACTACCTGGGCCTGGACGACCTGAAGTTCACGATCAAGTTGACGCCGAACAAGGCCGATTGCCTGTCCGTGCTGGGCGTGGCGCGCGAAGTGGCGGCCCTGACCGGCGCACCGCTGACGCTCGAGCCGACCCGCACGGTAGCAGTCAACAGCGACGAGATCCTGCCCGTTAAGGTATCGGCGCCGGACCTGTGCGGCCGTTTCGCCGGCCGCGTGATCCGCGGCCTGAATGCGCGCGCGGCCACGCCCGAGTGGATGAAGCGCCGCCTGGAACGCAGCGGCCAGCGCTCGGTGTCGGCCCTGGTCGACATCTCCAACTACGTGATGCTCGAAGTCGGCCGTCCGTCGCATGTGTTCGACCTGGCCAAGATCCACGGCAGCCTCGACGTACGCTGGGGCAAGGCCGGCGAATCGCTCAAGCTCCTGAATGGCAACACCGTCGCCGTCGACGAATGGGTGGGCGTGATTGCCGATGAACAGCAGATCGAATCGCTGGCTGGCATCATGGGTGGCGATTCGACCGCCGTGTCGCTCGACACCACCGATATCTATCTGGAAGCGGCATTCTGGTGGCCGAACGCTATCCAGGGCCGTGCTCGCCGCTTCAATTTCTCGACCGATGCTGCGCACCGCTTCGAGCGCGGCGTGGACTACGCGACCGTGCCCGAGCACCTCGAGCGCATCACGGCGCTCCTGATCGATATCTGCGGCACGCCCGACAGCAAGGTCGGCCCGATCGATGACCAGATCGTCAACCTGCCGGTGCGTACGCCCGTGGTGCTGCGCACCGCGCGCGCCGCGCAAGTGATCGGCGTGCCGCTGACCGACGCCGTGATCGCCGACATCTTCACGCGCCTGCAACTGGGCTTCGTGCAAGAAGAAGGCGTGTTCCACGTGACGGCGCCGACCTACCGCTTCGACATCGAGATCGAGGAAGACCTGATCGAAGAAGTTGCGCGCGTCTATGGCTTCGAGAACATTCCGACCCGCCCGCCCACCGCGCCGAGCGCGATGCTGATCGAGCCGGAAAACACTCGCTCGCTGTTCGCGATCCGGCACCAGCTGGCCGACCTGGGTTTCCAGGAAGTGGTCAACATGAGTTTTGTCGAAAGCACGTGGGAGCAGGATTTCGCCGGTAACCTCGAACCGATCCGCCTGCAGAACCCGATCGCCAGCCAGCTCAGCGTGATGCGTTCGTCGCTGATCGGCAGCCTGGTCGCCAACGTGCGCTACAACATCAACCGCAAGGCCGGCCGCGTGCGCGCGTTCGAAGTCGGCGGCGTGTTCAAGCGCAACGCGTCGATCATGGATGGCCCGCTGACGGTGGCCGGTTACGACCAGCCAAAGCGCGTTGCCGCGATCGCCTACGGCCCGGCGCTCGACGAGCAGTGGGACGTCGCCACGCGCGCTGTCGACTTCTTCGATCTGAAGGCCGATCTCGAAGCGTTGTTCGCGCCGCGCCAGCTGCGTTTCTCGACCGCGGAACACCCGGCGCTGCATCCGGGCCGCTCGGCCACCGTGACGCTGGACGACCAGCAGATCGGCGTGATCGGCGAGCTGCACCCGCGCTGGCTGCAAAAGTATGATCTGCCGCAAGCACCAGTTGTGTTCGAGGTCGATGCTGAAGCATTGCGCGGTCGTATCGTGCCCGTGTATGCCGAGATTTCCAAGTTCCCGGGCGCCACGCGTGACCTCGCGCTGGTGGTCAAACAGGACGTGCCGGCCCAGTCCGTACTCGACGCTTTTACTGCTGAAATCGCAGTAAATCCTATGGGAAAGATCGTGCAAGCCGTTGTTTTGTTTGATGAATATCGCGGCAAGGGTCTCGAAGCGGATAAAAAAAGCCTTGCTTTCCGCTTTAGCTTGCAAGATACTCAATCGACACTGCAGGACGATGCGGTCGACGCCATCATGGCGGCGGTGCTCGCCACTGCTTCAACCAAACTGAACGCGAAGCTGCGTGCATAATATGCATTTCCAGGCCGACAGCACACGGGTCCCAAGCCGTGTTGCTGTCGCCGCGGCATCGTTTGACTTACGGGCAGGGCCTCAAAATTAACAATAACGACGTTGATTCGACCGTGTTCCAGGAAGCCCTCGTGGCTGACCTGGATCGTGCAATGCTGGTGGCGCGCGTGCGTAAAGAGGCAGAGCAGTCATTGCCCACGCTGACCAAGGCCGAGCTGGCCGAACTGCTGTTCGAGCAGGTCGGGCTGAACAAGCGCGAAGCCAAGGACATGGTCGAGACCTTCTTCGACGAGATCCGCAATGCACTCGAGCGCGGCGAAGCCGTCAAGCTGTCGGGCTTTGGCAATTTCCAGTTGCGCGACAAGCCGCAGCGGCCTGGCCGCAATCCGAAAACCGGGGAAGAAATTCCCATTACGGCACGCCGCGTCGTGACGTTCCACGCCAGCCAGAAGCTCAAGGCCATGGTGGAAGAAGCCGGGCCAGGCAGTTCGGGCTCGGGTTCGATGGCGCGCGCAGCCTGATTAAACGATGAACGACCGACCAAACAAGACCGAACCCACCGTGCTGCCACCCATTCCGGCCAAACGTTATTTCACGATTGGGGAAGTCAGTGAGCTGTGCGGTGTCAAACCCCATGTGTTGCGCTACTGGGAGCAGGAATTCACCCAGCTCAAGCCCGTCAAGCGTCGCGGCAACCGCCGCTATTACCAGCACCACGAGGTGCTGCTGATCCGGCGTATCCGTGAATTGCTGTACGAGCAGGGCTTCACCATCAGCGGCGCCCGTAACCGGCTCGACCATCGCGCAACCGTCGTGGCCGAGCTCGATGAAGAACGTCTGCGCGACACCCCACCGGCCATCGATGGCGACAAATTGCGCGCCGGCTTGCTGGACATTCTCGATCTGCTGAAACACGGATCGCAGCCAGCGCCCTAGTGCAGGCCAGCACTTCACGCCATCGACCAGATTGCCGTACCAGATTGCGCCGGTTCGCCCGGGACCCGCAGGCAGCGGGTCGTCGCCGGGTCAAGCACCACGTTTGATCACTCATGCATTCGTACCGCTGTTGAAGGCAGGCCGCGGAGTGTTAAAATGTCACTCGCGCGATGCTGAATGACACGCATCAACCGGGCGGAGCAGATCCGGCACTTTCCTGCGCAAGGAAAATTTAAGGGAAGACAATGATACGCGTTGCCATTTGTGACGATCACCAGATAGTACGAGCAGGTTTCAAGCAGATTTTTTCGTCGTCGGGCGACTTTGAAGTCGTGGCCGAGGGCGCTACAGGCCGTGAGGCGCTCGATATCGCGCGCCGCGAGATTTGCGACGTGCTGCTGCTCGACATCGCCATGCCAGACCAAAGCGGCATCGACATCCTGCGTACGATCCGCCAGGGCCAGCCCAATCTGCCCGTGCTGATCCTGTCGGGTTATCCGGCGCAACAATATGCGCTGAACCTGTTCAAGATGGGCGCGAACGGCTACCTCAACAAGGAATGCGAAGCGGACGAGCTCAAGACAGCCGTGCGCACCGTGTTCCAGGGGCGGCGTTACGTCTCGTCGACGGTTGGCGAATTGCTGGCCCAGAGTTTTGACCGCGATCCGAACACGGCGCTGCACACCGAATTGTCCGATCGAGAATTCCAGGTGTTCCTGCGTCTGGCGAAGGGCGCGACCGTGTCCGATATCGGCAATGCGCTGTCGCTGTCGATCAAGACCGTGTCGACCTACCGCACCAGGATCATGGAGAAAATGGGCCTGCAGTCCAACTCCGACTTGACCTACTATGCCATGAAGAACAATCTGCTCGACTAAGAGCGCGCTGATGATTCCTGTCAGATTGGTTCCATAACGCGCTTCGGCGCGTTTTGTCATTGGGGCGGCGGTAAAACGAGTTCAACAGTATCCACCACCATCAGATGCAACAAATAGTTACGTCGGGCCATTTTGCGGCGCAACAATACGTCCTTACAGGTAGAATGCGAGGCCGCGTTGTCAGCGTGAAAGGATGTCTGGATGTATTTTTCTACCACCTGGGCCGAGCGCCCGGCCCGTCGTCTTCCTCTTCACAAGTCTGTGCTGTGCCTCGTATGCGTGGTGCTGCTTGTGCTCAATGGCATATTCTTGCTGCGCAATCTCGATGATTTGCGCGACGCCAATCTGCTCCAGGCGCAGACCGCCCAGGTCTCCGACGAACTGCAATACCTGAATCTCCTCGTCACGGATGCCGAATCTAGTCTGCGTGGCTATTTCCTGTCGAACGATGCGGTCTATCTGAGCCCGCTGCGCGGCGCGCCGCAGCAGATCGATGGCCAGCTGCGCGCACTTGGCGTGCTGCTTGCCGATAATCCTTCTCAAACCCGCAATCTGGCGCAATTGCGCGCTCTCGTCCAGCGCAAGCTGGCCTTGCTGAACCAGTCCCTGGAAGTATTCCGCAACGGTGGCCTGGATGACATCGTCGCGATCGCCGCATCACCGGACGAGCGCGCAGAGATGGATGAAATCCGCCTGCAGGTGGTGATCATGGCGCGTGAACAAAACGAGTTGCTCAAGTCGCGCACTGCCGGGTTTTATCAGCAATACCGTCATGCCGCGCTGTTTGGCGTTAGCATCAATGTCGCGGCCATCATCATCCTGCTGCTCTTTTACAAGCTGGTGGAGCGGGCCTTCGGGGCGCGCCTCGATGCCGAGCACGCGTTGCAGCAGACGAACGACGGGCTCGAGCATATCGTCGCGGAACGTACTGCACAATTATCCGTACTGTCACGCCATCTGATTCGCGTGTCGGAAGAAGAGAAATCACGACTTGCACGCGAACTGCACGATGAGATGGGCGCCAACCTGACGGCAATTGGCATTGATCTTGCCACGGTCATTGATCGCTTGCGTGCGAGCGAACCGGATCTGATGGACAAACTTGGCCGCGCGCGCCGCACGCTGGTCGATACCGTGCAGCTCAAGCGCCGCATCGTCGAGAACCTGCGGCCGAGCCTGCTCGACAATATGGGCTTGTCGGCTGCGCTGCAAAGTTACTGCGCCGATTACGCGCGCGTCACGTCGCTCGATTGCGATGCGCTGATCGATCCCGACGTGGATGCAGCCGGTCCGACACAGGCCATCGCCTTGTTCCGCATCACGCAGGAAGCGCTCAACAATATCGCGAAGTACGCGAAGGCGCGCAATGTCATCGTCAACCTGACGCGGGAGCCGACTGGATGGGGGCTGGAAATTACCGACGATGGTATCGGCATCCCTGATGGCATGTTGACCGGCACGAGATCCCATGGCTTGCTTGGCATGCGTGAGCGCGCCTTGCTACTGGGCGGAACCCTGGTGGTGGAGCGGGGAGTGAATGACGTTGGAACGTGTGTTCGGGCCTTGATTCCGGCATTGGCGCCGGGTGGCAATGAGGTGGCAGGCACTGCTTGCGCGCCGCCGGCCCTGACGCAGAGTGCAGGGCCGGATTATCAGGATCCGCTACCGCACAGGGCGGCGAATCCGGGTTGACTGCTTAGCGTGCGACGTCCGACAGCAGGCGGTCGTATTCCGACTTGGCGACCTTGTAGCATTCGCCAGCGTAGTCTTCCAGGCCAGCACGGTCGAGCACGGTGATGTTGCCGCGACGGTACTGGATCAGGCCCTCGTCTTGCAGCTTGCCAGCGGCAGCAGTGATGCTTTCGCGGCGGACACCCAGCATGATCGAGATCAGTTCCTGGGTCACTTTCAGTTCGTTGCTTGCTGAACGATCCAGACGGTCGAGCAACCAGCGGCACAGCTTCTGTTCAATCGAGCTGTGACGGCCACCGACAGCGTTCTGTGCCATCTGGGCGAACAGGGCGTTGGTGTAGCGCATCAGCAGTTGTGGCAGGGCGCCGCCGCGGTTGAAGGCGTCACGCAGGTACTGGGTGCGCAGGCGATAACCGTAACCGGCGCTTTGCACGACAGCCGAGCAGGTAGCACGCTCACCCATGAACAGCGACACGCCGACTGCGCCTTCGTGGCCGACGACAGCGATCTCGGTCGTGGCGCCATCTTCCATCACATACAGCAGCGACACGATTGCCGTTGTCGGGAAATACACGTATTCCAGTTTGCTGCCATACTCGAACAGTTCTTTACCGAATGGCATCGCCACCAGTTCGAGGTGGTCGAACATCTCTTCGAGGTCCATGCGTGGCAGTGCTGCCAGCAATTCATTTTGTTGGGTGCCGCTGTAGCTGACGATCGGTTTAGACTGGGACTTCATTGCCTCACTCGTGGCAGGGGTCTGGCTTTTTGCTTTTTGTGTGATACCAGCAAGTTGAGTGTTGTTCATTTTATGTCCTCTTAGGTCTATCGTGCGTCGGGTGCAAGTCAGAAGGCGTATGGTGCTTGCCTTGTTGCGATGTGTGTACTTTACGTCCACCGTCTGTTAACGCACATAAGACATGTAGTCGCCCCGGTGTAGGTTGCAAGCATCATCACGTGTCAGCCCAGTCCTACTGGGAGAAATGCCTGTTTTGCCCCTGAAAGGCGTTGTATTTTGTTATGGAAACAAAAAATAACGCATAATTCGGGGTGCCGGCGGTGATGTTCATCGTCCACAAAACAGGGTATTCCTACAAATGCTGCGCACTGAGCCGCGAACCGGACCGCACATCGGGCTGCATATATTGCTTGTCGAAGACGATGCCGTGCTCGCCGACGGTTTGCTGCGTGCGCTTCACGCGCAGGACATGACGGTTCACCTGGTGCGCGACGGCCTTGCCGCTGACACTGCCTTGCAATGTGCCGAGTCTGCCCCCACATTCGATGTCGCCGTGCTGGATATCGGCCTGCCCGGGATCGATGGTTTCGAGGTGGTACGCCGCCTGCGCGCGCGTGGCGGCGCAATCCCCGTCCTCCTCTTGACCGCCCGTGACGCCGTCGAAGACCGCGTACGCGGCCTGGAAACCGGCGCTGACGACTATCTGGTCAAACCCTTTGCCACTGCCGAACTGGTCGCCCGCATCCGCGCGCTGGCCCGCCGCCACGCCCCCCCGTCGTCCGTGCTGACACTAGGCCGTCTGAGCCTGGACAGCGCCACGCGCCGCGCGCGCATCGGCGAAGGCGCCATTGAATTGTCCGTGCGCGAGTGGGGCGTGCTCGAATACCTGCTGCAGCATGCAGGGCGCGTCGTCTCCAAGCAGCAGATCCTCGACGCCATCCTGCCCTGGGGCGACGATGTCACGCTCAACGCCGTGGAAGTCTATGTCTCGCGCCTGCGCCTGAAGCTCGATGGCGCCGACGTGGCGATCCGCACCATCCGCGGCTTCGGCTACCTGCTCGAAGCGTCCACATGATCGGGTCCTCCCGGTGAACAGCATCCGCCTGCGCCTGCTGAAATGGCTGCTCGGGCCGATCCTGCTCGTCAATCTCGTGCTTGCCGCGCTGGTCGCGGGCCTGGCCTGGACACCCGCCCAGGTGGCCTTCGATGCCGGCCTCATGGACACCGCCACGGCCCTGGCAGGCCGTGTGGCCGCCGGTGGCGCAGCCAGCCTGCCGCCCGTGGCCCCTGCGGCGACAGGCGAGCGCGCCTGGTTCGCGGTGCGCGACGTGGGAGGCCGGCATCTCGAAGGCAGCGCGGGATTTCCGGCATTGCGGCCCGGCGCGCCGGCGTACGACGCCGACGTCAATGGTGAGCCGGTGCGCGTTGTCGCGCTGGCCGTGGCCACGCCAAACGGCATCCGGCACGTCGGCGTGGCCCGCACACTGCGCCAGCGCCTCGAGGTGCGCGCCGCCATCGTGCGCTCGCTCGTCGTGCTGGTCTCACTCGGCACGCTGACGCTGGTTGGCGTCGTCTGGCTCTCGGTCGGCAATGGCTTGCGGCCACTCGCGCGCATCCGCGCCGAGCTGGCCAGGCGTGGCCCGGACGACCTCGCGCCCATTCCCGGCGACGGGGTGCCGTATGAAATCGCACCGGTGGTCAGCGGCTTCAACGACCTGCTGGACAAAGTCGAGGCCGGCGCGCGGGCCCAGCGCGACTTTCTGGCCGATATGGCGCACCAGCTCCGCACGCCGCTGGCCGGCGTGCAACTGCAGCTCGAATGGTTGCATGCCCGCCACGCGCAGGACGCCGACACCGTGGCCTCGCTCGCCATGATGGGCCTGGCCAACGAGCGCATGATCCGCCAGGTCAACCAGTTGCTGGCGCTGGCGCGGGCGAGGGAAGGGCGGCCGGGTGACCATGCCGGCCCGCTCGACCTGGCGCTGCTGGTGCAGGAGTCGATCCAGTTCTTCGTCGACAAGGCGGCGCGCAAGGGGATCGATCTGGGCTTCGAGCTGGCGCCAGCGCCGGTCACGGGCGACGCCTTTCAGCTGCGCGACCTGATCGACAACCTGGTCGACAATGCACTGCGCTATACGCCGGACGGCGGGCAGGTGACGGTCGGTTGCGGGCTGGATGACGGGGTAACGCAGTTTTTTGTGGTTGATTCCGGCCCCGGCATTCCTGCTGCCCGGCGCGCCGCCGTGTTCGAGCGCTTCGTACGGCTCGATGACAAGTCCACTGGCAGCGGCCTGGGGCTGGCGATCGTGCGCGACATCGCGCGCGCTCACGGCGCGGCCGTAACGATCGGTGAGGCAGCAGGCGGCGGCGCGCACGTCATTGTGCGTTTTGGCGCATCAACGACGTCCGGCTGACAACCTGTCCGTCGGCTGCGGCAAACGCGGCAATCCCCTAAACCAGGTTGTTGCGTCAAGCCGGCACCGCATTTTGCGCGGCTGTCAGGGTTTTGTCAGCATTCCCTCAGGGAAATGACAGCTTCATGCATTATGATTCCACCTGGAAACATGCCGCGCAACAAATGTAGCCCGGCCATCAGCGCCCGGCGCCCAGGAGAATTTCATGCAGCAACGTCAATCCGGTTTTACGCTCGTCGAGCTCATGGTCGTCGTGGCCATCATCGGCATCCTGAGCGCCATTGCCTTACCTTCTTACAATAGCTACATCCTGCGCGCGCGCCTGGCTGAAGCCCATGGCGACCTGGCGTCGACCCAGCCGCGTCTTGAGCAGTACTGGTCCAACGAACGCACGTACGAGGGCTTTGCGGGCAAGCCGGCCGACACCAAAAACTTCACCTATACATTGACGAGCGCCAGCGCAAGCGCCTACGTGCTGACGGCAACCGGCCGCGCTGGCGCAGCCGAGTTCGTCTATACCATCGACCAGGCCGGTACCCGCGCCACCACCGGCGCACCGGCCGGCTGGACCAAGAAAGACACTTGCTGGGTCGACCGCAAGGATGGCGCATGTACCCAGTAAGCCCACCCCCGCGCCTTGCAGGCGGCTTCACGCTGATCGAGTCGATGGTCGGCCTGGTCGTGCTGGGGATCCTGCTGGCCGTGGGCGTGCCGCAGATGACGGGCTGGCTGGCCAGTACGCGCGCCACCGGCGCGGCGCAGTTTTACGCTGACGGCTTCGCGCAGGCGCGCAACCTGGCCATGACGCACAACAGCCAGAGCCGGCTGGTGTTTGCTCCCGGCGCCAATGGCCAGCCAGGCTGGCAGATCGATGTGTGCCTGCGTAACAGCGACAACCCCTGCACCGATGGCAGCAACGACTGGTCGACCGCCACCACGGAGGCCAGGGGGGCAACCGGCCCGACGGCAGACTACCGCTCGCTCGTGCGCAGCGCCGACACGCTGCCCCCGACCACCATGCTGACCGTCACGCTGGATCCGGCCGACGATGACGCCGTATATTTCACGCCGCTGGGCTGGATCGATGCCGGCCAGCAGAATCAGGTGCGCCGCGTCGACCTCGCACCAGCCGGCACGCTCGTGGGTGAATTCAAGCCCTCGGCCGTCGTACTGACCCTGGGCGGCATGGCGGTGACCTGTGTGCCGGGCGCCGCCCCCGGCGATTCGCGCAGGTGCCCGCCATGATCCGCACTTCAATGATTCGCCGTGCCGAACGCGGCGTCGCGCTGCTCGAGTCGCTGCTTGCCGTGATGATCCTGGGTATTGCCCTGGTCGGCACGCTGGGTCTGCAGGCCCGTTCGATCGCGGCGCTGTCGGATGCCGGAATGCGGGCCGAGGCCACTGTCGCTGCCAACGAACTGCTGGGCATCATGTACAGCGACATGCCGCACGCCGCCGACTACGCGCTGGCTGCCGGCGGCACCCCGGGTGCGCGCCTGGCCGCCTGGCATGCGGCCGTGCAGGAGCGGATTCCGGGCGCCGGCGTCGTGGTGGGCGTGGCCACCAATGCTGCTGCAGGCCGCACCGAAGTGAATATCGCGATCGGCTGGCAGCGCACCAGCGACAGCCAGCGCAATACCCATCGGATCAAATCCTACCTGACGGCATCGAAACCATGAGCGCCCCGTCCACAAGGGCCCCGTCCCCGTCCATTCTCCGCGCCGGTGGTTTTTCGCTCGTCGAACTGATGGTCAGCGTCGTCATTGGCCTGCTGGCAGTGCTGTTTGCCACCCGGATCATGACCGACAGCGAGCGCAATAAGGACGCCGCGCTGGGCGGCTCCAACTCGATGCAGAACGGCATGCTGGCAATGTTCCAGATCAGCAGCGACGCCGAGCAGGCCGGCTTCGGCCTGAACGACCCTTTGATCACCGGCTGCAACACCATGTTCGCCGACAGCCAGGGCTACGAGCTGGCGCCGGCCACGCGTGGCGGCGCCACGATCCGGCCGCTGGCCGCTGCCGTGATCGAGCCGGGCGGCACGGGTCCGGACCGCCTGACGCTGTATGCAGGCGGGGCCCCTGGCGGCACGTCGACCATGCGAGTGATCAAGAACTACATCGGCGGCACCAGCGTCGAGGTCGATCGCGATCCATGGGGTTACTTCACGCTGGGCGACGTGATCGTCGTCGCGCCCGAGAATATCGGGGCCGATTGCGCACTGGCGCAGATCTCGCGCGTTCCCGACAAGCCTGAACTCTCCTTCGGCGCGACCAGCCAGCGCTTCAACCGCGGCGCGCTGGGCGCGAATTACACGGGCAATACGACCCGCCTGTTCAATCTCGGACCGGGCGCGCGCCTGGCGTTTCATACCTGGTCGGTCGAGGGTGGCTACCTGCGCCTGCGCGCCACCGACATGGCCAATGCCGCCCAAAATGCGCAGGCGGTGACTGGCGACATTGTCTCGCTCAAGGCGCAGTACGGTTTCGACGGACGCCTTGGTGCCGCGTTTGCACCGGAGAAGGGCACCGCCATCAGCGCCTGGTCGTCCACCATGATCGATGCCGACGGCGACGGCGTGACCGGCAGTCCCGGCGACTATGGCCGCATCGTGGCGCTGCGCATCGCCGTGGTGGCGCGCGGGAAAAACCCCGAGCGGCCTGCCGCTGACGGCACATGCAGCGCCACGACCACCGCGCCGACACTGTTCGCGAGCGCGCAGCCGAGCGAAGCCACGGCCGAAGAAGTGGAGATCGACCTGGCAGTGGAGAACGATCCAGTCGACTGGACGTGCTATCGCTACCGTGTATTCGACACCATTATCCCGCTGCGCAATGCGGGATGGAGGCCATGATGGCGCATCGTCCGCACCCACTTGCCCTGGCAGCCCAGCGCGGCATTGCGCTGCCGGTCATGCTGATCATGATGCTGGTGATGCTGGTGACGAGCATCTATCTGCTCAAGTCGAGCAACAGCACGACGCTGAGCGCATCGAGCCTCGCCTATGACGCTACCCTCAGCCGCGCCGCCGATTTCGGGCTGCACAAGGGCTTCGAATGGATCGACCAGAAAGCCAAGACCGACAAGGGCGCACTGACGGCGCACCTGCCGGCAGAGGGTTACCGCGCCACGATGGCGCCCGGCCTGTCCACCCGTGAAGAAGAGTTCTGGAGCGACAGCAAGAAGGTCACGGATTCGGGCGGCACCGAGGTGGAATACGTGATCCACCGCCTGTGCAAGAGCACCGGCACATTCGACGACAAGAACGCCTGCGTGCAGACCGCCGCCAACACGGCCGGCCTGGGCAACGCGACCGCCATCGGCGAGAGCATCCGCACCGATGGCGTCGTGTACGCCGCCAGCCCGCAGCTTCACTATGTGATCACCGCCCGCATCCACGGTGCGCGCGGCGGCACTGTGGTGAACCAGATGGTAGTACTGATCGGCGTCTGATGGCGCCGTACAAACGAACGGATTGCCCATGAACTTCTTGACGACCCTCACGCGTGCCGCCGGCCGCATTGGCCCAATGGCACAGTTGGCACCGCTGGTATTGCTGGCGCTGCTTGTAAGCGCGCCGCTGGCGCAGGCAGAGCCCACCGCCATCGCCCAGCTGCCACTGCTCAATATCAGCGGCAGCGGCACCGTCAAGCCGAACCTGATGCTGCTGTACGATAACTCGGGGTCGATGAATTTCAATTACACGCCCGATTACATCAACGTCACCGACACCTGCCGCGCCGGCAGCACGATGTCAGCCGGCACGCGCGCCTGCAAGATCGGCGATCCGCCATTTGCCAGTGCCGGCTTCAACCGCCAGTACTACGACCCGGCGGTGCGGTATGTCCCGCCGGTCAAGGCCGACGGCACGTCCTATCCCGATCTCGACGCCGGGCGCACGGGCGACTGGAAGCGTGTGCCGACCGACGTGTATGGCGTCAACAAGGCTGACTTTCTGGGCAATACGGCGGACACCAGCAATCTGGTGGACGGCTACTACGATATCGAATGGTGCGACGGCAACCTGAACAATTGCGTGCGCAATACGGGGGGCTATGCCTACCCAACCAACGCCCGCTACCGTGCGCGCTATGTCTACAGCACGCCGTACTACTACACCAACAATGTTGCTGAATACTGCACCAATACCAACCTGACCGATTGCCGCGCCGCGACTGCCAACGGCACGTCGCCGGCATCAGACTACACCGTCGCTGCGCGCGTGCGCTGGTGCGACTCGAAAGCATTGACCAAATGCCAGGCCAAGTTCGTCGGCACTTACAAGTATCCGCGTTTTGGCGCCGAGAACGTGGTGGCGCCGTGGTACGGCACGATCAGCATCGGCGCGTCCAATACCGCCAGCACGCGCTCGATCGCGGCGGTGACCGCCGTCGGTCCGCTGGGCACGCAGGTCATCACCAATAGCGCCGTGACTGCGGCCGCCGGCACCAACACCGCCGACAAGCAGGCCGCCCTGGCCCAGGCGCTGGCCGTGTCGATCAATGAAAAGGTCGGCGACGCCGACAGTTACTTCGCCTGCGTGCGCTCCCCGAGGAACGGCACGGTGCCCAGCTGCAGCAGCCTGGGCGTGGCCCTCGGCGCCGACAATGTGGTCGGTGTCGTGCCGGTCTCGTGCCCTGCGAATTCAACCACCAAGTCGCTCACCGTGTGCAGCCTGGTGTCCGACAACAGTCGCGCCGGCACCGGCCTGATGGTCTCGAGCGGCACGGGCGCGACCGCCCTGCTGCGCGTGGGGGGCAGCACCAACAACAGCAACAACAACCGCGACAAGCAGGTAATGAGCCGCCTGAACTTTGCCGGCAGCGGCATGCTGGGCGGCGATATCACGTTCAACCGCAGCACGGGCGCGAGCGCGGTCGTGGCGGCACTGCAAGCGCGCATCGGCACCCGGGGCAATGTGACCGCCTATGTTGGCGGCACCCCGAATTCGTCGCCGGTCTGTGCGAACGAACCCAACACGACGCTGTGCCTGGTGGACAGCTCCGGCCAGGCCGAAGGGCTGGGCATCGACTTCACCATTCCGAGCAACAACCGGCTCAACAACAACACCTGGCTGACGATGAGCGCTGTCAACGCCGTCTCGGACATCGTGCCGACGTCGGCTACCGGTCTGGGTGGCTCGGTGTTCGTGCGCACGGACATCGTTCCTGGCCGCACCATCTACCCGCGCGCCATCGGCCGCACCGACTGCACCAGCGGCTCCTGCTCGTATGCGCAGGAGATGACCAACTTCGCCAACTGGTATGGCTACTACCGCACCCGCAACCAGATGATGAAGACGGCCGTCGGCCAGGCGTTCTCGCCCGTCACCGACAAGTACAACGTCGGGCTGGTCGCGTTGTCGGTTGCCGCGGTCGAAGGCGCCATGACCAAGCCCAAGCCGTTTGCCGGCGCTGAACGCACCAGCTGGTACAACGCGCTGTACGCGATGGACACGGAGGGCTCGACCCCGGTGCGCCAGGCCCTGCACGCCATCGGCAAGATGTACGCCAATCAGAGTCCTTACAACTACGCGGCCGGCGAGGAAGTCGTAAAGTACCCGTGCCAGCAGAACTTCACGTTCATCACCACCGACGGCTACTGGAATGGCAAGGCGCCGGTCGGGGTGGCCAGCAACGACCAGGTCGACAATCCGGCCCGCTTCTGCCTGCAATCGAAGGGCTGCGTCGATCCGCGTGGCCAGGGCAAGCCATCGCTGGCTGACATCGCGCTGTACTGGTACAACGGCGGCTCGGCCGACAAGACCGTGTCACTGCGCACCACGCTCGAGGACTACACCAAACCCGGCGCGGTGCCGGCTGGCACCGGCGAGAACAACCGCCTGCACATGCGCACCTATGCCCTCGGCCTGGGCGTGGACGGCATCATGAACTACGAGAAGGACTACGACACGAAGCCGGATCCGAACGGCGACTTTTACAAGCTGGTCAGCGGCGCGCTCAACTGCCCCTGGAACGACAAGGGCCGCTACGTCTGGCCCGATCCGGACGTCGACGAAGACAGCGGCTCGGCTGCCCTGCAATCGCGCGTGGACGACCTGTGGCATGCCGCGATCAATGGCCATGGCAAGTACTTCTCGGCATCCGATCCGATGCAGGTGGTGGAAGGGCTGCGTACGGCCCTGTCGAACATCGAAGTCAAGACCGGCGCAGCAGCGGCGGCAGCCACCTCGACCCCGAACATCTCGCAAAGCGACAACGACATCTTCTCGGCGACGTTCACCACCGTGCACTGGTACGGGCGCCTGTCCAAACGCAAGGTCAATACCATCACCGGCGACGTGGAGCCGACCGAGGACTGGAATACCTCGAGCCTGCTCGGCAAGCAGGTCGAGGTGGACGCGGATGGACTGGACGGCCGCTCGATCTACATGCTCAAGGATGGCGCGCTGGCCGCGTTCAGCTACGACACGATGGACACGGGCACGCGCGCCTGGTTCGACAACAAGTGCAATGCGCTGACGCAGTGCGCCAATATGTCGGTGGCCAACCGCGCGCTGGTCAACGATGGCCGCAACATCGTCAACTGGCTGCGCGGTCGCCAGCAGTACGCCAACGACAACGTCCTGCGCGCGTTCTCGCGCCAGGAAGTGGGCACCGACAAGACGACGATCCCGATCGTGCTGGGCGATATCGCCTCGTCCAAGCCGGCATACCTGCGCGAGCCGCGCCGTAATTTCGACCGGCCCGGCTACGGCGCCTTCAAGGCCACCCATGCAAGCCGCAAGGCAACCGTGTTCGCCGCGGCCAACGACGGCATGCTGCACGCGTTCGACGCCAATTCCGGCGAAGAATTGTGGGCGTATGTCCCGCGCATTACGATGAAAAAATTGCACCAGCTGGCCAGCACGACCTACGGCACCAACCACATCTTCTCGGTCGACGGCTCGCCCGAGATTGCGGACGTCCAGGTCGGCACGGAATGGAAGTCGGTGCTGGTGGCGGGGCTGAACGCGGGCGGGCGCGGTTACTACGCGCTCGATGTCACGGACCCGGCCGCGCCGAAAGCGCTGTGGGAACTGTGCGCCGACGCCAGCGCCTGCGCCGGCAATGTCGATACGCGCCTGGGCCTCACGTTTGGCAACCCGCAGTTCGGCACCATCGTCGACAGCGCGGGCGTGGAAAAATGGGTCGTGTTCCTGACCTCGGGCTACAACAATATCCCGGGTGTCGACGGCGTCGATGGGGGCGACGGCAAGGGCTATCTGCTGGTGGTGGACGTTGCCACCGGCAAGGTGATCGAATCGCGTTCGGCGACGACCGGCGTGGGCAGCGTCGGCACGCCGTCCGGCCTGGCCAGGATCTCGGCGATCACGAATGACCCGAACAACGATCCGCGTGTGACGTATGTGTACGGCGGCGACAATACCGGCAAGATGTGGCGCTTTGACTTTACCGGCACCGGCGCACCGGCGCGCGTGCTGATGGGCGACGCCGGCGTGAACCAGCCGGTCACTACCCGCCCTGAAGTCACGCTGTGCCGGGTCGACACCACGGTCGACAACAAGACTGTCGCGTCGGCGCAGCGCGTGGTGCTGTTCGGCACCGGCCGCCTGCTCGACCTGGTCGACGTGACCAGCACCGAGGTGCAGAGCGCCTATCTGCTCAAGGATGACGGCGAGGGCATCAGCACGGCCGCCTGGCGCCAGTCGTCGGCCATGGTCAAGCGCACGCTGGCGCGCGTGGACGGCGACGACACGGGCAATGCGCCCTACACGATCGATGGCGGCGACGTGAACCTGGCCAGCACGAAGGGCTGGTTCACCGACTTCAACCTCAATGACGGCGAGCGCGTCAACCTCGACCCGCAAGTGGTGGCCGGCACCATCAACGTGGTGACCAACTTGCCAAGCTCGTCGACCGACTGCAAAGTCGGCGGCACCAGCAATATTTACCAGCTCAATGTCTGCACCGGCCGCGCGGCTTCGCCGGACGGGCTGGCCGGGTATCCGCTGGCCAGTTCGGCCGCGGTGGGCTTCATCGTGATCCGCCTGCCGTCGGGCGCGCTCAAGACGATCACCACGACTGCCGACGGCACCATGGTGACCGGCAAGTTCCCGCCATCGGAAACGATCGAGGCACACCGCGCCGGCTGGCGCCGCGTGCGCGACTGAGGGATGGCATAGGGAGCGAAGAGAGTTCACACGGCGCCTTGCGAAAACGGTAAAATCGAGGGTTTTCGACAAGGGCCGTTTGAAGGGCTCGACTATGGCCAACGATACCGACACCTCCGCCGCGCAGGACACGCCTGACGCTCGCGATGACAGCACCACCACTACCACCAACTCGGCCGCGCAGGCCGGCGTGATCGCGCGCGAAGTGGGGCGCCGCCGCACCTTCGGCATCATCTCCCACCCGGATGCCGGTAAAACCACGCTGACCGAAAAGCTGCTGCTGTTCTCGGGCGCCATCCAGCTGGCCGGTACCGTCAAGGGCCGCAAGAGCGGGCGCCATGCGACGTCCGACTGGATGGACATCGAAAAGCAGCGCGGCATTTCGGTCGCCTCGTCGGTGATGCAGTTCGATTTCCGCGACCACGTCATCAACCTGCTCGACACCCCCGGCCACCAGGACTTCTCGGAAGACACCTACCGCGTGCTGACGGCGGTCGACTCGGCGCTGATGGTGATCGATGCGGCCAAGGGCGTCGAAGCGCAGACGATCAAGCTGCTCGAGGTGTGCCGCATGCGCGCCACGCCGATCGTCACGTTCATGAACAAGATGGACCGCGAAACGCGCGATCCGCTCGAACTGCTCGACGAAGTCGAATCGGTGCTCAAGATCGAGTGCGCGCCGGTGACCTGGCCGATCGGCATGGGCAAGAACTTCCGCGGTGTGTACCACCTGCTGAAGGACGAGATCATGCTGTTCAAGGCCGGCGAAGAAAAAGCCGATGGCGCCTTCGAGATCGTCAAGGGCATCGACAACCCGCGCCTGGCCGAGATGTTCCCGCTCGAGATCGAGCAGCTCAAGATGGAAGTCGAGCTGGTGCACGGCGCCTCGCACGTGTTCGACCTCGAGCGCTTCCTGTCCGGCGTGCAGACCCCGGTGTTCTTCGGCTCGGCGATCAACAACTTTGGCGTGCGCGAAATCCTGTCGGCGCTGGTCGACTGGGCGCCTGCGCCGCGCGAGCGCGACGCCACGGTGCGCTCGGTCCTGCCAAGCGAAGTGCCGTTCTCCGGTTTCGTCTTCAAGATCCAGGCCAATATGGACCCGGCCCACCGCGACCGCATCGCGTTCCTGCGCGTGTGCTCGGGCCGCTTTGAAAAAGGCATGAAGGTCAAGCACCTGCGCCTGGGCCGCGACGTCAAGCTGTCGTCGGTCGTGACGTTCATGGCATCGAGCCGCGAGCAGGTCGAAGAAGCCTTCGCCGGCGACATCATCGGCTTGCCGAACCACGGCAATATGCAGATCGGCGACAGCTTCACCGAAGGCGAAATGCTCAGCTTCACCGGCATTCCGTACTTCGCGCCAGAGCTGTTCCGCTCGGTGCGCATCCGCAATCCGCTCAAGATGAAGCAGTTGCACAAGGGCCTGCAGCAGCTGGGCGAAGAGGGCGCGGTGCAGGTCTTCAAGCCGGTGCTGGGCAGTGAGCTGATCCTGGGCGCCGTCGGCGTGCTGCAGTTCGAGGTGGTCGCCAGCCGCCTGCTCAACGAGTACGGCGTCGACGCCGTGTTCGAAAGCGCCAGCATCAGCAGCGCGCGCTGGGTCTCGAGCGACGACAAGAAGGCGCTGGCCGACTTCGAAAACTCGCTCGGTCACAACGTGGCCTACGATGCGGCCGGCAATATGGCGTATCTGGCCACCTCGGGCGTCAACCTGCGCCTGACGCAGGAACGCTGGCCGAAGCTGACTTTCCACGCTACCCGCGAGCACGCGGTCAAGCTGGCCTGATTCAAGGCCCGTGCCCGCGTCGTCCTGACGCGGGCCGTTATTCTTGCGGTTAATCTTTTAGTATGACGCTGGCGTCGATCGCAATCGATGCCAGCGTTTGCGTGCGCGAGGCACCCAGCGCGTCGGTCACGCGCAGCTGCACCGGCAGCCAGGCATGCTGTGGCGCCAGCCACAGTTCCAGCACGGGCGCGCCCGGCTCGCCCAGGCGCGCCAGCCGCACGGTGTCCAGCGACCCGGCGGTCGTGGCGATCCGTTCCGGCCCCATCACCTGGTAGCGCTCGATGCCGGCGCCGCCCGCGCCACCGACCCAGAATTCCAGCACGTCCTTGATCTGGCCCGCATCGCTCACGCCCATGCCCGCCAGTTGCAGCAAGACCGAGGCCGGGTCCTGGCTTCCCGGCACGAGCGGGAAGGGCTGCCCCTGCGGCCCGGCGACGATGGTGCCGCTGCCGCGATCGAACACGGTCGTCAACGCACCGGTACCCATTCCCGTCAAGGCCCGCTGCGGCGCGATGCCGGCATCGTCGACCTGGCCTTCGCTGGAGATCGTACCCAGCACACCATCGAGCTCGACCGCATAGCGCGTGCCATCGCTGCGCCAGACCATGCTCGCCTTGCCTGCGTCCTGTGACGGCGCGTCCAGGCTGCTGCGCGTGACGACGGTGTAGTCGATGCGGCCGGACGGCGGTGGTTTGACACGGTAGGTGCCCGGCATCTGGACGGGGGCAGCATTGCCGCCGCTGGCGGCGGGGAGCGCGCTCTCGCCAGCATCGATGGGCAGCGAGGCGGACGGCATGGCAACCGGGCCGCTATCGGCCATGGCGATGGGGGCGGGTGCTACAGGTGGCGCTGGCTGGGCAGGTTCGGGCGGTGCGGCAGGTGTTTCGACCGCCCTGGACGGTGCATCCACGATGCCCCGTTCGGCCGAGGCCAGCCGTACCGTGAACTCCGGCATGCCGATAACGGCGGGGCGTTGCGTCAGGCGCGCGTCGATCCACGCGATCACTAGCGCGTGCAGCAGGAGCGACAGCACGCAGACCAGAAGCAGGCGCCGGTTCCGCTGCAGTGGAGCAATAAAGATCATGCCGCTAGTGTAGCGCGCGCTTTGCGCCATCACAAAGGCTGGCTTGTTCTGCGGCGTACATTCAAGAGTGCACTCAAGAAATATTACGCTCTCCAAGGGGATACCATGACGATGAGACAGCCGCGCCGCCCGTTCGTTCCACCTGCCATGACGGCGGCGTGACATGCTGGCCCGTCTTCGCATCGGTCCCAAGCTCCTGCTGGCCCCAGGCGCCGTCCTCGTGCTGCTGCTGGTGCTCTCCTGCGCGGCCTATGTCGCGCTGGCGCGCCAGAATGCATCGCTCGAATCGATCGTCGGCCAGCGCGCCGCCAGCCTGCGCGCGGCCGCCAGCCTGGGCACGCAAGCGCACAAGGCGCATGCCGATATTTACCGTTACCTGAGCTGGATGGGCGGCAGCTTTCCGCCGGCCCGCACCGAACCGCTGCGGCGCGACATCCTGGCGCAGCACGGGCGCATTGCGGTTGGCCTCACGACGCTGGCGGCCGGTCCGCTGACTGGCGCCGAGCTGCGTCACGTCGAGCAGGCCGCGCAGGCGCAGCGCCGCTATGCGCGCGCGGTGCGCGACGTCATCGAGCTCGCGCCACTGGACGGCTCGATCAGCGCCAATGCGATGCAGAAGGCCGAAGCTGCCTACGCGCTGGTCGACCAGCGCCTGGCGGGCCTGAGCGCGCTCGAAGACACGCTGGCACGGCAGGCCGCCGCGGGTGCCAAGGCCGACTTTCGCATGGTCTCGCTGCTGATGCCGGCCGTGCTGGTGCTGGCGATCGGGCTGTCGCTGGCCATCACGTTCGCCGTGCGCCGGATCCTGCTCGGCGAGATCCGCGGCATCGGCATGGCCGCCAGCAGCCTGGCCAACGGCAACTTCACGGTGCAGGAGCGTGACTACGGCAGCGATGAAATCGCCGACACCTCGCGCCTGCTCGATGCCAGCATCCGCAACCTGAATGGCATGCTGTGCACGGTGGCCGAAGCGGCGCGCACGATCGGCGCCGCGTCGCGCGACATCAAGCTCGGGAGCCTGAGCCTGGGCAGCCGCGCCGTGTACCGCGCCAGCGCGCTGGCCGACACCGAGGACACGCTGCAGGCGCTGGCGGCGAACGTGCGCGACAACGTCGACGATGCCCGCGCCGCCAACCGCCTCGCTGCCGGCGCCGGCGATGTCGCGCAGGACGGTGGCGGTGTGGTCGAGCGCCTCGTCAACACACTGGACGAGAGCCGGCGCAGCGCGCAGCAGGTGATGGCGATCGTCGATGCGCTGGAGGTGGCGGCAGGCGAAACGGGCACGCGGGTGTTGAATGCCGCGCTGGACGCCTCGCGTGCGCCAATGAGCGCCACGGATCTGGCGGCGGTGGCGACCGAGGTGCGCTCGCTCGCGCGGCGGGTGGCCGCGGCCAGCCAGGAAATCCGCGCCGTGATCGCGCAGTCGGTGGCGCAGATCGACGGCGGCACGGCGTGGGCGCTGCACGCTGGCAGCAATATGCAGCGCATCGCCAGTTCGGTGCGCGATGTCGAACATCTGGTCGGGCGGATCGGTTCGACCGGCGATGGCCAGGCGAAGCAGTTGCAGGGCGTCAGTCAGGCGATCGTGCAGATGGACCAGGTCACGCGCCAGAACTGCACGCTGGTCGAGGAAGCCGCCAGCGCCGCCTGCATGCTGCAGATGCAGGCGATTGCGCTGGCGCGCACCGTGGCCGGGTTCAGGCTGGAAGAGGGAGAGGGTAGCCACGGGGCGCCAGCGGCGACGTTGCCGGCACCGCCAGGCCCCAATGACAACAGCGGCGTCCCCGGCGAACCCACGCGCGAACGGCGTGGGTCAAACCGGGAACGCCGCCGTCACTTGGCGTCGCATTTGCGGCTCGCATCGAGCCGCAAATGATGCCGCTGCCAGGGCAGGTCAGCGATTACTCGTAATCGCTGATCGGCGCGCAGCCGCAGAACAGGTTGCGGTCACCGTACACGTTGTCGGCACGGCCGACCGGTGGCCAGTACTTCTTCTTGCGCAGGCTCGCGACCGGGAACGCCGCCACTTCACGCGTGTAGCCGTGGGCCCAGTCGTCGCTCGTGACCACTTCGGCCGTGTGCGGTGCACCCTTGAGCGGATTGTCCATGCGGTCGTACTCGCCGCGCTCGACCTTGACGATTTCGGCGTGGATCGTGATCATCGCCTCGATGAAGCGGTCGATCTCGGCTTTCGATTCCGATTCGGTCGGCTCGATCATGAGCGTGCCCGGGACCGGGAAGCTCATGGTCGGCGCATGGAAACCGAAGTCCATCAGGCGCTTGGCCACGTCTTCGTTCGAGATGCCGGTCTTGTCCTGCAGCGGACGCAGGTCGATGATGCACTCGTGCGCCACCAGGCCGTCGTGGCCCGCGTACAGCACCGGGTAATGCGGCGCCAGGCGGCGTGCGATGTAGTTGGCATTCAGGATCGCCACTTCGGTCGCTGCCGTCAGGCCATCCGCGCCCATCATCGCGATGTACATCCACGAAATCGGCAGGATCGAGGCCGAGCCGAAGGCCGCAGCGCTCACGGCGCCGATGCCTTGTTCGTCGCGGACGTAGCCGGTCGAGAGCTGATTCGGCAGGAACTTGGCCAGATGCGCGCCGACGCCGATCGGGCCCACGCCCGGACCGCCACCGCCGTGCGGGATGCAGAAGGTCTTGTGCAGGTTCAGGTGGCTGACGTCGCCGCCAAACGCGCCCGGCGAGGCCAGACCCACCAGTGCGTTCATGTTGGCGCCGTCGACGTACACCTGGCCGCCGTGCTGGTGCACGATCTCGCACAGTTCCTTGATGCCTTCTTCGAACACACCGTGGGTCGACGGGTAGGTAACCATCACGCAGGCCAGATTCGCGCTGTGCTGCTCGGCCTTGGCCTTCAGGTCGGCCAGGTCGACGTTGCCGTTTTCATCGCAGGCGGTAACGACGACCTTCATGCCGACCATGCTGGCCGACGCCGGGTTGGTGCCGTGGGCCGACGACGGGATCAGGCAGATATTGCGGTGGCCTTCGCCACGCGCCTGGTGGTACTTCTGGATCACCAGCAGACCGGCGTACTCGCCCTGCGAGCCGGCGTTCGGCTGCAGCGAGATCGCGGCGTAACCGGTGGCGGCGCACAGCATCGCTTCGAGCTGCGTGATCATTTCGCGGTAGCCGACGGTCTGGTCGTTTGGCGCCAGCGGGTGGATGTTCGAGAACTCGGGCCAGGTGACCGGCACCATCTCGGACGTCGCATTGAGCTTCATCGTGCACGAACCGAGCGGGATCATCGTGCGGTCCAGCGCCAGGTCCTTGTCGGCCAGTGCGCGCAGGTAGCGCAGCATTTCGTGCTCGGCGTGGTAGCGGTTGAAGGTCGGGTGCGTGAGGTAGGCGCTGGTGCGGGCCAGGGCCGTTGGCAGCGCGTCGCTGGCGTCGGCGTCCAGTGCGTCCAGGTCGACCGATTTGCCGTCGCCGAAGATGGCCATCAGCGTGGTCAGGTCGTCGCGGGTGACGGTTTCGTCCAGCGCGATGCCCACTTGCGTGGCGTCGATCTGGCGCAGGTTGATGCCGTGCTCAACCGCTGCGGCGTGGATCGCGCCGGCATCCTTGACGCGCACGGTCAGCGTGTCGAAGTAGGTCTGGTTGACCAGCTCGAAGCCCAGCTGCTGCAGGCCGGCGGCCAGGATCGCGGTCTGGCGGTGCACGCGGCGGGCAATGCGCTCCAGACCCTGCGGGCCATGGTAGACCGTGTACATGCCGGCCATCACGGCCAGCAGCACTTGCGCGGTACAGATGTTCGACGTCGCTTTTTCGCGGCGGATGTGCTGTTCGCGCGTCTGCAGCGCCAGGCGGTAGGCCTGGTTGCCCTGCGCGTCGATCGTCACGCCGACCAGACGGCCCGACATGCTGCGCTTGAATTCGTCGCGGGTGGCCAGGTAGCCGGCGTGCGGGCCGCCGAAACCGAGCGGCACGCCGAAGCGCTGGCTGTTGCCGACGACGACGTCGGCGCCCCATTCGCCCGGAGGCGTGAGCAGGGTCAGCGCCAGCAGGTCGGCGGCCACGATCACCATGCTGCCGGCGGCGTGCAGTTTCTCGACGGCGGCGCGGTAGTCGCGCACTTCGCCATTCACGCCCGGGTATTGCAGCAGCACGCCGAAGCAGGTTTCGCCCAGCGACTCGATGTCGGCCGCTGCGATGGTGCGCACTTCCACGCCGATCGGCAGCGCGCGCGTTTCGATGATTTCGCGGGTCTGCGGCAGCACGTCGTCGGCGACGTAGAACACTTTCGATGCCGACTTGCCGACGCGCTGGATCAGCGTCATGGCTTCGGCGGCGGCGGTGCCTTCGTCGAGCATCGACGAGTTGGCGATGCCCATGCCGGTCAGGTCGGTCACGGCCTGCTGGAAGTTCAGGATCGCTTCCAGGCGGCCCTGCGAAATCTCTGGCTGGTACGGGGTGTAGGCGGTGTACCAGGCCGGGTTTTCGAAGATGTTGCGCAGGATGACCTTCGGCGTGAAGGTGCCGTAGTAGCCCTGGCCGATCAGCGACTTGAGCACCTTGTTCTTCGAGGCCAGGCCTTTAAGAGTGGCCAGTGCTTCTTCTTCGGTGCGTGGCTCGGCGAACTGGCCCAGGTCGATCTTGTCCTTGCGGCGGATATTGGCTGGCACGACGGCGTCGATCAGCGCGGCGCGGGTCTCGTAGCCGAGGGCCGACAGCATCGCTGCCTGGTCGGCGTCGGACGGGCCGATGTGGCGCGGGATGAATGAATCACGTGCTTCGAGTTGGGTGAGGCTTGGTCGGGTCATGTTGGGGGACACAGTCTGCGGCGACGTTGAAGGAGAATGGCGGGTGGTGCAGGGCGGTGCGCCGCGGCGGGGCCGGCGGCGCACCTGGAGGCGATCAGTGGTCGGTGGTCTTGCCGTAGGCGTCAGCGTCGAGCAGATTGTCGTACGAGCCGGCGTCGCTTGGCGCGAGCTTGAACAGCCAGCTGCCGTAGGCATCCTGGTTGATCGAGTCCGGGGCGTCGGCCACTGGCTGGTTCACGGCGGTGACGGTGCCGTCGACTGGCGAATAGATGTCGCTGGCGGCTTTCACCGATTCCACGACGGCGGCGTCGCTGCCGGCGGTGAAGGCCTTGCCGACCTGCGGCAGTTCGACGAACACGATGTCGCCCAGCGCGTCCTGCGCGTACTCGGTGATGCCGACGGTCAGGGTGCCGTCATCTTCGCGGCGAACCCACTCATGGGATTCGGTGTATTTCAGGTCGGTAGGGATGTTCATGAGGGCTCCGGGTAGTTGGGTGGATAGCAGTATAGGTGTTCTGGATTCTAGGCAGCGCTCAGGCGGCCAGCACTTTACCGTTGCGCACGAACGGCAGCTTGACGACGCTGGCGGCCAGGCGCTTGTCGCGGATGATCACGTGGACGGTGTCGCCGATGGCCACGTCCATCGGCACGCGGGCCAGGGCGATCGCCTGCTGCATGCTCGGGCTGAAGGTGCCGCTGGTGATCTCGCCTTCCAGGCCGGACGCTGCGACGACTTTCTGGTGCGCGCGCAGGATGCCGCCTTTTTCACGCAGGATCAGGCCGACGAACTGCGCGCCCTGACCCTTGGCCTGCAGCGCTGCCTTGCCGATGAAGTCGCGCTCCGAGACCAGGTCGATCGTCCAGGCGAGGCCAGCGTCGAGCGGGTTCACGGAGTCGTCCATGTCCTGGCCGTACAGGTTCATGCCGGCTTCCAGGCGCAGCGTATCGCGCGCACCGAGACCGGCCGGCTTGATGCCGACGGCGACAAAGGCATTCCACAGCGCTTCGGCCTGCGAGGCCGGTACGCCGATCTCGAAGCCGTCTTCGCCGGTGTAGCCGGTGCGGGCGATCATCGCTTCGCCAAACGCCGTATCGGGAACGATGACGGCGTTGAACGGCTTGAGGTTTTCCGATGGCGCCTGGGTGGTCGGCAGCACCTGCCACACCTTGGCGCGGGCGTTCGGGCCCTGCACGGCGATCAGCGCGATCGGATCGTTGCCGTCGCGGCGCGCGGTGATCGTCACGCCGCTGTTGGTGGCGGTGTTCTGCTGATTCATCCAGGCGACGTCTTTTTCGGCGGTGCCGGCGTTGACGACGATGCGGAACCATTCTTCGGACAGGAAATAGACGATCAGGTCGTCGATGACGCCGCCTTCGGGATTGAGCATGCACGAGTACAGCGCCTTGCCCGGCACCTGCAGCTTGTCGACGTTATTGGCCAGGAGACCGCGCAGGAACGTGCGCACATTGGCGCCCTTGACGTCGACGACGCACATATGGGACACGTCGAACATGCCGGCGTCACTGCGCACCGCGTTGTGCTCTTCGATTTGCGAACCGTAGTTGACGGGCATGTCCCAGCCGCCGAAATCGACCATCTTGGCGTTGGCGGCGCGGTGAGCGGAATTGAGCGGGGTCGCTTTGAGCGTCATGGAATCCTCAGGCAGAAATAGGGGTACAGCACGGTCGTCGTGCGCTGTCGACCCCTCTGTCCTTGGTACCTGAGAGATAGCGGCTGTGCGCCGCTTGCCCCTTCGGTGGACCGCTACTGCGGCCGCTCTCCAGAGTTGAACCGCCGCGCGTCGCGCCGCCGTCCCTTGACCGGTCCTTTTGCCTGAGAGTTTATGGGTGAGTGCCCCTTCGGCGGCAGCATGCTGCGCTCTCCCGATCAAGACTGCGGAGGATATGCCACCCTTTGCCGACTGTCAACCGCACACCCCCACCCACAATTAGGGTCAGAGTCGAATTGTTTGACAACTTTTGAGAATTGCCCATTAAATCGACTCCGACCCCCATTATTTTTGACCGCTTCGGCAATAAAAACGATGCACTTAGAAAACTAGATGACGAAGAGAATCGAAACCAAATTTTGATAGCGCTAAATTAGCAAATAATAATGAGGGTCAGAGTCGAATTGTTTGACAACTTTGAGGAATTGCCCATTAAATCTACTCTGACCCTGATTGCGGGTTGGCGTAGGATTGCCTTGAAACATTGCTTTGCACTATTGGAGATCGGTTGTGGGGGCGTGCGAGGTGATTTGCTACACTTGGTTCACTTATTTTGTAGGCGGAACAGACTATGAATCAAGAAAAAGCGCGGCAGGAGAAAGAGGGGTGGTTTACGCTGTCTGGCGATGTCAACAGTGATATGGTTCACCGGATATTCGAGGCGGTGGCCAATATGACGGAAGATGGCATCGATACCGCCCACGTGCTGCTGCAATCCAACGGTGGTTATGTCAGCGATGGGCTGTGCCTGTATAACTTCATGGCCAATTCGCCCATTAAATTTGTCATGTACAACGCCGGGGCGGTGGCGTCGATTGCTGTCGTCGTATATCTGGCCGGGTCGCGCCGCTATGCCAGCGAGACGGCGCGGTTCATGATTCACAAGTCGCATGCGACGGCGTCGCCCGGTTCGCGGCCGGACGCGCTCAATATCATCGTCGAGGGCTTGCGCGCCGACGACGCGCGCACCGAGGCGATCCTGCGCAAGGAGATCGAGCTCACGCCCGAGCAATGGAGCGTTCACCAGTACGGCGACCTGCACATGACGGCGCGCGATGCCAAGCTGGCCAGGATGATTCATGAAGTGAAAGACTTTGCGCCGCCCAAGGGCGCCGTATTGCGCAATATCTGACCGTCATCCGACCTGCCTGGCACGCAGCGTAACTCAGGGCCTCGTGTCGTTCTTGCCGCTCTGGCCACCTGCGCTCGCGTGAGGCCCGGTTATGCCGCCCTGGACTTGGGCAGCGGAGAGCGAGCCAGGCTCATGCGATTCATTTACACGGGTATCCGGTTGCTGGACCGGCGTGGGCTGGCGCTCCGATTGCACCGATGCAGCGGGCGCTGAATCCGCTTGCTGATTCGACAGAGCATCGGACTGCCCGGCTGGATTGTTCTCGCGACGCTGGCATTCGGCGTCGATCTGCTGCGCCTGCGCGCTGCCCCCATTGCCGGCACCCGGACCAGCACTGTTTTTCTCGATCATGATGATTCCTTTCAAGAGTGTCGACAGATCGTACTCCTGCCGCCGACATGGCGTTGTTCGTTTCCACGAACCGTCACCCTGCGAAGCCCGGCGCCGGATGCCAATCCGACAGCGGCCTCTGCCTCTGTAGACATGTGCCTGCCTGGAAGGCTACTATCGACCCAGGCGTGCGCCGCGCTGGCGCAGCCTGCGCAGTGTCGCTCTGCCTCTGGCCCGCTGTGTTTGCTCATTGCTGACTGGCAAGAGTGTGGCAAAATAGAGGCTCGCCTTACTTCGCCGAATCGTCATGGTCACCCCATCCGTCCAGACCAACGCAGCGCGCAATGCCGCCGCCCAGCAGGCAACGCTTGCCGAGCTGGTCGCCATCGCCTGCCGCCAGGCCGGGACAGACCTGGGCGACGTCGTCCGCCGCATCGTGTCGGTGCTGCTCGACCTTACTGCAGCCGGCCCGGATCCCCGCGTCGTCATGCGTCGGGTCAAATCCGGCAATCTCCTCAAGAGCAACGATTACGCGTTCGTCCACCTGGCCACCAGCGCTCTTGAAACGGCGCTGGAGGCCGAGATCGCATTGCTGGCGCCGGGCGCCTCGGCTGCGCAGGCCGCCCCCGTGGCGCTGAGCCTCGTGCCGCTCGAGCAGATCGACCAGCAGATGGCGCTGGATGCCGTCAGCCGCCCGTTCGACCTGCAGTACTCGGAGCAGCTGGCCACCCTCGGCGTGCGCCTCGGCCTGCTGCTGGGGCGCGACCTCGTGCGCGCTGCCCATAACCCGTTTCGCCCCGCCGTGTTCCTGGGCGCGCTGCACGCGGCGTGGTGCGAGTTCGAGCCCGACCCGGAAGCGCACGGCTTGCTGGCGCCACTGCTGCGCCCGGGCCTGATGATCGATCTTGGCCCGCTCTACGAAGCGTTGACCGAGGCGCTCAAGGCCGCGCGCAAGGGCAGGGGCGACGACACGCGCTTTGCCAAGACCGATGACCGCGCCGCGCGCCGCGCCGAACGTGCACGGCGCGAAGCGTCGCTGTCGGACCAGCTGCGCCAGCTGTTCGACCCGGCGCTGGCCGTGCCGGAGATTCCGAACCTGCCGCAGGGCAGCGGTGGCTGGCGGCCCAGCACCGCGTCGGGCTTTGCGGTCGCGCCACCGGAACGGGGGGCGGATGGGGCGCCGGCAGCGGCCACGCCGGTCAGCACGGAGGCCGGCGCGCAATCCGGTGCCCTAGCCGGTGCACACGCCGGTGTCCATGCTGCCTTCCACCCAGGCGCACCAGGCCACGCCATGGCGACGACCGCCCACGGATTCACCTATGGCGCCGCCAGCGGATCATCTGCGCCCGGCGCGCTGCCACTGATCGACCTGCTCGGCCGCCTCGGCACCGGCGCCGCCATTCCCGGCATGCCGGATCTGCCCCCGTTTCTCGTCAACGCCGGTGCCCCAGGGGCCACCAGCGCGGGGCACGGCAGTAACAGCAGCGTCGCGCACGGTGCCTTCTACCTCCCGCGCCTGCGCGCCAGCCTGCCGCCCGGCGCACTCTCGCGCGGCGACGCCACCACGCTCGATCTGCTGGCGCGCGTGTTCGAAGGCGTGCTGCAGGACGATGGCGTCGCGCCCGAAACACGTGAGCTGCTGGCGTTCCTGCAGGTGCCGGTACTCAAGGCGGCCCTGCGCGACCGCAGCTTCTTCTACGAGGAAGCGCATCCCGCGCGGCGCCTGCTCGACCTGCTCTCGCAGACGGGCTGGGAGCAGCCGGCCGACCAGGACGATCCCGTCTACCGCGCCATGCGCCGCAGCGTCGAGCGGGTGCGCGATGCCGAGCAGCCTGCGTTCGAGGCCGCCGTGGCCGAACTCGAAGCCGGCCTGGCCGCGCGCGAGGCCGCCGAGCAGGCGGCCATTGCCGGTCCGATCGCCAACGCCACGCGTCAGGAAAAGCGGGTCGCCGCCGAGCGCTCAGCGCAGCGCGCGGTAGCCCGGCGCCTGGCCGGCGAGCAGCTCGTGCCGGCCGTGGCGGGCTTTCTCGAACAGCGCTGGAGCGCCGCGCTGGCGCTGGCCTACACGATCGAAGATACCCGTCCCGGCGCGATAGAAAACGCCACGCGCACGATGGAAGACCTGATCTGGAGCGTCAAGCCCAAAGCGACGCAAGAGCAGCGCAAGACCCTGATCGCGCGCCTGCCGGCGCTGCTGGCAAGCCTGAACAAATGGCTCGACGCCACGCGCTGGCAGGACGCCGAGCGGCTGCAGTTCTTTGCCGAGCTGGCCGAATGTCACGCCTCGATCGTACGCGCGCCGATCGAGCTGGCGCCCGAACGCCAGCTCGAACTGGCGGTGGAAGCGGCGCAGCAGGATGCGCTGCGCCGCGTGGCGCAGGAGCAGGCGCAGGCCGACGACGAAGCGCACGCCAGCCAGGGTCCGGAAGCCGATACCCTGGCGGGCCTCGAGCGCGGCATGCGCCTCGAGCTGGCCGAGGGCGATCGCGTCCGCAAGGTCCGCCTGGCCTGGGTCAGTCCGCTGCGCACGCTGTATATCTTCTCCGGCGCCGCGCGCCAGGAAGCGTTCTCGTTGCCGGCCGGGCGCCTGGCGGATCTGCTGCGCGCCGGCGCAATCCGTGTCGTGCTGGCCGAAGGGGTCGTCGGCCGGATCCTTGGCGCCGCCGTCGGCAGCGAGGCAGTCAACGATGCAGGCCCGCCGACAGGCCATCGCGCCGCCGAGTAAGCGCTCGTTTGTCGTCCTCCCGGTCATGGCCTTCGCCATCCCGGCGATGGTATGATGACCGCTTCTTCGCTACCTTCTTCTCCCACGCAACGTGCGCCTCTCTTCCATCAAATTGTCGGGATTCAAATCGTTCGTCGATCCCACCAATTTTCAGGTGCCCGGCCAGCTGGTCGGCGTGGTCGGCCCCAATGGCTGCGGCAAGTCGAACATCATCGACGCCGTACGCTGGGTGCTGGGTGAATCCAAGGCCTCCGAGCTGCGCGGCGAGTCGATGCAGGACGTGATCTTCAACGGCTCCACGCACAGGAAGCCCGCCGGGCGCTCGTCGGTCGAACTGGTGTTCGACAACAATGCCGGCAAGGCTGCCGGCCAGTGGGGCCAGTACGCCGAGATCGCGGTCAAGCGCACGCTTACGCGCGACGGCACCTCAACCTACTACATCAACGGCCAGCCGGTGCGTCGGCGCGACATCCAGGACATCTTTCTGGGCACGGGCCTGGGCCCGCGCGCCTATGCCATCATCGGCCAGGGCATGATTTCGCGGATCATCGAATCGCGCCCCGAAGAACTGCGCGTGTTCCTCGAAGAAGCCGCCGGCGTCTCCAAGTACAAGGAGCGCCGCCGCGAAACTGAAAACCGCCTGTCCGATACGCGCGAGAACCTGCTGCGGGTCGAAGACATCCTGCGCGAACTGAACGCCAACCTGGAGAAGCTGGAAGCTCAGGCGGCCGTCGCGCGGCGCTTCCAGCAGATGCAGTCCGACCAGGAGGAAAAGCAGAAGCTCCTCTGGCTGCTGCGCAAGAACGACGCCAACGCCGAGCAGGTCCGTTTTTTCCGCGAGATCGAAGACGCGCAGACCGGACTCGAAGCCCAGACCGCGCAACTGCGCGGCGTGGAGCTCGACCTCGAGCACCTGCGCCAGGCGCACTTCGCTGCGGGCGACCGCCTGCACACGGCCCAAGGTGCGCTCTATAGCGTGAACGCGGAGATCGGCAGTCTCGAAGCGCAGATCAAGTTCGTCGTCGAATCGCGCACGCGCCTGCAAAACCAGATCGCCACGCTGAGCGCCCAGCGCGACGGCTGGTCGACCCAGGCCGAAGAACACCGCGAAGGCCAGGAAGAAGCAGAGATGCAGCTCGAAGAACTGGCCGCGCGCGCGGAAGGCGCCCAGATCGCGGTCGAAGTGCATGGAGAGCGCCTGCCCGAACTCGAAGCGGCCTGGCGCGCCGGCCAGGATGCGGCCAATGCGGCGCGTGCGCGCATCATGGCGGTCCAGCAGCGTATCGAGCTGGCAGCCGCCCACGGGCGCAACGCCGGCGGTATCCTGGCCAATCTGGTCGTGCGGCGCGAGCGCCTGCAGCAAGAGCGCAACACGCTGAACCTGCCCGACAGCGCCACGCTCGACAACCTGCGTCTGCAGCTCGAAGAAAAGCAGCTGGCGCTTGAAGAACAGACGCAGGCACTGGACGACGCCACCGCGCGCCAGGACACCGTCGAAGCCGACCGCCGCCTGGCCAACGGCGACGTCCAGCGCGAGAGCGCCGCCAACACGCAGCTCGAAGCACGCCTGGCCGCGCTGCGCCAGATGCAGGACCGCGTGCAAACCAAAGGCAAGGTCCAGCCCTGGTTGCAGAAGCACGCGCTGGCCGACTTGCCGCGCCTGTGGCAGCAGCTCGATGTCGAGGCGGGCTGGGAAACGGCGCTCGAAGCCGTGCTGCGCGAACGCGCCGGCGCGCTCGACGTGTCGGACCTCGACGCCACCAAGGTCTTTTTCAACGATCCGCCACCCGCGCGCCTGGCGCTGTACGCGCCGCAGCCGGGTGCTGCGCGTGACCCGGCGCCGGCCGGCCTAACGCCGTTCGCGAGCCTCTTGCGCATCAACGACGCCGGCGTGCGCGGTGTGCTCGATGACTGGCTGCATGGCGTGTATATCGCGCAGGATGCGTCGGAAGCGTTTGACGCGCGCGCCCGCCTGCCGCATGGCGCCAGCTTCGTCACGCGCCAGGGCCACGTGATTACCCGTTCGAGCGTGCGCTTCCATGCGCCCGACGCCGAGCAGGATGGCATGCTGGCGCGCCAGCACGAGATCGACAACACCGACAAGCAGGTGCGCGCGCAGGCGCTGCTGGCGAATGAGGCGCGTGAGCGCGCCGCCCGCGCCGACGCCGCCGTTCTCGATCTGGCGCGCCGTGTGCAGGATGCGCGCGCCCGCGTCGCGACCCTGCAGCGCGAGGTGCACGCGCTGCAGATCGAGGTGCTCAAGCAAAGCGAGATCGAAGCCCGCTTCAACCAGCGCAGTGGCCAGATCGCGGCCGACCTGACCGAGATTGCGGCGCAGGAAGCCGAGCAGCGCCAGGCGCAGGCGGAAGCGGAGCAAACCTTCGAAGAACTCGAGATGCAACTGGCCGAACTGCAGGAAGCGAGCGAAGACGACCAGGCCGCGTTCCAGGACCAGGAGCAGGCGCTGGCCCGCGCGCGCGAACACCTGCGCGACCTGGAGCGCGGCGCGCAGGAAGCGCAGTTCGCCGAGCGCGCCCAGCGCAGCCGCATCGACGAATTGCGCCGCACGATCGCCACCGCCGCCACGCAGGCCGAGCAGGTTGGCGCGAGCCTGGCGCAGGCGCGCCTGGAACTGGCAGCACTCGAAAGCGGCAGCGCCCACGAAGGCCTGCAAGTGCTGCTCGATCAGCGCACGACGCAGGAAGCGGCATTATCAAGCGCCCGCCATGAACTCGACCAGGTCGCGCAGCAGCTGCGCACGGCCGAAGAATCGCGCATGCAGACCGAACGCAGCCTGCAGCCGCAACGTGACCGCATCACCGAGCTGCAACTGAAGGAGCAGGCGGCGCGTCTGAACCAGGAGCAGTTCGCCGAAGCGCTGGCCGCCACCGGCACCGATGAAGCCGAGTTGCAGGCCAAGCTCGTCCCCGACCTCAAGCCGCAATACCTGCAGGGCGAAGTCACGCGCCTGACCAATGCCATTGCCGGCCTGGGCGCTGTCAACCTGGCGGCGGTGGACGAACTGGCGCAGGCGAGCGAGCGCAAGCACTTCCTCGATTCGCAGAACGCCGACCTGAGTGAAGCCATCGCCACGCTGGAAGACGCGATCGGGCGCATCGACCGCGAAACGCGCGACCTGCTGCAGGACACGTTCGACCGCGTGAACGGCCATTTCTCGGAGCTGTTCCCGATCCTGTTCGGCGGCGGCAATGCGCGCCTGGTGATGACGGGCGACGAGATCCTCGACGCCGGCGTGCAGGTGATGGCGCAACCGCCGGGCAAGAAGAACGCCACGATCCACCTGCTGTCGGGTGGCGAGAAAGCCCTGACCGCCACGGCGCTCGTGTTTTCGATGTTCCGCCTGAACCCGGCGCCATTCTGCCTGCTCGACGAAGTCGATGCGCCGCTGGACGACGCCAACACCGAGCGGTTCTGCCGCATGGTCAAGCGCATGTCGGAGCACACGCAGTTCCTGTTCATCTCGCATAACAAGATCGCGATGGAGATGGCCAGCCAGCTGATCGGCGTGACGATGCAGGAGCAGGGCGTCTCGCGCATCGTCGCGGTGGACATGGAAGCGGCCGCGGATCTCGTCGCCGCGTGAGCGTGCGGCCTTCGCGTGCGGCCCGGCCCGTGTCAGAATGCTAATAAATGACATTCACGTGGGGGAGTTGGTATCATTGCATGCCTTCGCGTGGGGACTGCCCGCACACGTGGCATTTCGATTGAATCACCCAGTTCGCGGCAAGACCAGGACCGTGTGTCCGGCGCGACTTTCGCTATTGAGGCACAAGCAGCATGACTGATCTCCAAATGAGCCTGATCGCAGCCGGCGGCGTGTTCGTCGTCGGTGTCGTCACTTACAACAAATGGCAGGAGTACAAGGCCAGGAAAAGCGTCGAGCGCGCGTTCGCATCGGACCACGACGACGTCTTGATGCGCACCGGCGAAGGTGCGCCGGCGGCCGAACGCAGCGAGCCGATGTTCGACCTCGGTGTGCCGTCGGCGACACTGCCAGCTACCCCGCCAGCGGCCCCTGTCCCCGGCGCCGCCGCGCCCGTGAAGGACACCGAATTTACCTACACGCGCGTAAACGAGCCGACGCTCGATGCGGACGCGTTTACGGTCGCCGACACCAAGCCCGAGCCACAGCTCGATGCGCCGGTACTGGGCGACACGCCGACGCCGGCGCCGGTTGCCGCGCCAGCAACTGAAGAAACGCCTGTGCCTGTAAAGACGCCGGCACCTGCACCGGTACCAACGCCGGCTGCACCAGTTGCCCCAACCGCACCAGCCGCACCCGTCGCGCCGCCGTCCTACCGCGCTGCCGGCGCCACCGCCGCGCAGGACGCCGTGGCCGCATCGCTCCCGGGCACGCGCCCTGGCATGCCGCCGGCCGAACTGGCCGAATGCCTGGTCGATCCGCTGATCGACTGCATGATCCCGCTGGCGCTGGAAGCGCCGGTCCGTGGCGACAAGATCCTGCCGACGCTGCACGGCCTGCGCCGTGTGGGCAACAAGCCGATCCACTACATCGGCTTTGCCGTCAGCGGCGAGTGGGAGCCGATCGTGCACGGCGGCGTGTACACCAAGCTGCAGGCGGGTGTGCAGATGGCCACGCGCACCACGGCCCTGAACGAACTCGAATACTCCGAACTCGTCACGCGCCTGCGCGCGGTGGGCGACGACATCGGCGCCGAGCCGCACGTGCCGGACATGATCGAAGTGATGAGCGAAGCACGTACGCTGCACCGTTTTGTCGCCGGTCACGACGCGCAGCTGAGCGTCAACCTGGCCGCCAACGGCGCGCCATGGGCGATGTCCACGCTGATCGGCGCGCTCGAGAACGCGGGCTTCGACGTGCGTCCAGATGGCCGCTTTGCGATGCCGGACCGTGACGGCGCTGGCAACAGCGTGCTGTTTACGCTCTCGACCAACGTCACGCTGGGCGCCGACACCACGTCGCGCCTGACACTGCTGCTGGACGTGCCGTGCGTGTCGCCGGCGCGCGATCCTTTCGGCCGCATGGTCGATACCGCGCGCGCACTCACGCAGCGCCTGGACGCGACCATCGTCGACGATGGCAACCAGCCGCTCGAAGCCGAAGCGCTCGACGACATCAAGGGCCAGGTGGTCGAGTTCTACGCCGAGATGGACGCCGCCGACATCGCCGCCGGCTCGACCCGGGCACTGCGCCTGTTCTGCTGAGGACCGTCCCGTGACCGAGCAACTTGATGCCCCGGCCCGGATGGCCTGGCTGGTCGCGGAACTGAACCGCGCCAGCTACAACTACCACGTGCTCGACGCCCCGACGATTCCGGACGCCGAGTACGATCGCCTGTACCACGAGCTGGCCGCGCTCGAGACGCTGCATCCGCAAGCGATCGCGCCCGATTCGCCGACCCAGCGCGTGGGCGACGCCCCGATCTCCGAATTCAACCAGGTCACGCATGCGGTGCCGATGCTGTCGCTGAATAACGGGTTCGCCGACGACGATGTCGACAACTTCGACCGCCGCGTGCGCGAGGGGCTCGAGACGCGCGAAGTCGCCTACAACGCCGAACTCAAATTCGACGGCCTGGCCATCAGCCTGCGCTACGAAAACGGCCGCTTCGTGCAGGCCGCCACGCGCGGCGATGGCTACACGGGCGAAGACGTCACTGCGAATATCCGCACCGTGCGCGTGATCCCGATGCGCCTGCATGGCGACGCCGTGCCGGCCGTGCTCGAAGTGCGTGGTGAAGTGCTGATGTTCAAGCGCGATTTCGAGAGTCTGAACGAGCGCCAGCGCGCCGCCGGCCACAAGGAATTCGCCAACCCCCGCAACGCCGCCGCCGGCAGCCTGCGCCAGCTGGATGCGCGCATCACCAGTGCGCGCCGGCTGCGCTTTTTCGCCTATGGTGTCGGCCAGCTCGAGGGCGCGCCAGCGGCGCTGCCCGCATCGCATTCGGCCATGCTCGACTGGCTCGATGCGCTCGGCCTGCCGGTGGCGAAGGAGCGCCAGGTGGTCACAGGGCGCGACGGCTTGCTGGGGTTCTACCGCGACATCGGCGAGCGCCGCGCGTCGCTCCCGTACGAGATCGACGGCGTCGTCTACAAGGTCGACCGGCTGGAGGACCAGCGCACGCTGGGCTTCGTCTCGCGCGCGCCGCGGTTCGCGCTGGCGCATAAATTCCCGGCCGAAGAAGCCTTGACCACGGTCCAGGCGATCGAAGTCCAGGTCGGCCGCACCGGCGCCATCACGCCGGTCGCGCGCCTGGTTCCCGTATCGGTTGGCGGCGTGACCGTCACCAACGCCACGCTGCACAACGAAGACGAAGTGCGGCGCAAGGACGTGCGGGTGGGCGACACGGTCATCGTGCGCCGCGCCGGTGACGTCATTCCCGAGGTGCTGGGCGTCGTGCTCGAACGCCGTTTGATGCCTGAACCTCCGGTGTACACCTTGCCGGCGACCTGCCCGGTGTGCGGCTCGCACGTCGTGCGCGAAGAAGGCGAGATCGTCGCGCGCTGCTCCGGCGGCCTGACCTGCGCCGCGCAGCGCAAGGAGGCAATCCGCCACTTCGCGGGCCGCCGCATGATGGACATCGAAGGGCTGGGCGACCGCTATATCGACAGCCTGGTCGAAGCGAACCTGGTCACCGGTGTGGCCGACCTGTACAAGCTGACGCAGGACGACCTGCTCAAGATGAAGCGCCTGGCCGATGAGGCCGAGGCTGCGACACCGGAAACCGTCCGGCAGGGCAAGGTGCCGACCAAGTGGGCCGACAATCTGCTCGCGGCGATTGCCGCCAGCAAGGCGCCGCCGCTCGAACGCCTGCTGTTCGCACTGGGCATCCGCCATGTGGGCGAGTCCACCGCCAAGACACTGGCCGAGTATCTGGGCAGCCTGGCGCTGGTGCGCCGCGCCCCGGCCGCGCTGCTGCGCGTGCTGCCCGATATCGGCGGCACGGTGGCGCAGTCGATCGCCGACTTCTTCGCCGAGGAAAAAAACCAGATTGCGCTCGATGCCTTGCTCGCGGCCGGCGTGGCGCCCAAGGGCGAGCATCCGCCCAAGGCGCAGCTGCGCGAGAAGCTCGACGAGATCAAGCTGCTGGCTGCGCTGGACATCCCGAAACTGACCGAGCCACGTGCGCGCCAGATCATTGCCGCGGGCCAGACGCTCGACGCCATCGCGGCGCGTACCGACTTCGGCATCTTCGGCTTGCCGGCCACGGTGGCGAGCGCACTCGAAGAATGGCTGGCCAACGCGGCCAACCGCGACCTGCTGACGGCGCTGGCGGCCATGCGGCGCGAACTGCTCGATGCGGTGCCCGAAGCAGCGCCAGCGCCGGAAGGCCCATTGACCGGCAAAACGTTCGTGCTGACCGGGACGCTGCCGACGATGAGCCGCGACGCGGCTGGCGCGCTGATCGAAGCGGCCGGCGGCAAGATCGCCGGCTCGGTGTCGAAGAAGACTTCGTACGTGGTGGCCGGTGCCGAGGCAGGCAGCAAGCTGGCCAAGGCCGAAGAACTGGGCGTCGCGATCCTGGACGAAGCGGCGCTGCTGGCGCTGCTCGAACAATCATCCCAACCTGACTGATTACGATGACCCTGATCCGCAAAGCCGTATTTCCTGTCGCCGGTCTTGGCAGCCGCTTCCTGCCCGCGACCAAGGCGCAGCCGAAGGAAATGCTGCCGATCGTCGACAAGCCGCTGATCCAGTACGCGGTCGAAGAGGCAGTCGCCGCCGGCATCACGGAGCTCATCTTCATCACGGGCCGCAACAAGCGCGCGATCGAAGACCATTTCGATACCGCCTACGAACTCGAGGCCGAGCTGGAAGCGGCCGGCAAGCAGAAGCTGCTCGAGACGGTGCGCAATGTCATTCCGAAGAACGTCAACTGCATCTACATCCGCCAGTCCTCGCCTCTGGGCCTGGGCCACGCGGTGCTGTGCGCGCGCCCGGTGGTGGGCAACGATCCGTTCGCCGTCCTGCTGGCCGACGACTTCATGGACACCGCCGAGGGCCACAAGCCGGTGCTGGCGCAGATGACCGACCTCTATACGTATGAGCGCAGCAGCATCCTGGCGGTGCAGGATGTGCCGCGCGAGCAGACGCGCCAGTACGGGATCGTCAGCGCCTCGCCGTACCGCCCGAACCTCGAACTGGTGTCCGGCATCATCGAGAAACCGCAGCCAGCCGATGCGCCGTCGACGCTGGCCGTCGTTGGCCGCTACGTGCTGTCGCCATCGATCTTCGGCTACCTCGAGACGATCGGCAAAGGCGCCGGCGGCGAAATCCAGCTCACCGACGGCATCGCCGCGCTGATGCAGGCCGAGCGCGTGCTGGCCTACCGCTACGCCGGCCAGCGCTACGACTGCGGCTCGAAACTTGGCTACCTGCAGGCGATGACGGCCATGGGCCTGAAACACCCCGAGACCGCCGAAGGCTTTCGCGCGTCGCTGACCGCGCTGCTGGCCGGGGAGGGGGTGCCATGACCGTACGAACCATCCTGCGCATGGGCGACCCGCGCCTGCTGCGCGTTGCCCCGCCGGTCACGCACTTTGATACGCCCGAACTGCACACGCTGGTGGCCGACATGTTCGAGACCATGCATGCGGCCAAGGGCGTGGGCCTGGCCGCGCCGCAGATCGGCATCGACCTGCAACTGGTGGTCTTCGGCTTCGCCAGCAACCAGCGCTATCCGGACGCGCCGCCGGTGCCGGAAACCGTGTTGATCAATCCCGTGCTCACGCCGATTGGCGAGGCGATGGAAGAGGGCGTTGAAGGCTGCCTGTCGATACCCGGCCTGCGCGGCAGCGTGCCGCGCTACACGCGCCTGCATTACGAAGGCTTCGACCAGTTTGGCAAGCGCATTGCCGTCGACGCCGAAGGATTCCATGCGCGCGTGGTGCAGCATGAAGTGGATCACCTGCTGGGCATCCTGTACCCGTCGCGTATTCGCGACTTCAACCGCTTCGGTTTCACCGACGTGATGTTCCCTGACCTTGAGACGAAAGCGAACGCTTGATGCGCACTCTTTATTTGCTGGCGCTCCTGGGCGCGGCGCCGCTGGCGCATGGCGCCGACTTCTTCACGAAGATCGACCCGGCCCCGACAAGCCAATTGTGGATCGACACCGGCTTTTACACGGCCCACTTCGACGGCGACAAGGACCTGAACAACAACAACAAGGGCCTGGCGCTCGAGTACCGCTTCAGCGGCACCCTGGCCGCCACCGGCGGGCGCTTCTACAACAGCGACCGCGCCTGGTCGAACTACGCCGGCGTGATCTGGCAGCCGTATGCAGTCGGGCCGGTGCGCGTGGGTCTGGCTCTGGCGGCGTTCGACGGCTACCCGAAAACGCGTGACGGCGGCTGGTTTCCAGGCGTGATTCCCACGCTGACCTATGAGTACCAGCGCGTGGGCGTGAATGTCGGGATCATCCCGAACTACAAGGACCGCCTGTACGGCGGGATCTCTTTCCAGCTCAAGTTCAAGCTGTTCCAACGTTAAATGCAAAAGCGGGGGTCAGGTCTGACATTCGGACACGATCTCGACAGTCAGGTAGCCGGAACTAGCCGGCACGGGGCGATGCTAGTACCAGGCAAGTCGCTAAACCAAGTGGCTAAGGCCGAGGCCGTGTCTGAATGTCAGACCTGACCCCGGCTGTGCCATTCACGCGTTCAATGCCAGAGCGGTCAGCTTTCCTTCGGATACGGACTCGGTCCGCCATCCGCGATGAACGCGTCGATCCGCTGCTGCAGCACCGGCAGCGGCACCGAGCCCATATGCAGCACGGTGTCGTGGAAGTTGCGGATATCGAACTTCGGCCCCAGCGCCTTTTCGGCACGGGCGCGGGCTTCCTGGATCGCCATCTGGCCCAGGTAGTACGACAGCGCCTGGCCCGGCCACGAGATGTAGCGATCCACTTCGGTCTCGACTTCGTGCTTCGACAGCGCCGTGTTCTCCATCAGGTAGGCCTGCGCCTGTTCGCGCGTCCAGCCCTTGGCGTGCACGCCCGTATCGACCACGAGGCGTGACGCGCGCCAGGCCTGGTAGCTGAGCATCCCGAAGACTTCATATGGTGTCTCGTAGATGCCCATCTCGGCCCCCAGGCGCTCGGTGTACAGTGCCCAGCCTTCGCCGTAGGCCGAGATGTACGCGCGCCGGAACGGCGGCACGCCTTTCTGTTCCTGCGCCAGCGGAATCTGGAATGCGTGGCCGGGTGCCGATTCGTGCAGCGTCAGCGCCGGCAGGCTGTAGAGCGGGCGCGCCGGCAGGTTGTACGTGTTCACCCAGTACATGCCCGGACCGCCGCGGCCGGCGGTCCAGAACGGCGCCTGGTCGTCCGGCACCGGCACGATCGCAAAGCGCCGGCGTGGCAGGTGGCCGAAATACTGGTCGGCCTTGGCGTCGAAGCGCTTGGCGGTCCACGCCGCACTCTTGAGCAGCTCGGCCGGCGTCTTCGCGTAGAACTGCGGATCGGTGCGCAGAAACTGCAGGAAGGCCTGCAGGTCGCCCTTGAAGCCGACCTGCTGCATGATGACGTGCATCTCGGCGCGGATCTTGGCCATCTCGGCCAGACCGATCGCATGGATCTGGTCGGCCGTCAGGCTGGTCGTCGTGAATTCGACGATCTTCGACTGGTAGTAGTCCTCCCCGCCCGGCATGGCCTGGGCGGCCAGCGTGGTGCGGGCTTTTGGGACGTATTCGTCGCGGAAGAAGGCGAGCGTCTTCGCGTGGGCCGGCTGCACCTTGCCGGCGATGATGGCGACGGCCTGGCGGCGCAGCGCTTCCTGCTCGGCAGCGGGCATGGTCGACGGCATCTCTTTGAACGGGCCGTAGAACACGGTGTCCTGCGGCGACTTGGCCTCGGTCACCGACAGCAGCGTGCTTTCGCGGCCGGCCAGCGTGACCTTCGGCGGCGTGAAGCCGCGCGCCAGGCCGGCGCGCATATTGCCGATCTCCTCGTCGAAATAGGCCGGAATGCCTTCAAGCTGGTCCAGGTAATTGCGGTAGGCCTGCGTGGTGGTGAGAGGGCGGCGCGCGCTGTAGGTGACGCCGGTCCAGAATGCGCTGTCGGCATTGACCGGCTGCTCGAACTCGCGAAACACCTGGGCATCGTGCAGCGAGGCGATCTGCGCGCGGTACACGGCGAAGTTGATGCGCTCGGCCGGCGACAGGCTGGCAGGCTTGATCGCATCGAGCTGTTTCAGGATGCCGGCCCAGTACACACGGCGCGCCTCCTGCGCTGGCGCGTCGACCCGGGGGAAGCCGCGGCTGGCGTCCGGCGCGTCCTCATCGCGTTCGAGCTTTTCCGCGACGCGCCACTTCCATTCCCGCGTGTAGATGTTCTTGAAGCGCGCATCGGCTGGCGTTGCCTGCGCAGGCTTGCCCGCTGCAGGCACAGCTGCTATCGCTGCTGCTGGCGCCATGGCCAATCCCATTACCACGAAGGCCGTCGAGATGACGGCGCTGAGCTTCTTCTTTTCCATTGAATCCCAATCCATGAGTGTGCATGATGCTCGGGAGCATGTTCGCCCGGCGCATGCCATCTTAGCGGGGATTGCCGGGAATGCCTACTGCATGTAAACACCTTCTTCATAGCGTACTGACGCCTTGTCGATGGCCTGCAGAGGCATATTTCTGCGCACGATTTACTTCGGCCTTTCAAAAGAAACAGTGAAAAGCCACGATATAATGTTGCCAACCTAATGCCGGGCAAGCGCACGACGCATGCGTACGACGACTCCGCACCGCAGCGTGCATGGACCTTTCATGATAATAACGGCCGCAATTGCTTTTCGATCCAGACATGATGACGAGTAAGGGTGATCCCGGCCGCTCTGTCGAGCACCTGTTACTCATTCAGTCCTGGCGGCGTCTCGCCGACCAGCTGGGGCCACTCATTGGCGACAGCGGTTTCTGCGCGCTGTATGGCCGGGCCCTGCGCCTTGTCGGCCCCGATTACACATGGCTGGCCATGACTGCGCCATGCAAGACCCGCGCCGCCCAGATCGACGCGCTGGACGACATGCTCGCCAGCGTCGCACCCGACCTCGCACAAGTGGCCCATGCGGCCCTGCTCCAGAAATTTACCGACCTGCTGGCGTCGCTGATCGGGCACGCACTTGCGCGGCGCCTGCTCGACGCCGCAGCGGTAGATGGAGAAGAGAAGAAAGTACAGGATCACAACTAATGAGCGACAAAGTATCACTTGGGAAATTGAGCACTGGTGTGCAAGGGCTCGATGTCCTGCTCGGTGGTGGACTGAGCGAGTTTTCGTTCAACCTGATCGCCGGGCCACCGGGTTCAGGCAAGACCACGCTGGCGCACCAGATCATGTTCTCCCTCGCGACCACCGAGCGGCGCGCCCTGTTTTTCACCGTGCTGGGCGAGCCGCCGCTGAAGATGCTGCGCTACCAGCAGCAGTACAGTTTCTTCGACATGCAGAAGGTCGGCACTGCGGTGCGTTACGTGAACCTGGCCGAAGACCTTCGCGCTGGCGACTTCAGCACCGTGCTGGCGCGCATGATGAAAGAGGTCGAGGACTTCGCGCCGAGCCTCGTGTTCGTCGATTCGTTCCGCTCGGTCGCGCAGACGGCGCGCAGCGGCAATGAGGGCGTGGCCGACCTGCAGCACTTCATCCAGGATCTCGGCACGCGCATGACGAGCTGGCAAGCGACCACGTTCCTGATCGGCGAATATGCCAACAGCGATGCCGAGGCCAGTCCGATCATGACGGTGGCCGACGGCATGATCTCGCTGACGCCCGTCCATGACGACAATTCGGTGGTGCGCAAGATGCGCGTGGTGAAGATGCGTGGCCAGGCCCACATGAATGGCTCGCACACTTTCCGCATCACCGACGATGGTATCCGTGTCTATCCGCGCATGCTGCCGCCACTGGCACACGACCACCACGGTGGTGCGCCGACCGACCGCGATCCCCGGCGCATCCCCACCGGCACGACTGATCTGGACGTGCTGCTGTACGGGGGGCTGCCACAGGGGCATTCGCTGCTGGTGACGGGACCGAGCGGTTGCGGCAAGACCATTCTGGCCACGCGCTTCCTGCAAGAGGGTGTGCGCCGTGGCGAAAAGGGCGTGGCCCTGTCGTTCGAGAAAGGCACGTCGCGCCTGCGCAATGCCGAACTGGCCGAAATGGTGGCGTCCGGCGACGTGGAGGTGCTGGAAAGCCGCATGATCGACCTGACGGTCGATGAAGTACTCGAGGCGCTGACCGAGGCGATCGACCGCACCGGCGCGCGCCGGGTGGTGGTCGATTCGCTGTCCGAGCTGTCGCTGTATCTGGCGCCGGAAGGGCGCAACCAGTTGCGCTCCACGGTGTTCCAGATGCTCACGTCACTGGCCAAGCGCAACGTCACGGTACTGGTCACGATGGGGATGGACGACGACTTCACGCATCTGCGCTTTAGCCAGTCCGAAATCGCCTATCTGACCGATGCGGTCGTCCTGATGCGTTTTGGCGAGAGTGCCGGCCAGCTGCGCCGGTTCATTTCGGTGGTCAAGGTGCGCGGCAGCGGCCACAGTCACGACCTGCGCGAGTTCCATATCAACGACGCCGGCATCAACATCGATCCGATCAGCTCCGCCCACGAAGGCGTGCTGCATGGGTTGCCCACCTCGCGCGGCGCGGCCTGAATGACTTCCGTGCCGGCGCTACAGGCCAACGAGCCAGCCACGCGTGACAGCCGCCTCGCGCAGCTCGAAAGCGAGAACGCGCGGCTGCGGCGCGAGCTCGATGCCAGCACGACGCTGGCTCTGAGCCTGCGCGAAGCCAACGAACACCTGGTGCTGGCCGCGGTCGATGCGCAAACATCGCGCGATGACGCCGAAGACACCAACCGGCGCCAGAACGAGTTCCTGGCCATGCTGGCGCACGAACTGCGCAATCCGCTGGTGCCGATCAGTGTGTCGGCCGGCTTGCTCGAACGCGGCCCGGTGGCAACCTTGCCGCTGGCGCGCCTCACGGCCGTGATCCAGCGCCAGGTCGACCACATGGCGCGCCTGCTCGACGACCTGCTCGACGCCGCGCGACTGAGCAGCGGCAAGATCACGCTGGCGATCGAGCCGCTGCGCCTGGCCGAAGTGCTCGAACACGCCGCCGAGACGATCCTGCCGCGCGTGCGCGAGCGCCGTCAGCGCCTGACGATCGCCCACGACCGACGCGATCCCGTCGTCGACGGCGACCGCGTGCGCCTGACGCAGGTCTTCACCAATCTGCTCAACAACGCCTCGAAGTACACGCAGGATGGCGGCCAGGTGACTGTCAGCGTGGGTTGCGACGACGGCATCGCGGTCACGATCGCTGACAACGGCGCCGGCATGTCGGCTGAAACCATCGGGCGCGCGTTCGAGCTGTTCACGCAGGGACCGCGCACGCTGGCACGCTCCGAGGGCGGACTGGGCGTGGGCCTGAACGTCGTGCGCAATCTGGTGAGCATGCATGGCGGCAGCGTGACTGCCGGCAGCGGCGGCCCGGGGCAGGGCAGCACCTTCATCGTGAGGCTGCCGCAATCGTCGCTTGATGCCCCGCGTACCCCCACCGCTGGGCCAGTGCATACGGCCAGTAACATGCGCCGCATCCTGGTCATCGAAGACAATGGCGACGCCGCTGACGTGCTGCGCATGCTGCTCGAACTCGAGGGCCACCAGGTCGAGATCGCGGCCGAGGGGCATGCCGGCCTGGCACTCGCACTCGAAGGACGTTTCGACGCCATCGTCTGCGACATCGGCCTGCCCGGCATCGATGGCCTGGAGCTGATGACGCGCCTGCGCGCCGCACAACCGAACCCACGGCCGCTGACGGTCGCGCTGTCGGGCTATGGCCAACCGAGCGACCGCGCGAGCGCACTGGCCGCCGGATTCGATCGCTACCTGGTCAAGCCGGTGTCTCCGGCCACGCTCGTCGAGGCGCTGGCTGGCGTGTCGGCCGCCTCGGGGTACGTAGCCTAAACCCTCCCTGCGTCACGGCACAAGTCACGTTGGGGTTCCGCACGCTTGACATGTAAAACGATCGTTGTACACTCAGCCCATGGACAAAAAAACTGATATGGCAGCATCCGCAGCGCAGCTGTTTGCGCGCGAAGGCTTGCGCGGCATTGGCGTCGATCACATTGGCGCCAGCGTCGGCGCCTCCACCCGTACGCTGTACAAGCACTTCGGTTCGCGTGACGGGTTGGTCATCGCAGCGCTCGAATCGCGGCATGCGGCGTTCATGGCTGTCTTGCACCGTGACGATGGCGAGGTCGGCACTGTCGAATCGCTGTTCGATACGCTTGAACAATGGTCGGCCGAGTTTGGTGCATCCGGCTGCCTGCTGCTGCGTGCCGGTAGTGAATACCGGGGGGCGAACGATGACATCGTGGCCCTGGTGCGCCGGCAGAAAGAGGTATTCTTCAAGGAGGTCGCCAGGCGCGTCAGTCACGCGCTGGGGCATGACGATCCGTTGTTGTCTTCCCAGATCTGGATCCTGTTCGAAGGTGCCACCGCCATCGCCAGTCTGGATAACACGGCGGTAATCGGCGCTGCCAGGGCTGCTGCCGCCGCCCTGATGGCCCATGCAGGCAAGCGCAGTGAAGCATAACGTCAACCTGTTGGCGGCGGCTTTTGCGCTGACCGCCGTCTCGTACGGACTCGCGCGCTTTGCCTTCGGGTTGCTGCTGCCGGAGATACGCACTGAACTGTCACTCGATATCGGCACCACGGGCTGGATTGGCAGCAGCGCGTTCGTCGCGTATTGCATTGGCGTGTGCATCACCTTCGCATTGAACCGTGCGTGCTCGCCACGGACGATCGCCTTTGCCGCCGGATTGGCGTCGACCATCGGCATGGTCATCATCACGTTGTCCACTACCGGGGTAGTCCTGGGACTGGGCGTCGCGCTGGCCGGCCTGAGTACCGGCCTGACTTCGCCGCCACTGGCGAGGGCGGTGTCATTGCAATTTGACGATGCCCACCGGCCGAAGGCCAACGCCATCGTCAATGCGGGCACCGCAGCGGGCATCGTCTTCTCCGGCCTGGCGAGCCTGCTCGCCTTCGGTGGCTGGCGCGAACTGTATATCCTGTTTTCGGTCATCAGTGGCGCCGTAGCGGTCTGGATATTGTATGCCGTGCCAACGGGGCACGAACGCACCTCAAGCGAGCCATTCTCGTTTGCCATCTTCAGGCGTCCCGGCATGCTGGCGCTCTGCACGGGCAGCTTGTTGATGGGCTTGTCGAGTACGGCAATCTGGACATTCGGCGGCAGCCTGCTGCGCGATGAATTCAACTTCACGCAAACCGATATCGCCTGGATCTGGGTGGCGCTTGGTCTGGCTGGCGTTGCCGGTGCGATGACGGGCGTCTTCGTGCAGCGGTTCGGTCTTGTGTGGATCCATCGTGTTTCCCTGGCCGGGATGGCGGCGGGGATGATTGGCCTGTCCTTCACGTCGGTCTCGGTGGCATTCGCCTTTATCAGCGTGGCGCTGTTCGGGGCTGCGTATATCACGTCGTCCGGCGCGTTTCTGATCCAGGGTATCCGGCTGCTTCCGGATCGTCCCGATCTGGGACTGGGTATCCCGTTCCTGATTATCGCAGCAGGGCAGAGCGCGGGATCGCCATTGTTTGGCACATTGTTGAGCGGCTATGGCGCGTTTGTGGCGTTGGCTGTATTTGCGGGTGTGGCCTTGCTGTCAGCTGGTATTCGTCCACGGCATTCTGCCCATAAGGCATTTGTCGCGCCTTGACGCTCATTCCAGAAACGGGACGGGCGTGCGAATTATGCGCGTTGCCCCTGCCTGCACGCTGTTTCAGTGAGATTCCCAGCTGCTCGATCAGACCGTCGTGGTCCTGGTTTAGCGCCACGAGCACGGTCTCGTTCTCGAACAGAAAATGATAAGGCACCTCACTGATGGGCCTCCTTTTCGAGATGGCATCATACTGACGGTCTTCGATCTTATTGACAAATAGATCCAGCCTGGATTATTCATGACGGGCTGCAGCATATTAAACAAAGCCGGGGTCAGGTCTGACATTTGGACACGGACTCTTCCTTAGTACCTTCATCGGCGCATTCATGCGTAGGCTTTTTGTTGAGTTCGTGTCTGAATGCCAGACCTGACCCTGTTCGCTTTGACCCTGTTCGCTTTGACCCTGTTCGCTTGACCCTGTTCGCTAGACCTGACCCTGTTCGTTGTTAGACCTGTTCGCTGTTCGTGCTGTTCGTGTGTGCGTTTCAATCCAGCGCTCCGTGACATTCTGCGAGTATGTCGGCCATGGCGATCGGCTATGCTGAGCCTACTCGATTGGCAACGAATAAAAAGGCATCGGCAGTATGAAAAGTCATATTGGCATCGCTGTTGTTGGCGTTAATCATTGTCGTAATTGGCCAGTTGGCTGGAAGACGTCGTCGCAAAGGTGAGGCCTATCAATCTCGCGCATTGATGACTGAAAACGAGGTCGAGTTTTTTGGTCGTCTCATCGTCGCACTGCCGGATTGTTATGTCTTCCCATAAGTCGCCATGTCAGCCCTGATCCAGGCAGCCACGACATACAAAAAGCGCGCATACAGCGACCATCTTCGTATTGCGCAGCAGCGGGTGGACTATGTGGTCTGCGATCGTGGCTGCCAGATCATTGCAGTCGTCGAGCTTGATGACAGACCGCATTCCCGCAAAAAGGATGCGGTTCGGGACGGACGTCTGCTGCAAGCTCGCATTCGAACAGTGCGGTTCCAGTCCAAAAGCAAGCCAGCTGCGGAAGCTATACGCGCCACGGTTCTCTCGGCATCCGCCACGCCCGTGCCTGAATCAAAGCGGCCTGATCTGGGCAAGAAATCAGGAATGCTGACTTGACATGATTGAGTAGCGCAGGCATCCGGTTGCGACAGACAGAAACAGTCGACAGGCCGTCCTGCCCGAATACCCCAGATCGGCCACAACCGATGGAATTCTATGTACGCGATTTACTTCAGATGGAAAGTAGCCGCTGGTCGTGAATCAGACTTTGAACACGCCTGGCTTGGACTCACCGAACTGCTACGCGAAGAGCGAGGCGGTTTGGGATCACGTTTGCATCGGTGTGCCGACGGCCAATATTTTGCCTATGCCCAATGGCCGTCCGAAATCTTCTGGGCGATGCAGCCCGAGCCTACTGCACGCATGATCGAGTTACGACATCAGATGCGTCAATGCGCTGAACTTGTCGATGGGCCACACGGGGGTGACGTCGTTGCCGACCTCCTGATATCGTAGCTCCCAGGTTCGGAAACAGGCTGGTCAGTGCAATGTTCGAGCCCGGAACCTGCCAGGCTGACGCGGCTGGCAGAGTTCGGCAAAAGCAGTCGTTCGACGTCATGCACATCAAGATAGTAATGTCTTATTCTGGAGGCAAAGATGACACTGAAAAACCGCGACCGAAAGATCGACAATATTGAATTCGATGTTGCCGACATTGAAAGAAGTAAATTATTTTATGCGAAGGCATTTGATTGGCAACATACGGACTACGGTTCTGCCTACACCGAATTCACAGATGGCCGGCTGACAGGCGGTTTCGTCACGGGCGAAACGCCACGCCCCGGTGGCCCGCTTGTCATCATCTACGCAGACAATTTAGCCGAAACGCAGCGGCGGCTTGAGATTGCCGGTGCCGTGATCACCAAGCCTGTTTTTGAATTTCCCGGTGGCTGTCGGTTCCATTTTCAGGATCTTGATGGCTACGAGTTGGCAGTCTGGTCCGACAAACAAGCCTAGAAATTTTCCAGACCGCTGATCTGCGCCGCTGACTCGCATGGCCAGGTTCGTAAAAAACGGAACAATATTGATAAATAATTTCATCAAACGTCCATGAAGCTGCTTTTTTCGATGTGTTTGATGGTCGCATCGTCCGCAGCTTTTGCGGGCCAGCCTGCTAAATTTTGTGGGAAATTTTCTCCGACCGACCAAGTGTCTACGCCTCGGACCATTGCTGAAATAGAGGGGCAAGAAAAGGCGGCACTTCCGGATATGCTAAAACTGAGATCGGACTATCCGCAAGTGCCATTCGGATTCATCAACGCGGAATGGCGCGCTTTCAAATCGGTGGTTCGACCCGGCGACAAAATTGTCAGGTACAGCACTGGCCGGCATTCTTGGCAACACTTGGCTGGCGAAACCGGCTATGCATTGATCCGGTCGGGATGTGTTGTTGAATTGTTCAAGACGATGTGGAACTGACGGACCTGTGCCGCAGCGAACAATGCCGCCTTGCGCCTGTCACTGCCTGTCGGAACAGGCGGTGCATCATTTAGGCGAGCAACTTGCTGCTTTCACGCGGCGTACCAGTTTCGGCAGCCACGAACCTTGAACCAAGTGCATGGCCCATGAGAATCTCGGGTCTCGCACACCGAGAAAGACGTTGGTTTGTCTGCGCGTGATGATGGCGTCACGCAGCCAATCAATCGCCTGCACGCGACCTGACATTCTTTCGTGCCGGCCAGAGTTTCCCCGGCGCCGTCGGAGCACTTCGCGCTTGTGCGCTTGGTCGCGCATGCTCAGATTGGCACGCACGACCATGCCAGTCACGCAGTTCACCGCGCCAGCTGACGCGCCAGCCGCGCCACCGCTTCCTCGATCCGCTCATACTGCGTCGCATACGAAAAACGCACATGCCGCGCTGGCGCCGCCACGCCGAAGTCATCCCCTGGCACGATCGCCACATGCGCGTCATTGAGCAGCGCCATGCTCAGCGCCGCGCTGTCGCCGCGAAGCGGATGATCGAGCGCTGTGATGTCGGCGTACACGTAGAACGCACCGTCGGGCATCACCGGTACCCCAAACCCGAGCTGGCGCAAGGCAGGCACAAGGTAGTCGCGGCGGCGCTGGAATTCCTGGCGGCGCGCTTCGAAGATCGCCAGCGCTTCGGGCTGGAAGCAGGCCAGCGCCGCATGCTGGGCGATCGTCGGCGCGCAGATGAACAGGTTCTGGGCGAGCTTTTCGAACACCGGCACCAGGCTGTCGGGCACCACGAGCCAGCCCAGGCGCCAGCCGGTCATGTTGAAGTATTTCGAGAAGCTGTTCACGGTGATCACGTCCGGGTCCAGCGCCAGCGCGCTGACCGGCACGTGGTCGTACGACAGGCCCTGGTAGATCTCGTCGACGATGGCGAAGCCGCCGCGTGCGCGCACGGCGGCCAGCATGTCGCGCAGCTGCGCCGGGGTCATCGACGTGCCGGTGGGGTTGGACGGTGAGGCCACCAGCACGCCGCGCGTGCGCGCCGTCCATCGTTCGTGCACGTGGTGCGCGCCGAGCTGGTAGCGGTCCTCGAACGACGACGGCACCAGGATCGGCGTGCCGCCGAAGCTGGTCACGAAATGGCGGTTGCACGGGTACGAAGGATCGGGCATCAGGACCTCGTCGCCCTGGCCAACCAGCGCGGCGCAGGCCAGCAGCAGGCCGGCCGAGGCGCCGGCGGTGATGACGATGCGGCGCGGGTCGATGTCCAGGCCCTGCGTCGCGGCGTAGTGGCCCGAGATGGCGGCGCGCAGTTCCGGGAGGCCGAGCGACTCGGTGTATTGGGTGACGCCGCCACGGATCGCGGCCACGGCTGCATCGGCGACGATGTCGGGCGCCGTGAAATCGGGCTCGCCGACGCTCATGCTGATGATGTCGTGGCCCGCGCGCCGCAGCAGCGCGGCGGCTTTGACCATCTCCATGACGCGAAACGGTTCGATGGCGTGCACGCGCTGTGCGACCTGCAGGTTGGTGTCGAGGGAATTGGAAGACATGATGGCCGGATCGGAAAAGAAGCAATCCGGCCATCTTACAAGAAGCCTAGCGGTGCGTGTGGTGCTCGGCCGTCAGGCGGCGCATCAAAGGCAGTGCGGCCAACGCGATCAGCGTGCAGGCAATGGCGGCCAGCCCCAGCTTGTTGAACAGGCTCGTGTAGATCGGGAGCGTCTGCAGCGGGTTGGTCATCCCTTGCGGCACGCTGGCCATCGTGGCCACCACGCCGCCCAGGTATTGCGAAATACCGACCGCCACGAAGTAGGCGCCCATCATGAAGCCGCCCATCCGCGCCGGCACATAGCGCGCGATCATGGCCAGTCCGAGGCCGCTCACCAGGAGTTCGCCCAGCGAATACAGGCCGTAGCCCGCGATCATGATCCACGACGACGTCAGGCCGTTGACCGCGAAGGCGCCGGCAAAGCCGTACGTGAAGAAGCCCGCCGCGACGACGGCAAAGCCCAGCGCGAACTTGGCGGCGATCGACAAATCGCGGCCTGCGTTGCTGGCGCGCGTGTAGACCCAGGCCAGCACGGGGCTGAGCAGCATGATCCAGATGGCGTTGAGCGCCTGGAACTGCGCCGGCGACCAGGTGAACAGGTGGCTGCCGAACAGGCTGAAGTCCAGGTCGACGTTACGCAGCGCGAACAGCGACAGCGACGTCGACATCTGCTGGTAGAAGATGAAGAAGAAGACCGTCTGCAGCGTCAGCACGAGCGCGGCGACGAGGCCCGAGCGTTCGCTGGCCTGGCTGGTGCGGATCAGGTGGATGAAGATGCCCAGCACGACCAGCCCCGCCAGGTACACGAACAGGCGCGCAAGCCAGCCGTATTCGAGGATGAAGGCCGATGCGATCACGGCCAGCACGCCACCGCCCAGCACCAGCGCAAGCTTGCCCCAGTTGAGCGGCAAGTTATCCGGGGGCGAACCGATATGCCCGATCGTGCGGCGCAACAGGCCCACGGTGATCAGGCCGACCCACAGGCCGACACTGCAGAATGCGAACGCCACGTGCCAGCCCAGTTCACCGGCGTAGTTGGCGTTGACATGGTCCTTGATGGCCGGCGTGGCCAGCATCGAGACCGTCGAGCCGACGTTGACGGCCATGTAGTAGATGGTGAAGGCGCTGTCGATCTTCGAGTCGTTGCCTTCGTAGATCTTGCGCACCAGGTTGGCGGTATTGGGCTTGAACAGGCCATTGCCGACGACGATCACGCCAAGCGCCGAAAACGTCAGCCAGGTGTTGGTCGTCGGGATGCCCATCAGCGCGTAGCCGAGCGAGAGGATGATGGCGCCGATCACCATCGAGCGGCGCGTACCGAGCACCTTGTCGCCGATCCAGCCGCCGATCGCCGGCGCGACGTAGATCAGGGCGGCGGCTGCGCCCCACACCAGCGTGGCGCGGGTGTCGTCGAACCCCAGGCGCTGCACCATGAAGTAGACGATCAGCGCCTGCATGCCGTAGTAGCCGAAGCGCTCCCACAACTCGATCAGCGCGATCGTGGCGAATGAGCGGGTCTGGCTGACCGGGCGCCCAAGTGTCGTGTCCATACAAATCCTCTGCGACTGCGCCCCGGTCAGGCCGGCGCGCAAAATCCGACGATTCTATGCCATCTGGATAAAAGACGCATCGTCGGGCACGCTGCGCGGTGCTTACAGTTTCACGACAGTCGACGGACAATAAACCCGCAAGCGAGCGCCGGTCATTGCCTAGAATCGCGCACTGACAATATCCACAAGATCCGGAAGACTCGCATGATCGACCACACCCGGCCCATGGCCGTCCGCCTCGCCTGCGCATTGCTGCTCGGCGCCCTCGTCACCGCCTGCGGCGGCTCGGACAACCCGGCGGTGCCGGTCCCGCCACCAGTGGCCGTCACGCCGGTCGCAACAAAGCTCGACATCTTGTCGTCGACCGCGCGCGCGATGGACACCGTCGTGTTCCGGGGCGACAGCGCCTACCTGTCGCTGGCCAACAGCGCGACGGAAGGCTCGGCCGTCCTGCGCACATCGCTGCCCCTGACTGCGGCCTCGACCTGGCGCCCCGTGGATCTGGGCGGGTGCGCGATGGCGCCGGTTGGCGACTTCATCGGGCGTTCGCCGAAGATCAAGCTGGTAGGGCAGGACGTGTGGCTGATGCAACCGTGGGCAGATACGCCCGGGACCAGCAATGAGCACTCGACCTGCTCGTTGGGGCCAACTGCGATCAGCTTCGCGCCGCGCGACCAGGATCTGCGCACCTGCAACGACGACTTCTGCGAAACGCTGTCGATGCAGGATGTGAAACTGGCCGGCAACCGGCTATACAGCAACGCGGGCGGCGGCAACAACCTGCTCACCTCAAGCGACGGTGGCACGACCTGGCAAGTGATCCGGGGCTCGAAGGATTCGCAGATGTGCTACGCGACCAAGTTCCACGTGCTGGGCGACCGTGTGCTGGTCGGCGGCGAATGCCCGCTCGACATGGCGTTCGTCGAAGCGTATCGCCTCTCCGCAGACGGCGGCGCGCTGGCGGGCGAGCCCAAGCTGCCATTGACCTTGCCCGAGCTGGAAAACCGCAATGTCCAGTTCATCGAACCGGTGCCGGGCACCGAGATCGTCTACGTCGGTGTCGAAGGCGGCCTGCTGCGCAGCCTGGACAATGGCCGCAGCTTCCGGTTCGTACTGCACGAGCCGCTGACCAGTGCCAAAAGCTATCCGTACATCGGCGCCTTCCTGCCGCTGCGCGACAAGCCGGGGACGCTGGTGATCGGCGGCTTCGACAAACTGCATGGCCGGCCTTATCTGGCCTGGTCGGACGACAGCGGCAACTCGTGGAAGGACATCTCGGCGCTGGTGCCGGGCTTCGACAGGAAGACCGACGATGAATTCTCGACGCCGTCGGTATCGGCGCTGAGCCAGGATCCGCAAGGCCGCATCATCGTCGTGACGAACGAACGCGCCGATGGCCAGGGCCGCCTGATGCTGCTGACGCTCGGTACCCGCCAGGCGGCGAACGGTCTTCAGGTTTCATGTAGAGGGAGGCTGTTGGTGGCGGCCGAATTCTGTCATGCTTCGGCTGCAGCCGCACAACCTGACATAACGACAACCACGCCATGACAACAGCCACGATCGCCCGCCTTGCCCTGTGCATCACCGCACTCCCACTGGCCACCAGCACGTTCGCGTTCGCGCAGAACGCCGAGCGCCAGTTCAAGAGCGTCACGCAGAACGGCAACACGCTCGAGATCGCGACGGCCGACGGGCGCTACCTGATCAAGCCGTATTCGAGCGCGATTGTCGAGACCACCTTCATCCCGAATGGCGAGCAGCTGGACCCGGCCTCGCATGCCGTGATCCTGGCCCCGGTCCAGGCCCCGGCGACCTTCAAGGACGATGGCGCGCGCATCACGTACGCCACCGACGGCATCGCGGTCACGGTCGAGCGCAAACCGTTTCGCATCGCGTACACGTACAAGGGCAAGCCGCTGGTGGCCGAGAAACGTGGCTTTGGCCGCGTCGACGGCATGGACACCATCGAATTCGGTCTCGACGACGGCGAGGCGCTTTACGGCGGCGGAGCGCGTGCCCTTGGCATGAACCGGCGCGGCAACCGCCTGCGCCTGTACAACAAGGCTGATTATGGCTACGCCGAACGCTCCGAACTGCTCAACTTCACGATCCCGGTCGCGCTGTCGTCGAAAAAATACGCCATCCACTTCGACAATCCGCAGGTCGGCTGGCTCGATTTCGACAGCCGCAAGGACGGCACGCTGCGCTATGAAGTCATCGGCGGGCGCAAGACGTACCAGGTCGTTGCGGGCGACACCTGGGACGCCGTCATGGCCGGATACACCGACCTGACGGGCCGCCAGCCGCTGCCACCGCGCTGGGCCTTCGGTAACTTCGCCAGCCGCTTCGGCTACAAGACCGAGGCCGAGACACGCGCCATCGTCGACAAGTTTGCGCAAGAGAAGATTCCGCTCGACGCCGTCGTGCTCGACCTGTACTGGTTCGGCAAGACGGTGCAGGGCACGATGGGCAATATGGACTGGGACCGCGACACGTTCCCGCACGCCGAAAAAATGATGGCCGACTTCAAGGCCAAGGGCGTCAAGACGGTCGTCATCACCGAGCCGTTCGTCCTGACCACGTCCAAGCGCTGGCAGGAAGCGGTCGACAAGAACGTGCTGGCGCTGGACGGCGCCGGCAAGCCGGCCACGTATGACTTCTACTTCGGTAACACGGGCCTGATCGACCTGTACAAACAGGAGGGGCGCGACTGGTGGTGGAACATCTACCGCGACCTGAAAAAGGGCGGAGTCACGGGCTGGTGGGGCGATCTGGGCGAGCCGGAACTGCATCCGTCGAACCTGGTGCACGGCACGGGTACGGCGGATCAGGTCCACAACGTCTATGGCCACGACTGGGCGCGCCTGATCGCCGAAGGCTACCGGCGTGAGTTCCCGGCCGAGCGCCCGTTCATCCTGATGCGCGCCGGTTACTCAGGCTCGCAGCGCTTCGGCATGATCCCGTGGTCGGGTGACGTCAGCCGCAGCTGGGGCGGCCTGCAGTCGCAGATGGAAATCTCGCTGCAGATGGGCATGCAAGGCCTGGCGTACATGCACTCGGACCTGGGCGGCTTTGCCGGCGCGGTGCTCGACGACGAACTGTACGTGCGCTGGTTGCAGTACGGCGTGTTCCAGCCGATCTTCCGCCCGCATGCGCAAGAGGCGGTGGCGTCCGAGCCGGTGCTGCGCTCGGAGCGCACCAAGGTGCTGGCGCGCGAAGCCGTGTGGCTGCGCTACGCGATGCTGCCGTATAACTACACGATCGCCTTCGACAACCAGCAGACCGGTATGCCGTTGATGCGCCCCCTGATGTTCGTCGAGGCCGATCCGGCCCAGCCGGTCGAGCGCTCGTCGACCTATCTGTGGGGCCCGGATTTCCTGGTCACGCCGATCGTCAAGCCGGGCGCCACGCGCGCCGAGGTGTACTTCCCGGCCACGGGCAGCGTGTGGTTCGACTTCCATACGGGCCAGGCGCACAAGGGCGGCATCCTGGAGACCGTGCGGCCGGTCGACGCCAATATCCCCGTCTATGTGCGCGCCGGCGCGTTCGTGCCGATGGCGAAGGTGGTCCAGACGACGCGCGACTACACGGGCCGTCACATCGACCTGCACTACTACCACGATGCCTCGGTCAAGACCTCGAGCGGCAAGCTGTATGACGACGATGGCGAGACGGCGGGCGCTTTCGCGGCGGGCAAGTACGAGATCGTGCGCTTCACCAGCAAGCTGCGTGAAGCCGATGGCAAAACGCGGCTCGAGATCGGCTTTGCCACCGAAACCGGCAAGGCAATGACCGCCGTCCCACGGGGCTTTTCGCTGAAGGTGCACAACGTGGCGGCCAAACCGCGGGCGGTGACCGTCGACGGACGCGCCGTGCGCTTCGTCTTCAACGCCCAGCAGCACCTGCTGGAAGTGCCGGTTGCGGCGAAGGCTGGCCAGGCGGCGCAGGTGGTGGTCACGCTGTAACGGCGCATGGTCGGGACGGTGCTCTGGCGAACATCGCGCATGGGCGAAGTTCGCTACATTGGATGCTTCATTTCAGGAGCCACCAATGACGACCACCGCACCAGCCAATCCCCTCGTGTTTCGCAGCGAGTTCGAACACGTCGGCCTCGACGAATCCGAGACCATCCACGCCCTCCAAACCGTGTTTGCCAATATGGCCAAGAAGGTGGCGGATGCCGAAGGCCACGCCAGCCGCGCCGTCCACGCCAAGGGCCACGCCCTGGTGCGCGGCAAGCTGACCGTGCTGGACAACCTGCCGCCGCAACTGGCCCAGGGCCTGTTCGGCAAGGCCGGTACCTATGACGTGCTGCTGCGATGGTCGTCGCCACCGGCCGAGCAGCTGCCGGATGGCGTCTCGACCCACCGCGCCGTGGCAATGAAGGTGCTGAACGTGCCGGGCGAGCGCTTCGACACGGCCAAGAGCGGCAACTCGCAGGACTTCCTGATGGTGAACGGCCCGGTGTTCTCGGCGCCCGATCCGCAGGGGTTCCTGAAAAGCGTGAAGATGCTGGCAGCGACCACCAACGCATCGGAAACCGGCAAGAAGATCATCTCGGCCGTGCTGCGCACCGCTGAAAATGCACTGGAAGCGGTCGGTGGCGAGAGCGGCATGCTCAAGGCGCTGGGCGGCGAACCGCAGCACCATCCGCTGGGCGAAACCTACTTCAGCCAGACGCCATACCTGTACGGCCAGTACATGGCCAAGCTGTCGCTGGCGCCCGTCGCGCCTGAACTGCTGGCGCTCGATGGCGCATCGATCAAGACCGAAGACGACGCGCAGCGCCACGCGATCGGCTCGCACTTCGCGTCGCAGGGCGGCGAGTGGGAACTGCGCGTGCAGCTGAACGTCGATGTCGAGAAGATGCCGATCGAGGATGCCTCGGTCGAGTGGCCACAGGAACTGAGCCCGTTCATCGCCGTGGCGCGCGTGCGCTTGGCCCCGCAAACCAGCTGGGATGCGTCGCTGGAAAAGCTGGAAGACGAAATCGCCTACGACCAGTGGAACTGCCTCGTCGAACACCGCCCGCTCGGGTCAGTCAACCGCGCGCGGCGCCAGGTGATGGCCACCTCGCGCGAATTCCGCTCGGAGTTCAACCGCTGCCCGATCCACGAGCCGTCGGCATAACGATGCTGTGACTACCGGGCCACGATCAAGCGTAGCCCCAGTCCGATGAACACCGCCCCCGCGATCCGGTCGAGCCACATGCCGGCCGTGGGGGTGCGATTGAGCCAACCGCCGATCGTGCCCGAGAAGTAGCCGAGCAGGCCGAAGATCACGGCCGCCTGCAGCGTGAAGACCAGTCCAAGCACACCGATCTGCAGATTGGCGTCGCCACGCGCCGCGACAACGAATTGCGGCAGGAACGACAGAAAAAACAGCACCACTTTCGGATTGATCGCCGCAGCCACCAGGCCTTTGGCGAACAGGCGCTGCGCCGATTCGTTCGACAATCTCTCACCAGAGACGCGCGCACCGCCACGGCTGCGAATCGCGCCCCAGCCCATCCAGATCAGGTACAGACCACCCGCGACCTTGAGCGCCGTGAACGCCGTCGGTGATGCCGCGATCAACGCACTGACGCCAATGACGGCCAGAAGCGTGTGACTAAGACACCCGAAGGCGCAGCCAAGCCCGAAGGCCACGCCGCGCAGGCGCCCCTTGGCGATGCCGGTGCTGAGCACCATCAGATTGTCGGGCCCGGGAGAGAGCGTGATCAGGATGGCGGCGGCAAGAAAACCGAAGAGCTGTTCGGGCGAAAGCATGGTGGCGGCGAGATGAAGAAAGGGCGAACAGCATAGCGCATGTTCGCCCTTCGTCAAGCATCCCGCAGTGCGGGTTCAAGCGCTCATCACGCCTTCTTGCAGCTCAGTTCCTTGGCGTTCTCGCCCCACTTGATGGTGACCTTGCCATTCTGTTCCTTGAACTGTTCGCCGCGGTTGCCGTAGGCGACGCCGTTGTCGCTTGGCTCGCCGCGCAGCAGCACGTGTTCCTTGTTGCGCGCTGCGACCATCGACGCTGGTGTGGTCTCGAGGAAGAAGGCGGTGATCTTGCTCTTGTCGCTGCAGGTGTACTTCACCGGGCCCTTGGCCTTGGTGACCTTGTAGGCCGTCTGCAGCTGCATCGCGCGGGTGCCGTAAGCATTGTTGATGCAGGTGGTCATGTCCTTGGCATCGGCGCATTGCTTGACGCCGTCCCACCACTTGGTGTGCTGTTCCTGCAGGGTCTTGCCGGCGCCGGCATCGATTTTTTCCAGCGCTGCGCGGTACATCGCGTAGATCAGGCCTTCCGATTCAGCGGAGCCGGGATGGCCGCAGACCTTGGCTTCGGCCGAGCCGATGCCCTTGGCGCAAAAGCCTGGCATCGAGACAGCTTGCGCGCCGATCGGCAGGGCGAGGGCGGCGGCGAGAACGAGAAGTTTTTTCATGAGGATTCCTTATGGTGGTGGTCGCGGCGCATTGATGGGGGGGCGCCGTCGTGAATTGGGTCAGGCGGATTTGTTCGGAATTTTGCTCAGGTCGAGCTCAATCCAGGTCGGCGTGTGGTCGCTGGGCTTTTCGCGTCCGCGCATGAATTTGTCCACGCCGGCCGCCTTGAGTGCCGGCGCAAGTGCAGGGCTCAGCAGCAGGTGGTCGATGCGCAGGCCAGCGTCGCGCCCGAACGCGTTGCGGAAGTAATCCCAGAACGTGTAGATCGTCTCGTCGGGATGCAGCGCGCGCAGGGAATCGAGCCAGCCCTGTTCCATCAGGCGCCCGAAGGCAGCGCAGGTCTCGTCGCGAAACAGCGCGTCGTCGACCCAGCGCTCAGGCTTGTAGACATCGCGCTCGGTCGGGATCACATTGAAGTCGCCGGCCAGCACGGCCGGCACGCCGGCGGCGAGCAGCTCCAGGCCGCGCAGGCGCAGGCGCTCCATCCAGGCCAGCTTGTAGTCGTATTTGGGGCCGGGCGCCGGATTCCCGTTTGGCAGGTACAGGCAGGCGATCAGGATGCCCTGGTAGGCCACCTCGAGGTAGCGGCTTTGCTCGTCGGCGTCGTCGCCCGGCAGGCCGCGCTGCACTTCCTGGGCCGGCTCGCGCGTGACGATTGCGACGCCATTCCAGCTTTTCTGCCCGTGCCACAGCGCGTGATAGCCGGCCGCTTCGATCGCCGCGATCGGGAATTTCTCTTGCGGCGCCTTAAGTTCTTGCAGGCACACGACGTCGGGCTTGCGCTCCTCGAGATAGTGCAAGAGGGCGTCCAGCCTGCTGTTGATACTGTTGACGTTGTAGGTAGCGAGCAGCATGGGATGTTCCGGATTCGTGACGGGTCATTATGACAATATTGCGTCGGATCGGTCGCACGCCTCATCGGGCGGCTATCGGTTCATATATGCGAAACAGTATTATCTTATGGCGAATAATTAGTTTTTCCATATAACTGTTTGTTCTATACTACGATCATCGAATATTGTTGCTGGAGATTTTTGCATGATCAACCGCCGTTCCCTCATCCTGTGCGCCGTTGCGCTGGGTAGTTCGCTCACCATGGGCCTGGCTAAAGCCGACCAGCTGGCCGACATCAAGAAAAAAGGCCAGATCGTGTTCGGGGTGCTTGGCACCGATGAACCGAACAGCTTCATCGACCCGAAGACGCGCCAGCTGGTGGGCTACGAGATCGACGTCGCTACCGCCGTGGCCAAGAAAATCGGCGTCAAGCCGGTGTTCAAGCAGCTGGCCGTGTCGGCCCGCATCCCCGAGCTGCAGCAGGGCCACGTCGACATCCTGGCGGCCACGCTCACGCATAACAAGGAACGTGAAGCGCAGGTCGACTTCGCGCTGACGCATTTCGTCACCGGTTCGAAGGTCATGGTGCGCAAGAACAGCGGCATCACGGCGCTGCCGCAACTGGCGGGCAAGAAGGTTGTCACGGTCCGCGGCGGCACCCAGGAAACCAATATGAAGAAGGCCGTACCGACGGCCAGCATTGTCACCTTCGAGAATACCCAGCAAGCGTTCCAGGCACTGCGCCAGGGCAAGGGCGCGGCCTACGTGAACGACGAGTCGTCGCTGCTGGCCGACTACGGCAAATTGGGCCCGGCCGCGAAAGACTTCGTGATCCTGCCGCAGTCGATCGGCGTCGAGCCGATCGCCCTCGGTCTGCGCAAAGGCGAGGCGGGGCTCAAGACGGTCGTCGACCAGGCGCTGCGCGAGCTCGAAGCCAATGGCGCGGCCGAAAACCTGTTCGTCAAGTGGTATGGCCCCGGCACGCGCGCCAATATCGCCAAGCGGACCTTCAAGATCAGCACTGACAAGATCTGACCTTGGCGCTGTTCGATCCGACCATCCTGCAATCCGGCGAGTACCATGACTGGCTGGTGCAGGGCTTCATCCTGTCGATCCAGCTGACCGTGATCAGCTTTGCCTTCGCGCTGCCGTTCGGCGCGCTGGTGGCGGTGATGCGCACGTCGACGTCCGGGCTGCTGCGCGCGGTCGGCACCACGCTCGTCGAATCGATCCGCAACGTGCCGCTGCTGGCGCACCTGCTGTTCTGGTATTTTGCCTTCCCCGAGCTGCTGCCCGAGGGCCTGCGCGAGATCCTGTACGCGAACAATCCCGAAGTGGTGTGCGCCGTCATCGCGCTCACGCTCTACAGTGGCGTGCACATGGCCGAGGATATCCGCAGCGGGATCCGCGCGGTGCCCGCGACCCAGCTGGAAGCAGCCCGTTCGCTGGGCCTGGGGCGCGCCGCGGCGGTGCGCCTCGTGCTGCTGCCGCAGGCGCTGCGCGCTTCGGTGCCGCCGCTCTTGTCGCAGACGGTCAATCTGTGGAAGGACACCAGCGTGGCCACCGTGATCGGCGCGGCCGAGATGATGTACCAGGCCGCGCGCGTCGAGACGGCGAGCTTTCGCAGCCTGGAAGCGTTCACCTTCGCCACGCTGGCTTACCTGACCGTCTCGTTGATCATCTCGGCGGCGGCCTACCTGTTCCAGCGCCGTTATCCGGTGCGCACGGCGGCTTGACCATGAAAGTGTCCCGATGCTGGAACTGATCGATACCTACTGGCTGTACTTCCTGGTCGGTCAATACCCGGACGGCCCGCTGGGCGGCCTGGTGCTGACCATCCTGCTGTCCGGCGCCGCGCTGGTGCTGGCGATGCCGCTCGGCCTGATGCTCGGCATCGCGCGCGTGAGCCGCCGCCGCGTCGTCAGCCTGCCGGTGGGCGCGTTCGTGCAGCTCGTGCGCGCCGTGCCGCTGCTGCTGGTGCTGTTCTGGGTGTATTTCTTCTTGCCGGCCGTGACCGGCGTGAAGACCTCGCAGGCAATGACGATGCTGATCGTGCTGGTGGTGTTCGACAGCGTGTATCTGGCCGAGATCGTGGCGGCGGGCATCCGCGCGCTGCCGAAAGGGCAGCTCGAAAGCGCCCGCTCGCTGGGCCTGGGCTACGGCCAGGCGCTGCGCCATGTCGTGCTGCCACAGACCTTGCGCCACGGCCTGCCGTCGATCGTGAACCAGCTGGTCTCGACGATCAAGGCGACCTCGCTCGGGTACATCATTGGCCTGTCGGAAGTCTCGTTCATCGCCACCCAGATCAACACGCTCGTGTTCACCCGGTCGGTGGAGGTGTACCTGATCCTGGCGCTGACCTATTTTTTGCTGTGCTTCGGCCTGTCGCGCCTGGCCTTCCTGCTCGAACGGCGCCTGCAGCGGCGGCCGGTCGGTGCCAGCTGAATTCTTGAAAGAAGCGAACGATGATCGTTCTCGATAACGTCAACAAGTATTACGGTGACTATCACGCGCTGGTGGGGATCACCGAGCGCGTCGAAAAAAATGAAGTGCTGGTCGTCTGCGGACCATCGGGGTCGGGCAAGTCGACGCTGATCCGCACGCTCAACCGGCTCGAAGACATCGACGGTGGCCGCATCGCCATCGACGGGCGCGACATCCATGCCAAAGGCTTTGACGTGAACGCGCTGCGCGCCGGCATTGGCTTCGTGTTCCAGCAGTTCAACCTGTTTCCGCACCTGACGGCGCTCGAGAACTGCATGCTGGCGCCGGTGCAGTTAAAGCGCGCCAGCAAGGCCGAGGCCAGGGAACAGGCGATGGCGCTGCTCGACCAGGTGGGCCTGGCCCACAAGGCCGGCGCCTATCCGGACGCGCTGTCCGGCGGCCAGCAGCAGCGCGTGGCGATTGCCCGCGCGCTGGCCATGCGGCCTTCGATCATGCTGTTCGACGAACCGACCAGCGCGCTCGATCCGGAGATGGTGGGCGAGGTGCTGCAAGTGATGCGCTCACTGGCGCAACAAGGAATGACGATGGTCTGCGTGACCCATGAGATGGGGTTTGCGCGCGACGTGGCCGACCGCATCTGGTTCATGGCCGAAGGTAAAATCCTCGAAAAGGGCACGCCCGGCGACTTCTTCGCCAACCCGCAGCATCCCCGCGCCATCCAGTTTCTCGCCGATCGCAACCGCAACTAGCGGCCTCTCAGGCGGGCATGCACAGTTTCGTGGACGCCGTGCACATGCAGGGTAGCGGTTTGGTATTTATAATGGGTAGCCAAAAGGCAGGTCCGGGCCTGCCGATCATGCTTTTCCCTTTGCCTTTCCCTTTGCCGATGCCGGCTTCCTTTTACCGTGCCACTTGAAGCTTTTCCGCGATGACGTCCAATTCCGCCAACTTCGATGAAGATGCACGCCTCGCCGTGCTCGATTCCTTCGGCATCCTCGATACGCCGCCGGAACGCTCGTTCGATGACGTGGTGCGCCTGGTCAGCCAGCTGCTCGACGCGCCGATCGCCGCCGTCAACCTGATTGCGCGCGGGCGCCAGTGGTTCAAGTCGGAGATCGGCCTTGGCACGCGCGAAATGCCGCTCGATAATTCGATCTGCCGCCACGCCCTGCTGGAGCAAGAGCAGATGATCGTGCCCGACACCCAGGACGATCCCCGCTTCAGCTGCAATCCGCTCGTCACGGCCGATGGCGGCCTGCGCTTTTATGCCGGCGCCGTGCTGCGCACGCGCGACGGCGTACCGCTCGGCACCTTGTGCGTGCTCGACAAGAAACCGCGGCCGGAAGGGCTGACCGAGCAGCAGCAGTTCATGCTCACGACGATGGCGCACCAGGTCATGAGCCAGATCGAACTGCGCCGGGCGCTGACGGACCAGGAAGCGCTGAACGAGGCACTGCGCCGCGCTGACCAGCGCAAGGATGAATTCCTCGCGATGCTGGCGCACGAATTGCGCAATCCGCTGGCGCCGATCGTCTCGGCGGCCACGATGCTGTCGAACTTCGAGCTCCAGCCAGGCATGGTGCAGCGCGCCGCCGACATCATCGCGCGCCAGGCCGGCCACATGACGTCCCTGATCGACGACCTGCTCGACGTGTCGCGCGTCACGCGCGGCAAGGTTGAGCTCGAATTCGTCGAACTCGACCTGAAGGATGTTCTGGCCGACGCGGTCGAACAGGTACGGCCGCTGATCGAGAAGCACGGCCATCGGCTGGTGCTCGAGGCGGCGCCGGCGCCGGCGCTGGTCGTGGGCGACCGCAAACGCTTGGTGCAGGTCATGACCAATTTGCTCAGCAATGCGGCCAAGTACACGCTCGAGGGCGGGCGCATCGAGGTGCGCCTGGCCACGCGCGGCGCGCTGCTCGACCTGGCGATCCGCGACGACGGCATCGGCATGTCGCCCGAGTTGATCGCCAGCGCGTTCGACCTGTTCTCGCAGGGCACGCGCGGGCTGGATCGCAGCCAGGGTGGTCTGGGCATCGGCCTGGCGCTCGTGCGCAGCCTGCTCAAGCTGCATGGCGGCGAAGTGACCGCCGCCAGCGACGGGCCGGGCTGCGGCAGCACGTTCCGGGTCACGCTGCCGCTGTCGTCGCGCGCCACCGCCGCCGCGCCGGCTATCGGGACCGACACGCCGCAGGGCAATCCAGCCGCGCTGCGCATCGGCGTGGTCGACGACAATGAAGACGCCGCCGTGACGCTCGCGTTGCTGCTCGAGACGCTGGGCCACACGGTATCGGTTGCCCATTCGGCGCGCGCCGCGCTGGACGTGCTGCCGCTGTTCGAGCCGGACGTGTGCCTGCTCGATATCGGCCTGCCCGAGATGAATGGGTTCGAACTGGCACGGACGCTGCGCGCCAGGCCCGGGACCGACCATGCGATCCTGATCGCGGTCACCGGCTACGCGCAGGAGAAAGACCGCGCCGAAGCACGCGCCGCAGGCTTTCACGACCTGTTCGCCAAGCCGGTCGACCTCGAGGTACTGGGCGCGGCGCTGGTGCAGATCGAACGGCGCCGGCGCTAGCCTGCTGTGCGACGGGGTCCGCGTGCGTCAGGCAGAATTTGTTTCTGATTCACGCACAAAGGACACACCATGACACAGCGCTACCAACCGATCACCCGCCTGGGCCTGGGCGGCACGGGCTTTGGCGACATGTACCACGCCACCAGCGACGAAGGAGCCCAGGCGACCGCCGACGCCGCATGGGACGCCGGCATCCGCTACTTCGATACCGCGCCGCATTACGGCGCCGGCCTGTCCGAACACCGCTTCGGGCATGCACTGCGCCGGCGCCCGCGCGCCGACTACACGCTCTCGACCAAGGTTGGCCGCCTGCTGGCCCCATCCAGCCCGGGCGAAATTGCCGCGCCGTTCGTCGGCGCCTTGCCCTTCAAGCGGGTCATCGACTACACTGCCGATGGCGCGCGCCGCTCGGTGGAAGACAGCCTGCAGCGCATGGCGCTGGCGTCCATCGACATCGTCTATGTGCACGACCTGTCGCCCGACATGTTTGGCGACCAGTTCGACCATTACTACCGGATCGCATCCGGTCCGGGCGGCGCCTTCGAAGGTTTGACGAAGCTGCGCGAAGAGGGCGTCATCAAGGCCTGGGGCCTGGGCGTGAACACGGTCGAACCATGCCTGCGCGCGCTGCGCGACGCCGACCCGGATATCTTCCTGCTGGCCGGGCGCTACACGCTGATGGAAACAACGCCGCTGGCCGAGCTGTTCCCGCTGTGCGCCGAGCGCGGCGCAAAGGTCGTCATCGGCGGGCCATTCAATTCAGGCTTCCTGGCCGGCGGGCCGAATTACGATTACGGCCCGGCCGATGCGGACAAGCTGGCGCAGCGCGACCGCTTGCGCAAAGTAGCGGTCGACCACGGCGTCGACCTGGCTGCCGCCGCGCTGCAGTTCGGCCTGGCCCACCCGGTCGTCGCCGCGACCATCCCGGGCGCGAGCAGCCCCGAACACCTGCGGCGCAATGCGGTGTTGATGGAGATGGCGATCCCGAAGGCATTCTGGGAAGCGCTGCGCACCGAAGGCCTGGTGGCCGAGGACGCGCCGCTACCGTAACGTTCCCTGCAGTAGAAAAGCCGGGGTCAGGTCTGACATTTGGACACGATCTCGGCAGTTGGGCAGCAAAAAGCCGGGGTCAGGTCTGACATTCGGACACGGTCTCGGCAGTCGGGTAGCCGGATTAGTCGGAAGTAGCTGTCACAGTGCAATGCTAGTGTTGGTCAAGACACTATTGGGCGTGACTAAGGCTGAGTTCGTGTCCGAATGTCAGACCTGACCCCAGCTGTGTGACCCCAGCTGTGCACCTGACCCCAGCTGTACACCGGCCGCGCAGCTGTGATCCGGCCGCGCGATATCGGCCAGCATTGCATCGGAAGGCTTAGAACCCTTCTTCCGGCGTCAGATAGCGCCACTGACCAACCGGCAGGTCGCCCAGCTTGACGCGCCCGATCCGCACGCGCTTCAGGCCGAGCACCTTCAGGCCCACCATATCGCACATGCGCCGGATCTGGCGTTTGCGGCCTTCCTTCAGCGTGAAGCTCAGCTGGTCTTCGTTCTGCCAGCGCACCTTGGCTGGCAGCAGCGGTTTGCCATCCATCCACAGGCCGTGTTTCAGCTTCTTGAGTTCACTGTCGGGCAGCGTGCCCGGCTTGGTGTACTCCACGCGCACCAGGTATTCCTTCTCAATTGACGTCGTCTCGCCAATGAGCTGCTTGGCGATGCGGCCGTCCTGCGACAGTACCAGGAGGCCCACCGAGTCGATGTCCAGGCGTCCGCAGGGCACGAGGCTGCGCAGCTGGGTCGGGTGGAACTGCTCCGTCGACGGATCGTCGGCCCAGCGATTTTCGGGCCGGATCAGCGCCACGGCCGGCGTGTAGCCGTCTTCGGCCTGGCCGCTGACGTAGCCGACCGGCTTGTGGATCAGCACCGTGACGCGCTTGGACTGCTCGGCGGCGGCCTGGCGCTCGACCGTGATGCGCTGCGTCGGCAGCACTTTGCTGCCCAGCTCCGACACCACCTGGCCGTCCACCCGCACCCAGCCGCGCGCAATCCATTCATCGGCCTCGCGGCGCGAGCACAGGCCCAGTTCGGACATTCGTTTGGAGAGGCGGAGCGGTTCGGTCATTGTCAAAGCTTTTCGGTGGAGGAGTCAATATCAGATCTTGAGCGCGTCGAGCAGGTCGGTTTCGAGCTGGACCTGGATGCGCGGGTTATTCAGGGCAGGGCCGTCGACGAGGAACACGTCTTCGACGCGCTCACCCAGCGTCATGATCTTGGCGGTGTGCAGGTTGATGCGGTAGCGCGTCAGTACACTCGATACTGCATACAGCAGGCCCATGCGATCGTTCGCAGCAATCGACAGCACGTGGAACTGGCCCCGTTCGTCAGGCCGCACTTCGACCGTCGGGGTAATCGGGAACGTGCGCGACATGCGCGACAGGCGCCCGCGGCACGGCGGCGGCAGCGGTTCCTGCGACACCAGCAGGGCGCTCAGCTCATGCTCGATCAGGTTGATGATGTCGCGGTAGCTGCCGGCGAAGTGTTCGTCGGCCACCATGAAGCTGTCGAGTGCATAGCCGTGGCGCGTCGTGTGGATCTTGGCGTCGAGGATCGAGAAATCCTTGCGGTCGAAGTAGCTGCAGATGCGCGCGAACAGGTCGGGTTGATCCTTGATGTACACGGCCACCTGCAGGCCTTCGCCGATCGGCGCCAGGCGCACCCGCACCACGGGCTTGTCGCTGTCGACCTTGTCGTGCAGCGCGCGCGTCTGCCAGGCGATGTCGGACGCGTCGTGGCGCAAAAAGTACGCGACGTCCAGCTGCTTCCACAACGCTTCGTGCGCATCGACCGGCAAGCCAAACAGGCGCAGCGTGGCCAGCGCCTCTTTCTGGCGCGCGCGCAGCTCGCGGTCGGCCGAATGCGGTTCGCCCCCCAGCACGCGCAGCGTCGTCTTGTACAGGTCCTCCAGCAGCTTGGCCTTCCACGCGTTCCAGACCTTGGGGCTGGTGCCGCGGATGTCGGCCACGGTGAGCAGATACAGCGCCGTCAGGTGGCGTTCGTCCTTGACCACCGCAGCAAACGCCGCGATGACGTCGGGGTCGGACAAGTCCTGCTTTTGCGCGACCTGCGACATCGTCAGGTGCTGCTCGACGAGGAACACCACCAGTTCGGTGTCGGTCTCGGTCATGCCATGGCTGCTGCAGAACTGGCGCGCGTCGTCCATGCCGAGTTTGGAGTGGTCGCCGCCACGGCCCTTGGCGATATCGTGGAACAGCGCGGCCACGTACAGCACCCAGCGATCGCGGAAGTCGGCGATCAGCTGGCTGCAGAACGGGTATTCGTGCGCGTGTTCGGGCATCGTGAAGCGGCGCAGGTTACGCACCACCATCATGATGTGCTGGTCGACCGTGTAAGCGTGGAACAGGTCGTGCTGCATCTGCCCGACGATCTTGCGAAACGCCGGCAGGTACCGGCCCAGGATGCCGAATTCGTTCATGCGGCGCAGCGCATGCACCATGCCACGCGGCGCCTGCAGCACGCGAAGGAACAGCGCCTTGTTGACCGGATCGGCGCGATACGCGTCGTCGATCCGGGTGCGGGCATGCCACAGCGCGCGGGTCGCGCGCGCGGTCATGCCCTTGATGTCGTGGCGCTCGGTCATCACGACGAACAGCTCGAGAATCGCAGTGGGCGTCTGCTCGAACGTGTCGTCCTGCGCGATGTCGATCAGGTTCCCCATCTGCAAAAAGTGGGCGCTGATCGGGAAGGCGACGGCCGGCTGCGGGAACAGCTGGGCCTCGATATTCTGCAGCAGGATCGTGTTGAGCTGCGTGACGGTCTTGGCGGCCCAGTAGTAGCGCTGCATCAGCAGTTCGCTCGGGCGGCGCACGTTCGGCCCATCGTCGGTCTCGACCAGGCCCAGCGTGTTGGCAATCGCCGTCTGCACGTCGAACACCAGGCGGTCTTCGCGCCGCCTGGTGTGCAGGTGCAGGCGGATGCGGATGTCCTTGAAGGCGCTTTCCTTTTCCATCAGCTGGCGCGCTTCCATGCGCGTGATCAGCTCGCGCGTGGCGAGCTGGCCCCAGCTGTCGGCCAGGCCCGCGGCCTTGGCCACCCACATGATCACCTGCAGGTCGCGCAGCGCGCCCGGGCTTTCCTTGACGTTCGGTTCGAGCGCGAACGCCGTGTATTCGTGCTTGGCGTGGCGCAGGCGCATCTCGGCCGTCTTGGCCCGGAAGAACGCCTGCGGGTCGAGCGCCTCGCGGTAGCGCTGCTGCAGCGTGTCGAACAGCGGCTCGTTGCCGGTGACCAGGCGCGCTTCGAGCAGGCTCGTTTGCACGGTGATGTCGGCCGCGGATTCGATCAGGCATTCGTCGACCGTGCGGATGCTGTGGCCGATCTCCAGGCCCAGATCCCACAGCAGCTGGACCAGGCCTTCCAGGCGCGCCTGCGTGATCGCGTCCGGCGGGGCGGCCAGCAGGATCAACAGGTCGACGTCGGAATACGGAAACAGCTCGCCGCGCCCGTAGCCGCCCACGCCCACCAGCGCGGTGCCCGCGGGCAGGCCGGCCGCCTGCCAGGCGTCGATCAGCACCGCATCGACGACCTGGCGCAGGTTGCGCAGCAGTTTTTCGGGCATGCCGTCTTCGTGGAACGCCTGGAACACGAGCTGGCGCTCATTCTTGAGGCGCTGGCGCAGCGTGGTGCGGACAGTGTCCAGGCGTTCGGCGTGACCCATGGCCGGCTCCTTATGCCGCCGCAGCGGCAGGGGCAAACGCGGCGAAATCCGGCCCGAGCAGGGGCAGGGCGATCGCCGGCGGCGGCGGGCTGCCGGCCGACAGCGTCAGTACTTCGACGCCGGTCTCGGTCACCAGCACCGTGTGTTCCCACTGCGCCGACAGGCTGCGGTCTTTCGTCTTGATGGTCCAGCCGTCCGGCATTTCCTTGATGTCGCGCTTGCCGGCATTGATCATCGGCTCGATCGTGAAGATCATGCCGGGTTGCAGGACTTCGAGCGTGCCCGGGCGGCCGTAGTGCAGCACTTGCGGCTCTTCGTGGAACGAGCGGCCCACGCCGTGGCCGCAGAATTCGCGCACGACGCTGTAGCCGTTCTTTTCGGCGTGCTGCTGGATTGCGTAGCCGATGTCGCCCAGGTGCTTGCCCGGCTTGACGGCGGCGATGCCCAGCCACATGCATTCAAAGGTGACTTCGGCCAGGCGGCGCGCCATGATCGACGGTTCGCCGACCAGGTACATGCGGCTGTTGTCGCCGTGGAAGCCTTCCTTGGTGATCGGCGTGATGTCGATGTTCAGTGCGTCGCCGCTCTTGAGCACGCGGTCGCCCGGGATGCCGTGGCAGATCACGTCGTTGAGCGAGGCGCAGATCGAGCCCGGGAACGGCGGGTAGCCGGGCGGGGCGTAGTTGAGCGTGGCCGGAATCGTGCCTTGCACGTTGACCATGTATTCGTAGGCCAGGCGGTCGAGCTCGCCGGTGGTGACGCCGGGCTTGACGAACGGAGTGATATAGTCCAGCACTTCCGAGCCGAGGCGGCAAGCGACGCGCATGCCGTCGATTTCTTCGAGGGTCTTGATGATGGTGGCCATAGGAGAGTCGTATCCTGCGTGGTATCGGGTGAGCGCCCGGCGACCGGGGTGGCAATGGTCGGGGCAGTATGGCCGTCATTATAAGGGATGTCGCGCCGCTGCTGTAAGGCGGCGGGAGGCGCCTGCCTGGCCGGGCTGCGATTGCACGCTTGAATAATGCTGACAATTCCGCTAGAATCTCGGGTTGCTCGGATTCACATCGTGCAACGTTGTAAAAATAAAGTTTTTTAATTGATAGAAATCGCGAATGTGGCCCTAAAAGGGTGCCTGCTTGGTGACTGGCCACATTCAAGACCCAACCCTGGAGAATTACATGTCCGTTACTATGCGCGAAATGCTGGAAGCCGGTATTCACTTCGGCCACCAGACCCGTTTCTGGAATCCAAAGATGGCACCGTTCATCTTCGGTCATCGCAACAAGATCCACATCATCAACCTGGAAAAAACCATGGCGATGTATCAGGATGCGATGAAAACCATCAAGCAGATCTCCGCCAACCGCGGCACGATCCTGATGGTCGGCACCAAGCGTCAGGCTCGCGACATCATCGCAGCTGAAGCGCAACGCGCCGGCGTCCCATACGTCGACCAGCGCTGGCTCGGTGGCATGCTGACCAACTTCAAGACCATCAAGACGTCGATCAAGCGCCTGAAGGAAATGGAAGTCCTGGTCGAAGACGGCTCGGTCGAGAAGATGTCGAAAAAAGAAGCGCTGATGTTCTCGCGCGAAATGATCAAGCTGCAAAAGTCGATCGGCGGCATCAAGGATCTGGGCGGCGTGCCAGACGCGATCTTCGTCGTTGACGTCGGCTACCACAAGGGTACGATCACCGAAGCCGGCAAGCTGGGCATCCCGGTCATCGGCATCGTCGACACCAACCACTCGCCAGAAGGCGTCACCCACATCATCCCGGGTAACGACGACTCGTCGAAAGCCATCAGCCTGTACGCACGCGGCGTTGCCGATGCGATCATCGAAGGCCGCGCCAGCGCGACCAACGAAGTGGCTGACATGGTCAAGGCAGCCGGCGGCGACGACTTCGTCGAAGTTTCCGAGCAGGCATAAGTGATGGCAGGCCATGTGCCTGCTGCCACATAGAAGGGGGCGCCGTACTGTCGAGCCCCCCTTTTTTTAAGCTAAATACTTGCAGAACGCACAATTTGAGCGGACTGCGCCCCTGGATACACATTTAGGAGAACACACTATGGCAGCTATTACTGCAGCAATGGTTGGCGAACTGCGCGCCAAGACCGATGCACCAATGATGGAATGCAAAAAAGCACTGACCGAAGCCGACGGCGACATGGGTCGTGCTGAAGAAATCCTGCGCGTCAAGCTGGGCGGCAAGGCATCGAAGGCATCGGCACGCGTGACCGCTGAAGGCGTTGTTGCTACCTATATTTCGGGCAACGTCGGCGCGCTCGTCGAAGTCAACAGCGAAACCGACTTCGTCGCGAAGAACGATGATTTCCTGGCCATGGTCAACCTGGCAGCACGCCTGGTCGCCGAAAACAACCCGGCTGACGTCGCTGCACTGGCAGCCCTGCCGCACGAAGGCGGTACCTTCGACGACGTCCGTACTGCCCTGATCGGCAAGATCGGCGAGAACATGACCGTGCGTCGTTTCCAGCGTTTCGAAACCACCGGCAAGCTGGCGTCGTACCTGCACGGCACCCGTATCGGCGTCATCGTCGATTTCGAAGGTGCGGACGAGCAAGTCGGCAAGGACCTGGCCATGCACATCGCTGCCATGAAGCCAGTCGCTCTGTCGTCGGAGCAAGTGCCAGCAGAAATGATCGAAAAAGAGCGTTCGGTTGCTGAACTGAAAGCCAAGGAAGATGCCGACAAGGCAGTCGCCGAAGGCAAGCAGCCACAATCGGCTGACATCGTCGCCAAGCGTGTCGACGGTTCGGTGCAGAAGTACCTGAAAGAAGTCTCGCTGCTGAACCAGGCGTTCGTCAAGAACGACAAGCAGTCGATCGAACAGATGATCAAGGCGGCAAACACCACCGTCAAGGGCTTCACCATGTACGTGGTGGGCGAAGGCATCGAGAAGAAGGTCGACGACTTCGCAGCTGAAGTCGCAGCACAGATGGCTGCCAACAAGCAGTAATCAAACAAACGGGCCGTGAGGCCCGTTTTTGTAGGGTGGGTCGGGCCGCGTAGGCCGGGCCGCGCAGGCGGCTACGCCGTCCGCGCGGTGATGGTTGGCAGCACGATGATGGGGCGGCGGTCGGAGCGGGTTTGGTTTGGTATCCGAACGTAAGTTTTGCAGGATGAATATTGCGCCTCCGTTATCATTCCGGATGACCGCGTAGCCAACGATCACCGCGTGGACGGCGCAGCCGCCCACCCTACGTAGCGCGCCCCAAGCCGTACCCGCTTTACAATCCCATCCGTCCCGCAACGGATGAGACCCGCCCACGAGGCGCCGGTCAGCCCCGAATTCGAACCACAGAACCATCCTATAGGAGCCGCTTCATCATGACAAAACCAGCTTACCAACGTGTCCTTCTGAAACTGTCTGGCGAAGCACTGATGGGCGACGATCAGTTCGGCATCAACCGCGCCACCATCGAACGCATGGTGGCCGACGTGGCCGAAGTGGCCAAGCTGGGCGTGCAGATCGCGGTCGTCATTGGCGGTGGCAACATCTTCCGCGGCGTCGCTCCCGGCGCCCAGGGCATGGACCGCGCAACCGCCGACTACATGGGCATGCTGGCCACCGTCATGAATGCGCTGGCACTGGCGGACGCGATGCGTCACGTCGGCATCACCGCCCGCGTCATGTCGGCGATCGCCATCGAGCAGGTCGTCGAACCCTACGTGCGCCCGAAAGCGCTGCAATACCTCGAAGAAGGCAAGGTCGTCGTGTTCGCCGCCGGTACCGGCAATCCGTTCTTCACGACCGATACGGCTGCTGCCCTGCGCGGCGCCGAGATCTCGGCCGAGATCGTCCTGAAAGCCACCAAGGTCGATGGCGTCTACAGCGCCGATCCGAACAAGGATCCAACCGCGACCCGCTACGAAAGCATCACGTTCGACGAAGCAATCTCGAAGCACCTGCAAGTGATGGACGCCACCGCGTTCGCACTGTGCCGCGACCAGAAACTGCCAATCAAGGTGTTTTCCATCGTCAAGCCTGGCGCGCTCACGCGCGTGATCATGGGCGAAGACGAAGGTACACTGGTCCACGTCTAAATTAACTGAACAACAGGAGAGCAGCATGTCCTTAGCTGACGTCAAGAAAAACGCACAAGACCGCATGGTCAAGTCCATCGAAACCCTGCGCGCCGACCTGGCCAAGGTCCGTACCGGCCGCGCCCACACCGGCATTCTGGATCACGTCACGGTCGACTACTACGGTTCGCCAACGGCGCTGCCAATGGTTGCCAACCTGACCCTGGTCGATGCCCGCACGATCGGCGTCCAGCCATTCGAAAAGAAGATGCTGGCAGCCATCGAAAAGGCCATCCGCGATGCCGACCTGGGCCTGAACCCGTCGTCGCAGGGCGAAATGATCCGCGTGCCGACCCCGCCGCTGACCGAAGAGCGCCGCAAGGAAATGGTCAAGCTGACCAAGTCCGAAGGTGAAGACGCGAAAATTGCCGTGCGTAATATCCGTCGCGACGCCAACGAAGCGTTGAAGAAAATGGTCAAGGACAAGACCGCATCGGAAGACGACGAGCGCCGTTCGTCCGACGAAATCCAGAAGCTGACCGACAAGGCCGTGGCCGACATCGACAAGCTGCTGAGCGAAAAAGAAAAAGAAATCCTGACGGTGTAAGCAGGCATTTCATCGGCAAGCCCCCGGGCTTTCCTGCGGACCGGCCCCGGCAACTTGCCGCGGCCGGTCCGCGTGCCTTATGATTGGCCAATTGCGCAATGCCAGGTGCAATTCTGTAGCGCGGTTCTCTGGCGCAGTTTTATGGAAATATGATGTTCAAAAGCTCGACCACCGCCGTTCCCGTCACGTCCGCCGTGCCACGTCATATCGCCATCATCATGGACGGTAACGGCCGCTGGGCAACCAAACGCTTGCTGCCGCGCGTGGCCGGCCACGTCAAGGGCGTCGAAGCCGTGCGCGGCGTGGTCGAAGCCTGCGTCGAGCGCGGCGTCGAGTACCTGACGCTGTTCGCGTTCTCGTCCGAGAACTGGCGCCGTCCGGCCGACGAAGTCTCGCTGCTGATGCGCCTGTTCGTGACGGCGCTCGAGCGTGAAGTCGCCAAGATGCACGCCAATAATATCCGCCTGAAAGTGGTGGGTGACCTGAGCCGCTTCGACGCCAAGCTGCAGGACATGATCGCCAACGCCGAGCGCCGTACGGCCGGCAACACGCGCCTGACGGTTACCGTGTGCGCGAACTATGGCGGGCGCTGGGATATCATGCAGGCAACCGGCAAGATGGTGAAAGCCAACCCCGGCGTCACCGAGTTCAGTGAAGAGATGCTGGCGCCGCACTTGGCGATGGCGTATGCGCCTGAGCCCGACCTGTTCATCCGCACCGGCGGCGAAGAACGCATTTCGAATTTCCTGTTGTGGCAGCTGGCATATGCCGAGCTGCACTTTACCGACACCTTCTGGCCTGACTTCACGCCAAAGGCGCTGGACGAGGCGATTGGCTCCTACCAGGAGCGCGAACGGCGCTTTGGCCAGACCGGCGCCCAAGTAGCGAAGAAGACCAACTAAATGCTCAAGACCCGGATTCTCACCGCACTCGTCCTGCTGGCAGTCCTGCTGCCGGTTTTATACTCCAACAATTACACGGCGTTTGCGGTGGTGGCCTGCGTCTTTTTCGGCGCCGCGATCTGGGAATGTTTTCGCCTGTTTAATCCCGGCGCCCGTAGCGCACTCCTGATCGCCGGCGCCTGGACGCTGGCCTTTGCCTACGCGTTCTTCGTGCGCGAGCAGGGCAACCCGACCTTCTGGTTCGGCATCGGCGTGCTGCTGTGGGCGCTGCGCTTTGCGCCCACGCTCAAGGTCGGCCTGCCGCCGTTGTCCAGCACGCCCAATACCTTGCTGAGCTTGCTGTATGCGATCTCGCTGGTGGCCTGTTTCGTGGCCATCGTCTACCTGTTCAATTATTCGGCCGTGCTGCTGCTGTCGGTGCTGGCGATCGTCTGGGCCGCCGACATCTTTGCCTATGTCTGCGGCAAGACCTTCGGCAAGCGCAAGCTGGCGCCGAGCATCTCGCCGGGCAAATCGTGGGAGGGCGCCATCGGCGGCGGACTCGTCACGCTGGTGCTGGCCGCCTGCACGGTGCTGTTCGGTGGCGAAGCCTTCGCAGGCACGTTCGCCGTGCGCGTGCAGGCTGGCCTGGGCTGGCTCGGCATGTTCGCCGTGATTGCCCTCATCGTGGTTGCCAGCGTCGTTGGCGACCTGTTCGAATCCCAGCTCAAACGCCGCGCCGGCGCCAAGGACAGCAGCAACCTGCTGCCGGGCCACGGCGGCGTGCTGGACCGGATCGATGCACTCGTGCCGGTCCTGCCACTGGCGGCGCTGATCGCCACCTGGCTCTAGAAGGAAGTTCACATGCAACGCATTACCATCCTGGGCGCCACCGGCTCGATCGGCGCCTCGACCCTCGACGTGCTGGCGCGCCATCCGGAGCAATACCAGGTGTACGCGCTGAGCGCCCATACCCGCGTGGAAGAACTGGCCGCCGCCTGCCGCAGCTGCCGCCCCGCGCGCGCCGTGGTCGGTACTGCCGACGCGGCCGCACGCCTGGCGGCGCTGATTGCCGACCTGCCTACCAGCGTCGAATACGGTGAGCAGGCGCTGTGCGATATCGCGTCAAGCGACGACACCGATACCGTGATGGCCGCCATCGTCGGCGCCGCCGGCCTGGCCCCGACGCTGGCCGCAGCGCGCGCCGGCAAGAAGATCCTGCTGGCGAACAAGGAAGCGCTGGTCATGTCCGGCCAGCTGTTCATGGACGCCGTGCGCGAGCACAAGGCGACGCTGCTGCCGATCGACAGCGAACACAATGCCATCTTCCAGTCGCTGCCCGCCGCCTTCGGCCGCGTGCCGGCAGCGGCCGGCGTGGCCAAGATCCTGCTGACCGCCTCGGGCGGCCCGTTCCTGAACCGCGCCGTCGAAACGCTCGGCGACGTGACGCCAGACGAAGCCTGCAAGCACCCGAACTGGGTCATGGGCCGCAAGATCTCGGTGGACTCGGCGACCATGATGAACAAGGGCCTCGAAGTGATCGAAGCCCACTGGCTGTTCGGCGCGCCGGCCGACCAGATCGAGGTCGTGATCCATCCGCAAAGCGTGATCCACTCGATGGTGTCATATGTTGATGGCTCGGTGCTGGCACAACTGGGCAACCCGGATATGCGCACGCCGATCGCGCACGCGCTGGCGTACCCGGACCGGATCGCGTCAGGCGTGGCCCAGCTCGACCTGACGCAGATGGCGGCGCTGCAGTTCTTCCCGCCCGACTTCACGCGCTTCCCGTGCCTGGCGCTCGCGTTCGACGCGCTGCGCGCCGGCGGCACCGCCCCGGCACTGCTCAACGCCGCCAATGAATTGGCGGTGGACGCCTTCCTCGAGCGCCGCATTGGTTTCCGCGATATCGACCGCGTGATCCGCCATGCACTCGACGCCGTCGAACACGGCCCGGCGCCATCGATCGAGGCCGTGCTGGCCCAGGATGCGCGTGCCCGCGAGGCTGCAGCGCATGCAGTCGCCAGCCTGCACTGATTGACGGATACCGCCCAATGACCCTGCTTTACACCGTGCTGGCGTTCGCGCTGGCGCTCGGCCCCCTGATCGTGATCCACGAGCTGGGTCACTACCTGGTGGCGCGTGCCTGCGGCGTCAAGGTGCTGCGCTTTTCGATCGGCATGGGCCGCGTCGTCTGGTCGCGCCGCTTCGGGCGCGACCAGACCGAGTGGGCGGTGTCGCTGCTGCCGCTGGGCGGCTACGTCAAGTTCCTCGACAGCCGCGATCCCGACGCCGGCCCGATCGACAAGAGTGAGCTGGACCGCGAATTCACGCGCCAGAACGTCTGGAAGCGCATCGCCATCGTCGCCGCCGGTCCTCTGTCGAACTTCGCGCTGGCGATCGCCCTGATGGCCGCACTCTTCATGCATGGTGTGGACGAACCGTCGGCGCGCCTGCGCGCCGTGGCCGAATCGTCGGACGCTTACCGCGCCGGCGTGCGCGGCGGCGAGACCGTGGTTGCCGTCAATGGCAGCGCCGTGCGCTCGTGGTCCGAGCTGCGCTGGCAGATCATGCACGCGGCGGTCGACAAGACCGATGCGCGCCTGGACCTGCGCAGCACGGGCGGCGGGGCCTACACCGTGGTGCTGCCGGCGTCCGTCATCGGCAAGCTCGATGTCGACAGCGACGTGATGGCCACGCTGGGCCTGGACCTGTGGCGCCCGCAGCCGCGCATCGACAAGGTCATCGCCGACGGGGCAGGGCAGCGCGCCGGCCTGCAGGCCGGTGACCTCGTGCTGCGCCTGAACGGCGCGCCGGTCGTCGATGGCATCGCCTTCATTGACGCGGTGCGCGCCGCGCCGGGCCGCGCGCTGCAGGTCGAGGTCCAGCGTGCCGGCGTGCCCGTCACGCTGTCGCTCACGCCCGAGGCGGACGCCAACGGCCGCGGCGTGATCAAGGCGATGGTGGCGCAGGCGCCCGAGATGGTGACTGTCTCTTCAGGCCCATTTGACGCCATTGCGCGCGGTGCCGAGCGCACCTGGGAAACGTCCACGATGACGCTGAAAATGATCGGCAAGATGATTACCGGCGAAGCGTCATTGAAAAATGTGACCGGTCCCATCACGATCGCCGATTACGCCGGACAGACCGCCCGTATTGGGCTCGTCAGCTATTTACAGTTTATTGCCTTCATTAGTATCAGCTTAGGCGTCATGAATTTGTTACCAATTCCCGTTCTGGATGGTGGCCATTTACTGTATTATTCGCTGGAAGTTTTGACCGGGCGTCCTGTTTCTGTGCGCGTCGTCGAGTTCGCACAGCGCGCCGGGATCGGCCTGCTGTTCATGCTGATGGCGCTCGCCGTCTTCAACGACCTGGGCCGGCTGCTCTAGCCGCCCGCGGTTCGCTCCCCGAGAGTCCAGTCAAATCACCATGCAATCGTTGTCCAAATGAGTGACCCTTTGATCCAGCCAATGAAATCACAACCAGATCGTTTCGCCTTGCCGTTCATTCGCCGCAGCCTGATCGGCTCCGCCGTCGTGGCGCTGTGCGCCACGCTGTACGCAAATAATGCCATGGCCGTCAACCCGTTCGTCGTCAAGGACATCCGGGTCGAGGGCATCCAGCGTACCGAGGCAGGCACCGTGTTCAGCTACCTGCCGGTGCGCGTGGGCGAGACCTTCGACGACGTCAAGGCGTCGAGCGCGATCAAGGCGTTGTACGCAACCGGCTTCTTCAAGGACATCCGCCTCGAAGAAGAAAACGGCGTGCTGGTCGTGCTGGTCGAAGAGCGTCCGGCGATTTCGTCAGTCGACTTCACGGGCACCAAGGAATTCGAAAAGGACATGCTGGTCAAGGCGCTGTCAGAAATCGGCGTGGCCCAGACCAAGATCTTCGACAAGGCGTCGGTCGACCGCGCCGAGCAGGAACTCAAGCGCCAGTACCTGTCGCATGGCCTGTACGGCGTGAAGATCACCACCACCGTGACCCCGATCGAGCGCAACCGCGTCACGATCATGTTCAACGTGGACGAAGGCGACGTTGCCAAGATCAAGGGCATCAACATCATCGGCAACAAGGCGTTCAGCGACAAAGAGCTGCGCCAGTTGCTCGAACTGCGCCCGTCCGGCTGGTTCACCTGGTACTCCAAGGCCGACCAGTACTCCAAGCAGAAGCTCACCGGCGACCTGGAAAAGATCAAGTCGTGGTACCTCAATCACGGCTACCTCGAAGCCAACGTCGAATCGACGCAAGTGTCGATCACGCCGGACAAGCGCGACATCTACCTGACGCTCAACATCACCGAAGGCGAGCAGTACACCGTCTCGAGCGTCAAGCTCGAAGGCGAAATGTTCGGCCGCGAAGAAGAGCTCAAGCAGCTGATCCTGCTGCAGCCGGGCAAGACCTACGTGGGCGACCTGCAAGAGGGCACCAACAAGCTGATCTCCGATCGCCTGGGCACCTTCGGCTACGCGTTTGCCAACGTCACGGCCAACCCGGAACTGAACCGCGAAAAGCGCGAAGTGGCCTTCACGTTCTTCGTCGATCCGGGCAAGCGCGCTTATGTGCGCCACATGAACATCTCCGGCAACACGGTGACCCGCGATGAAGTCATCCGCCGCGAATTCCGCCAGTTCGAGAGCTCGTGGTACGACGCCAACCGCGTCAAGCTCTCGCGCGACCGCGTCGACCGTCTGGGCTATTTCAAGGACGTGAAAGTTGAAACGCCCGAGTCGCCAGGCACGTCCGACCAGGTCGACGTGAACATCGCCGTCGAAGAAAAACCGACTGGTAACTTCATGATCGGCGGCGCCTTCTCGCAGTCCGAGAAGTTCACGTTCACCGCCTCGATCTCGCAGGCCAACTTCGCCGGTAGCGGCAACACGGTCGGCATCGAACTCAATACCAGCAAGTACAACCGGACGATCGCGTTCTCGCAGACCAATCCGTACTTCACCGACGACGGCATCTCGCGCGCGTTCTCGCTGTACCTGCGTACGTCACGCCCACCGGCGCTGAACATCGGTTCCTACACGGTCAAGCAGACCGGCGGCAACATGACCTTCGGCGTGCCGTTCTCCGAGTCCGACACCGTCTACTTCGGCGCGGGCCTGGAACGCACCGAACTGGAAACCGACGAATCGTCGCCGAGCATCTACCAGACCTTCGTGCGCCAGAACGGCGGCCCGGCCAGCGGTGTCGGTTCGGCCACCACCAACGCGATTCCACTGACAGTGGCGTGGGGCCGCGACACGCGCGACAGCGCCGTGACCCCGAGCCGCGGCCGCTTCCAGCGCGCCAACTTCGAAGTCGATGCGATCGGCGACGCCAAGTACTACCGCCTCGTGTACGAACACCAGTGGTGGAAGCCGGTCACGCGCTGGATGACGCTGGCCCTGCGCGGCGAGTTCGATTACGGCAAGGGCATTGGCGGCAGCGCCTACCCGGTCTTCAAAAACTTCTATGCCGGTGGTATCGGTTCGGTGCGCGGCTACGAAAGCTCGTCGCTGGGCGTGGTCGACCAGCGTTACTACGATGCGATCGGCGGCTCGAAACGCATCATCGTCAACGCCGAACTGCAGTTCCCGTTCCCGGGCAGCGGCACCGACCGCAGCCTGCGCTGGTTCACCTTCGCCGACGGCGGCCAGGTGTTCCAGGAGGACGCGAAGATCCGCTTCGGCGAGTTCCGCTACTCGGCCGGTATCGGTCTGTCCTGGATTTCCCCGGTCGGCCCGCTCAAGTTGAGTTATGCTAAGCCGCTGAATTCGCTGCCAGGTGACCGCCTGGAGCGCTTCCAGTTCCAGATGGGTACCGGTTTCTGACCGGCCCACTGCGTCCTGAAGAACGATTGCGAGAGACTTTATGTTGAAAAATCTGATTGCCTCGCTGCCTGACGGCTTCAAGCCCACCGTGGCGCCAGCCTTGCTGCTGGCCGCGGTGTGCGCGTCGCCGCTGGCGCAGGCGCAGGCGCAGGTGGCGACGGGCCGTATCGGCTTCGTCTACACCGAGCGCCTGATGACCGACTCCAAGATGGCCAAGGCGGCCGACGCCAAGCTGGCGGCCGAATTCTCCAAGCGTCAGAAGGCCGTCGAAGAGATGGTTGGCAAGTTCAAGGGCGCGTCCGAGAAGTTCGACGCCGAAGGCAGCGGTCTGGCCGAGCTGGAACGCACGCGCCGCGCGCGCGAGCTGTTCAACATGCAGAAAGACGTCGAGCGCATGCAGCGCGAGTTCCAGGAAGACCTGCAGCAGCGCAAGAACGAAGAACGCGCTGCGATCGCGCAGAAGGCCTACAAGCTGGTCGAACAGTATGCCGAAGCCGAAAAGCTCGACGCGGTGCTGGTCGAAGCGGCGTGGGTGAATCCGCGCGTGGACATCACCGACAAGATCCTCAAGCTGCTCGACAAGTAACACCTGTCTGCAGTGTTTTCTGCTGTACCGATTTTGACTCACACTGAAAGACCGAGATGGGCATTCGACTAGGCGATTTGGTCGAGCGCTTCGGCGGACAGCTGGTGGGCGACCCGAACCTCGAGGTTACGGCGATTGCTCCCCTGGACACGGCCGGCGCTTCGCACATCAGCTTCCTTTCCAACAGCAAGCTGCGCGCACTGGCGGCGCAAAGCGGGGCCGCGGCCCTGATCCTGTCGCCGCTGGACGACCCGACGGTGGCCGCGACCTATGAAGGCGCGCGCATCGTCACCACCAACCCTTACGCATACTTCGCCCGCGCGGCGCAGTATTTCGCCTCGCTGACCGACCATGTGCCGCCCGCAGGCGTGCACCCGAGCGCCGTCGTTGCCGACAGCGCCATGATCGACCCGAGCGCCCATATCGGGCCGCACGTGACGATCGACGACGGCGCCGTCGTCAAAGCGCAGGCCGTCATCGACGCCGGCTGCTACGTCGGGCGCAACGCCGTCATCGGCGAAGGCACGCACCTGTTCGCGAACGTCACGTTCCACGCCGGCTGCGAGATCGGCAAGCGGGGCATCCTGCATTCGGGCGCCGTGATCGGCACCGACGGCTTCGGCTTTGCCAATGAAGGCGGCGTGTACATCAAGATTCCGCAGACCGGGCGTGTGCTGATCGGCGACGACGTCGACATCGGCGCCAACACGACGATCGACCGCGGGGCACTCGAAGACACGATCATCGAAGACGGCGTCAAGCTCGACAACCAGATCCAGATCGGCCACAACACCCACATCGGCGCGCACACCGCGATGGCCGGCTGCGTCGGCGTGGCTGGCAGCGCCAAGATCGGCAGCCGCTGCACGTTCGGTGGCGCCGCCATGGTGCTGGGCCACCTCGAGATCGCCGATAACGTCCATATCTCTTCGGGCAGCATGGTGTCGCGCTCGGTGCTCCAGCCAGGCCAGTACACGGGCTTTTACCCGCTGGCCAAGAACGCCGAATGGGAACGCAGCGCCGCGATCGTGCGCAACCTGGGCTCGATGCGCGAAAAACTGCGCGCGCTCGAGAAAACCATTAAAACCCTCACAGAACAACAACAATGACCACGCCAGAACTCACCACCCTCGACATCAATCAGATCAAGGAATACCTGCCGCACCGCTATCCGCTGCTGCTGGTCGACCGCGTGCTGGACGTCGAACTGGGCAAGCGCATCGTCGCGATCAAGAACGTCACCATCAACGAAGAATTCTTCAACGGTCACTTCCCGCACAAGCCGGTGATGCCGGGCGTCCTGATGATCGAAGCGATGGCGCAGACTGCCGCGATCCTGTCGTTCATGACGATGGGCGTCAAGCCGGATGAAAACTCGGTCGTGTACTTCGTCGGCATCGACAATGCGCGCTTCAAGCGGCCAGTGGAGCCGGGTGACCAGCTGCGCATGGAAGTGGAAATCGTGCGCGTCTCGCGCGGTATCTGGAAGTACAAGGCCGTCGCCACGGTCGACGGCAAGGTCGCTGTCGAGGGCGACTTGATGTGCACGATCCGGGGCGCCGCCGAAGCGCCGATGAAAGGCGCCGGGGCGGCACCGGCTGCATCCACGCCCGAGTAAGGAGACGTGATGAGCAAGATTCATCCAACCGCGATCATCGATCCGCAGGCGCAGCTCGACAGCTCGGTCGAGGTCGGGGCCTACTCGATCGTCGGCCCGAACGTGCGCATCGATGCCGGTACCGTCATCGGGCCGCACGTCGTCATCGACGGCCACACGACGATCGGCAAGGACAACAAGTTCTTCCAGTTCTGCTCCATTGGCGCCGCGCCACAGGACAAGAAGTGGCAGGGCGAGCCGACCCGGCTGGAAGTGGGCGACCGCAACACGGTGCGTGAATTCGTCAGCTTCAACCTGGGCACGGTGCAGGATGAAGGCGTCACGCGCCTGGGCAACGACAACTGGATTTCGGCCTACGTCCACCTGGCGCACGACTGCCAGGTCGGCAGTAACACGATTTTCTCGAACAACGCGCAACTGGCGGGCCACGTGCACGTGGGCGACTGGGCGATCCTGTCCGGCTTCGTTGGCGTGCATCAGTTCTGCAAGATCGGCGCGCATGCGTTCATCGGCATGTACACGAGCCTGACGCAGGACGTGCCGCCGTACGTGCTGGTGTCGGGCAATCCGGCCGGTGCGCGCGGCGTCAACCTCGAAGGCCTCAAGCGCCGCGGCTTCACGCGCGAGCAGCTCGATGGCATTCGCAGCGCCTACAAGCTGCTGTACCGGAATGGCCTGACGCTCGAAGAATCGAAAGCCGCGCTGCAGGCCGAAGAAGAGCGCCTGCCGGCAGCGGCGAACGACATTCGCCTGTTGCGCGACTTCCTCGGCACCGCGAGCCGTGGCATCGTTCGCTGAAGGCGTGCCGTCCGCCGCGGGCCGCGACGTGTCGCTGGCCCTGGTGGCGGGCGAGGCGTCCGGCGACATGCTGGCGGCGCGCCTGCTGGCCGGCCTGCGGCCGCACCTGCCGTCTGCACGTTTCCACGGCATCGGCGGGCCGCGCATGATCGAGCAGGGCATGGTCAGCGACGTCCCGATGGACCTGCTGACCGTGCGCGGCCTGTTCGAAGTCATCCCCCGCTACCGCGAACTCAAGGGCATCCAGAGCCGCCTGCGCGATCGCCTCATTGCCGAACGGCCGGCTGCCTTCATCGGCGCAGACTACCCTGGCTTCAACCTGGGCCTGGAAGAGCAGCTGCGCGCGGCGGGCATCCCGACGGTGCATTTCATCGGGCCGCAGATCTGGGCCTGGCGCGGTGGCCGCATCAAGAAGATCCAGCGCGCCGTGTCGCACATGCTCGTCATCTTTCCGTTCGAAGAAGCGATCTACCGCGCTGCGGGCGTGCCGGTGACGTATATCGGGCACCCGCTGGCCGAGACGATTCCGCTGGTACCCGACGTGGCGGCTGCGCGCCGTGCACTGGGGTTACCAACAGATGCGCGCGTTGTCACCGTCATGCCGGGCAGCCGCATGGGTGAACTGAAATACCTGGCCGAGCCATTCGTGCGCGCCGTGCAGTTGCTGGCGGCGCGCGATCCGGGCCTGCGCTTTGTCGTGCCGATGGCCGGCGAGCGCCAGCGGGCATATTTCGACCAGATCGTCACCGCAGCCGGCCTGCAGGGCGTGGAACTGATCGTGACTGCCGAAGGCTCGCATACGGCCATTGCCGCTGCCGACGCGGTGCTGGTCGCCTCGGGCACGGCCACGCTCGAAGTAGCGCTCTTCAAGAAGCCGATGGTGATCGCTTACAAGGTCATGCGCGCCTCGTGGGAGATCATGCGGCACATGGGTTACCAGCCGTGGATCGGCCTGCCGAACATATTGGCGCGCGAATTCGTCGTGCCCGAGCTGCTGCAGCATGCGGCAACGCCCGAAGCAATGGCCGACGCCGTCTGGCGCCAGCTGGAAGACTCCGCAGGGCGCGAGCGCCTGGCGCAGCGCTTTCTCGACATGCATCACAGCCTGCTGCGCAACAGCGCCGAAGAGAGCGCGCAGGCGGTGCTGCAGATTATCGGGCGCACGGCGCCCTGAACACCTAGATGACAAAAACCAGAATCAATCTGTATCCCGGCCTGCCCACCAGGGGCCGGCCGTTCACCGCACTGGACATCGTGTGCGGCGTTGACGAAGCCGGGCGCGGCCCGCTGGCAGGGCCCGTGTTTGCGGCCGCCGTCATCCTCGACCCGCGCCGTCCGATCGACGGCCTGCGCGATTCGAAAAAGCTGACCGCCGCGCGGCGCGACGAACTCGCGCCGCTGATCCGCGCCCAGGCGCTGGCCTGGGCGGTGGCGGAATGCTCGTGCGAAGAAATCGACAGCATCAACATCCTGCAGGCGACCATGCTGGCGATGCGGCGCGCCGTGGAGGCGCTGCAGCATGCGCCAACCATCGCGCTCATCGACGGCAACCGCTGTCCCGAGCTGACAGTGCGCGCGCACGCGATCGTCAAGGGCGACGACAAGGTCAATGCGATTTCGGCCGCGTCGATCCTGGCCAAGACCGCGCGCGACGCGGCGCTCGTGCAGCTGCACGAACAGTATCCGCAATACGGCTTCGACCAGCACAAGGGCTATGGCACCGCGCTGCACCTGGAACGCCTGGGCGCGCATGGGCCGTCGCCGGCGCACCGCCGCTCGTTCGCACCGGTGCGCGGGATGCTGCAGACCGACCTGTTTGGCGCCATGGTCGGCAATGGGGTGACCGCATGAAGACCATCACCTCGCGCGACAACCCGTTCTACAAAGAGATCAAGGCGCTCGCCACCAGCTCGCAGGCCCGCCGCAAGGCCGGCCATAGCCTGCTCGACGGCGTGCACCTGTGCCAGACCTGGCTCGACCTGCGCGGCGCACCGCGCCACTGCGTGGTGTCCGAGGGCGCACTGGGCAATCCCGAAGTACAGGCCATCGTCGCGCGCTGCGGCGCCGTCAACGCGCCGGTGACGGCGCTGCCCGATGCACTATTCAACGCGGTCAGTCAGGTCGAGCATGGCGTGCACCTGCTGTTCGTGATCGACACGCCGCAGCCGGCGACGGCGCCGGCGCTGGTGATGGCCAGCGTGCTGCTCGATGGCGTGCAGGACCCCGGCAACGTCGGCTCGATCCTGCGCAGCGCCGCCGCTGCCGGCATCAAGCAGGTGTACTGCAGTCCCGGCACCGCGTTCTGCTGGTCGCCGAAAGTGCTGCGCGCGGCGATGGGCGCGCACTTCGTGCTCGAGATTTTCGAGCATGTCGAATTGCCGGACCTGGTGCACACCGCGCAGGTGCCGGTGCTGGCCACCAGCGGCTATGCGGCCGAAGGGCTGTACACGCTGGACCTGCGGCTACCTGTGGCGTGGGTGCTTGGGCACGAAGGGCAGGGCGTCTCGACCGAGGTGCTGGAGCTGGCCACGCACCGCGTCGCGGTACCGCATCTGGGGCAGGTCGAGTCGCTCAACGTCGCGGCCTGCGCCGCCGTGTGCTTCTTTGAAGGCCTGCGCCAGCAGCAGGCATTGCAGGCATAGACGGCGCCAGCGCCATCCAGTAGGCTAGCGGCTTGTAACGTGGAGTAACGATGGATATCGCGCATTTGCATTTTCTGGTGGCGCAAGCCGACCCTCTTGAACGCCGGGCGCTGGTGGCCTTGCTGGGCCAACTCGGCGCCGGCCAGGTCACCGACGTCGCCGACGGCGCGGCTGCGCTGCAGGCGCTGGAAGCTGGGGCCACGCCGGTCGTCAACGTCGCACTGATCGACCTGGACTTGCCCGGCATGGACGGCTTGACGCTGCTGCGGCGCCTGGGCGAGATCAAGTGCGCCGCGCGCCTGATCGTGACGGGCGCGCAGCCGGCCGACCTGCTGTTTTCCGTGGAGACGCTGGCCGAAGCCTTCGGCATCGAGCTGCTCGGCGCCATCGCCCGGCCGGTCACCGCCGTGACGCTCAAGCCGGTGCTCGAGAACTACACGCCGCTGCCGCGCTTCGCACAGGCGCCAGCCGAGCCACGCTTCACGTTCCAGCAAGTGGGCATCGGCCTGCAAAAGCGCCAGTTCGAGCCGTACTTCCAGCCCAAGATCGAGCTGGCGACGGGGCAGGTGAAGGGCCTGGAGGTGTTCGCGCGCTGGAACCATCCGGAGCACGGTGTGCTGGGGCCGGCGTCATTTGTCGATGCGCTGGGCGAGAGCGGCCGCATCGACTTCCTCGACTGGAGCATGATCGAGTTGTCGGTCGAGCGCCAGCGCTGGCTGCAGGACCAGGACATCGCGATCCCGATCTCGCTGAACATTGCCTCCGAAACCCTGGCCCATCCCGCGTTTGTGCGCCAGATGTCGGCGTGCCTGGAGCGCCACGGGGTCGCTGCGACCGACGTGACATTCGAGATCTCGGAATCGTCGGTGCTGAACACGGACCCCGACTTCATCGAACGCCTGGTCCGGCTACGGATGATGGGCTTCGGCCTGGCCATCGACGACTACGGCACCGGCCGCTCGAACCTGCAGCTGCTGGCACGTATCCCGTTCACCGAACTGAAGATCGACCGCAGCTTCGTCGACGGCGCCTCACGCCGCCTGCCACTGAGCACGCTCCTGCGCTCCTGCCTGAGCCTGGCCCACAGCCTGGACCGCAAATCGGTCGCCGTCGGCGTCGAAACCCGCCGCGACTGGGACTTCCTGCAGGCCCTCGGCTGCACCTACGCCCAGGGCTACCACATCGCCAACCCCATGCCCGCCACCGCATTCCCTGCCTGGCTGAGCGACTGGCGCCAATACTTCTAGCCCCCCCATCACGCGTCGCGCCTTCACGTCAGGTGCGCGCTGGCGGGGCGGTGGAGTTGCGCGTCACCAGTTCCAGGCTGTAGCGGATCCTGGCCGGCTTGATCTCGGCGCCCTGGATCAGGGCGATCACTTCGGTGACCGCGCGCTCGCTCATGGCGTCGTAGGGCGGGCGCATGGTGGTCAGTTTGGGGAAGACGAAGCTCGACGTCGGAATGTCGTCGAAGCCGATCACCGACACATCGCCCGGCACCGACAGGCCGCGGCTCTTGAGTGCATCCATGGCGCCGAACGCCATCTCGTCGTTGGCAGCAAAGATCGCGCTGGGCGGCTGGGCCAGCGCAAGCAACTGCTCGGTCGCCGCATAGCCCGAGGTCTGGTTGAACGCGCCTTGCACCACCAGAACCGGATCGGGTTCGACGTCCGCGGCGGCCAGCGCCTCGCAATAGCCCCGGTAGCGTTCCGCGCTCTGCCCCGTACCAGGGTTGCCGGCGATGAAGGCGATCCGGCGGTGCCCCAGCGACAGCAGGTGCCCGGTCGCGGTGCGCGCGCCGATACGGTTCTCGACCGTGATCACCGGCACGTTCATGTCCCGCGCTTCGGAATTCATCAGCACGCACGGGAAACGGCATTCGTTGACCACGTCCAGGTACTGGTCGCCGCAGGTTGGCAGTACCAGCAGCAGGCCATCGCACAGCTTGCTCAGCATCTCGCTGGTGCCCAGCCGGCCGGGACCGGCAAAGTGCTCGGCATTGAAAATGATCAGGTCGTAGCCGCGCGCACGCGCATGGTCGCTGATGGTGCGGATGATTTCATGCAGGATCACGGACCCGTAATTGTTGACGAAAACGCCGATCAGGTTGCTCTTGTCGCCGCGCATGCGCCGCGCCAGCATGTCCGGCGTGTAGTGGAGTGTTGCAGCCGCTTCCATGATGCGCGCACGGGTCGCGTCCGACACGTAGCCGACCCCCCGGACCGCCCGCGACGCCGTGATCGGGGACACACCCGCGAGCTTGGCCACTTCACTCAATTTACTCGGTTTGCGCATGCTGCATCCATTGATTTCAAGACGGTGATTGTAGTGTCTCGAGGTAGCTCCGGCTCATCGGCCAGAGCGATGTGCAGGAATTGTGGTGACGATACCACTTGCCGTGAAAAAATAAATTTCGTGATTTATTCGTAAATATTCAGGTACTTGCGTGAGCGTTTCGCGCGCCAAAAATCTTGACGTCTTGCAAATCAAAACCGTGATGGTAACGTGACCACATGCCCAGGGTGCGAAGACACCGGGTGCTGTAGTTCACCTACGGAGACAGAGAGATGAGACAGAAAATGTTAGTAACGCAGCTGGCGCTCGCGCTGGCAACGGCCTACGGTACCCAGGCGCACGCCCAGACGGCGACCGATGCACAGGAGGGGGCAACACCCGCCTCGGTCGCACCAGCGGGCACCGCAGCGCCGGCCGCCGACGCGCCCGTCGCCACCGTCCTGGTGACAGGCTTTCGCTCCAGCCTGCAGAAGGCGCTGAACCTCAAGCAGCAGGCCATCGGCGTGCGTGATTCGATCGTGGCCGAGGACATCGGTAAATTCCCTGAAGCGAACATCGCCGAATCGCTGCAGCGCGTGCCGGGCGTGATCCTGGTGCGGGACGAAAGCTCGGGCGAGGGGCAGCGTATCTCGATCCGCGGCCTGCCGACCGCGTATTCGGTGACAACGCTCAATGGCGCGCCGGTCAACGCCACGTCCACCAGCGGTATAGGCGGCGCGGCGCGCGGCTTCAACTACGACGTGTTCGCGTCTGAACTGTTTGGCCGCGTCGACTTCTACAAATCGCCACTGGCCGAGCTGACCGAAGGCGGTCTGGGCGGCGTGGTCGATTTGCAGAGCCCGCGCCCCTTCGACAATCCGAAGGGCGCGGTGCGCTATGGCGCCACGGCCAGCTACAACACCACGTCGAAGAAGATCGACCCGATGGGCTTCGCGCTGATGTCCAAAACCTGGGGCCAGTGGGGCCTGCTGGTGGGCGGCTCGCACTCGGGCGGCACCAACAACCGGTCCGGTTTCGAAGCGACCGGCGGCTACAACAGCTCGGCGCTGGGCAGCCAGAATCCGGTCCGCGGCAACTTCGCGCTGGCGCTTGACTATAACGACCCGCGCGCCAACCTGTCGGGTTACACCCGCGAGCAGGTCGACAATGCGCTGCTGCCCCGCATTTACCGGTTCTATGGCTCGAGCAACGAGCGCTCGCGCGACGGCATGGTGTCGTCGCTGCAGTACAAGACGCCAACCCTGAACCTGTCGTTCGATACGCTGTACTCGAAGCTGGAAAACGAGCGTGACGAGATTTTCTTTGGCGTCCTGATCCGCAGCACGCGTACCACCGAAGCCGGTCGCGCCACCGCAGCGCCGGGCACCAATACGCACAACGGGCTGGTGCCGATCGATGTGAAGATCGATCCGGCCTCGAACCTGCTGACCGGCACCTTCGGCAATACGTCCTACAGCAGCGGCGCTCTATACAGCACCGACGAGACGCGCTTTCGCTACAACGCCCTGAACGCCCAGTGGAAAGCCACCGACAAGCTGACCCTGACCGGCCAGATCAGCGACAACTCCAGTAAGGCCGAGCGCGCAAGCACCGAACTGTCGGGCCAGATCTTCGGCATCACCTCGACCATCGACTACGGCAGCGACCACGTCTATCCATCGCTGTCCTCGCCGACCAGTTATACCGATGCCGGCAATTTCGCCGGCTTCGCCAACTCGACCGGGTTGTTGCGTGAGCTCGACAAGGGCCGCCAGGCGCGCCTGATCGCCGACTACGACTACGCGTTGCCGGGCGAGTGGACCGGCCGTCTGAAGGGCGGCGTGGTGTATGTCGAAACCACCAAGGACATCCACCGGCGCAACGGCACCGCGAACGGGACCGCCAAGATCAACCAGGTGGGCACGGCCGGCATGCGGGCCGGCATGACGTCGAACCTGCCGATCGACAACCTCGACATCGGCGCCGGCTGGCCAGGTGCCTGGGGCACCTTCAACCGCGATTACGCCTACGGCAACTTCAATCCGTACACGCTCAATCCCGATGGCGCATTCTCTCCGGCAGACAGCTTTACTGCCGTGGAGGAGGTCCGCACCGCTTTCGTCCAGTCGGACTTCCGCGGCCAGGTCCTGGGGCGCGAGCTGCGCATGAACGCGGGCGTGCGCTATTCGGAAACCCAGACCGACATTGCCAACTACAAGCGGCGCGGGGCCGGCCTGCCGTACGATCCGAACGAAGAGCACGGCAAGTACAGCAATGTGCTGCCGGCGATGTCGGCGGCGTTCGACCTGACCGATACCCTGATGTGGCGTGCCTCCTGGGGCAAGACCATCTCGCGCGCATCGCTGTCGATCATCGCCGCCCAGACCGTCGTCCCGAACCCGTTCGACACCGTCGCCACGTCAGGCAACCCGAACCTGCGTCCGCAGGCGTCGACCAATATCGACACCAGCCTCGAATGGTACTTCCAGCCGGGCGGCCTGCTGTCTGCGGCGCTGTTCAAGAAGGAGCTGACCGACGCCACCGCGAACGTGTCCACGCAGACCACGTTCGGTGCGCTGGGGCTGCCGGATACGGTCATGGGCGCGCTGTTCCGGGATGCTTCGGGCCGGGTCGACCCGAACCTGCCGATGACGCTCAACACGTCCATCAATGCGGGCAAGCAGACCCTGAAGGGCCTGGAACTGGCGTACCAGCAGAACTTCGACTTCCTGCCCGCGCCGTTCAAGGGCTTTGGCGCGCTGGCCAGCTACACCTACATCGACCCGTTCAACAGCGCCAAGTGGATCACCAATGCCGGCCGCGAGATCGAGGTCAATTCGGTGCCGAAGTATGCGTACAGCGTCACGGGCTTCTATGACCGTGGTCCGCTGGCGGTGCGCTTCTCGTTCAATCAGAAGGGCCGGTCGCTGCACGGAGGCAATCCGCGCAATAACGGCGACGACCTGATTCGCTGGAACGGCGCGCGCGGTTATCTGGATGGCTCGATCAGCTACAGGCTCAGCGACAAGCTGGAACTGCGCCTTGACGCGCTGAACCTGTCGAACACCCTGGTGTACGACTACTTCGAGGACGCCACCGGCCAGTACGGCAGCGGCAGGAAGACCCGGATGGACTACGCCAAGTACGACGGCCGTACGATCAAGATCGGCCTGCGTGGCAGCCTCTAAGCCTGGTGGCTGCAACGTGACGAAGCCGGGCAGCGGATGGTTGGTCCGCTGTCCGTTTCCGCCATCTCTTTCTGGTGCGCGCATGACATTACCGAACCTTTCCGCCGCTCTCGTTTGCCTCGCCCTGCTGCTGGGTGGCTGCGCCTTGCCCGGTGCTGGCGGGCTTGTCAATGTGGTGGAGGTGGCGCCGGGCTGGGCGAAAAACTCGGTCAATGCCGTGGTGTTCCGCAAGAATTCGCTCGTGTCCCACGGCGACACGCAATACATCGCGTTCTACGACCAGGATGCCAACGTGGTACTGGGCAAGCGCCAGCTTGGCACAGCGCGCTGGCAACTGGCGCGCACCCAGTATCGCGGCAATGCCGCCGACGCCCACAACAGCATCAGCATCATGGTCGACGGCGACGGCTTCCTGCACATGGCCTGGGACCATCACAACGACCAGCTGCGCTACGCCCGCAGCCTGCAACCCGGGTCGCTGGCGCTGGGTGAGAAGCTGCCGATGGTGGGTGTGGACGAGGGGGCGGTCAGCTACCCCGAGTTCCACCTGCTGCCTGGGGGCGACCTGTTGTTCTTCTACCGAGACGGTGGGTCCGGCCGCGGCAACCTGGTGCTGAACCGTTACGACCGGGCGCGCGCCACCTGGACCCGCGTGCACAGTAACCTGATCAGTGGCGAACAGCAGCGCAACGCCTACTGGCAGGCGTTCGTCGACCAGCACGGCACCATTCACGTCTCGTGGGTGTGGCGCGAGTCACCCGACGTCGCCAGCAACCACGACCTGGCCTACGCCCGTTCGGTGGACGAGGGGCGCTCCTGGCAGAGTACGTCGGGCACGCCCTACGCGTTGCCGATCACGGCCGCGAACGCCGAATACGCGGTGCGGATACCGCAGAACAGCGAACTGATCAACCAGACCTCGATGGCGGCGGACAAGCGCGGCAACCCCTATATCGCCTCGTACTGGCGCGCAGCGGGGGAGCAGGTTCCGCAGTACCACGTGGTGTATCACACAGGAAGCCAGTGGCGTCAGCTCGACCTGAACTTCCGCAAGACACCGTTTTCGCTCAGCGGCCAGGGCACCAAGGCCATTCCCATCTCGCGACCGCAGATCATGGTCGATACGAGGGCCGACCGGCCATCGGGCCTCTTGGTGTTTCGCGACGAGGAGCGCGGCAGCCGCGTGTCGGTGGTGCAGATCGAGGACTTCGACGGCGCCAGGTGGTCGGTGCGCGACCTGAGCGAATCATCGGTCGGCGCCTGGGAACCGAGCTTTGATACGCAACTGTGGCGCCAGCGCGCAAAACTTCATCTTTACGCGCAGCGTGTCCGGCAGGCCGACGCCGAAGGCGTGGAAAAGGCCGCGCCAACCCAGGTGCAGGTGCTGGAGTGGACGCCGGCCTTCAACAAGTGAGATCACGAGGATGACAACATCAATGCACAAGAGACGACTGTACCTGAAGGCGCTGCTGGCCAGCGGCGCGGCGCTGGGCGCCGGCTGCACCATGGGCGCGCCCAACCGCAATGCCACCAGCGTCAACGCGACCCGCATCGAGGTGCTGGAAACGCTCACCCGTGCCAACGACTACTGGCAGGCCAACCATCAGCCCACCAGCTGGGCGTTCTGGGACTACGCCGCCTACCACACCGGCAATATGGAAGCCTACGCCGTCACCGGCAATGAACGATATCGCCAGTACTCGACCGCCTGGGCCGAGCACAATGGCTGGAGCGGCGCGAAATCGCAGGACAAGGCGGCGTGGAAGTACCAGTACGGCGAAACCGACGACTTCGTGCTGTTCGGCGACTGGCAGATCTGCTTCCAGACCTACGTCGACCTGTACCGGCTCGATCCGGCCAGGGACCGCCGCAAGATCGCCCGTGCGCTCGAGGTGTTCGAGCATCAGATGCGCACGCCGAACGTCGATTACTGGTGGTGGGCCGACGGCCTGTACATGGTGATGCCCGCCATGACCAAGCTGTACAAGGTGACCGGCGACAAGCGCTACCTCGACAAGCTGCACCTGTACTTCGTCTGGGCCGACCAGCTGATGTTCGACCAGGACGCCGGCCTGTACTACCGCGACGCCAAGTACGTCTACCCGAAGCACAAGGCATCCAACGGCGGCAAGGACTTCTGGGCGCGTGGCGACGGCTGGGTGTTCGCGGGCCTGGCCAAGGTGCTGGCCGATCTGCAGAAGGATCACGCTGCCTACGCGCTGGTGCTGGACCGCTACCGCCGCATGGCGCGCGCGCTCAAGCCCGCGCAGCAGAGCGCGGGCTACTGGACCCGCAGCATCCTCGACCCGAACCATGCGCCGGGGCCAGAATCGAGCGGCACCGCCTTCTTCACCTATGGCTACCTGTGGGGCATCAACCGCGGCATCCTGGCTCGGGACGAGTACACGCCGGTGGTGGCCAGGAGCTGGGCATTCCTGTCACGCACCGCGCTGGCCGACAGTGGCAAGTTCGGTTACGTGCAGCCGATCGGCGAGCGGGCCATTCCCGGCCAGCGCGTCGACCAGGAATCGACCGCACCGTTCGGCGTCGGCGCCTTCCTGCTGGCCGCCGCCGAGATGAGCCGGTTTGTCGGCGGCTGACCATGGCCGCGGTTGCCCAACCCTGGACTTTCGCCGCAAGGCGCCTTGCATATCGAGTGATACAACCATGACCACCACCATTCCCCGCCGCCGCCTCCTGCAAGGCGCGGCTGCCGCCGTCAGCGGCGCGCTGGTTCCGATGCGCGTCGTCGCGCAGGCCGCCTCACCGCGCTTTGCCATCGGTTCGCAGGACTTTCTGCTGGACGGCAAACCGATCCAGATCCGCTGCGGCGAGATGCACTTCGCCCGCGTCCCGCGCGAGTACTGGGGCCACCGCCTGCGCGCCATCCGCGCCATGGGGTTGAATACCGTCTGCGCCTACCTGTTCTGGAATTACCACGAGTGGCGCGAAGGGCGCTTCGACTGGGCCGGGCAGCGTGACGCCGTCGAGTTCTGCCGGCTGGCCCAGCAGGAAGGCCTGTGGGTCATCCTGCGGCCCGGGCCGTACGCCTGCGCCGAGTGGGAGATGGGCGGGCTGCCGTGGTGGCTGCTCAAGAAAAGCCCGTCCGACAGCTTCCTGCGTTCGAGCGACCTAGCCTTTGTCGACCCGGCGCGCCGCTACCTGGCCGAAGTCGGGCGCGTGCTCGGCCCGATGCAGGTCACCCGGGGCGGGCCGATCCTGATGGTGCAGGTCGAGAACGAGTACGGCTTCTTCGGCGAGGACAAGGACTACATGCGCGTGATGCGCCAGGCGCTGCTGGACGCGACATTCGACGTGCCACTGTTCCAGTGCAATCCCACCAATATGGTCGCCAAGACGCATATCCCCGGGCTGCTGTCGGTGGCGAACTTCGGCAGCGATCCCGAGCGCGGGTTTGCGGCGCTGAAGGCGGTCCAGCAGGGTCCGTTGATGTGCGGCGAATACTATTCCGGCTGGTTCGACACCTGGGGCAATCCGCACCGGCGCGGCGACAATGCGCGCGCCCTGCAGGACATCGCGTACATGTTGAAGAATAACGGCTCGTTCAGCCTGTACATGGCGCACGGCGGCACGACCTTCGGCCTGTGGGGTGGATGCGACCGGCCATTCCGGCCCGACACCACCAGCTATGACTACGACGCCCCGATCAGCGAAGCCGGCTGGGTCGGCACGAAGTTCGAGACCTACCGCGAGGGCATGCGCCCGTTCCTGGCGCCGGGCGAAACCTTGCCCGAGCCGCCGGCGAAGAACCCGGTCATCACCATCGACGCCTTCGCGCTGAAGGAAACCGCGCCGGTGTTCGCGAACTTGCCCGAGCGCGTCATCAAGACTGCGTCGCCGGAGCCGATCGAGCACTACGACATCAGCCGCGGGCTGGTGGCTTACCGCGTGCGCCTGCCAGCGGGTCCGGCCGGCGTACTGGCCGCCGCCAAGGTGCGCGACCTGGCCTGGGTGCACGTGGACGGCAAGCTGGTCGGCACCATGGACACACGTTACCGCCGCTTCTCGGTGGCGCTGCCGGCGCGCAGCAAGCCGGTCACGGTGGACATCCTGCTGTACACCATCGCGCGCGTGAACTTCGGCATGGAGGTGCATGACCGCAAGGGCTTGCACGGGCCGGTGACGTTCACGGCCGGGGAGGGCGCGCCCCAGGCGGTGGAAGGCTGGGAGATCCGCGCCATTGACTTCGACGCCGACGGCGTGCTGCCACCGCTGAAGTTTGCCAGGGGCCGGGCGAAGGGGCCGGCGTTCTGGCGCGGCAGCTTCGATGTCAAACGCACTGGCGACACGTTCCTCGACATGTCCAGCTGGGGCCAGGGCATCGTGTGGATCAACGGACGCTGCCTGGGCCGCTACTGGAACATCGGGCCGACCCAGACCATGTATTTGCCGGGCCCGTGGATCAACAAGGGACGCAACGAGATCGTGGTGCTGGACCTGACCGGGCCCGCCGTGGCGCGCATCGCCGGGCGCGCCGAGCCGATTCTCGACGAACTGCACCCCGAGAAAGACCTGCCGCGTCCACCGAGCACCGTCAAGCCCGCGCTGGGCAATGTCAAGCCGGCGCATGAAGGGCAATTCGCGCCCGGCGGCGCCACCCAGGAAGTGCGGTTTGCCGCGCCCGTGAAGGGCCGCCATTTCTGCCTGGAGTCGCTGAGCGCCTTTGACGGCAAGCAGTATGCGGCAGTGGGCGAGATCGCACTGTTTGGCCCTGACGGCAAGCCGCTCAACCAGCAGTCCTGGACCATCCTGTATGTCAGCAGCGAAGAGCGCAAGAAAGAGGATGGCTCGGCACTCAACGCCATCAACGGCCAGGCGTCGGATCACTGGCACACGGCGTTCAGCGGCAGCGGCGCGGGCGCGGCGCACCCGCACCAGCTGATCGTGGATATGGGACAGGAGGTGGACGTGGCGGGCGCGCGCTACACGCCGCGTCAGGGCGCCGAGGGCGTGACTGGCCGGATCCGGCAGTACCGGATGTATGTGGGCGAGAAGCTGGTTATCGACAAGTAGGCAACGACATCGTCCCAGTGACAACGACGAATAACGATCAGGAGACACGATGGAACGACGCAATTTTCTGGGCTCGCTGGTAGCCGGTTCGGCCGCCACGCTGGCCACCGCAGGCGAAGCACGCGCTGCAGACAAGCTGGCGGCACAGCCGGCCAGCGACCGCGCCTACATGGCCGGCCTGCTGCAAAGGATGACCGAGCCGGTATTGTCCGCCATGGCCCGGGGTGAACTGGTCAGGAAGTTCGAACTCGAAGTCAGCCCGACCTGGGACGGGCGCGACAAGCGTGTCAGCTACTTCGAATGCTTCGCCCGGCTGATCGCGGGCGCCGCGCCGTGGCTGGCGCTGCCCGATGACGGCACGCCCGAGGGGGCCACGCGCAAGCGCCTGCTGGACATGGCCCGGCAAAGCTATGTGAACTCGGTCGACCCGGCCAGTCCCGATCGGCTGATGTGGGACGGGCCCGGGCAGGTGCTGGTGGACTCGGCGTACTACACCAATGCACTGATGCGTGCGCCGCAAGCGCTGTGGGAACCGCTCGACGCCACCACCAAACGCCGCATCGTCGACCACGTCAAGTCGCTGCGCCGCATCGAGCCGCCATACATCAACTGGATGCTGTTTGCGGCCATGAACGAAGCCTGGCTGATGTCGATCGGCGAAGCCTATGATCCGATGCGCATGAACGTCGCCATCCGCAAGGTCAACGAATGGTACGTGGGCGACGGCTGGATCAAGGATGGCGAAACCTTCCACTTCGATTATTACGGGTCGTACGTGATGCACCCGATGCTGTGCGAGATTCTGGAAGTGCTGGAACAGCACAAGGGATCATTCTGGAACGGCAAACCGGACGAGATGCGTGCACTGGCCTTCAAGCGCATGCAGCGCTTCTCGGAACACCTGGAGCGCTTCGTGTCGCCCGAAGGCACGTTCCCGATGTTCGGGCGTTCGCTGACCTACCGCACCGCGGCGTTTCAGCCGCTGGCGTTGCTGGCGCTGAGAAAGCAACTGCCAGCCAAGCTGCCGGAAGGGCAGGTCCGCAGTGCCATGCGCGCGGTGCACGAGCGGATATTCTCGGCGCCGTCGAATTTCACCAGGGGCGGTTTTCTCACCATCGGTTTCGTCGGCGCCCAGCCGGAACTGGGTGACTGGTATTCGAACAACGGCAGCATGTACATCACGTCAGCCAGCTTTCTGCCGCTCGGATTGCCGGCGACCGATTCGTACTGGACTGCGGCGGCGCAGGACTGGACGCAGAAAAAAGCGTTTGCGGGCGCCAGGTTTTCAAAGGATTATCACGTTGATTATTAAATTGGGTCAGGTGAATTTTGCTTTCGCGCGCGGGTTGCGCTGGTGCGGTGTGGGCTACTAATAAGGTTCGCCACAGAACAATAAAGGCTGCTACAAGCCCAAGGCGACCGACTCGGCGGGGCTTGTTCCAACCGCAAAAAGCTTATAGGCTGAGGCATACTCGACAGGCCGCTTCCGGGCAAAAGCGGCCGTTAGCCTCATGATTGGTGCCTATTGCTAATTGAGGACCTGGTAACTTAATGCATCATCCCATATCAACAGGTTAGCTATGCCAAACCGAACTTTAGCTGCATTATTTCTTTGTGTCTTCAATTCATTTTGTGGTGTAGTCGACGGGGAAGCAATTTCATCAGATAAATGTCGATTTGACCGTTCTCGCCTACTTGCCTTAGGCGAGAACGAATTTGATCAAGATGTTTCAGGAGGATGGCGAGCACTGGCATCGACACCTGGATGCCTCTTGATTGCAGCCGACCTGCTTCGCGATTACCGGAACGCTCATCATAAAGAGTCTGGCCTGTTGTTCTGGCATGAGGCGCAGGTTAGGGCTGATGCTGGGCAGTATCCCGAAGCGATCGCTTTGATGGAACATGCTCACAAGCCCACTGAAGACGATAAGACGGGTTGGAATCCGTATGTCGATGCAACGATTGCCTTCCTCCGCAGGGACAGGCCTGCACTTAAGCGGGCACGGGAAAGGCTCACTGCAGTCCCACCGACAGTAGGAGTGGGCGCGCCGCCTGTCATCGACGGCTACATGGAGGCAGACTTTGACGGTGGTTCGAAAAAGAGAATTCGTTGGCCCATAAATATCGACGTTGTCGAAGGACTCGAGAATTGCTTCGACAAGACCTATGCAGAAGCATACAAGGAAGTCTGTCGCCCGAAAAAGCAATGAGATCAAGCGGTAACCCCCCCTTTTTAGAGCACACTAAAAGTAGAGGTTAAGCGGCCAGTGCCAATTTCTGTTTTAGCGTAATACCGCCGAGCGCCGTGTTGGGCCGGTCGTGATTGAAGGTCCACAACCAGTTGGTGGCAAATTCCTTGTTTTCGTCGAGCGTCTCGAACAGGTGATGAGCGAGCCAATCGTAGCGAACCGTCCTGTTGTAACGCTCGACGTAAGCGTTCTGCTGCGGCTGGCCGGGCTGAGTGAATTCGATGCGGATGCCGCGCTTTGAAGCACACGCCAGGGTCACCGCGCTGATGTATTCAGGGCCGTTGTCGCATCGGATGGCTTCGGGCTTGCCGCGCCATTCGATGATCCGGTCGAGTGAACGTATCACGCACTCGGGCGGCAGCGAGAAGTCGACTTCGATCCCCAAGCCCTCGCGGTTGAAGTCATCGATTACATTGAACAGACGGATGCTGCGCCCATCGGCAAGCTGGTCATGCATGAAGTCCATCGACAAGCTCTGATTAACGGTGGTCGGTACCGCCAGCGGTAGCGGCTTCTAGCGCACCAGGCGATGGCGCGGCTTGATCCGCAGGTTCAGCTCGAGTTCGCGGTAAATCCTGTAGACGCGCTTGTGGTTCCATTTGAAGCCCTTGACGTTGCGCAGGTACAGAAAGCACGGCCCAAAGCCCCAGTTGCGCTGGTTGTTCGTCAGTCGCACCAGCCAGTCCGCGATGAGGACGTTCTCTGCGTCCAACTTCGCTTTGTACCGGTAGCAGGTCTGGCTGATGCCAAACGCATGGCATGCCAGCTTGATCGTGGCTGACCGCTCTGTCACGGCCCATTGCGCCATCTCCCGCCGCTGAGATGGCGCTACCATTTTTTTGTGAGTGCCTCCGCGACGATCTCGGCCTTGAGGCGCTCTTCGACGTACATTTTCTTGAGGCGCCGGTTTTCCTCTTCTAGCTCCTTCACCCGTGCCATCAACGAGGCGTCCATGCCGCCGAACTTGGAGCGCCACTTGTAGAACGTGGCGTTGCTGATGCCGTGCTCGCGGCACAGCTCCGGTACCGGGCTGCCGGCCTCGGCTTGCTTGAGAATGGCGATGATCTGGCTGTCGGTAAAGCGGGAGGTCTTCATGTAGAGCTTTCTGTGTCTTAAGTAAAAAAATTCTACTTCTGACCGCGCTCTTTTTGTGGGGGGATTACCCGGTCTCGAGCTTGCCACGCTCTGTCATCTCCAACGCGACCGCATTGCCTCGTTGTGGATTCATCCACCTGACGACATTGTTCTGGTCAAACGCGTAAGATTTGACGTTGATGTCTGGCGCTGCGCCGCTCGGATCGCAAGCCGTGTTCGTATAGTTGTCAAATCGTGTGTTGAGCGCGGCACGCAGAGATGCGAGCAGGGAAGGCGTGGGAAGCGCCGAGACCCGGACTTTGCCGCCGTTGAGGCGATTAAGCCACATTGAGCCGGTACACACGAATGGCGTCAGCGCAGCGGTACTGATTGGCGGCCTAGCTGAGGAATCTGCGCGTGTACGGCGCGGCACGACGGTGCTGCATCAACGGCACCTTGCGGAAAGCTAGTGTTTCGCCGTCATCTCATGCTTCCCCCGTCTTCCTCGTCACTGTTATTGCATTAAAAAATAGCTTAGACGCATCAATCTTAGCCAGCTCGCGGCGAGCGGAGTTGACGCGCGGTAAATACGAAGGCTGAGCGCCAAGTAGAGGCCGTAGACAGTCAAACCATCCATGTTCTGCAGAGATGCTATTCAGATCGGTAATCATCCTTGGGAATAGACTGACACCAACCAACCTTCAGATAAGCAAAGAGCGCTATACGGTTAAAAAACTTTCAAATTGTGACAATTGGAGAGATTTAATCGCTATCGTTCTGATAACTTTCCAAACATCATTGTATTTACGTTTCAGTGGCTTTCAAACTGTAAGTATCCTAAGCCCCACTAACTGGAGGTTCGATGATGTCAACAGCAACGAAGTCTGCACGGTCCCCCACGGTGTTTCGATGCGTCTTTGGTCTTCTCTTGGTATTGGTTGCTACAGCCGGCGCTAGTACAGCAGCAGAGGTGACGAAGACAATCACTGCAAAGTCGTTCATCCAGAAGATCGATATCTCTGCACCAGCCCAGTGCACTGGTCCGCTGGCAAAGCTGCTGGCCAGCTTCGCCAACTGTAACTTCTCCGAAAATCCGCAGACACCTTCGCCGACTTCGAAAGACTATCGGCTCTACAGCAAGGTCAATGCCACCGTAAGTTGTGAAGGAGACCGCGTGGCCAAGTGGTCGCTGACTCCTGTTGAGACCAAGTTTGGGACCGAGATCCTGATCTTGAATGCGACGGGCGCCGTCAAGGACCAAGTCAAGACGAACCCACCGACGAGTGGCATGTCATCGCAGGCCAAGGTCAGCTATTCCTATGCCATGAAGGGAAGGCCACACGACTCGGCTGAGCCGACGTTTCAAGCCGTTAAAGCACGTAGTTGCCACTACATCTGGCACAGGGTGGATGGTGAGATCTCGTGTAAGGCCGGGAACCCCGTCGTCACGGCCAATGTATCTGGTAGCGGGTTTCCATCTCACCGGGCGTGGGTTGGCGAGACGCGTGCTTCTCAAATCGACCAAGGCCCCTTTATGAAACTATGGGAGTGTTCGGCGTCGGATCCCACCTTGATTCGCTGATGTCAACGGCATACCGATTAACAAGGCGGAGATAACCAGATGCGTATGCGCTTTCTCGCAATGTTGTTCCTATTGTGCGCGCCTCTGCCTTGGTCATGCGCTTCGGCGCAAGGCGACGGGGCTGGTGCGCCAACTGCTCCATTCAAGGAGCGTATGCGCATTTTCTTCGCCGCTGGCAGCAGCGATATCTCTGCACACGGATTGGCGACCATTCGCCGCGTGGTGGAGGTGGCTCGTGAGTTGGATGCACTGTCGATCAAGATCGTCGGTCACGCCGATCGTATCGGCATCGCCGCCGACAATGAACGACTGGCGCAGGAACGTGCCCAGAACGTTGCGGCGGCAATCAAAAATGCGCAGGTACCGGACGGCGCGCTTAGCCCTGTCGAATCACGCGGATCAACTGAACCGTTCACGACCGATAGAAATGCATTGCACCTTAACCGCCGAGTCGAGATATCGATTTACGGCATCCCTCGTCTGTAGATGGGAGCTCCACGATGATGAAGCTTTTGCCTTTGACACTCAGTCTGTTCGTCGCCAGTAGCGCGTTTGCACAAGGGTTCGATACAGAGCTCGATGTAGACCCTAGCCTGCGGGAGAACATCGAGTTACAGGCCGCTCTGTTGCGAAAAATTCGCGCTGATGAGCAATTCTTGACTGCCGGGGCGATCGATGACGCCACAGCCAAAGAGCTGGGCGAGCTTTACGCTTTAGCACAAGCAAATTTGGATTGTGGGAAAGAGCCGGCGCCAACGACTGAAGCTGACCCTCGCAATCTTGCGAAGAAGAGACTGCTATGTGCAGACATCAAGTATCGCAAGTTTTTACTCGAGAAGCGGATTGGTTTCTGGGGAGGGGTGCGCAATCTCGTGCCCGAAATCCCGCCGATTCCATTGAAAGCGATGGAAAAAGTGCTCGAAAAGATGGTAGCGCTTCAGAAGGATAATTTATCTGTCGACCTGGCCGTGACTGAATCCGATTACCGGATGATCGACATGATCTCCCAGGCCAGAATCCATAAAGGGCAGGAAAAGGCCAGCGGATACAGTGAGCAGAACGCAGCAACCCGTGCCAACGCTGCGCAAGCACGCGCTGCGCAGCTGCAGGGTAGGCTCGATGCGCTGTGGGAGCAAAGGCAAACGCTCAGAGCTTATGAGGCGGAAGCCCGGAATCGACTAGAAGCGGCCGAGGCCAGCATGGGCAACGCTATGGTCGAGGGACTCACTGCAGCCACCGGTGCGCCTCCGTGGGTAGTCGACCTGGCAAAAGGCAATGCCCCAGAAAAGGCGCTGTATTCCGCCGCGCTGGGTTACCTCCAGTCTGAGCTCGCCAGCAATGCCGACTTCCGCAACAAGGTGACCGAACATCTCGGACCGATCAGGGAAGGCGCTAGAAATGTCGCAAACGTGTACGCCGAAGCTGCGGAGTGGAAGCAGAAGATCGAACTGTATAAGGGTAAAGCAGAGACCGTCTACGCAACCTTGCGGCAGCCGACGATAGAGGGAGTGCTGGGACTGGGCCAAATGGCGTGGGAGTCGATGCCGAACGACCAGCGCGCCAAATGGATGGCTAACGTCAAGGCAAGTACCCCCATCATGGAGCTCGCCACCATCATGGCTGCGCCAGGGTCTATCAAAGACAAGTTTGCAGGGCGCGCGTTCGAGTACGTTGCCAATTCACCCGCGTTCGCCAAGGTCATGGCTGAGGCCATCGATAACACCGCCATTTACCGCTTCGCCGAAATGAAAGACGATGCGGCCGCGGTCTACGCAGGATGGATCAAGAGCATACCCTTGGCTTCCCTTTCTACCCAGGAACTGGGCAAAGTCGCGGACTCTTATTTGCGCGCCGACGCAGAAAAATTTGTCGCGGGCTTGACTGACCAAGCGAAAGCAGCGCTCAAGGCGCAACTCAAATTGCCCGATGAGCTTTCGATCGCTCAGCACATCGCGGCGCAAGGCATGACAGCGATTCCGAACATCAAGGTTGAAGCAGGCGAGATCCGAGTGTTGGGCGCTGGCGCCACCGTCACGTGGCGTGCACCGGTATCGGATTTGATCAACAAGAGCCTCGCTGTTGGCGACCTCACTTCACCCCGGGCCCAGGAGGAACTTCGTCGGGCCATGAAAGCATTCGCATCGAGTGGCGCTTCTCTGCGAAAAACGGTCACCGACATCATGCCGCCTGCGCAGGTCGAAGTCGCGCTTCGGACCTTGATTGCGCCAGAGGGTCCGATCGATACGAGCAATGCGAAAGAGGCGTGGAAAGCGATCGTCGGTAACGACCTTGATGACCTTACAGGGGCATACGAGCAAGTGGCCGCAAATCGGATCGGCATGATGCTTGGCGCTGAAGAGATGGAAAAGGCGGCAAAGCTTGCGACGAAGTTGCAATCGCAAACAGGTGCGGTGATCGCAGGGGCCAACCGCCCAGCAACGCAGCAACCGGACCAGGTACAACAGGGCGCGATACTGGCGGCACAGGCCGCGTTCCCTGGGGTGACCACAGCCGCGCTATTGGCAAGAAAGTTCGCCGACAGCATGATCGAGATGGATCTGGCCAATTCTTGGCTCGACGATATCCGATCGCGTCTCGAAGCCAACTTGGTGTCCGAAGCCAGAGTGCGTGATCTGCACGAGGCGGCGTCGATCGACTCGGAGCTCACCGAAAGGGAAGGGGACTTACACCGGGAGTTGCGTAGTGCCTACGCCGCGAGTTTCGATATCTTGGCCAGCGGCGCTGAAATGGAAGCAACTCAGCGATCGATCCAATTGGCGCGTATAGCCCGGCGTCGTACGCTCATCCTTTACCTAGCTGAACAGATGCGTACTCATTTTGATGCGTTCAATCTTGCGATCAGCCGATGGGGGAATTTCCCATTAGATTCTCGAAATCAGGTCTTCCGCCGTCTTGGCAACAATCCGCAAAACCTTCGCTTGGCGCTCGACCCAGAAATTCAGCTGTTCAAGCAATTCGATCGGGATAATGAGTCGAGCAAGACCGATATCGATCGTCTGGTCGTGCATTGGCAGACGATGGTGCAGTTCGCAACCGATGCTTGTGCCGAGGTTGGATGCGACGGCGCTAAGCCAGCCGCGACAGTGAATGAAACCGAGGTCTTGAGCTTGTGCGCACTGCTCGATCAGCGCGAGCGCGAGCAGTGGCAGATCTGGCAGCGATCAAAAAGTGCCAAACCCTTTCAGGTCAGCGTGTTCCTGGATCCAGTGGCGCTCAATATCGACGTCAGCGATACATCCACGGAACGGGCCCATCGCATCGTCGATTTGCGCGCCGCACCGACCAAGCCTGCGGGCACAGCCTCTAAGGCAGCTTGCCAAGGGCATGAAGGCGACGGTTTCGTCGACCTGCCAAGCATCAGAATTGCGCATTCAGGGACGGGATACATCTTCCGTGGCAAGGGCGTGTTCGATCGCGAAGTGCTGCTTTCCCACGTCACGCCGCCTGGCGAGTCGCCAAAGAAGAATTTTCCTATGACGAGTTTGAAGACGCGGTGGGCCGGCGCGGCGCCAAAACGTGGAGAGCTGGAAGGGCAAGCCCTGTTCACTGAGCTGCAGGTGACCATTCCGGCAAATGCTACCGGCAAACAGCTTTCAGATCTGCGTTTGAGGATCGCGTATCAATACGTGGACACCGCTAATGTGCTGAACGAAGAACAGTATGTAAAGAGTAATGAATCCGAGATGTACAAGCCTTATCAGTATCAGTTCGAGATGCCCAAGCGAAAGGTTTCGACAAAGACGGTCGATGAGAGGAACATCACGTATTCGCTTCCAGCGCAAGCCATCTCAATGTCGGCGGACAGGATTGGCATGGTCAGCCGCGTACAGAACGCCGCATTCCCAGAACTGAGCAAGGCGCGCGCAGCGGTCTCGTATTCCTCAAAAACGCCGTTGCAAGCCAAGGATGTTCGTCTGATTCGAAGCTGCCGAAGCGTGCAAGAGATCGTCGACGAGATGGTGGAAAACAAGACCGTGGTCTTGGCGGATCAAATCAACAAAAAGCATGGGGGGAATGACGAAACCGTATCGTCTGTTCATCGGGAAGCAGCAAGACTGAAAGTCAAGACACAGATTCCGCTGTATCGAAGCCAAGCGGAAAAAATCTTGAGTGACGCCGGATGTAAAAACCCTGAGCTCGAGCTCATCCAGGTCAAGAATTGAACGGGACCCCCTATGAAGACGATAAAAACGCTTTTTCTCGGCCTGCTGTCACTCATTACCGGCCTAGCCCACATGCCCTTGGTGCATGCTCAGGCAGAGGGCGCCGCCATTACGGCGCTAGTGCCAGTCGATTCCAACACCATCAAACCTCTTTTTACAGGCGCGCGCTTTTACCCTGGTGAAAAGGTCACCTTATCGGTACGCGGCCCAGTGTTTCCACTGCGGCGCGCCGACTATGTCGAACGCTGCACCAAACGCATATCATTCGGCATCGGGAACGTTTGTACAAGAAAAGAAAAGAAACTGGAGGTCGTGGAGGAGGTGGCTGGCGGCCCTGAAGTAATCCCCTTGCTGCTCGAGTTGCACGACGCCAGCCAGACACCGCCCGGTGCGGCAGATATCGGTGTCGTACCGGCCGTGCAACCGGGGTTGGTGATACCAGAATATGCCAATACACCGTTTTTGCTGGTATCGCCCGATTCGATAGAGATCGATTTGCGCGCTCCCAACTCGCAATCCATTGCGGACATGCAGCGCCGATTTACGATGGATGCTGTCACTGCAACCGTCTTCCAAGGAAACAGGGTAAAGCCAGCAAATCAGTGTGCCGAACTTTCTGTGGGGAGTTGCAGCGCTGGTAATTTCACTGTCCGGGTGGTCGAAGTGGATAGCCGTGTTCGTTTCAAGGCTGTCAAAGACATGCTCACTGGCCCCCAACCGATCAGTGCCGCGGCGGTCGAAAATCTCGTCGATCTATGGTTATATTCGGACATCAAAGGTGGAAAAATCGTACGCAATCCAGAGCGTGCGAAAGAATTGTCCGGTGCGGTGATGAATCATGCCTTGAAAAATTATGCTGGCGCCGGCTTTGCCAAAGATCGGCAATCACTTTTCGAAAAGGCCCTCGAACTCGATCCCGACAACGGCATGGCGGCTGCTAGGCTCGTGGGCAACTTGATCGAAAGTGGCGACCTGGTGAGAGCGCGATTGAAGCTCGACACTTCGTTACCGAAACTGCGCGACGCCTATCAGGACGAAAAAAGCAAAGCAGTAATATCGGCGGCCGTATTCATGAATTACGCTGAGCAGTTGGGAAATGCAGCAAACCTGATGATCTTGCAGAGGGCGAAGGTAGAGGGCAATGATATCCGTGCTGCGGTCTCGATACTCGATTCGTCGATCGCGACCCTGGACGAACTTCGAGGAAGACAAGTGGACTTCGGTGTGCGCAGCATGCAAGAAGTCGACAAGATGCACGTAGCCCAAGCGGAGTCCGCCGCCATGGCAGGACAGATCTTACGCGATCCCGCTAGTCTCGATCACGCTATCGCCAAGTTGGATGCAGTGTTAAGGCTGTTACCTGAAACCACGCGCGGGTATCTCGTGGGCGCGGGACCGACATCCGGGTCGCGTCTGGTCGCGGAAACGCAACTGGTCTTTCCAAGTAATCGTGCCGAGGCGCGCTTGGTGGCCGAATTGAGCGTCTTGTCACCCCGGCTGAAAGATGCCGTCGCGGTCACAGATCAGTTTGCCATTGGGCGCGCGGCAGGACCGACGACCAATAACCTCGTCTGGTCTTCGAAAAGCGGGTACATGGAAACGAGCAATCCAACGCCAATCCCCGCTAATGCGGCGATGGTGGCGGGACGACCGCAGGGCGGCGGCGCTGTATTTCGTCAAACTGGCGCGGGCGACGTAAACCACTGGCTCGTGCGTGACGGCAGCTCCGTGATGTTCAAAGCAGTGCTGGCCGTACCGATCAATGATGGCTACCTGTCGATCACTGACGATGGCAAGATCCATGTCGTTAAGAATGGCAATGATGAGCAGCTGACGCAGGGAAACGATCCCGAGCTCATGAAAGGGGTATCGGTATTAGCCAGCGATTCCAACGCTCAGCAGATCGCTGCTCTCCGGGTCACGGGTACGCCTGAATTAGTCATTCTTGGCTCGTCGCCTGACAAGCCGTCCTCGGCGATTGCCCTCCCGTCGGTCAATGCCGACGCCATGGGAGTCAGGCTAGCTGTCGGCCCTAAGGGACATATCGTCGTGTTGACGCCATCTCACTTGTGTATGGTTGCTGAAAGCAAGTTGAGCTGTGAAGCACATGGCGACGCAAACGTGCTGACGCACTTGGTCGCGCCGGGAATCATTCCCGGTGAAGAGCGGGTAGTCTACGCAGTGCGCGCCAATGACGACAGCTTCGCCACCATTCGGCATCGAGAATACGCATCGTGGGCAAAGTTCGATGAACTGCTGGTGCCTGCCGCAACTGACTGGAAAAACGCCCATTTGACGACTGTTTCGACACGGCCCGCTGCACAGTTGAATAGTCCATCCATCGTTACATCCCAATTGACCGTTCCCACGATCCCAGCGCGACTCTCGCTTCTGGGACTCGAGAAAGAACTCAGTCGCTCCGAGCAATATTTTGCCGGGCACGCCGTCGCGTTGAGTGCGACCGAGATCGTCGTGCGCGATCGAAGCGGCGCTTGGCGATCTGCTGGGACCGATACGGAAGTCGGTAAGCGCGGTGCAAGACCGGTATTTGCTGCAGGCGCGAAGAGCGTATGGATTAATGAACCCGACGACGCCATTACCGAAGTAACCATTGTCGACACGGCGTCAAAATCCTCATCCGTCGTTAAGCTGTCGAGCGTTGGGAAGAAGTATCGTCATTTACCACTCTACGAGCGTGACCACACGCTTTTGCAACATAGCCTCGTAGTGGTCGATAACACCGATCCGGCTGCGAAGCCGCTGTTTTTCAACCCACAAAAGAATGTCTTTGAAGAGCTTGCCGTTCAAATTCCCGCCGATGCATTGGCGATTGCGCGCGCTGCCGATGGTATCGTCGTGTTGACCCGCAGCGACGGTGACTTCTACCTGAAAAATGAAACAGGAAGCCCCATCAAAGTGTTTTCGGCGCCTGCTGACACCAAAATCCATGCCAAGGCATTTTCGTCTACGACGCATTTCATTGCGAGGCTCCTTGACGAACAAGGCAATGGGACCATCGTGACGGTTCCTTATGCAAAATGGCCACAATCGGAATCGGAGCTGACGCCGCACGCATTTGCTGCTGTACGTCACGTCTCAAAACAACGTGGCATTGGCCAACCTACGCCAGGTTTCGTCGACGCCGCGCTTGGCATTGCTGCGATCCCAGCAGATGGATGTAATCTCATTGCCATCCTCGGCCCCGCAAACAACAAGCCATTGCCCAGCGTCGTCAGCGGAGGGTCCAATGTCCTCATATCGCCGTCGATAGCGTACGTTGGCATGAATGGGGTAACGACGATCACGCGAGCTGGTGCGCAGAACACTGCATCGGAGAAATTCCCTGCAAGCTGTAAAAAGAGTTGATAGCCTAGAAGCTGGTCGAACATCGCAAGGTTGCCATGGGTTTGATTTGTCACCAGTCGATCGTTTCGCTTCCTTCCTTTCAAGAAAGTTTTACGCTCTCTGCATTACCATTACTAGGAGGCGATCCAAGCCGTTCAGGGCGCTCAGGCGGGATGCGAAAAGGTTTAATAAATCTGTAGCCAATTGGACGATGTTCACGGACCGCTTGCACAAGCTGCGGCGAGATCGCGACGTGAGTTGGACAATGGCGTGGAATCGGGCGAGCGGCTTGCGCGATTGTGACCGCGCGCCGCGCTAATTCATGGATGGCTTCAACTTTCATGTCGACCGCGTATACATATGAGCGACGAATAATTTACTAGGTGGTCCGTCCGCTTGCGCTCTCTTCACGTCGTCGAGCTACCTAGAAAGACTAGCTAGACGCTCTTCGTGCCTTGAGCGCTACGCGTATCTCGCCCACTGCATCAGGACGGGATTGTGGTGCAGATCGTAGGCAGTACGTGCCCATTCGGCGCCGAGCGTGTGCGAGGGGTCAGTAAGCAGCTGCTCGATGCACTCGATCAGAGTGAGCACGCCTTGTTCGCTAGGCATATGCAGGTGTGACAATGCATGCATGTGAAAGCGATCGAGTGCACAGATGTGTACGCCGGTAATCCCCCCACAAAAAGAGCGCGATCAGAAGTAGAATTTTTTACTTAAGACACAGAAAGCTCGGTAATCCCCCCCCTTTTTAGAGCACGCTAAAAGTAGAGGTTAAGCGGCCGGTGCCAATTTCTGTTTTGGCGTAATACCGCCGAGCGCCGTGTTGGGCCGGTCGTGATTGAAGGTCCACAACCAGTTGGTGGCAAATTCCTGGATTTCGTCGAGCGTCTCGAACAGGTGATGAGCGAGCCAATCGTAGCGAACCGTCCTGTTGTAACGCTCGACGTAAGCGTTCTGCTGCGGCTGGCCGGGCTGAATGAATTCGATGCGGATGCCGCGCTTTGAAGCATACGCCAGGGTCACCGCGCTGATGTATTCAGGGCCGTTGTCGCATCGGATGGCTTCGGGCTTGCCGCGCCATTCGATGATCCGGTCGAGTGAACGTATCACGCACTCGGGCGGCAGCGAGAAGTCGACTTCGATCCCCAAGCCCTCGCGGTTGAAGTCATCGATTACATTGAACAGACGGATGCTGCGCCCATCGGCAAGCTGGTCATGCATGAAGTCCATCGACAAGCTCTGATTAACGGTGGTCGGTACCGCCAGCGGTAGCGGCTTCTCGCGCACCAGGCGATGGCGCGGCTTGATCCGCAGGTTCAGCTCGAGTTCGCGGTAAATCCTGTAGACGCGCTTGTGGTTCCATTTGAAGCCCTTGACGTTGCGCAGGTACAGAAAGCACGGCCCAAAGCCCCAGTTGCGCTGGTTGTTCGTCAGTCGCACCAGCCAGTCCGCGATGAGGACGTTCTCTGCGTCCAACTTCGCTTTGTACCGGTAGCAGGTCTGGCTGATGCCAAACGCATGGCATGCCAGCTTGATCGTGGCTGACCGCTCTGTCACGGCCCATTGCGCCATCTCCCGCCGCTGAGATGGCGCTACCATTTTTTTGTGAGTGCCTCCGCGACGATCTCGGCCTTGAGGCGCTCTTCGACGTACATTTTCTTGAGGCGCCGGTTTTCCTCTTCCAGCTCCTTCATCCGTGCCATCAACGAGGCGTCCATGCCGCCGAACTTGGAGCGCCACTTGTAGAACGTGGCGTTGCTGATGCCGTGCTCGCGGCACAGCTCCGGTACTGGGCTGCCGGCCTCGGCTTGCTTGAGGATGGCGATGATCTGGCTGTCGGTAAAGCGGGAGGTCTTCATGTAGAGCCTTCTGTGTCTCAAGTAAAAAAATTCTACTTCTGATCGCGCTCTTTTTGTGGGGGGATTACCCGACGACCATATAAGAAAAGCGGATTTCTTGCTGACTTTCGTGTTCTGGCTGGCTGTTTCGGTAAGCGTACGCAACGCAGTGAAGCGTTGGCGGACCCGCGTATGAGCTTGTCGGCGAGGTCCGCTATGGGTCGGTACCGGCCTGTCGTGACGGTCCGTGCTTTTTCAAGCCAGGCAACCGGCTAAGCTGACGTAGACGGCCTAGTTCGGCCCAGGCTGTGTAATAACTTAGAAGCAGGCTTTGGCAGTGGAACTGTACCCGCCGATGCGTATGGTGCGGCGCTTTAGGGTAATCAGGGAGCAGTGCCGGTTTTTTGGGGATACTGACCTGATAAGCACGGCACTCGCTCCAAACACGCACTGCAGGTCCAATAAAAAGGCGTACGCCTTAATTGCTTCCATCATGCCAGCGACCCCAAACAGGGACATCAAGCGTTTGAAGTTATAGGCGAGCACGTGCAAGCTCATTTCGGTCTTCACTCGTTCCAGTCCTTTTGTCATGAAGTGCGTTGCCCCCATCCAGGACTTGATGGTCCCGAATGGATGCTCGACTGAGCAACGCCGGATCCGCATGGCATCCGGGCTCCGTTCAAGCTGCTCCTGCATGTCGTCGAGCACATCCTGGTGCTCCCAGCGCGTCACCCGGCGCTGCTGGCTAGGCGTGCACCTGTCTTTGAGCGGGCAAGTCTTGCAATTCGAGCTCCAATAACGGTTGAGCGTCATGCCTTTTTTAACCCCGGCAAAACGCCAGATCAGTGCCTAACCCGCCGGACAACGGTACTCGTTCTTCTGCCGGTCATAGACGAAGTCTGCCTTGTCGAATCTGCCGTCGGCCTTGGCGTTCGATGTCCTGGTAGCCGGCACCAGTACGGCAATGCCGGCTTGCTTGCACGCCAAAATTTCCTCGCCCTTGAAGTAGCCGCGATCAGCGATTGCGGTCAGCGACTCTGTCCTGATTGCGGTGCGAGCCTTCTTAGCCATTCGCGACAGCTGATCGCGGTCGTTGCCGATATTGGTTACCTCGTGTTCGACGATCAAATGGTGCTTGGCATCGACTGCGGTTTGCACGTTGTAGCCGACGATGCCTGAGCCGCGCGTCATCATAGAACGGGCATCTGGGTCGGTCAGCGAGATCTGCGTTTCGCCAGTCGTCTCCAGCTTCGCTTCAATTTCTTTGAGCGCTGCCATCTGCAATTTCATCGCTGCTATCTTGTCGTTCAGTCGGGCGTTGCGCGCTTGCTTTACCGCCGGCTCTTGTCTGTCAGCCGTGTCCAGCTCTGCCAAATAGCGGCCGATATTGGCCTCGATTTCTTCCATCCGACGCTTGAGCTTGGCCTGCGTAAAGTTCCGATCACTGCTGTTGACTGCTTTGAACTTGCTGCCGTCGATTGCCACAACCGCGTCCGAGAACAGGTCCAGTTGCTGGCACAGCACAACAAACTGCCGGCACACATTACGAATCGCTTTGCCATTATCTTTGCGGAAGTTCGCGATCGTTTTGAAGTCCGGCGCCAAGCGTTGTGTCAACCACATCAGCTCGACATTGCGCTGCGCTTCGCGCTCGAGCCGACGGCTCGATTGGATGCGGTTGAGATAGCCATAAATGTAAAGCTTGAGAAGAACGGTGGGATGGTAAGCCGGCCGGCCCGTCTTTGCTGGTTGCACCCGCGTGAAGCCCAGGAGGGCAAGGTCGAGTTCGTCCACGAATACATCGACCACTCGCACTGGATTATCTTCGGCGACGTAGTCGTCCAAGAGTTCGGGCAACAGCGTGCCTTGGCCACGATCCTCGCCTTCAATAAAGCGCTTCATTTTGCATCCGTCTTGATGAGATACTGGCTTAACGTTTACCGGACGACGTCCGTTTACACGACGCTACGTTTTTACACAGCCTGGGCCGAAAGCGGACACGCGTAACGGAATTAAAGGGACGTAATGAACGTACTTCCAGTGACTATTGAGCGATTCGTTAACGACGACTTCCCCGGTTTTGTGGAGTGCGTTTTGATTGACTCCCAAGACTGCTCGCATCGTTTCGTTGAAAAAGCGCCTGTCTTAAGCACTGCAAATCTTTCGCTCGACAGCGCTTTTCCTCAGCCAGGTCACATCGCTTGCGTCGTTGAAGACGAATGGATCGATGAGCGAGGGCGGCAATTGGTTCGCGTCAGCACCACCGATCCATGGGGTATTAAATCAACAACTGGGAAGACGACCTTCACCGTCGTGCGCCACGAAATTGAGCTTGTGTGATGCCGTCCGCTTTGGGGCGGTTGCTGCCCACCGTTACAGCCTGCGACTTTCCTGCCTTGGGCACCTGATATGCTCACTTAGGGTCGATTCCTGCTTGTTAAGGTTTCGTTAGATTTCAACCCGGCAGACTGCTGTGCTGGGCTAACCGGTTAACTTGGTCTGAGACAGACACTTTCACTTACTTAAATGTCGATCACACCACCCCGTAATCAGCCTTACTCTGGAAGACATGTCAAGACACAAGTGTTGTTGTTTTGTGTTGTAGGGTGTTGTGTTGCTGTGCTTCTATACGGATTAATGATGTACCCAGACGCGCCGTACAAGTTATGCAAAGGCGCGCAGTATTGCGGTAAAACAGGCAAACCTCATTCGTACGAATTTTTTAAGGCCTGGACGCATTGGGAAGGATTACTGATAGTGTGCTGGCCGTTTGGCATCGTAGCTGGTATTTTTCTAAAATTCTTACTAAAGAAGACGTTTAAGTCTTAGACCGCTTTCGTTCTTCGCGGTCCGCTTCGGGTCGAAACCAGCAAGTGTTGACAGGCGGTTTTCAGCCAGAGGCGGACTTGTTGATCCACTGAGATTTTTTGCTTTTCGCGGTGTCTTTAAGGAAAAATATGCTTCTAGATTTGTTTGTTAACATCGTTAGTCCCATAGCGGAAAAACGCTATCCAGCAGTACGCAAAGCGTTCAGATGGTCCGGCGCAGTGTTTCTGGGTGCCTTGGTCCTCTACGTCGCATACTCGTTCTTCGCGTCTTAAGGAATGACGGCTGTGGGTTGGAACCAGCCGGTTGTGACAGGCAGGAACCGGCCAAGAGTAGATTTTCCGATGAATTACGAAAGAGCCAAACAGATGAACGACGCACTTGTGGCAAACATCGTGTCATTCGAGGAAGACGACGCCGTGGCGGTTCTCGCATTCTGCGCTGAAGAAGGGCAGTCTTCTCAATACCTGATGCTTCAGTTTCCTTTGCAAACGGACGAGCAAGACAGACGTCCTCGGCTGGACGGTCTTTACATCGAACCAGATGATCAAGCGTTCGGGTGCCACCACGGGGTAGAGTCAATAATGCGGAATGGTGATCGCATCGAAATCGATCTGAATACGGAAGGCAAGCGACGGCTGAAAGTAGAGCGAATAGTCATTGTTCCCGTGCCCTGGAGTCCGACAATCGACCAAGGACTCGCCCGCTTCGCCGAATTGTCACGAGGCGAATATGATGTCCTGTTCCAGTGAGGATACGACCGTCTGCTGCGGGTCGAAAGCACATTGTCGGGCAACGCAAACGGCTGACAGGTTGTGGCAAACATTATTTGCGCGGCCACCTGCCAAAATCATCTTGCCTCATGAAGGACGTTGTGGGATGCGTTGCGTTCGACCACCCCCTGCGCCTGCACCCGCCTAAGCCAATAGGCCGCAGAACAGCCGCATGGCGCTGGCATCACGTTACCGCGGACTCGCGCCGCTGGTCGAGCCGACCGGCCACCGGGCCTGCAGGCGCCGGTATTCGTCGGTCGTGATATTGAGGATGGACCCGTGGCGCTTCTTGCTCTGCCCATAATCGACGTTCCCGGCGTCGACGCGGCGAAAGCGTTCGGGCCGTGACAGGTCGTCGCTGACCAGGGCCAGGTAGCCACCCTTGCGGGCATACTGGTCGACCCACATCCCCCATTCGCCCGTCTGCGCAATCTTGAAGAGAATCGGTCCTTCGACATCCTTGCCGGTCAGGCCCAGCGGTTGCAAGTCGCCCAGGGTGTCCCACTTGCCCATCAGCGTCGTTGCGCCTTCGAGCGTCAGCTGGCCGTCGCCCGAGGCGCGCACGTAGCGGTAGCGCGCCTTGGGATCGTCGACCTTGACGATCTGGGTGTCGATCAGCCCCGTCGTGCCGGGCCGGTCGATATAGAGCGCTGCCGGGGTGAAGCTGACGAAGTCGCGCGTGCGGGAGGAGTAGATGCGTGGCTTGGTGACGCCGCCGGCCGGCGAGATGGTCGCCCAGTAGACGAGGTAGTCGCCGCTGGCCTCATCGTAGATGGCTTCCGGCGCCCAGGCGCAGCCGGCATCGGGAATGGCGCCGGCGACGTCCACCAGACGCGGCGCCGACCAGGTGACCAGGTCGGCCGATTCCCAGATCACCAGCTTCGTGCTGCCACGGTTCATGGCGGCGGGCCAGCCTTTGTCGTTTGCGATACGCAGGTCGGTGGCCAGGATCCAGAACCTGTCGCCGTCCGGCGAGCGGGCGATTGCCGGGTCGCGCACGCCGCCGTCGCCGAGGGTGCTGCGCAGCACGGGCTTCGATCCATTCAGGTCGGTCCAGTGGTAGCCGTCCTGGCTTGTGGCGAAGTAGAGCTGCTCGCCATCGACGGTCTCGCTGGTGAAGTGCACCAGCAGGTAGTTGGGCTGCGCCGCGGCCGTGGCGCGCGGGGCTGCAACGGTACCAGGCGCGCTGCAGGCGGACAGCAAGGCAACGCTGGCGCTGAACAGGGCGCACAGCGCGATCCTGGCGGCGCTCGGGAGCATCGTCATCATGGCTTCGGCACGCCTTTGCCGCCGACGATGGGTTCACCCATGTCGCCCGGCTGGAAGGCCGGCTGCATCGGGTCCATCGGCAGGATGTTCCCTTGCGCGTCGAACGTCATCTTCGCCAGCACCGTCTGGCGCCGGTAGCCATTGCCGTCCGGGATGGCATGGCGATGGTAGGCGACGTACCAGCGGTCCGTGCCTGGGACGTTCACGACGCTGTGGTGGGCGGTGCCGACCGCCGGTCCGTTTTTCTGCAGGACGATGAAGTTGGTCTGCGCCGCCCGCACTGGACCCAGGGGTGAATCGGCCGTGCCCCAGCCCACCCGGTAGTTCGGGCTGCGCGCATCGTCGATCGACCACATGAAGTAGTAGGTGCCCTGGCGCTTGAACACGACCACGCCTTCGCGGAAGTCCTTCATCGGGATGCGGTGCACGGCTCCGTCGAGCGTGACCATGTCCGGTTTCAGTTTGCGGACGTTGGCTTCGTCGCCGTTGCCCCAGTAGATGTAGGCCTGGCCATCGTCGTCGATGAACGGGTAGGGATCGATGGTGTTCGTGGTCATCGTGGCGTCGCGCACCAGCAGCGGCTTGCCGAGTGCATCGACAAATGGGCCAATGGGGGAGGTGGCGGTCGCGACGCCAATCTTCTGGTCGGCGCTGAAGTAGAAGTAGTAGGTGCCATTGCGTTCTATGGCGTCCGGCGCCCAGGCTTTGATATTGGCCCATGCCAGGCCACGGCTGACGTCGAGAATCATGCGCTCTTTCTTCCACGTGAGCAGATCCTTCGATGACCACACCGAGAAGTCGGTGGTCATCCAGTTCGGCTTGTCCGAGGTGGGGTAGAGGTAGTAGGTGTCGCCGAAGATCCGGATCGCCGGATCGGCAGTAAAGCCGTCAAGGGCAGGCGCCGGCGCCTGCGCCTGCGCGTGGGAGAACCCCAGGGCGGTGGCCACTGCCACGGCGATGGTCGACAGGAGGGAACGATGCATGCGCGGATGGACTCTGCAGGGACGGAAATCCCATTATGGGCGATGTCGCCGGCTGCATTCCGTGCCGGCGGCGAGTGCTCAGCATCTTGATTGATTCGGCGCCCCCCGTTCGCACGCCGTCCCCCGCTTTATACTGCCGGGCCAGGCACAGCCGCGCCGCGCCGCCTGTCCCTACTGGAGATGTCGATGACCCAATCGTTCCGCCGTCCGCTTGCCTGCCTGGCCTTGGCCCTTGTTGCCGCAGGCAGTTCGCTCCACGCCGCAGGGGCCGACACGACGATCCGCAATGGCGTGTTCTGGAAGGACACCGCCGGCACACCGATCTACTCGCAGGGTGGCGGCATCCTCAGGATCGGCGCCAGGTATTACTGGTATGGCGTGAAGTATGCCGAGGCGGTCACCTATGCGCGCGCGCCGGGACCGACGACCGACCAGCCGCACTTCAGCGCGGTCACGGCGTATTCGTCGACCGATCTGGTGAACTGGACGTTCGAGGGCGACGTGCTGACGCCGGCGGGCCTGGGCCAGCAATTCGACCCGAATGCCTGGCTCGGCCGCATGGGCGTGGTGTACAACAAACAGACCCGCAAGTATGTGCTGATCACCCAGTACAGCAGCAAGGGCACGGGCGGCGGTGTGCTGTTTGCCACGAGCGACAGTCCGGCCGGTCCGTTCGTCTTCGAGCGGCTGCAGGCGCGCATCGATAACGTCGCCACGCCGACCTCGGGCGACCAGACCGTCTTCATCGATGACGACGGCAAACCGTACCTCATCTTCAGCAATAACGGCGACCGCCGCCAGCTGTACGTGGCGGCGCTGCGCACGAGCGACTACCTGGCGGTCGAACCCGCGACGCACATCTACAGCGCGCCGGCTGGCGGGCGCGAAGGCAATGCGATGTTCAAGTACAAGGGCCTGTACTACTTCTGCTCATCCGACCTGCATGGCTGGAATGCGTCGCGCAGCTTCTACATGACGTCGCCGAACATCACCGGGCCGTACACGCCGGAGAAGATCATCGAGGGCACCGAAGCGGACTTCTCGCACGTGTCGCAGAACGGTTTCTTCATCCCGGTGCACGGCAGCGCCGGTACCACGGTGCTGTATGCGGGCGACCGCTGGAGCAATTTTGCCGGCAATGGCCACGGCTACAACGTCTGGGCGCCGCTGTCCTTCGACGGCGTGGCCCCGAGGTTCAATTCGCTCAGCGAATTTGTGCTCGACGCGCCCAAGGGCACGTGGGCGGTCGGCAAGGGCAACAACTATGTGCGTAACCCCGGCTTCGAGGCGGACCGGGTGCGCCAGACGAGCGTGGCCGGGTGGGTCAGCAGCTGGACGAGCCTGAAGGGCGACGCGCCGTTCATGAACACCGCGGGCGGCCGCGCCAGCAAGTGGGCCTTGACGCTGCGCCATCCGGGGCAGACGATGGGCAGCGCGATCCAGAACGTGACGCTGCCCGATGGCAGCTACACCCTGAAAGCGTGGATCAGGAGCAGTGGCGGCCAGCGCGTCGCGCGCCTGTACGTGGCCGGCCATGGCGGTGCTACGATTGCGCTGGCGCTGCCGGACCAGCTGGCGCAGTGGACCGAAGTCACGCTGCCGGGCATCCGGGTCGCGACCGGCAGCGTCCAGATTGGCGTCTACTCGGAAGGCAAGGAAGGCGAATGGCTCAGCCTGGACGATGTGAGCCTGGTGCGCGACTGAGCACGCCCCGCGTCCATGCGACGCGGTAGAAAATCTCAAAACCGTGAGTGTTTCATTTGCCGCGACGATATCGCTTGCGACGCCTGCCGGGATGTACCTAGACTGGCAATCCGCTCCAGTCGCTTCAACAACATCACCATGACCTTCTTCGATTTCGCCGGCGCAGCGCGCCTGCGCAAGGCCGCCGTACGCCTGCTGCTGCCGTGGTTCGGATTGCTCGCCCAGGCGCATGCCGCCGACATCAACCTGAACGCGGGCTGGCAGTTCTACCGCGCTGATGACCGCCAGATCGCCAGCGCCGACCAGGTGCCGGCCGGGGCCTGGACCCGGGTCGACCTCCCGCACGCAGCGCGGCTCGAGCCGCGCGTACCGACGGCGCCCTGGCAGGGCACCGCGTTTTACAAGAAGCGGCTCGACGTGACGCTGCGCCCGGGCGAGCGCGCGATCCTGCGCTTCGAGGGCGTCATGAACGTGGCCGACGTCTGGTTGAACGGCACCTACCTGGGCCAGCACCTGGGTGGCTACCTGCCGTTCGCGTTCGACATCACCGCAGCCCTGAATGCCGGCGGCGCCAATGAACTCGTCGTGCGCGCCAATAACGAGGACAACCCGGTCACCGGTCCCAAGCCGCTCAAGGACCTCGACTACATTCAGCACGGCGGCATCTACCGCGACGTGCGGCTCGTGATCAAGCCGGCGGTGCACATCACGGACGAGATGCTGTCGAACACGCCGGGCGGTGGCGGCGTGTTCGTCACGTATCCGAAGGCAGGCAAGGCGGCGGCCGTGGTGCAGGCCAAGACCGAGGTCGCCAACACGTCCGGCGCCGCGCAGCTGGTCACGCTGCGCCACGCGCTGGCGTGGCAAGGCAAGGCAGTGGGCCAGGCGCAGGAACAGGTGCGCCTGGCGGCCGGCGAACGCCGCCACGTCACGCTGTCGATTGCGCTGGACCGGCCGAAACTGTGGTCGCCCAGAGACCCCAATCTGTACACGCTTGCATCGACGGTCGTCTCGGCGGCAGGCCTGGATGCGGTGACGCATCGCATCGGTGTGCGCCGCCTCGCCTTCGAGGGCGCGCGGCTGCTGCTCAATGGCGCGCCGCTGCAGCTGCGCGGCGTCAACCGGCACCAGGAATACCCGTACGTCGGCTATGCGCTCTCGCTCCAGGCCGATGCGCGCGACGCGCTCCTGATCAAGCGCTACGGCTTCGATTTCGTGCGCCTGTCGCATTATCCGCAGTCGCCGGCTTTCATGCGCGCGGCCGACGAACTTGGGCTCATGGTGCTGCCAGCGATCCCCGGCTGGCAGTTCCACAACCCGGACCCGGCGTTTGCGCGCCAGGTGGTGCAGACCTGCGCCGACATGATCCGGCGCGACCGCAACCACCCGAGCGTCGTGGCCTGGGAATGTTCGCTCAACGAGACGCAGATGCCTGACCCGTTGATCAAGGCGCTGCACGCGACGGTGCACAACGAATACCCGGGCGACCAGGCCCACTCGGCCGGCTGGGTGCCGCAGACCTACGACCTGTACCTGCAGGCGCGCCAGCACCGCATCGGCAGCAAGCATCCACTGCCGGCCAAGCCGCTGATCGTTTCGGAATATGGCGACTGGGAGTACTACGCGATGAACGCGGGCTTCAACCAGACCGCCTGGGCCGACCTCAAGCCGGCCGACCGCTCCAGCCGTCAGGGCCTGGGGCAGGGCGAAGCGCGCCTGCTGCAGCAGGCCCGCAACGTGGCCGAGGCCCGCGACGACAATGCCGCCACGCCCGCCTTCGCCGACGGTTACTGGGTCATGTTCGATTACGCGCGCGGCTATGCGCCCGATCTGGAAGAGTCGGGCGCGCTGAGCATCGAGCGCCTGCCCAAGTTCGCGGCCCAGTTCTTCCGTTCGCAGCGCAGCGCAATGGAGCGCTCACCGCAGTGGGGTGGCGGCCCGATGGTCTTCATCGCCAGTTACTGGCAAGCCGGTTCGGCGCCGCGCGTGCGGGTGTTCTCGAATGCCGACGACGTCGAGTTGCGCCTGAACGGCAAGCCGGTGGGCCGCCAGAAGAGCGGGCCGTCGACAGCGCACCCGCACCTGGCGCATCCTCCGCTGGAATTCGAGACAGGCGGCTTCGTTCCCGGCGAACTGGTGGCGCGCGCGTACACCAAGGGCCGTCTCGTGGCCGAACACCGCGTGCGCACGCCGGAAGCGCCAGCAACGCTGGCGCTGGCGCTCGACGACATGGGCGTACCGGTGGCCGAGGGCGACCTGGTGTTCCTGCGCGCGCACATGCTCGACGCCCGTGGCACGACGGTGCCCGCGAGCGGCCGCGACGTCGCGTTCTCCGACGTCCAGGGCGCGCAGATCGTCGGCAGCGCCGTCGCGCCGCTCGAAGCAGGCGTCGCCAGTGTGCTGGTGCGCGTGACGGGGCCACGCGCCGGAGTCGCTGCGCAGGCCCAACTGGGCGCGCTGACAGGCAGCCTCGAACGCTGAGCAGCGCCGCACCCCCTCGACCCTTTTTTTCAACGGGCCGTCCTGACCCGGGCAGTGCAATTCAGGCATACGCAGGCATCACCAATCGTTAGCTAACGGAGACAAAATGATCCAACATAAAGCTAGAGCCTCGTACTTCCTGCTCGCACTGCTGGCCGCCACAGTAGCTGGCAGCGCGAGCGCCGTCATCACCATCCCGGGCAAGCAGATCGAACGGCTGGACCGGGGCGCCGTCGCCATCAGCGCCGGCGCCGGTGTCGGTGGTGGCGTGTTCATCAGCTGGCGCCAGCTCGCGCTCGATGCGCCCGGCACGCGCTTCAATGTGTACCGCGGGGCCACGCGCCTGAACAGCGCGCCGCTCGATGCGCTCAACTACACCGATCCGGCCGGAACAACAGCGCACGCCTACACGGTGCGCGCCGTCGTCGGCGGCGTGGAACAGGCGGGCGTCGCTGCAGGCGCCACCTGGAACAAGCCGTACCTGGCAATCCCGGTGCAGGCGCCGGCAGCGGGCACCACGCCCGACGGCGTGGCCTACACCTATGAACTCAACGACGGTTCGCCGGCCGATCTCGATGGCGACGGCGCCTACGAAATCATCGTCAAGTGGCAACCGACCAACGCCAAGGACAACTCGCAGTCCGGCTACACGGGCAACACCTACCTGGACGCCTACAAGCTCGATGGCACCCGCATGTGGCGCATCGACCTGGGCAAGAACATCCGCGCCGGCGCCCACTACACCACCTTCGTGGCCTACGACTTCGATGGCGATGGCCAGGCCGAGGTGATGGCCAAGACGGCCGATGGCACCGTCGATGGCAAGGGCGTGGTCATCGGCTCGGCCACGGCTGACCACCGCAGCCCGAATGGCTATATCCTCACGGGGCCGGAATTCCTGACCGTCTTCAACGGCCTGAGCGGCGCGGCCATGAAGACGGCGAATTACCTGCCGGCGCGCGGCAGCGTGGCCGCCTGGGGCGATAATTACGGCAACCGGGTCGACCGCTTCCTGGGCGGCGTGGCCAATCTCGATGGCAACCGCCCGAGCGCCGTCTTCTCGCGCGGCTACTACACGCGCGCGGTGATCGCGGCCTGGGACTGGCGCGACGGCGCCTTGACCAGCCGCTGGGTCTTCGATACCGACGTCGCCGGCGCGGCCGCGCGCGGCCAGGGCGCCCACTGGTTCGCGACCGGCGACGCCAATGGCGACGGCCGCGACGACATCGTGTACGGCGCGGCCACGATCGACAGCTACGGCCAACTGCTCTACACGACGGGCCTGGGCCACGGCGACGCGCTCCACTTCGGCAAGTTCGACCCGAACCGCCCGGGCCAGCAGATCTACATGATCCACGAAAGCCCGGCATCCTACGGCGCCAGCGGCTCCGGCATGCACGACGCGGCCACGGGGGCGCTGATCTGGGGCGCGAGCGGCGCCAATGCGGACGTGGGCCGCGGCGTGTGCTTCGATATCGACCCGGCCTACGCTGGCGCCGAGTGCTGGGCTTCGCGCGGTGGCCTGCGCAGCGCCACCGGCCAACTGATCAACGCGACGCCGCCCAATTCCACGAACTTCGGCGCATGGTGGGACGGCGACCTGCTGCGCGAAGTCGTCAGCGGCGCTGCGGTCCAGAAGTGGGATCCGGCCACCCGGACCCTGGCCACGCTCATCGACGGCGCAGTCAACGGCGCCACGACCAACAACGGCACCAAGGCGACACCGGTGCTGAGCGCGGACCTGTTCGGCGACTGGCGCGAAGAGATCGTGCTGCGCAACAGCAGCAACACGGAGCTGCAGATCTACAGCACCACGATCCCCACCAATACCCGCATCACGACCCTGATGCACGACCCGCAGTACCGCAGCCAGGTGGCGGGCCAGAACGCCGGCTACAACCAGCCGCCGCACCCAAGTTTTTACCTTGGACACGGCGCGCCGGCGTTCCCGCAGGCGCCGGTACACGTGCCGTATGACGGCAGCGGCGCGGTGCAGGCCGAGACCGCGATCGTCGGTGGCAACGTGCAGGTCATGGCCGACCGCCCGGGCTTCCGGCACATCGGCTTTCTCAACTTTCCGTTGAACGGCGGCAGCGCGCAGTTCCAGCGCATCAATGGCGGTGCCGGCGGCGTGAAAACCATCACGATCCGCTACGCCAACGGCAATCCGACACCGCGCACCGGCGTGCTGCGCGTGAACGGGACCGCGCAGCCGATCACCTTCCGCCCGACCGGCGCCTGGAACAACTGGACGACGATGAGTGCGAGCGTGAACCTGGCCGCTGGCCAGGACAACACGCTGCGCTTCGAGTCGACCGGCCAGGGCCTGGGCAATCTCGATGAACTGACGGTGCCGTAAGCCGTTTTCTTTCCTCTTTTGATGACAAGGTTATCCCATGAAAAAGCTTCACATGCTGTTCGCGATGGTGCTGTACATGCTCGCCCAATCTGCCTGGGCGGCGCCAGTCGGCTGGTACGACCTGAAGGCAACCTGGCGCGACGGCGCGTTTGACGGGCAGTTCTACTACGACAGCAGCGCGCCCACGCACGTCACGGCGGTCCAGGGCACGCTGGTCGACCTGGTGCGCACCGTCGCCATCGACCGGGTCTGGAACCTGAGCCAGGACGAGCCCCAGCCATGGATCTTTCTGAGCAATACCAATCCCGCCGATCCGGGTGGCCATGACGCCGGCTTTTACCTGACACTGGTCGATCTGGGCACGTCGCTCACGCTCGACCTGGCCGGGATGAATGGCCTGTACGACTGGAGCGACTGGGATGTCTACAATCCTGGCCAGCTCGACGACTCGCCGCTGCTCTCGTTCAGCATCGTGCAGGCGAATGAAGTGCCGGAGCCGGCCAGTGCGATGCTGCTGCTGGGTGGGCTGGCGGGGCTGCTGGCGCTGCGCCGCCAGCGTGCCGTCAACGGCTGACGCACAGGGCGTTGTCTGGCCGGGCGCGAATCGATCGGCCAGATGATTATTGTTGACCGGGCGACGAGCGGCGGGCGGCGCGGTTGCATAATCCATCGCACCCTGAGTGATGATGGAGACACGATTTGCCAACCTTCCTCCCGGCCCGGCGCCGCTTCGTGCAGCTCGCGGCCGCCCTGGCCGCCGTGCCGGGCGCGCCGGCCGTCTCCTCGGCCACCACTGCCAACATCCCCGGCAAGGGCAAGCCGGTGACCGGCACTGCGCTGCACTGGCTCGACGGCCAGCCGCCCGCCCGCTTCGAGGGTGCCACACTCGGTGTGCCCTGGCCGCGCGGCACGCTGCGCCTGCCGGCCAACAAGACACTGCAGTTCACGCTCGGCGCGGGGGCGCCGGCGGTCCAATCCTGGCCCCTGGCCTACTGGCCGGACGGTTCGCTCAAGTGGACGGCGCATGCGGTGGCTGCCGGCGCCACCGCGCCCGGCTGGAACCTGAAGGCCGGCGCCGGCACTGCGCCAACGGCCGGCGTATCGGTCACGCAGTCGGCTGCGGCGATCGTGATCAGCGCGGGCGAGCTGGCCTGGACCGTGCCGACGAGTGGCGAATACCTGGTCGACAGCGCCACGCGCGCCGGCCGCGTAACGATGCAGCACCTGCGGCTGGTCGCGCTGCGTCAGGATGGCGCCGAGCTTGAAGGGGCGGGCAGCGTGCAGCGCGAGGCATTCACCAGCAAGGTCACGCGCGTCGCGCTCGAGCAAAGCGGCCCGGTGCGCGCCGTGGTCAAGCTCGATGGCGTTCACGTCGCCCGCGCGGGGAGTAGCCGCACCTGGCTGCCGTTCTCGGTACGCCTGTACTTTTACGCCGGCGCGGACAGCGTGCGCATCGTCCATTCGTTCATGTTCGACGGCGACCCGGCCACCGACTTCATCGGCGGCCTGGGCGTGACGGCGCAGGTGCCGATGCGCGACGCAACCTATGACCGCCACATCCGCTTTGCCGGCGAAGGCATTGGCGTGTGGGGCGAAGCCGTACGGCCCGTGACGGGACTGCGGCGCGACCCCGGCCAGGCATTCAAGGACGCGCAGGTGGCCGGCAAGGCGCTGCCGCCGCTGGCCGGCATGGCCAGGCCGGTCCAGGATGGCATGCGCTGGATCCCCGAGTGGGGCGACTTCACGCTGGCGCAGCCGACGCCGGACGGCTTCACTCTGCGCAAGCGTACCCGCAGTGGCCATGCCTGGATCGATGCGAATGCCGGCACCCGCAGCAAAGGGCTGGTCTATGCAGGCGGGGTGTCGGGCGGCGTCGCGCTCGGCTTCAAGGATTTCTGGCAGCGCGCGCCGGGCCAGCTGGACGTGCGGGGCGCCGCGACCGCCATGGCCGACGTCACCGCCTGGCTATGGTCACCATCGGCCCCGGCGATGGACATGCGCTCGTACCGCTCGGCCGACGGCATGGACACGTTCGAAGAGCAGATCGCGGGCCTGAACATCACCTACGAGGATTACGAACCGGGCTGGGACGCGTCGACGGGGGTGGCGCGCACCACCGAGCTGCAGCTGTGGGTGCTGGATGGCACGCCGTCGCACCAGGCGTTCTCGGACATGGCCGGGCAGGTGGCCGATCCGGCCCGGCTGGTGCTCGATCCTGGCCGGATCCACACCTGCGGCGTGTTCGGCGACTGGGACCCGGCCGAGCGCAGCACGCCGGCGCGTGCGGTGATCGAGGATCACCTGGCGTTCCGGCTCGACCAGTACCTGCGCGAAGTCGAGCAGCACCGCTGGTATGGCTTCTGGTCGTACGGCGACGTGATGCACAGCTACGACAACGACCGCCACATGTGGCGCTACGATATCGGCGGCTACGCCTGGGACAACTCGGAGCTCTCGACCGACCTGTGGCTCTGGTACAGCTATCTGCGCACCGGGCGCGCCGACATCTTCAGGCTGGCCGAGGCGATGACGCGCCATACGGGCGAAGTTGACGTCTACCATGCGGGCCCGTTCAAGGGCTTCGGCACGCGCCACGGCGTGCAGCACTGGTCCGACTCGTCCAAACAGCCGCGCGTCTCGAACGCGGCCTACCGGCGCATCTATTATTTTCTGACTGCCGACGAGCGCACGGGAGACCTGATGCGCGAGCTGCTCGATTCGGACGCCGACCTGCACAAGGTCGACATCGGCCGCAAGCTGCGTCCCTTGTCCACTCCGGGCGCGCTGCCCACCAGCGCGCCATCGCCCAGGCCCTATCCGCTCGTGGAAGCGTCGTTCGGCACCGTCTGGGGTTCACTGGCAGCGGCCTGGCTGGCCGAGTGGGAACGCACGGGCGACACGCGCTGGCGTGACAAGATCGTGCATGGCATGCGCACGATCGGCGCGCTCGAGCGGCGCTGGTTTGCCTCCAGCGCGCCGTACGATCCGAACACCGGCACATTCAGCGGACCGGGCGACACCGTGCGTCTCTCGCAGCTCAATGGCGTGTTCGGCGTGGTCGAAATGAGTTCGGAGTTGCTGACCCTCGTCGACGAGCCGGGCTACCGCAAGGCCTGGCTCGAATACTGCCGCAACTACAACGGGTCGACGGAGGAACTGGTTGTGCTGCTGGGCAGCGCGCCACGCGGGCGCGCCCAGCCCGATTCGCATTCGCGCCTGACCGCCTATGCGGCCCACCACGAGCGCGACCGGGCGCTGGCCCTGCGCGCCTGGCGCGAGCTGTTCGCATCGGGCTTCATGAAGTCGCATGCGGGGGCGCGCAAGGTCGGCGGCGTGGCGGTGCTGCGCGCGCTGGACGAACTGCCGGATATCAGCACCAACAGTTCGGCGCAGTGGAGTCTGGCGGCGATCCAGAACCTGGCACTCGTTGGCGACACGTTGGACGAGGCGGCGCGCGCCGCGTCCATCATTTTCTACAACACGTCCCCGCAAAAGGAACCCAAGTGATGCCCACTTCCTGTTTCAGCCGCCGCCGCACCACCATGTCGCTCCTGGCCGCGCCCTTGTACTTGGGTACTTGGCCGGCCCTGGCCGCGCAGGCCAGCCAAGCCGACATCACGGCCCACGGCGCCGTGGCCGACGACAGCACGGTCAACACCGGGGCCATCCAGAAGGCCATCGACACCCTGGCCTCTAGCGGCGGCGGCACGGTCGTCGTGCCGCGCGGCGTGTTCGTCAGCGGCGCGCTGTTCTTCAAGCCGAAGGTCAACCTGCACCTGGCCAGGGGCGCGGTCCTGAAATGCTCGACGGACCTGACGCATTTTCCGGCCGGGCGCACGCGGATCGAGGGCCACTTCGCCGCGCACTTCAATCCGGCCCTGATCAATGCCAGTGGTTGTGACGACTTCCATATCAGCGGCGAAGGCACGCTCGATGGCGCCGGGCGCCCGATCTGGGACCAGTTTTGGAAGCTGCGCAATGCGGCCAGCGACCCGGGCAACTTCCCGAACATCAGCGTCCCGCGCGCCCGCCTGGCGCTGATCGAGCGCTCGCGCGGCGTGATCGTCGAAGGCGTGACGTTCAAGGATTCGCAGTTCTGGAACCTGCACCTGTACCGCTGCCAGGATGTACTGGTGAAGAATGCGCGTTTCGTGGTGCCGGATGACTATCAGCAGGCGCCCAGCACCGACGGGATCGACATCGACAGCAGTCAGCGCGTGACGATCGACGGCTGCTACTTTTCGGTGACCGACGACTGCATCGCCGCCAAGGGCTCGAAAGGCCCGTTCGCACTGGACGACAAGGACAGCCCGCCCGTGGTCGGCATCCGCGTGCGCAACTGCGAATTCCGGCGCGGCCACAGCGTCATGACGCTCGGCAGCGAAGCGACGCTGGTGCGTGACGTGCTGGTCGAGGATTGCCGTGTGACCGGGCACGTGCTCAACGTGGCGGTGCTTAAGCTGCGGCCGGACACGCCCCAGCACTACGAGAACATCCACCTGCGCAACCTGACGCTCGACTCGCCGCGCGGCGCGATCGTGTCAGTGCAGCCGTGGACGCAGTATGTCGACCTGAAAGGTGCGCCGCCGCCCAGGTCCATCGTACGAAATCTCAGCCTGGTGGGGATCAAGGGCCGTTACGGTGGCTTCGGCAAGATCGCCCCGAATCCCGACCAGACCGCGATCAGCGACATCGTGTTCAGGGATATCGTGCTGACCCTGGCCGACGCGCGGCCGGACATCTCGGGCGCGAGCGGGGTGCGCCTGGAGAATGTTGTCGTCAATGGACAGCAGGTGACGCTGTAGATGCCGCTTTGAGCAGGCCTGCGCCCGCAGCGGCGCGGCACACGTGCACGGTGGCCTGCTCGCCATTGGGCGCGCGGTAATCGCGCGCCACGGCCAGGCGGGCCGCCTCCACCAGGCGTTCCGGCACCAGCGCCACGACACAGCCGCCAAAGCCACCGCCCGTCATGCGCACGCCACCAGCCTCGCCGATCGCCGACTTGATGATCTCGACCAGGTGGTCGATGGCGGGCACGGTGATCTCGAAGTCGTCGCGCATCGAGACGTGTGATTCGGCCATCAGCACGCCCATGCGCGCCAGGTCGCCGGCGGCGAGCGCCAGCGCGGCCGCTTCCACACGTGCGTTCTCGCTTACCACATGGCGTGCGCGCTGCAGCACGACCGGATCGAGGCCGGTGCCCACGGTCTGCAGGGCGGCCAGGTCGACGTCGCGCAGGGCCGGCACGCCGAAGTAGCGCGCGGCTGCTTCGCACTGCGCGCGGCGCGTGTTGTAGGCGCTGTCGACCAGGCCGCGGGTGATGTGCGACTCGACGATCATGATCGCCGCTCCCTCAGGGATCGGCACCGGCCGCACATCGAGCGAACGGCAGTCGATCATCAACGCATGGTCCGCGACCCCGCAGGCGGAGCTGATCTGGTCCATATTGCCGCATTTGCAGCCGACGAAGTCGTTCTCGGCGCGCTGGGCGATCAGGGCGCCTTCGATCGGCGTCAGGTCCTGGAACGCCGGCTGGGTGGAGAACAGGGTGCACACGGCCACCGACAGAGAGGCCGACGACGACAGGCCGGCGCCCTTCGGCACATCGCCCGCGATCACAAGGTCCATACCGCGCGCGGCGCCGTGCGGCGATTCGCGTTCCAGCAGTTCACGTACCACGCCGCGCACGTAGTTGGCCCACATCGGTGCGGCCAGGCGTTCGATCGGCGCGTCCAGCGAAACCGTGTCGACGGGGTCGTCGTAGTCGGCCGCCACCACCCGCAGCACGCGGTCGTCGCGCTCGCGCGCCACGATCACCGTGCGGTAGCCGATCGCGCAGGGCAGTACCAGGCCGTCGTTGTAATCGGTATGCTCGCCGATCAGGTTGACGCGGCCCGGCGCCTGGACCTTGACCGTTGGTGGCTGGCCGAACGCGGCCAGGAAGACATCGGCCGCGCGGGCCGTCAGGAAATCGCTCATCGTGTTGTCAAGGTGTGGGTTCGGTCGGGAGGGCGTCGAGGTAGTGCACGTCATCGGACACGGCGCGCAGCATCGCGGCCGCCTGCTCCGGCGTCAGGTCACGCTGCGCTTCGGCCAGCATCTCGAAGCCCACCATGAACTTGCGCACGGAGGCCGAACGTAGCAGCGGTGGATAGAAATGGGCATGCAGCTGCCAGCCGTCAGCATTGTCACCCCGGTCACCCCGGTCATCCTGTCCATACGGCGCGCCGTGCCAGCCCATCGAATACGGGAACGAGGTCTGGAACAGGTTGTCGTAGCGCGTGGTCAGGCGCTTGAGGGCGAGCGCCAGGTCGGTGCGCTGGGCATCGGTCAGGTCGTCGAGGCGGCGTACCGCGAAGCGGGGCAGCAGCAGGGTTTCGAATGGCCACGCGGCCCAGTAGGGCACGACGGCCAGCCAGTGTTCGGTGGCGACCACGACCCGTTCCTGGGCCTGGGCTTCGCGCTCGACGACGTCGAGCAGAAGCGTGCGGCCATGCTCTGCGCGGTAGGCGCGCTGCTGGCGGTCTTCACGCGCTGGCAGGTCGGGCAGGAAGCTCGTTGCCCACACCTGGCCGTGCGGGTGGGGATTGGAGCATCCCATCGCCGCGCCCTTGTTCTCGAAGACCTGGACCCAGCGATAGCGCTCGCCCAGCTCGGCCGACTGCGCGCACCAGGTATCGATCACCTCGCGCAGCGCCGGCAGCGCGAGCTGCGGGAGCGACTTCGAATGGTCGGGCGAGAAGCAGATCACGCGGCTGGTGCCGCGCGCACTCATGCTCTGGAACAGCGGGTCGGCAGCGGGTGGCGCGTCGGGCGTGTCGGGCGTCAGTGCGGCGAAGTCGTTCTCGAAGACATAGCTGCCCTGGTAGTCGGGATTGCGTTCGCCGTTGACCCGCGTGTTCCCGGCGCACAGGTAGCAGCCGGGGTCGTGGGCCGGCCGCGTGGCGCGGTCGACGGCCTCCTGCTGCCCCTGCCAGGGGCGCTTGGCGCGGTGGGGCGATACCAGCACCCAGTCGCCGCCGAGCGGATCGTAGCGGCGGTGCGGATGGTCGGAAGGATTGAACATGATCGGGCCTTGTCTGGTTCGGATAGCCGGAAGACTACCATCCCAGCCCGTAAATGGCGACCAGCAGCACGCAGATCACGGCCGAACCCAGGGCAAAGCCGCCATCGACCCGGAACAGCGTGCGGTCGATCTGCATGCGCTTGAGCGAACCGTCCTGCCGGGCCATCGTGCTCATCACGACCATGCCGATGACGACCATGATGAACACGATCAGCATCCGGTCGAGGAACGGGATCTCATACACGCCGGCGCCATTCCGGACGGCGAAGCCGATCGGCGCCAGGAAGCCCAGGTCCATCGCGAGCGGCAGAAACTTCAGGAAGATCGAGAACACCAGGCCGCCGATGGTCGCGAACATCGCCGCTGCAGCGGTGGTCTTGCGCCAGTAGAAGCCGAGCAGGAACATGGCCAGGATGCCGGGCGAGACGAAGCCCGTGTATTCCTGGATGTACTGGAAGCCGCCTTTCTTGTCGATGCCCATCAGCGGCGCGAGCATCACCGCCAGCGCCATCGAGACGACCACCGACACGCGGCCGATCCACACCATGCGCTGCTCGCTGGCTTCGCGGTTGAAGTGCTTGTAGTAGACGTCGAGCGTGAAGATCGTGGCGATGCTGTTGGCTTTGCCGGCCAGCGAGGCGACCACCGCCGCCGTCAGGGCCGCAAAAGCCAGGCCCTTGATGCCGGCCGGGAGCAGGGCGAGCAGGGTCGGGTAGGCGCGGTCGGGATTGAGTTCGCCATTCACGCGCATCGCGTCGCCCAGCGTGCCCGACTTGTCGAGTGCATAGGCGGCGATGCCCGGCAGGACCACGATCACCGGCATCAGGAGCTTCAGGAACGCTGCGAACAGCAGGCCCTTGCGGGCGGTGTGCAGGTTGGCGCCCAGCGCGCGCTGGATGATGTACTGGTTGCAGCCCCAGTAGTTCAGATTCACGATCAGCATGCCGCCAATGATGGTCGACATGCCCGGCAGGTCCATGTAGTGCGGATCGTCGCGCGACAGGATCATGTCGAAGTGCTCGCCCGCACGCAGATACAGTTCGCTCATGCCGCGGATGGCGCCCTGGCCGCCGGCCAGCGCCGCCACCAGGTCGAGCGCGATCCAGGTGGTCACCAGGCCGCCGATCACGAGACACAGCACCTGGATCACGTCGGTGTAGCCGATGACCTTCATGCCGCCGAGGGTGATGACGGTGGCGAACACCGCAAGGAACAGCATGCAGGCCATCACGTCCAGGCCCGCGATGCTGCTGATCGCCAGTGCGCCGAGATACAGGATGGCGGTCAGGTTGACCACCACGTACAGGCCGAGCCAGAAGATCGCCATCGTCGTGGCCACCGCCTTGCCGTAGCGCTGCTCGAGGAACTGCGGCATCGTGTAGATGCGGTTCTTCAGGTAGACCGGCATGAAGAAGATGGCGACGATCACCAGCGTCAGCGCCGCCATCAGCTCGTACACGGCGATCGCCATGCCGATGCGGTAACCGGAGCCGCTCATGCCGATGAACTGCTCGGCCGAGATGTTCGAGGCGATCAGCGAAGCGCCGATGGCCCACCAGGTCAGCGAGCCTTCGGCCAGAAAGAAGTCGTGGGTGGCCTTGCCGGTGGTGCGCTTCTTGCGCCAGTAGATCCAGATGCCGTAGGCCGAGATGGCCACGAAGTAGACCAGGAAGACGAAGGTGTCGAGGGTGGTGAATGGGGTCATTGAATTCGCTGTCTCTGTGCGGCCGGGTACGAGCGTCCCGCCTGCTGTTATGTGCCTGACGCGGCGCGCGGCCTTCGCCCCCCGGCGCACTGTGTCGGTAGGCCGGCAGACGAATAGTACTCTGCGGCACGGCTACTGCTGCGGGCAGGACTACTCAATCTGGTGATTGATTGACAGCGAAACGATCAGTGCGGCGATGTTGCGTGAAATCGTGCCGGATAAATCGGGTTGCCCTGGCCGCTCTCGGGGGTCAGTCCGACGGCGGCATGCCGTAGTAGTCCGGGGCGCCGTCCATCACGACGTCGATGCGGTCGAGCACCACGCCCGGGTCGAGGGCGTACACGCGCAGGGTATGCCGTCCCGGCGCGAGCCGCTCCAGCGTCTTGCTGCGCACGGCCATATTGGCCAGGACGTTGTGCTTCCATTCGTCGCTGCGCCCGAACGTCGTGTAGTCGAGTGTCTCGAGCGCGCCGTCGTCCAGCTGCACTGCGATGCGCACCCGGTTTTCGACGGTCAATGCATGGACCGGCAGCGCGACAAAACGCACGGTGGCGCCGCCTTCGCTATGGGTCTGGAAGCGGTATTCGAGTGGCGCTGCGCCCTCGAGCGCATCCGCGCCGCGCGAGGCCAGGTCCAGGCGGGCGCGCATGGCTTTGCCCGATGTGCCCAGGCCGGGCAGCGCTTCCCAGTCCGGCGCGGGCGCGGCGCTGGCCGCCGGCAAGACCACGATCCGTTCGCGCTCACCGGCCACCGCGCCGTCGGACGCCTGCACCTGGACGTTGACCTTCAGCGTATGCGCGCCACAGCGCAGGGAGAGCGCCGGATCGGCCGTCCCGTCAAACTGCACGGTGAGCCGCTGCTCGTGGCCATGGGCGGCGTCGAGCCGGCCCGATGCGATGTCCACGCGCACGCCGCGCGCGCCGGGCGCAAGCGACCAGGCGGCGTCCTCGCCGCCATGGCTCACCAGCGTCAGCTGGCGGCGGGTGCCCCGTCCGGCCGGCACCACGAGGGTGCTGGCCTCGACCGAGAACGGCGCCGGGTAGACCAGGCTGCAGCCGCGCCGTGCGGATCTGCCATAGACCGGATACACCGGCTCGGCAAAGACCGGCAACCGGCGCGGCGCGATGTCCATGAAATGGGCCCATTTGCCATTCGACAGGCCGTTGTAGCGGGCGGCGTCGGCCACCAGCCTTGCGTGAGCCGCCTCGGCCTGGCGTACGTACAGAGTGGATGACGGTCGTTGCTGGCGCGCGTAGTCGGCGGCCAGATCGAGCTTCAGGATGCGCTCGTTCAGGCTGGCGCTGGAACGCACCGGGTAGAGCACCAGCTGAAAATACGCATCGTGCAGGGACGCAGGCAGCTTGTCGTTCAGCCCTTCGGCGCGGTGCACCAGGTCGCGGTAGGCGGCCAGGCGCCGCTCGGCTTCCTCGCCGCCGGTGCGCATGTACTCGGTGGTGCGTACCTGGCGCGTGGGTTCGGTCTGGCTCCAGCCCATGAATTCCGGACGGCGCTCCCAGGCCAGCCGGTAGTATTCCAGCATGATCGCGGTGACTGCTCCGGCACGCGCAGCGCCGAACTGGCGCGCAGCCCAGGTGGCCAAGTGGTCAGCCGGGGCCTCGCGTAGAACGTTCGCATCGAAGGCGGCGTCGAGGAAGTACTCGGTCAGGTATTCGTTGGGCTTGATGTCGCCCACGTTGACGACCCAGAGCCGATGCGCGCCGGTGGCCCAGGCACGCTGGAGCTGGTCTCGGATCAGGGCAGGGTGGGTGGTGCCCAGCCACAGGTAATCGTGCGGCCGGCCCCAGTACGACACGTGGTAATAGATGCCGTTGCCGCCGCTGCGGGCGCGCTCGCGCGGTGTGCCGAGCTGGCTCAGGTAGCCGTAGTTATCGTCGGGCCAGACCAGCGTCGCGTCGTCCGGCACCCGCAGGCCGCGGTTGTAATAGTCCAGCACTTCCTTGTACATCGTGAATGCCTGCGGGATGCGCGCGGCCGGCTTGCCCAGGCTGCGCTCGAGCATGGCGCGCTGCAGCGTGACGACGTCTTCCACGGTCGCGCGCGCATGGTCCGGACTCGTCGCCCCCTCCATGGCCGAGTCGTGCACGCCGCGCAGGCCAAGGGTGTAGACGTTCTCGAAATCCTTGACCTCGTCCACGCGGCCCTGCCAGTAGCCGAGCAGCGCGTCGCGGTTGGTGAACCAGTTGAATTCGCCGAAGGACGTTCGCCACTCGCCGACGTTATTGCGCATCATCGGCTCGGCATGCGAGGTCCCGACGACGATCGCATGGTCATCGGCCGCCCGGGCATTGCCGGGGATCGTGTAGAAGGCCCCGGTGCTGTCGTGCATGGCGGGCCACAGCAGGTTGGCTTTCAGGCGCCACATCAGCTCGAACACGCGTGTGTAGGTGCGTGGGCCGATGTCTCTGGCGGGATCGTGGGTCTTCGCGGCCCACGGCTGCAGGCCCCAATCCTCGTCGTTGATGAAGATGCCGCGGTAGGCCACGGACGGCGCGGCCGACAGCCGCAGCCCGCCGTCGAGTACCAGGTTGGCGCGCCGCGCCGGCCTGACGTCGGCCCACCATTCCCACGGCGAGACGCCCAGTTCGCGCGACGCGTCGACCACGCCATAGACCGCGCCACGGCGCTCGGCGCCGGCAATGAGCAGTAGCTCACGGCCCCCGGCGCGGCCGGCGGCGCGGACATAGCGCTCCTGCTGGCCCGCCAGCGGCGTCAGGTCGATGTCCATGGCGGCAGCGACCTGGCGCACCAGCGCCGAGTCGGCGGTGCCGATCACGATGCAGCGCTGCGGGCAGTCGGCCAACTGCACGGCGCGCTGGCTGGCGATGCCGGTCAGCTGCTCCAGGTCGCGCCCGAGCAGGTCGCCGGCCAGCCGCATGGTGATGCTGCCGTCGGTGACGAGCACGGGCAGGGCGCCGTCACGGTCCAGGGCGAAGGGGCCGGCATGGACGATGCCGCTTGCCAGCAAGGCACCAACGAAGAGCAGGCGCAACGGTTTCATTGGTGTCGGGTCCGGGACAAAAGACGGCATATGGTAATGCGGACGGACATGTCAGTCATGGCTGGAGCGCTCAACTGCATGAGCATTTGGCGCAGGCTGCGCGCGCGGTAACCGGCATTGGCAGGACGCGCCCAGATTCTCCGGGGTGTCAGCTGCCAGCTCCCGGCCGATGCAATCACAAGATTGATTGCTGCCGGCGTCGGCGCGCACCTATACTCGGCGGGCACTGATATATCAGCTGGCCTGCGCCGGACAATATCAACAGACGGGACACCATGAGCACGCTTCTCACCGCCTTCTGGCTCTTTCTCGCTGCAGCCGCCTGCCTGCCGGCGTCGGCGCAAGACCTCCGTCCGACCTTCCTGCTCACCGGCGCGCTGCAGCGCGACACGCAGGATCTGTCGGGACAGTGGACGTATTCGAAGGACCTGTACCGCACGGGCCTGAACGACATCAACGGCTGGGTCGCCAAGTCACGCATGCAGCGCTTTCGCGACGTCGATGTCGCCGCCGTCGAAGCCAGGGGCGGCGTGGACTTTTATGAGTTCGACCTGGACCGCGGGCCGATCATCAATGTGCCGGGCGCCTGGAACGCCGCCGCACCCGAGTTGCGCTACTACGATGGCCTGGTCTGGTTCCAGCGCAAGTTCGCCGCCCAGGCCCTGCATGGCCAGCGCGCCTTCCTGCGCTTCGAGGCCGTCAACTACCGCGCCTACGTCTACCTGAACGGCAAGGAGATCGGCCGCCACGAGGGCGGTTTCACGCCGTTCGTACTCGAGGTGACCGAGGCGCTGCGCGCCGGCGGCAACCGCCTGGTGGTAGGTGTCGATTCGAGCCACGATGCGCAATCGATCCCGACCTTCATCACCGACTGGGACCTGTACGGCGGCATCACGCGCCCGGTGCGCCTGGTGACCACCCCGGCCACGTTCATCGACGACGCGACAGTGGGCCTGCGCCCGGACGGGCGTATCGCCGGCGAAGTGCGCCTTCAGGGACCGAAGGCGGCCAACCAGCCCGTGGAGATTGCGATCGGCGAGCTGGCCAGCATCCGCGCGGTGACCGACGCCGAGGGCCGCGCCGTCTTCGACCTGTCGGTCCCGAAGGACCTGGAGCGCTGGTCGCCCGACCAACCCAGGCTGTACGATGTCCGCGTCGTCGCCGCCGGCGACCAGTTGCGTGACCGCGTGGGCTTTCGCACGATCGCCGTCGAGGGCAGCCAGATCCTCCTTAACGGCAAGCCACTGTACCTGCGCGGGATCTCGCTGCACGAAGAGGAGTTCGGTCCGAACCCGGCGCGCAACATGACCGGGCAGGCCTCGCGCGCGCTGCTGCACGAGATCAAGCATGGCCTGAACGCGAACTACGTGCGCCTGTCGCACTACCCGCACGCAGAGACCACGCTGCGCCTGGCCGACGAAATGGGGCTGCTGGTATGGAGCGAAATCCCGGTCTACTGGAGCGTCGACTGGGACAACCCGGCCGTGCTGCGCAAGGCACTCGCGATGCAGGCCGAGACCATCTACCGCGACCGCAACCGCGCCGCGGTGATCCTGTGGAGCGTCGGGAACGAGACGCCGGTGGCGCCGGCGAGAACGCGTTTCCACGCCGCGATGGCCGACAATGTGCGCCGGCTCGACCCGACCCGCCTGGTCAGCGCTGCACTGCTGGTCGAACGCAAGGGCGATGAACTGCAGATCCAGGACCCGCTGGTCGACAAGCTCGACGTGCTGGCGATGAACGTCTATGCCGGCTGGTATGGCGGCGACTCGCTCGAGGCAATCCCGAAACTGAAGTGGAACGTGCCGGGCGGGCGGCCGCTGATCCTGTCCGAATTTGGCGCCGACGCGCTTGCCGGTTACCGCAACGACGGCATGAAGAAGTTCAGTGAGGAATATCAGGCCGAGTACTACCGCAAGACGCTCGCGATGGCCGACGCCATTCCGACCCTGCGCGGGATGTCACCGTGGATCCTGAAGGATTTCCGGTCGCCGCGGCGCGAGCACCCGGTGTTCCAGAATGGCTGGAACCGCAAGGGCATCATGTCCGAGACGGGCGTGCGCAAGCAGGCGTTCGGCGTGCTGGCTGACTACTACCGCAGCAAATGACCAGTCCACGCCATGAGGCGCCGGCGCGCTTGTGATCAAGCCGGATACCTGGGGCCCGTGGTCACGAACATCCCGCCCTGCAGGAAGGTACTCAGGTCGTCCTCCGGCGGATAGGCAAACGGCTGGCCCGCGTCCACGGTGAACTGGGCCGCGCTGTCCTTCGCCTGAAACGCCAGGTGGCGCGCGGCGCGGTCGTCCCACCAGCTACCGGGATTGTCGGACACGCCGAAGGTGATCGTGTGGCCCACGCGCGGCGTCACCAGCGCGCGGCGCAGCAGTTCGACCAGGTCGTCGAGGCTCAGCCAGGTCACCATCTGGCGGTGCGTGACCGGCTCCGGGAAGCAGTAGCCGATGCGGATGCATACCGTCTCCACCTTGAACCGGTCCCAGTAATAGCGCGACAGGTTCTCACCCCACACCTTCGACAGGCCGTAATACCCATCGGCGCGCGGCAGCATGCCGGCATCGACACGCTCGCTCGTCTCGTACATGCCCATCGTGTGGTTGCTGCTGGCGAACACGACGCGCCGGATGCCCAGCTTGTGCACCGCTTCGTACAGGTTGACCAGTCCCAGGATATTGGCCTGCATGATCGGTGCGAATTCGACCTCGGTCGATACACCGCCGAAGTGCAGGATGGCGTCCACGCCGTCGCACATCCGCAGCACCTGGTCGCGGTTGGCCAGGTCGCATTGCACGACCTCTTCGCCAGGGCCTGCGGGGCCGATATCGGCCACGTCGGCCAGGCGCACGATGTCGGCAAAGGCGTGCAGGCGTTCGCGCAGGCGGCGGCCCAGGTTGCCGCCTGCGCCGGTGAGGAGGATGCGTCGGAATGGTTTGCTCATGGTCGTGGGTAAACAGGAAGAACGTCGGAGCGCCATTACCGGGCGATTTCGCGCGAGCGTCAATGCGGCCAGCGCGATTGCTCACGATGTTGAGCGAAACCACCCCGCGCACGCGCATATCGCTCAGGTAGATGATTCTTTCTAGGCTTCATGGAATGTCGCAACGGTCCACACATAGAATGTTTTCAAGGCCGAGCAGTACACCGATAACAGAGCCCATGGAGACGATTGATGAATCATGTAACGACACGCACGCAAGTGCTTCACCCGACCCGCTGCGCGCGAGCGGTAGCCACAGTGATTGCCGTCCTGGCTGCGCACGGCGCGCTGGCACAGGAAGCCGGGCAGGCCGCAGCGGCAACCGCAGCGCCCGCAGCCAGCACGGCGCCAGCCACCATCAGCGACGCGCAGACCGCGCCCGCCGTGGTCCACATCGCCGGCACGCGCCGCTCGGTGGCTTCGGCCATCGACCGCAAGCTGCGCGCCAGCACCGTCTCTGACTCGATCGTGGCCGAAGACATCGGCCAGTTCCCGGACAAGAACGTCGGTGAAGCGCTGTCGCGCGTGACGGGTGTGCAGCTCTCGCGCGACTTCGGCGAAGGCTCGCAAGTGTCGATCCGCGGCGTCGAGCCGGACCTGAACCGCATCGAGATCAACGGCATGTCGGTGCTCAGTACCGGTGGCAACGCCGGCCGCGGCGCCGAACTGCGCGAACTGGCTTCGGAGCTGATTGGTTCGATCGACGTCTACAAAGGCATCACCGCCGACATGACCGAAGGCGGCGTGGGCGGCTCGGTATCGATCAAGACGCGTAAACCGCTCGACTTCAAGGAGCCGACGATCGGCACCAGCATCTCGGCCGAGCACTCAACCTCGCGCGGCGGCGTCCAGCCGCGCGCCAATCTGTACATGGCCGACAAATACCTGAACGGCAAACTGGGCCTGATGGCCAACTTCGTCTACGACAAGGTCCACACGCGCAACGACTACGCCCGCAACACGTCGTGGCGCTTCATCCAGGACTGGGACCGCTCGCCGGAGAAAACGGTGGTCAGCCGAGACGCGGCGCTGGCGGCGATTGGCAACCAGGCCAGCTGCTCGACGGCCGGCCTCACTACCGCGCAGCGCACCGCATGCCTGAGCCAGTGGTACGACTACTCGCCCGGCATCGCGCGCTACGGCATCTGGACGCGCGACCACAAGCGCTCGTCGGGCGAAGTCACCGCGCAGTACGAATTCAGCAAGGACTTCAATGCGTGGGTCAGCTACCAGGCCAATATGCAGCGCCAGAGCCTGAACGACCGCAACTTCGGTACTGATTTCCCGAATGCCTCGCGCCTGGCCAACACCGGCGCGGCGCCGGTCTACAATCCAGCCACCGGCGTGCCAAGCACGGTCGGCCGCTGCGACGCGCCGACCACGACGCCATCGGACATGGTGATCACGAACCACCATGTCACGTCCTACACGGTCGGCAACTGCCTGTTTGCCGCCGGCCAGGGCGGGCAGGGCGCGTTCGGTACCTCGTCGCGCGACTTCCAGCTCGATATCGATTCGCGCTACACCACCTCGGGCTTCAACTTCAAGCGCGACCGCCTGGAGATCGATGGCCTGTTCGGCACCTCGAAATCGCTGTACGACAGCGACAGCAACAACATCTCGCTGACCCAGAACGCGCCGGGCCTGAAAGTGACGCTGGACGAGCAGGGCCTGCCGCGCTTTACCTTCCCCGCCGGTTACAGCCCCGATGATCCGGCTTCGTACGTGCAGGCGCAGCTGCAATACCGCCCGAGCGAAACGAAGAACAGCGAAGACCAGGCCAAGATCGACCTGCGCTACCGCCTGTCCACGCCATTCTTCACCAGGGTGCACTTCGGCGCGCAGGCACGGCGTGCCGAATCGACGCAGTACAACGGTGGCGGCTACCTGGCCAGCAATGGCGCCAACCTGGCCTCGACCGCCGACGACATCAACGTGCGCGGTGCGAACGTGAACCAGACCGCGATCTACGATCCGCTCTATCGGGGCAGCGCGCAGCGTCCGAACGACGCGCAGTCGTTCATCAATTCGGGCTACGCCACGAGTTATCTCAACGCGTCGCAGATGGCGAACCTGATCAGCGCCGTCAGCGGCCGCTCGCCGGGCACCTTCTTTGGTGGCCTGGGCGACGTCAAGGGCCTGCCTTCGGGCTGGATGTCGCCGGTATATGCGAACGGGGTCCAGTTCTTCGACACCTCGGCCTTCAACCACGACTACCTGTACAACGCGCCGGGCAGCGATGGCAAGACGTATGCGCAGATTCCGGCATTCGGCGTGAAGGAAAAGATCGCCGCCACCTACCTGCGCCTGGATTACGCGACCCAGCTGTTCGGTTATGAAGTCGACGGCAACTTCGGCATGCGCTACACCCGTACCGACAACAGCTCGTCGGGCCTGTCGCGCTACGCCGTGCGCACGGCCACCTCGCCCGGCTCGGCCACCTTCACCGACGTCGTCGTGAGCAATGCCGTATCGACGGTCGATAACACCTACCACGACTGGCTGCCAAGCTTCAATGGTGCCTTCTGGTTCATCGATAACAAATTCCTGGCGCGTGTCGGCTGGGCCAAGGCGATGGCGCGGCCGCGCATGGACCTGCTGGCGCCGAACGCCACCTGCGTTTTGAACAGCGGTAATCCGCAGTTCGGCGGCGAAGGCGTCGACACCTGCACGGCTGGCAATCCGGACCTGAAGCCGTACCGTTCGACCAACAGCGACTTCAGCCTCGAGTACTACCCGACCCGTGACAGCCAGCTGTCGCTGGCGCTGTTCCAGAAGGACATCTCGAGCTACGTGATCGAGCGCGTGCTGACCCGTGACGTGGACCTGTTCAAGAATGGCCAGCGCTTCAACGTCACCCAGGCGGTCAATGGCGAGGGCGCGACCACCAAGGGCATCGAGCTCGCGGGGCGCACGGCGCTGACCTTCCTGCCAGGCTGGCTGGGCGGCTTCGGCGTGGACGCGAACTACACCCGCATGGACTTCAAGTATGCAGCGGGTGCCGAGCGCCTGAACATCCTCGACGGCACCGTGCTGCCTTACCCGGGCATGTCCAAGAGCGCGTACAACCTCTCGCTGTGGTACGACCAGGGGCCGATCAATGCGCGCCTGGCCTACACCTGGCGTGACCGCTTCTTCACCGGCAGTAACGATGTCTCGGGCAACCCGGTGTTCCAGGAAAAGACGGGCTTCCTTGATGCGAAGATCCAGTACCGCTTCAACGACCGCGTGTCGCTCTCGCTGGAAGGCAAGAACCTGACCGACGAATCGCAGCGCACCGACGCCGGCGACCCGTTCCGGATCAACGAACTGGCCTGGTCGGGACGCCGCTACTTCCTGACCCTGGGCGTCAAGATCTGATTCCTGCCCGCCTGTCTGCAGCCAGTCACCTCAGGGTGACTGGCTTTTTCGTTTGAGAGGACACGATGAATATTACTTACCTTGCCGTGCCAGGCATGCTGCTGGCGCTGGCCGGCTGCCAGGTGGCGCCCACGGCGCCGGCTGAGATTCGGGTTGAGACTCGTTTCGCCAATCCGCTGGTGCAGCAGCGCGCCGATCCCCACGTCACGTTGCAGCCGGATGGCTGGTACTACTTCACGGCCACGGTGCCCGAATACGACCGCATCGAGGTGCGCCGTGCGCGCAGCCTGAATGACCTGGGCAAGGCCGAGGCGAACGTCGTCTGGCGCAAGCACGCCAGCGGCGAGATGGGCGCCCATATCTGGGCGCCGGAGCTGCACCGGATCGACGGCAAGTGGTACCTGTACTTCAGCGCCGGTCGCGCCGACAAGGTGTGGGAGATCCGCCTGTATGTGCTGGAAAACAGCGCTGACAATCCGCTGGAAGGCGAATGGATCGAGCGCGGCCAGCTCAGAACGGGTTGGGAGAGCTTCAGCCTTGACGCCACCACCTTCGCGCACCGCGGCCAGCGCTACCTGGCCTGGACCCAGGGGGCGCCCGATGGCAGCAAGGGCACGAATATCTATCTGGCGCGCATGGACGGACCGCTGGCGATCCGCCAGCCCGCAGTGCTGCTCACGCGGCCCGATCTGCCCTGGGAACAGATCGGCCACCACGTCAACGAGGCGCCGGCGGTGCTGGTCAAACATGGCCGCGTCCTGCTGACGTATTCGGCCAGCGCCACCGACGCCAACTACGCGCTGGGCCTGGTCAGCGCGCGCGACGACGCGAACCTGCTCGATGCTGCGGCCTGGACCAAGTCGCCGGTGCCGGTGCTGCGCAGCAGCGAGAAGAACGGCCAGTATGGCCCGGGTCACAACAGCTTCACCACCAGCCCGGACGGCAAGACCGACATCCTGGTCTACCATGCGCGCAACTACCGCGACATCGTCGGCGAGCCGCTGCGCGACCCGAACCGGCATACGCGCGCGCAGCCGATCAGGTGGCGCGCCGATGGGATGCCGGATTTCGGCGAGCCGGTTGCGGACTGATGGCTTTTTCGGCGCGGCGCGACAATCCCGCCCGTCTTGATGACGATTTGCAGCAAAGGAGTGCCGTATGAAGTGGTTTTACACGGTGGACGAATATACGATGCGCGGCATGGCCGCAGTGGCCGCAGTGGCCGCATTGGCCACTGCGGGCGCCGCGGCGCAGGAACTGGGCATTCCCCAGGGTTCGGGGCTGGAGGCCGCGGCCCACGCCGCCAAGGCCAGGGAGACCGCGGGCCAGGTCACCCTGATGCCGGCGCTGAGCGCCGGTACCGCCAACGCCCTGAGCATTCTGGCGTCAAACGACGGCGTCGACTTCACGTCGCTGGCATCGGAAACCTGGACCCCGCCTGGCGGCGTGCTGCGCGACCCGGCGCTGGTGCGCCATACCGACGGCCGTTACTATCTGGCTTATGCGAACGGCGCCGGTGGCGTCGGCCTGGCGCGTTCAAGCAATTTGCGGCAGTGGGAATTCGTGCGCAACCTGCCCGCGGGCGGCGCGGCCAGGCCGGGCTGGGTGCGCGACCGTGACGGTCGGCTGCACCTGGTGCTGGCGTCGGACAGCGGCGCGCAGGTCGTCACGCCCGATGCGGCGTTCAGGGACTGGCCGGCGGCGCGGCCATTGGAGGGACTGGCCGGCCATGCCGGCGCCGTGGTGCTGGCCGATGGTGACGGCTATCTGGGGCTCGCGCGCGCGCCGCAGGGCGGCCAGCTCGTGCTGGCGCGGGCCCCGGCGCTGGCCGGGCCGTGGCGCGTCGAGGCGGCGCTGGCGGGCTTGGGCAAGGATGTGACGCCGTACGCCCTCGTGCGCCATGGGTCAGCACTGCGCCTGTATGGCAGCGACGCGCAGGCGCGTGCCTGGCATGCTGACAGCACTGACGGCGGGCGCACCTGGGGCGAACGGCGCTCTCTCAAAGGCACGGCGGCGATGGTAGCGGGGTTTGGGGCGATGCAGGATGAAGCCAGGCTGCTCTCGGCCGCCACCGCGCCCAAGGGGAAACCAAAGCAGGTGGCCTGGGACCAGTACTCGCTCAAGATCGACGGCAAGCGGGTGGTCGTGTGGTCGGGCGAGATCCACCCGTTTCGCCTGCCCAACCCGTCGCTGTGGCGCGACGTGATGCAGAAGATGAAGGCGCTGGGCTTTAATGGCGTGGCGTTTTATTTCGACTGGGGCTACCATTCGCCGGCGCCGGGCGTGTACGACTTCTCGGGTGTGCGCAACGTCGAGCGAGCGCTGGAAATCGCGAAGGAAGAGGGCATGTACATCATCGCGCGCACCGGCCCGTACATCAATTCCGAGCTGACGGGCGGTGGTTATCCGGGCTGGATGTTCCGCAACCGCGGCGAGGCGCGTACCGACGATCCGGTCTACCTGGCCGCAGTCGACGAGTGGATGACGCAGGTGAACGCGATCATCGCGCGCCACCAGGTGACCGACGGCGGCGGCACCGTGATCGCGTACCAGCTTGAAAATGAGCTGGGCAAAGTCGAGCCGAAGCACGTGCGCCAGATGGCGCACCTGGCGCAGAAGGCCCGCCAGGACGGCATCACGGTCCCGTTCTTCCACAATTCCGCCGGGCGCCTGCCAGACTGGACCCCGAAGAATTCGACGGCGCCCTGGGCCAACCCGGGCCCGACCGACCTGTATGCGTTTGACGGCTATCCGGGCGGCAGCTGCGACGTGCACGCCAACCCGGCGGGCGCCAACAAGGCCCCGGACTGGGGCATCTATGCCACGCCAGGCCCGCGCGCCGGCGCGCTGTCCTCGCCCGGTACGCCCGGCTTCGCGGCCGAACTGGGCGGCGGCTGGTTCGACTACTGGGGCTCGAACGGCACCTATGCCTGCACGGCCGAGCGCCAGGGCAAGGGCTACCAGCGGGTGTTCTACGGCACCAACCTGATCAACCGGATCACGATCCACAACGTCTACATGACCTTCGGCGGCACGTCCTGGGGCTGGCTGGCAGGGCCGGTCGTGTACACGTCGTACGACTATGGCGCTGCGATCTCGGAAGACCGCGGCCTGCGCGAGAAGGCCTACGCCCTCAAGCAGCAGGGCATGTTCGTCCAGGCCGCCGAAGCGGTGCTGGCCGAGATGGACAAGGGGCCACCACTGGCTGCCGAGGGCGGCAAGGTCAAGGTTTACCACAACATCAACCGGCGCCTGGGCACGCATATCGTGTTCGCGGCCCACAATCCCGCCGACGGCCAGGGCGAGGAGCGCTTCAGCGTCAGGCTGGCCACGCGCGACGGCGACTACACGATCGCCTCGAGCATCCGCGGCCAGGATGCGCGCATGCTGCTCGCGTCCTACGACATGGAGCGCCAGCGCCTGGTGTACTCGACGTCCGAACTGCAGACGCACCTGCGCGACGGCGCGCGCGATATCGCGCTGCTGCACGGGCGCGACGGCATGGTCGGCGAGACGGTGCTGCGCTACGCGAGCGCGCCGAAGGTCGAGGTCCTGGCAGGGACCGTGCAGTCGCGCTGGGATGCGGCCAAGGGTGACCTGGTGCTGAACTACGTGCACGACGGCCTGGCGCGGGTACGCGTCTCGGGTGGTGGCCGCGCGCCGCTGCTGCTCCTGCTGGCTGACGAAAAGACCAGCATGCGCTTCTGGACCCAGGACACCGGCGCCGGCCGCGCGTTGCAGCTCACGCCGGCGCTGGTGCGTTCGGCCACGCTGGCCGGCGGCAAACTGGCGCTGCGCGGCGATATCGACGCGGATGCGGGCATCGAGATCTGGGGGCCGGCATTCGAGAGCGCCAGCTTCAATGGCCAGGATCTGGCGTTCACGCGCCAGCCCGATGGCAGCGTGCGCGCTGCGGGCCTGAAGGGGCCGGACGCGGTGCGCCTGCCGGACCTGGCCCGCACGGCCTGGACCCGGCGCATGGACAGCGTGGAAGCGGCGCCCCGGTTTGACGACAGCGCCTGGGTGCAAGCCGACCGCCGGCCATCGGCGGCGCAGACCTGGACCATGCCCGAACGGGGCCAGCCGACACTGGCGATGAGCGACTACGGCTTCCACCACGGCGATGTGTGGTACCGCGGCCGCTTCACAACGAGCGATCCGAAGGCCAACCAGCTCGAACTGTTCTATGGCGCGGGCGGCGCCGGCATGATCCAGGTATGGGTCGACGGCCGCTTCGCCGGCCAGCACGAACTGGACGTGGGCCGCGCCTTCCCGGAAACCACGGACAGCGTCAAGCTGTCCCTGGGCGACTTGAGGCCGGGTGAGCACGTGGTTGCGGTCATGGTGCGCAACAACGCCCATAACTGGAACCTGATGGCGGACGACTTCCACCGCGAGGCGCGCGGGCTGATTTCGGCTTCGCTGACAAGCCGCGGCGGCCAGCGCTTCGGGACCCCAATCGCCTGGCGCATCCAGGGCCGGCAGGGCGGTGAGGCGCTGGTCGACCGCGTACGCGGCCCGATGAACAACGGCGGCCTGTACGGCGAACGCAGCGGCTGGCATCTGCCATCCGCGCCATCGCAGGGCTGGACCAGCGCCCGCCCGACCGCACCGCCGCCGGCTGCCGGCACCTACTGGCTGCGCACGCAATTCAAGCTCGACCTCCCGCGCAACCACGACATCCAGCTCGGCCTGGCCTTCGGCGACACGACAACCCCCCGCTCCGAGCGCGAAAACCGCGCGCTGATCTTCGTCAACGGCTGGAACATGGGCCAGTTCATCGCCCACACCGGCCCCCAGCGCACCTTCGTGATCCCGCCCGGCATCCTGAACCCGAACGGCGACAACACGATCGCACTCGCCGTCACGACGAACGGCCGCCCCGAAAACGCCCTCGAACCCGTGCAGCTGATCAACCTGCGCACCACCCGCGGCGGCGTCCCCCTCGAACTGATGCAAGGACCCAACCAATAATACAATGAGGGTCAGCGTCAGATTGTTTGCCAACTTCTGTAAATCAATTGGCCAATAATTCGACTCTGACCCTAATTGTTGCTGGCGTGAGTAGTTGAACAATCAGGGTCGGAGTCAGATTGTTTGCCAACTTCTGTAAATCAATTGGCAAATAAATCGACTCTGACCCTAATTGCAGGTCGTGGCGAGTTGCGCTGCGGGCGCGTGAAGGGTGAGTGCGTTGCGCCAGGTGGTGCGGTAGGCGGAGAGGCCCTCGATCGTACTTGGCGGTGTGGGGTGGTGCTGGCCGGGTGGGGTGGCGGCGCGGTAGCGCAGTAGCCAGCCGCCGCAGGTGGTGCCGCTGGCGTCGTCGGAGTAGCTGACCGCTTGCTGCGGGCGCAGGCTGGCCAGCAGGGGGCCGAACCAGGGGTTGGCGGTGAAGCTGCCTTCGACGGTGATCGGGCCGCGCGCGCCGAGCGCGTCGAGGCAGTAGTCGGTCATCAGGACGCAGTACAGCGTCGCCAGCGCGAAGCGTTCGCCGGCGTCGATGGGCGCGGGGCCGTCGATGCGGCCTGCCTTGCCGGCGAAGGGACCGCCGCCATCGGCGAAGCACGGGATGGCCATCGTGCCGCGGGCGACCATCTGTTCGAGCTGTTCGAAGGAGCAGGTGGCTGGCTGGTCGCCTGCCAGGGCGCCGAATTCGCGGCCGCCCATGAAGCGCATGCAGGCCACCGGCTGGCCGTGGGCGCTGGTGTTGGCCAGCATGTCGGCGTCTTCGCGCAGGCCGGCCAGGTCGGCGCCGAAAGCGGCGGCGATCAGCCAGGTGCCGGTCGAGAGCACCGTGCGCGGCGTGGTGGCGCTGTCGCCGCCGAGGTAGCGCATCAGCGACGCGTTGCTGTCGTGGATGCCGCACAGGACTTCGCAGTCGGCAGGCAATCCCGTGGCCTGGGCCACGTCCGGGCGCAGCAGGCCGAGCGTGGCCCAGGGTGGCGCCAGCGGGGGCAGTCGGGCTTCCCAGCCCATGCGCGCGACCAGTGGTGAGTAATCCTGGCGCACCGGGTCCCACAGGTCGGTGTGGCAGCCGAGCGAGGTGGCCTCGCCGGCAGCCACGCCGCACAGGCGCCAGGCCCAGTACTGCGGGTACATCAGGATATGGCGTGCGCGCGCGAACGCGTCGGGATGCTCCTGCTGAAGCCAGGCGAGCTGGCGGCCCAGGTTCAGGCCGGCCGGCAGCAGCGGCGAACAGGTCTGCGCATAGGCCGGGCGCAGCGCCGCGTAGTCCAGGCCCGGCAGCGCCGCTTCGTAGTCGAGTACCGGCAGCACCAGGCCGTCGTCGTTGACCAGGGCCGCGGTGGCGCCATGGGTCACCGGGACGATGGCCGAGATGCGGGCGCGGCCCGCGAACGCGCGGCAGGTCGCCAGCATCCAGGTCCAGATGCCCTCGGTGTCATGGTGCGGATAAGGGCCGTCGTGCAGGATCGCGTTGGGCCGGCGCTGTTCGGCGACGAGCCGACCATCGGCGTCGACCAGGGCCAGCTTGACATTGGTCTTGCCGATATCGAGAACGATCAGGGCGTCGCCCGGGATTGCATGCATGTGCATCCGTTCTTTCTTGCTAGTGGCGGGTTGACTTGCCGCGCATCAGGCGCGACAGCGAGATCGTGGCCAGCAGCAGTACGCCCACCACGATCGTCATGTAGATGCCGGGCACGTTGGCCAGCGCCAGGCCGTAGGTCACCGCGCCCATCGTCAGCACCGCCAGCAGCACGCCGCCAATGGTGCCGGCGCCGCCGGCGATGCTCACGCCGCCCAGGATCACCATCGTGATGATTTCCAGTTCCCAGCCGGTGGCGATATTCGGCCGCGTGCTGCCGATGCGGCCCGTCAGCAAAAAGGCCGCCAGGCCCGCCATGGCGCCGGTGAACATGAACAGACCAAGGCGGTAGCGGTCGACCGCGATGCCCGAGAAACGCGCGGCGTCCGGATTGTTCCCGATGGCGAAGATGCGCCGGCCGGGTGTCGTGGCGTGCAACACCACCGCGAACAGCAGGGCAAAGCCGAGCAGGATCACGAATGCGCGCGGCACCACGCCGAAGAAGGTGCCCTGGCCCCAGTCGGCCATCAGCTGCGGGTAGTTGGTGAAGGCCTGGTCGCCCAGTGCGACGCTGGCCAGGCCCCGGTACAGCGCGATGGTGCCGATGGTGACGACGATCGAGGGCAGCATGAAGCGCGTGACCAGGAAGCCATTGAGCCAGCCGCAGACCAGGCCCGTGCCGACGGCCACGAACACCAGGGCCTCGGGCGGTGCGCCGGCCTGGTGCGCCATGCCCATCGCGACCGACGACAGGGCCAGCGTGCCGGCGACCGAGATGTCGATCTCGCGGCAGATGATCAACAGCGCCATCGGCAATGCGATCAGGGCCTTCTCGCTGAAGTTGACGGTCCCGTCGAGCAGGTTGTACGGGTCGAGGAAATGCTCGAGCGAGACGCCGCCGATGACGAACACCGCCAGCAGCAAGAGCGCAAGAAGCGTCTCCCAGCGCGCCAGCACGTGGCGCAGGGACGGCTTCTGGCGGTCCAGGATCGTATAGCGGGACGTGGTCACGGGCCTGGCGCCTGACGTAATTGGTGGTGGGACATCGACCGGGACGATGGTTCGCGCATTCATGCGGCGCTCCTTGCGGCAGGAAGTTGGGACTGGTGCAGCGGCAGGATCTGGCGGCTGCGCTTGCGGTTGCCGCGGGCGTTGAGCAGGACGGCGACCAGGATCACGGTGCCGGTCAGTGCGCTTTGCCAGAACGGCGAGACCTGCAGCACCGGCAGTGCGTTGCCGATCACCGACAGGAACAGCGCACCGAGCAGGGTGCCGAGCACCGAGCCGACACCGCCGGCGATGCTGGCCCCGCCGATGACGCAGGCAGCGATCACGGTGAACTCGAAACCGTAGGCGATCTCGGTATAGGCCACGGCGTAGCGCGCCACCCACAGGTAGCCGCACAGCCCCGCGACGGTGCCCGACAGGCCGTAGGTCCACAGCAGCCGGCGCGCGGTCGGAATGCCGATATAGGCGGCGCATTGCGGTGCGTTGCCGATCGCGTACAGGTCGCGCCCGAAGCGCGTGGAGCGCGCCACGAAGGCCATCGCCAGCACGGTGCCCAGCGCGATCCACACCAGGTGCGGCAGGCCGAGAAGGCGCTGCAGCGGGAAAGCGACGAAGTTCGCGGGCATCTGGTGCGCCGAGACCCAGGCGCCGCCCGAAATCACGAACACCAGCCCGCGATACACGCTCATGGTGCCGAGCGTAACGACGATCGGCGGCAGCGCCAGGTAGCCGACCAGATAGCCGTTGACCAGGCCGAGGGCCAGGCCGGTGGCGGCCGCCGCCAGCATCACGATGGCCAGCGGCAGGCCGGGATTGGCGGCGGCGAGCATCGCCGCGACCATGCCCGCCAGCGCCAGCGTCGAGGCCACCGACAGGTCGATGCCGCGCGTGACGATCACCAGCATCTGCGTCAGCGCCAGCATCACGAGCAGGGTGCTGTCGGTGAGCAGGTTGGACAGCGAACCGACGCTCAGGAACACGGGGGAGCGCAGGCCGACCAGCAGCACCAGCGCGACCACCATCAGGGCCAGCAGCGCCTCGCGCTGCCGGAACAGGTCCGGGATGCTCATATGCTTGCTCATGTGCGTGCTCATGCTGCCGCCTCCAATCCTAGGTCTACCCCGGACGCCGCCGCGACCACGGTTTCAGGCGTGGCCTCGGCGCGCGTGAATTCGCGCACCACGCGGCCCTGGCGCATCACGACCACCCGGTCGGCCAGTCCAAGCACTTCGGGCAGTTCGGACGAGACCAGGATCACGGACAGGCCGCGCTCGACCAGTTCGCTCACGAAGCGGTGCACGGCGGCCTTGGAGCCGATGTCGATGCCCTTGGTCGGCTCGTCGAGGATGATGACCTTGGGGGCGGTGGCCAGCCATTTGCCGAGCACCACCTTCTGCTGGTTGCCGCCCGAGAGTTCGGCGACGTGCTGGGTCAGGAAGGCGGCCTTCAGTTCGAGCTGTTCGGCAAAGCGCCGGGCCAGCGCCGCCTCGGCGCGGGCGCGCGGGAAGAAGCCGAATGTCGACAGGATCGGCAGGGTGATGTTATGCATGATCGGCAGCGTCAGATGCGCGCCATGGTGCTGGCGGTCTTCCGGCACATAGGCCAGGCCGCTCGCAATCGCTTCGCCGGGCGTGCGAAACACGGCCGGCTTGCCCTCGAGGCGCACGGCGCCGCTCACCTGCGTGGTCAAGCCGAACAGCGCCTGCATCACTTCCGAGCGGCCGGCGCCCACCAGGCCATAAAAGCCCAGGATCTCGCCCTTGCGCAAGGTGAAGCTCACGTCGCGAAATTCGGTCGGATGGCACAGGCCTTCCACTTCCAGCAGCGGCGCGCCGAGCGCCACGTCGGCTTTCGGATACGCCTGGTGCACGGCGCGGCCCACCATCAGCGCCACCAGTTCGGGTTCGCTGATGTCGGCAAGGCGCCCTTCGGCGACGAACTGGCCGTCGCGCAGCACCGTGTAGCAGTCGGCCACTTCGAAGATCTCGTCGAACTTGTGCGAGATGAAGATGACGGCGGTGCCGCTGGCGCGCAGCTGCCCGATGATGCGGTACAGCTCGCGAATTTCGCGCTGCGACAGCGCGGCAGTCGGCTCGTCCATGATCACCACGCGTGCATCCTGTGACAGCGCGCGCGCGATCTCGACGAAGTGGCGCTGGGCCACCGACAGGTCGCGCACGCGGGCGCGCACCGGCAGCGCCACTTCCAGGCGGGCGAACAGCTGCTCGGCTGCGGCCTCGATGCCAGCCCAGTCGATGCGCCCGCTGACGCCGCGCGTCGGATGGCGGCCGACATAGATGTTCTCGGCGACGGTCAGTTCGTCGAACATCACGGTTTCCTGGTGCACGGCGGTGATCCCGGCGGCCATCGCTTCCTGCGGGCTGCCGAAGGCCACGGCCTTCCCGTCGAGCAGGATGGCGCCTTCGTCGGGCCGGTGGATGCCGGTCAGCGTCTTGACCAGGGTCGACTTGCCGGCTCCGTTCTCGCCGATCAGGGCCATGACTTCGCCGGGGCGGATGGACAGGCGCACGCCATTGAGCGCGCACACGCCGTTGAAGCGCTTGGTGATGCCGGTCAGCTGCAAAACTGGCGTGAGGGACGCGCCAGGGCGAGCTGCTGCATCGTGTGCGCCGTCAGTCGGGCGCAGGGGAGGGCTTGTCAGTTGGGTCACTGGCATTCGGTGTCGCAAAACAGATGAGGGGCGCCGCGCGATATGCGCGCGGCGGGCGGGCCGGGTCAGAACAGCTTGGCGAACTTGTCGACGTTGCCGGCGTTGTACGTGAGCGGCGCACCGAGGTCGGCTTCGCCGTTGGCGTCCAGCGTTACGGCGCCGAGACGGCCGACTGAAACGCTGGCACCTGCGCCGGACGTGGCCTTGCCAGTCACGAACTGGTGCGCCGCATACGTGGCGGCATATCCGAGGTCGATCGGATTCCAGATCGCGAACTCGCGCACCGCACCGCTCTTGACGTGGCCGGCCATCTCGGACGGCAGGCCGAGGCCCGTGACGAATACCTTGCCGACCAGGCCTTCATCAGCGACGGCCTTGCTGGCCGCGACGATGCCGACGGTGGTCGGGGCGATGATCGCCTTCAGGTTCGGGTGACTGCGCAGCAGGCCGATGGCTTCGCGGTAGCTCTTGTCCGACTGGTCGTCGCCATACACGGTGGCCACGAGCTTCAGGCCGGCGTACTCGGGCTTCTCAAGCGTTTTCTTCATCACGCCGATCCAGAGGTTCTGGTTGGTCGCCTGTGCCGACGCCGACAGGATCGCGAGCTCGCCCTTGCCTTGCAGTTCGGCCGAGGCCATTTCGATCTGCTTCTCGCCGATCAGCTGCGCGTTGGATGGATTCAGCTGCATCTGGCGCCCGCCCGGGGCCACCGCGCTGTCGAACGAGATCACCTTGATCCCGCGCTGCATCGCCTTTTTGGTGATCGGCATCAGGGCGTTGGGGTCGTTGGCCGAGATCACGATCGCGTCGACCTTCTGGCTGATCAGGGAATTGATGATCTCGATCTGGCCTTCGGCGCTGGGCGTCGTCGGGCCGGTGTAGATGATTTCGACGCCACCGATTTCGGTGGCGGCATCCTTCGCGCCCTGGTGGGCGGCGTCGAAGAAGCCATTGCCGAGACTTTTCACGACCATCGCGATGCGGGTCTTTTCAGGCTGCTGGTCGGTCTTCTTGTCGGCGCAGCCGGCCAGGCCGGCAAACACGCCGACCGCTGCTGCGGCGAGCAGGAGCTGTTTGATCTTCAATGGGAAATCTCCATCAGGGCGGCGGACTGCATGTCGTATTGGGGATTGAAGCGCGAGGCGCGCAGCGCCAGCGCTTCGCCGTCGGGTTCGACCGTGACCACCTTCACGCCATACTGCTCGAGCAGCTGCACGGCCTTGTCGGACGCGTCGGTATCGGTGATGACGGTGGACACGCGGTCCAGTCCGCACAGGATCAGGCCGGCCTTGCGCGCGAACTTCGAGCTGTCGGCCAGTACGATCAGTTCCTCGGTCTGGCTGATCAGGCGCTTCTCGGCCTGGATCAGCATCGGGTCGGCTTCCATCAGGCCCAGCAGCGACAGGCCATACACGCTCATGAACATCTTGCCGGCATAGTGGTGCTGGGTGATGTCATTGTCGAACGGCGACAGGATGACGTTCTGTTCGCGGTACACGCGTCCGCCCGGGACGATGATCTCGTTCTCACTCGACACCAGCAGGCGCTCGGCCATCAGGAACGAGTTGGTGAGGATCTTGAGCTGCTTATCGGTGAGGAACTCGGCCATCATGAAGGTGGTGGTGCCACCGTTGATGATGATCGTCTCGCCGTCGGTGCACATGCCGGCCGCATGGCGGGCGATGGCGCGCTTGCGTGATGCGAAGCACTGGATATTGTTCTGGAACGTTTCGCTCGTGAGCGGGAACTGGCGTGTCCTGGGCAGCAGGTTCTCGGCCCCGCCACGACTGCGCGTGAGCAGGTTGCGGCCAGCCAGCCAGCTGATATCGCGCCGGACCGTTGCCGGGGACGCATTGAGCCATTCAACAAGCTGCTGGACCGTTACCGTCTGATGCTCGGCAAGCAGTTTCAGCAAACGCTTGCGGCGTTTGTGATTCACCATTTTGTCTCCTCCTTATGCCGTCTGTATTTTTGTGCGGCGTGGAACCCGTCGTTCGGGCCTCTTTTTCAGCCCAAATCGCGGTTTGTTGGAAAAGAGTAATTTCAAGATGCAATAAGGTCAATCATCCAATGATCAATTGATTGATTATTTGCGCACGTTGCGCTGCACAAACGCGCAATCCAATCACGTTCGTGAGTGATTCGCACTTGCTCAGCAAGTTGATTGCTTCGTCGTTGACACCCCGGTGGCCACTGATTTCTACTGTCTGCCGACGCCGTATTGCGCAAGGCAGGCCGGCCGCAGTACTGGAATGCAGGACATGGAAGAGACGCATCGATCATCGGTCGATGACAAAACAATCAACTAGGAGAAATTGATGGGCGCTTTGAGCGAAATGAACCAGCGTGAACCGATCACCTCGCGCTGGGATGCCAGCGTCGCTGCCACGCTGAGCGAGCCGGAACTGCTGCTGTACCGGTCCAACCTGCTGGGTTCCGACCTGCGGATTACCAATTTTGGCGGCGGCAACACGTCGGCCAAGATCGACATGGTCGACCCGCTGTCGGGCGAGCAGGTCGAGGTGCTGTGGGTGAAGGGCTCGGGCGGCGATCTGGGCAGCATCAAGCTCGACGGCTTCTCGACGCTCTACATGAGCAAGCTGCACGCGCTCAAGAACCGTTATCGGGGTCTCGAGAACGAAGACGAAATGGTCGCCTACCTGCCGCACTGCACGTTCAACCTGAACCCGCGCGCAGCCAGCATCGACACCCCGCTGCACGCTTACATCGCGCACCGCCACGTCGACCACATGCACCCGGACGCGTGCATTGCCATCGCCGCCTGCAAGAACAGCAAGGAGCTGACCGCAAAAATCTTCGAAGGCGAACTGGGCTGGCTGCCATGGCAGCGCCCGGGTTACGACCTGGGCCTGAAGCTCGAGGCCGTGTCGCAGGCAAACCCGCAGTTGAAGGGCCTGATCCTGGAAGGCCACGGCCTGTTCACCTGGGGCGACACTTCCGAATCGTGCTACGAAACGACCCTGGCGGTCATCAAGCGCGCCGAGGATTGGCTGGCGGCGAATATCCAGCAGCCGGTGTTCGGCGGCCAGGCCAAGCAGGTCTTGCCGCCAGCCGAGCGCGCCGCACTGGCCGCCCGCCTGATGCCGCTCCTGCGCGGCAAGATCAGCAAGGACGAATTCAAGCTGGGCCATTTCGACGACAGCGACGCGGTGCTCGAATTTGTCACCAGTGCCGACCTGGCGCCGCTTGCGGCCCTGGGCACCTCGTGTCCCGATCACTTCCTGCGTACCAAGATCCGCCCGCTGGTGCTGGACTTCGATCCGGCCGCGCCCGACTTCGACCGCCTGGCCGCGAGCCTGGACCAGGCGCTGGTCGACTACCGCGCCGACTACACCGCCTACTACGAGCGCTGCAAGCGCAGCACCAGCCCGAAGGTCCGTGACGCCAACCCGATCATCTACCTGATCCCGGGCGTGGGCATGCTGGCCTTCGCCAAGGACAAGGCCACCGCGCGCATCGCCGGCGAATTCTATGTCAACGCGATCAACGTGATGCGCGGCGCGAATGGCGTCGACACCTACGTCGGCCTGCCGGAGCAGGAAGCGTTCGACATCGAGTACTGGCTGCTCGAGGAAGCCAAGCTGCAGCGCATGCCCAAGCCGAAAAGCCTGGCCGGGCGCATCGCTTTGGTCACGGGCGGCGCCGGGGGCATCGGCCAGGCAGTCGCCCGCCAACTGCTGCAGGAAGGCGCGTGCGTAATGCTGACCGATATCGATCCGGAGGCGCTCGAACAGGCGGGGCGCGACCTGGTCAAGGTCGGCGGCAAGGACAGCGTCGGCATCGTGCGCGCCAACATCACGAGCGAAGACGACGTGGCCGGCATCCTCGAAGCAGCGTCGCTGCGGTTCGGCGGCATCGACCTCCTGGTCTCGAACGCCGGCATCGCCTCGGCCGCGCCACTGGACGAAACGACGCTCGAGATCTGGAAGCGCAACCAGGACATCCTCGTCACCGGTTACTTCCTGGCCAGCCGCGCCGCCTTCCGCATCATGAAGCAGCAGGGCCTGGGCGGCAGCATGATCTTCGTCGGCAGCAAGAACGGCCTGGTGGCGTCGGCCGGCGCCTCGGCCTATTGCACCGCCAAGGCCGCCGAGCTGCACCTGGCGCGCTGCGTGGCGCTGGAAGGCGCCGAATACGGCATCCGCGTTAACGTGGTCAATCCGGACGCCGTGATCCGCGGCTCGCGCATCTGGGACGGCAAGTGGAAGGAAGAACGCGCCGCCTCCAACAAGATCGAGGCCGACGATGTCGAGGAGTTCTACCGCAAGCGCAGCATGCTGAAACTGGCCGTGCTGCCGGAGGATATCGCGGAAGCCGTCTACTTCTTCGCCAGCGACAAATCGGGCAAGAGCACCGGCAACATCCTGAACGTCGACGCCGGAAACGCCGCCGCCTTCACCCGATAAGTTAAGATAGATAAAATCACAACATGCCGGGATGCGGCCCTTGGCGGGCACATCACCGGCAATCGGCGGGTACGCCCGCCGGCCTCAAGGAGACAAGTATGACGAGCGTAATCGACGCCGGCCTGGTCGCGGACCAGAACGCGAAGCACCACGCACAACTGCAGGCCGACTATGACGCTTTGGGCGGCATGCTTTCGCGCCGCGGCGTGGACATCGAACAACTGACGGCGCTGGCGCAGACCTTCGCCGTGGCGGTGCCCAGCTGGGGCGCCGGCACCGGCGGCACGCGCTTTGCCCGCTTCCCGGGCCGGGGCGAGCCACGCAATGTGTTCGAAAAGCTCGAAGACTGCGCCGTGATCCACCAGCTGACCCGCGCCACGCCGAGCGTGTCGCCGCACTTCCCATGGGACAAGCCGACCGACACCGCCGAACTGCGCGAGACGGCGCGCGCGCTGGGCCTCGTGTTCGACGCGGTCAATTCCAACACCTTCCAGGATCAGCAGGGCCAGGACCAGACCTATAAATTCGGCAGCCTGACGTCCAACAGCGCCGCCGTGCGCGCCCAGGCCATCGCCCACAATATCGACTGCATCGAGGTCGGCCAGGCGATCGGCTCGAAGGCGCTGACGGTCTGGGTCGGCGACGGCGCCAACTTCCCGGGCCAGCACAATCTGCGCGGCGCGCTCGAGCGCTACCTGGACAGCATGCGCGAGATCTACGCCGCGCTGCCGTCGGACTGGAACGTCTTCATCGAGCACAAGCTGTTCGAGCCGGCGTTCTACGCAACCACCATCGCCGACTGGGGTACGAGCTTCGCCTGCGCCACCGAGCTGGGGCCGAAGGCCAAGTGTCTGGTCGACCTGGGCCACCACGCGCCGAACACGAACATCGAGATGATCGTGGCGCGCCTGGCGCAATTCGGCAAGCTGGGGGGCTTTCACTTCAATGACAGCAAGTACGGCGACGACGACCTCGATTCCGGTTCGATCAACCCGTTCCAGCTGTTCCTGGTATTTAACGAGCTGGCCGACGCCGCCAAACGCGGAGGCGACGCCTTCAATCCGGCCTATATGCTGGACCAGTCGCACAATGTGACCGATCCGATCGAAAGCCTGATGAGCAGCGCCGTCGAAGTCCAGCGCGCCTTCGTGCAGTCGGCCCTGGTCGACCGCGCCGCACTGGCCGGCCTGCAGGAGCAGAACGATGTACTCGAAGCGGCGCAGACGCTCAAGCGCGCCTTCCGCACCGACGTCAGCCCGATCCTGGCGATGGCGCGCGTGCGCCTGGGCGCCGCCGCCGACCCGGTAGCGTGCTACCGCGCCAGCGGCTACCGCGACCGCGTCGCGGGCCTGCGGCCCGTCAAGCCGGGCGCCAGCAGCAGCGGCATCGTCTGATCCACCCATCGGCGCCTGCGGGCGCCGATCTTCTTTACGACTAACCAGCAGGAGCAGCAAGACCCATGAGCAGCCACGCCACGCGCGCCTTCCGCATGAAACTCAAGGCCGGCAACGAAGCCGAATACCGCCGCCGGCACGATGAGATCTGGCCCGAGCTGGCCGAACTGCTGGGCGGCGCCGGCATCCACGACTATGCGATCTTCCTCGACGAGGCGACGCTCGACCTGTTCGCCGTGATGAAGCTGCACCCGGGCCACGACCTGGGCCCGCTGCCACAGCATCCGGTGATGCGCAAATGGTGGGACTACATGGCCGACCTGATGGAAGTCGAGCCGGGCAACCGGCCGAAGGAATGGCCGCTGACCCAGGTGTTTCATCTGGCGTGAGTGTCTGGAACATCCGTCGGGATGTCACGCCATCGACGGCGTCAGGCATCTTGATGGAACCGGCTGCTTACGAACCGAAGCTGGCGTTCACGACTGCTCGCGAGATTTCCTGAGGGAACTTGCTTTACTTGCAAGAAATATTCGGCTACATTATCGAAATTCAACAAAGCGACAGTCAACATGACGTTCCGTCTGCTCATTCCGGACACCTGTCATGTCCTTTGATATCGCTTCAATACTGGTTGCCATGACGCTCACCATGGTGACCATGGCGTTAGCGCTGTTTGCCGTCATGGACGGGGCCGACAGGGCGGCCAGGCTCGCGCAAGTCAGCGCAGGCTTACAAGCTTGCGGATGGTCGCTATTGCTTGCATCAGGTGCAGTTGCGCCGTACAGCATTCCCGACATCATATTGTCGACCCTGTCGATGGCATGCATTTCCGGCAGCTTCGCCTGTAGCGCGGCCGCGTTCGAACTGTGGGCTGGTCGCAAGGCCATCGACAAAACCCCTGCGGTTCTGGCGATATTTTTGACAGTCGGCTACGCAGCGGGTTTTGCCAACTATGCTTTCCGCGTAGGTTGGGCCAACGGGCTGCTCGCCTTTCAGATGGCATTCATCGTTGTCACCCTGCTGAAAAAGCCGCATGCCACCAGTGCGCGCTGGCGCTGGCTCCCAATCGTTGGACTCACTATCCAGGGCTTGGTCACCGCTTGCCGCGCAGTGCTCGGGGCGTTTTATCCTGCTGATTTTCCTGCTTTTCTCACACCGCATCCAATCAACGTGGCTTTCGCGTTCGCGGGCAACTGCACGGTCGTGTTGCTCATGATCGGCATGCTGCTGGCATATCGCGAGCAGGCAGCCCAGGCACTCGAGCGGCTGGCGACGACGGATGGTTTAACTGGTGTTCTCAACAGGCGAGCATGGCTTGCATTGGCAAACGCAAAGCTTGCAAGTAGCAATGTCGACGATCGTCCACTCAGTGTTTTGATCATGGATATTGACCACTTCAAGCAAATCAACGACACGCGTGGGCATGATGCCGGCGACCGCGCGCTGCAGTTGTTTGCCAAACTGATGCAGGAGGCCTGCCTTTCCGGTGACCTGATCTGCCGGTACGGAGGAGAAGAGTTCTGTGTGCTGATGGCAGGCGAGCAAAATGGCGTGACGAACTTCGATCAACGACTGCGCGCTCGTCTGGCTGATACGGTGTTTGAGGCACTCGGGCATCAGATGACGTACAGCGCCGGCCTGGTAACGCGAAGTTCGTCCGACAAGCAGATTTCGGAGTTGCTTTTACGTGCTGACCAGGCCCTCTACCGTGCCAAAACTTCCGGAAGAAATCGCACAATCGACGCTGTGGATTTGCGTTGTTTGACTGAAGTGGCGGCTTAGACAGCAGTCACGCAGCGCCCCATCGCGATCCGCACGCTGCGGAAACGAGATTTTTTGACGGTTGACTCAAGGTCTTGATGCGCTTGCAAAGAAACGCATGCATTGCACTACTTTTGCAGAGCTGGCCGAAGTCGGTCGTTCATGTCAGTCTGGCGGATTGACCCCAGGCGGACGATGGACTTCACGCATCGTCAAGATCGGAAGCCCAGGCAGGATATGCATCCCAAGTCGCGTAGTGACACACGAATTCAGCCTTTGTCTCTCTAGAGCTTCGCTTCGAGGCAATCACCTCCAGCAACTCAGTTACAAGTTCAGCTTCGAGAAAATAGACAAACCCTTCTTCCTTGTCGTGCCGCACGACCGTGTCGTCCTCTCCAAACTGGACGATCTTCGCCTTATTGCTCAGGTGGAATGGTTCGCGCGTGTAGATCACGGAGTTCTCCGGCATCTGTCCGACAAGAAAAATCGCATCGAGAAGCTGCATATGACCTCTGGAGGGAGTACCGAGCCGCATCGTGAACGTTTCAAAATGTGCTCGAAAACCGTATCCGCCGATGCATGTGGTGCGGCTACTCAGGGTGTTTGAGGAGCCGCGCCGTGTTTGTGAAGAGAGATCTCGCGACACTGCACTTCATACGCCCTGGCCTCGGATACAAGAGGTGAAAAGTCATGCCACTCTACAACCAGATCGAGACCAGTCGAGTTCATGGACAGCGAAAGAACTTCTCCTTCTTCTTTTTCCATCCTGAGCGAATCGGTCAACACCCCATCGCGGTCAATGCGCGTAACGTCGTGAAGCTCGATCCGGACTGCGCTTTTCACAGACTCCACGGTGGCATCATCAACAACAATGGTGATTGTCCGATCAAATGAATGGATATTGCGGATGGTTGCTTCATGAAACGAAATTTCGGACACGTTTTTTAGCGTTACCTGATGAAACGACGCAAGCGGGCAGAGTCGTAAGCGAGCAGGGTAACACGAGCGGTCAGGGTCAAGAGAGCAGGATCATGTCTGTCATTCAGAAACCAGCTCAGCAAAAAAAAGGCGATTGATCAATACCTCAGTGAACGCACCACGGAAGTGTCCGAGTTTAAATGTCAAACCTCCCCGTCACCTGGCTTGACGGGCAGCGCCAGTCAGCCGCCGCGATCGAGCAACCCGCGCGCACGCAGCCATTCCTCGGCCCGGCGCGGCCACAGCGACGCGGTGCCCAGTCCATCGCGCATGCCCATGCCGTGCGAACCCTGCTCGAACAGCAGCATCTCGGCGGGCACCTTGGCGCGCGTGAGCGCCTGGTAGAACAGGATGCTGTTCTCGACCGGCACCGCCTGGTCGGCCTGGGTGTGGATCAGCAGGGTGGGCGGCGTGCGCGCGGTCACCTGGCGTTCGAGCGACATCAGCTCAATGTCGGCCGGGCTGCGCGTGGCGCCCAGCAGCGCCTTGCGCGAACCCGCGTGCACGGCGGGGCCTTCCATCGTGATCACCGGGTACATCAGTATCAAAAAGTCGGGCCGCGCGCTGACGCGGTCGAGCACCGCGCCGGTGCGGCCCAACGGATGGTCGAACAGCGTGCCAGCGCTCGCGGCCAGGTGGCCGCCAGCCGAACTGCCCATCACCCCGATCCGGTCCGGCCGCACCCCGAAGCGCGCCGCCTCCGAGCGCACCAGGCGCACGGCGCGCAGTACGTCCTGCAGCGGCGCCGGGTGGCCGAAGTCGCGCATGCGGTACTTGAGCACAAAGGCGGTGATGCCGAGCGTGGTGAGCCAGCGCGCGGTCTGCTCGCCTTCACGGTCAATCGACAAGCGCTCGTAGCCGCCGCCGGGGCAGACGATCACGGCCGTACCGTTCGGGCGGTCGACCGCCGGCAGGTAGACCGTGAGGTCCGGATCGATTACCTGGCTGACACGGCCGCTCTCCGTCTTTTCGGGCCCGAGGCCGGCGCGCATGCCCGGAACGCCCTCGGGCCACAGGGGCAGCACGGTGGGCGCGGCCGCGCGGCCATGCAGCGGGATGGCGGCCGCCAGTATGCCGGCGCCAATCGCGTGCAGCGTGGTTCTTCTGGATGCAAGCATCGCGTCGTCCTTTCGATCAGCGCGCCGGCGCGCCGCGTTTGAGCCAGGCGTCCGGCACCGGCACCACCACGATATTCATCGAGCGGCCGTCTTCGGCCAGCATGGCGGACTGGATCTGGATGCGGGTGCCGTCGGCATTGAAGGTCGGGTGCGGATGGTCGGCGGCCGTTGTCTTGTGGCCGGTGGTCAGCATCATCATCTCGCGGTTGCGGCGGTCGATCAGGTAGACGCTGCGGCTGAAATCGTCGCCGACGGCAAAGCGCCCGTCACTCGACCCATGCACGTGCCACAGGCCGCTGCCCGATTCGGTCTGGCCGACAATCTGCATCTGGCGCGTGCGCAGGTTGACGATCGCCAGGCCGGTCGGCTTCTCGCGGGTACCGGTGACGCCCCAGCCATCGTCCTGGCCGGGGTTGGCGCCGCCGACGCTGGTGGCGGGGCCGGCGACCGCGGCGGCCGCGCCCGGAATGGCACGGTGGCCCATGATGGCCATCGCCACTTCGTCCTTCGAGATCACCGCTTCGTGCGTGACCCATTCATACGACGCTTCCGGGTACAGCGGACGCAGGCCGGTACCGTCGGCGCGCACGGTCCAGGTGCGCTGCGGCGACTTGCCGCCGGTCTCCCAGCAGAATACGATCTCGCCCGGGTTCCACAGGTTGGCCTGGATGTGGCCGACCTGGAACGGCACCGAGACCACGTGTTTGACTTCGCCCGTGCGCACGTTCAGGCGCGCGATGCCCTGCGGGCCGGCGCCCATCTGGCGGGGGCCGAACGCCGCTTCAATCTTCGTGCCCGGCGCGAGGTGCTTGGCGGCCTGGCCGGGGCCAACCTTGAAGTAGACCCACTCTTCGTCGGCATCGAGCGCGAGGTCGCCGCCTGCTTCCAGTTCGGCTGGCAGGTTCGAGACCACGCGCTGGTACGTGGCCGCCGGCTGCATGCGCTTGCTGGCGCTGTCGGCCAGCACCCGCGCGAGGTCGGTCTCGACGATCTGCAGCCCGGTATCGGCCTTGCGCATGTAGTACAGCTTCATCGATTTTCGCGCCAGGTTCAGCATGCCGGTGTAGCCGCCTTCGGTCACCTGGACCAGGTCGCCCGTCTGCTCGTTGACCGCCAGCGCCTCGCTGCCGGCAAGGGCCGAGCGGAACACGAGCCACTTGCCGTCGGACGTCCATTGCGGGTGGGTCGGGTAAATCTTCGAGTCGCCGTGCGGTTTGCTGGTCAGGAAGGTGAGCATCGTGCCGGTGACCGGGTCCTTGACGAGCTTGCGCTCGGACGGAAAGCGTTTGCCGATCTGGGCCGACGCATCGGCGCACAGCAGCAGGGCGACGGCCAGGCCGATCGCGGACGTGAAAAGAGGGCGCATGGGAGTGTCTCCGTATTGTGGATGTTGTTCGCTCATTGTTACAGTACGTGTTGCTCAATTCCAATCAGTTTGTTGATTCTTTCTGCGTATTGACTGCCGCTGCCGGCAGCGCCGCATAAAATCCGCATACAACAAGACCATGGAGACCCTGACGATGACATCCCTGCGCGCCCCGTATCGCCTGCTGGCCTTCGTGCTCGCCTGGCTCGTGCTGGCCGGCGCCGCGCGCGTGCAGGCGCAGGCGCCAGCGGCTGCTGCGGCCGTCAATACGGATCCTGCGCGCGCCCAGGTCGTGCTGCCCGAGCCGGCCAATCCGGCGCTGCCATCGATCATCCTGATTGGCGATTCCACCGTGCGCAATGGCCACGACGACGGTCAGGGCAAAGGCGCGCAAGGGCAGTGGGGGTGGGGCAATCCACTGGCGGCCCATGTCGATGCGTCCAAGGTCAACCTGGTCAACCGCGCGGTCGGCGGGCTGTCGAGCCGCACCTACATCAGCAGCGGGCACTGGGCGCGCACGCTGGCCCTGGTCAAGCCGGGCGACATCGTGATCATGCAGTTCGGGCACAACGATGCGTCGGCCGTCAACGACGACAAGCGCGCGCGCGGCTCGATCCGCGGCGTGGGCGACGACGTGCAGGAGATCGACAACCACCTGACGGGCAAGCGCGAAACGGTGCACAGCTACGGCTGGTACCTGCGCAAATTCATCGCCGACACCCGCGCGAAGGGCGCTACGCCGGTCGTTGCTTCGCTCATCCCGCGCAAGGCCTGGATCGACGAAGGGCCGGAGCAGGGCACCGTGCGCCGCAACCGGGCCGACTATGCCGGCTGGGCGCGCGAAGTGGCGCGCAGCGAACAGGTGGGCTTCATCGACCTGAACGAACTGGTGGCGCGCCGCTACGACGCGATGGGCCGCGAGGGCGTGATGGCGATGTTCCCGGCCACCGTGCCCGAGGAGCGCATCCACACCAACTGGGCCGGCGCTGCGCTCAATGCGCAGGTGGTGGCGACCGAACTGAAAGCCCTGGGCGATGCGCGCATGGCAGTGTTCCTCAAGCCCGTGGACGATGTGCGGCCCGTTGTCGATGCGCGCACCGTGCGCGAAGAGGCAGCCCGCGACCCGGCGCTGCCGACGCTGTTCCTGGTGGGCGACTCCACTGTCAAGAGCGGCGGCCAGAACGGCGCGATTGGCTGGGGTGAGCGCCTCACGCCGTTGTTTGACACGCGCCGGATCAATGTGGTCAATGCGGCCATCGGCGGGCGTAGCAGCCGTACATTCTTTACTGAAGGGCGCTGGGACCGGGTCGTCGCCCAGCTCAAGCGCGGCGACGTGGTGCTGATCCAGTTCGGCCACAACGACGGCGGGCGCGTTGGCGACCCGGCGTCGAAGAACCGCGCATCGGCGCCCGGCACCGGACCTGACACGGTCGAGGATACCCGTCCCGACGGCAGCAAGGAACAGGTGCACAGCTTCGGCTGGTACCTGGCGCGCTACGTGGCCGACGCCAAAGCAAAAGGTGCGACCGTCATCATCGCCTCGCCGATCCCGCACCGCGACAAGTGGCAGGACGAGCGCGACTTCGCCAATTTTGCCGACTGGGGCCGGGAAGTCGCGCGCAGCAGCGGCGCCCATTTCATGGACCTGACGATGCTGGTGTCGGACGGCTACCGCGCCATTGGCGCGGCCACGGTGGATACCTTCTTTTCCGATGCGCGCACCCACACGAACGCCGCCGGCGCCGAATTCAATGCGCGCCAGGTCGTTAAGGGCCTGGCCGCACTGCCGGGTAACCCGCTGCGCCCCTACTTCGCGGCGCTCGTCTCCTGCGACACCTGGGGCGAGCGCGGTGCGCTGCTGCACCAGGACGATTTCGACGGGCCGCTGACGGGCTATATCAGCGAATACGCGAGGAAGCCAGGCAACGTCGTCGCCAACGTCGACGGCCGCCTGCTGCTCGATGTCGATTCTGGCGCCACCGTCTGGCTCGACAAACCGCTGTCGGGCAACCTGTTGATCGCCTACACGCGCAGGGTGGTGGTGGACGGCGGGCCGAATGACCGGCTGTCGGACCTGAACCACTTCTGGATGGCGCAGGATCCCCATCGCGCCAGCCTGTTCACCCGGTCCGGCGCATTCGAGGAGTACGACGACCTGGACCTGTACTACGCCGGCATCGGCGGCAACGGCAACACGACCACCCGCATGCGCCGCTACGGCGCCGGCAAGCGCGAACTGGTCGGCGAGCGCCTGGCGCCGAACGACCTGCTCGAGGCGAACCGCGATTACCGGATCGAGATCCTCGTGCGCGACGGCTGCACGCGCATGCGCGTGGACGGCCGTGACCTGTTCACCTATCACGACCCGCGCCCCCTCACGCGCGGGTATTTCGGTTTTCGTACCACGTGGTCGCGCCAGACGATCGACGGACTGACCATCCATCAAATCAAATAACAAGGAGACTTCACCCATGCATTTCCTCAAGCCGCGCCAGACCCTGATGGCCATTCTCGTCGGGGGCCTGTTCCCGTTGTCCCTGAACGCGAGCGCGCAGCACGCGCCGCCACCGCAGGAAAAGGGACCGGCACCAGCCGACGCCATGCTGCATGCGCTCGAGGTGAAGTATCCGACGCCGTACCGCGCGATGGACGCGGCCGAGATCAAGACCGTGCTGGATCGCGTGTTCACCTACCTCGAGCGCACCACGCCCGCTGAACTGATCGACAAGACCACGGGCGCCGCCATCACCGATGCCGCGACGGCCAATCCGAACGCGGTGCTCAAGCCGGGCGACTTTCGCCTGAACAGCTATGAGTGGGGCGTGACCTATATCGGCATGCTGGCCGCGGCCCAGGCCACGGGCGACGCGCGCTACCAGGACTACGTCACCAGACGCCACACGCTGCTGTCGCAGCTGACCAAAACCTACCTGCCAGTCGTGCGCGCCGATCCGGCGAACTCGCATGCGCCGATCAAGGGCTTCCTGAACCCGCACGCGCTGGACGATGCCGGCGCGCTGTGCCACAGCTTCATGAAGTCGAAGGTCGCCGGCTCAAAGGTCGACTACAGCCAGATGATCGGCATCTGCGGCGACTTCGTGACCAACAAAGAATATCGCCTGAAGGATGGTACGCTCGCGCGCGGCGGCCCGGATGGCAAGGGCGGCCGCAAGATGCGTCCGCTGCCGGACACCCTGTGGCTGGACGACATGTTCATGGGCGTGCCGACCATGGCGTACCTGGGCAAGACGACGGGTGACACCAGGTACTACGATGACGCGGTGCGCCAGGTGCAGCAGTTCTCCAAGCGCATGTTCAATCCGAAGCTCGGGATCTACATGCACGGCTACGTCGAAGGCATGCGCGATCATCCGGAACTGCGCTGGGCGCGCGCCAATGGCTGGGCGGTGATGTCGATGGTCGAGGTGCTGGAAGTGCTGCCGAAGACCCACAAGGGCTACAACATCGTGCTCGAGCAGCTGCGCGCGCATATCCGGGGCCTCGCCAACTACCAGAGCCGCGACGGCTTCTGGCACCAGCTGATCGACCGCAACGACACCTATCAGGAGACCTCGGCCACCGCCATCTATTCGTACGCGATCGCGCGCGCGGTCAACCGCGGCTACGTCGATGCGGCGATGTACGGGCCGATGGCCAACCTGGCCTGGAATGCGGTGGCCAGCAAGGTGAAGCAGAATGGCGAGATCGAGGGGATCTGCGTTGGCACCGGCATGGCGTTCGATCCGGCCTTCTATGCCTATCGCCCGACCAGCGTGAAGGCGGCGCACGGCTACGGCCCGACGCTGCTGGCAGGCGCCGAAATCATCGAGATGAACAAGAAGTTCAAGTTTGGCCTGAACGACAGCGGACTGATGTTCCAGGGCGGCCGCGACTGATCCCGCGAGGGCTGCGCGCCCTCGCAGCTTTCGTACTCAGGGCGCCAGCGCCCTGAGTCGTTCGACCAGGCTGGCCGGCGCCGCGAACGCGGTCCCATGCCGCATCTTGTGCGGAAAGCGCATGCGCGCGCTGACGTCTTCCCACTGGCGCATGTCGCGCGAACGCAGCGCGCCGTAGTGCCCGGCGGTGTAGGCGTCGAAATACAGGATCACCTCGTCACCCACCTGCAAGCCGCTTGGCCCTTCGGCCCACAGCCCCGGCGGCGTGATGGGCGCGCCCAGCGGACCGAATGGTCCTTGCAAGCTGTCGGCGGCGGCGACCTGCAGGTACTTTTTCGGCGGATACCGCGTCTCGTCCTTGACCACCAGCCAGTCGCGGCCCAGTGCCTGCACGAACGTGGCGTCGATGACCGAGAAGCCCGGCTCGTAGAACAGCGTCGCTGGCGTGAAGCTGGTGAAGTCCTTCGTGGTGGTGGCGTAGATGCGGTGGTTGTACTTCTGGTCGCCGGCGGCGTCGCCGTCGGCCTCGGTCTGCCGGAAGCGGCCGGGAATCGTCGACGCCCACAGGATCAGAAAGTGGCCGCGCGCCGCGTCGTGAATGATTTCGGGCGCCCAGGCATTGAGCGCCTGCGGCTCGTGCGCCATCACCGGCAGGTCGCGCTGGGGCGACCACTGCACGAGGTCCGGTGAGGACGCGTAGCCGATGCCGGTGTCGTTCCAGCCGCTGGTCCACACCATGTGGAACATGCCGTCCGGCCCGCGCGCGATGCACGGGTCGCGCATCAGCCGGGTCTTGCCGACGGTCGGCGCGAGGAAGCTGGCGCCGCCGCGCAGCGCGTCCCACTGATAACCATCGCGGCTGGCGGCAAAGTGCAGGCCATCGGCGCCGTTGCCCAGAAAGTACGAGAACAGATAGGCCTGCTCTTCGCCGGGACGGGCGCTGCCCCGCATCGCGCTGCAACCGCCGAGCAGGCCGCCGGCCAGCAGGCCCAGTGCGCGACGGCGCTTCATTGCATGCTCCGGTTGGCTGCCTTGGTGCCGACGAGCGGATTGCCCTCGTCGCCGAGGGGCCGCTGCTCCGTGCGGCGCGGGCTCGGTGGCACCGTGAAACGGGCTACCGGATCGGGATGGGCCGGGTCAAAGCGGAATTCCGGCACCAGGTGAGCCGCCAGTGGGATGCCAGCCTGGCGCATGCCCAGGGCAACCGCCTTGGCCATCAGGTAACTGCCGTAGCTGTTGTGATGTGTGTTGTCCAGCTTTCCCGGTGCGGGCGACGCAAAGGCCGCTGTCGATCCTTCCACGCCGAGCGCGCCGTAGATCGTCTTGCTGTACGTGTTCAGGTCGATGAACGGCACGTCCAGTTCGCGCGCGCTCTGGCGCGCCGCTTCAGCGTAGTCGGTCAGCGAAGGCTTGACCTGGCCAGCCTCGTCGAAGGCGCGCCGTTCGACGGGCGAGACCAGCACCGGCAGGCCGCCGCGCGCCCGCACCGCGTCGACGTGGGTCTTGATCTCGGCCTTGTAGGTGGTGAAGGGGCCGCTGCGGCCATCCTTGATCTGCTTCTGGTCGTTGTGGCCGAACTGCATCAGGAGCGTGTCGCCCGGCTGCATCATGCTCAGGATCTTGTCGATGCGGCGGCGCGCCAGTGAATCGCGGTAGGTTTCGCCCGATTGCGCATGGTTCGAGACGGCGACGCCGGGCCCGAAGAAGCGCGGCAGCATCTGGCCCCAGCTGTTGAACGGCTCGCCCGGCTGGTCGCTGACCGTGGAGTCGCCCAGCAGGAACAGCGTCGGCACCCTGGCCGGCACGATCTCCAGCCGCTGCACGGCGGCCGGGGCACCATTGAATTCCAGGGTCAGACGCCCGTCCCAGTTCCATGCTTCAGTCTCGGTCTCGCGCGGGGCCTTCAGGTCGACGACGCCGGCGGCGACACCCGGCACGGCGGCGATGCGCGGCGTGCGCACGTTCACGACAAAGGTACGCACGACACTCTGGCCAGGGGCAGTAAAGACGTTCTCGAGCATCAGGCGGCGCAGCTCGGACTTGATGGTCGTCGCCGTAGCGCGCCCGTCGTCGCCCAGAACGACGGTGACGGCGTAGTTGCCCTCGGGGAGGTCGACTGAAAAATAGCGGGCGCCGCGTTCTGCGCCGGGCTCGAAGCCGTAGCCGCGCGCCGTGTCGTAGAGCATGCCGGGGGCGACCCGGGTGTGGCCGGCGGGTGCGGCGGCGTCACCGAACACGAACCGGGTCGGCGCGGCGGCATGCGCCTGCATGGCCAGCAGCGTGGCCACGGCGAGAGCGAGAGCAAGGGAGCGATTAATCATGGCGGTGACATCGGATCAGGTGGGTGGCAGCGTATCGCCGATCAGCGCCAGGTTCTGGATCGCCGCCAGGCCCCATTGCGCAGTGTCGTTGGTCGTGACCCACGGTACCTCGGTGACGGGATTGAGCGTGGCCGGGCCGTCGACCTTGCGCGCCACGAACGGCGGATAGGGCCGGCCGGCACTGGCAAATTCGGTCCAGGCGCGGCGCGCCAGTGCCGGGTCGTTGCGCTTCCAGGCGGCGTACGCCGTCAGGCGCGAGTGGCCGATCACGAGGACGTCCGAGCCGCCATGCGGCTTGCCCAGGCGGCGCGCCTGTTCTTCTTTCGGCGCGCTGTACAGGGCGCAGTAGTCGACCCAGGCGCGCTCGAAAGCCTTGTCGCCTGTGAGGGCAATCAGCTCGTCGAACACTTCGACCGCCCCGAACACGGCATTCAGGTGCGACGCCTTGACGTTGTCGCCCGCCATATTGTGCAGGCGGCCGGTCTCCGGTTCGTAGCCCATGCGCTCGGCGCTGAAAAAGCCGTGCGGCATGGCGGCGATGTCGCGCATGCCGGTCACGATTTTGTCGCGGTAGCGGGTGTCGCCGCTGCGCTCCCATTCGGTGAGCCAGTTGGCGGCCAGCGACGCCCAGTCGGTGCCGAAGCTGGCGCGCACGGGGTACGGTCCCTTGGGTGGCTGGTTGGCGAGTTTGCGCACCGGGTCGACCGCATCGAGCCGGCGGTCGGCGTCGAGTACCTCGCGCATCACGTCGCCCGTGCGCTCGTCGGCTGTCAGGTAATAGTACATGCGGCGGTAGACCGCGGTGCTGATGCGCACCTGCTTGGCGCTGCAGCCCCAGTGCTGGACATTGTGGCGCGTGCCCAGGCCCGCGAAGCGGCCCAGGTGGTAGGTGTCGACGTCGCTGGTGTGGCGCACCATCGCTTCGCCCATCCGGAAGATATCGGCGCGGCCGGTGCGCAAAAACGCGTACCACAGCCACAGGTCGGGCGAGAGTTCCGAGTTGGCCCAGGCATAGCCGCCGACGTCGTAGCGCCATTCGTGGCGGTCGGTGTCGTAGGTGTGGCGCACGTCGCCGTGGTCCCAGAAGCCATACCAGCGGCGCTGCTCGACCTCGTCGCGGTAGAACGCGAAATGGGCGTCCAGCCGGTCTTCGATATGCGCCCTGGCCGGCGTAGAGCGGTCCGGCAGCGCGATCAGGTTGCCGAACACGCGCGTGGCCAGGATGTGGGCGGGCGCGGCGACCAGCTGCGGCGGGGTCTGGACGGCGGCGGCCATGCGTACCGTCGCCTCGCGCGCCGGCGTGGCGTCCAGCGCCCACAGCGTGAATTCACTGCTGCGCGCCACGCCCACCGGCGTGCCGAAGCCTTTTTCGTAATCCTCGTAGGTCACGTCCAGCGCCTGCAGTTCGTCGGCGTGCGACGCCATGCCCATGCCGTCGTGGTAGAAGCGCAGGTCCATCGCCGGCGCGTCGGGCGACCAGATCCACAAGGTCACTTGCGCCGCCTCCGTATGGGCGTTGCGCACGTCGAGCTGGGTCGGATGGCGCTGCCAAAAGTCGCGCATGCCGAAGGCCAGGCCGCCGCTGGCGCCGCCGATGTAGCCCAGCCCCGGCGCGCGCCGGCCCCATGTCGCGTTGATCCAGCCATGACCGGCCTTGGTCCGCTTGCGGATGCGGAAGCTGTCCGGCGAGAGTTGGGCCAGGCTGTAGTCGCCCCAGGCCGGGATCAGGTGCAGAGATTTGCTTACGCGCTCGGCGATCGGCGGCGTGGCCAGGCCCGCAAGCTGCGCCTTGCGCACCGCGTCGCCCGGATCGCGCCGCAGGCCCGTGAGGTTGCGCACGCCTTCGGCCCACAGGCCGCCCGCTTCGCCGGCGAAGCGCACGTGGCGGTCGTGCGGGGCATCCGTGAGCGGCACGTCGAAGCGCAGTCCGAGGCCGCGCACGAAGTCCTTCTGCTCATCGCCGTCAAACACGAAGGTGTGCATGATGCGGACCGATTCGGCGCCGGCGTAAAAGTACAGGCGCACGGTGAATGGCAGCCAGGCCCGCTTGCCATCGACGGCGCGGTGCATGCCTTCGAGCTTGACCACGCTGCGCAGCACGCCGTTCTGCTCGAGCGTCACGCGATCGAGCTGGCTTTCGTAGGCGGCCTGGCGCGCGCTGCCCTCGGGGCTGTCGTCGCACAGGGCCACCAGCTTGCCGGCACGGGCGATCTCGCGCCCGCCGCGGCGGATGCTTTGCACAAGCTCGGCGCCCTGGCGCGGGATCGTGCATTCGATGACGCCGGTATTGACGACGATCGCGTCCGGGCGTTGGGTGATCGTCAGCCGCGTGCTTGCGGGTGCGGCCACGCTGCCCGCACGAAGGTGCAGGCGTCCGGGCACCCGGCCCTGCGGCGGCAGCGCATGCGCCGTCCACTTGAGCGAGCCATCCGGCCAGTAGGCGGTCGGCCAGCTCTGGATGGCGATGTCGCCATCATCGCCGGAAAGGACGAACGCCTGGTCCTTGCGGCAGGCGCCGCGCGGCCACGGCACGCCGAACGTGGTGCCGGTCATGAGAGCGGGCGTGCCTTCCAGCCAGGCCAGGTCCACCACGCCCGGCGCGGCGACGGGGGCTGGTGCGGCCGATGCGGCGGGCTGCCCGGCGCGTACACTCAGCGGCAGCGCCGCCGCCAGCGCGCCGGATTTGAAGAACGCGCGTCGTGACAGCGGCGCCATCGTCAGCGTCCCGCCGTCATGTTCACATTTACGCGCACCGGCGCGCGCAGCCGCGCCGCTTCGTTTGCCACGTGCTTCCTGTAGTCGGCCTGGGTGGCGAACGGGCTGCCACGGGTCCAGGCGGCGCCGACGTGGTAGCTGATCGGCTTGCCGGATGTGACCGGCGCTGTCACCAGTGCATTGCGCTCGTCGGCGGCGAAGCCCGACGCCGGCGGCACGATCAGGGCCACGCCGAAGTCGCCCAGGCTGCGCTGCGTCACCCACTGCACCAGGCTGCCGTCGGCCTTGTTCTCGCTGAACTCGACCTTCACTTCCTGGCCCTTGTCGCTCGGGCGCTTGTTCAGGCCCACGGCGGCAGTGAGCGTCGATGGGCCGGTGAAGGTGAAGGTGCTGTCGATGCGGTCGAAGTGGCGGCCGGCGTCGACCGTGAAGCGCTTGACCTCCGTGACCTTGACGCCGGCGGCGTCCCAGGCGTCGTAGCGCAGTTCGAACACGGTGCGGATCGGGCCATTGGCCAGGATGGTCCAGTCGGTGTAATTGGCGCCGACATGCAGCGTCTTGCCGTCCCAGATGCCGGTGCCGCCCGCGCCGCGGGTCGTGCCGACGTTGTACATGTCGATGCCTTCGCCCAGGTCGACGTGGTAATGGTCGTGGCCGATGTTGTACCAGCGGTCGACAATCGGATACGGCACGCGCTTGAACCAGATGTCCATGCCGCTCGTGGCCAGCACTTCCTTGTCGCTGCCGGCCGGCGCCGGTGCCCCCAGCGCCGGGCCATAAGCGCGGTGAGCCAGCTTGTCGTTTTCCCAGCCGAAGTCGTCGAGGCGTTCCTTGACGAAGCGCGCGTAGGTCTTGGGCGGGAACGGCGGCATGACGGCCGCGGCTTTCTCGATGGTGAAGGTGGCGCTCTTTTCGCCCGCCTTGAAGTCGTGCTGGAACAGCAGTTCGCCGTAGGCCACGCCGACCATCTGCGGGTCCTTGGCCGTGGCATTGAGGTTGGTGACCTGGTAGGGCAGGCTGCGCCCGGCCGCGTCCTTGATGACCAGTTGCTGCGAGCGCGCTTGCGGCAGCGCCTCGTTGACGCGGGCCCAGGGAATCGCGATGGTTTCGGCCGGCCGCGCGATGTCGAGCGCGTGGCTGGCAGTGACGGACAGGCGCTCGGCGGCGGCCGCGTCGAACACGCAGACGGAAGCGAAGGCGGCAAGGGAGAGGGAAAGGCGCAGGATCATGGCGGGGAGCGTTATCAAGGCTGTTGGGAAGCGGGCGGCGGCGTCATGCCTTCGCCAAGGAAGTAGCTGGGATGCGGCGGCTGGTTGTAGGCCGCGTTCTGCGCCGCCACCTGCACCCGGTACTGCGAATCGTGCATCAGCGTCGTGATGCGGTGGCGGGTCGGCGCGGTGGTGGAAAACACAAGCAGCGCGTCGTCGTTTGTGCTGCGCCAGACGACTTCTTCGCGCCAGTCGCCGAACAGGTCGGCGGACAGCACGGGATTGGCCTTGGTGCCGTTGATCGAGGCTGCGCCGTAACGCGCAGCGTCGAGCAGCGGTTCGAGGCGCTGCGCCTGCGGGTTCCACTTGTCGATCCTGGTGCCGTCGAGCGATTCGCGCAGCAGGTCGCCATCCCACCACAGGCCGAAATTGAGCGAGCGCGGCCGTACGGCCGAGATCTGCACGCCGACCGCGTTGTAGAGGCCCCCGACGGGATTCGTGATGCCGCCGGTGCTGGCCCAGCACTCGTTGCCCGGGTGGGCCGGGTCGATGTCCATGCAGATGCCGCGGCCCACATCGATGGCGCCCGGGATGTGCCACAGGACGTCGCCGGTGGCCGCATCGTGCATCTCGGCGCCATGGCCGCGGTAGCACGAGGGCGACTCGTGGACCATGAACACCTGCAGGCCGGGACGGTCCGGCATGTGCCTGCCGACGTGCAGCGCGTCGCCGTGGCACAGGCCCGTGCTGTACATCAGCGTGCCATCGCTCCTGATCGTCGCTGCGCCATACACGATGTCGTCGCGGCCGTCGCCATCGGCGTCGGCCACCGCCAGCCAGTGGGCGCCCTGGCCGGCGGCGCTCTGGTTGGCCGGGACGTCGCTGTCGAACACCCAGCGCTGCGTCAGCTGTCCGCCGCGCCAGTCCCAGGCCGCCACCACGGCGCGCGTGTAGTAGCCGCGCGCGAAGATGGCACTCGGGCGCGCACCGTCGAGGTAAGCCACGCCGCCGAGGAAGCGGTCGACCCGGTTGCCGCTCGTATCGCCCCAGGCCGCGACGTCGCCGCGTGGCGGCGTGTACGGGCTGCTGGCCAGCGCTGCCCCGGTACGGCCGTCGAACACGGTCAGGAACTCCGGGCCTTCCAGGATAAAGCCATCCTTGTTGCGGTAGTCGGCTGTGGCGTTGCCGATCACCTTGCCCGCGCCGTCCACGGTGCCGTCGGCCGTCTTGGCCATCAGCTCGGCGCGCCCGTCGCCGTCGAAGTCGAAGGCCAGGTAGGTCGTGTAGTGCGCGCCGGCGCGGATATTGCGCCCCAGGTCGATGCGCCACATGAACGTGCCGTCGAGCCGGTAGGCGTCGATCAGGGTCGACCCGGTATGGCCGCGGTGGGCATTGTCGTGCGCATTGGTCGGCTGCCACTTGACCAGCAGTTCGTAGGCGCCATCGCCATCCAGATCAGCGGTCGAGCCGTCGTTGACCATATACGTAAACGGCGTGCCGTCGGGCTCCACGCCGCCCGCGGGCTTGCGCAGGGGGATGGTCTTGAAAGGTTGGGACCAGGCGGCGACGGCGCGCGCGTCCTCGGTGCGCTCGGCCCCTCGCACCACCGCGCGCACGCTGTAGGTCGCGCTGGCGGCGCTGCCGGTGTCGACGAGATTGGTGGCGGCAAGCGGCATGGCGTTCACGCGCACGCCGTCGCGGTACAGGTTGAAGGCGGTGGCCGGGTCGTCGGTACCGAGCGCGCGCCAGCTGACGAAGTTGCCGGCCTGGGTATGGATCGCGACGACGCCGCGATCGAGCGCCTCGCGTTGCCGCCCGGGGGCGGTGCAGGCGGTGCAGGCCAGTGCCAGCAGGCCGAGGGCCGCGCCGCGCTGCAGCAGATCGAGGTGGGGTAGGGGTGTCATCTGGCCGAGTATTCATTTTCCATTCGGAACGTGTCAACCGGTTGGCGCCCGGGCGGTCCATTTAATCAGACGCTTGAGCGTTTGCTCTCTGTCGTCAATACGGCCGGTGCGCTCACGGCGCTGATTATCCGCGCCCGGCAATGGACGGGTGCGGCCGGGCCGGCATACACTGCCGGTTCGATCCTCACAGTGCCGCTTCGCACACCGTCCATGATCATTTCGTCCGCCACCGATTTTCGCCAGGCAGCGCGCCGGCGCCTGCCGCCGTTCCTGTTCCACTATCTCGACGGCGGCGCTGGCGCCGAGCAGACCCTGCGCAGCAACGTCGACGACCTGCAGGCGATTGGCCTGCGCCAGCGCGTGCTGCGCGGCTCCGAAACGCAGGACCTGGGCGTGCAGTGGTTTGGCGAAGACTATGCGCTGCCGATCGCGCTGGCGCCGGTCGGCCTGACCGGCATGTATGCGCGGCGCGGTGAAGTGCAGGCCGTGCGCGCCGCCTGCCGGAGCAACATTCCGTTCATCCAGTCGACCGTGTCGGTGTGTCCGCTGGCCGAGGTGGCGGCGCAGGCCTCGCACCCGATCTGGTTCCAGCTGTACGTGCTGAAGGACCGTGGCTTCATGCGCGACGTGATGCGCCGCGCCTGGGAACTGGGTTCGCGAACCCTTGTGTTTACCGTGGACATGCCGGTGCCGGGTGTGCGCTACCGCGACGCCCACAGCGGCATGAGCGGCCCGAACGCCCCGCTGCGGCGCGTGCTGCAATCGGCGCTGCATCCGCGCTGGGCGTGGGACGTGGGCCTGTTCGGGCGCCCGCATGACCTGGGCAATATTTCTGCCTACCGCGGCAGCGTGACGGGCCTGGCCGACTACATCGGCTGGCTGGGCGCCAACTTCGACCCGGGCATCGCCTGGCCCGACCTGCAGTGGATTCGCGACGAGTGGCAGGGTAAGCTCATCATCAAGGGCATCCTCGACCCGGACGATGCGCGCGACGCGCTGGCCTTCGGCGCCGACGGCATCGTGGTCTCGAACCACGGCGGGCGCCAGCTCGACGGTGCGCCATCGAGCGCGGCGGCGCTGCCGGCCATCGCGGCCGCAGTCAAGGGACAGATGACGATCTTCGCCGACGGCGGCGTGCGCACCGGCACCGATGTGTTTCGCATGCTGGCGCTGGGCGCCGATGGCGTGCTGCTCGGCCGCGCGTTCGTGTATGCGCTGGCGACCCAGGGCCAGGCCGGGGTCGAGCGCCTGCTGCAGATCATGGAAAAGGACTTGCGCACCACGATGGTCCTGACCGGCGTGCAGTCGGTGCGCGAGATCGGGCCGCACCTGCTGGCGCCCCGCGCCGGGCTGTAACGCACAGCAGCCCTGATGGCTCAGTATTCGCGGCGGTCGGGGGCGATCTCTTGCAGGATCGTGGTGGCGATTTCTTCGATGGATTTCGTCGTTGACGAGAGCCAGCGGATGCCTTCGCGGCGCATCAGCAGTTCGGCTTCGTTGACTTCGTAGCGGCAGTTTTCGATGGACGCGTATTTACTGCCGGCGCGGCGTTCGTTGCGGATTTGCGAGAGGCGTTCCGGCGTGATCGTCAGGCCGAACAGCTTGGCCTTGTACGGCGGCAGGTTGCTGGGCAGGCGGCCGCGTTCGAAGTCGTCCGGGATCAACGGGTAGTTGGCGGCCTTCAGGCCGTATTGCATCGCCAGGTACAGGCTCGTTGGCGTCTTGCCCGAGCGCGACACCCCGACCAGAATCACATCGGCATCGGCCAGGTTCTTGTGCGACTGGCCGTCGTCGTGCGCCAGCGAGAAGTTGATGGCTTCGATGCGGTTCTTGTATTCTTCACTGTCAACCGCGTTATGGATGCGGCCGATCGTGTGCGTCGACTTGACGTCCAGTTCTTGCTCCAGCGGGGCGACGAAGGTCTGGAACAGGTCCATGTGCATGCCCTTGGCCGAGCGGATCACGCTCGACAGGTCGTGCTTGACCAGCGTGGAGAACACGATCGGGCGCTGGCCGTGCAGCGCGAAGCTGTCATTGATGCGGCGCGCGGCGTCGTGCGCTTTTTCGATGGAGTCGATGAAGGGCAGGCGAATCTGCCGGAAGCGCATCTCGAACTGGCTCAGGACCGCGTGACCGAACGTCTCCGCGGTGATGCCGGTGCCGTCGGACACGAAGAACACGGTGCGCGATGGTGCCGGGGCCAGTGCTGGCAGGGACTGGGGATCGTCGATCATGGTCGGTTTGTTAAGCTTTGCTGACAGAGTTGCATGTAAAGTGCGCTGCACATCCCCGTTTCGCGGGGTAGAATGCTCGGCAACGGATTTTGCATTGTGCTGCACGCGGGCCAGAATAACAAGAATACGCGAATCGCGCCCCCGCCTTGCACCGATGCGCCAACAGGTTTCCATCATCAAGTAAGGTGTTTTTTATCATGACCAATCCAGCTACTGCAGCGATTCAACCGGGGCAGGCCGACCGCGTCTACGTCGCGTCGTTCGAAGACCTGCGCATGACCGACGTCGAGTCGGTCGGCGGCAAGAACGCGTCCCTCGGCGAAATGATCAGCCAACTGGCCGGCGCCGGCGTGCGCGTGCCAACCGGCTTTGCCACCACGGCCGACGCCTTCCGCGACTTCCTCGATCACAGCATCGATGGCGGCGCGTCGCTGGGCGAGCGCATCGCGCGCCGCCTCGACAACCTCGACATCGACGACGTGCGCTCGCTGGCCGTCGCCGGCGCCGAGATCCGTGAATGGATCGTCGCCACGCCATTCCAGCCGCGCCTTGAACAAGAAATCCGCAACTTCTACGAGCGCCTGTTCGCCGATTCGGAAACCGAAGTCTCGTTCGCCGTGCGTTCGTCGGCCACCGCCGAAGACTTGCCGGATGCGTCGTTCGCCGGCCAGCAGGAATCGTTCCTGAACGTGGTCGGCATCGACAACGTGCTCGAGGCGATGAAGCACGTCTTCGCGTCGCTGTACAACGACCGCGCGATCTCGTACCGCGTGCACAAGGGCTTCACCCACGCCGAAGTCGCGCTGTCGGCCGGCGTGCAGCGCATGGTGCGCTCGGACACCGGCGCCGCCGGCGTCATGTTCACCATCGACACCGAATCGGGCTTCAAGGACGTCGTCTTCATCACGTCGAGCTACGGCCTGGGCGAGACCGTCGTGCAGGGCGCCGTGAATCCGGACGAATTCTATGTCCACAAGCCGATGCTCGAGATGGGCAAGTCGGCCGTCATCCGCCGCAATATCGGCTCCAAGCTGATCAAGATGGAATTCACCGCTGAAGCCAAGGCTGGCCGCTCGGTCAAGACCGTCGACGTGCCGATCGAAATGCGCAACCGCTACTCGCTGGTCGAAGAAGAAATCATCGAGCTGGCCAAGTACGCCGTCATCATCGAAAACCACTACGGCCGTCCGATGGACATCGAGTGGGGCAAGGATGGCCGCGACGGCAAGCTGTACATCCTGCAGGCGCGTCCCGAGACCGTCAAGTCGCAGCAGAAGTCGACCGACGCCCAGCAGCGCTTCCACCTCAAAGGCACCGGCACCGTGCTGACCCATGGCCGCGCGATCGGCCAGAAGATCGGCGCCGGCCGCGTGCGCGTGATCACCGACCCGTCCGAAATGGACCGCGTCCAGCCGGGCGACGTGCTGGTGGCCGACATGACCGATCCGAACTGGGAGCCGGTCATGAAGCGCGCCGCAGCCATCGTCACCAACCGTGGTGGCCGTACCTGCCACGCGGCGATCATCGCGCGTGAGCTGGGCGTGCCGGCCGTCGTCGGTTGCGGCGACGCGACCGACGTCCTCAAGGACGGCACCCTGGTCACCGTCTCGTGCGCCGAAGGCGACGAAGGCATGATCTACGACGGCCTGCTGGAAACCGAAGTGACCGAAGTCGCGCGTGGCGAACTGCCACCGATCAAGACCAAGATCATGCTCAACGTCGGCAACCCGCAGCTGGCCTTCGACTTCCAGTCGGTGCCGAACAGCGGCGTGGGCCTGGCGCGCGTCGAGTTCATCATCAACAACAACATCGGCGTGCACCCGAAGGCGATCCTCGAGTACCCGAACATCGACGCCGACCTGAAAAAGGCCGTCGAATCGGTCGCCCGTGGCCATGCATCGCCACGCGCGTTCTACGTCGACAAGCTGGTCGAAGGCGTCTCGACGATCGCTGCGGCGTTCTGGCCAAAGCCGGTCATCGTGCGCCTGTCCGACTTCAAGTCGAACGAGTACAAGAAGCTGATCGGCGGTTCGCGCTACGAGCCGGACGAAGAAAACCCGATGCTGGGCTTCCGCGGCGCGGCGCGCTACCTGGCCGACGATTTCGCCGAATCGTTCGCGATGGAGTGCACGGCCATGAAGCGCGTGCGTAACGAGATGGGCCTGACCAACGTCGAGCTGATGATCCCGTTCGTCCGCACGCTCGGCCAGGCCGAGGCAGTCGTGAACCTGCTGGCCAAGAATGGCCTGGTGCGCGGCGAGAACGGCCTGCGCCTGATCATGATGTGCGAAGTGCCATCCAACGCCATCCTGGCCGAGCAGTTCCTCGAGTTCTTCGACGGCTTCTCGATCGGCTCGAACGACCTGACCCAGCTCACGCTGGGCCTGGACCGCGATTCGGGCATGGAGCTGCTGGCCAAGGACTTCGACGAGCGCGATCCGGCCGTCAAGGCGCTGCTGTCGATGGCGATCAAGGCCTGCCGCGCCAAGGGCAAGTACATCGGCATCTGCGGCCAGGGTCCTTCGGACAACCCTGACTTCGCGCAGTGGCTGGTGGAAGAGGGCATCGAGTCGATGTCGCTCAATCCTGACTCGGTGATCGACACCTGGCAGAAGCTGGCAAAAATGTAAGCAACGGCGGGCATCCGGTGCTCGCGAAGCCCTCGCTATCCATTCCGGGTAGCGGGGGTTTTTTTTTCACCACAATAAAAAGGAGACATACCATGGCCGACTGGACCTACTGGCTGATCGGGGCCGGCGTATTGATCGTCGCGGAGCTGTTCATCGGCACGTTCTACCTGTTGATGATCGCGCTCGGCCTCGTGTTCGGCGCGCTGGCCGCCTGGCTGGGCGCGAGCGGCGCGCTGCAGACGCTCGTTGCGGCGGCGGTCGGGATTGCCGCCACGCTGGTCTTGCGCCGCACGCGCTTTGGCCGCGGCGGCCGGCGCGCCGCAGCCAATGACCCGAGCATCAACATGGACATCGGCCAGCGACTCAGCGTGGCGCAGTGGCACGGCGGGCGCGCGCGCGTACTGTACCGCGGCGCCTTGTGGGACGTTGAACTGCAGCCTGGCCAGGACGCGCGGCCGGGCGAGCACGAGATCGTCGAAGTGCAGGGCAATCGCCTCATCGTCGCGCGGCAGTGATCCTGCCACCCCATTCAACCCGCATCCAACCGAACCTCAAAGGCAATCACATGGAATCGACCTTCAGCATCGTCGCCCTGATCATCTTCGTCATCGCACTGGTCTTCGTCTTCAAGACCATCAACGTCGTGCCGCAGCAGAACGCCTGGGTGGTCGAGCGTCTGGGCAAATACCACGCCACGCTGGCGCCGGGCCTGAACTTCGTGGTGCCGTTCGTCGACCGCATCGCCTACAAGCACAGCCTCAAGGAAATCCCGCTCGACGTGCCACCGCAGGTCTGCATCACGCGCGACAACACGCAGTTGCAGGTCGACGGCGTCCTGTACTTCCAGGTCACCGATGCGATGCGCGCATCCTACGGCTCATCGAACTACCTGCAGGCGATCACGCAACTGGCACAGACCACGCTGCGCTCGGTGATCGGCAAGATGGAACTCGACAAGACGTTCGAGGAGCGTGACCACATCAACACCCACATCGTCAACGCCATTGACGAATCGGCCGCCAACTGGGGCGTCAAGGTGCTGCGTTACGAGATCAAGGACCTGACGCCGCCGGCTGAAATCCTGCACGCGATGCAGGCGCAGATCACGGCCGAACGCGGCAAGCGGGCACTGATCGCTGCGTCGGAAGGCCGGCGCCAGGAACAGATCAATATTGCCAGCGGTGAGCGCGAGGCGTCGATCGCGCGCTCGGAAGGGGAGAAGCAGGCGGCCATCAACCGCGCGATGGGCGAGGCGACGGCGATTGTTGCGCTGGCCGAAGCCAGCGCGTCAGCGCTGCGCCAGGTGGGTGATGCGATACAGTCGCCGGGCGGGATGGACGCCGTCAGCCTGCGCGTGGCCGAGCATTATGTGGACGCCTTCGCCAACCTGGCCAAGACCAACAACACACTGATCGTGCCCGCCAATCTGGGCGACATCAGCACGGCCATCGCCAGCGCCATGCAGATCGTCAAGGCGCAGCGATGAACGTGCTTTAGAAGCCGACGGTTGCCGACACCGCCACGGTGCGCGGCGCTGCCAGCACCAGGTAGCCCGAACCCGGGTAGCCGCCGGCCGAGGCCCAGTAGTTCTTGTCGGCGACGTTGTCGACACGGGCGCGCAGCGTCAGGTCACGGTCCATGAAGGTCGTGCGGTACGTTGCGCCCAGGTCGACGCGGGTCCACGACGGCAGCTTCTGGGTATTGGCGCCATCGGCGTACTGGGTCGCCGTGTAGACGGTGCGGGCATTCAGTGCCAGGCCCTGCACGCCCGGCACGTCCCAGTCGGCGCCGATGTTCAGCTGCGTTTCGGGTACGCCGATCGCATCCTTGCCCTGGTTGATGCCGCCGGCCGTGACGCGCTGTTCGGCGTCGATCAGCGTCAGACCACCCAGCACGCGCAGGCCGCGCACCGGATTGCCGAACACCGACAGCTCCAGGCCGCGGTTGCGCTGCTCGCCGAACACGCCGAACACGCGGTTCTGCACATAGGCGCTTGGCTGGCTGGTCGAGAATACGGCAGCGCTCAAGCCATAGCGGCCGCTGTCGAACTTGACGCCCGCTTCACGCTGGCGCGATACGTACGGTGCGAAGACCTGGCCCTGGTTGACGATCTGGTCGCCGGAGGCAACCGCGCCGCGCTGCAAGCCTTCGCTGTAATTGGCGTACACCGACAGGTCCTTGCGCAGCTTGTAGACGACAGCGGCGAACGGGGTGTTCTCGCTTGCCTCGTAGGCCGAGTTTTCCAGGCCGGTGCCATAGTCGTAGCCGAAGTCCTTGATACGCTGGTGGCGCAGGCCCAGATTGACCAGCACCGTGTCGTCCAGCAGCGACAGCGTGTCGGCAATGGCCAGGCTCGATAGGATTGCCTTGGACGTCACGAGCGGATTGCCCATGTCGCCGCCGGTGAAGAACGATGACGATGGCGCTGCCACGTCACGCGGCATGTAGACGTTCGAGGCAAAGCCGGCGAAGTCACTGAGGGCATAGGCGTTGCGCGACTCGCTGTGGAATCCCGAGGCCGAGGCGCTGAGCATGTGCTTGATGAAGCCGGTGCGCAGCGCGCCGCGCACGCCCACTTCGCCGGTGCGGACCTGGTCCTTGCGGATGTTGTCGAAGCGGGTCATGGTGCCGTCGCCATTGGCGTTGTTGACCGTGATCGACGACAGGATGTTGTATTCCTGGCCGCTACGCGCACCCAGTGCGGCCCAGGCGACGGCGCCGCCGGCCAGGTCGACTTCGGCGCGCACGGTGCCGAAGGTGTGGCGCTCTTCCGAGATGGTCCATGGCTGCGCGAAATTGCGGTCGGCGCTTGGCGCCGCGATCATCGGGGTGGTCGCGCCCAGCGTCACGCTCGGGCGTGCTTCCGTCAGTTCGTGGTCCTGCGCGCCGATGTCGGCCGACAGGCGGAAGCCCCGGCCGCGGTAATCGACACCCAGCGAATACACGCTCAGTTCACGGCCTTCGCGATCGACCGCGGTGTCGCCCTTGCGGTGCGCGACGTTCACGCGCACGCCGGCGCGGCCTTCCGGTCCGAAGCGGCGACCCAGGTCGATGGCGCCGTAACCCTGGCCGCCCGTCTCGGCGCCGAACGTGACTTCGCTCAGGTCCTGATTCGGCGCGCGCTTGGGCAGCAGGTTGATCGAGCCGCCGATGCTGCCGCCGGCAGGGGCCGCGCCGTTGATGAAGCTGTGGGCGCCGCGCAGTACTTCGACGCGTTCGACCAGTTCGGTCGCGACGAACTGGCGTGGCAGCAGGCCATACAGGCCGTTGTACGCGGTGTCGTCCGAGCCGACCGCGAAGCCGCGGATCATGTACAGCTCCTGGTAGTTACCGAAGCCGCGCGCCACGCGCACCGACGGGTCGTTCTGGACGACGTCGGCCACGCTGCGCGCCTGCTGGTCCTGGATCAGCGCATGCGTGTAGTTGGTGCTGTTGAACGGCGTGTCCATGATGTCGACGTTGCCCAGCAGGCCCAGACGGCCGCCGCGCGCGACCTGGCCGCCGGCGTAGACGGCCGGCAGGCCCTGGGCCGATGCGTCGGCCGACGCGCTGATGACGACGGTCGGCACGGTGGCGCCGTCCGTGGCCGGCCCGCCATCCTGGGCGAATGCGGTACCTGCAGCGAGGAGGGCGGCGGCGAGTGCGGCCGGGGTCAGTGCGAAACGGCGAGTGTTCATGTGATGCAGTCTGGATAAATGGTGGGTAGCGCGCATTCTATCTCCACGACTTGCCAATGTAAATGAGAACGATTATTATTCTGGACTCATTGAATCCTGCCATAGGCACGCGCAACCATCATGTCACCCGTCTCCCTGCGCCGCTGGGGCTGGATCCACAAGTGGAGCAGCCTGATCTGCACCACTTTCATGCTGCTGCTTTGCCTGACCGGTCTGCCGCTGATCTACCACCACGAAATCGGCCACCTGCTGGGTACCGAGGTGGAGCCGTCCGTGCTGTCGACCCCGATGCCACAGGGGAACGTCGACGCCGTGATCGCGTCGGCCAAGGAACTGTATCCGGCCAAGAAGCCGATGTTCATCTCGCAGGAAGCCGACGTGCCCGAGATCTGGAACGTCACGCTGGCTGACCACATGCACGACCCGAACTACAAGCCGATCGCGGTCGATGCACGCACCACGAAAGTGATCACCGAGCCGGCCTTCGAGGGCGGCGTCTTCATGTCGACGATGCTGGCGCTGCACGTCGACCTGTTCATGGGTCTGCCCGGAATGCTGTTCCTGGGCTTCATGGCCCTGCTGCTGCTGGTGGCCATCGTCAGCGGCGTCGTGCTGTATGCGCCGTTCATGCGCAAGCTCGATTTCGGCACCGTGCGCAAGGAGCGCAGCGCGCGCCTGAAGTGGCTCGACATGCACAATATGCTGGGCATCGTCACGCTGGTCTGGCTGTTCGTCGTCGGCGGCACCGGGATGATCAATACCTGGGCCGACCTGATGTACAAGTACTACCAGAAGAACGAGCTGGCGCAGATCCTCAAGCAGTACGAGGGCAAGAAGCCGCTGCCGCATACCGCGTCGGTGCACGACGCGATCGAGACGGCCAGGGCGGCGCTGCCGGGCATGCGCGTGGCCTTCGTCGCGTTTCCGGGCACCGACTTCAGCAGCGAACATCACTACGGCATCTACATGAACGGCAACGAAGCCTTCAGCTCGCGCATGTACCGGCCGGTGCTGGTCGATGCGAACACGGGCCAGTTGACGGACGCCCCGGTATTGCCGTGGTATCTGAAAGCCCTGCTGGTCTCGCAGCCGCTGCACTTCGGCGACTACGGCGGGCAGGCGATGAAGCTGCTGTGGGCGCTGCTGGATATCGCCACCATCATCCTGCTGGGCACGGGCCTGTACCTGTGGCTCAAGCGCGGCAAGACGGGCAACGCCACCACCAAGGTGGCCGCGCACGCGCACCCGCATCCGCACCCGATGCCGTCAACGCACACTCTCACCGGAGAACGACCATGATCCGCACACCATCACAAATCTGGGGCGCGCCGATCGTGCTCGGCATCCTCACCACGATCGGCCTGATCTCGGCGCTGCTGGGCGACGGCATCTGGGATGCCGTCTCGGCCGTCGCACTCGGCATCCCGTGCCTGCTGGGCTTCTGGTTCAGCATGCGCCGCACGCCGGCGCAGCGCAGCGCGCTCTAGGCGCACACCGGCACAGGCTGTATACTCGGTCCCTTGAAGATACCTGGCGCGGCGCCTTGCCCGCCCAGGCATCCGGTCATCATCGAAAGGGCCTCATGTTTGCAGCAGTCGACCTCGGGTCCAACAGCTTCCGCCTCCACATCGGCGAGCCGGCCGGTGGCCGCATCCACATCGTGCGCACCGCGCGCAATCCGATCCGCCTGGCGGCCGGTCTCGATGCCGACAATATGCTCAGCGAAGCGGCAATGCGCACCGCGATCCACTGCCTGCAAGAGTTCCGCAAGATCCTCGACGAATACCAGCTCGACGCCATGCGCGTGGTCGCCACCAACACGATGCGCGTGGCGAAAAACGCCGACCTGCTGCTGCCGCTGGCCGAGAACGCGATCGGACATCCGATCGACATCATCTCGGGCGAAGAAGAAGGGCGCCTGATCTACATGGGCGTGGCGCGCGCGATCGAGCGCCACGACGAGCGGCGCCTGGTGATCGACATCGGCGGCGGCTCGACCGAAGTCATCGCCGGCACCGGGAGCGACATTGGATTGGTCGAATCCTTCGGCATCGGCACCCAGCCGCAAACGCTGGCCTACTTCCCGGATGGCCGCATCACTGCGCACAATTTCGACGCCGCCGTCACGGCCGCCCGCGCGCGTTTCGAAGACGCTGCCTCGCTGTACCACGCCAAGGGCTGGGACACCGCCTACGGCTCGTCGGGCACGATGCGGGCGATTTCCGAAGTCATCTCGCGCAACGCTATCGGCGATGGCACGGTCTCGCAGCACAGCCTGCAGGCGCTGCGCGCCGTCCTGCTCGACCTGGGTCACGTGGATGCGTTCGTGCTCCCGGGCGTCAAGCGCGAGCGGGTGCCCGTGATGGTTGGCGGCCTGACGGTGCTGATCGGCGCGATGCAGGAGCTGAAGGTCGAGCGGCTTACCGCCATCAATGCAGGCCTGCGCCTGGGCGTGCTGTCCGATCTGGAACTGCGCGCGAACCGGCGCGACCGGCGCGACGCCGCGATCCGTGCCTGCATGGGGCGCTTCCGCGTCGACGGCGGGCGTGCGCTGCGCACCGTGGGCATCGCGACGCAGCTGTTCGAACGCCTGCAGCCGCAGGGCGAGACGCACCGGCCGTACCTGGCCTGGGCCGCGATGCTGCACGAAATCGGCCTGGCGATCTCGATGAGCGGCGCGCACAAGCATGGCGCCTACATCGTCGAACACGCCGATCTGGGTGGCTTCACGACGCGCGAGCAGCGCATGCTGTCCACGCTGGTGCTGGGGCAGAAGGGCAATCTGCGCAAGATCCGTGAAACGCTGGTGGAGGCCGATCTGGCCAAGGCAGTACTGGCGCTGCGCCTGGCGATCGTGCTGATGCACGCACGCGCGGACGACGATATCGCCGGGCTGCGTCTGCGCATGAAAGCACGCATCGACCTGGATCTGCCGGCGGAGCTGATGCGCAAGCACCCGACGCTCGCGCCCTGGCTCGAGAAGGAAGTGCAGGCCTGGAGCGAGGTCGGGGTGCCGTTCCAGGTCCGCCAGGGTTAACGCAGCTTGCCGATCACGTCCGGCCCGGCGACGAGCCGGATGTACGGCATGCCGTCGCTGGCCTTGTGCTCGATCCAGAACACGCCGCCCTTGCGGATGCGCCAGTCCTGCTTTTGCCCGCACAATAACAGCGAGGCTACGTTACCCAGCAGCGGCTGGTGACCTACCACCAGCACCGGCTGCCGGTGCGTCGGCCAGCCGCAGGCCTCGATGATCGCTTCCGCGCTCGACGCCGTGCTCAATGCCTCGGCCACCTTGTAGCGCCGCCCGAGCGCATCGGCCGTCTGCACGCAGCGCGTGGCGGGGCTGACCAGGATGCGGCAGTCGGCCGGTAGTTTGCGCTCGAGCCACGCGCCCATGCGGGCGGCGTGGCGCTGGCCTTTGGGCGTGAGCGCGCGGTGTTCGTCGGCCAGTTCAAGCGAGCCCGGCTCGGCTTCAGCGTGGCGCCAGAGGATCAGTTCCATTGTCGATTTCCTTGTTGGGGGCGCTCTCGGCGCCGAGCATGTCCATCAGCGCCTGCTGCGCGCTGAAACCAACCTGTTTGCCGCGCGGCCGGCGGCGGCGGTAGCGGCCATCGCTGCCCAGGTCCCAGGCATTCACATTGTCCTTCAGGTAGGGCAGCAGGCCTTCGCGCATGATGCGGCGCTTGAGCAGCGGCGCGCGGATCGGGAATGCCACTTCGACCCGGCGGAACAGGTTGCGGTTCATCCAGTCGGCGCTGCTCAGGTACGTGTCGTGTTTCAGGTCGTTGCGGAAGTAATAGATCCGCGTGTGTTCCAGGAAGCGCCCGACGATCGAGCGCACCTTGATGTTCTCGGACAGCCCTTCGACTCCCGGGCGCAGCGCGCAGGCGCCGCGGATGATCAGGTCGATCTTCACGCCCACGCACGACGCGTCGTACAGCGCCTTGATCACCGATTCGTCGGTCAGGGAATTCATCTTGGCGATGATGCGTCCTGGTTTACCCTGTTTCGCCAGCTCGGTCTCGTTGCGGATCGCGCGCACGATTTCCTTGTGCAGCGAAAACGGCGCCAGCCAGATGCTGGCCAGCTGCTTGGGCCGCGTCATGCTGGTCAGGTGGATGAAGACTTCATTCACATCCGACGTCAGGTCCTCGTCGGACGTGAGCAGGCCAAAGTCGGTGTAGAACCGGGCGGTGGTGGGGTTGTAGTTGCCGGTGCCGAGGTGCGCGTAACGGCGCAGGCCACTCGGTTCGCGCCGCAGCACGAGCGCCATCTTGGCGTGCGTCTTCAGCCCCACGACGCCGTACACGACCTGGGCGCCGGCCTTCTCGAGCTTTTCGGCCCAGTTGATATTGGCTTCTTCGTCGAAGCGCGCCATCAGTTCGACGATGACGGTGACTTCCTTGCCGCGCTCCGCAGCCGTGATCAGCGCCTCGACCAGCTCGGAATTGCTGCCCGCCCGGTAGATGGTCTGCTTGATCGCCACCACGTTGGGATCCGCCGCCGCGCACTGGATGAAGTTGATCACCGGCTGGAACGATTCAAAAGGGTGGTGCAGCAGCGCGTCTTGCTTGCGCAGCGCGGCGAACATGTCGGCGCCCGACAGCTTGCCCGGATAGCCCGACACATACGACGGGAACTTGAGCTCGGGCTGGTCGTGCTGGTTGACGATTTCGAGCAGGCGCCCCAGGTTCACCGGGCCGTCGACCGGGAACAGCCGGCTACGGTCGATGTGGAACTGATTGAGCAAAAAATCGGCCAGGTGCGCCGGGCATGAGCGGCCCACTTCGAGGCGCACGGCAAAGCCATACTGGCGGCCGTGCAGCTCGCTCTGGAGCGCCTGGCGCAGGTTTTTCACTTCTTCTTCGTCCACCCACAGGTCGCTGTTGCGGGTGACGCGAAACTGTGAGTACGACACCACTTCGCGGCCCGTGAACAGCTCGGCCATGTGCGACTGGATCACCGACGACAGCAGGCAGTACGAGGTGCCCGGCTTGTCCGACAGGTCGTCCGGCAGGCGGATCACGCGCGGCAGCACGCGCGGCGCCTTCATGATGGCGATCCCCGAGCCGCGCCCGAACGCATCCTTGCCACTGAGTTCAACGATGAAGTTCAGGCTCTTGTTGATCACGCGCGGGAACGGGTGCGCCGGGTCGAGGCCAATGGGCGTGAGCAGCGGACGCACTTCGCGGTCGAAATACTGCTTGACCCACGCGCGCTGGGCTGCATTGCGTTCGCTGCGGTGCAGGAGGTGGATGCCTTGCCCGGACAGCTGCGGCAGGATCTCGTCATTGAACAGCGCGTACTGGCGCGCGATCAGGTGGCGGCACTCGGCGCTCGCGCGTTCGAGGTCGGCAGCCAGGGTCTCGGGCAGTTCGCTGTCGTTGCGGTCGATCTGGTAGGTGGCGAGCAGGCTGGCCACGCGCACTTCGAAGAATTCGTCCAGGTTGCTCGCGACGATGCACAGAAAGCGCAGGCGCTCGAGCAGCGGTACGGTGGGGTCTTCCGCCTGCGCCAGCACGCGGCGATTGAATTCGAGCAGCGACAGCTCGCGATTCAAATAAGCGCTGCCGTCGGAAAATTGTTTCAAGTCAGCCTCGGTGGCCTTTTTCTTCATATCCATGGTCTGCGGTCGTAGTCGTCCCGCAATCAGTCTAGTTGTCGAATATGACAGCGTGGTGACACTGCTGTCAGGATTGCGTTGTTAATGAAAGGCTAAGCATCGACGGTTGATCGACATTTACCATCGATGGTTCCATCACCCAATCAGGAGCAGTCCGTGACCAAACTCATCCGCGCCAACAAGGGTTTTCTGCTGTTTCTGCTGTTGTTTGGCGTCTTTCGCACCGCGGTCGCCGACTGGAGTCCGATTCCATCCGGGTCGATGCGGCCCAATCTGCTCGAGGGCGACGTCGTGTTCATCAACCGGCTGGCATACGACCTCAAGATACCACTGACTGAACGGCAAGTGGCGCACCTCGGGGATCCTGCCCGCGGCGACGTGGTCGTGTTCTATTCGCCGCGCGACGGCACGCGCCTGATCAAGCGTGTGCTGGCGTTGCCGGGCGACCTGGTCGAGATGCGCAATGACCGCTTGAGCATCAATGGGGAAGAGGCTGCCTACGGCTTGGCGGGGACCGCACGCGAGTCCGCCTGGGGCCGCGAGGTCGACGCCGTCCGGCTCAGCGAATCCGTGGGCGGCACGCATCAGCGCGTACAACTGCTCCCTGGCGTGCCCGGGCTGCGTGACATCGCGCTGATGCGCATACCGCCCGGTCAGTACCTGATGCTCGGCGATAACCGCAACAACAGCGCCGATTCGCGCGTCATCGGCCTGGTGCCGCGCGCCAAGCTGCTTGGCCGCGCCGAACGCATCCTGGTCTCTGCCGATTACCAGCACGACTGGATGCCCCGTTTCGAGCGTTTCGGCATGACGCTGCGCACCGATTGAAAACAGGGCGGCGGCAGATCGGGAAGGCCGAAGTCGATTACAATCGCAGCCCTCCAATGCCCGTCATCCGGCCCCATGCATCGTGCATCGTGCAGCGCCGGCAGGTTTTCCGAAAGCGCCGTCCATGCAAAAACTCCTCACCGTCATCCTCGCCTGCCTCGGCATGATCGGGGCCCTGGCCATCGACACCTATCTGCCGTCGATGCCGGCCATCGGGGCCGAATTCGCGGTCGGCCCGGTCGCGGTGCAGCAGACGCTGAGCGTGTTCCTGTTCACGTTTGCGTTCATGATGCTGTTCTACGGGACGCTGTCCGATTCGTTCGGCCGCCGTCCCGTGATCCTGACCGCGCTGACCGTCTACACGCTGGCCTCGATTGGCGCGGCGTGGGCACCGAGCTTCGGCTGGCTCCTTGTGTTTCGCGCGTTGCAGGGGCTGTCGGCCGGCGCGGGCTCGGTGATCGGTCAGGCCATCGTGCAGGACCGCTTCTCGGGCGCGCAGGCGCAGCGCATGATGTCGCACATCATGATGGTGTTCGGCCTCGCGCCAGCGATCGCCCCGGTCCTGGGCGGCTGGCTGCACGTCACCTTCGGCTGGCGCTCGTCGTTCGTGTTCCTGGCGGTGTTCGGCGCGCTGCTGATCCTGGTGTGCCTGAAGTTCCTGCCCGAGAGCCTGCCGCGTGAAAAGCGCCAGGTGTTCCATCCCGGGACCATCGGCCGCAACTACGTCAAGGTGCTGCGCCATCCGCAGTTCGTGCTGCTCTCGCTGGCGCTGGGCCTCGCGTTTTCAGGCCTGTCGCTGTACATCGGCTCGGCCTCGAACTTCGTCATGGTGATCCTTGGTCTGCCTGAGACGGCGTTTGCCTGGATGTTCATTCCGCTCGTCGGCGGCATGGTGGTCGGCTCGGCCTGGGGCGGCAAGCACGCGCACAAAAGCACGCCGACCCGCATGATGTGGCTGGGCTTTGGCGTGATGGCGCTGGGTGCGGCATTCAATGTCGGCTACAACGCGGTGTTCACCGCCGCCGTGCCGTGGGCCGTGCTGCCGCTGTTCGTCTACACGTTTGGTCTGTCGGTCGCGATGCCGGCGATCCAGATCACCGCGCTGGGGCTGTTCCCGGACAACCGCGGGCTGGCCTCGTCGATGATCGGCTTCATTCAGATGATGTCGTTTGCACTGGTCTCGGGCCTGGTGGCGCCGCTCTTGTTCCACAGCGCGCTGCACCTGGCGCTGGGCGTGGCGGCCGGGCTGGCGCTGAGCTTCGGCGCCTGGCGCCTGTCGGTGCTCATGGCGGTCAAACCTGCCGTCGTCGCGGCCTGAGTGATGGCCACGCGGCGCTGGCGGGCAGCGGTGGCCGAACCTTTCGGTACCCTGTTCCTGCTGCGCCGCCGGTATTTCGCCGCGCAGTCGCGGGCGCTGTACGCGCGCTATGCGCACGTACTGGTCATCTGTCTTGCCTTGTTTGGCCTCGCGCTCGTTGAGCGGCCCACGCTGCTGGCCGCGCCGATCCTGCACTTCTGGCGTGATCCCGCCGACTGGGGCACCGGCTCCATCTATATCGTCGGCTGGCTGGCGGCGGTTGCATTGTGGGCGCGCGTCCACCGGCCATTTGTGCGCGGCGCGGCGCTTGCCGGGTTTGCCCGTGCGAGCCTGCACGGAGGGCGCGTGGCGCCTGCGCTGGATGTTGCCTTGCTGCTCGTCGCACTGCAGTGGTGGGCGCTGCCGTTTGCGGTCGCTTTCTGGACCGTGGCCACGAGCCCCGCACCGCCGCCCGGCGCTGACGGTTTCTTTCCCCTGTATGTTCTTGGGCTGGTCCTGCTGACACTCGCCGTGGCGCATGTCGTGGTGTTCGGTGCTGACCGTGCTCGTGGCGCGCGGCGCACGGACGCAAGCGGCGTGCTGCGTGTTCCTGCACTGGTGTCCCTGACACTGCTGCAGGTGCGCAGCCTGTGGCGCGGCCACCTGCACGTGGCGCTGCCGCGTATCGGGGCGGCGCTGCTCGTGCATGCGACCAGCTGGTGGATGATCTGCCAGGTGGGCAAGCGCCAGGATGCCGGCGGCTTCATCGCGGTGGCGTGCGCCGTGAGCGCGCATGCACTCGCCGGCCTGTATTACGCGTTCTGGCGGGCGCGCCAGCCGCTCGAACCCTACCTGCGCAGCATACCGTTCGGCGTGACCAAGGCGCTCGTGGCCGAACACCTGGTCGTGCTGGGCCTGGGCGGCGGCATCGGCATCCTGGTGTGGCTCGGGTACCGCGTCACGCCGGCGAGCAGCCCAAACCTGCTGTCGATGCTGGCCCACTGCCTTGGCCTGTCCCTGCTGCTGCTCACACTGCTCGGCGCCCCGGCGCTGCAGCGGCACCGGTACGGCGCCGCGTTCAAGGCCGCACTGACATTCGCTGCACTGATCCTGATGGGAGCAACACAATGACGATGCTGTTGACAGCCGAAGGACTGGGCATGCGCTACGGCAGCCACGTGGTGTTCGAGGACCTGCATCTGGCCTTTGGCGCAGGCGCCGTGGCGCTGGTGGGGCCCAACGGCGCCGGCAAGTCGACCTTGCTGGCGCTGCTGGCCGGCATCGACGCGCCGCAGAGGGGGCGCGTGCTGGTCTGCGGGCATGACCTGGCGCGCGGGCAGGGCGCCCGCGCGGCACTGGCCTGGGTGCCCGATGCGTCGGTTGCGTACGACTTCATGACCGGCGACGAATTCCTGCGCATGGTGCAGGCGCTGCGTGGCTGCGGCGGACCACACGCAGCACTGCTGGAAGGCTTCGGCATCGCGGCGTATCTTGGCGCGCGCTTTGGCGACATGTCGCTCGGCACGCGCAAGAAGTTCATGCTGGCCGCCGGCTTGATGGGGGACGCGCAGGTCGTGCTGATGGACGAGCCGACCAATGGCATCGATGCCGACGCCCGGGCATTTCTGATCGATCAGATCACCACGCGGGCGCACGAACACCTGGTGCTGTTCTCGACCCATGACCGCGACCTGATCGCGCTGACCGGCGCCCGCGTGCTCGAGTTATCGGCACGGGACGCCTAGAACGGCTTAGCGCCGGTTGGTCTTCATCGCCGCATCGACCTCGCGCTTGGCGTCGCGGTCTTTCTCGGTCGAGCGCTTGTCGTGCTGCTTCTTGCCCTTGGCCAGGCCGATCTCGCACTTCACATTGCCCTTCTTGAAGTGCAGGTTGAGCGGCACCAGCGTGTAGCCGGAACGCTCCACCTTGCCGATCAGCTTGTCGATCTCGGCGCGGTGCAGCAGAAGCTTGCGCGAGCGCAGCGCCTCGGGGTGGCTGAAGCTCGACGTGGTCGTCAATGCACTGACGTGCGCACCGAACAGGTACAGCTCGTTGTCACGGACGAGCACGTAGGCTTCCTTGATCTGCACCCGCCCTTCGCGGATGGCCTTGACTTCCCAACCCTCCAGCACGAGACCTGCCTCGTAGCGGTCTTCGATGAAGTAGTCAAAAAATGCTTTTTTATTGTCAGCGATGCTCATGAAAAGGCGAAAATTCGCGTGTCGGTTAAACTACTGCTATTGCGCCAACGGTGGCGCCACTTGCAAACGACCCCCATCATAACAAACGGTTGACCAATGGCAGTAGTGCACAAATCAGTTTTCCTTGGCTATAGCGCAGAACAGATGTTCGACCTCGTTGCCAAAGTCGAAGATTATCCCAAGTTCCTTCCCTGGTGCAGTGGCGTGAACATCGTCGAACGCACCGATGACAAGCTCGTCGCGGCCCTGCAAATTAATTTTCACGGCGTCAAGCAAAGCTTCACGACCTCGAACCACAACCAGCGCCCGACCCAGATGAAGATGCACCTGGTCGACGGCCCGTTCAAGCTGCTCGAAGCCACCTGGAGCTTCAAGTCGCTGCGCGCCGATGCCTGCAAGATCGAGTTCGACATGCAGTACGAGTTCTCCAGCATGATCCTGGCGCAGATCGTCGGCCCCGTGTTCGGCATGATCGCCAACAGCATGGTCGACTCGTTCTGCAAGCGCGCCGAGGTCGTGTATGGCTGACCTCGCGGCCTCGCCCGCGTTGGTGGGCATCTCGGTCTGCTACGCCAGTGACAAGGTCGAATGGCTGCGCGAGCTGCAGGTAGAACCCGGCACGACGATCGGCATGGCCATCGAGCGCTGCGGCGTGCTGGAAGCCTTCCCCGACATCAATCTGACGACGCAGCCGGTAGGCATCTACGCGAAGAAGAAGACGCTCGACACGGTGCTGCGCGAGCGCGACCGCATCGAGATCTACCGGCCGCTCGTGGCCGACCCGAAAGAGTCGCGCCGCAAGCGCGCGGCCAAGCGGGAAGGCGCTAGCGGCAGCCCTGCAGTGCCTGATTGACCTGTGCGGCCCGCGTGGCGCGCTCGGCATCCGTCATATAACGTTTCTGACCATCCTGGCCGTAGCGCGCGATGCGTGTGCCGGACGCGAGCTGCGCTTGCGTTTCGCGCGCGGCGTTGCAGCGTTCGGCCAACTGGCGCGCACGCTGCGCTTCTTCCTGTGCTTTCAGATTGGCTTCGTCGCGTGCCTTGGTGCGCGCGCGATAGGCGGCTTCCTGCTCGGCCAGCGTGGGTGGGCCTTTCGGTGGCAGCGGCTTGGCGGCAGGATCGGTGGTGACTGGTTCGACTGGCGTGGCCGCAGGCGGCGCGGGCGCCGGTGCCAGTTCGGGGGCGGCGCGGCCCGGCGCCTTGACGATCTTGCTGGCCGGCGTGCCGGGCGGTGGCGGGCGATCGGAATACTGGCGCGTACCGCCAGGGCCGATCCAGACATACTGGGCCTGCGCGGCCGTGGCGGCAAGAAAGAGCAGGGTGGCGCCGAGGGCGCGGTACGGCATACGCGTCATAGAAATTGCTCCTGAGAATTAACAGATTTCGCCATGCTTCGGCCTGGCTGTCAATCGCAAACCGTACCGCACCAACTAAATTTGGGCCAGGGCGGCGACGGAAATCACGGGTTTCTGTATAATTCGCTTTTGCGCCTATAGGAAATACTATGCGTCTCCTCCAAAAAGCACTCACCTTCGATGACGTGCTGCTCGTCCCGGCCTACTCCAACGTTCTTCCGGCCCAAACTTCCCTGCGCACCAAGCTCACCCGCAATATCACGCTGAACATTCCGCTGCTGTCCGCCGCGATGGACACCGTGACCGAAGCGAACCTGGCGATCGCCATGGCGCAAGAGGGCGGCATCGGTATCATCCACAAGAATCTCCGTCCAGCCGACCAGGCGCGCGAAGTCGCGCGGGTCAAGCGCTTCGAAGCGGGCGTGCTGCGCGATCCGATCACGATTCCACCGACCATGAAGATCCGCGAAGTGCTGGCGCTGTCGCAACAGCATGGCATCAGCGGCTTCCCGGTGGTCGAGGGCAATCAGGTGGTCGGCATCATCACGAACCGCGACCTGCGTTTCGAGGAAGACCTGGACGCCGAAGCGCGCGCCAAGATGACGCCGCGCGACAAGCTCGTCACGGTCAAGGAAGACGCGGACACGGCCGAAGCCAAGCGCCTGATGAACAAGCACCGCCTCGAGCGCGTGGTCGTCATCAACGACAACTTCGAACTGCGCGGCCTGATCACCGTCAAGGATATCCAGAAGTCGCACGAACACCCGCTGGCCTCGAAAGATTCGCAGGGCAAGCTGCTGGTGGGCGCCGCTGTCGGCGTCGGCGAGCGCGATGAAGAGCGCATCGAACTGCTGGTCGCGGCCGGTGTGGACGTGCTGGTGGTCGACACCGCCCACGGTCACTCGCAAGGCATCCTCGATCGCGTGCGCTGGATCAAGGACCGTTACCCGCACGTGGACGTCATCGGCGGCAATATCGCCACCGCATCGGCCGCGCTGGCGCTGGTCGAAGCGGGCGCGGATGCGGTCAAGGTCGGCATCGGCCCTGGCTCGATCTGCACCACCCGCATCGTCGCCGGCGTGGGCGTGCCGCAGATCACCGCGATCTCCAATGTTTCCGAAGCACTCGAAGGCACCGGCGTGCCGTGCATCGCCGACGGCGGTATCCGCTTCTCGGGCGACATCTCGAAGGCACTGGCTGCAGGCGCACACACCGTCATGATGGGCAGCATGTTCGCCGGTACCGAAGAAGCACCGGGCGAAGTCATCCTGTACCAGGGCCGCAGCTACAAATCGTACCGCGGCATGGGCAGCCTGGGCGCGATGGCCGACGGTTCAGCCGACCGCTACTTCCAGGAAGCGTCGAGCAAGGCCGACAAGTTCGTGCCTGAAGGTATTGAAGGCCGCGTGGCCTACAAGGGCAGCGTGCTGGCGATCATCTTCCAGCTGATCGGCGGCGTGCGCCAGTCGATGGGTTACTGCGGTTGCAGCACCATCGAAGAGCTGCGCTCGAAAGCCGAATTCGTCGAAATCACGTCGGCCGGCATGCGCGAATCGCACGTGCACGATGTGCAGATCACGAAAGAAGCGCCGAACTACCGTTCGGAGTAACACGACACGCGACGCGGCCGCTTGTGGCCGCACCCACGTGGTCGCTTGCGGCCGCATCCGTAGGGTGGACGGCTCTGCCGTCCACGCGTTCAATCAGTGCTGGCTTTGTCTGAACGCGTGGACGGGAAACCCGTCCACCCTACCTAGATTTCTATTGACAGCTAACTCATGCACTCCAAAATCCTCATCCTCGATTTCGGTTCCCAGGTCACCCAGCTGATCGCCCGCCGCGTGCGCGATGCCGGCGTCTTCTCCGAAGTCTTCCCCTACGACGTCAGCGACGAGTTCGTCCGCGACTACGGCGCCTCGGGCATCATTCTGTCGGGCAGCCACAATTCGACGCTCGAAGGCGATTCGCCACGTGCGCCGCAGGCCGTGTTCGAAGCCGGCGTGCCCGTGCTGGGCATCTGCTACGGCATGCAGACCATGGCGGCCCAGCTGGGCGGCAAGGTCGAAAACGGCCTGAAGCGCGAATTCGGCTACGCCGAAGTGCGCGCCCGTGGCCATACGGCGCTGCTCAACGGCATCAATGACTTCGTCACCGACGAAGGCCACGGCATGCTGAAGGTCTGGATGAGCCACGGCGACAAGGTCCTCGAAATGCCGGACGGCTTCAAGCTGATGGGTTCGACCGACAGCTGCCCGATCGCCGCGATGGCCGACGAAGAGCGCCATTTCTACGCGCTGCAATTCCACCCGGAAGTCACGCACACGACGCAGGGCGAAGCCATCATCGGCCGCTTCGTGCACGAGATCTGCGGTTGCAAGTCGGACTGGAACATGCCGGATTACATCGGCGAAGCCGTTGAAAAGATCCGCGCACAGGTCGGTACCGACGACGTGATCCTGGGCCTGTCGGGCGGCGTCGACTCGAGCGTGGCTGCCGCGCTGATCCACCGCGCGATTGGCGACCAGCTCACTTGCGTGTTCGTCGACCACGGCTTGCTCCGCAAGGACGAAGGCAAGATGGTCATGAGCATGTTCGAAAAGAACCTGGGCGTGAAAGTGATCCGCATCGATGCCGAAGACCAGTTCATGGGCCACCTGGCCGGCGTGAACGATCCCGAGCAGAAGCGCAAGATCATCGGCCGCGAGTTCGTCGAAGTGTTCCAGGTTGAAGCGGGCAAGCTGACCAATGCCAAGTGGCTGGCGCAGGGCACGATCTATCCGGACGTGATCGAGTCGGCTGGTAAAGGTAAAAAGGGCCAGACGATCAAGAGCCACCACAACGTGGGTGGCCTGCCAGAGACACTGAACCTGAAGCTGCTCGAGCCGCTGCGCGAGTTGTTCAAGGATGAAGTCCGTAAGCTGGGCGTCGCGCTGGGCCTGCCGCATGACATGGTCTACCGTCACCCGTTCCCGGGTCCTGGTTTGGGCGTGCGCATCCTGGGTGAAGTCAAGAAAGAGTTCGCCGACCTGCTGCGTGAAGCCGATGCGATCTTCATCGAAGAGCTGCGCAACACGCCGTTCGAAGTACCGCACGTGCCGGGCATTGATGCGGGCAAGGCGCCGCTGAACTGGTATGAAGCGACCAGCCAGGCGTTTGCCGTGTTCCTGCCGGTGAAATCGGTGGGCGTGATGGGCGATGGCCGCACGTATGAATACGTGGTTGCGCTGCGCGCCGTGCAGACGCTGGACTTCATGACGGCGCAATGGGCGCATCTGCCGCATGCGTTGATGGGCAAGGTGTCGAACCGCATCATCAATGAGGTGCGGGGGATTAACCGCGTTGTCTATGATATTTCGGGGAAGCCACCGGCGACGATTGAGTGGGAATAAGGTTTCGTGCTTAAATCATTCTTCGGAAGATTTTAGAAAAGCTCGCTTCGGCGAGCTTTTTTGTTAATGCCTGCTGATGGCGACGCGTCGGGCAGGTGCTCGGCATCACTGGATAGGCAGGTGTAGTACCCGTCTCCACAATGTTTTGGCTTTGTGACGCTTTGTAGATTGCCTGCGTTTTTTGCTGGAAGGCTATGCCATTCCCGACACGAATGCATGAAATACGCGGAAGGTTAGAGAATCGATCGGAGCGGGCGGAACAACAGCAGAAATTTACAAAATGTAACTAACCAACGTATTGAGCAAGAAAACAGAAGGCTTTTGCGCCAACAATACCGATAACACGCCAGTCAATCAACCAGGCTTACAGGGATAGGGTGACGGTCATGCAGATCACATTCAGCGTACCGTCTGTTCAGGCGACCAAGAGGGGCCGCCAGGCCAATCGCAATCACTGCGTCCTGACGGCGCTCTTGCGACTACGGCAAAATCACGGCGCCGCCGCCCGCGCCTGCGAAATCCAGTCATCAAATTCCTTCTGATGGAACTTGATCCACCCCGACACATGGCGCGCAATATCGGCCTGGGAGTTTTCGCCAGTGCGCATGCGCGCATTCTGCGCGTCGATATCGGCAATCGGCAAGCGCATCACCTGGAACAGCTTCACGGCAGCCGGGTTCTTCTCGGCCCAGGCACGGTTCACGACAAAGCGCGTCGTGTTGATGGCAAAGCCGTAGTCGCTGCCATCGGGAAGGCGTGTATCGGGCTTGCCCGGATACGCCGTCTTCGGCGCCTGCAGCCACACGACATCCTTGCCCGGAATCAGGACGCCATTGACCCAGTAGGGCGTCCAGGCGTAATACAGGATCGGGTCGCCGCGCTTGAAGCGGCCGATGGTATCGGCGATCAGTGCGGAGTAATTGCCCTGCACATGCGTGACCGTGCTGCGTAGCTTGAAGCCGTCCATGTGCTGCTCGATCATCGCTTCGCAGCCCCAGCCCGGATTGCAACCGGCCATGTCCGCCTTGCCATCGCCGTCGTTGTCAAACAGCTTGGCCAAGCGCGGCTCGCGCAGTTGGCCGATATTGGTGATGCCGTACTTGTCGGCCGTGGCCTTGTCGATCAGGTAGCCCTGGGCTGCCGGCCCGGCGTACTCGCCGGTGCGCAGCAACCTGGCGTCGCCGCCGGCGTTGTCATAGAAATCCTTGTGCAAGGGGTCCCAGTGCACCGCCAGGAACGTGGCATCGCCATTGGCAATGGCGACGTGGGCCGTGGGGTATTCCACTTCCTTGATGGGTTGCGGTGCGTAGCCCAGCGCTGCCAGCGCACGGTCGACCAGCATGGTCTGGAACGTCTCTTCGGCCACCGGGCTTTGCAGCGCTTGCACCTTGATCCCTTTGCCGGGAAGGGCGTCCGCCGGCGTTTGCGCCACGGCCAGGTGGGTAGTGAGCGCCAGTGCGCCAAGCGCGATGGTGGCGATCCAGCGAAACATGCGTCGTGACTGATGTTTGATCGTAAATTTTTTCATGCGATGCATTCGTTGTCCTTTTTATGATTGTGGCTTGCCGCGCGTCAGGCGCAGGATGAGGCCGGCCGGGCCGGTCTGGTACCAGTGGCGTACGCCACGACGCGGCTGTCCCATCGATTGCGTCAGGCGGTCCAGCGTGATTGCCAGCAGCACGATGCCCAGGCCGCCTACGGTGGCCAGACCCATGTCGAGGCGGCCGATGCCGCGCAGGACCATCTGGCCCAGGCCGCCCACGGCGATCATCGAGGCGATCACGACCATCGACAGCGACAGCATCAGCGACTGGTTGATGCCAGCCATGATCGACGGCATTGCCAGCGGAAACTGGACGCGGGTCAGTAACTGCCACGGCGAGGCGCCGTAGGCGCGCGCTGCCTCGATCAGGTCGGGCCGCACCTGGCGAATGCCGAGATTGGTCAGGCGCACCAGCGGTGGCAGGGCAAAGATGATCGTCACGATCACACCCGGCGCATTACCGATACCAAACAACATCACCACCGGCACCAGGTAGACAAAGGCCGGCGTGGTCTGCATGGCGTCGAGCAGCGGACGCAGGAGGTTCTGGGCGCGGTCGCTGCTGGCCAGGAAAATCCCCAGCGGCAAGCCGATCACCATGCAGAAAGCAAGCGAGGTCAGCACCAGCGACAGCGTGATCATGGCGTCGGACCAGATGCCCAGCATCGACACGATCAGCAGCGCCACCACGGTGCCGATGGCGAGCGTGCGGGTAGTGAATTGCCAGGCCAGCACGCCGATAACGGCGATCACCGCGAGGGCTGGCCCAGCCAGCAACAGCGCGCTGACGGCGTCGAGCGTGGCGTCGATGGGCGCGCGCACGATCTGGAAAAATGGACGGAAGTGCTCGACCACCCAGCCCAGCGCGTCGTTGATCCCGGACTGGAGTGGCAGCGAACCGTCCAGCAGATCGGACAGTCCGACGCTGGCCTGATCGGGCGAGACAGCCGGTGCGGCGTCGAGCCAGGAGGTATCGCGCGGCGGGGTCGGCAGCCATGGATTGATCTGCGCAGCTTGAGGGGCGGCGGCTTGGGTCGCTTCGGCGGTGCCGGAATTCATGGTTGTCCTTTCGGGATGTGTGGTGCGGCGATGGGCGGCGTGTCGCGGTCAAGGAACTTCAGCAGGGTGGTCTTGCTGATGGCGCCGCGGTATTTGCCATCGTTCGTCACCACGGGCACGCCATACGGCATCTGCGCGACCTGGCCGAACAGGCCTGCGACCGGTTCATCGGCATCGATGGTGGTGACGTCGGGCAGGTAGGCATGCGCCAGGCCCAGCGGGCCGACGTGGCCATCGAGCGCGCTGCGCAGCGAGTCGGCCGAAACCACGCCCAGGAATTTCTGCTGCGGGTCGACCACGTAGGCGTAGGCCCGATCCTGCTCTTCCAGCATCGACAGCGCTGCGCGCGAACCGCGCGCGGGCGACTCCGCCACCACGATCTGGCTTTTACGGGCGATATCGCCGGCCTTGAACACTGCCGCGGCATCGACGCCGCGCACGAAGTTGCGCACGTAGTCGTTGGCAGGCTGGCGCAGGATGTCTTCCGGCGTGCCCACCTGCACCACATGCCCGTCCTTCATGATGGCCACCCGGTCGCCGATGCGCATCGCTTCGTCGAGATCGTGCGAGATGAACACGATGGTGCGGCGCTTGATCTGCTGCAGGCGCAGCAGCTCCGATTGCATCTCGGTGCGCATGATCGGATCGAGCGCCGAAAACGCCTCGTCCATCAGCAGAATGGCGGGATCGCACGCCAGCGCGCGGGCCAGGCCCACGCGTTGCTGCATGCCGCCCGATAATTCGTCCGGGTAGCTGGCGCCATACCCGGCCAGGCCCACCTGGTCCAGCGCCTGCAAGGCCAGCGCATGGCGCTCGGCCTTCGGCGTGCCGGCCAGCTCCATGCCGAACGCCGTGTTGTCGAGCACGGTAAGTTGCGGCAGCAGCGCGAACGACTGGAACACCATGCTGATGTCCTTGCGGCGCAGTGCGCGCAACTGGGCGTCGGGCAGGGTGTTGATGTCATTGCCGTCGATCAGGATGCGCCCGGCGGTCGGCTCGATCAGGCGATTGAGCATGCGCACCATCGTCGATTTGCCCGACCCGGACAAGCCCATGATGACGAAAATTTCGCCGGCTTCAATCGTAAAGCTGGCGTCGAACACGCCGATGGTGCAGGCGGTCTGGGCCAGGATGTCCTGCTTGCTGGCGCCCTGGCGAACCAGGTCAAGGGCGGCTTCCGGCTTGTCGCCGAAGACTTTGAAGACCTGGTCGATGATGATTTGTTTTGCCACGGTGTGGTTCTCCCTCGATCTGTCGGATGAAATGAAATCGCCGCAGGCAACGAGGCCCGCAGCGGAGATCGCGACATGGTCGTGATGCAGACAGCGCGTGCCTGGCCTGTCGACGCGGCGACAATGCCAAAGGCGTGCCGGCGCTTGCGATGTGCGCAGTGCGTGCCGGGTGCTGTGTGCGTGTTAATGACGCTGAGTGTCGTTCAACCGCGATGCGGCGAACGTTGCTTGATGCGGGCGGTTGGCCCGGGGTTCGGTTCCCATGCACGGCATGGAAAGCGATCGATAGCAGATGTGCTACCGGGGGTTTTGTTGTAAAAGGGCCGCAATTATAGCAGCAATGATGTCAAAAGAAAATTGCTTTTTGCGGTGAAACATGATTGCTGGAGCAGTATCAAGCCGGGGCACAAGCCGGGGTCAGGTCTGACATTCGGACACGGACCCAGCTGTGAACACGAGCGCGCTGCCGATCTCGTTCCCTTTGAACGACAAATCGAACCAGCGCGACAACATGTCTTCAACCTACCAACCGCCGTAAATCGCCACCAGCACGACAAAAATAATCACCGAGCCAAGCGCAAAGCCGCGATCAACGCGGAACATCGACCGGTCGATCACCATGCGCTTGTGGCTACCATCGCGCCGCGCCGTAATGCTCAACAAAACCATACCAATCACCACCATGACGAACACGATCAGCATCCGGTCAAGGAACGGGATCTCATACACACCAGCCCCGTTATTGACCGCAAATCCGATCGGCGCCAGAAAACCCAGATCCATCACCATTGGCAAGAACTTGAGAAACACCGAAAACACCAGCCCGCCAATCGTGGCGAACATGGCCGCCGCAGCAGTGGTCTTGCGCCAGTAAAAGCCCAGCAAAAACATCGCCAGGATGCCGGGTGACACAAAGCCAGTGTATTCCTGGATGTACTGGAAGCCGCCTTTCTTGTCGATCCCCAGCAAGGGTGCGAGCAGCACGGCGATGGCCATCGCCGCCAGCACGGAGATCCGGCCGATCCAGACCATGCGCTGCTCGCTGGCTGCGCGGTTGACATGCTTGTTGTAGACGTCGAGCGTGAAGATCGTCGCGACGCTATTGGCCTTGCCGGCCAGCGACGCAACGACCGCCGCAACGAGCGCAGCGAACGCCAGCCCCTTGAGCCCGGCCGGCAGCAGGGCCAGCAGGGTAGGGTATGCGCGGTCCGGATTCAGTTCACCGTCCGGCCGCATCGCGTCGCCAAGTGTGCCGGACTTGTCGAGCGCGTAGGCCGCAATGCCGGGCAAGACCACGATCACCGGCATCAATAGCTTGAGGAAGGCCGCGAACAGCAAGCCCTTGCGCGCCGTATGAAGGTTGGCACCCAGCGCGCGCTGGACGATGTACTGGTTGCAGCCCCAATAGTTGAGGTTCACGATCAGCATGCCACCGATGATGGTCGACATGCCGGGCAAGTCCATGTAGTTCGGATCGTCTCGCGTGAGCACCATATTGAAATGCTCGCCGGCGCGCAGATACAGTTCGCTCAGACCGCGCACCGCGCCCTGGCCACCGGCCAGCGCCGCCACCAGATCGAGCGCAATCCAGGTCGTAACGAGCCCGCCGATCACCAGGCACAGCACCTGGATCACATCGGTGTAGCCGATCACCTTCATGCCGCCCAGCGTGATGACGGTCGCGAACACGGCCAGGAACAGCATGCAGGCCAGCACGTTCAGCCCGGCGATACTGCTGATGGCCAGTGCGCCCAGGTACAGGATGGCGGTCAGGTTGACCACCACGTACAGGCCAAGCCAGAACACGGCCATCGTCGCCGCCACCGCCGGGCCGTAGCGCCGCTCGAGAAATTGCGGCATCGTGTAGATGCGGTTCTTCAGGTAGATCGGCATGAAGAACACGGCGACGATGACCAGCGTCGCCGCGGCCATCAGCTCATACACGGCGATCGCCATGCCGATACGAAAGCCCGCCCCGCTCATGCCAATGAACTGCTCGGCCGAGATGTTCGAGGCGATCAGCGAGGCGCCGATGGCCCACCACGTGAGCGACCCTTCCGCCAGGAAGAAGTCGTGGGTGGCCTTGCCGGACGAGCGTTTTTTGCTCCAGTAGATCCAGATGCCGTAGGCCGAAATGGCCACGAAGTAGATGAGGAAGACGAGGGTGTCGAGGCTGGTGAATGAGGTCATATCGTGTCGTGTCCCGGCACTCAGATGCGGTCGTTGCTAGAGGTTCGCGGACCTGGCACAGCGGCAGCCGCCTGCGTCAGCTGCACGTCGCCCCACGTCGCCACGACAGGCACTGCGTTGCCAGTTTTGGCATCCCGCACCACCAGTTCAATGACCTTCACGCCGCGCACATCGGCCGTCAATGCCTGGACTTTCGATCCGAACCGTGCCGGCGCGCTTTGCGTCAGCAGTTTTCCATCGCCATACACATAAAAGCGCACCAGCTCGCCCGTGTTTTCAGTCGAATCGTCCACGCCAACCGACGCGGTCAAGCGCGCATGACCGGCATCGTTCTTCACCTGAAGCCGCGAATTGGACAGCACGCCAAGCCCCGACGTAAACACCTGGCCGGCCACCTGCAGGCTCTGGCCAAACGGCGTTGCATCCGGCTGCGCGCCTCCCCAGCCCGCATACTGGGGCCGCGAGCCACCAGAGCGGGTGCTCGACCACGGGTCGATCATGCGATGGATGGTCGGATCGAGTTGCGGCTGGCGCGTCCCGTCAACCGCGACATTGATCGACCCCGGAATCTCCGACAGATACACACCGTGTTCCAGCTGGCGCTTGCCTTGCGCTTCGAACACGAGCGTCTCGTGCGGCGCGAGCGTGAAGGCTTTCTCGCCGGTGAAGGTCAAGGTCTCCTTCGTCCACAGGTTGCGCAGCGTGACCGGCGCGCCATCCGCCAGTTTCAGGTGCATCGCCAGCAGCGTCACCGGTGCCGGCGCCGCGCCGCGGTTGAACAGTGCCACTGCCTTGCGCTGGCCGTCACCCAGCGTCTTGACGATGATCTGCGCATCGTTCGAATCATAGGCGACGATGCCCTGGTGGCCGGCCTTGTCCTGGTTCAGGCGAATCACGTCCGCATTGCCCAGGACGGCGAGCAGCGACGCCGGACCATGCTGCAAGTCATAGCTGATCAGCAGCGGCGCATTGATCATCGCCCACAGCGAAAAATGCGAGCGCACTTCGACCGGGTTGCTGGCATCGAATTCGCCATGGCCGATGTGCAGGATATCGGGATCGTTCCAGTGGCCGGGGCCGGCGTACAGCGCACGTTTGGCCGCGCTGTCGAAGTTGTGCAGCATGCTGGTCCAGCTCGGCGTGATGTCGGCGCTGGTGCGCCACAGGTTGCCGACATCCTTGCCCCAGCTGCGCACGTTGGCCATGCCCCAGGCGCAGATCGACATCACATAATCACCCAGCGGGCGCGCCGCCTTGATTGCCGCAGCAACGGTCTCGTAGCGGGCACGCACGGCGCCGATATCCGTGCGGTTGATCGACCCGCGTTCGATCAGCGGCGCCATGCCGCGGTAACTCTGCTTCTTGACCAGGTCCGAGCCCGGTATGAAATCGGCCAGCCCGCAGGCGTCGATCTTCAGGTAGTCAAAGCCCCATTCCTTGAAATACAGGTTGATGTCCTGCGTGACGTGGCCGTCCAGTCCCACTTCGCGTTCGGCGGTCGTGCCCTGTGGCAGGTTGGGCGAATGCAGATCGTAGGCTTGCGAGCACGCATTGCGCCCGACATCCGTGTAGATGCCCGCCTTGAAGCCCATCGCGTGCAGTTTGTCGGTGAACGGCTTGAAGCTCGTGCCGTCCGGCCCGCCGGTAGCGGCAGACGGGAAGATGCCGGTGCGGATCTGCAGGCGGCCATCGCTGGTGCGGCGCTTCATCCACCAGCCATCGTCGAGAATGACATGGTTGTAGCCGAGCTTTGCCAGACCGCTGTCGGCAAGCACCTTCGCCGCGCCCATGACCTTGCCTTCGTCGACTTCCGTGCGAAAGGCATTCCAGCTGTTCCAGCCCATCGGCGGCGTGCTCGCGCTGCCGCTCGTGTTGCCTTCCCAGTGGCCTGCCGGAGCCAGGGGATCAGCGGGAGATTTTGCATGCACCTGCATTACCGACAGCGCCAGGGCGGCAGCCAGGCTGCTGCACACAACGGCCCAGGGTTTGAGTTCACGTGGCTTACTCCAGCGATGGTTCATGCAAATCTCCTGACGATGAATTTGTCTACGGGCGGAACAGTTCGGACGGCACGTACATCCGTTGTCCAGATGGTAATCGAAAGTATTCGAAAATAAAAGGCGCGATTTTGTCATCAAAAACACGCTATATCGAAAATATTTGGAAAGACTTTGCTTTTCGTTTGTCACTTCTTTACTATCACATCGATGGCAACGAAAACGTTTGAAACAAACGCACCTGGCGGAGAGGATTCGGATGAAACGCACATCGAGCAATGGGATTGAATACCGCATGACCGGGCTGACAGCATGGGTGGCCCCATGAATCCGGCAGACGCCGTGGAAACGACAACGCTGCCTGAACAAGTCACCGCCGGTGCTGCCAGGCCGCGCTGGCTCGGTTACGCGCTGGCGACGGCGCTGCTGTGGGGAGTATGGGGCGCTTTCGCAGGCCTGCCCACGCAGAACGGTTTTCCTGAAACCCTCGTGTATGTGGTGTGGGCGCTGACGATGATCCCGCCGGCGCTGTTCGTGCTGGCGCGCTCCGGCTGGCGCGTGCGCCGCGATCGCACTGCCGTGTGCTACGGGCTGGCCATTGGCCTCTTGGGCGCGGGTGGCCAGATGGTGCTGTTCTACGCAGTCAAGGCCGGTCCGGCTTACCTGATTTTCCCGCTGATTTCGCTCTCTCCCGTCATCACGATCGTGCTCTCGCTGCTGTTCCTGCATGAGCGTACGGGCCGCATGGGCGTGCTCGGCATCGTGCTGGCCGTGTGCGCGCTGCCGCTGTTTGACTTCAACCCGGGCGGCGCGCCGCAGCAGTACGGGCTGTGGTTCGTGCTGGCGATTGGCGTGCTGGTCGCATGGGGCCTGCAGGCGTACTTCATCAAGCTGGCCAACACGCGCATGGATGCCGAAAGCATCTTCTTCTACATGACCGCCAGTGCGCTGCTGTGCATTCCGGTGGCGCTGGCGATGACCGATTTCTCGCAGCCGATCAATTACGGGCCATCCGGGCCGCTGCTGGCCGCCGCCACACAGGTGCTCAATGCCATCGGCGCGCTGACGCTGGTGTACGCCTTCCGGCACGGCAAGGCGCTGACGGTGTCGCCGCTGGTCAATGCCGGCGCGCCGCTGTTGACCACCGTGATCGCGATGGCGCTGGCCGGCGCGGTGCCGGGTGGCTACCGGCTGGCCGGCATCGGACTGGCGCTGGCGGCCGCGCTGTTTCTTGCGCTGCAGGCGGACGACGTCGCGCCTGCCGAATCAACCGAAGGAGCCTGACAAATGGACTACATGTTGAATCTGGTGCGCCGTCACAAGGCCGGCGAAGCAGTCGGGATCCACGCGGTGTGCTCGGCGCATCCGATCGTGCTCGAGGCTGCGATGGAAGTGACACTGGCGGCAGGGCCGGCGCAGCCGGTGCTGATCGAAGCCACGTCGAATCAGGTGAACCAGGATGGCGGCTACACCGGCATGACCCCAGGCGCATTCCGTGATTTCGTCTTCGCCATCGCCGACCGCGTCGGCCTGGCACGCGAGCGCGTGCTGCTGGGTGGCGACCATCTGGGCCCCAATGCCTGGCAGGGCGAGCACGCGGATGCGGCCATGGCGAAGGCCGAGGTGCTGATCGACCAATACGTCACGGCGGGCTTTCGCAAGATCCACCTGGATTGCTCGATGTCGTGCGTTGGCGACCCGGTGCCGCTGCAGGATGACGTGGTGGCCGCGCGCGCTGCGCGGCTGTGCGCCGTCGCCGAGCGGGCCTGGCAGGCGGCCAGCGGCGAAGCGCCCGTGTATGTGGTGGGCACCGAAGTGCCGGTGCCCGGCGGCGCCCATGAAGACCTGGCCGAACTGAGCGTCACGACGCCCGCCGCGGCGACGCAGACGATCGCTGCGCACCGCGCTGCGTTCGCTGCTGCCGGACTGGATGCGGCGTGGCCGCGCGTGGTTGGCCTCGTGGTGCAGCCGGGCGTCGAATTCGACCATCACAAGGTGATTGATTTCCGGCCCGAGCGCGCCGTGGACCTCGGCCGCATGATCGAAGACGTGCCCACGCTGGTCTACGAGGCCCATTCGACCGACTACCAGACGGCGGCCAATCTGGCGGCGCTCGTCGCCGGCCATTTTGCGATCCTCAAGGTGGGCCCCGGCGCGACGTTCGCGCTGCGTGAAACGCTGTGGGCGCTGGCCGATATCGAGGCCGCGATGGCGAGTGATGGCAAGGGTTCCGGGTTCAAGGACACGGTGCTGGAGGTGATGCGCGCCGAGCCGGCGCAGTGGCAAAAGTACTACGACAACGAGCCGCGCCGCGCCCGCTTCGACCAGCAATACAGCCTGAGTGACAGGATTCGCTACTACTGGCCGCATCCGGCTATTCAGGCCGCGCAGGCGCGCCTGCTGGCCAGCCTGGAGCGCACGCCGCCGCCGCTCACGCTGCTGAGTCAGTACCTGCCGTTCCAATACGACGCCGTGCGTGAGGGGCGGCTGAACAATCAGCCGGTCGATCTGCTCAAAGAGGGCGTGGCCAGGGTGCTGCGCCAATACATGGCGGCCTGCATGGCAGGCGCCGCAACGAAGGAGTTGGAAGCATGTTAGTCGCTGACAGGAATATTCTGGGCATTGGTACGGAGCGGCTCGATGCCGCCGGCGCCGGCGCTACCGCGCGAGAAATCGCGCAGCAATCGGCCATCTGGCCCGAGATCGAGGCACTGGTCGCCCATCAGCGCAGCGCGCTCGACGCGTTCCTGGGGCCCTTGCTCGCGAAGCCCGACCTGCGCATCGTGCTGACGGGCGCCGGCACCTCGGCCTTCATCGGCGAATGCCTGGCGCCGGCGTTGCTGGGTGGCGGCTGGCGCGCAGACGCCGTGCCCACCACCGACCTGGTGTCGGGCCCGCGCCAGTTCCTGCAGCCGAAGGTGCCGACGCTGCTGGTGTCGTTCGGCCGCTCGGGTAACAGCCCGGAAAGCGTGGCTGCCGTCGATCTGGCCGACGGGGTCGTGGACGAGATCTACCACCTGGTCATCACCTGCAATGCCGACGGCGCTCTGTGCCAGATGGCGCAGGGCCGCGCCAATGCGTATGCGATCCTGCTGCCCGACGCCACGCACGACCGCGGGTTCGCCATGACTACCAGCTTCACCTCGATGCTGCTGGCTGCGGCGGGCGCGTTCGGCGTGCTGGCGCCGGGCGCCACCGCCGGCCCGTCGGCTGCGGCCGCGCAGGTACTGGCGTCGATGCTGCCGCTGCTGGACGGGTTGGTGGCCCAGAAGTTTAGCCGCGTGGTCTACCTTGGCAGCAATGCGCTGCGCGGGCTGGCCCGTGAAGCCTCACTCAAGCTGCTGGAACTGACCGATGGCCAAGTTGTCGCGCTGTTCGACTCGCCGCTGGGTTTTCGCCATGGACCGAAGACGGTCGTCAATGCCGACACGCTGGTCGTCGTGCTGTTGTCGAACGATGCCCGTGCCCGCCGCTATGACCTCGACCTGCTGCGCGAGCTGCGCAATGATGGCCGGGCCGGCCGCGTGCTGGCGCTGAGCGGCCGCGATGAGCCGGTTCTGGGTGACGCCTGCATCACGCTGGACGGGGTCGGGCAGGCCCCGGACCTGGCGCTGGCGCTACCGTACATCGTGTTCTGCCAGGCCTTCGCACTGCTGCAGTCGCTGGCGCTGGGCTTGCGCCCGGATACGCCGAGCGTGTCGGGCACCGTCAATCGTGTGGTGCAGGGCGTCACCATTTATCCACTGGCGGAGGACAGCGATGTTTCTCGGGGTTGACGGCGGCGGCACCAAGACGGCGTTCGCGCTGATCGACCGGCAGGGCCAGGTTCTGGCGCGCAATGAGCAGAGCAGCGCGTACTACCTCGAAGTCGGCATCGATGGCGCGGCTGATGTGCTGGCGCGCGGCTGCGCCGGGTTGTTTGCGGCAGCTGGCGTCACCGCGAACGACGTCACGTTCGCGTTCTTTGGCTTGCCGGCGTACGGCGAAGACCGCGCCGTGCAGGCGCAACTGGATGCGCTGCCGCGCGCCGTGCTGGGCCACGGGCGCTACCTGTGCGACAACGACATGGTGTGCAGCTGGGCCGGCTCGCTGGCCTGTGCTGACGGCATCAGCGTCATCGCCGGCACCGGCTCGATGGCCTATGGGCGCATCGGCGGGCAGGGCGCGCGTGCCGGCGGGTGGGGCGAGTTGTTCAGCGACGAGGGCTCGGCCTACTGGATCGCCCGGGCCGGACTTGCGCTGTTCTCGCGCATGAGCGATGGCCGCGCGCCGCGTGGGCCGCTGCATGGGTTGCTGCGCACGCGGTTAGCGCTGCAGGACGACCTCGACCTGTGCCAGGTCGTCTATGGCGAGTTCAAAGGAGAGCGCAGCAAGGTGGCCGCACTGTCGCGCCTCGTCTCCGAAGCGGCGGCGCTGGGCGATGCGCAGGCAGCGGCAATTCTCGAGTCGGCCGCGCTGGAGGTGGCCGCGCTGGTCGATGCGGTGCGGGGCCAGCTCGGGGTCGATCCAGGCACCGACGTCACGGTGTCGTATTCGGGAGGGCTGTTCGGCGAGGATGGGCCATTGCGCGCTCCGTTTGCGCGCGTGCTTGCTACCAGCAGTGCCGGTGCCTATCGCTTGATCGCGCCGCGCCTGCCGCCCGTGCTCGGCGCCGCCGTGTACGCAGCGCACCAGGTGGGCATACCGCTGAGCCCTGCAGCGCTCGAACGCCTGGCAGGCCTGCAATGACGCGCCGTCAAGCAGATGGCGTGCCGGCGGTGCGCCAATCTGGTAAGCTGTTTTTTTATTAAATCTGCGTATCCAATCATGGGTCAAACCGGTCAGCGCCGCGACACCATTCTTAAAGCTCTTACCGAACAAGCCTCGGTCCAGGTCAGCGAACTCGTCAAGCAACTCAACGTCTCGGCAGTGACGATCCGCAGCGACCTGAGTGCACTCGAGGCGCAGGGCCTGGCCATCCGCAGTCACGGCGGCGCCACGCTGGCACGCATGCCGCCGACCGAACACACGGTGTCGCAAAAAGACGCGCTCAATCACGAGCAGAAAGAGCGTATCGGTGCTTTGGCGGCGCGCCTGGTCAAGCCGGGCGAGAACATCATCATCGATTCGGGCACCACGACGCTGTCGCTGGCGCGCCACCTGCGCGATGTGCAGAACGTGACGGTGCTGACCAATGGCCTGAATATCGCGTGGGAGCTGGTCAATGCCGCGGGCGTCGACCTGATTCTGACGGGCGGCCTGCTGCGCAAGCAGGCGCTGTCGATCCAGGGCTTGCAGGCCGAAGCCTGCCTGCAGGCCTACAGTTTCGACAAGCTGTTCCTGGGCGTCGATGGCCTCGACCTGCAGTTCGGCGTGACGACCCACCACGAGGCAGAAGCGAGCCTGAACCACAAGATGGTCGAGCGTGCGAGGAAAGTTATCGTGCTCGCCGACTCATCGAAGTTCGGTTTCATCAGCCTGCACCGTATCGTGCAGCTCGACCGCGTTCACACCGTCATCACGGACGGCGATATCAGTCCGCAATACCGGGACGGCCTGCGCGAGGCCGGCATCGAACTGCTGATCGCCGAGTAAGCCGGCCACGCGCGCACGGCGTGGCAGCACGTCAGAGAATGTTCAACGTTGTCCCGGTACGGAACGCGCCCAGCGATGCATCCCATCCCTGCGCTTTAGCGGCATCATCGGCATTGGCAGGCCGCACGCTGTAGCGCGCATCGCCGGCCAGCGACGCCGCGCCATCCGGCAATGCCAGCAGCATGTCGTAAGCGCCAGTGGGCGTGCCGCCCGGGATCGCAACCCGTGCGGTGGCGGTGCTGGTCTGCCCCGGCAGCCAGGCACGGGGATCGATCGACGCCAGGGCCAGCCGCACGACCTGGCCGGTGGTGCGGTGTCGGAGCACCATCTGCACACCTCGCGGGTTGAAAGCGCGCGCCCAGCCGGCGTTGCGCACGGTCAGCACCAGCTCGCCCGACTGGCCAGCCACGATGCGTGAACTGTGACGCAGCGTCGCCAACTCGAACCTGTAACCCATGCTGCGCTTGACCTGCGCCAGGCAACCCTGCGCCTGCCAGCGTTTGTGAAACAGGTCGCGATAGTAACTGTCGTTCAGGTACGTCAGGCCGAAGCGCCGCCCTTCGCGCAGGATGTCATCACAGTGCGTGCGCGGCGTCGGATTGACTGCATCTGCAGGGTTGCAGGTTTCGGCGCCGAATGGCGCTGCCGTCGACAGCGCGGCCACGTAATCGCGCTCGCGCTGCCGGGTCGCCGGGTTTTCACTGTAGGTGCCGACATCCGTGTTCGAGGCCAGGAAGCAGTCGTTGTGCACGCCGACGCGTGACGCAGCCGACCCATCGCCCCAGCGCGGCGTTTGCGGCGCCCACGCCATCAGATAGGGTGGATAGCGCACTTGCAGGAAGCGGTCGGGCGGCAGCGCGGCCAGCAGCGCATCGCGGATCTGCGTGCGCCGCGCCGGCTGGGTCAGGTCGTTTGACGAGGTATGCCATTCGCCCCAGGCCCCGACAAAGCCCGCCTGCAGATACGCGATGACATCGGCATTGGCCGCCAGGACCGGCTTGAGCTGACCGATATGTTCCAGCACGCGCTGGAGCGGTGCATCCTGCGCCGTCCGGTAAGCGGTTTCGCCGGCCGGGAAGTTGTACATGAAACGCGGGATGAGTTTCAGGCCCGCGCGGCGCGCAACGGCAAACCCTTTGCTCAAGTCGGCAAGCAGCGTCGCGGGCAGCGCGTGGCCGGCATGCGCGTCCAGCCGCACCGGCGCGTAGACGATCCGGTAGCCGGCCGCAAACTGGGCATCGGCCTGCGCCTGCGTCCACGCCGCCAGGTTGTCGGCCGCCCAGACGTACATGCCCCGCTCGGGATTGGCGATCTCGTCGGCCGACGCCTGGAACGTCGTCTCGACGGGGCTGCCTGACGGGCGGTCTGCCGACTGCCCGGCATGGGCATGCGCCGACAACATGACGAGCAGGGCCAGGGGAAGCAGGCGCTGCACCATCATGCGTCGATCAGCAGCCGGCCGAACGCGCCTGGCACGTGGAAGTCGGGTGCGGGGGTGCGGGTCGGGCTCCACGCCGAATGCACGCGGTTGTCACCGGCAGCTTCGGGGCCTTCAATGCGGAACAGGTTCAGGCGCCAGCCATCCCCGGCGCCGTCTCCACCCCGCATCGGAATGGCCAGCTCGGCCGTCCAGACCTTGTTGCCCGCATCGACATGCGCCCTGGCGCGGCTACCGCCATCGATGCGCCGCTTGCCCGACACCTCGATCGCGATTTCCTGCAGCAGTCCGTTGGGCGCGACCTGGATTTCGCGATAGCTTTTCAGTCCGGCGCGATCGGGCGCCTGCAGGAACACCTCGACGACGTCGCGCTCCCATAGGGGCCAGATGGCGCTCGCCGGGCCGGCCTGATCAAAGGTGGTGAGCGTCTCGTACTTGCAGATGAAGCGCAGGTACAGGTGGCCCGCACCCCGCAACAGTTGGACACGGGTCGATTGCGGCCCGGCAAGCGGCTTGCCTTGCCAGTCGTGGCGGAAGAAGGTCGCGGGTGCATCGGCCCATTGCGATGCGTGCGGGAAGCCGTCCGCGCCCACGGCCGGCACCCTGCTGGCAAACGCGACCGGCAGCTGGTCGGGAAGGTCGGGCCGCGCTTCGACCAGCAGGCTGTGGGTAAATCGCAGAGGCAGCGTTGGCTTGTCGGCCGACACCTTGCCCAGCACGCTACCGCTGAGGGAGTCGCGCACCGTCCAGGTGCCCGGGCCGAGGCCACGCAATGCGACCACGCCATCCCAGCGATCGGCGTAGAACGCGTAGTGCAATGCACCGGCCTGCTCGACGACGTGGGTTTCCGGCTTGTCGAAACCCAGGTCGTACATCTCACCGCGATAACGGCCTTCGGCCAGGCGCCCCTTGTTGTACAGGTCCACCCACTGTCGCCAGTGCGCTTCGCGCTCGGGTGTCAGCAGGAAGGAGTCCTTGGGTTTCGGGTCGACCGGCCACGTGAACTTGGTGGCCACGACCGCGCCGATGCCGACGCTGGAGGCGAAATCCTGCCCGCCCGTGCTCAGTTCCACGTGGTCGCCCGCGTAGGCGGACCACGGACCCATCAGCGCCTTGAGCGTCTTGCCCTTGTGGCGCACCTGCCAGCTCGACAGCGGGTCGGATGATGGCGCCTGGTCCATGTAGGGCATGTTGTGGAACGCATAGCTGGTGCCGCACGGGCACACTTCGAGCACCGCTTCCGGATTGGCTGCATGCACCACGTCGTGCATGACCTTGTAGAAGTCGGCAACTGTCTCGACCGATTCCTCGGGGCGCTTGTGCTGGTGCTTGGGATTGAAGCATGGTGCCACGCCATTGAGGTGCTGGCCATCGACCTTGAGGCCGTCGAAGCCCCAGTCCGCAATGATCATGCGCAGCGTCGCGGCCAGGCGCGTCTGCGTCTTGTCGTAGGCGGGGCACAGGTAGAAGCAGTTCCACCAGGTTACGTCCTGGGCAGCGCCGGTCTCGTCGAGCAGCAGCAGGTCGGTATGCTCGTGCAGCTCGTCGCTGCCGGGGGCCACGGCAAGTGGCGCGATCCACAGCCGCGCCTTCATGCCGCGTGCGTGAATGTCGGCCACCAGCGCCTTCATGTCGTCACCCCCGCGCGGGAATTTGGCGAGGTCAGGCGTCCAGTCGCCGGTCTTGACCTGCCAGCCGTCGTCCAGCACGGCCCACTTGAACCCCAGTTCTTGCACCTTCGGCAGCGTGGCGCGCACATAGTCGAGCGAAAAATCGCGTTCGTAGCCCCAGGCGCACCACTGCGCATCGTAGGCGCTTTGCGGCGGCTCGGGGGCGGCGAGGCCCTGCGCGGCCATCAGGCGGCGGTAGCGGTCGAGTGGCACATAGAAGTCGCCGCGGTGCACGGCGATGAACGTGGGCGGCGTGGCAAACGTGGCGCCCGGGGCCAGCGTCTGCGGGACATCACCGCGCAGCGAAATGTCGACCGCATTGCCGACCGCCTTCACAGGCAGTGACACCAGCAGCGGCTGCAGCGCCAGGTGACCGACGGCCAGGCCGGCGTCGCGGCGCCAGACATCCGCGACCGGCGTGCCGCCGCCATAATCCGACGCGTTCATGCCCAAAAAGTTGCCTTGCTCGAAACCGCGCTTGACGGGTTGTACCCAGTCGCGCCGGTCGGCGTGGCTGGCGCCGGAATAGGTCCAGTAGCCGCCCGCATGGCGCGGCGCGGCAGCCAGGCGGTGCGCGCCATTTACCCAGGCGTCGATCGTCAGCGGCCTGGCGCCGGTATTCACGTAGCGCACGTCCAGCAACGCCACGCCCGGATGCTCGTCGAGCAGCGTCACGGTGACGCGCTTCTCGATGCCTTCCGCAGAGCGGCCGACGAGGTGCAGCGCCTGTCCGGTGCCAAACGGCGTCGTGGCCGGGGCCGGCTCGGCCTTCTGCAACGTGAAGCGGCCAAGCGGCTTGCCGCCGATGACCACGTGTTCGCTGGTGTCGAAGCCGGTCAGCGCGACGGGCTGCTTGCCCAGCAGGCTGACGACACGGCAACGCAACTGCTTGTCGAACTGGAGTGACACGGCGGCGTCCTGCACGCGCACATGGCCCTTGCCCAGGACCGCAGTGTCGGCCGCCTGGGCCAGCGGAATCTGCGTGGCCAGCGGCGCCGCGCCGAGCCACCCCAGGAATGCACGGCGCGCGGTCATGGCTGACCTTTCCAGGCACCGGGGAAGGCGCGCTCGGCATTCGTGCGGTAAATTTTGTCGACGACGTCGCGCGGCAGTGCCAGACCCTGGACGGGCTTGTCCAGATCGGCGACCTTGAACGACTCTGCCGTATTGAAGTAACGCCAGTGCATGCGCCACACGCCTTCGGCCTCGCGGCCCAGTGCGGCGCCGTCCTGGCCAGGCTCTTGCGCCATGTCGCTGCCGTAGAGGATGCGGTCCTGGTACTTGATGAAGAAGTTGCGCACCTTTTCGCGGTCGCGCTGGCTCTGGTATTGCAACTGGCCGATGCGCGCCGACGCGTCCACGACGGCGTTGGGGAACCGGTCGAGGAAGGCGGCCAGTTCGTCCACATTGCGCTCCAGCGAGGCGAGGTGCACGCCGACGAAATGCAGCGTCGGGTGCGCCGCCACCATGCGGTCGCGCGCGGCCATCTGCGCTTCCCAGCTTGGCATTTCGGGGTGCAGGTACATATGGTATTGCGGGTGGTTCTTGAAGTAGGTGCGGTCGTTGTTGACCGTCATGCGTTTTAACGGCAGCCAGCAGTTGTGCGGCTCGCCCTGGTGGCCCAGCAACGGGATGCCCTGGCGGGCCAGGTCGTCGAACAGCGGCGCAAAGCGCGCATCGTCGATCATCACCAGTTCTTTATCGGCACCGCGCAGGCTCATGCCGATGTTCTTCCACACCTTGACGCCCACGGCGCCGGCTTCCATCGACGCGGCAATGCGGTGGCGGGTGGCGGCGAGCCACGCAGGTTGGGCGGAACCATCGACGGAGAAGCTCGCTGCCCATGCGACGTCCTGCGGGAATTGCTTCTTCAGTGCGATGGCCACGCGCTGCTGGTCATCGAGCGGTGGAAAATCGGGGTAGTCGACATTGATCGACAGGATCTTGAAGTTCTGGCGCCGGGCCGCTTCCATGAACGCCGGCGCCGCATTGTGCAGGTGAAGGTGCGCGTCGATCTTGGCAACGCTGGCATAGTCCGCCATCGTGTAGCTGGACTCGTCCGCAGCGTAGGCGGAGAAAGGGATGGCCCCGGCGAGCAGGACGGCAAGGGAAAAGACAGAAGTGTGCATCAGGATTCCAGTTCTCGGTGTTGCGGGCCGGTGAACTGCCAGACCGGCCCGCGCTGGCGATGGGCTGTGCGGCGCCACGTACCATGGCGCCGCTTGTTTCATCAGAATCGCAGGCTGGCGCCCAGGGTCACGGAGCGGCCGTAACGGTAATAGCCGTTGGGCAGGCTGACGGTGCCATTGGTCAGGCGGGGTGCCTGCTCGGCATCGGTGAGGTTGTTGCCTTCGATGCTGATACGCAGCGATTTGTTCACATCATAGGCCAGCTGGGCCGTGACCCAGGTTACCGAGTTGGTCACTTCGTTGAAGCCGGAACCGATCACGTTGGAGGCAGTGACGAAGGAATCGGTGAAGTCAGCCGTGGTACTCATGCTCCAGGGGCCGCGTTCGTACAGAACGCCAAGCGACGCGCTCGCTGGCGCAACGCCTTCGAGCGGGCGTTCGACGCCGGCGACCCAGCTGCTCGACAGGTTGCGCGTGTATTGCGCACGCACGCCGAAGCCGTTGGCGAACAGGTGCTGCAGGCCGATCTCCATGCCGCGCGCCTTGGCGCTGTCGCCGTTGATCGGGCGCTGCACGTTGAACAGGCGTCCGCCCGGCGCACCGATGTCCTGGCCAGTCAGCCAGAGGTTGGTGATCTGGTTCTTGATGTTCTTCTGGTAGACGGCGAAGGTCATCGCGGAGCCTTTGGCGTAATACCATTCCAGCGACACATCGGCCTGGTGCGCCGTGTATGGCTTCAGATCGGCATTGCCGCCGTAGATCTGCGTGAAGTCGCCCCACGAGATGCTGGCCGTGGTGCTCGACGGCGCGAGCTTGTCGACCGACGGGCGTGCCATCGTCTTGGCCGCGCCAACGCGCAGTTGCAGCTTGTCCGTGAGCGAGTAGGTGAAGTTACCCGACGGCAGGGCGAAGCTGTAGGTGGCATCCTGACGCACGACCGACGGGTCGGCGTAGATTGGCGTGAAGTTGAATGCGCCATTCTGCACGATCTCGTTGATCTTGGCATCCCACGCTTGCGCGCTGGTCTTGGTGCGCACGAAGCGCACGCCGACGTCGGCAAACCAGCGCTCGCCCGCCAGGTCGGCCTGCACGAACGCGGTCGAGGTCTTTTCTTCGACGCGATAGCTTTCCAGCGGGTTGAAGGCCGGCGCCGACAAGGTCGAGCTGTAGACGCCGCCGCCCGGCCGTGGCTTGCCGTCATAGCCGGCCAGTGCCTGCGCGTAGCTGTCGACGTCAAAGCCGAGGAAGCTGCGCGGGAAGTTGCCGTTCACGCCCGACAAAAAGCCCTTGGGGCTCAAGGTCTGGTTGATCACGTTGCCGCCCAGGGCGCCCACGTTGATCGCGTTTTCGCCAGCATAGTGATCCTGGCCCGAGTTGAACGCGTTGTTGATCATGTCGCGCGATTTCTTGCGGTTGGTCTGGCTCAGGCCAAACCTGAGGTAGTCGATGCTGTACCGGTCCACCTTCCAGTCGGCATTGACTGTCGCGCCGCCGATGCGGTCATCGATATTGTCGCCCGCACGGCTGTAGAAGTGGGTGTTGAAGTCCTTGCCGCTGAACAGGCCCTGGGCCAGGCCGCTCTGCAGGTCGCGGCCATCGGCCAGTGTGGTCGTCACATCGGGCACGGCGCCGCCGTTGAGCCGAATGCGCGTCACGTTCGGCTGGTTCATGCGCAGTACGACGTAGCTGTCCTTGCCCCCGGAATCACGCTTCGAGGTGGACAGATAGACGTCGCCGGCCACGTTCAGCGTCGGGGAAATGCGCCATTCGGCCCGGGTACCGTACATCGCGGTATCGACGACCCGGTATTCGGTCTTGTTCAGCACTTCGGGATTCAGGCGCAGCTCGGGGTCGCTGCTGTTCAACGTCAGGTCCGTCACAACATTGTTCGTGACCTTGACGTCGGACCAGCGGCCCGGGGCGTATAGCGGGTAGTACGACAGCTGGTAGCCCACCTGGGGTGAGTCGAGCCGCGTCTTGAAGCCGTCAAAAATGACCTTGACGTCGCTGCTGGGCCGCCACTCCACCTTGCCCGAGAGCGCAATGCGCTCCTTTTTCTCCATGATCGAGCCGAAGCGGAACTGGCCAGGCCCGATCAGTCCTTCTTCGTTCGGGTCGAGCACGCCGTTGCCGTTCGGATCGATAGGGCCGCCCCAGGTATTGCCGGATTCCCAGAACTGGCTCGGGTCGCTCGGGATCGGATTGCGTGACCAGCCCCCGTCATTGCCGGCGGTGTCGGTGCGCACATCGCGCTTGGCATACACGAGACCGAGCAGCACGCCGAGCTTGTTGTCGAAGGTATTGCTGTACGTAGCGGACAGCTTCTTGCCATTCAGGCTGCTCATGTCGTTGTGGTCAGCCTCGGCGCGCACCAGGCCACGCTGGCCTTTCTGGTCAAACGGGCTGGCCGAACGCAGATTTACCAGGCCGCCGATGGCACCTTCGACCAGCTGCGCCTGGGTCGATTTGACGACGTCGGCGCCGCTGATCACATCGGCCGGCAGCACATCGAACGCGAAATAGCGGCCCGCGCTGTCGGTGCCCAGCAGACGACCGTTGAAGGTGGTGAGCGTGTAGTCAGGACCCAGGCCGCGGATGCTGACCCGCTGGCCTTCACCGCCGGCCGTGCGGGAAATCGAGACGCCGGTGATATGACTGAGTGAGTCGGCCACGTTGTTGTCGGGGAAGCGCCCGAGTTCCGTCGCGCTGATGCTGTCCTGTACGACAGCGGCGTTGCGCTTGAGTTCCAGCGACTGCTGAAGGCTGGCACGGGTGCCGGTAACGACGACTTGCTCCAGCTTGCCGGCATCGGCCGCGATGACATCCTGAGCGCGGGCCGGTGTCGCGAGTGTGGCAAGCGCGAGCAGACAGGCAGACGTGAGCGGATTGAGCACAAACCGATCCTGACGATTGGCGCGCGAGCGGCACTGTGAAGGAGAATTCATGAAACGCTTCCTTTATAAGTTGTTGGAGCAGCGTGGCAATGGCTGGCAAACGGAAAGGCTGTCTAGTTGCGATCACTGCCTCCACGAGCCGGAATGCAGACCAGCTGATGCGACTTGTCTCTATCTTTCGTTTTATTTCGTATTGCGTGAATCCTCAGCGTACAGGTTTCGGTTAAGAGATATCGAAAGTCTTTGACATTGCTCGAACCGTCGCTGTGACACCAAGTCTATAGCGAAATTCCGTGTAATACAAAACATCTTTCGTTTTTTCGAATTTCCGTTGTGTTAACGTATTTCGCGAAAATTCTTTCATTCGAAAGCAAGGTCTGTCGCCGATTTTTGTTTCGTGAGGTGTGCCTGTGCACGGGCAGGTCGGCGGCGCGATCGAGCGGTGCCGGACCGGTCGGATGCGAGAGGGGAGGGGAGTGAAACTTGGTGACCAACGTCGATTGGTATCGCCGAAGCGGCTTCGGGACGAGAGCGTGGTCAGCGGGATGCGGATGGGCGTGAACGAATGCGAGAGCGCCAGGGACGGGACAGGCCACCGCGCAAGGCATCGGGCTACCAACAGCCGAACGCTCGCGCCGGCCCGTCAGGGATCAGCGGCTTGTCAGCCCGCCAGGTAGTCGTCGGCAGACACCAACGACGCGTAGGCAAATGCCAGTGCCGACATGAACGCGGCATGCACCTGCGCGGCCGGCACGGTCTGTCCGCCGAACTCGAGGTCGCGCGTAGCGCATGCATCGTGCACGACTGTTGTCTTGTACCCAAAGTCGGACGCTGCACGGGTCGTCGCATCAATGCACATATGACTCATGGCGCCAATGATCGTCACCTCATCGATACCGTGGGCGTCCAGCAGTGCCTTGAGACGGGTTTTGAGGAAAGCATTCGGGAAGTTCTTGACGATGACCAGTTCGCCCTGCGCCGGCGCCACGGTTTCGTGGATCTGGACGGCATCCGTTCCCGGCGTGAAGACGGGCGCCTCCGGGTCCGTGGACTCGTGGCGAATATGGATGAGCAGGTCGCCTTTGGTGCGCGCGTCGGCGATCACGCGCGCCGCATTGTCCAATGCGTCGTGGATGCCGGCCAGCGCCAGCTTGCCGGTAGGGAGATACTCGTTCTGGAGGTCGACGACGACAACGGCACGTTTGTTCATGGTGATGTTCCTTTCATTGAAATGAGGCGCCCAGCAACAATATCGTGCACGTGTCGGGCAACCCGGAAGACCGATTGTGCTCGCAACGGCCACCACCGAACATTGGCCCGAAGGCTAACTTTCGATACAATCGGGCCATGCCTGCTCTTGCCCCCGTCGTCCGCCACCAAAAAGTTGCCGTCATCGCATTCGAGGGCATCACGCCATTTCATCTGTCGGTGCCTTGCCTGGTGTTCGGCAGCCACGTCGCCGGCGCCGATGCGATGTCGTTCGAGATCACTGTCTGCGCACCGCAGGTGGGCACCTTGTCGACCTCTGCCGGATTCGCGATCGCGATCGATGCCGATCTCTCGGTAGTCGATGAGGCTGACATCATCGTCATGCCTTCCTGGCACGCAGGCGGGCGCAGTGCACCGGATAGCCTGCTTGACAGTTTGCGCCGCGGACATGCGCGCGGCGCCACCATCGTCGGCTTGTGCCTGGGTGCCTTTCCGCTGGCACAAGCGGGCCTGCTCGATGGACGGACCGTGGCAACGCACTGGGAGGCGGCAGACATGCTCGCGCAGCACTATCCCCGACTTGCCGTGGACCGGCATGTGCTGTACGTGGATGATGGCGACATACTGACTTCGGCGGGTGTTGCCGCCGGCCTCGATTGCTGTCTGCATCTGCTGCGGCGGCTTTGTGGTGCCGAGGTCGCCAATCGTGTCGCAAAGCACATCCTGGTCGCGCCACACCGTGATGGCGGGCAGGCGCAGTTCATCGAGCGGCCGTTGCAGGACGACGCTGGGGCAGGGCGGTTCGCCCAGTTGCTCGAGTGGGTCGGTCAACATTTGCACGAGGATCACAGCATTGACATGCTGGCCCGACGTGCCGCCATGAGCCGGCGCAATTTCACACGGCATTTTCGCCTTGCGACCGGCACCTCATTCAAGCAGTGGTTGCAGAACCAGAGACTGATCCATGCCCAGCGGCTGCTCGAGGCAGGGGACTTGTCGATCGAGCGCGTCGCGCACGCATCCGGATTCGGCACGGCGCTGTCGCTTCGGCAGCATTTCAAGGCAACCCTGCGCACATCGCCGTCCGACTACCGCAGGCGCTTTCGGGCCAGCAGCGTTGAGCGTGCCGAAACCTGATCAGGGCAACGGCTGTGAGGATGTTCGCCGGATCGAGGGGAGAGGCGCCATTCTTCGAGAAAATGTAACTAACCAACGCATAAATTTGCAAAAACATAAACCCAGCGTTAGCGGCGGCGCCGACTTTGCGGACACATGGAACCGTCGCCAGATCGCGTGATAATCACACCTGCCAGCGGCGATCTGGCACCGCAATAATGCTAGAATGACGCGCTGCTTGCGTGGTGCCAGCTTCTGGCAGGTCAGCTGCAAGTGTCTGCATAATAATAAAGCCCTGTTTTTACAGGGCTTTATGTTTTTGAACGATTTTGAGCGTTACTGAGGAAATCTGCGATGGAAATTAAGGTCAACTTTCTCGATAAACTTCGCCTTGAGGCGAAATTCGATGACTTCACGGTGATTGCCGACCAACCCATCCGCTACAAGGGTGACGGGTCGGCGCCGGGTCCATTCGATTATTTCCTGGCCTCGTCGGCCTTGTGCGCGGCGTACTTCGTCAAGCTGTACTGCGATACGCGCAACATCCCGACCGAAAATATCCGCCTGTCGCAGAATAATATCGTCGACCCGGAAAACCGTTACCAGCAGATTTTCAAGATCCAGGTCGAGCTGCCTGCCGATATCTCGGACAAGGACCGCCAGGGCATCCTGCGCTCGATCGACCGTTGCACGGTCAAGAAAGTGGTGCAGGCCGGCCCCGAATTTGTCATCGAAGAAGTCGAGAATCTCGACGCCGATGCGCAGGCCTTGCTCACCCTGCAGCCATCGACCGACTCGCGTACCTACATCACCGGCAAGGACCTGCCGCTCGAACAGACCATCGCCAATATGTCGGGCATGCTCGCTGACTGGGGCATCAAGATCGAGATCGCCTCGTGGCGCAATATCGTGCCGAACGTGTGGTCGCTGCATATCCGCGACGCCCATTCGCCAATGTGCTTCACCAACGGCAAGGGCGCGACAAAAGAAAGCGCACTGGCCTCGGCACTGGGCGAATACATCGAGCGCCTCAATTGCAATCACTTCTATGCCGGCGCGTTCTGGGGTGAAGACATCGCCAATGCGCCGTTTGTCCATTATCCGAACGAGCGGTGGTTCAAACCGGGCCCAAACGACGCGTTGCCAGCGGAGATTCTCGATGCGTACAGCCTCGAAATCTACAACCCGGACGACGAACTGCGTGGCTCGCACCTGATCGACACCAATTCGGGCAATGCCGCGCGCGGCATTTGCGCACTACCTTACGTGCGCCAGTCGGACAATGAGGTCGTGTACTTTCCGACCAATCTGATCGAGAATCTGTACGTCAGCAATGGCATGAGCGCCGGTAACACGCTGGCCGAAGCGCAGGTGCAGTGCCTGTCCGAGATTTTCGAACGTGCCGTCAAGCGCGAGATCCTGGAAGGCGAATTGTCGCTGCCGGACGTGCCGCAGGAAGTGCTCGCGAAATACCCGGGCATCGTGGCCGGCATCGCGGCGCTGGAAGAGCAGGGCTTTCCGGTGCTGGTCAAAGACGCGTCGATGGGCGGTACGTACCCCGTCATGTGCGTGACGCTGATGAACCGGAAGACGGGTGGCGTGTTTGCCTCGTTTGGCGCACACCCGAGTTTCGAGGTGGCGCTGGAGCGCAGCCTGACCGAACTCCTGCAAGGCCGCAGCTTCGAAGGCCTGAACGATCTGCCGCAGCCGACCTTTGCCAGCAATGCTGTCACCGAGCCGAATAACTTCGTCGAACACTTCATCGATTCGAGCGGCATCGTGTCGTGGCGCTTCTTCAGCGCCAAAGCCGATTTCGATTTCGTGGAATGGGATTTCTCGAGCCAGGGCGAACACGCCAATGCCGAAGAAGCGGCGACGCTGCTGGCGATCCTGGCCGACATGGGCAAGGAAGTCTATACGGCCGTGTACGACCAGCTTGGCGCGACCGCGTGCCGCATCCTGGTGCCGGGTTACTCCGAAATCTATCCGGTCGAAGACCTGATCTGGGATAACACGAACAAGTCGCTGCTGTTTCGCAGCGATATCCTGAATCTGCATCGCCTCGACGACGACAGTCTCGAAGCGCTGATCGATCGCCTGGAAAACAGTGAGCTCGACGAGTACTCGGATATCGCCACGCTGATCGGCATCGAGTTTGACGAGAATACCGAGTGGGGTCAGCTGACCGTGCTCGAACTCAAGCTGCTGATTCACCTGGCGCTCGGCCAGCTCGAGGATGCCCATGAACTGGTCGGTGCGTTCTTGCAGTACAACGACAACACCGTCGAACGGCGCCTGTTCTATCAAGCGATGAATGTGGTGCTGGAAGTCTCGCTCGACGACGATCTGGAACTGGACGATTATGTCGCCAACTTCCGCCGCATGTATGGCGACGAGCGCATGGACGCGGTACTCGGCTCGGTGGACGGCAGCGTGCGCTTCCATGGCTTGACGCCGACCAGCATGGCGCTGGAAGGGCTCGATCGCCATCATCGCCTGATCGATAGCTACAAGAAGCTGCATGCAGCGCGGGCGAGGGCGGCAGCACCCTGATCTGGTGACAGGGTGGCTCTAGTCGCAGTCTGCAACAAGTGTGATTTGCGGAAAATAGACGCCACCCGAGGTAATGCGGTTCCGGCCCACGCTTAGCTGATTTTGCGAATAGCGGCAACTAGCCCACGGGAATATCGACGTAGCTGCAACCGACATCGCCTCTGGCATGGCAACTGAAGTCATGCCGCCGGCAGAGCGAGGGATTGGGATGGCGACCGGCTGCATCCGACCCTGATTATCCGGGCCGTAGCCCAAGTGCCAATTCTTTACGCACTTGGGCTAGTGACTCTGGATGTCCCATTTCTGTTTCGAACATGCCTACGCAGCCCCAGTAACCTCCGCCGCAATCAGTTGACAGCGGATTTTCTGGGTTGTCGAGTTCACGTTCACAGATCTGGCAGTGCGTTAATTTCACGCGGTTCATCACGACTAAATTTGTTAGAGATCCGCTTTTAGCCGATCTCGGATGTTCGCGCACACTGATTTTTCTAGCTTAGTTGAACGTCGATCGGCCAGAGGAAGTAAGGACCAAACCGGGACTTTGCGACGTACTCGATGCCGGCCTGTTCACCCTTAGTCGTAAGACTGTACTTGTTGTCGTCCATTGCTTCGATGTATCCGGCAATGGCCGCGCGCTCGAGCACCTGCGCTGTCTTCAGGCCAAGTTTCTGTCCAAGCTTGGACGTTGTGAGCTTACCAGCCTCCACCCCATCTTCGTCCGAGGCTGCAACTTCCGGCGCGTTCGGTACCCTTTCCAACGAGATGCGCACCTCATCGCTGATACGGATGATGCGCTGCGCTTCTTCGTAGGCATCCTTATAAAGCTGGGTGTCCTCCGAACGTCGTACGAGAATCCCCATTTCATTATTGTTGACCTGGCTGAACTCATACAGGTTCAGGCTGGTGATGATGCACAGCTCTTCACTCAAGTAACATTTGGCATGGAGGTTTTTGCAGAAGCTCGTTCGCACATAAGCCAGGCTGCGCAGCCACTCGATCTCCGCGGGCTGCAACTCGCTTTTGCCGTACACAATCCGCACATCGATCTTGAGGCGGTCCTTGTCGACTAATAGCTCCTTGATTCGGTCGTTGAGCTTCAGGAATGGGCTAATCAAAATCACGCGATCTTTCGCGTCCTTGATAAGCTCCTCAAGAAAATAATTGGTCCCGCTCGTATTCAAGAATTTTGCCATGTGAATCCTTTCTAACGTCCTCGCCTAGAAGCCAGTGGCGCGTTCCAGGCAAAGCGAATCGAATCGGGAGGAACGTTCCCCAGTAAGCTGCTCTGTTAAAAGATTATCGAGGTCCCGGAGGAAGTGTTGGGACTCAAAGTCCTTTATCCGCCGCTTTTCCAGCACTGTTCGAACCTGATTCATAATTTGTTCATAGAGTGTATTTCGGCGTTCATTGTGCTTCGCTTTTATGAAGAAAGAGAGTTACAGCATTACGTCGATGTAAAGTGTTCTTGTTGAGGTCAAAAATCTCACGCGGTGTTTATATTCATGGACTGGGTCGCGGCAAATGGCCACAAGCACGAGTCGGGATAAGCCGGGCCCGTAATTGGCATCGATTAGCTCGTTGAAGTCTACAACCCGCATCACATGGTCGAGCTTCGATTCCCAGTTCATGTCGGCAATCAAATTTACGTTCATCGTAGAGTTCTGGGCAATGAAGGGATTGTGGCTTTTTTGCCGAACTCGGCCGTTTGGGTCACCTTAGCAGGTTGTCGTGCTGAAAAAGTCACAGACTGTTTCGACAGGCAGTTGTCGTCCCGCAGCGAAAGTCAAGGATTCTGAAAAGCGGCCATTCAAATTGCAGCAAAGCTGCGCTGCCAGGCGGCATCGGCTTGAGCGGAATATCAGGTTGCGCTGCGCGAACGCACTACCTGCGTCCGGCTGAACGAGTCGTGCCACCAGCTTTCACCTAGTGAAAAGGACATCGGCTCAAAAGGAAGGAAGCGACACAACGTGCGTACGAATGCCGTGGGTACGGAAAGCGCTAGTCCTTTATCGGTCACAACGCGCGTGCCGGCTAGAAATTTTCCAAGTGTCCTGCCAGAAATCACCTCAAAGGACACGTAGTAAATAACGTAAAAAGCGATACAAATACCCCACCACTTGATGCCATCCAGCGCTTCAAGAGCAGATATCCCGTAGGCCATGCCGTAGGCGATCTGCACAGCAAACAACCCTATCCATATAGCGATTTGATCGGCCACGAAGGTCCAAAAACGGCGGGTGGCAGAAGCTATCTCTCCCGAGACCCGCTCCCGCTGCAGAGGGGCAGTACCGGCCGGATTTGGGTTTTGTTCGACGGACAATTAAACTCTCCTAAGTAAGCGAATATTGAATTTCATTGAGTAAAGCAATGTGCCCTGTTGGCCGAGAGCGGAAATTCATCCTGGCTAGTTTAACTCAGCAGGAAACGGTCGTCTGCGCCATCCAGGATCAGCAGTCCCAGTAGTTTCCGGAACGTCGCATCCATGTCGGAAAGTCACAGCAGGAATGCCGGCCCGCCGCCGCTCAGCAGCGCGCCATCCTGCGTCGTCTCGTCCTTGAGTGCCACGCCGCTCAACTGCCGTAGTCGCGCCTGTTCGAGCAGAAAATGCAGCCTGGCGGCGGCCTGGGTATAACCCAGCCCCGCCGGTCTGACGTTCGAGATGCAGTTACGGCGCTCGTCCGTCAATCCGATGCGTGGGGCCCACGTCAAGTAGATTCCCATGCTGTCCGGTGCGCTCAGGCCCGGCCGTTCGCCGATCAGCACGACGACCATCTTCGCCCCCAGTCCTTCCCCGACCTCGTCGCCCACGGCCACGCGACCTTGCTGGACGACCGCCAGGGGACCCAGCGTCCACCCTTCGGCGGCCAGCTGCAGATGCAGCGCTGCCAGGAAGGGCGCGCCATTCTGCGCGATCGCGTGCGACGACAGGCCATCGGCAACGACAATGGCCAGATCGCAGGGACGGTTCACTACGTCGACACTGCCCAGGGTCGCGCATGATGCCGCATCGAGCCGCCGCCCCAGATCCGGCCGCTGCAGATAGACATTGCGATTCGCAGCCGCGCTGTGCAGCAGGAGGGGCGGGCCGGCGTGCGGCCACGCTGCCTGCAATGCTGGCTTGAGTGCATCAATGTCGAGCGGAAGATGCACGGCGTCGCGCGCCCGCGCATGCGCGAGCTGAAAGTCGAGCTGCGCGCCTGTCGGCTGGCTGATGCCGGCAGAGCCCAGCGCAATGCGGGCGTCGGTGAATTGGCGCAAGGCTTGCCACGGTGCGGCGCCGGCAATGGGGTCATCAATCGAATCGGACATGAAGGCAACCTCAGGATGACTGCAGCAGCGCGCGTTGGAATGCCGGGGGCACGGTCCGCCCCAGCTCAACCTGGCCGGCGCCCTTGAAAATACCCATTGCGCGCAACCACGCATCGAATTCGGGCGCCGGCTGCAGGCCGAGCGCGCGGCGCGCATACAGCGCGTCGTGGAACGACGTCGTCTGATAATTGAGCATGATGTCGTCCCCGCCCGGAATGCCCATCACGAAGGTGCAGCCGGCCGTGCCCAGCATCGTCAGCAGCACGTCCATGTCGTCCTGGTCGGCTTCGGCGTGGTTGGTATAGCAGACGTCGCAGCCCATCGGCAGGCCGAGCAGCTTGGCGCAGAAGTGGTCTTCCAGGCCGGCGCGGATGATCTGCTTGCCGTCGTACAGGTATTCCGGCCCCATGAAGCCCACCACGGTGTTGACCAGCAGCGGCTCGAACGCGCGCGCCACGGCGTACGCGCGGGCTTCGCAGGTTTGCTGATCGACGCCGTGGTTGGCATTGGCCGACAGCGCGCTGCCCTGACCGGTCTCGAAATACATGACATTGTTGCCCACCGTGCCGCGGGCCAGCGACAGGGCAGCGGCGCGGGCTTCGCCGAGCAGCGCCAGGTCGATGCCAAAGCTGGCGTTGGCCGCTTGCGTGCCGGCGATCGATTGGAATACCAGGTCGACCGGCGCGCCGCGCCCGATTGCCTCGATGGTGTTGGTCACGTGTGTCAGCACGCAGGACTGGGTGGGGATGTCGTAGCGGCCGATGATCTCGTCCAGCATCGTGACGAGCCTGACGACCTGCGCGACATTGTCGGTGGCCGGATTGATGCCGATGACCGCGTCGCCGCTGCCGTACATCAGGCCGTCGAACAGGCTGGCCGCGATGCCGGACAGGTCGTCGAGCGGATGGTTCGGCTGCAGGCGCGTCGACAGCGTGCCGGCCAGGCCGATCGTGTTGCGAAAGCGCGTGATCACGCGGCACTTGCGCGCTACCAGCACCAGATCCTGGATGCGCATGATCTTCGATGCCGCCGCCGCCATCTCGGGCGTGATGCCAGGGGCGACGCGCGCCAGCATGGCCCCGTCGACAGCGTCGCCCAGCAGCCACTCCCGGAAACTGCCCACGGTCAGGTGGCGGATCGGCGCGAATGCTGCGGCGTCATGGCTGTCAATGATCAGGCGCGTAACTTCGTCGGTTTCGTACGGCACGACGGCGTCATTCAGAAAGGTGCTCAAGGGCAGGTCGGCCAGCGCCATCTGCGCGGCAACGCGCTCTTCGGCGCTGCCGGCGGCGATACCGGCCAGATGGTCGCCCGAGCGCGCGGGCGTGGCCTTGGCCAGCAGGTCGCGCAGATCGGCGAACAGGTAAGTCCTGGCGCCGACGAGGTGGGAAATCTGTGGCATGGACGGCGGTCCTTTGCTGTTGGTGGTCGATGCCGGGCGACTGCTCTGCACGACGGTGGCGTTACCGACGATAGTGCCACAGGTCGCCCGTGTTCAGCACGCATGGCGACGGCGTCAGCGGTGTGATAGCATCGCCGCTGATCTTGCACCATTGGCAACTTGCCACCATCACGCCGACCCCGACCGACCTGACAATGTGAGAACCCCTTCCGACACGCGTACCTTTTCCTGGCGAATGCGCCTGGCACTGCTGCTATCCCTGGCGATCCACGCTCTGCTGCTGAGCATTCCACTCGAGGGCGACGTGTTCGGGCTTCCAGGATTGCGCATGCCGTGGGAAGAACGGCGCCTGGCAGCGACGGAACTGAATGTCAGGCTGGCGCGGGCGCCAGCACCAGCGCCGGTACCAACAACACCGCCACCCGTACCCGACATGGCAGTACCAGCACCAGCGCCGGTCGTCATGCGCCAGCCGACTCCGCCCGTTGCACCGGCACCGAGTGCGCCTGCGCCCGCAGTGCAGCCAGCACCGGTTGCCAAGACCCAGCCAGCGCCGACGCCGCACAACGACGACTCAGCCGGTGCACGCATCATCGCGCTCGATGACGACAAACGGGACACGGCAATCGCACAAGAGAGTGTGCGCCAGCAGGTTGTCCAGCGCGAGACTGCCCGTGCCGCTGCGGCAGCCGCGGCGGAACAGCAGCGGCTAGCCGAGCTGACGGCACAGGCGCAGGCGCAGGCACAGGCACAGGCACAGGCGAAAGTAAACGAGCAAGCCGCCCGCGAAGCGCTGGCCAGTGCCGAAGCAGCGCAACGCGACGCCGAACGTGCCCATGCACAGCGCCTGGAAGAAGCGAACCGCAATGCGGCGGCCCAGCGTGAGCTTGCCCGCGCGGAAACCGCCCGGCAGGAACAGGCCAAACGTGACGCAGCGCACCAGGAGCAGGCACGGCTAGATGCCGCGCGCGCCGAAGCGGCCCGGCAGGAGCAAGCGAGACTGGCGCAACAGGAAGCAGCCCGCCAGGACGTGCTCAGGCAGGAAGCAGCACGCCAGGAAGCATCCCGCCAGGAAGCAGCCCGCCAGGACACGCTCAGGCAGGAAGCCGCTCGCCTGGCCCAGTTGCCGCAAGCGCCAGCGGCGCCCGTGCAAACGGCGCAGGAAGCGCAGCGCGAAGAGCGCCTGCGCGCGATCGGCCGGCAATTGAACCAGGAAGCCGCGCAGCGCGATGCCGCCGGCGGGCAGCGTCGCGGCTGGCTGCTAGGCCGCGCCGACGCCAATGCCGACCTTGTGGCGTACGCGGAAGCCATGGGCCGCAAGATCGAGCTGAACATGAGCCTGAGCGCCGTGCGCGATATCGTCAGGCAGCCGCACCGGCAGCCGCTCGTGACCGTGGCCGTGCGCAGCGACGGTTCGGTGGAGCGGGTGACGTTCGTGACCTCGAGTGGCGTGCCTGCAGTGGACGAGGCAATCCGCCAGATCATTGCCAGTCACGCGCCGTATGGACCGTTCCCGCCGGCGCTCGCGCGCCAGTATGATGTGGTCGAGATTCGCCGGACGTGGCTGTTTGACGTGGCGGTTCGGCTCCAGTAGGAACGCAGAAACAGCATCCGATCGGGTCGCCAACAGGTGGCCCGGCATGTTAGGGTGCTGTTTTCATTCACTCTAAAGCAACCTGCAACCATGCAAGACCTCTCCAAATATTCGCTGGCCAAACTTCGCGCACTTGAAGAACAGGTCAACGATGCACTCAAAACGCACCATTTCCTCAGCATCAGCAAGGCGCGCGAACAGATCCTCCACATCGCCCGCAACGCCGGCCTGACCGAGAAACAGGTGCTGGCGATCAAAGCGCCGGCACCAGGAAAGCCAGGCGCCGCCGCAGTCAGCTACACCAATCCTGACGATCCTTCCCAGCAATGGAGCGGTCGTGGCCGCCAACCGGCCTGGGTCAAGGCATGGCTTGCCGCCGGCAAGTCGCTCGAGGACATCAAGACGCCGGCTTGACCCGCGGCCCGGTCGGCGTCAATCGCGCGCGGTACGCCATTCCTGGGCATTGACAGGCTGCTCGTGTTCATGCCCGCAGTTCGTGATCCTCTGCTTGCCGAATTTTTCGATCATGTCGATGCTCGTTGCCGGGGAGCGCTCGGTGATGCAATAGATGCCGCCAGCCGTGACGACGCGCGTGCGTCGCGCGCCGTCGCCGCCGTCATTGACGAGTTCAACGATCTTGGGCGCTTCCCACCAGCGGCCCGGCGCGACTGCCGCCGCCTCGGCAAACCCGCGGGCCATGCGGATCTGCGGGCTGTCCGGTGGCGCGACGATATACGCCTTGCTGCTCTTGCGCAGCGTGCGCTCGATGGCGCCCGCTTCGCGCAGGGCTTGCTCGACGCTCAGTCGCGCGCCCCCTTCAACAGGCGTCACGTCAGTACCAACGGCTGGCAGGGCGACGTCCGGCTCGGCGCTGAACTGTTCGATGCCCGACGCTACCGCTTGGCCAGTCCGGGCGGCTGGTGCAGCGACGGTTACACGCCTGCGTTCTGCGGGAGCGGTGACATCGCGCGTGGCAGGCTGTGGCCTGCTATCGGGTACCTGGACCCACTGGGTGAAGACCGCCTGCCGCTCGTCGTCAGGCGCTCGTTGGCGGCTTGCCTGCCATGCGGTCAGCAAGGCGGCGTGCAGGAGCATGGCGACGCCGATGCCCACGACGCGATTCCCGAAAGATGACAACGATGGCGGACGTGAGCGCATATCCGCCAAGTATAGTCAGCGCCACGCGTCAGTTATTCGCACATTCCCACATTTCACGGACGAGTCAATTCGAGGAAAACATTTTTCTGGTGTATTTATGTCAACTGGATGGCATCCTGCTGCGTTATGAAGACACATTTCAGGCGCCGCCGGTCGCGGCGCGCCCGATCCATGCAGACTCCAGGAGAACGAATGCGCCGTTTGAACCTCACGGCGGTATGTGCCGCCATCATGCTGCTGTCCTCGTATGGCGCGCCAGCCTTCGCGCAGGCCGTCACCGACTCGCCGGCCCCGGCACCCCAGGCGCCGGCCCCCCAGGCGCCGGACGCAACTGCTGATGCCGCCCCGGCCGCGCCCACCGTAATCAAGGTGACAGGCCTGCGCCAGAGCCTGCGCACGGCCGAAGACATCAAGCGCGATGCGGCGCAGGTGGTCGATGCGATCAACGCCGACGACATCGGCAAGTTCCCCGACCGCCATGCGGGCGACGCGCTGCAGCGCGTGGCGGGCGTGCAGGTCGGGCGCGATCGCGGCGAGACCAGCAACGTCACCATCCGCGGCTTGCCCGACGTCGCCACGACCCTGGACGGCAACGAGATCTTCACTGCCGCCGGGCGCCGCCTGGCGTACCAGGATTTGCCGGTGCAGTCGATTGGCGGCATGGAAGTCTACAAATCGGCCACCGCGAACCAGTTCGAAGGCGGCATCGCCGGCGCAGTGAATATCCGCCTGCGCGCGCCGTTCGACGCCAAGGGCTTCGTGGCCACCGGCTATGTCGAAGACCGCGTCAACCAGATCAACGGCAGCGGCAATACGGCCGACAAGCACAGCCCGGGCGGCGGCTTTTTGGTCAGCAACCGCTGGGATACCGATTTTGGCGAGATGGGCGCGCTGTTCGACGTCGCGGTCAACCGCGACAACTGGGCTTATCCGGTGCAGTACAACGACCGGCCGTCGAACGTGTTCTCGGTGCGGCCCGACGGCAGCGCCACGCGCCTGGGCGAGTCGGCGCCGTTCGCACCGCTCGCCCCTGGCGAGGTGCTGGGCCAGCTGCCGCATATCGGCGGCACCTATAACGAAGGCGCGCGCGAACGCCAGAGCGTGCACGGCGCCTTCCAGTGGAAGATCAATCCGCGCACGACGGCCACCGCGCAATACCTGGGCATGGGTTACCAGGGGCGCAACGCCGTCAACTACGCGTTTTCGAATGTCGGTTCGGCGCCGCGCCTGACCGGCGTGACGCTGGGCCAGCAAGCCAATGGCTGCGCCACGTCGCTGGGCGTCATCTGTCCGATCCTGTCGGCGACCGCGCCGGCCGCGCAGTTCGGCGGCGCCAACGACTGGGAGCCGTACACCGCCACCAGCACCTGGGGCCAGAACGAACGCACCGCCACGCACTACCTGAACCTGGGCCTGAAGTACCTCGAGGGCCCGCTGTCGGTCGAGTCGCAGGTGGGCTATACGCGCTCGAAGTTCGTCAACGACACGCTGATCGTCGACCAGCAGGCGCCTGGCGTGAGCGCCAATGTGTACGCGTATGGCGCCGACGGCCATGGCGGCTTCAATGCCATCACCAAGGGCGGCAACGCCAATGTGCTGCAAGACCCGAATGCGTATGTGCTGCGCGGGATGGTGCAGAACTGGAACGAGCAGGCCGGTACCCAGCTGCAGTGGCGCACCGACGCGGTCTACCGGATGCCGGGCGATGGCGCCTTCAAGGCGCTGCTGGGCGGCGTGCGGCTGTCGTCGCGCAAGGCGAGCTACCACGGCGCCGAAGGCCACGCCGACTTTGCCGGGGCGCGCCCGACGCCGATCGGCGCCTTTGGCCCGGCCTTCCAGCACCTGGTGCCGGGGCTGGACCGCCTGGGTGGCGCCTGGAGCGCCCCGTCGGCTGACTTCCTGATCGACCAGGCTGACGCGGTGCGCAATGGTTATGGCCTGGCCAGCGGGCGCATTGCCGAAGACCCGGCGCGCGCGTTCGACCAGAAAGAAAAGAACATCACGCTGTATGCGGCCGGGCGCTGGGACCATGAGATCGCCGGTGTGGGCATCAAGAGCGAAGCCGGCGTGCGCGTCGTGCGCGTGAACCGCGACTTGCGCGGCCAGAGCCGCATTGGCGACGTGATCACCGACATCGACCAGTCGACGTCGGAAACCAATGTGCTGCCAAGCGCCACGGCGACGATCGGCTGGCGCGAGAACCTGCAATCGCACCTGTCGGTCGGCAAGACGATCACGCGGCCCGAGTTCGGTGCGCTCAATCCGTCGCTGTCCTTGATTGCGCCGACGGTCAACGTGGCGGGCAGCGGCGGCGCGGGCAACCCCTTGCTGGAGCCGACCAAGTCGACCAACCTCGACGCCACGCTGGAGTACTATTTCAAGAAGAACGGCTACGCGCAGATCGCGCTGTTTCACCGCGATATCAAGGGTTACCAGCAAAACTTCACGCAGGATGAAAGCATCGACGGCCAGATCTACCGCGTGAACCGGCCGCAAAATTCCGGCAAGGGCCGCCTGCGCGGCGCCGAATTCGGCATCCAGAAGTTTGCCGACTTCCTGCCGGGCGCCTGGAGCGGGCTGGGTGCACAGTTCAATGCCACCTACATCGATGGCGACAACCAGTCGCGCACCGCGTTCGACAGCGACCAGTTCACGACGACGGCGCTTACCGGCGTCTCGCGCCAGAGCTACAACTTTGCGCTACTGTACGAAGGCAGCGGCTTCACCGGCCGCCTGGCCGCCACGCGCCGGGGCGATTATGTCGAGCAGATCGCCGAAGCGCCGTTCGGCCAGGACCGCGTGGTCAAGGCCGCGACCTTCGTCGACCTGAGCATCGGCTATGAAATCAACGACAACGTGTCGCTGCAATTTGACGCCATCAACCTGACGCGCACCAAGTATGAAAGCTCGCTGGGGCAGTACCAGCCGCGCGATATCCGCTACAACCCGACGACGTATGGCGTCAGCCTGCGCTTCAGGATGTAAGGCAGGGCAGGCTGGCGGCAGGGCCGGCGCTTGAGGGATAATGGCCGTTTGCCGGCGGGTGCGCCGGAATTTTCGCAAACCGCCATGACCTTCATTCGCCGGCTTTTCGCCATTTCTGCTGCGCTGCTGCTCACTGCCTGCAGCACGCCTTCTCCCAACCTGCGCCTGATCGGCACCGCGCAACTGGCGGGTGACATGCGCGTCGGCGAGACGCGCGTCGGTGGCTTGTCCGGCATCGATTACGACAGCGTGACCAGACAATGGCTCATCATCAGCGACGATCGTGGCGTGCATGGTCCGACGCGTTTCTACCGCGCCCGCATCGACTACGACGCGCAACGCGTCGCGGGCGTGCAGATCACCGGCATGCAGCCGCTGGTGCAGGCTGGCGGCGCGCCGTATGCGCGGCGCGGCGAGCCCGGGCAGGTGGCCGACCTGGAGACGCTGCGCATCGATCCACTCGAGCGCAGTCTCTGGTTTGCCGGCGAAGGCGATCGCGCCGCGCGCTCTCCGATGCTGCTGGCCCGTACCGGCATGGATGGCGCGCCTCTCAGCGCGCCGCCATTTCCCCCGGCGCTGCAGATCCAGCCCGATGCGCAAGCCGGTGGGCGCAGCAATGCGGGGCCGGAGGGCCTGAGTTTCAGTGCCGATGGCCAGCACCTGTGGCTGGCAATGGAAGGTGCGCTGATCCAGGACGGCCAGGCGTCGGCGCCGGGCCAGGGCGCGTTTACGCGGCTCAGCCTGCTGGACCGGCAGGGCCGCATCCTGGCGCAGTATGCGTACCGGCTCGAGCCGGTGTTGCCGCCGGGCCGCCCGGGCGGTTACAGCGAAAACGGCATTGCCGAGGTCCTGGCCATCGGGCCCCGCCGCCTGCTGATCATCGAGCGCGCCGGCCGCCAGACGGCGCAGGATTTCACGTTCGATGTGCGCCTGTATGACGTCGACCTGCAGGGCGCCAGCGCGCTCGACCCGGACGCGCCGATTGCCGCTGGCGTGCGGCCGGCCGTCAAGCGCCAGTTGCTGAGCAATGCGCAGCTGCCGGCTGGGTGGTCCGACAATTACGAGGCGATGGCATGGGGGCCCAGGCTGGCCAACGGCCACCGTTCGCTGGTGATCGCCTCGGATAATAATTTCAGGGATGGACCGTCGCGCTTTCTCGTCTTCGATGCCGGGGCCGACAGCGCCTGGCGCTAAGCACCGGCCACGGGCACTGTCCCGCTGACCCTCCGCACTGCCAACGTCGATTAATCTGGCCTTAATGTTGCCCCCATAAGTTTCGCCATGGGAACAACAAAAGGAGTGACCAGTGTCGACCACCATGCCATGCGCGACCCGCGCCAGCGCCACGCCACCCGCCGCAGCCGGGGCCGGGCGCCATCTTGAGATCGTGGCGCCGGACCATCCGGAACGCGCATCGCTCGAAGCCTTCATCGCCGCCGAGTTTGCCCGCGTCTATGGCGCCACCCTGCAGCATTTCTGCCATACGCTCGCCGGCCGTCGCGACAGCGCCGGGCGCTGGGTGGCGGCGCTCGGTTATTCGCTGGCGGGCGAGGGCCGGCTGTTTCTCGAACATTATCTGGACGGCCCCGTCGAGACCGAAATCGGCGCGCGCACCGGCCGGCCGGTCGCACGCGGCAGCATCGTCGAAGTGGGCAATCTGGCCAGTACCGATGCGGGCGCCGCGCGCGCGCTGATCGTGGCCATGACGCACCAGCTGCATTGCCAGGGCCTGATCTGGGTCACGTTCACCGCCACGCGCGCACTGCTCAATTCATTCGCGCGGCTGCGGCTCGCGCCGTCGGTGCTGGCGGACGCCGATCCGGCGCGCCTGGGGCAGGCGCAGGGGGCATGGGGCAGCTATTACGCGACCCATCCGCAAGTCATGTTCGGCAATATTGGATTCGGTCATGATCAACTGGCGCGCTAATCTCCCCCCAAGCGGCGCCGTGCTCGAAGGCGCGCACGGTACCTGGAGCGCTGGCGTGCTGATCGAGCGTGTCGAGGCGCTGGCGCAACTGCTGCGCGCGACCTTCCGCCCGGGAGCTGCGCTGGCGATCCTGGCCGATAACGGGCCCGAATGGATTGCCATCGACCTTGCCGTGCACGAGGCAGGGATGACGCTGGTGCCGCTGCCATCGTTCTTCACGCCCCCCCAGTGGCGCCATGCGCTGACGCAGGCCGCCGTCGATGGGCTGTTCTGCGCCGATGCGGCGCTGGCGGGCGCGCTCGGTTACACCAAGGCGGTTGCCACGCCCGGTGCGTTAGCGTTGCATGCGGGACCCAGGCTGCCTGGCACCGTGCCGCACGGCGTGCAGAAAGTGACGTTCACGTCGGGCACCACCGCCCAGCCAAAAGGCGTGTGCCTGGGTTCCAGCCAGCAGTGGGCGCTGGCGCAGGTGCTGGCCGATGCCCTGGCCGGCCTGGAGATCCGGCGCCATCTGAACCTGCTGCCGTTGTCGGTCCTGCTTGAAAACATCGCCGGTACCTACACGGCCATGCTGTCGGGCGCGCTCAATATCAGCCTGCCGCTGGCCATGACCGGTCTGCGCGGCGCGGCGTCGTTCGATCCCGGTATCTGTCTTGCCGCCATTGCCGCCACGCGCGCCGAGAGCGTGATCCTGTTGCCGCAAATGCTGCAGGCGCTCGTGGGCGCGGTGCGGCCGGACGATCCACGCATTGCCAGTCTCAAGTTCATCGCCGTCGGCGGGGCCAGGACGCCCAGGGCGCTGATCGAGGCGGCGCAGGCCAGGGGTTTCCCCGTGTACGAAGGCTACGGCCTGTCGGAGTGCGGCTCGGTCGTGTCGCTCAATCTGCCGGGGCAGGCGCGGATCGGCAGCGCTGGCAAACCGCTGCCCAATCGCAGCGTGCGCATCGCGCCGGACGGCGAGATCGAAGTCGGTGGCGGCGTCATGGCGGGCTATCTGGGCCAGGCGTCCGGAACCTGCACGCCTGGCGAGGAAACCTGGCTCGGCACCGGCGACATCGGCCATCTCGATGCCGACGGCTACCTGTACATCGACGGTCGCAAGAACAATGTGCTGGTCACCGCCTACGGGCGCAACGTATCGCCCGAGTGGCCCGAGTCGCTGCTGCTCGGCACGGGCGTCATGGCCCAGGCGATGGTGGTCGGCGACGCCTGCGCTTACCTGGCGGCGGCCATCGTGCCGCTGCAGGCGGATGCGCCGGATGCAGTGATCGACGCCGCCGTCGAACGGGTCAACCAGGAGTTGCCCGATTATGCGCGCATCGGCGCGTGGTTCCGTACCGCGCCGTTCAGCGAAGCCGATGGCACCGCGACCGTCAACGGACGCCTGCGGCGCGACACGGCGCGCTTGCGCTGCGCGGCGCACATCGAACAAATTTACCAATCCTGAAGGAGCAATGTATGCAGTTTTACGACATCCTGTGCCAGCACACCGAACCCCAGCGCCAGCAACTGCTGGGCACGCCGCTGATACAGCAGGCACTGACGGGCGACATCGATCTGGCCCAGTACGTGGCCTTCCTGACGCAGGCGTATCACCACGTGAAGCACACGGTCCCGTTGATGATGGCATGCGGCAGCCGGCTGGGTGACGAGCAGGCGTGGCTGCGCCAGGCCATTGCCGAATACATCGAAGAAGAAATCGGCCACGAGGCGTGGATCCTGTCCGATATCGCCGCCTGTGGTGGCGACCCGAAGCTGGCGCGCGATTCGCGGCCGCTGCCGGCGACCGAACTGATGGTGGCCTACGCTTACCACGGCATCGACCGCGGCAACCCGCTTTGCTTCTTCGGCATGGTGCATGTGCTGGAAGGTACCAGCACCGCGCTGGCCACGCAGGCCGCGCAGACCATCCAGCTGCGCCTGGATCTGCCGGACGCAGCGTTCAGCTACCTGACGTCGCACGGCAGTCTCGACCTGGCCCATGTCGCATTCTTCGTGAGCCTGATGAACCGGGTCGAGCGGGCCGCCGACCGCGAAGCCATCATCCACAGTGCACGCATGATGTATCGCCTGTACGGCGACATCTTCCGCAGCCTGCCGCAGCGCAGCGCCAGCCTGGCCGGGGTCTAGCATGGCGCACATGAAATGGCGGCTGGTCCTGACCGGCGCGAGCGGGGGCATCGGCCAGGCGCTTGCGGTGGCCCTGGCGCCGTACTGCACGTCGATGGTGCTCGTCGGCCGTAACCGCGGCGTGCTCGAGACGCTGCGTGCACGGCTTGGACCGCATCTGGTGCGGATCGTCGTGGGCGACGCCACGCAGGCGGCCACGCTCGATGCGGTGGTCGCGGCGGCGAGCGAGCTGGGCGGCGTCAATCTGTTGATCAACAACGCCGGCATCAATGACTTCCATGCGTTCCAGAGCCAGGATCCGGCGGCGCTGCGCAACCTGCTCGAGGTCAACCTGCTCGCGCCGATGCTGCTTACGCAGCGACTGCTGCCACAGCTGCGCAACGCATCGAGCGCGCAGGTCATCAATGTCGGCTCGCTGTTCGGCTATCTTGGCTACCCCGGATTTGCCGGCTACTGCGCCAGCAAGGCCGGCCTGCGCGGCTTCACGCAGGCGTTGCGGCGCGAGCTGGCCGATACCGGCGTCGAGGTGCGGCATTTCATCCCGCGCGCGACCCGCACGCCGATCAATACCGGACCGGTCGAGGCGATGAACGCCGAGATGGGCGTGGCACTGGACGAGCCGGCCGATGTGGCGCGCCAGTTATGCGCGTTCATCGAAGGTTCGGCGTGGGAGCACAAGCCGGGGCTCAAGGAAGCGCTGCTGGTCCTGCTGAACCACCTGCTGCCCGCCTTGCCCGACCGGGCCATCCGGGGCCAGTTGCCTGTCATTCGCAAACACATGCCGGCGCCTGTCCGGCGCGCACAACCGAGGTCATCATGAAATTATCGCATCGCACACTCACCACATTCGTATTGGGCATGGCAGCCTTCAACGTCGCCCTGGCCGCACCTGCCGACGACGCCGTCACTACCCTGCAACAGCGCTGGGAACAAGTGAAGTACGGCGCGCCCGCCGGTGGACAGGAGCGCGCATTCGAGGCGCTGAGCGCCGAGGCCGACACGGTGCTGTCGCGCTATCCCGACAGCGCCGGGGTGCTGATCTGGCATGGCATCGTCGTGGCCAGCCACGCCGGCGCCAAGGGCGGCCTGGGCGCGCTGGGCCTGGCAAAAACGGCGAAGAAGGACTTCGAAGCGGCGCTGCAGGCCGACCCGAAGGCGCTGGGCGGTTCCGCGTACACGAGCCTCGGGAGCCTGTATTATCAGGTGCCGGGGTGGCCGATCGGCTTTGGCGACAAGGACAAGGCGCGCGAGTACCTGCAGCAGGGCCTGGCGCTGAACCCGGACGGCATCGACGCCAACTTCTTCCTTGGCGACTTTTTATATCGTCAGGGTGACTTTGCCGGCGCCGAGCGCTGCCTGCGCAAGGCACTGCAGGCGCCGGCGCGGCCCGGCCGCAAGCTGGCCGATTCGGGACGGCGGGCCGAAGCCGAAACGTTGCTGGCGCAGGTCGCGGCCAAGCGCAAATAACAAGCTGCTGGAGACGCGCGGGATGCGAATACTACTTGTCGAAGATGACGAATCGCTGGCATCGGGCCTGAAGCTTGCCCTCGGGCGGGCCTGTTATACGGTCGAACACGTGGGCGATGGCGTGGCGGCGGTCGCCGCGCTGGAGCACAATGCGTTCGACCTGGCCATCCTCGACCTTGGCCTGCCGCGCCTGGACGGCATCGACGTCCTGGCACGGGTGCGGCGCGCCGGCAACGCCGTGCCGGTGCTGGTGCTGTCGGCGCGCGATGCGGTGCGCGACCGGATCGTCGCACTCGACCTGGGCGCCGACGATTACCTGATCAAGCCGTTCGATGTCGACGAATTGCTGGCGCGGGTGCGGGTGCTCGAGCGGCGCCGTGCCGGCCTGTCGGTCAACCAGCTGCGCTTTGGCGACCTGGCACTGGATCTCGCGGGCATGGCGGTCAGCTGGAAAAACCAGCCGATCGATCTGCAGCACCGCGAATTCATGCTGCTCAGGCGGCTCGTCGAGCAGCCCAACAAGGTGTTTACCCGCAGCGAACTCGAAGCGTCGCTGTACGGCTGGGGCGAGGGCGTGGCCAGCAATGCCATCGACGTCTATGTGCACCATGTGCGGCGCAAGACCGATCCTGAGCTGATCAAGACGGTGCGCGGGCTTGGCTACCGCATCGGCAATCCTGCCACATGAGCGGGCGCCGCTATTCGATCCGCCGGCGCCTGATCGTTCGCACGATGGCGTGCATGCTCCTGATCCTCGGGGGTATCTCGCTGGCCGCCCACTGGTTCGCCCGCTACGAGTCCGAAGAATTTTTCAGCGCGCGCCTGGCCAGTTCGGCGCGCGTGCTCGAAACGCTGGTCGCCCACCAGCTCGAAACCGCCACCATCGGCGCGCCCATCGTCATCCAGATTCCGCAGCAGCTCGGCTATTCGGGCGGCGCAACGCCGTATGGTCACCCGTACGAACACAAGATCGCCTTCCAGGTCTGGAACGCCGACGGGCGCCTCGTGGCCCGCTCGGCGTCGGCGCCGGAAGCAGCGCTCGCGCCACTGGCGGCAGGCTACACCAGCAAGCTGCTGGGCGAGACCCTGTGGCAGGTGTTCGCGCTGCAATCGGGCCATGTGTGGGTGGTCGTGGCCGAAAAGGACGAGGTGCGTGAAGAAATGGTCGAGCAGCTCGGGGCGTCGGTGCTGGCGCCCGTCATCATCGGCGGCATCCTGCTGGTGCTGGCGGTCAACCTGGTGCTGGCGACGAACCTGGCGCCGCTGCGCACGCTGGCCGACGCCATCGCGCGGCGCGAGCCGGAGTCGCTCGCGCCCGTCGAACTGCCCGACCTGCCACGCGAGCTGGCGCCGGTAGTCGATGAACTCAATAGCCTGTTGCAGCGGGTAGCCGCCGCGTTCGAGCGCGAACAGCAGTTCATCGATGCGGCGGCGCACGAGATCCGCACGCCGATCGCGGCGGTGCAACTGCATGTGCAGAATGCGCTGCGGGCGGCCAATCAGGCCGAGTGTGACGCGTCGCTCGGCGAGGCGGTGGGCGCGCTCGAGCGCACGACGCAGCTGGCCGAGCAGCTGCTGACCTTCAGCCGGCTTGCGTCCGGCACCGACATGCAGTTGCAGCGCCAGGTCTCGCTGGCAGAAGTCTGCCGCGACGTGATGGCGCTGCAGGAACCTTTGCTCGACAGGCGCGGCCAGTCCCTCGGCTTGTCCGCCACGCACGATTGCAGCGTGCAGGGCGACCCGTACCGGCTGCAGCAACTGCTGCGCAACCTGATCGAGAACGCGTCCCGGCATGGCCTGGCGCGCGGCGATATCGACGTGGCCATCGACTGCACCGACGGCCAATGCCTGCTGCGCGTGTCGAACGATGGCGACCCGGTGCCGGACGAGGAAACGGAAAACGTGTTCCGTCCCTATTACCGGCTACGGCCCGGTGGCAAGTCGGGCGCCGGCCTGGGCCTGAGCATCGTGCGCCAGATCGCCGACCAGCATGGGGCCACGGTCATGATTGCCCGGAAGGCAGATGCTCAGGGCTGTGTGGTGACGGTGGCGTTTCCCCGGTAAGCGCATCGCGTCCCCATTCGCGGTATTCGACCAGCAGCGGCGTGCGCGCCAGGGCCCCGAGCGGCTCGATGCCCATCGCCGCCAGGCGCGCCAGCAACTCTGCCAGGATCGTCGCGCGCTGCAGCGACCAGGTCGACGCGAAGCAGCGCCAGAAGGTCCAGCCGGCACGTTCGAGTACGCGCTGGCGGCCCATGTCGGCCTGCCACCGGTCCGGCCCATGGAAGTCGTCGCCATCGAGCTCGATCGCCAGGCGCCGGTCGTGCGCACCTTCTACCACCATATCGATGCGGTAGCCGGCCGCCGGCACTTGCGGAATGACGCGGTAGCCGCGCTCGAACAGCTCCGTGTACACATCGCGCTCGAAACCGGATTCGCACAGTTCGATCAGGCTCGTGGCTTCTTCATTGGCTTCGAGCGGTTTGGCGAAATGCTCGACCAGCGTGCGGCGCAAATCGAGCGTCGACAGCTCTTCGAGCTTCACCGAGCGCACGAGGTACATGCGGTCGCGCGCGCGCGAGGCGGCGACATTGAAGCGCTGGTCGAACTGCACGCCGGATAGCGCGTGGTGCTGCTTGCTGTCGGCGACCATCGACAGGAACATGATATCGCGCTCGCTGCCCTGGAACAGGCGCGCGTCGCCGCAGGCAAAGTTGCGCTTGACCAGTTCGGCCATGTCGCAGCGCGAGCGCACCATCTTGTCGATGAGCTGCGCCTGTTCGGGCCCCAGCAGCGACACCACGCCCAGCGTGCGCCCGGCATAGGCCGGATCGCGCAGGATGGCGTCGATTTCGGTCACGATGAATTCGGCCTCGGGGCGGTTCAGGCCCTTGTTTTCACGGTAGCCGTTGGCCACGAACACGTCGATCAGCGGCGGATCGAGCCGCTCGGACGCCTTGGGAATGCGCAGCGGCTGGATGAAGCCCTTGTAGAACACGCGGTTGCTGTAGGCGATGATCGGCGCGACGCTACGGAAATGCTCACGCAGCATGACCTTCGAGGCGGCAAACACGGTCGAGGCGATGTCGTACAGCGACATGTCGGCCGTGAGCACTGCTTCGAATGGCTGGCCGGCCAGAAAGCGCCGGCGCAGGTCGGTGATCTTGGCGGCCGAGACAAAGCCCGCTTCGGGCGAGACCTGGCGGTCGTCGCCAACCACCAGGAGCTGCTTGCCCCGCAAGACCGCCGGCAGCGCCCACAGGTCGGACTGGCTGGCCTCGTCGACGATGACGAGATCGAACGCCCCGAGCGTTGCCGGCAGCGTTTCGGACACGCGGGCATGGCTCATGATCCAGCACGGCACGGCGGCCTGCGCATTGACCATCGCTTCCTGCGCATCGCGCCGGTAGCGGCCCGCATTCACGCCCGTGCCCTTGCCCAGTTTGCGCATCGACGTGCGGTAGGTTTCCAGCGCGCTCAGGACGTTCTGGCCGGCCAGGCGGCGCGTGGCCAGCCAGGACGATTTCGACACCAGTTGTTCGTACAGGCGCGCCAGGCCCCGTTCGAGTTCGTGGCGGCGCTCGGCCAGGCCCAGCATCTCGTCGCGGGCATCGATGCCGTCGAGGTAACTCTTGAGGCGTGCCCAGGTCCAGGCATCGCGCCAGCGCACGGGGAATACGGCGTCGTCGCCGTGGGCGTCGACCGGGATGGTCATCAAGCGTGTCGCAAGCCGCGCCGCGCCATGCTGCGCGACCTGTTCGGCGAGGTCGCGCACGGCGGCCAGGTCGGGCGCCAGCGCAGCGATGCGGCGCAGTTCCGCGAGCAGGGCGGCATAGTCGGCACTGACCGTGTCGGCCGCCAGGCTTGGTGAGCCCAGCGTCTGCCCGGCGAAGTCACGCAGACGCACACCGACGGGACCATCGGCCCCGGCCAGCACGCCATGCAGCGCGGCCATGGCGGTGCGGGCCTGTTCGAGACCGGCGCGCGCGAGGTGGCGCGCCAGGTAGTCGCGCACGCGCAGCAGGTCGGCCTCGCCGCCCAGCAGGTCGTTCGTTGGCGGCTGGCTGAACACCGCCTGGGCCAGGCTCGGCAACTGCACGTCGTGCGTGGTTGCCTGGGCATGCGCGGCGCGGGCCGTGGTCAGGATCTGCTCGATGGCGCGCAGTTGCGCCACGTCGGCCACCAGGACCGGCAGCGACAGGTCGGGTGCGAAGGCATTCCAGCGCACGGCGAACGAGTGCAGGCGGTTCTGCAGCGCGGCGTAACGCTGCACGTGGGCCCAGTCGTCGCTGGAGGCCGGCGCCAGGCCGGCCACGCGGATCGCGGCAATTTGCTGTTTGACGTCGCCGCCGCCGAATGACAGCAGGCCGAACGGCTTGCCCGTCTCGACGGCGCGGTTGATGGCGTCGACGGCTTTTGGATTGCCGAGTGCTTCGGTCGGCGCCGTGACGGGGCGTTGCATGAATTCGGCGCGTGCGCGCAGCAGCGCATCCATCTCGGGCAGCAGCGCCTCGAACGCGCCGCGCTCGGTGACGAACTGCGACTGGCGGGATTTCAGGCGCACGGCGTGGGCCCAGTCGACGCCCGAAGCCTTGACCTCGGCGGCGGTGGCAATGGCGCCGGCCAGCGCCGTCTGCAACGCCTGTGCGGCGGCAAACACGTCGGGCGTGGTCGCGCGCAGCGGCGGCAGCGCGCCGCTGGCTTCATCGCGCTCAATGTCGCGCATGGCCAGCAGTGTGTCGTGCAGACGGCCGATGGTCTGCGCCGATGGCAGGGCGTCGGCTGCTGGCGGCCGCGCATTGCAGTACACCAGATCCGCGCCGAGCCGGCGCCGCGCCTCGCGCAATCCCATCGCCTGTTCGTCGCCGAATGGCGGCGCGTGGTGCGGGGCAAGCGAAAGGTCGTCGTCGAACCAGCCGAAACGGTCCTTGCCGTCGATGACCAGTTCAGCCATCTTCTGCGCACGCATCTCGACGCCGTCGACACTGACGGCGGCCAGCTGCGCATGCGCGATCTCGTCGATGCGGGTGTCGATGGCGGCGGTTTCGGCATGCGCGCGGTCGAGCGCGACACGGCACGCGGCAATCGCCTCGGTCTCGAGCTGCGGGTTCAGATGCGACAGCGTGTGGATGATCGCTTCGATCGACGCCTGGAACTGGCGCATGCCTTCCTTGTCGCCCGAGAGCAGGGCGACGGTCAGCGGCCGGATCGATTCGGGAATCTTCTCTTGCAGGACCTTCAGCGCCGGCTCGCCCTTGGACGTGACCAGGATGCGTTTGCCCGAGGCCAGGTAGTGGCTGATGATATTGGCGATCGTGTGCGTCTTGCCGGTGCCGGGCGGGCCCTGGACCGTGACGCCGGGCGAACGTTCCAGTTGCTGGACGATGGTTTCCTGCTCGCGGTTGTACGGCAACGGGAAGTACAGCTCGCGCGGCTCGCCGGCATTGACGGCGCCGCCGGACAGGCCGCGAAACGCGATCGGCTCGTGCTCGAGCACCGCGCTGCCGGGCGGCGTGACAAGGCTCAGCGGCCCGTCCGGCAATGCGTCGGCGTCGTCCACGCGGTCTTTCAGGCGCGCGATGTCGTCGATCAGGAAGTGCGTCGCGCGCGGCCGGGCGAAGATCACCCAGCCATGTGTGACGACGAGACGCTCGCCAGGGGGCGGCGCCTGTGTGGCGGCCATGTCGTAGCGCGCGTCGGCGCTGACCTGGCCGGCGATCAGCTTGAGGATCGGCTCGATCATCTCGGGTGCGAACGGCGAGAGCGTGCTGTCGCCGCGCGCGGCCAGCAGGCTGCGCGCCGCGCGTTCGACGTCGCCGATACCAGGCACGCCGCACGCTGCGAACGCATCGAGTTCCAGGTGCGCGTCGAGCTGGCGGGGCCGCAGGCCGATGGCGTGCGAGGTCGGGTCGATGTCGATTTCCAGCGCCTGCGTGATGAGCGGGTAATGGAAGTCGACAGGCGCCGGGGTGCGCATCTGCCACGACGACAGGCCCATGCCCCAGACCAGTTCCAGCGGACGCGCCGCTTCTTCGGATTCGAGCCGGGCCTTCAGCGCGAACAGGTCCGCATACAGCGTGATCACCTGGCGCCGCGGACGCTCGCGCGCCGCCCATTCCTGCCACGGCGGCAGGTAGGCAGCCAGCCCCTGCGCGACGCGCGCGCGGCGCTCTGCATCGCGTTCTTCAACACGCTGTATCGCGTCGTCACCGGTGGCATGGGCGGCGTCGTCATGGCGCGCATCGGCCAGCGTGGCCTCATTGAGCGCCGGCGAATTGCCGGACGGGTCGGCGCCGATCACCAGATAGGGCGCCAGCGCCGGATCGGCCAGCAACGGCGGCGATGTGGACTCGAGCCGGTGCACGCGCAGCCACAGGTCATCTTGCTCGGTCTCGACGTTGAATTCGATCCACGGCAGCGTCGACAGGTCGGTAAAGGTTTTCTTGAATTCGGTGACTTTCGCGAGCGTAAACGCGGAAGGATCTATGTCTTTGGCCTGCTCGACGAGATAGTCGAGCAGCGCGCTCATGCGCTGGGCAGATGTGTGCATCGGATGCTTCCCGGCAGGGCCGGTGGGTAAGGTGGCGGCCATTGTACAAGAGGGCCGCCGTGCGTGCGGCGCGCACGAATGGCGTGCGCGGGGCCATGCTAAAATGATCGGGTCGCCGGCTTTTTTGCGGTAGTTCCCTCCTGTATATGAGACGAGTATTCGTCATCTGCCTGATCCTGCTGCTCCCCCTGAACATGTTTGCCCTGGCCATGGCCGCATCCGCGATGCTGCCGCCCGAACCAGCGCAGCGCGTCATCGCGTCCGAACCGCTCGTTGAGTTGACCTCCGCGCCGGTGTTCGCCGACGCCTACCTGCCCGATAATTACGACTGCCAGACCAACTGCGACATCGATCCCGATGAACCGCCGGCCGGCGCCGACGTGCACGACACCATCAACGAAGAGCTCTCGCTGCGCCTGGCCGATGTGCGCGGCGGCGCGCCCGCACCCCCATTCCTGTCCCACGCCAGCCGGTCCTGGCACCCCTTGTTCAAGCCACCGCGCGCGGTGTGACGCCTGCCTGTGCCAATTTTTGGCACACCCTCGCTGCGCCCCCGCGCGGCTGCACGTTCACACTGATTCAAACAAGAGGTAATACATGGAATGGCTATTCGACCCCACCATCTGGGCGGGTCTGCTCACGCTCGTTGTCCTGGAAATCGTCCTGGGCATCGACAACCTGATTTTCATCGCCATCCTGGCGGACAAACTGCCGCCGCACCAGCGCGACAAGGCGCGCCTGATTGGCCTGTCCCTGGCCATGCTGATGCGCCTTGGCCTGCTGACGATCGTCTCGTGGCTCGTCACGCTGACGACGCCCCTGTTTGCGCTTGGCTCGATGGCGTTTTCCGGCCGCGACCTGATCCTGCTGCTGGGCGGCGTATTTTTGCTGTTCAAGGCCACCGTCGAACTGCATGAACGCATGGAAGGCGTCACGCATGTGCAGACCAGGTCGCGCGTGTATGCGGGCTTCGGCGCCGTGGTCGCGCAGATCGTCGTGCTCGACGCCGTGTTCTCGCTCGATGCGGTCATCACCGCCGTCGGCATGGTCGACAACCTGTATGTGATGATGGCTGCGGTGGTCATCTCGATCGGCGTCATGATCCTGGCCTCCAAGCCACTGACGCGTTTCGTCAATGCGCATCCGACCGTCGTCGTGCTGTGCCTGAGCTTCCTCTTGATGATCGGCCTGTCGCTGGTTGCCGAAGGCCTGGGCTTTCATATTCCGAAAGGCTATCTGTACGCAGCCATCGGTTTCTCGATCCTGATCGAGGCGCTGAACCAGTTCGCACGCCGCAATTTTTTGAAGCAGGAAGCGCGCGTGCCACTGCGCGACCGCACCGCCGATTCGGTGCTGCGCCTGATGGGCGGCAAGAAGCGCGCGCACGTGGATGCCGATGCCGAACCGGAGGATGAACCGGTGACCGAGCCGGAAGCGTTCGGCGCCGAAGAACGCAATATGGTCAGCGGCGTGCTGGCGCTGGCCGACCGGTCGATCCGCTCGGTCATGACGCCGCGCTCGGAACTCACGTGGGTCAACCTCGACGACGATGCCGACACCATCCTGCGCCAGTTGCAGGCGTCGCCCCATAGCGGCATGCCGGTCGCTCGCGGCCAGCTGGACCAGCTGGTGGGCATTGCTCGCACCAAGGACCTGGTCAGCGCGCTGATGCTGCACGGGCGCATCGACGCCGCGCCTGACGGCGGCATCGTGCGCGCGCCGATCCTGCTGCCCGACACGGCCGGTGTGCTGGGCGCGATGGAGACGCTCAAGCGCGCACACGGCCAGCCGGTGCTGGTGACGGATGAATTCGGGATCGTCCAGGGCCTCCTGACACCGGTGGACATCCTGGAGGCGATCGCCGGGGAGTTCCCGGACGAGGACGAGCAACTGGCGATCCGGCCGCAGGGCCCGGACCTGTGGGAAGCCGATGGCGCGGCCGATCTGCACCAGCTGCAACAGGTGCTCGAGACCGATTCTCTGGTGGGCGATGACGATTACACGTCGCTGGCCGGCTTCCTGCTGGCGCGCTTCGCGTCGATGCCCGAACCGGGACAGGCCATCGAGCTCGATGGCTGGCGCTATGAAGTCGTCGCGGTCGAGGATCGCCGCATCGCGAAGGTTGCGATTTCCCGTTTGGCAGGCGACACTGCGCCCGACGTCCTGTAAACGCTAGCTGCCGCCCGTCGGGACTGGCACGCCGGGCGGCATGCCCAGGGTCTCGGCCCGGGCGATGGTGGTCGCGCTGGGCAGGCCGAATGAAAACGGGACGAACGACGCCAGGGGCTGGTACGGCACCGGATCGCAGACATCGCTGGCGCCCCCAGGCAAACAGATCCGCACCCGGACCAGCTGGATGCAGTTGGCCGCGTTGGGATTGGACGTGCAATTGATCCGGTTTTGCTGAGGACTTGCCGGCAATCCTGTCCCGATCGGGACGGGATCCGATGTCGCCGGGATGTGCAGATAATCGATCTTGACGTGAGCGTCGGAGATGGGGTCGGCAAATGCAAGCATGCCGGGCGTCGTGCGAAACACCGCCTGCGTGCGTACGTTCAGCATCGCCGCCGCATCGGTGAAGTCAGTATTGACGGCCAGCGCCGTCGCGCGCCGCGTCACCTCCTGCAGGATATTGCAGATATAGAGTGCCCGGATGATGTCGACAATGCCGAAGAAGAGCATGAAAAAGATCACGGCCACCACGGCGAATTCGACGGCGGCGACACCACGTTGCCGCGTTGGCGTTTGGCGGGTCATGTCAAGTCCATCCGTCAGGGGTACAGGACGATGCGGGTGCCCAGGGACTGCTCGGTCGCCAGGCCTGCGAACTCGCCGTACAGAGAGGTCTGCGTGGCAGGAACGGTCATGAAGAATCTGCCGATGCCGCGCACCGTGGCGTCGCTGCCAGTGACCGGACAGGCGAGCAAGGGCAGGTGCAGGACGCGGCGCCTGGCGAGACTCTTGTTACTTCCCGATGGGTTTTTGAAGAATTGGGTACCGGTCGTGTACGAGTAGGGTGTGGGCGTTTCCGCGGTCTCGGGATAGGGCGTGGTCGAGGAGGTGGTCGGCTGACCCGGTGTGTACAGGGTGCTCCATGCAGTGACGTCATAGGTTGGATAGCCGGTTGCCGGTTCCGGCGTGCCCGCACTGACATACGATGCATACGGGACCGCCTTGGCGTACGACCAGAGCGGGCCGAATTGCACGCCCAGGGTGCCAGCGGGCGCCGTGTCGGGGCCAGCAACGGTCCATCGGCGTTCGGTTGTCGCCAGCAGCGTGGCCGACTGCTGCGCGGGCGTCGCGCCCATCCAGGGGGTGCCGCTGTTGAAGGTGAATTCCTTGACATTGGTGTCGGCGGGCGCCGTGCGGGCATCGCATGCGCTAGCACCGGTTCCGTAGGTGCCAAAGCGGGAATTGAGCTGCTGCCAGAGCTTGTCGATCGGGAACGACGGCGATACCTTCACTGTGCCACCGGAGAGCCGTGACATGGCCAGCGTGCCGGTGCAGACGAATGGCGCCAGCGTCGCGACTTCAGTGATGGGCGTGGCCTGTGCAACCGGATTGACGATGAAGGTCTGACCGGTGGTGGCGCCGGGCAGGTTCAGGTCCAGCAGGTTGTAGCTCACACCCCGGCGAAACCCGAATTCCTCCAGCTCACCCCCATGGTTGCGGTGGGCTTCGTCGCGCATGGCGCAGATGCCAAGCGGGGTGACCTTCATGGCAGAGCGGCCGGCGACGGCGCGGGCGCTGGTAAAGGCGTCAGAAAGATCCGTGAACGTTGATAGGAACAGGGTGGCGACCGTTCCGTATTCGGTATCCAGCCCTGCAGTATCGACCTGTACATACAGCAGATCGACAGGGTTTGTCATGGCTTCGCCGACCGGGCGCCACGGGCCGGACGGGCTGCGGGCGAATTCGATGGCAGTATCCGACCACGTCATCGTCGCCTTGCCGTAGCTGTAGGTGAATCGGTTGGCACCTTGCAAGAAGCGGTTCGACGCCATGTCCAGTGCTTTCGTGATACCACTTGGGGTGCCGTCAAGTTCGTGGGCTGCCGACAACGCAGCGGTGTCGGCGACATTCTGCAGTTCCATTTTGCGGTGCGTGAGTAGGGACAGGTCGAGGGCCAGGGCAAGAAACCCAAGGATGATCATCAGGGCGGCAACGAACATCACGCTGATGGATCCGGCTTGTTTTCCGCAGGCTGACGCCCTTTGCAGAAGCTGGCGCGCCGGGCGAGCAGCCTTAACGATCGGCATAGCGCATCGTGACTTCGCTGGACAAGGCCATATCTGTAGAGCCGAGGTATTGCTCGGTCAGGCCGCTGAGGAGATTATCGTGCAACCCGATACGCACGGCGGTGCGAACCCTGACAGGCGTCAGCAGACCGCAATTGTCGCCGTCGCATAGAATCGTGATGAGAATGCCATCGGAAAACGTGACGATTTCGCCCAGCTCCTGCTGGGCGATCCAGCGGGCGATTGCAGGAACACGTGCTTCGTTGAAGCCGCTGCCAGCGGTGCGAATTTCGGCCTGCGTCGCGGTCGCGATATAGCGCGTCGCATCGTGCGCCGCTTTCTGCCCCACGCTGTAAAACCATGCAGCGCGGGCGATATACAGCGGCCCGGCCAGCAGGATCAGGAACAGCGGCAGGATCAGCGCCATCTCGACGGCGACACTGCCTCTCGCCGATCGGCGCAATTGCTTGTAATGCCCAGCCATGGTTGCCCCCTCGTCGCATTCGACCATGGTCGATACTAGTGGAAGCTTTCGGTCCTGATTTGACTTGCGGCAACTAGTGCAAGTGCCGGCACGGTGGCCTCAGCGAATGCCGGGTACGCCGATGCGGATCGCGCGCGAAAAATCGCTGCCGTCGATATCGGCCTGGCGCGCCCGCGCGTTGATGTGGCCGCGCTGCTGCAGCACCGCGTACGGTACGCCCGGCGTCAGTGCGTTCTGGTCATACGCGTATTCGGCAAAGTGGCCCGATGCCAGCAAGCGGTAGTCGAGCGGCAGGTCCGGTGCAATGCGGTGCGCAAGTTCGTACAGGATCGTCGTGCAGTTGCTGGTGAGCGTGTTGTAGAACTCGGGCTGGCGGCGCAATGCTTCGGCGCGCTCCAGGTAGGCCAGCAGCACGGCGCGCAGCTGCCCGGGCGTGGCGCGCAGGCGATACAGGTAGACCTGCTCGCCGCGCGCATTGCTGCGCGTGCGAATCAGGTCGCGCTCGTCCGAGGCAATGATCACCTGTTCGAACTGGCGAAAGAAGCCGCCGACCGCGGAGAACGTTTCGGTGCGCTCCTTGCGGATTTCGAGCGAGAACACGAGCTGCTTGCCATCCTTGAAGCCGAACGTCACCAGTGTGTGGGCGATGTGTGGACCCATCCAGTAGGACATGATCAGGTCGGCCGACACGATGCCAGCCAGGTCATAGTCACGCGTCTCCCAGCGCGGCGTGTAGTCGGTTTCAGTGCGCCATTCAAAGTTGCGCACGTTCTGCAGCACGAGGCGATCGCCGTCGACATGCGAGACGAGCATGCGCGACACGTCGTCGGCCCACACGCGGTCGTGCGATGGCGCCAGTGAAAACCACCAGCCCAGCAGCACGGCCAGCGCCACGGCGCCGGTGACCAGTGCCCTGGCGCCCGGCCACTTGCCCGGGCCGCGTGCGATGGCGATGGTGGCGGCCAGGCCGGCAAGAGACCAGAGGGCGATCGCGGCGTAGCCGCCGGGCCTGGACAGCTGGAACCACAGCGCCAGCGCGCCCCAAGCGGTGACCAGCAACGCGCACACGGCAAGGAGGACGCGGGGGACGGGGCGGCTCATGATCATCTGCTACTTTCGGAAACGCTGGGGTGGTGCAGTGTAGCGGTTCGGTTTGGCGACAACAAGCGCCGTCCCGCAGCGTGCCCTGTAGAATGCCGCCTCCAAGGGGGACCAATGACGACGCCAGGCTTGACCATTTCGCGCATCCTGCATGCGGGGTACGTATTCGATTGCGAGGGCGCGACGATCGCGTTCGATACGATCTTCGAGAACCCGTTCAGCCGCAACTGCCATGCATTTCCGGACGTGCGCTTCGATGTCGCGGCCATCCGCCGCCAGCGGTTCGACGCCGTCTTCATCTCGCACTTCCATGACGATCACTGCTCGCTCGACAGCCTCGATCTGCTGGACCGCGCCACGCCCCTGTACATCTACTGCATCTTTGACGAACTGTTCGAGATGGTGCGCAAGCTGGGCTTCACGCACGTGCAGCCGCTGCGCCTGAACACCCCGGTCACGGTCGGCCCGTTCACCGTGACCCCGCGCGAGGCGATGGACGTCGACGTCGACTCGATGTTCCAGGTCCAGGCAGCCGGGCAGAACGTGCTCAATGTCGTCGATTCATGGATCGACGATGACACGCTGGCCCAGCTGGTCGGACTGGGGCCGTGGGACATGGTGCTGTGGCCGTTCCAGACCATGCGCGAAATCGAAGTGCTCACGCCATCGCGCGCTGCAGCCGCGCCGCCCGAACTGCCTGCCGAGTGGATCGCGCAGCTGCAGGCGCTGCAACCGCGCTACGTGGTGCCCAGTTCGTGCCAGTTCGTACAGGAGCCGTGGTCGTGGTACAACCGCGCGTTCTTCCCGATCACCTATGCGCAGTTTGCGCGCGAGGTGGGCGCGGCGCTGCCGGCGGCATCGATCGTGCGGCTCGATCCCGGTACGTCCGTGCGGCTGGGCGGCGCGGTGCTGCAACCGGCGGCGCCGCTCGCATGGCTCGTGCCCGTGGGCCCGCAGGATGTCGATTACGTTTATGAAGGCAATGCGGCGCCGCCGTCGACGGCGTCGATCGCACAGCATTTCGCGGCCCTGAGTGAAGCGCAGATGGCGCGCGTGGTGGATTACTGCCGCGCGGGTGTGCCTGCCAAATACGGCGAGGTCGAGGCGGCCTCAAGCTACTTCGACGGCGCGCGCTACTGGCGGCTCTCGGTGTATGACCACCAGGGCCAGGCGAGCGTGTTCGATTACCTGCTCGATGGTGACGTGGCCACGCTCGTGACCGGGACCGGCCCGCTCGGCTGGACGACAGAAATTCCGGCCGCCAGACTGTATGGCGCGCTTGAACAGGGCGAGTCGCTCACCACGATGTACATGCGCATCAACGATGCACAGTTCGATGCCGATGCCGAATGTGCGTTGCTGGACGTCGATGTCGTCGACGATCCGCTGATCCGCTGCCTGTTCAGCGATACCTTCGGCGCCTACCAGGCGGCGCAGTTGCGGCGCCTGCTGGCGCGCTGATCGGGTCTATTTGCCCAGCAGGCGCAGCGACTGTTCCCAGTCGTCTTCCCAGTCCAGCAGGAAGTCATGGGTCTGGAACGCGCGCCGTAACGGGCCCAGTGGCACGCGGTGGAGGTCATGCAGGCCAAGCGCCAGTGTCACCGGGTTCCAGACCGCGTTGCGTTTGGACTTGCGCACGCTGGCCTTCACGCGCGCGCCGTCGTCGCCAAAGATGCCGATGGCATTGTCGAGCGACGCGCCCAGATCCATGCGCGCATGGGCGGCAAAGGCTTCCAGTACCTGCGCCTTGTTGATGCCGAAGGCCGACTCGGTCGGCGCTTTTGGTTCCGGCGGCGGCGCGGCCGCTGCAGCGATGGCTGCCTGCGCCTCGCGTTCCAGCCTGGTCACCAGCTGCGTCAGGTCCTTCTTCTGGAACCGCAGTGCATCGAGCGGACGCCTGAAACCCGGCGGCGGCAGGTGCGCGACGATCTTGTAAGCGTCCTTGGTCATCGTCATCAATACGTCGTCACTGCCGGCAATCAGGCGCGCGATGTCATCCTGAAAGAAGATCGGCGCCGCGTAACCGCCATTGGCGTCGCCAAACAACTCGGCGTGGGCTGGATCGTAGTCGAGCCAGACGTACGGCGTGACCGCGTGTTCGAGCAGGCGCGCCAGGGTCCAGGGTGATGCGGTCTGTTGCTCGAGCCAGGTGCAGGCTTCGAGCAAGGTGGCACGGTAGGGCAGGTCGGTGGCGCTCATGGCAATTGAATGGGGGGCGTGGCTGGCCCCCATTGTAGTGCATGCATTTGCCGGTTTGCGTTCAGCGGCCGTCGCGATTGTGGTCATTGGCATCCGGCGGCTCGATCCCGCGCGCCGTCGGCAGGTGCCAGCCATAGCGGATCGCGGCCAGGCGCAAGCCAAAGCACAGCGCGGCGCCGACGCAGGCGGTCGGCGTCGTGGGCCATTGCAGGGCGTCGCCGATCACCACCACCGACGCGCCGGCCAGCGCCGCGACGGCGTAGATATCCGAACGGAATACGGCCGGCACGTTCGACAGCAGCACGTCACGCGCAACGCCACCGCCGATGCCGGTCAGCATGCCGAGCAGCGCAGCCATCACGGGCTCCAGCCCGAACACGAGCGCCTTCTGCGCACCCGCCACGCAAAACAGCGCGAGGCCCGCGCCGTCGAACAGCAATACCGGATTGCGCGCGCGGTGGATGAATGGATGCCAGAAGAAGATCGTCACACCCGCCAGCAGCGACACGCCGAGGTAGCGCCAGTCGGAAAACGCAGCGGGCGGCGTGGCACCGATCAGGAGGTCGCGCACGATGCCGCCCGAGGTGGCAGCCACGAACGACAGCACCAGCACGCCGAACAGGTCGAGATGGCGGCGCACGCCGGCGGTGGCACCGGACAGCGCAAACACAAAGGTGCCCACGAGGTCGAGCGTGAGCACCAGCGTTTTCATGGCGGCCCCCATGTCGAGGGCAAGAACGGCAAACACGTGAATCCACCTTGCAGATGCTGGTGCGCGCGGCACCGAAGAGGGCGATTCTAGCGCATGGCCGCGGCTACTCCCGGATGAACGCCAGCAGATCGGCGTTGACCTGCTCCTTGTGGGTCTCGGTCAGGCCATGCGGCGCGCCCGTATACACGATCAGCGTGGCATGCGGCACCAGCGCTTTTGAAGCCCGGCCAGCCGCATCGATCGGCACCACCTGGTCGTCGTCACCATGGATGATCAGCGTGGGGATCGTGGACTGCTTCAGGTCTTCGGTGAAGCCGGTTTCGGAAAACGCCTTGATCGAGTCGAAGGTGATGAATGTGCTCATGAACGCTTCTCACGGTGGTGAGTGGTGGTGACCGCTCAGGAGACCCGGGAACGCGCTCGCGCGCATCGCACTGAAGGTGCACGCGCACCCCCCACTTTCGATAAGGCGGCGTGCCGAAGAGGCACCCCGCGTTTATTTGGTGATGCGCAAAATCGCCGAGGCCAGCCGCGAGAAGCAGGGCGTCAAGTCGTTGTCGGTTGCGGCGTAGCAGTACATGCCGACCGGCTGATTCGGGGTTTGGCAGCGCAGCGGCGCATCCACCGTATTGGCCATGCACTTCAACACCATCTCACCGGTGTGCGCAGTATCGTGAGCGCTCGTGCTTTTCAGCGCTGCGCCCAGGCCGAGCGTGAATACATAGATGCCTTCTTCACGCGCTTTGGCAGCGACGCTTTCAGCCAGATTGCGCGCCGCCCGGTCAACGTTGCGTGCGTAGTTTCCGGACAGGTCGGCAGTCACTTCGCGCGGCCCCTTGGTCACGATCGGAAACTCGCTCGTAAAGTTCACATCCGTTGCAGTTTTCCAGTCCGGTGCGTGCGCATTGTAGAAGTTCGGCAGTCGCCGCGCCGCATAACTGTTGTTCCGCACCAGGCGGCACTTGTCGCTGACGTAATTGAAGGACGCACTGTTGAGGTCACCGAGCGCATAGATTGGGCTGCCCGAATCCAGGGTGCCGGGTTCGATGCAGTCCTTGTCCTTGTTGTCGAAGATCAGGTAAGAGCCAAGGGCAGTCGGTGCGCCGTCCGAGAAGAACACGATGACGCGCATGGTGGAACGGCTGCCCTGCGGGACTTTGTTGAGCTGGTCGCGCGCATTCCACATGCCTTCCACCGAAGCAGTACCATCCTCGAAGATGAAACTGTTGATCTTCGTGTTCATCGCGCTACGATTGAAGCCGCGGGCCGACTGGCCGATTGGCGCATCGACGACTGCGCCGGACGCGAAATGGATCAGCGCCACACGATCCTGCGTCACATTGAATTTGCTCAGGAACGATTTGGCAGCGGTACGTACACCCGGGCCGGCAGCACCGATCGACCCGGACGTATCGACCACCAGCGCCATATCCAGGTCATTCCGAACCGTCTGCGCCGCCGCGACCGGCGTCAGCGTCGTGAAATTCATGATCTGCATGATCGACACCGGCATCGGCGCTTCAGCCTTGACATCGATCGTCGCCTGGCCGCCGTTGAAGGTCACGTTGGTGCTGGTGATCCGTGGCGACGACAACAGGTAATTGTTCGGGATATTGGCGGCGAAGAAGTCGGCCGCGGCGGCGCGCGCGCTGGCGATCTGCTCCGTCTGGTTATTGCCGGTCGTGACCGCGCGCGCGCCGGCCAGCGCCGCCGAATCCACTGCCGCATTCAGGCGCGCCTTGACCAGATATGCCAGCCCGGCATCGACACACAGGCCCACCACGGCAAGCAGCACGAGCATCGACACGGCCACCATGATGGCGACCGCACCGCGCTGACGGGAAAGATTCGGATTCATCTCAGAACACACTCATGGCATACAGGTCGGGCCCGAACGTGGGCAGGGTGCTGGAGCCGCTGGTGAAGCCGCTGACCAGCATGTCGAAGCGATAGAACGACTCGACCACGAAGACAACTTCGCCATCATCGAGCTTGCCGCTCATGATCGTCGTCGCGGGCCGGGTAGCACTGCTGACACTGGAACATTTGCCGGTGCCGCTCCAGGCGCTGCAGCCATAGACCTTGCTCTGCGGCGCGTAGCCGCTCCGGCGAAATCCTTGCAGGCGCTCGGCATCGTCCCAGCGGTACTGATCCAGCACGACACTGCGCGAGACACCATTGGTCACCACGCCCATCACGCGGGTGATGTACATCATCCCCAGCTGGTTGACGTTCAGCGGCGGGGCGCTGGCCATCAGCGCATTGATCGTGTCCTGGCTGCTGTCGTTCAGATCCACCCCGCTGCGCGACAGGATGTTCGCGCCTTCGCGCGCGATATTGGTGATGATGATATTGGCTTGCAAAGCGCGCGCGCCGTCGATGGCGCACAGCAGCAGGACCACCAGCATTGGCAGCAGCAGGGCAAGCTCGACGGCGGCAACGCCACGCTGGCGTCGGCCCGGACGGATGGCAGCAAACGACATGGGCAGCATCAGAAATACTCGTTTCGCATGGTGGCGCCGACGGCGAAGCTGTTCTTGCCGCCGGTGAAGAATGTCGAGAGCAGCGGCGTTGTCACCGGCCAGGCGCAATCAAGCTGCAGCACCACCATTTCGCCTGCGCCGCCAAACATGGCGTTGCTGTAGCTGGTGCTCGCGTAGCTCTTGCCATTGACCGACACGATGCAGTTCGTACGTTCGTACATGCCAAGCGAGTTGTCGCGGATCTTCGCGATCACGCTCGCGTAGCGCTGCTGGGTGCTGGTCCCGCCGTCGTTTACGCGGCCGGTAATGGCAAAGCGCGCGCCTTCACGCACCGCATACTGCATGGTCAGCGTGGCGAAGAACATCATGCTCATTTCGATCATCCCCACGAGGACCAGCATGAGCACGGGCGCGATGATGGCCATCTCGACGAGTGTGGCGCCAGATTGACGCTGGGGTCTCTTAAACAACATATTCGGGCAACTGTGAGAGTGTGCGTTGGTCGTATGCGATAAACTGCAGGGATTCTACAGGGCAATAATCACCCTCTGTAACCGTTTTAGCGAGGAGTCAGCGCGTTTGTCGGCGCGCAACAACATGAGTTGGTACCCCGATATCCGTCGTTTGATCGTCGCCGCACTGCGCACGCCCGGCGCCGCCGCGCCATCGGCCGCGGCACCTGAAGCAGAAGCCTGGATGGTGTTCGGCATGCGCGTGCTGCTGTCGATCTCGGCACTGCTGACCCTGTACATCGGACCTGGTGGCGTCGTCGCATCCAGCCCGTGGACCTGGCTCGTATTCGCCGGCTACGTGCTGCACAGCCTGACACTGCTGGTGATCGCCAGCTACCGGGCCGGTTTCTGGCACGGCCCCAACATCTACTGGATCGACATCATCTGGTATGGGGTGATCGTTCTTGTTACCGGCGGGGGCGCCAGTCCGTTCTTCTCGTTCTTCCTGTTTGCGATCCTGGCCACGTCATTCCGCCACGGGTTCGATGCCGGCGCCAGGCTCACGCTGGGTGCGGTCGCCATCGTGACCCTGTCGGTGATGCTGGTACAGGGCTTCCAGTCGTTTCACATCCTGCTGCTGCGCGCCACGTTCATGCTCGCACTGGGCTACATGATCGCCTTCTGGGGTGGCCTGTCCGTTGACCAGCGCCGCCGGCTCGCGTTGCTGCGCGACGTCAGCCGCCTGTCCAACCCACGCTTCGGCGTGCAGCATACGCTCGATTCGCTGATGGACAAGATCCTGCGCTACTACGGCGCCAGCACCTGCACCTTGCTGATGCAAGATAGCCACCAGCGCTGGATCCTCAATACGGCCCATCATCCCCGGGCTGGCCGCGCGATCAGCCGCAGCCGGCCCGACGCCGCCGATGTGCAACCGCTGCTGGCCCTGGGGACGGGGGCGATCCTGTACCGCGGCCCCGGCGCCGGCTTGCTGCGCCTGCTGCTGGGCGGTGTGTGCGCGGTACGCCTGGCCACCGGGGAAAAAGAGTGGTGCAAGACGGACAGGGACGCCTGCAGCCACGTGGCCGACCTGCTCGATACCGACAGTTTCGTCAGTGCGTCGCTGCCGCTGCGCAAAGGCAGTGGGCGCATCTTCGTCACCGGAGCGCGCCTGCGCCGTAGTGATGCCACGTTCCTCAAGCACATCGTGCAGCAGGCGTTTCCGGTCATCGAAACCATCGACCTGCTCGACCGGCTGGCGTCCGAAGCGGCGTTTCGCGAACGCCAGACCATTGCGCGCGACCTGCACGACAGCACGATCCAGCCATATATCGGCCTGCGCCACGCGGTGGCCGCGATCCGCAACAGCGCCGGTGAAGACAGCGCGGTCGCACCTGAACTCGACCGCCTGCTGGCGATGTGCTCGGACGTGATCGGCGACATGCGCGACTTCGCCCAGCGTTTTCGCAGCGGGCGCCAGGAAGAACCCGAACTGCTGGTGGCGCTGCGGCGCCAGTTGCGCCAGGTGCAAACTTTCTACGGCCTGGACGTGATGCTCGAGGTGCAAGGCGAGGGCGTCGGCAATGACCGTATGGCAGCCGAGGTGTTCCAGATCGTCACCGAAGGCATCAGCAATATCTGCAAGCACACGCGGGCGCGCACGGCCGGCGTCGTGATCGAGGACGCCGCCGGCCAGCTGGCCATCGATATCTTCAACCCGGTGTCCGATGGCGCTCCCGCGCCCAAACCTTTCGTGCCGCGCTCGATCGCCGAGCGCGTGGCCGCAGTGGGCGGCACGCTCGACGTCGAGGCCGACGGGCGCCAGACGCTGCTGCGCGTCCGCATCCCGGTCTGACCCGCACCGACATAACGTAATGGAGAAACCATGACCATCCGCATCCTGCTCGTGGATGACCACAAGACCATGCTGTGGGGTCTCGAGCGCCTGATCCAGGCCGAAGGCCCGTCGTTCACACTGGTGGGCAGCGCCAGCGATGGCATGGAGGCGACCGCCCTGTGCGCTGCACTCCACCCGGACATCGTGCTGCTCGACCTCGACCTCAAAGGCAGCAGTTCCATCGACTTTCTGCCGGCGCTGGTGGCCAATGGCAGTACGCGCGTCGTGATCCTGAGCGCGAACCGCGACCAGGGCACGCTGGCCGCTGCCGTGAAAGCCGGTGCGCGCGGCGTGGTCAGCAAGGAAGCGCCAACCGAGGACGTGCTGCTGGCTGTGCGCAAGGTGCACGGGGGCGAGCTGTGGCTCGACCAGTCGCTGATGCAGGCGCTGCTGGGCCAACTGGTCGCGCCGGCGCCCAAGGCCGACCCGGAGGCCGAACGCATCGGCACACTGACGGCGCGCGAGCGTGACGTCATCGGCATGATCGTGCAGGGCAAGGGCGCCCTGAACAAGGAACTGGCCGAACGCGCGTTCATCTCGGAGCGCACGCTGCGCAACCATCTCACCACCATCTATCAGAAGCTGGACGTGGCCAACCGCCTCGAGTTGTACGTCTACGCCACCAGGCACGGCCTCTCCTGAGGCATCACCCTTTCTCTCCGTCGGAATGTGCCGCAGGGCGACCCAGGACAAATGTACCGGGTTGCCACGGCGCAACGTACCTTTCAAAAAGGTAGTTTTGACGGATGGCAACAAAGTCGGGGGTCCGTAAGATTCTACTCATGCGCTGCGTATCGTTACATGCGGTACGGCGGCAAGCGAACAGGAGCGAACGGTGCACGACAGCGAAGACAACCCGGAACAGCAGTATGAAAGCAGCAGCAATCCGGCCATGTCGTATGTCGTTCTCTCGGTTCTGCTCGCAGTCGTCTGCTTCATTGCGGCAATGGCTGCATGGACGAGCGCATAAAGCCAATCGACTCAGCCTTATAGACCCTTGAAAGGATCCACCATGAATTTCATTAAAAACCTGATCAAAGAAGAAGACGGCGTCACCGCCATCGAATACGCACTGATCGCGTCGCTGATCGCCGGCGTCATCATTGCAGCAGTTACCACGCTGGGTGGCAGTATCAGCACGATCTTCAAGGACCTGACCACACGCATCAAGACGCCAGCAGCGTAATTGAACAGAGCACGGCCCGCCTCAAGCGGTCCTCATCCGGCGCGGATTGTCCGACGCCGGATTTTTTTTACCCGGAGTATGTCCTTGACGATCTTGCCACTGATGATGCTTTGTTTGCTACTTGGCGCCGCCGTGTGGCATGACGTGAAGGCGCGCCGCATCCCGAATGCCGTCGTTTTCCCCGGTATGCTGGTGGCGTTCGTGCTGCACACCACGCTGCCGGCCGGGCCGGGCCTGTTCGGTACGCCGATGGGCGGCCTGGGGCTGTTGTCGTCATTGGGCGGCTTCGGGTTGGGACTGGCGATCCTGCTGCCGATGTACGCGCTGCGCCTGATGGGCGCCGGCGACGTCAAGCTGCTGGCCATGGTGGGCGCTTTTGTCGGCGCCGGCCAGATCATCACGGTCGGCCTGGTCACGCTGGTCGCGGGCGGCGTGCTCGCGCTGGCATTTGCGGCCTGGCAGGGCAGTCTGCGCCGCCTGGTCGCCAACACATACCACATGGCGCTGCACACGACGTTCTCGGCGCTGGCCGGCGTCATCGCCACGCCAACAGTACCACCGGAAGCAGCCAGTGGCCGCCTGCCATATGCGATCGCGATTGCGGTTGCCACCGTCGGCTGCGTGCTGTGGCTGCGCGTGCATGGGGAGCTGCCGCTGTGAGCCAGACCCTGCTGGCAAGCGCGAACGCCCCGGCCGATGCCAGGGCGCCGCGCACAGTCGACGAGACCGGCCTACCGTTCCTGTTCCTGGCCGAATTGCTGGGCAAGATTCTGTTCCAGCGCGGCCAACTGCGCCTGGCCGAACTGGCCGCGCACACCAAACTCAATGTCAGCGTCATCGATCCATTGATCGCGTTCCTGCGCAGCGAAAAACTGTGCGAAGTCGCGCGCATCGGCAACAGCGGCACCGACGCCGACCTGTGCTACATCCTCACCGAGGCCGGCCGCGCGCGTGCCCACGCCGCACTGGGCCGCAATGCCTACGCCGGTCCGGCGCCCGTCACGCTGGCCGCCTACGTGGCCCAGGTCGCGGCGCACAGCGTGGCCAATATGCAGGTAACGCGTGGCGCAATGGCCGCCACCTTCGATGGTGTCGTCGTCAACCCGGTCGTGCTCGACCAGATCGGCGCCGGCATGAATTCGGGCCGTGCGCTGTTCCTGCACGGCGCGGCCGGCAGCGGCAAGACCTATCTCGCAGAGCGCCTGCGCGACCTGCTGGTTGGCACGATCGCCGTGCCGCACGCGCTGATGGTCGATGGCGAAGTGATTCCGTTCTTCGACAACGTGCAGCACTGCGTGACCGAAGCGGCGGTGACGGAAGCGCCTGGCCTGGACCGCGGCAGCGCGCCAGACCTGCGCTGGATCCGCGGCGTGCGCCGTCCCGCCGCGCTGGCCGGCGGCGAACTGACGCTCGACATGCTCGACCTGCGGTTCGATCCGCACACCCGCCTGTACCAGGCGCCGCCGCACCTCAAGTCGAACAACGGCATCTTCATCATCGACGACCTGGGCCGTCAGCGCTGCACCCCGGAAGCCCTGATGAACCGCTGGATCGTGCCGATGGACCGCAATGTCGATTACCTGACGCTGCACACGGGCCACACATTCCAGGTGCCGTTCGACGTGATCATCGTGTTCTCGTCGAATTTCGTGCCGCAGCGCCTGTCGGATGGCGCCTTCCTGCGCCGCCTCGGCTACAAGATCGAAGTGCCGGCCGCGTCAACCGACGAATACGCGCGCCTGTTCCACCAGGCATGCGACAGCGTCGGCGTGGCGTTCGACGCCGCTTCGTTCGACTACCTGCTGGCCTGCCACCGCGAGCGCGGCGTGCCATTGCTGGCCTGCTACCCGCGCGACCTGATGCGCCAGCTGCGCGACCTGGCGCGCTACGAAGACCGCGCGCCGGAACTGTCGCGCCGCACCCTGGACTGGGCCTGGGATAACTATTTTGCCGCGGGCGCCCCAGGCCGGCCCGCATCACAAGAACGCCGCGAACGCGGCACGACGGAGTATGAGCATGCGTAATTCGAGAGCGATCCTGATCATCGGCGTGGCACTGCTGCTGGCGCTGGGCGCCGTGGTACTGGCAGCCAAGTGGATGGGCGAGCAGGGCCCGGCCGGCACCCGTGTGGTGGTGGCCGCAGCCGACATCGGGCAGGGCGCGCGCATCCTGCCGGCCAGCCTGCAACTGGCCGACTGGCCCGCCGGCGCGTTGCCGCCCGGCGCGATCACCGACATGAAGCTGCTCGAAGGGCGCATCGCCCGCGGCGACATCGCCCGCGGCGAGCCGGTACTCGAATCGAAACTGGCGCCGGCCGGCACGCTGGGCGGCCTGTCGGCGGTGGTGGCCAGCGGCAAGCGCGCCATGACGGTGCGCGTCAACGACGTCGTCGGCGTCGCCGGCTTTGCACTGCCAGGCAACTATGTCGACATCCTCGTCAACCTGGCCCCGAGCAACAGCGACCTGGCGCAGAACGCCGGCTCGATTTCGAAGATCGTACTCGAGCGCATCCTGGTGCTGGCCGTGGCGCAGGAATCGGCCGTCGACGACAGCAAGCCGCGTGTCGTCAATGCCGTCACGCTGGAGCTGACCCCGGATCAAGTCGAAAAGCTCGACCTGGCGCGCTCGATCGGCTCCCTGTCGCTGGTACTGCGCAACCAGGTCGAAGCGCAACCGGCCAATACCACCGGCGCCACGCGCGAATCGGTACTCGGCCTGCCGGCAGTGACGGCAAAGGCACCAGCGCCGGTGGTCGAGCCGGCGCCGCGCACCCCATCTCCTGCACCACGTCAGCCAAGCGCGCCGCGCGACGGTGTCCTGGTGATCCGCGGCCTGGACGCCGCTTCGCAAAGCTTTTGATTGAAGAATCCGTCATGACCACATTGACTCATAAAACCCTGCTGGCCTGCGCCGTTGCGTTGACGCTGGATGCCCATGCGGCCCCCGCCAGCAAGGCCGCCGCCGTCGACACGAGCGCCGCAGCGGCCGACTGCATCGACCTGCGCGGCGGTGCCAATGGGCGGCTCCAGGTGATGCGCGGCAAATCCGTTCTCAAGCGTTTCTGCACACCGGCCGGTGCGGTCATGGTGGGCGACCCGAAAGTGGCCAACGTCGTGGTCCCCGGCGCGAGCGAAGTCGTGATCGTCGCGCGCAGTGTCGGCAGCACCAACCTGATCGTGTCCGGCCGCGACAAACGCTCGACCGTGATCGACCTGGACGTGGCGATCGATACGTCGGCGCTGCGCGCGCAGTTCGACGCGCTGTTCCCGCTCGAGCGCGATATCCGCATCGGCGCCAGCGGCAACGCCGTGGTGTTGTCGGGGATGGTCAGCGATGTCGGCGTGGCCAGCGCTCTGGTGGATCTGGCCACGGCATTCCAGGAAAGCGCCGCGCCCGCCGCTGGCGGCCAGGCCGACAGCGGCGCCGGCAGCCCGTCGCCATTGTCCGTCGGCGCGCCTGCATCGGCACCAGCCGCGGGTTCTGGCGGCGCCGCGAAAGTCTTGAACATGCTGTCGATCGCCGCGCCCCAGCAGGTCATGCTGGAAGTGAAGATCGCCGAGATTTCGAAGTCGCTCGTCGACCAGCTGGGCGCCAAGGCAGGTTTTTCAAAGACCAACGGCAACTGGACCTATGCCGCCGTATCGAGCCTGCTCAGTGGCGGCGCCGGCGCCGTCAGCGCCGTGGGCACCGGCATCAAGGAACTCACCATCGACGGCGAAAAGCGCGACGGTCTGGTCAAGATCCTGGCCGAGCCGAACGTCATGGCCATCAGCGGGCAGGAGGCGAGTTTTCTTGCCGGCGGCAAGATCTTCATCCCGGTCGCGCAGAATTCGTCCGGCGGCGCGGGCCTGATCACGCTCGAGGAAAAAGAGTATGGCGTGGCGGTGAAATTCACGCCGACCGTGCTGGCGGGCGGGCGCATCAACCTGCGCGTGGCGCCGGAAGTGTCGGAACTCAATCGCGAAGGCATCGGCATCACCACGCCCGGTTCAAGCAACAGCGCGACCGCGATCCTGCCATCGTTTACGACGCGGCGCGCGGCAACCACGGTGCAGCTGCAGGATGGCCAGAGCTTCGCCATCGGTGGCCTGATCCGCAATAACGTGACTAGCACCATCAAGCGCTTCCCGTTCCTGGGCGACGTCCCGGTGCTCGGTACTTTGTTCCGCAGCAGCGACTTCCAGAATGACCGCACCGAACTGGTGTTCATCGTGACGCCGCGCCTGGCCAAGCCGATGCAGTCGCAGCCCGCATTGCCGACCGACGAATACGTGCAGCCGACCCGCGCCGAATTCCTGCTTGGCGGCCAGCTCGAAGGCCGCGCCGCCCCTGCCGCACAAGAGAAATGATCATGAAGACGACCATCACCGCCATCCTCGCGGCATCCTCGACGCTCCTGCTGGGCGGCTGCGCGACCCAAACCCCCGCCGGCACCGGTCACACCGTGCGGAGCATCATGGCCAGCCAGGTCATCGCGCCCCAGGCCACGCCGGCCGCACCGGGCAGCGATGCCCGCGCCGCGATCCTCGGCTACAAGAATTACCAGGGCTCGTTCGCCGCGCCCGCGCCGCAGGTCGAGATCACGCTGTTCGGCGGGAACAAGTAAGAGGCCATCATGAAAATTGCAGTCCTTTCGCGCGACGAGCGCCACCTGATCGAGCTGTCGCGCCAGTTGCGCGCGCGCCCGGGCAGCGACGAAGTCGACATGATCGCCGGCACCCCGGCGCGCCTGTCGACGATGAGCGACGACGCCATCCCCGACCTGCTGGTGGTCGACCAGCCGCGCGCCGACGAGGGTGACCTCGACCAGCTCGAGCGGCTCGGCCACCTGTTCCCGCGCATGGCGTTCATCGTGCTGTCGGGCGACCTGTCGCAGGACTTTTTGCTGCGCGCGATGCGCGCGGGCGTGCGCGAAGTGCTGCCGGCCACGCCCGGCGCCGCTGAACTGGCCAAGGCCGTCGACCACATCGCCGAGAAATTCGGCAGCCAGGGCGCGGCGCAGGGCAGGGTACTGGCCTTCATCTCGTGCAAGGGCGGCAGCGGCGCGACCTTCCTGGCCACGAACTTGGCGTATGCCTTGTCGGCCGGCGGCACCAAACGCGTGGCGATGATCGACATGAATCTGCAGTTCGGCGATGCGTCGCTGTTTGTTTCGGACAGCAAGCCGCTGGCCACGCTGTCGGATGTGGCGACCCAGATCCACCGGCTCGACCCGTCGTTTTTGTCGTCGAGCATGGTGGCTGTGACGCCGAACTTCAGCGTGCTGGCTGCACCGTCCGATCCGGCCCATGCCAGCGACGTCAAGCCCGAGCACATTGACGCGATCATCAAGCTGGCGCGCCGCCAGTACGATTTCATCGTGCTCGACGTCGCGCGCAGCCTGGATCCGGTGACGATCCGCGCGCTGGACCATGCTGACACCATCTACCCGGTGCTGCAAACGACGCTGCCGTACATTCGCGACGGCAAGCGCCTGCTCGACGTGTTCCGCAACCTCGAATACGGCAACGACAAGGTCGAAATCGTGGTGAACCGCCACGACAACAACAGCGACATCAAGCTCAAGGACCTCGAGCAGGCGTTCGACACGACGCACCTGCACACGATGCCGAACCACTACGACGCGGCGGCCAAATCGGTCAACCAGGGCGTGCCGATCACGCGCCTGGCGCCCGAGAGCCCGCTGAGCGCGGCCTTGATGACGATGGCGCGCAGCCAGACGGGCGAGGCGGCGCCGCAGGCGGCGGCCGGCGTGATGGCACGGCTGTTCAAGCGCCGCAGAACTGACGTATGACCCGTGAACTGGTCAAGGAGTCCAACGACATGAACATGATCCCTACCGCTTCGCTGCGCGAACGCCTCGGCAGCGCAGCACTTGGCAGCAGCACGACGCCAAACGCGCCCACGCGCGTGACTACGGGCGCTCCGGCGCCGCGCGCCGCCGCCGTGCGCGGCGGGCCGATCGACAACCGCGCGTATCACCAGCTCAAGGCCCGCATCCACGAAGCGCTGCTCGACCGCATCGACCTGGAAAGCATGCAGCGCCTGAACGGCGACCAGATCCGGCAAGAGCTGCGCCTGCTGGTCGAGCGCCTGCTCGAAGAAGAGATGGTCGTCATCAATGACGCCGAGCGCAAGATGCTCACGCGCGACATCCAGAACGAGATGCTGGGCTTTGGCCCGCTCGAGCCGCTGCTGGAAGACCCGACCGTCTCGGACATCCTGGTCAATACGCACAAGCAGGTCTACGTCGAACGGCGCGGCAAGCTTGAACTGACCGACGTGACCTTCACCGATGAAGCCCACCTGATGAAGATCATCGACAAGATCGTCTCGCGCGTGGGCCGCCGCATCGACGAATCGAGCCCGATGGTCGATGCGCGCCTGCCGGACGGCTCGCGCGTGAATGCGATCATCCCGCCGCTGGCGATCGATGGCGCCGTGATGTCGATCCGGCGCTTTTCGGCCGATCCGCTGCGCCTGGCCGACCTCGTGGCGTACGGCAGCATGACGGCCGACATGGCCGAAGTGCTGCAGGGCCTGGGCAAGGCCAAGGTCAATATCGTGATCTCGGGCGGCACGGGTTCGGGCAAGACGACGATGCTCAATGTGATCTCGGGCTTCATCAACCACAACGAGCGCATCGTGACGGTCGAAGACGCGGCCGAACTGCAACTGCAGCAGCCGCACGTGGTGCGCCTGGAAACGCGCCCTGCGAACATCGAAGGCAAGGGTGAAGTGACCCAGCGCGCGCTGGTCAAGAACGCGCTGCGCATGCGCCCCGACCGCATCATCCTGGGCGAGGTGCGCGGCGAAGAAGCGATGGACATGCTGGGCGCGATGAACACCGGCCACGAAGGCTCGATGGCGACCCTGCACGCCAACACGCCGCGCGAAGCGCTCACGCGCCTGGAAAACATGATCAGCATGGCGGCGCCAAACCTGCCGCCAAAGGCCATGCGCCAGCAGATCGCGTCGGCCGTGGGCGTCGTCGTGCAGGTCTCGCGCCTGACCGACGGCAAGCGCAAGGTGCTGTCGATCACGGAAGTGACGGGCATGGAGGGCGACGTCATCACGATGCAGGAGATCTTCACGTTCCGCCAGACCGGTGTAGCGGACGACGGCACGGTGCTGGGCCAATCCACCGCCACCGGCGTGCGGCCGCACTTTGCCGAGCGCCTGCGCACGTTCGGCGTGAACCTGGCGCCGCACATCTTCGAGCCGCGTTAGGACCCCTGGCATGGATACCACCTTCCTCCTGTTCATCCTGCTGCTGTTCGTCGCCGTCCTGCTGCTGGTATGGGGCGTGTACACGGCCTGGCAGGCGAACAACAACCCGGAAGCCGAGCGCATCGCGCGCCGGCTGCGCAGCGTGATCGGGCGCGAGACGCGCGAACTCGATGTCACCATCGTCAAGGAACGGCGCCTGTCCGACAATCCGGAGCTCGAGCCGCTGCTGGGGCGCCTTCCCGGCGTGTACCGGCTGGACCGCATGCTGCTGCAGGCAGGCAGTGCGCAGAAGGTGGCGTCGCTGCTGGCCGTGTGCGCAGCGTGTGCGTTCGGCGGCCTCGTGGCGGCGTTGCTGCTGCGCCTGCCGTTGCCGGGCCTCCTGGCCTGCATGCTCGTTGCCGGCTGGCTGCCGCTGCTGCGCCTGACGCGGGCGCGCGACGCGCGTATGGTGCGCTTCGAGCGCCAGCTGCCTGAGGCGCTCGACATGATGAGCCGCGCGATGCGCGCCGGCCATGCGTTTCCGACGGCGCTGAAACTGGTGGCCGACGAAGTGGCCGCGCCGCTGGGTGAAGAATTCAAGACCGCATTCGATGAAGTCAATTTCGGCGTCTCGATGGGCGACGCGCTGAACAACCTGGCGCAGCGCGTGCCGAGCATGGATCTGCAGTACTTCGTCGTGGCGGTGCTGATCCAGCGCGAGAGCGGCGGCAACCTGACCGAATTGCTGACGTCGATCTCCAGCATCATCCGCGATCGCCACAAGCTGGCAGGCCAGGTGCGCGTGTTGTCGGCCGAGGGCCGCATCTCCGCCTGGGTGCTGTGCCTGCTGCCGTTTGGCGCCGGCGGCATGATGGCGCTGGCCAATCCCGAGACGATGGGCGTGCTGGTGAACGACCCGGTCGGGCGCCAGCTGAGCGGCGCTGCGCTGGGGATGATGGGCTTTGGCTTGCTGGCGATCCGCAAGATCGTCCGCATCCGGATGTAACGACAGGACGACACGATGACGATGGCAAATATTCTCATGCTGGCAGCGATGTTCCTGCTGGTGTTCGGCATCGCGGTGATCGCCTTGCTGCTGCTGACGCGCGATCCCGTCAAGGCGCGCCTGGTGGCGCTGGACGAACGCGATGTGCCCAGGACCCGCCGCGGCGATGGCTGGCGCGAGCGCCTGGCAGATTTCGCCGAGCCGCTGGCCAGGCTGTCGGTGCCGGCCGACGGCTGGGAATCCTCACCCTTGCGGCTGCGCTTCATCAATGCCGGCTGGCGCGCGCCGTCAGCCCCCGGGCTGTACCACGCCGGTAAATCCGTGCTGACGCTCGGTCTGCCGCTGGTAACCTGGATCGCGCTGCCGCACCATGCCAACCGGCCACTGGCGCTGACCTTCCTGTTGCTCGTGGGCGCGGCCAGCATCGGCTACTACTTGCCGGACTTCCTCCTCAAGCGCCGCGTCGCCAATCGCCAGCGCGACATCTTCGAGGGCTTTCCCGACGCGCTCGACCTGATGACGGTCTGCGTCGAAGCAGGCCTGGCGATGGACGCGGCGCTGGCGCGCGTGGGCAGCGAGATCGGCCTGAAAAGCCCGGTGCTGGCCGACGAACTGCAACTGGTGACGCTGGAACTGCGCGCCGGCAGCGCCAAGGAAAAAGCGCTGCGCAACCTGGCGCTGCGCACCGGCGTGGAAGACGTCGATGCGCTCGTCAAGATGCTGATCCAGGCCGAGCGCTTTGGCACCAGCGTCGGCACCGCGCTGCGGGTGCAATCGGAACAACTGCGCACGCGGCGCCGGCAACTGGTGGAAGAAAAGGCGGCGCAGATTGCGACCAAGCTGTTGTTTCCATTGATCTTCTGCATTTTTCCGGCGTTGCTGGTCGTGCTGCTGGGACCGGCCGTCATCCAGATTTTCCGCGCGATGAGCCCGGTTGGGGGCAGCTGACGAAGTCTTCCAAAGCAGGATAGTGACGGATGGGCATATGCATGCCGAACCGACCATGTTTGAGGTTGAAAGTACATGCGCGGACTACGCGCTAATTCGTTACTATTGGCCGATGATGTTGGCCGTGTGCAACACATTCAACGAGTACATGTGCGATGATGTTTCTTTTGGGCATCCTTATCGCCGGTCGTTCCATCCACTCGCAGGGCGCCTACCTCTCTCACATCTCTCCGGATAATCGTTGATGAAAAACTTAAAAATAGGCACGCGCCTGGCGTTCAGCTATGCGGCCGTATTGCTCCTCATGGCAATCGTGATCGTCATTACCCTCGGTCGCATGGGTGACATGAACGATGCGACCGATCGCGTGGTCAATACCAGCATGAAGAACCAGCGTAACGTGGCCGAGTGGTCCAAGATCATTGAAGTTAATACCACGCTGATGGAAATGGCGTACCGCACCGTCGAGCCTGACCAGGTCAAGATCATCACCGACCGCATCGCAGCGGGATCCGTTCGCTCTTCCGCATTGCAGGATGAGATCAAGGCTGGCTTGCGGAACCCCAAGTCGCAGGCACAGTTCCAGGAGGTCGTGACCGCCCGGACGCCGTATCTGGACGCACGCAAGGCGCTGCTCGATGCCAAGGCCGCCGGAGACGCCGACGGTGCGCGGCTTATCTTCGAGACCCGGATGAAGCCGACCAGCCTTGCCTACCTTGAATCGATCGACAAGCTTGCGGTTGCGCAGCGCAAATCGGCGGAAAAATTCGTGGCCGATGCGGCCGATGCCTATGCGACGGCGCGCACGACGCTGATTGGCCTGGGCAGTCTGGCTATTGTGCTTGGCGTCATCTTCGGCATCTTCATCACCCGTTCGATCGTGCGGCCGATTCAGGATGCGGTGGACGTTGCCGACCGCGTGTCGTCGGGCGACCTGAGCAGCCAGTTCACCGTCACGACCCGCGATGAAACCGGCCAGTTGATGGCAGCACTGCAAAAGATGAACGACAACCTGCTCGGGATCGTCAGCCAGGTGCGCGCCGGCACCGAAACGATCGCCACCGCATCAGCAGAAATCGCCGCGGGCAACCTGGACCTGTCGCGCCGCACCGAACAACAGGCCGGCTCGCTGGAAGAAACGGCTTCGTCGATGGAAGAACTCACGTCCACCGTGCGCCAGAATGCCGATAACGCCCGCCGCGCCAACACGATGGCCTCCGAAGCCGCCAGCATTGCCGGGCAGGGCGGCGCCGTGATTGCGCAAGTGGTCGGCACGATGAGCGAAATCAATGCGTCGTCGCGCAAGATCGTCGACATCACCAGTGTCATCGACAGCATCGCGTTCCAGACCAATATCCTGGCCCTGAACGCCGCCGTGGAAGCGGCGCGTGCGGGTGAACAGGGCCGCGGCTTTGCCGTCGTTGCCAGCGAAGTGCGCAACCTGGCGCACCGCTCCGCGGCAGCGGCCAAGGAAATCAAGAGCCTGATCGACGACTCGGTGCAAAAGGTCGAAGCGGGCACCAGCCTGGTGGACAGCGCGGGCACCACGATGACCAATATCGTGCAGAGCATTTCCCTCGTGACCGGCATCATGAGCGAGATCTCGCATGCCAGCGACGAGCAGAGCGCGGGCATCGAGCAGGTCAACGCCGCCATCACCGAGATGGACCAGGCAACGCAACAGAACGCTGCGCTGGTCGAGCAGGCTGCCGCGGCCGCCGGCTCGATGCAGCAGCAGGCTGCGCATCTGGCCGACGTGGTCAGCGTGTTCAAGACCGGTGGCAGCACGCTCGCCGCCCACCCTGCACCTGCACCTGCACGCAGCCAGGAGGCGCCAGTTGGACGCCTTGCGTTGGCTGGCGCCTGAGACGGCCTGGACGCAGTGGAATGAAGGTGTCGGCATGACGCCGGCACCAGTTGGCTTCCTGTTGTCGATCAAATATTGAATGCCCGAGATAGTTGATTTGTGAATGACGACTATCATGGATCGCAATTTGATTTCTATCTGATAGAGCGCATACTAGCTTCATACCAGATCAAACACACAGGAAGAAAACCATGACCACCTTGTCCCTTCGCCCATCGTTCGCTGCCCAACTGGCCGCCGTGTTCAGCACCGCATTCGAGTTCGTGCGTGAAGTCAAGGCAGCGCCAACCGCCGCAACCCGCACCACCGGCAGCGCCGACGTCTGGGCGCTGTACCGCATGACCCGCGGCGCCGATGCCGTCTCGCCAGCTATTGCCCGTCGCCTGGCAGCGCACGCCAAGTCGAACTGATTCCCTGGTCGGGCGCTTGCCCAACCCATGTCCAACGCCCCGCACGATGCGGGGCGTTTGTCGTATACAGGCTGCCTGCACGTCAACCTCCCACATGCCCGGTAGTCGCTCTCCTACGTTGTGCAAATGTTGCAACCTCGATAATGTCGATTGAGACTTTGATAGCGGTGCTCTTTCCGCATTTGCACCATGAACAATCAGAACATGCCGCTCGACGGCGAATTTAGCGAGCTGGATAACGGGTGGCCTGCATCCTATGCATGGGCCATCGAACAAATGCCTTGCCCCGCATATTGCTGCTCCCCTGATGGCACGCTCGTGCACGCCAATGCTGCAGCAAAGCGGATATGGGGCGATGCCTGCCCGCAGCTGGAAGACATGCAGTGGGATGGATTCGAGACGCTTCGGTCCCTGGATGGCGCGTTGCTGGACAAGGCGGCAAGTCCGGCGGCGCAGGCAGCCGCCGGGGCATCGCCGTGTCCTACTGAACTGCTTGCCGTGTGCCGTGATGGCCAGCCACGTCGCATCGTCGTGCATGCCAAGCCGGTATTTCACGCGCATGGCACGGTCGTGGGCGCCTTGTGCTGCCTGACCGACATCAGCGAACAACGCCGGCTGCAGGAACGGGAGCGCGACGCTGCCCATGCCCGCGAAGAATTCCTGAGCATGCTCGCGCACGAACTGCGCAACCCGCTGGCGCCGATCATGAGTATCGCGGGCCTTTTGCAGCGTGCCAACAAGGACCCGGTGGTGGCAAAGATGGCCGGCGTCGTCCAGCGCCAAACCAGGCAGCTCGCGCGATTCATTGCCGATCTGCTGGACGCGTCACGTGTAGATTGTGTCCACGCGCTGCCGGTCGAGCCACGCAGTTGCACAAAGCATGAGATCGTGCACCTGTCGCTCGACGCGGTGGAAACACTGGTGCGCTCACGCAACCAGCGTTTGATTGTCGAAGTCGACAATCCCGACGCCGAATTGCGCTGCGATCCGGAGCGGGTGGCGCAGGCACTGGGTAACGTGCTGTGCAATGCCAGCGCTTTCACGCCGGACGGCGAGGAAATCTGCCTGCGGGTCTATATCGAGGGCAACGTGCTGCGCGCCGAGGTCATCGACTGTGGCGCAGGCATCGCGGCGGAAGACTTGCAGCACATTTTCGAGCCGTTCGAGCGCCGTGCGCTGGCGCCAGGCCGCGCGCCCGTCGGTGCGGGCCTGGGCTTGACGATTGCCAAGGGCGTGTGCGAAGCCCATGGCGGATCGATTTTCGTGCGCAGCGCAGGGCCGGGGAGGGGCACCACCGTGTCGATGGCCTTGCCGGTTGCCGTCTGCGCTGCCTGACATTCTGGCCGGGGATATTCCCCGGCTTGAGTGGCGTCAAATGTGGTCAGGTCAGACCTGGCCGCCGGCGCGGCGCGCGCGGTGCCGTTCCAGCAGCCAGGCCACGATGCCAGGCACCAGCGACAGCACGATGATGCCCATGATGACGGCAGTCAGGTTGTCGTTGACCCACTTGATATTGCCAAAAATGTAGCCGGCGACCGTCAGCGACACGACCCACAAGGTCCCGCCAGCAACGTTGTACGCGAGGAAGGTGGCATAGCGCATGCTGCCGAGCGCCGCCACGAACGGTGCGAGCGTACGGACAATCGGCACATAACGGGCCAGCACGATGGTCTTGGGGCCATGGCGCTCGAAGAAACGCTCGGTGTGCGCGATGTGCTCGGCCTTGATCAGGCGGAACCGGTAGCCGCGCTTCACACGTTCACGAAACGCACTGCCAATGGCAAAGTTGAGGATATCGCCGGTCACCGCAGCGACGATCAGCAGCGGGATCAGCATTTCCAGTGACAGCATGCCTTTGGCAGCCAGCGCGCCGGTGACGAACAGCAGCGAGTCGCCGGGCAGGAACGGCATCACGACCACGCCCGTCTCGACGAAGATCACGGCAAACAGCAGTACGTAGACGAGCAACTGGTATTCGGCGGCCAGTACGGCGAGGTGGCGGTCCAGGTGAAGGAACCAGTCGAGCAGGGTAGTCAGCATGGGATTTCTCTGTGAATCAGGTTGCGGCAGGACCCCGGCGGGCGTCATGCCGGCCGGGGCAAAGCGCGTATCTTACCTTTACTGTTGCCTTCGCTGTTACTCTTCCTGGAACTCGTCCGCGCGGCAGAACAGATCCCACGCTGCAATGAACAGGGCGGCAATCACCGGCCCGATCACGAAACCGTTCAGGCCGAACAGCGCCATGCCGCCCAATGTGGAGAGCAGGATCACGTAGTCGGGCAGCTTGGTGTCCTTGCCGACCAGGATCGGGCGCAGGATATTGTCGACCAGACCGATGACCAGAACGCCATACGCGGCCAGCACCACGCCCTGCCAGATCGCGCCCGTCACCAGGAAATAGATCGCCACCGGCCCCCAGACCAGTGCCGCGCCGATGGCCGGCAGCAGCGACAGGAACGCCATCACCACGCCCCACAGCAGCGGGCCGGACACGTCCAGCATCCAGAAGATCAGGCCGCCCAATGCGCCTTGGGCAATCGCCACGAGCACATTGCCTTTGACCGTGGCACGAATGACCGTCGTGAAGTTCTGGAACAGGCGGCTCTTGTATTCGACGCTCAGTGGCACGGCGCGCTGGATGCGCGCTGCCAGGATGCGGCCGTCGCGCAGCAGGAAGAACAGCAGGTACAGCATGATCGTCATGCTGACGACGAAGTCGAGCGTGTTGCGCCCGATATTGAGTGCATAGGTGGCCGCTGCCTGGCTGATCTGCGCGGCAAATTCGGTGATCTTGGTCTGCAGCGAGGCCAGGTTGGTCAATTCGAAGCGTTCGAGAATCGAAATAGCCCAGTTCGGCAAAGCGCGCATCACGACCTCGAAGTAGTGGGCGAAATCGATCTGCCCGCTGCTGACCATCGTATAAATACCGGCGACCTGATCGACCAGCGACGCCGTGATCATGGCCAGCGGCAGCAGCACCATCAACACGATGACCAGCAGCGAGAGCAGGGCGGCGACGGTCGGCTTGCCCTTGGTTGCCCGCAGCAATTTCGATTGCAACGGCGCGAAAATGATGGCGAACACGACGCCCCAGAACACGGCGCCGGAGTACGGCAGCAGAATCCAGAGAAAAGCGATGGTGACGATCGTCAGCAGGAGCAGAAAGGAATTCTGCGGAAGGGTAAATTGCTTCATTGGCTGCGTTTGCGAAAAGGTTAATGTTTCTGGATGATAAACCATGACGTGCAAAGCGCCCGGTGCGTTCGTGTAATGACGCGGGCCGGTGTGCCACGTATGCAACTTGCATGCTGCATAAGACCGGTGTGGCTTAATGACTACAAAGTCAGTTCAATCGTGCGGGTTGGCAAACTAACATCTTGCGATAATTAATTGTTGCCGCGTCGAGACACAGTCTGGCGGGCACTTCTATCAATTGATTATCCGGAGAACGTATGTCCCGTCCTGCCCCACGCACTGCTGCCCCGTCCGTCCACACCCCCCTCGTCCGCGCAATCAAGGGCGCCATTCTGCTGGGCGCCGCCGCAGCAGGCATGGCGCAGGCACAGCAGTCGCCAGCGCTCGACCGCGTCAGCGTCTCGGCCGGCGCGTTCTACGCCGAGCCTGAAATCCACCTGGGCGGCGACACCCGCTATGGCCGTATCGACACCCCGGACGAAGAAATCGATGACGTCACGCTGCCACGCGTGAAAGCCGAAGTCCTGATCGGCGACAGCCACGGTATTTCGTTCGATTACTTCCGCTTCGACGAAGGCTATGGCGCCGACCTGAACGGCGACACCGTGTATGAAGGCCGTCCGGTCAGCGGTTCGATCCGCGCCGACGCCAACCTGCGCATCGAACTGGCGCGCCTGTCGTACAAAATGTGGTTCGGCAAGGAAAAGAACGTCTTCGGCGTTGGCCTGGGCGCGGCCCACCTGCGCGCCAAGATTTCCGGTTCGGCCACGGCCAACGTCAGCGCGAGCGCGCCAGTGGAAAACTACTCGTGGAGCGGTTCGGCGTCGGCCAGCGAAAGCGTCTGGGCCCCGACCGTCGAACTGGCATGGCGCCATGCCCTGAACGACCAGGTCCGTTTCTACGCGGAAGCCTCGGGTGTGAAGAAGAACGGCGGCAACGTCGAAGGCCATATCTATAACGGCGCAGTCGGCGTCGAATACTTCCCGCACAAGAATATTGGCCTGGTGCTGGACTACGGCATCCAGAAAATCGACCTGCACCGCAATGGCGAGCGCACCGCCGACATCGACCTCAAGCTGACCGGCCCATCGGCCTACGTCAAGGTCCGCTTCTGATCGGGGCTGCGTTCACGTTGGAACTGCACGTTCAGTTGCTCTCGGTCATAATACCTGGTGTGAAAGCACTGGTGTAAGGGGAGTGGGTGAAAACGGATCAACTGGTCGCGTGTCATGACTGTGGCAGCCTGTATCACTGGCGGCCACTGGCCGCCTGCGAGCGTGCCAGCTGCCACCGCTGCCAGCACGAGTTGTACCGCTGGCATAAGGGCAGCCCGGCGCGCCAGGCCGAGGTCCTCGCTGCGCTGACGCTGGGCGCCGTGTTTGTGTTTTTGCTGGCGCAGTGGTTCCCCATCGTCACGCTCGAGATGGGTGGCATGCTGTCGGGCGCCACGCTGTACCAGGCAGTGGCCGTGTTGTGGGGGGCGGGCGACCAGGTCATCGCGGCCATGGTCTTCTTTTGCGCCATCATCTTTCCCGGCATCGAGCTCGGTTCCCTGTTTTATGTGGCGCTCGGCCTGACCCGGGGCGTGCGCGTTCCCGGTTTTAACCTCGTGCTGCGCACCGTGCAGGGCGCACGCCACTGGGCAATGACCGAGGTGCTGATGATCGGCATCCTGATCACCGTGATCAAGATGACCAGCCTGGCCCGCGTGGAGCCGCATCCTGCGCTGTTTGCCTTTGGCGTGCTCACGATCCTGTGCGCGCTCGTCATGCGCTATGAACCGAAAGCGCTGTGGGCGCTGGCCGACCGGCTGGCGCCGCTGCGCAAATCCGACCCCGCACGCCAGACCACCACGATTGCCGAAGCCGATTCGGTGCTGGTCTCGTGCAGCGCTTGCGGCCTCGTGAATCACACCTGCCCGTCGCGCGACGGCACTGATCGCTGCGCCCGCTGCAGCGCCGCGCTGCATCGCCGGATTCCCAACAGTGTCGGCTGGACCTGGGCCATGCTCGTGGCCGCCACGCTGCTCTATATTCCTGCCAATATGCTGCCCGTGATGTACACCCGCTCGATCGGCGGCACGGAAGGCGACACGATCATGAGCGGCGTCGTGCTGTTCTGGAACACCGGGTCGAAGGGCCTGGCCATCATCATTTTCATTGCCAGCATCGTGGTGCCGGTCTCGAAGCTTGCCGCCCTCGCATGGCTGAATGCCACCGCCCAGGCGCGCTCGCGCACGGCGCCGATGGCGCGCACGCGCGCGTATCGCGCCATTGAATTCGTCGGCCGCTGGTCGATGCTGGATATTTTCGTGGTTGCCCTGACCGTCGCGCTGGTGCGCTTCGATGCGCTGGTGGTGATCACGGCCGGACCGGGCGCGATCGCGTTTGGCTGCGTGGTGATCGTGACGATGGTCGCGTCCCACCAGTTCGACCCGCGCCTGATCTGGGACCCTATTGAATCGAACGGAGAACCCCATGTCTGAACCGGACAGCGCGCACGCACCTGCCAACCCGCCGACCCCGCCGGAACCACCCGTGGGGCCATCGGCGCCACTGGCCGCTTCACCCGCCGTCGACCGCCCCAGCCGCTGGCTGCCATCGCTGATCTGGATGATTCCCGTGCTCGCGGCGCTGATCGGCGCCTGGCAGGTGGTCAGCTGGGTCACCAACAAAGGGTCCACCGTCTACGTGTATTTCTCCAGCGGCGAAGGACTCGAGGCGGGCCAGACCAAGGTCAAGTACAAGGACGTCGACATCGGCCGCGTCGTCTCGGTCACGCTGGGCGAGGACGGCAACCGCGTCGTTGCCAAGATCGAGATGGCCAAGGAGGCCGACCGCTTCACCGCCATCGATTCGCGCTTCTGGGTCGTGCGGCCGCAGATTGGCGCCAGCGGCGTCTCGGGCCTGGGCACGCTGCTGTCCGGTCCCTACATCGGCGCGGCGCCCGGCGTGAAGGAAGACACGACCAACAGTTTCACCGGCCTGGAAACGGCGCCGCCGATTCCGATCGGCTTGAAGGGCCGCGAATACAAGCTGCATGCCGAGACGCTCGGCTCGGTGGCGCCCGGTTCGCCCGTGTATTTCAAGCGCGTGCGCGTGGGCCAGGTGGCGTCGGTGGCGCTGGACAAGGCCGGGCAGGGCATCGATATGTCGGTGTTCGTCGAACAACCCTACATCGGCCTCGTCGGTCCGGACACGCGCTGGTGGCACGCCAGCGGCGTCGACCTGCGGCTCGATGCGAGCGGCCTGAAACTCAATACCCAATCGCTGGCGGCGCTGGCCACCGGCGGTATCGCTTTTGAATCGGCCGATGGCCGCAAGCCGGTGGCCCCCGCGCCGGTCGGCACGCGCTTCCTGCTGTCCGAAGACCGCAGCGCTGCGCTGCGCCCGCCCGACGGGCCGGCAGTCACGGCCATGCTGTACTTCGACCAGTCGCTGCGCGGGCTGTCGCCGGGCGCCGTCGTCGATTTCCGCGGCGTGGCGCTGGGTGAGGTGCGCGCCGTGGGCATCGAGTTCGATCGCGAACGCCAGAAGTTCACGATGCCGATCACGGTCGACCTGTACCCGGGCCGCCTGGGCAAAGGCTTCATGGCGGCGATGGAACGCCAAGACGGCGGCCAGCGCGCGCTGACCGCGATGGTGGGCCGCGGCCTGCGCGCGCAGCTGCGCAATGGCAATTTGCTGACGGGCCAGCTGTATATCGCGCTGGACTTCTTCCCCAATGCACGCAAGGCCACGATTGCCGAACAGGGCGAGTTCCTGGTGTTGCCGACGGTGCCTGGCCAGCTCGATGAGCTGCAAAGCCAGATCTCGCGCATTGCGGGCAAACTCGACAAGATTCCATTCGACGAGATCGGTGTAAACCTGAACCGCACGCTGGTGCAGGCCAATGCGACGCTGGCACGGATCGATGGCAAGGTGCTGCCCGAGATGCAGCAGACGCTCAATGCCGCCAAGGCCACCTTCGCCAGCGCCGAAAGCGTACTGGCGCAGGATGCGCCGCTGCAGTCCGACCTGCGCAAGGCGCTGCAGTCGGTGACCGACACGATGGCCAAGATCGACGCACTGGCCGATTACCTCGAACGCAATCCGCAGTCGCTCATTCGCGGCAAACCTCAGGAGAAAAAAGAATGACGCTGTTTATCCAGGCGCGCCGCGCATTGACCGGCGCGGTGCTGGCGGTCCCGCTGCTGCTGGCCGGCTGCTCCAGCACGCCGACCGACCAGTTCTATACGCTCAGCGGCGGCGCCGCCACGGTCGTGCCGCCGGCGGCGGCCAGCGCACCGCTGTTCTTCGAGATGCGGCCCGTCACGATTCCCGCGCAGGTACGCCGTCCGCAAATGATGGTGGCGGGCGAGGCCGGCAAGATCGAGCTGATGGAGCACCATCGCTGGGCCGGTCCGCTGGCCGATGAAATCACCACCGGGCTGTCACTGGGGATCGCGGCCAATCTGGGTGGTGTGGACGTGTACCGCAACCCGGCGCCGGCCGGCAGCACGCTGTATCGCATCGGCGCGAACATCCAGCGTTTCGAATCGAAGGAGGGCGGCTACGCCCTGATCGACGCGGTCTGGAACGTGCGCAAGGTCGATGGCGGCTCGGTGCAGACCTGCCGCAGCGTGTTCCAGGAAAACGTGGGGCCGGGCTACGAGGCACTGGTGGCCGGGCACCGCGCCGCGCTGGCCAAGCTCGCTGCGGCGATCTCGGCCGGCGTGCGCAGCCAGGTTGCCGGCGGCACGCTGGCCTGCGTGAACAACCCATAGCGCAACAGCGGGCACGCCCGCGTCACGCATCTCCTGCTGGCTTACTTTTTCGGTGTCAGCATCAGGAGCTTGCCGCGCGGACCGTCCTCCAGCAGCCATACTGCGCCGTCCGGCCCGGTGCGAACGGCGCGGATGCGTTCGCCCATGTCCCAATGGTCGACCTTCTTCGCGTTCTCGCCGTCGAGGGCGATGCGGTCCAGCGACTTGCCCGACAGGCCAGTGATGAAGAGGGAACTTTTCCACTTGGGGAACAGGTCCGCATCGTAGTAGGCGAGGCCGCCTGGTGAAATGGCCGGATCCCAGGACACTTTCGGGGCTTCGAAGCCGTCGCCAGGCTTGTGGTCGGGAATGTCCCGGCCGTCATAGTGGCTGCCATTCGATGCTTTCGGCCAGCCGTAGTTGAGGCCTGGCTTGATCAGGTTGACCTCGTCGCCATGGCGCGGTCCCATCTCCATTTCCCACAAGCGCCCCTGCCGGTCGAAGGCCACGCCCAGCAGATTGCGGTGGCCATACGACCAGACGGCTGCATGGAAGCCCTTCGCCGCGAGCGGGTTGCCAGCAGCTGGCGTGCCGTCGAGGTTCAGGCGCAGCACCTTGCCGAGCGTCGACTTCGGGTCTTGCGCCGGGTCGAACAGCTGGCGGTCGCCACTAGTAAAGAACAGGTACTTGCCATCCGGCGAGAAGCCGATACGGCCCGAATAATGCCCGCCAGTCGATGCATCCTGGCCGCGGAAAATGACCTTCGTATTCTTGAGTACGCCGGCTGCCTGATCCAGTGCGGCGGTGGCGAGCATGACCCTGGTGTCGGCGCCGCTACCCGCTTCGGAGTAGCTAAAGTAGAGCGTCTTGCTGGCCGCGAAGTCGGGGGCGGGCACGATGTCCATGAGCGCGCCCTGGCCCTTGCTGCTGACGGTGGGTGTGCCGGACACGGTCCGCTTTGTGCCGGTTGCAGGGTCGAACAGGATCATCGTCCCTTCCTTCTGCGTCACCAGCACCTTGCCGTCAGGCAGAAATGCCATGGCCCATGGGTTGTTGAATGTGCCGACCGGCTTGACTTCGAAAGGCAGGCCGCCGGTCGCTGTTGCGCTGGCCTGCGCGTTTGCGGCCGTCGGGGCGGCGAACGCGAGCAGGGTGAGCGAGAAAGTGGTGGCAAGGCCGAGCATGCTTGAATTCATGTTTTCCGGATCTCCATTCGGGGATTGATGCCAGGTTGTCGTGGCGGTGCGCACCCGTCGCCCATGCGCGTGAAACCTGCGCCGGCGCCGTGGTGCAACGGCGCGACAGGAAGTGTAGAGCAAAACGCTCATTGCAGACGCTGCGCTGGTAACCATGTTCGCTGTGGCAGTTAAAGGTATCTTTGTCACTCCTTTGAACGAGGTTGTTTCACTTATGAATGTACACTCACGAGTCCTCTTGTACCGCGCATCAGCAATGAGCACAAACAGATTGGCACATTCCCTTTTGACCGGCTTCCGTCAAACCTTCTTTTTCCGCCCTCGTAAACTGGTATCCTGCGCTCGACAGCCACACACCGCCCAATGCAGTCACTGAATTCATGTCAAACGCCAACCTGCAAAGCATTGCTGATTACGTCATGCCGTCTTTTCCGGCACGCGCCTCCGATCTCGGATTCCTTTTTGGCACTCGTCACGGTGTGCCGGAATTTTGCGAGGCGGCACATGAGCTCTGGCGGAACGGCATGTTTAGCCGCCTCTTGATTTCTGGTGGACGCACCAGATCAATGCCTTTGGCAGAGGCAGAGGTAATCGGTGAGCGACTAATCGCTCTCGGGATACCGGAAAATATCCTCATACTGGAAACTGAAGCAGTCAACACCGGAGAGAACGTACGGTTTGGTCGAGCCAAGGTAGCTGAGGTGATGGACGTTGCTGCGATTCAAAGTATCGTTGTAATTGGAAAAATATGCTCGACCCGGCGCTACTTGATGACTCTGCAGAGGCATTGGCCGGGTTTGAGCTTATCTGTCTGCCCAATTAATTATTTTGGTATTCCGGCTGAACGCTGGCACGAGAATGAGGAGTTTCACGCCCGCGTAATTGGCGAATTTAAAAAAATTCCTCTTTATTTAGAAAAAGGTTTTCTTGAAGAGATAAACGGGTGCCTGGTAAACCCGCTGTCGGCTATCGACTGAAGAAGCCTGGGCCGGTTGCGGCCCTTCAACACAGTTGCGTTCAGCGCCACAACGGTGCCGGCTGGAAATGGTCGACATCTTGTACGATTGGTAACCTTGCCAGGTTTTAAGGGATGATTTTCTTTTGTCTCAGCTGGTGCAGTGCTGTTTGAATCCAGCGCTCATTATCCGATGGCTCGAGGAAGCCTGCGCGACGGATTTTTCCCATATCGGAAATGACGTCGAATTCGCAATTGAAAATAAAGTCACCGAACCCCCAGCTGACCAGCTTCTGGAACGCGGGCCCCTGCAGGGCATGGCGCGTGACCAGTTTTTCCCATTCGCCTGCAAGCGACGGCATCTGTCGCGCCAGCGACATCGGTTGCGGCGCTGACACTTCCATACCGAAGTTGTCAGCCACGTGCTGCCAGATGCGTTCCCAGCGAAATGGTTCCCCAACGAGATTGAACGCCTCATTGCGCGCCGCTGGCGCCAGCGCCGCCCACAGGCTTGCACGCGCCAGCCAGCTTGCATCCGTGACTTGTGCCAGTACATCACGATAGGTCACCGATGTGCCTGGAAAGCGTAGCGGCAAGCTGCGTGCCTGGCTCAGGGCGGCATACACCGCCATCGTGACGGTGATATTCATCGGATTGCCGGCCGTACTGCCAACGACCACGTCCGGGCGCAATATGGACCAGTCGAAGCCATCGCGTTCAGCGCGGCTACATAGCAAGTCTTCCTGGGCATAATAGAAATTAGGGCCAAGATAGCGCGGGTCGTTTTCGTAAAATGGCGCGTGAACCTTGCCAAGGTGGACCCCGTACACCTTGGCACCCTGGTAGAGCACTACCCGCTGTAGTGGTGCGCCTGCTGCCTTGAGGCCATCGAGAAGATTTTCCAGCATAGCCAGGTTGACGACTTCCTCTCGACCCAGGTCAGGCTGAGGCGCCAGTGCGGCATAGAATACATGAGTCGTGTCACTGGCATCACGCAGGGCCGCAGCAGTGGCGGCGGCGTCGTGCAAATCGGCATCGATCGTCGCGACACCCTGTACTTCGGTGCGTCGCAAGGCCCGCGCCGCCCAGTCAGGATGGGCAGCTAATGTTTCTACCAGTGCATTGCCGATAATTCCGCTCGCGCCGACAACCAAAGCGACATTTCCATAATTCATGCTTCATTCCTTATGTGCTGATCACGCTCTGATATGGATTGGGGTTTGCCAGTGATAGCCGCACATATCCATCGTGATCTGTCATTGCTATCACATCTCTGGATGTTTTTTATTTTACCAGCATGCCAAAACGCCAGTGTTCGATACGCCGGTTGTTTACTGGCTTCAGCGTCGATGGTGGCTCGCGGACGTTCCATTCCAAATATCACCGCAAGCTGACAAAGTTTTGTAAGGACAATCTTACATACGTACTGCAGCACTTCTGATAGGTTTTATCGGCTTTGGTTCGCATAATGTTCTAAATGGATTCACTAGGTTCGCTCATGTAGCAACTCAATAAAGGACTTATGTGATGGCCAAAGAATTAGACGATTTCGCCATCGTTACGCACGGGGGTGCAGGCGAGCCGCTGGAATTCGCGGACGGTTGCGAGGCCGCTGCCAGGCGCGGCCGCGAGTGCATGCTCGAAACCGGCGACGCTCTTGTGGCGGCGATTGCTGCGGTAGTCGTCCTCGAAGAAGACGAACGCTTCAACGCAGGCACCGGTGCTGTGCTGTGCGTGGACGGCACCACCATCGAGATGGACGCGTCCGTCATGGATACACGCGGTCGTCTTGCTGCCATTGCCGGCGTGCGTGACGTGCGCAATCCTGTCTTGCTGGCACGCGCGGTAGCTGACACGCCGCACGTTTTCCTGATTGGTGAAGGCGCTGACCGTTTAGCCCGCGCGCTAGGACACGAGAGAGCGCAGCCGATTCGCAACAGTCAGTACGAGAAGCACGCCAGGCTCCTGAGCCAACTTGCTGGTTCCGAGCTAGTGATGCCAGGCATTGAGAACCGGATGTTTGAGCAATTCTGGAACTACAAGACGCCTTTGGTGCTGCCGTCTAGCCAATCGCACGATACCGTGGGCGCAGTGGTACGTGGTCCCGATGGGCACTTCGCCGTCGCCGGGTCGACCGGCGGCTCGGCCCCTTCGCTCCTTGGCCGCGTTGGCGACACGGCCCTTGTCGGTAGCGGCTTTTATGCGGGGCCCTTGGGTGCAATAGCTGCCACTGGGGTGGGTGAGCACATCATACGTCACATGCTTGCACGCACGGTTTACGGCTGGATCGAGCAGGGCATGCCACTGCAGGACGCCCTTCAGCGTGGTATTGACTTGATCGATAAGGGTGTTGATACAGGTTTAATCGCAGTAACCAAAACGGAAGCGGCATCCTGCAGCAATACGCATATGCCAGTTGGGAAAATCTGCAATACAAAAGATTCGTAGTGCAACCAGAATTCAGCGGCTAATCCCCGGTCTTTATAGCACGCTGAAACAGAAGTTAACTGGCAAGGGCCGAGATCAGGAAAGCGGGGACGGGTGACACGGCGTGCGTCGCTCGTTGACGTCTTTGAGGGCAATTGCCAGCGCGATGCGGCGAACGACCCGTTCAATGAATCGAAGCCGGTGCCAGGCAGCGCGTAGCCGTCGTAGCAATCGCGTTCGGTGCGCACGTCCGTGTCAAGGCGCAGGCGCTCGTTTGCCTCCCCTGGCGATCTCCTGAACGAGTCAGCCGGCCACGACTTCCAGCCTGGAGACGGCCTGGGAAGCCATCATGCGCTCGAGCAGATCGGACAGCGCCATTGGCCGGCAGAACAGGTAGCCTTGCATGCAGGGGCCGCCATGCTCGGTCAGGAAATGCGCCTGTTCGGCGGTTTCGATACCTTCGGCAACGACGCGCAGCTTCAGATGGTCCGCCATGGCGAGGATCGATTGCACGATCGCTGTGCCATTGATGTCATGCGGCATATCGCGCATAAAACTCTTGTCGATTTTAAGCTCATACAGCGGCATGCGCCGCAGATACGCCAGGTTCGAGTAACCGGTGCCGAAATCATCGATTGAAAAGCGAATGCCGAACTGGGCCAGTTCGTCCATGCGCGCAATCGTCAGGTCCAGGTCATCGACCAGCAGGCCTTCGGTCACTTCGAAAATCAGCTGCTGTGGCGGCACACCAGAGGCGCCGATGATCGCCTTGACTTGTGACACGAACTCCGGCTCGCGGAACTGGCGCGGGCTGATGTTGATCGACAGTGGCAGTGCGTGGCCCACCCGGTCGAGCTCGCACCAGGTCAGACAGGCCTGGCGCAACACCCAGGCGCCGAGCGCCACGATCTGACCGGATGCTTCGGCCACCGGGATGAACACGTCCGGGGCTACCTGCGCACCGTCCGCCCGGCGCCAGCGCAGCAGGGCCTCGGCCCCGATGGGCGTGCCATCATGGTCCACCTGTAGTTGCAAATGTAATGCCAGCTCATCATTGACGATGGCATTGGCGAGGTCGCGCTCAAGGATCAACTTGTTCTCGGCTTCGGCCAGCATGCCCGGCTCGAACAGCGCCACGCCATTGCGGCCGCAGTCCTTGGCGTGATACATCGCCGTGTCCGCTTCGCGCAGCAGATCCGGCACCGTATGGCCTGGCCTCGTTGGCAGGGCGATACCAATGCTGCCAGTGAGTTGATACAACTGCCCGTCGATGAGGACGCCTTCGGTCATGGCCTCGCGTACCCTGCCGGCAAGCGCCAGCGCGGCATTAGTCGTGCTCTTGGCCCCGCAGTCCAGATGTTCGGCAAGCACGACGAATTCGTCACCGCCAAGGCGCGCCACTGTATCCTTGGGATGCACGGCACGCGACAGGCATGCGGCGATATGGCGCAGAACGGCATCGCCGGTCGCATGGCCGCGGGCGTCATTGACATGCTTGAAGTTGTCCAGGTCGATGTAGAGTACCGCGCCCATGTTGTCGCCCGCATGCGTACGCGCCACCATCAGGTCAAGCCGTTCCATCAGCAGCCGCCGGTTCGGTAAACCGGTCAGCACGTCGAAGAATGCCAGCTGGTGGATCGCTTCGGCCGAGCGGCGCCGTTCGGTGATGTCCCGTCCCACGGCGACCCAGTGGGTGACCTCCCGGCTTTGATTGGCGAACGGCACCATCTCCACTTCGATCCAGCACGGTTCGCCGAACTTGGTGTAGTGGAGGAGTTCAGCCGCGACCGGCTCCTGCCGGGCCATTGCCAGCGCGATCTTGTCGACGACCGCCGCTTCCGAATCGCGACCGTGCAGTATGCGCATGCTGCGCCCGATGATTTCATCAGAACGGTAACCACTGCGGCGCTCGAACGCTGCGTTGGCAAAAATGACAGGGTGTTTCGGGCTTCCCTCGGGGGCCACCCTGGCGATCAACACCATATCGTTCAGTCCGGCCAGTGCGGCGGAGGTCAGGCGCAAATCGTCGTTCGAGGCGCTCAAGGCAGCCTGCCGTTCGGCCAGGGCTTCGGCCACGAAGCGCTGGCCGTCCAGCGATGCGGACAATCCCTTCAATAACTTGCCGCATGTGAGTGTGATGAATGCGCCGACGCAGGCATAGTTCAATGTAAAGATCGCAACGGTGCCGAACGAATTGGCATCGGCGTTGTCTATCGGAAAGTGGCTGTAGCCTGTAAGGCCAAGCACCATCATGGATCCCGCACCAAGTGCCACCATGACCAGCCCTGCGCGCACGCCCAATAGAATGACCGCCATCACCGGTGCCGCCAGCAGATATAACAAGCCCAGGGTTCCGACCGTCATCATCGTGCATACCGCCGCGCTGAACAGCATGACCAGGTAATTAAGAACACGCCACTTGTAGTCGAGCGTTTTGATGCGGCAGATGACAAGTATCCAGGCCAATGCGGCTGCATCCATCAATGCAACGACTGGCACGCCACGGTAGACGGCCAGCCCCGCGCTGGGCACCACGCCGATGATCGCCAGTACGCGCAAGGTCGACATCAGGGAGGCAAAAATACGGACGCGCCATTGGGCGATATCGGCGAGATCGGTCATGAAGAAGTGAGAATCAAAGAAATTGTTCTTTGATCATCTTTATTGTGCAAGGGAAATATTTTATCACTTTACGCTAAGTTGAACCTGACGCTGCCAGTTGTCGTGCGCTGGAGACACCCCGGTGTTTAAGGAGACCGTATGGTCGCGCAGAGCACGACGATCAGCTACAAACCTGGTATCCGTTGTTTTGGGGCAACTATAATTTTTTATGTGCACCGCATGAGGCTATGCCCAGAATTCTTGCTTACACTGACGTCTGTACTGACTCGGCAATGTGGTCATCACGCCAGTCTGCCTGGCACTGATCGGACTGTGACCCTGTCAAGAATACACAGGGTCGACCCTCTGCATTCCATGCACTGGAACATGCGTGCCCATCGAACCGTTGACATTAACCAGCAGAACCCCTTCGAGGCAAAAAATGAACGCATTCAAGAACTTAAGAATCGGCACGCAACTGATGCTGGGATTTGGCCTGATCACTGCTCTGATGTTGTTACTTGGTTCGTTGGCCATCGTCGGCCTGATGTCGATTCACACTGCCACGCAGAAGCTGCACCGCGTCAATGAGGAGCACCTCAAACCGCTATACATCGCGCGCGAAGCACTGGCGCAGACCGGGCTGGCAGCGCGCAATGCCTATGTCTTCACCAGCGAGACGCAGGCGAGGAACGAGCTCGACCTGGTCGATCAGCAAAAGAAGGTGTATCTGGGCGCACTCGAGGGCATGACGCCGGCATTTGCCGGCGATACCCAATTCGACAAGGTGCGCACAGGATTGCTGGCGATGGCCGCTGCACTGGAAAAGCCACGCAAGTTTCGCGAGGCAGGCCAGATGGAGGCGTTCGGGAAATTCCTGGTCGAAGAGTGCAGCCCGCTGCGCCAGCAGATCGTGAAGGACATCGCGGTATTGGTCGCCAGTGCCGAGCGGGAGCTGGCAAACGCTGACGCGTCCGCCGAACAGGCTGAAGCTGCCGCCCGTAAATGGGTGATCGGGCTGACCCTGACCGCGTTCGTGTTCAGCGTCGTGATATCGACCGCCATCAAACGCCTGCTGCTCAAACAGCTGGGTGGCGAGCCTGCTTATACTGCGCAGATTGCCAACCTGATCGCCTCGGGGGACCTCGCCACGAATGTGGATGTTCGCAGCGGTGACAATACGAGCCTGCTGTTTTCGGTGAAAACCATGCGCGACAGCCTCGCGTCCATTGTCGGCAAGGTGCGCCATGGAACCGATGCGATTGCCAGTGCCTCGTCGGAAATCGCTCAGGGCAGCGGCGATCTGGCCGCACGCACCGAGGTGCAGGCGTCTTCGCTGGAACGCATCGCATCTGCCATGGAAGAGCTGACCACGACCGTCCAGCAAAACGCGAACAATGCACGGCAGGCCAACACGTTCGCGCAGTCGGCGTCCTCGGTCTCGCAGGAAGGCGGCGCGGTCATGCTTCAGGTGACGGATACGATGGCGTCGATCAATGCGTCATCGAAGCGCATCGTCGACATCATTTCGGTCATCGACGGCATCGCGTTCCAGACGAATATCCTGGCGCTCAATGCAGCGGTAGAAGCAGCCCGGGCAGGCGAACAGGGGCGCGGGTTTGCCGTCGTGGCCAGTGAAGTGCGCAACCTGGCGCAGCGTTCGGCAAGCGCTGCCAAGGAAATCAAGGTGTTGATCGAAGACTCGGTGGGCAAGGTGGACACGGGCTCCGAGCTCGTGCAGCGCGCAGGCAGCACCATGCAGACCCTGATGGAAAGCGTGCAGCGCGTGACCGAAATCATGGGCGACATTTCGATTGCCAGCGCCGAGCAGAGTGTCGGCCTGGGCGAAGTGAGCAACGCAATCGGCGAAATGGATGGCATGACCCAGCAGAACACCGCGCTCGTTGAAGAAGCCTCGGCCGCCTCGCAGGAACTGCAGGCGCAGGCATCGGGGCTGGCCAGCCTGGTGGGCCAGTTCCGGCTTTCCAGCGCCGGTAGCGACACGAGCCGGCAAGAGCAGCCCGCGCGTGCTGCTGCGCCGCTGCGTCTTGCCGCTGTCGCCTGAACATGGCATCAAGGCGCGGCCGTGAAACGACCGGCCGCACCCGGCTTGTTCATTACGGGATCAGACGTTCTGCGCGCAGGCGTGCAAACAGGTCAAAGAACGATGCATCGGTTGCCTGGTACGCCGTGAAGCCAAGGCGGCGGCTGTTGCTCATGTCGGTCATGACTTCGAGCGGCCGGCCAAGATCAAGGTCGGTATGCCATGCCGAGGCCAGGCGATCGAGATCGGCTTCCACCAGGCCGTGGCGCGCTGCAATGTCGCGCCACAGCGGCGCATCGTTTGCCATGGCCGCTTCGAGCGGCTGCACCGTGCCATTGAAACCGGCCGCCTCGACGCCGAAGAACGCGGCCAGTTTTGGCCACAACCAGCTCCAGCGGAACACATCGCCATTGACGATATTGAAGGCTTCGTTGCGCGAGGCGTCGGTGTCGGCGGCCCAGACCAGCTGCTTGGCCAGCATGCGGGCATCGGTCACATCGGACATGCCATTCCACTGCGCTGCTGAACCAGGGAACTGGAACGGGCGGCCCGTCTCCTTGCAGATCGTTGCATACACGGCCAGCGTGGTGCCCAGGTTCATCGCATTGCCAACCGCCAGGCCGATGACGGTGTGCGGACGGTGGATGGTCCAGGTGAAGCGGTCGCGCTCGGCAGCAGCATAGACTTCGTCTTCCTGCGCGTAATAGAAATTCTCGAGCGGCAGGCGCGGCTGCGATTCGCGCAGCGGCGTGTCGGGCAGCGTCCCCGAACTGGCGTACGCTTCGAACGGCCCCAGGTAATGCTTCAGGCCCGTGACCAGGGCGACATGGCGCACGCTCTTGTGCGACGACAGCGCGTCCAGCAGGTTGCGCACGAGCGCGGCGTTGACGCGGATGTTTTCGGCTTCGGTATCCTGGCGCATCCAGGTCGTGATGAAGACGTGGGTCGGGGCAACATCCTTCAGTGCAGCGCCGAGCGCGGCAGGGTCGAGCAGGTCGGCGGCGATGTGGCGCACCTGCGGCAGGTCGCGCGGTGCGCGGCGCGACAGGCCGATGACGTCCCAGCCTTGCGCCAGCAGTTCACGGGCAGCGTGGTTGCCGCCAATACCGGTAACACCAACGACGAGTGCAGTTCGTTTCATGTGTGACTCCTGATTTGACAATTGTCGTCCATTTTACTGCGCACGATTGATGTGCGTGCTGGCGGGCTGCGCTGGAATCGGTACAGTTAAATTCCTTTCCATTCAGAAATCAATCAACCATGACGACGAATCGTGGGCGCCTGCTTCGCAGGCTCGGCTGTGTCGCTGCGCTGGCCGTACTGGCCGGTTGTGCATCTACGACTGCGACCAAGGTCGGGACGGCAGCGGCCACGCCGCTTGCTGACCTGAACGTTACGAGAGAGGATGTTCCCGACGTGCTGCTTGCAGCGCTGAAGAATCCCTACCAGCTTCCAGCCAGCCAGAACTGCGTGGCGCTCTCGCTGGAAATCCGCGCGCTCGACGAGGTACTCGGTGCGGACCTCGACACGGCCGTGTCGCCAACCGATACCTCGCTGATGCGCCGCGCTTCGTCGCTGGCCCAGGACCAGGCGGTGGGCGCGCTGCAGCGCACGGCCGAAGGCCTGATCCCGTTTCGCGGCTGGGTGCGCAAGCTGAGCGGCGCCGAGCGCCATTCGAAGCACGTCTCGGCCTGCATCGCGGCGGGCTCGGTGCGGCGCGCGTTCCTGAAGGGGTTCGCCGCCGCGCAAAACTGTGCCTGGAGCGATGCGGCCGGGGCCGTAGCGACGCGCTGACCAGATGGACCCATGAAAAACGGGGCGCTGCATGGCTGCAGCGCCCCGTTGCTGTTTACTGCCTCACATGATCAGAAGCGGTAGCGCAGCGTCAGCGATGTGTTGCGCGGTGCGCCATACGTGAACTGGTTATAGGCGGCGAACATCGCGAAGGTTTTCCTGTCGGTTGCATTGTTGACGTTCAGCTGGGCCGACAACTGCTTGTTGAATTCGTAGCGCGCCATCAGGTTGACCAGCGCGTACGATGCCTGTTCCATGCGGCCGTCGATTCCCGGAGCCACGGTGCCGTCGATCGTGTAGGTGCTGCCTTCCCAATTCACGCCGCCGCCGACGGTCAGCTTGTTCCACTGGCCCGGCAGGCGATAGCTGGCAAACGCGCGCAGCGTCTTGCGTGGGTAGATCGAGTTGAAGTCGACGCCGGTCGCATCCTTGGCGCGGAAGATCGCGTAGCCGACGCTGGCGTTCAGGCCCGAGACGATTTCGCCCGACACGTCCAGCTCGATCCCCTTGCTGGTGGCGCCCTGGGCGGCGCGATAGTAATCTTCTTCGAGCAGCGGCCCGGACGCCCCATCGCGGTCGATGCGGCCTGCGGTCTGGCCCAGGTTGTCCTGCCTCAGGTGGAACACGGCCAGCGAGGCGTTCACGCGGCGGTCGAAGAATTCGCCCTTGATGCCGGCTTCGTTCGCCTTGCCCTCGATCGGGTCGAGCATATTGCCCGCGAAGTCCTTCAGGTTTTGCGGTTCGAAAATGCTGGTGTGGCTGGCGTACAGCGAGTAAGTGTCGTTCAGGTCGAACACGAGGCCGGCGTAGGGCGTGATCTCGTTGTCGTAATTGAGCGAGTAGGTCGGCGTATACAGGCCGCCCCCTTCTTTTTCATACTTGGTCACACGTGCGCCAACGACGGCTTTCAGGCGGTCGGTCAAGGTAAAGCGCGCCATGCCGTACAGGCCTTGCTGCGTGGTTTCGCTGCCTTCGTAGAACGCCTGCGGGCTGAACGTCGGCATGGGGTACGACGCCGGATTCCAGTTGTTGATGTCGGCCACGACCGGATCCGTCCCATCGTACCTCGCCGCGCGGCTGTTCGAATTGAAGTCGGTCTTTGCATGCAGGTAGCCGAAGGCGGCTTCGTGCTGACGCTCGCCCAGCGTGAACTTGCCGCTCGTATGCACGCCGAAGTCTTTCTGTTTGGTCTGGATCACGTACGAACCCGTGAAGGCGTTGAGGCCGAAGCCCGTCACGCGATCCGGCACGCCCGACAGGTACAGCAGGTGCGAGTCGCCGTCGCGGGTGGCGTCGGTGTAGGTCAGGCGCAGCTTCCAGCCGTTGGCGAAGCGGTGCTCGTAGTCGGCAAAGAAGTTGTCGTACTGGTTTTCGTAGCCGGCCCACGGGGCGGCGGTCGTTTTTGAGCGGTCCCAGTCGATGACCGAGCCATCGCTGTAGCGGTACGGCAGGCCGCCCCACATCGAGCCGCGCGGGCTCATTTTCTGGCGCGAGAAGCCGGTCGAGAAGGTGCCGTCGCGGCCGATGTCGGCTTCGACGGTGGCGTAGATGGTGCGATCCCTGTTTTCCAGGTACTGCACCCAGCTGTCGCCGGCGCTGTACTCGGCCACGGCGCGGCCACGGATGCTGCCCGACGCGCTCAAAGGCGTCGAGACATCGGCCATGATGCGGCGCTTGTCCCAACGGCCGACGGTGGCCTCGATCGTGCCGTCCAGCTTCTTGCTGAAGGCGCGCTTGCGCACCAGGTTCAGCGCGGCCGATGGCGTGCCGGCGCCGGTCATCAGGCCGGTCGCGCCGCGCACGACTTCGACGCGGTCGTACAGGGCCAGGCTGCCCAGCACTTCGCCGGCGCTCCAGGCAGCGTCCCAGGTGGTCGGGATGTTGTCGATCTGCAGATTGGTCACTTCGAAACCACGGGCCGTGAAGCTTGCGCGGTGGGTTTCGTACTGGTTCACCGAGACGCCGGTAACGTTGTTAGCAACGTCGGTGATGGTGAGCAGGCCCTGGTCTTCGATGCGCTGCTGGGTGATGACCGATACCGATTGCGGCGTGTCGCGCAGCGACATGTCCAGTGGCGTGGCGGTGCGGGTGCGGCCGATCGTGTACGAGCCGACAGCGTCGCCCAGCTTCTGCGCCTGCACCTGCACTTGCGGCATCGACGTGGTGCCCGCGTCGGTGGACTGGGCCTGGGCAACGAACGGAAGCGCGAGGCTCACGCACAGCGTCAGTGTTTTCACGTGAAGACGCCCGGTAGGGCAGACCAGCTTATCCATCTTTTTATCCTGTTGTTCGTGGTTGGTGCACGGGACCGGTACCCGGTGTTGGTGGACGGGTATGGTCAAATCGCCAAAAGACGATAATGATAACCATTCTCATCTAGGGGTGTCAACTTGTTAATGAGAAATATAATGAGTTCGCCCGGCATGGCGCCGGGCGATTGTTCATCAGTTGAAGAATGGTGGGTGACCGCGCGAGCTATCGTGTCAATGCGCGGGGACATGAGGCGTCCTTCCCGGCGGCGGGAAGAAATGAGGGTCACATGCGATAGGCTGGCCGGCCGTGACAGCGGCCATGCTGGTTCAAGCCACCGCGCGCTTGTTCGCCTCGGTCACCGTCCAGTAATAGATAGTGCGACCGTCGACCTCGACCGTTTTTTCGGCAGGCCATTCGGATCCCATATCGAAGGCATGCGAGACCACGCGCGTGCCGACCTTCAGTTGCTTCCACAATTGCGGGCGCAGTTTCGCGTTGATGTTGGGCAGCAGGTACAGCGTTACGACAGTGGCGGTCGAGAAATCCGTCTTGAACAGGTCGCCGACCCGGAATCTGGCGCGGTCGGACACCCCCGCCTTTTTCGCGTTGTCGGTCGCCTCGGCGATGCGGACTGGATCGATGTCGATGCCGGTCCCGCGGGCACCCCGCGCCTTTGCGGCGGTCACGACGATGCGTCCATCGCCGCAGCCAAGGTCGAACAGCGTGTCGTTCTTGCCGACCCTGGCCAGGTCGAGCATCTTGTCGACGACTTGCTGCGGCGTCGGCACATACGGGACATCGAGGCGCGGCATGGCGGCCGTGATCTGGCCCAGTGCGCGCCCGAACGGCAGCAGCGTCAAGCCGGTGGCAGCAGCGGCGGACAGCAGGATCGTACGACGGCGAGGGTGCGGGGTCATCGGATCATCTCCTTCGGTCAGGTGGGGTGGTCAGGTAGCCGGACGATCGTGTCGCGAACGCAGCACGAGCAGCAGCAGGGCGCCGCAGGCCAGCACCGCGACGCCGATCCAGGCCGCATTCAGGCCGCCGAGCGACTGGCTGTAGACGTAAGACAGGCTCGACCAGAGCATGTAGGCACAACTGGCGCAGAACAGCAGCGGCAGCACCGGATACAGCGGGACCCTGAACGGGCGCGGCATCTGCGGCTCGCGCCGGCGCAGCACGAACAGCGACAGGCCGGTGAGCAGGAAGAACAGCCAGAACACGGGCGCCGTGAATTCAACCATGGCCTTGAACCCGCTGCCCAGTGCAGCGCCCAGCCCGACCAGCGCCAGCGCGGCGATGCATTGCACTGCCATGGCCACGGTCGGCGTGCCACGTTCGTGATCCCAGGTCGCCAGGGACCCGAGCTTGTTCCAGTCCAGACCGACGGCATAACTGGTGCGGGCACCAACGATCATCGTGGCGTTGATCGAGGTGAGGGCCGAGACCGCGACGAGCACCGCCATGATTTTCTCGCCGGGCGCACCGAACACGGTCTTCATGACGTCGGCCGCCACGGCCTCGGATGCGGCCATGCCCTCCATGCCCAGCACCCTCCAGTAAGCCCACGTCACCAGCAGGTACAGGACGGTGATGACCACGATGCCCAGCGTCAGCGCGAGCACCATATGGCGCGGGCCGCCGCGCAGTTCGGCGCTGATGTAGGCAGCTTCGTTCCAGCCGCCGTAGGTCAGCAGCACGAACACCATTGCCATGCCGAGCGCCGCGACTTCCGGCGCTGCAGCAGAAGCAGCGGCAGCGCTGCGCGCCGGCGCCGGATCGGCAAACAGGGCGGCGGCGCCGACGATCACGAGCAGGCCCAGAACCTCGGTGATGGTCAAGAGGGTCTGGGCGCCGGCGCCAGTGCGGATGCCACGCAGGTTCAGCAGCGACAAGCCGGTGATGACCGCCACCGCATACGCCGTGCTGCCCCAGTCGCCGGGCAGGACCGTGAGGGGCACCGCCTGCTGCATGTAGTCGCCGAACACGAAGGCGAGCAGGGCGATCGAGCCGGTCGTGATGACGGAGAAGCGGGCCCAGCCAAACAGAAAGGCGACCGGGCGGCCGAACGCGCGCTGCAGGTAGTGGTAGTCGCCGCCGGCATGCGGATAGGTCGTCGTCAGCTCGGCATAGCAGAGCGCACCGATCAGCGACAGGGCGCCGCCGAGCACCCACAGCGTAAACATCTGCGTGGCGCCGCCGCTGAGACTGGCGACCAGCGATGGCGCCTTGAAAATGCCGGCGCCGATGACCACGCCGACGATGACGGCCACTGCCTCGCGCAGGCCGATGGTCGGCCGGGGACGGGTGTCGGCACGTGATGAAACAACGCATTCAGCTTCGATGGCATCCATGGCGGATATGTCAGGAAGTTGCCGGGCGACTCAGGGAGGGCCTTGGGTGGTTGGTCGTATCCAGTGCTGCCGACACGCGGCTGCGCACCCGCTGTTCATCAAATAATAGTAGACGGCGACTGGACAGCGGCGCGCGATTGCCAAGCGGAACGTGGCGCGCCAACCTGGATGGACTTGTCTGACGGGGATGAGGGCAACAAGGGATCAGCGGCGCAGGCTGCGCCGCTGATCGCGGCTCAAGCGTTCGACGCGGGCGCGCCGAGCCAGTCGAAGATGGTGGGCCACAGCGTCGCATGCGCGTTGCGCCCGGCGAGCACCCCAACGTGCTGCAGATTCACGCCGATGTCGCCATGGTATTGCAGCACCTGCTTGCGCACGCTCGAGGTCGCCTCGTGGAATGGCACCATCGCGGCAGGCGGAATCACCTTGCTGCGAAAATCGACGACGCTGATCAATGGCGAGCGCAGGTCGGCCGGGCCAATCGTGCGGCCGTTGATGACGAGCCGGCCGCCCATGAAGTCATCGTTGCGGTAGAGCGATTCGACGATGTCGACGAACAGCTTGCCGGGCAGGGGAAATTCGTCATGGCTCCAGCGCTCGACCTGCATGTGGGTGGCCAGCGCCTTTCGATCGAACAGCGACAGCCAGCGGTCGGTCGCGCGCTCCCAGCCGAAGGCCTGCGGCTCGGCCATCGCGCTCATCAGGTTGAGGAAGGCGCCCGGTACGTGACGGAAGGTGTCGGCGATCTGGCGCGCATCGGGCGTGGCCTTGACCAGCGGCGCAAAGCACGAGGCGCCGTGCCCGAAGCGCAGCGGCGATTCGAGCAGCACGGTGGCCGTCACGTGCCCGGGATGCATGGCGCTGTAGATCGCGGCGAGGATGCCGCCGAGCGAGTGGCCGACTAACGTCAGGCTGGCCTCTCCGCTATCGGCCTGGATGGCGCGCTGGCAGCTCGACAGCATGCGATCGCCATAGTCGGCCAGGCCGACGGCCGGGTCGCCATCGGGCATCGGCAGCCACTCGGCCAGGTAGACGCGGTAGCCGCGCTCCTGCCAGCGCTGCACGACGCTGATGTCGGGCGCCAGATCCCAGATGTAGGCGCGCTTGATCGGCGCGGGCACCAGCAGGACCGCCGGCCCGCCGGCGGCGGCAGGTTCATAGCGGCGCAGTTGCAGGCCCGTCTCGGCCAGGATGACCGAAAACGGCGTTTCCTGCGGGCCGTGCCCGGCCTGCTCGAGTTGCCGGCCGCGTTCCTGGCGGCTGCGGTCCATATTTCTGAGGGCTTGTACCTGCTGCGGCCCCAGGGTAGTCCAGTTGCTGGCGTACATGGCGATCCCATCGAAGTGGCGACCATGGCACTTTACCTGCTCTGGCGATCTGCGCCAATCAAGGCGTGCAGGAATCGCCATGGGGTTTGCGCTCGCTACCACCCGCGCCGCGACGGCAATGGCCATGCCGACATTGCGGCGTAAGCCCTACAGGTACTTGACCCAGGCCTTGCCGCTCTCGCGCTTGTAGCGCCCAAAACGCTGCGTTGGCCAGTACAGCAGCGCCGCCAGCAAGACCGAGCCGAGCCATACCTGCCAGACATGCCCGACATCGACGCGCGGCACGTCCAGCACGAACGCGGCCACGCGCTGCGCTGCCAGCAGCAGATACAGGTGCGCGATATAGAAGAACAGCGGCGCGCCGCCGAACACGGCCGCAACCCGTACCCAGCCGGCGTCGATGCGCTCGATCCAGGCCAGCACCAGCAGGCCCACGCCGAGCGTGAGCAGCAGGAAGTCCAGCGAGGGCGGGTACTTCGTGAAATTGAGCCATGACATCGCGCTGCGCAGCAGCGTCTCGTGCGGCGCCCACGGCAGCGGCTCGCCATACACGTTCCAGGTGCGCAGCAGCGCGAGCAGCAGCAGGCCGGCCACGCCGGCCAGCATCAGCCAGCGCCGACGCTGCGCGGCGGGCATGCCGCGCGCATACAGCGGGCCGCAGGCGTAACCGAGCAGGATCACACCGATCCACGCCAGCAGCGGATAGCTGATGCGCACCCGCACCGGATCGTCCATCAGGTTGCCGCGCTGCTCGAGAATCGTCCAGGCGCTGGCAGCCCACGTATCCGGCGCGAACGCCACGCCGGCCAGTGCATTGTGGCCGGCCACGATCGTCGCGCCGATGGCCGCCAGCAGCATCAGGGGCAGGCGGTGCAGCAGGGCCAGCGCCAGCATCGACAGGCCGATCGCCCACATCACCTGCAGATACACGGTGTGCGGTGTGAAGGTGCCGGTCCAGGCGAAGTTGATGACAACGATTTCGAGCAGGATCAAGAAGGCGCCGCGTTTGGCCAGAAACCCCGTCGCGCTGCGCGGACCACTTGCCGGATTGGCGTACAGCCAGGCCGACAGGCCCGTCAGGAACACGAACATCGGCGCGCAGAAGTGCGCGGCCAGGCGCGAAAAGAACAGGGCCGGGTCGGTGCTCGCGACATCCATCGGGTCGTTGACCTGGTGCTGCAGGTAGAAGGTTTCGCGGACGTGATCGAGCGTCATGATCAGCATGACGAGACCGCGCACGACATCGATCGAGGCGATACGCGGACTGGGCGGGTTGACTGGGAGGCTGTGCACGGCGGTGTTCATGCAGTTACAAAGCCCGGCATTCTACCCTGCGCCGCGCCCGGCATGTCTCGCCTCTGGCATACTCGGGCCATCTTCCACGACGAAACGGCAGGGTGTTGAACGATGAAACCGAGCATTCTCGTATTGGGCAGCGTCTGGTCGGACGACGTGCGCGAACAGGTAGCGCAAGCCTTCGACTGTCACTTCATGAAAGCCATCCCGCAGGCGGGCGACGCCGCGTTCGACGCGATCGCCGGCAATATCCGCGGCGTGCTCACCACCGGCACGGTCGGCGTCACGCCAGCACTGGTGGCGCAGTTGCCGCGTCTTGAAATCGTGACGGTCCACGGCGTGGGCGTCGATGCCGTGCCGCTGTCGCTGCTGGCCGACAAGGGCGTCCACGTGACCAACACGCCCGACGTGCTGACCGACGATGTGGCCGATTTCGCGGTGTTGCTGCTGCTGTCGACGGTGCGCCGCCTCCCGGTGCTCGATCGCTACGTGCGCGCCGGCGACTGGCTGGCCAAGGCGCCGCTGGGGCACGTGCAGGCGCGCGCACTCAAGGGCAAGGTCGCCGGCATCGTCGGGTTCGGGCGCATCGGCCAGGCCGTGGCCGCGCGCCTGCAGGGCTTCGGGCTGCAGATCCGTTACTACCAGCGCAGCCCCGGTCCGGCGCCGGCGCAGCGCAGCGCATCGCTCCTCGCACTGGCGCACGAGAGCGACATGCTCGTGCTGTGCATGCCGGGCGGCGCCGACACGCAAGGCATGATCGACGGGGAAATCATCGAGGCACTGGGCCCGGAAGGCACCTTGATCAACATCGCGCGCGGCACCGTGGTCGACGAAGCGGCGCTGGTGGCAGCGCTGCAGGACGGCCGGCTGGGCGCCGCGGGCCTGGACGTGTTCGGGAACGAACCGCAGGTGCCGGAGGCGCTGCTGGCTCTGGACAATGTCGTGCTTACGCCGCACGTGGGCAGTTTCACGGTCGAAGCGCGGCGCGCGATGGGGGCGCTAGCGGTGGCCAATCTGCGGGCGCACTTTGATGGCGAGCCGCTGCCAACGCCGGTGGACTGAGGTCGCTATTCAAGGGCGGTGATGGGGCGCGATTGCTGTATCATCCCCGTCCTGCAAACGAAAGTCACACATGCTCATCATCACCATCAAGCAGGGCAAGGAAAAAGCCCTGCTCGCCGGCGACCCGTGGATCTACCTGTCGGCCGTCGAAAAAGTCGACGGCAAGGGCCACGAACGCAACAAGCCGGGCATCACTGCCATCGTCCAAACGTCGACGCGCCAGTTCATCGGCCGCGCCGCCTACAACGCCAAGTCGCAGATCGTCGGGCGCATGTGGTCGTTGCGCGAAGACGAGCCGGTCGATCATGCAATGATCAAGCGCCGCGTGCAGGCGGCGATCGACAAGCGCGCCACGACGCTGCGCACTGCCGATCCGCAGGCGCTGATTGCGTTGATCGATGGTGAAAAGGATGGCCTGCCAGGCCTGCAGGTGCACCAATATGGTGGCGCCGACGGCTATCTGATCTGCCAGTTCAACGCCGCCGGTGTCGACATGTGGAAGGTGCCGGTCGTGCAGGCGCTATTGAAGGCCACCGGTTGCCGCAACGTCTATGAGCGCAGCGACCCGCTCGTGCGCCAGGGCGAAGGGCTGTTGAACACACCGGGCGCACTGGCCGGCGACGAGCCGCCCGACCGCCTGATGGTACGCGATGGCAAACGCCTGGTGCCGATGGATATCGCCACCGGCTTCACCTATCCGCGCTGAGCGGTCGCCCCGTCAGTCCAGGCGCTCGTGATGGTCGGCCACGCCGCGCTTCCAGTAGGCCGATACCTTGGCGGCCTGGCGTGGCATGCCCGTGTCGACCAGGACCTGGCGCACACGCGCCATCAGCGCCGCTTCGCCGCCGCCCCAGGCCAGCCCGGCGCCCGGCTGCAACGGCAAATCCTTCAGCACCTGCAACAGCGCGTCGTCGCTGTCGACCCAGTGGATGCGCGCATCGGCGCGGATCGCAAACGTGCGGCGGTCTGCTGCATCCACCAGCAGCACCGCGACGACGCGCGCGCCTGCCGGCAATTCTTCGAGCCGGCGCGTCACGGCCGGCAGCGCGCTGTCGTCGCCGATCAGCAGGTGCCAGTCCATCGCCAGCGGCAGGATCATCGAGCCGCGCGGCCCGCCGATGATCGCGCTTTGACCGATGGTTGCATTGCGCGCCCATTCGGCCGCACCACCATGGCCGTGCAATGCAAATTCGATGTCGATCTCGCGGGCGTCGCGGTCGAACCTGCGTGGCGTGTAATCGCGCCGCACCGGCTCGCCATTGGTATCGTTGAACATGAACTTGACGTGGTCGTCGAACGACAGCGACGTGAAGTCGGCCAGCGCCTCGCCCTGGAACGTGATACTGGCAAAGCCGGGGCTGACGCGGTTGATGCGCGCCACGGTGACCTCACGCAATTTCAGGTCGTGGCGCACGCGTTCGATCGTGGGGATGTCGGTTTCACTCATGCTACACTCCATCAATTAGTTGATAACGTCCACCATTATGCAAAAAGAAGTTGATAGAGTCAACCAAAAAGGCGGCGAAGATCCGCTCGAGGTCATGCACGCGATCGTGCACCTGTACCGTTCGCAGCAGATGCGCGGGCTGCGCAACGGCATACAGGCCGGCTCGCACGAACTGGCGCACATGGAAATCAAGGTGCTGCGGTTTTTCGGCCGTCATCCCGGCGCGACGCAGAGCGATCTGGTCACGCATTCGGGCCGCGACAAGGCGCAGGTTGCGCGCCTGATCAAGGGCTTGCGCGATGCGGGGATGCTCGATGCGACAGCCGACGAAGCCGATCGGCGCAGTACCCGGCTGACACTGAGCAGTGCAGGGCAGGCGGTGTGTGAGGAACTGCACCGGCAAAGCGGCGCATTGGGAAAGATTGCCCTGGCAGGGCTGAACACGGAGGAGCAGGCCCGCTTGATGGCGTTGCTGGCGCGCGTGCGCGCCAACCTGGAAACCGGCGCGGCCTGAGGCCGCGCCGGCAGGTCGGTCGGGTCGCTTACTCGACCCAGCCAAACCCGTCGCGCGCCAGCAGCGCGAACGATTCCGGCGGCCCCCACGAGCCGGCCGCATACGCATGCGGCTTTTCGCCAAGGGTCTCCCAGCCATTGATGATCGGCTCGACCCATTCCCACGCTGCTTCGAGTTCATCGCGGCGCATGAAGTGCGTCAGGCGACCGCGCACCACGTCGATCAACAGACGCTCGTAGGCTTCGGCGCGGCGCTGCGCGAATGCCGACTGCAGATCGAGGTTCAGCGCGACCTGCTGCATCAGCATGCCGCTGCCTGGCTGCTTGGCGAAGATCTGCAGCTTGATCGCTTCTTCGGGCTGCAGCTCGATGACGAGGCGATTGGCCACGCCGCCTGGCGTTTCAGGGAACAGCGGGAACGGCGGATTGGCGAACTCGATGACGATCTTCGACGAGCGGCGCGCCATGCGCTTGCCGGTGCGCAGATAGAACGGCACCTTCGACCAGCGCCAGGTATCGATGTGGGCACGCAGCGCGACGAAGGTCTCGGTGTGGCTGTCGGCCGGCACGTTGCTTTCTTCGTGATAGCCCTTGGCTTCCTGGTTGCCACTGACGCCACGCGAATACTGGCCACGCACGGTGTCGCGCGCGATATCGGCCAACCCCATGCGGCGCAGCGAGCGCAGCACCTTGAGCTTTTCGTCGCGCACGGCGTCGGGCGAGAGCGAGGTTGGCGGCTCCATCGCCACGATGCACAGCAGTTGCATCAGGTGGTTCTGCACCATGTCGCGCATCGCGCCGGCGCTGTCGTAGAAGCCTGCGCGGCTGCCCACGCCGACTTCTTCGGCCACTGTGATCTGCACGCTGGCGATGTTCGGCGCGCGCCACAGGGGTTCCAGGATCGAGTTCCCGAAGCGCAGCACCATCAGGTTCTGCACGGTCTCCTTGCCCAGGTAGTGGTCGATGCGGTAGATCTGGGACTCGGCGAAATGCTTGCCGACCGCCTCGTTGATCTCGACGGCCGAGGCCAGGTCGCGGCCCAGCGGTTTCTCGAGCACGACGCGTGCATTGGCGTCGACCAGGCCGGTGGCGGCCAGCTTGTCGCAGATCATCGTGAACAGCGATGGCGCCGTGGCGAGATAGAACACGCGCTGGGCACCATCGCGCGAGACGTCGCGCAGTGTGTCGAAGACCGGCGCCTCAGCGACGTCGACCTTCACGTAGACCAGCAGGTCCAGGAAGCCGGCCCAGCTTTTCTCGTTGAAGTTGTCGCCGCTGATGAACGAGCGCGAATGCTCTTCGATGAAGGCGAGATAGGCCGCGCGGTCATAGTCCTGGCGGCCGGTCGACAGGATGCGGGTCGATGCAGGCAGGTTGCCGTGCAGGTAGGCCATGTACAGGGCGGGCAGCAGCTTGCGCATGGCAAGGTCGCCCATCCCGCCGAAGATGGTCATGTCGAGGGGGAGGCCGTTATCAATCTCGGTCGAGGTGCTCATGGGTCTTTCGCTGGCAGGTTGGAGAAAATCGCGTGCGTCGCGGGCCGTAGATTGTAGCGTACCTGAGACCAGGAGATGCCCGGGGCGCCGCTACGGCATGCTGGACGCGTTCAACGTACGCGCGGCATGCCACGGTGCGACGTCGATTTGAACGCGTGGGCGGGAAACCCGCCCACGCTACGGTTCGATACATGAAAAGGCCCGCGCCGAAGGTCGATTCACCGGTAGGGTGGGCGGCTACGCCGCCCACGCGTTCAACGTAAGGTGGCGTGCAACGGTGCGACGTTGATTTGAACGGTTGAATGCATAAAAAAAGCCCGCGCAAGCGCGGGCCCAAGGACGCGAGGACGCGTTCGGTCAGAACTTGTAACGCAGCCCGAACAGATATTCGCGGCCCGTGACGTTGTTGACGACGACGCTGTTGCGCGCCCGGCTGATGAACTGGTCGCTTTCTTCGTTGGTCAGGTTGACGCCTTCAAGCGTGAACTCGAGCTTGTCGTTGACCTTGTACGAGAACGACAGGTCGACGTTGAGGGTTTCGTTCTTGCCTTCGACGTCGTTGTTGTTCTGGCCCGGCACGCGGGTCACGAAGCCCGAGCGCTGGGCGGCCGAGACGCGTGCACTGAACTTGCCATCGTCATAGAACAGCGTGGCGTTCCATGCTTTCGGCGACAGATTCAGCAGGTCGTCCGTGATGCGCGCGTCGCTGGTCGGCGAAACCAGGTATTCGATCTTCGACGAGACCCGGGTGTAGTTCAGCAGCGTGCCGAAGTTCTTGCCCCAGCCGGGCAGGAACGTGAACGGCTGCTGGTAGTTGATCTCGAAGCCTTTGAGCTTACCGCCGTCGGTGTTGACCGGGGTGGTCAGCGCAAACACTTCTTCACCCGTGAAGTTCGCCGGCAGCAGCGACAGCGGCAGGCCCGAATCGCGGAACGCCACGTTGGTGCGCAGGCTCTGGATGTAGGTGTCGATGTTCTTCTGGAACAGGCCCACGCCCACGAATGCCTTGTTCTTGAAGTAGTACTCGAAGCTCGTGTCGAAGGTCTTGGCGCGGAACGGCTTGAGGAACGGGTTGCCGGTGTTGATCGACAGATTGCCGGTGGTGGCGATGCTGCCACCCGGCGACAGGAAACCCAGTTGCGGGCGCGTCATGACCTTGGCGGCGCCGACGCGCACGATGAATTCGTCGGTGATGTTCGCAGCCAGGTTGAACGATGGCAGCGTGTCCTTGTAATCATGATCGACCGTGACGGCGGTGCCACCGCCGGCAGCCTGGTAGCCGGTCGTCGACAGGTCGGTCTTCACGTGGCGCACGCCGACGTTGCCGCGCACCGGGATATTCCACAGGTCGTAGCGGAATTCGCCCATCAGGTACAGGCCATCGCTTTTCTCGGTGACCGAGCGGTTGTTCCCGCGCGCATTGCCGTTCTCGATCGACGAGAGCCGGAAGTCGCCCGGGCCGCCGGCAGGGCCGCTCTTGATGCAGTTGCAGTAGATGTCATATGCAGCGGCGATCGCCTGCAGATTCGGCACGACCCAGCCGGTCGCGTTCCCCGCTGGCAGACCCAGGTTGCTGCCAAAGCCGGTCAGGTTGTTCGTCAGTCCGCTGGCGCCTGCTGGCGGCGCGAAGATCGTGTCGTTCTGGTTCACGCGGCGGAATTCGTAGGTGTCCGAGCTGTACTTCTTGCTGTTGACGCCGCCCTTGATCGTGAAGATGTCATTGGCTTCCCACGCCAGGTCGAACTGGCCGACGTTGTTGACGTTGTCGGTGCCTTGCGGGCGGGTACGGATCTCACTGGTGGTCGTGTTGGCGACCGTCGATGGCTGCGTGCCGCTGGCCACCTGCGGCACGCCGACCAGGCCAAGGCGGTTGCCCATCGGGTCGAATGGATAGCCGATGACCGGGCGGCGGTCGTCGTTGCGGAAGTCAAGCGTGTAGCCGTCGACGTTCAGCGCGTCGAGCGTGACCGTGGTCTGTACCGGATTGCGGAACTTCGAATTGGCGCGGCCATAGCGGGCGCTCATGCTCAGCGTGTCGGTGAGCTTGTGCTCGAGCGTCAGCGTCGGCTGCGTGAAGGTGGTCTTGAGTTCATCGAAGCGCTGCTCGGAGCGGATGTCGACGCCGTTGTACTTGCCGTACAGCAGAGCGCCGCTCGGCGCGTATTCGGCCTGCACCACGCTCATTTGCGGCTTGCCGCCCTGGCTGGCGCTGCGGCTGAACGAGGTCGCTTCCAGGAAGTCTTCCTGGCGCGTGGCGTCGAGCTTCGAGTACAGCATGTCGAAGGTGAGCAGGGTGCCGCGCTGCGGGCGCCATTGCACCGATGCGGTCAGGCCCAGGCGATCCTGGTCGTGGGTCAGGCGGCCATAACGTGGCAGGCGCGGATGGAAGTTGTTCGGGTTGCTGGCGGCGGCATAGGCGGCCTGGTTCTCCGGGGTGTTCGGCAGGCGCGCAACACCCTGCGCGGCCGGGCCGCAGGTGGTCGCGGTGGAATTGGTGGGGTTGGCGGCGGCGCCTTGCGGTGCGCACCAGCCGCCCGACGACGGGCCGTTATCCCAGCGCACGGTGCTGAAGCCGTCTTCCAGTACGCGGCGTTTCGAGAACGCGCCCGAGACCAGCACGCCGACCTTGCGGTCGAAGAACGTGTCCGAAATCATGAAGGCCGCGCGCGGATCGGTCTTCTCGGAGCCGTCGTTGTACTTGCCCTTGAGGGCGACCGTGGCATTGAAGCCTTTCAGGTCGAACGGGCGCAGCGTCTGCAGGTCGACGGTAGCGCCGAGCGAGCCTTCGTCGACGTCGGCCGACGAGCTCTTGCGCACCGTCAGGGCGCTGAACAGTTCAGAAGCAAACACGTTGAAGTCGAACCCGCGGCCACGGTTGGTGCCGCCCGAGCTGTCGGTGCCGCCCGTGGTGGCCAGGCCCTCGATACCATTGATGCGCACACGCGTAAAATCCTGGCCCAGACCGCGCACCGTGATCGAACGGCCTTCGCCGGCATCGCGGTCAATCACGACGCCCGGCACCCGCTGCAGCGACTCGGCCAGGTTCGTGTCGGGGAATTTGCCCATGTCTTCCGACTTGATGACGTCGACGATGCCGTTTTCCTGGCGCTTGGCGTTCAGGGCACTTTCGAGCGAGGCGCGCAGGCCCGTGACGACCACCGTTTGCGCTGCGCCTGTGCCCGTCGGTGACGCGGTCACTTCCTGCGCGAACGCGGGGCCCAGCGACATGGCGGATACCGAGGCCGTGCCGAGCAGGCACAAGGTGAGTTTGCGCAGCGATGCGCGGTGCGGGTGTTGGTTCATGCTGTCTCCATGCGTTTTTATCGGGGCGGACGCTGACGGGTCCACCGGCGCTGCATTTAATTATCTGGTCAGGCCAGTTTTTTGATTCTATGACACAACTTGTGCTTTTGGTCAGGCCAATTAAAAAATATTTTCATTTGGCCTGACCTGTTGCGAGTCAGGTCTTCTTGTTCAGAACCTGCTTGTAGCGCTTGACGCCGATGGTGACGTTGTCCAGCGTGATGTCCACGGCGTTGTGCACGAACCACGGTTGGGCGGTGTTGACGGGCGTACCGAAGTCCGAATCGCTGATGCGCACACGCGCGATTGGCGGTATCGCGGTGCCCGGCTTGCCATTGAAGCTCGAGGCCACGGGGCCGAGCAGCACGAACGCCTGGTAGCACGAGAATTGCCCCTTGCCCGTATCGACGTTCTTCGTGCGGACGTTGCGGATGTCGATGTCCGACACCTGCGGCGGGCGATTGCGCATCGTGTCGTCGCCCGGCACGTAATCGCAATCGATGGTGATGATGGCGCCGGCGCCAGAGGCGACCGGCTGCTTGATGTCGCGCGCGCCGGCCAGCGGCTTGTACAGGCCGGGTTCAAGCGCCACGCCATTGGGCAGCGTCACGTCGCGCACGTACAGGTGGCGCAGGAATCCGCCACGGTTCATGTTCGTCTTGAGCCGGATCGCCGTGTTCAGCGGATCGTCCTTCCAGTGCGTGTTACGAAAATCGAGCTGCTGCGCGTAGACGTGCTCGATCCCGCCGGCCATCTCGCTGCCGAGTGTGACGCCGCCATGGCCGCTGTTCATCACACAATTCTGGATGACGATATTGCGCGTCGGGCCATGCTGCGTATCGCTGTTCTTGCCGGCCTTGATCGCGATGCAGTCGTCGCCATTGTTGAACTGGCACGCGTCGACCAGCACGCCATCGCAGGCTTCCGGATCGAACCCGTCGCTGTTCGGGCCCAGGCTTTCCATGTTCACGCGGCGGATCAGCAGGTCCCGGCAATTGACCGGGTGGTGCAGCCAGAACGGCGCCGCATTCACCTGGTAACCCTGCAGCAGCACCTTGCTGCAGCCAATCAGCTCGATCATGCAGGGACGCAGAAAGTGGCCATGCCCGAACACGCGCCGTTCGACCGGCACGCCGGCCTCGGACAGCGCCGGCAGGTAGCGCGAGTCGGTCTGCCAGCGGTTTCCCTCGCCCTGGATGCTCGCCTGCAGCCCCGCGTCGATGCCAGGAACGGCGCGGTCGAGCGGTGCGTTGGCCGGGTTGGCGGCGACCTCGGTGCGCGTGCGTTTCGGTTCCCCCGGCTTGCTGCGGCCTTTCCAGTCCCACCAGCATTCGGCTTGCTGCGCGAAGCCCGGCTCGAACGGCACGCCGCCCTGGCCATTGAGGATGCTGGTCCAGTCCTCGCCGGTGAGGGCGATATTCTGCTGGTCGATCGCGTACACCATCGGCGAATAGTTCAGGCAATCGTTGCCCTGCCAGCGCGACAGCACCAGCTTGCCGTTGGCGCCGCAGTCGTGCGCGCCGTGGCGCGCGTAGTGAGCCGGATTGGCCGAAAAGTGCACCCGTGCGCCGGCAGCCAGGTGGACGTGCACGTTCGAACGCAGCACGATCGGTCCGGCGCAGTACCAGTCGCCTTTCGGAATCACGACGCGGCCGCCGCCCTTGGCGTGGCAGGCAGCGATGGCCGCTGCGATCGCCGGATAGCTGTCGGGCGACCCGGGCGCCGGCGTGTCAAGCACGCCATCGACGAGCGAAGCAACCTGGCCCCGCACCTGCACCATCGATGCCGGCTTGGCGCCATAGGTGGTGACGTCGAAGTCTTCCTTGCGAAACACCAGTGGCGTGGCGAAGCGGGCGATGATGTCGTTGGCGCGCCGCCACGGGTCAGGTGGTGTGGCAGCTTTACGGGCAGTGGCGGCGGGGGCAGCAGCGGTGACGCCGGAGAACAGCAGTGAGGCTGCCGGCACGGTGCGCAGCAGTGCGCGGCGTGTAGGTTGAAATGGCATGGTCAGTTTCCTTTGGTCGGTGCGATGGTCACGCGCACCGGGCTGGCGTCGCGTGCGGCGACGGCGGCCGCCTCGCGTTGCCACAGTTCGCGGCTGGTGATCTCGCCGGCGCGGCGCCAGGCGCCGCCGGCGTAGTAGCGCAGTGGCGTGCCCGGCGTGGCCTTGGCCACGATCAGCTCATTGAGCGCGTCCTGGGCGAAGCCTTCGGCCGCCGGCAGCACGACGGCCGTGCCGAAGGCGTCGTTGGTGTCTTGCTCGATCCACTGCAGCAGCACCTTGCCGTCGCGGGTGGTGGCGATTTTTGGGGACTGGCCCTTGTCGGCCGGCGTCTTGTTCAGACCCACGGCCACCGTCAGCGGGCCGTCGCCGCTGGCGGTAAAGGTGCTGTCGATGCGGTCGAACCATTGGCCGGCGTCGACCGTGAAGCGTTTGACTTCGCTGACCTGGCGCCCGTTCGCATCCCACGGTGCGTAGTGCAGTTCGAACACGGTGCGGATCGGGCCGTTGGCCAGGATCTTGAAGGTTGCGTAGTTCACGCCCGGGTACAAGGCCTCGCCGCTCCAGACGCCAATGCCACCGGCGCCGCGCGACTTGCCGACGTTGTACATGTCCATGCCTTCGCCCTGGTCCTTGTGATAGTGGTCGTGCCCCTTGTTGTACCAGCGGTCGACAATCGGATAATTGACGCGCTTGAACCAGATATCCAGGCCGCTCGTCACCAGGACTTCCTTGACGACACCGGGAGGCGCCGGCGCTGCCAGCGCCGGCCCGTAGGTGCGGTGGGCGATCTTGTCGTTCTCCCATGCGAAGTCGTCCAGCCGCTCGGGCACCTGGCGCGCGAAGGTCTTGACCGGGAACGGCGGCGCCACGCCGTCGATGCGCTCGATGGTAAAGCCCGCGCTTTTCTCGCCAGCCGCAAAGCTGTGCTGGAACAGCAGTTCTCCGTAAGCGACGCCTTCGTTCTTCGGGTCCTTTGCCTGCGGCGCGATATTCGTCACCTGGTGTGGCAGCACACGGCCACGCGCATCCTTCACCGCGATTTTCTGCACCATCGCGCCGGGCAGGGCAGCGTTGACATCCTTCCACGGGATCGAGATGGTTTCGGAAGGGCGGGCGATCGCCAGGTCCTGCTGGATGGTCACGCGGATGCCGTCCGCATGGGCGTGCGCCAGCGGCGCGGCCAAGATGGCGGCGAGTACGAGTCGGTTCATGATGTCACTCCAGGGTCAGTGGTGTTCGCGGTAGTCGGTCTGCCCACCCTTGGGCATGTAGTGGTAGGTACGCACCTTGTGCTGCACCTCGAACGCGGGGTTCGTCACCAGGCGGATGATCTCGGCGCCGGCCAGCAGCATCGGGCCATAGCCGTGCAGCGCATCCACGCTGGTCGGGCGGTTGTAGTAATAGACCATGTCGCCGGCCAGCGTCGTGCCAACGCACGTGCCTTCGACCTGGCCCAGCGCCGTGATGCGGGTCGACAGCGCATTCCAGCCGGTTTGCGCGATCGAGCCGTAGGTCGTCGGGCTGACCCAGCCCTCGTTGACGGCATGCGCGATCACATACGTGAAGATGGCGCTGGCGGACGTCTCGAGATACGAGTCGTTGCGGTCGATCATCTGGTGCCACAGGCCGCTGCCGCTTTGCAGTTCGGCGATGCCCTTGAGCGATGCGCGCAGCTGCGCGAGCACTTTCGGGTAGCCAGGATGGTCTTTCGGCAGCACATCGAGCAGGTCGGACATCGCCAGCACCGCCCAGCCATTGGCGCGTGCCCAGTAGAAGCGCGGTGCATCCGGGTGGTTCGCGTGCCAGCCGTGCGTGTACAGGCCAAGCTGCGGATTGAACATGCGGCTCGACATGCCCATCACGTTAGCGACTGCATCGTCGAAGTAGGCACGCTCGCCCGTCAGGCGGCCCATCTCGGCCAGCGCCGGGATACTCATGTACATGTCGTCGGCCCACAGCGAGACTTCCTGCGGGCGCTTGCGGGCCATCGTGCCGTCGTCCAGCCGGAACTGGCGCTTGGCGACCCAGTCGCTGCAGGTGTCGATCATGGACTTGAGATCCGGCCCGACCTTGGCGGCGCGCGCGCGCATCAGGGCCGCGCACATCGAGCCGGCGTCGTCGAGCGAGCGCGGATCGAGAAAGCGCGAGAAGCTGTTGGCACGTTCAAGCTTGAACTGCTGTTCCTGCGCGCGGAAATACGGTAGCGTCTCGGCAAAGAAAGCGAAGTGGCGCCTGGTCATCGCGGTAAAGCCCGGATCCTTGGTAACCTGGGCCGCCTTGAGCAGGCCCGAATGCACCACGCCCATCTCGTACACCTGGATGCCGTAGTCGCCGGCGCTCTTTTCGAAGATCGCGTCCGCACTCGGTTTTTTCAGGTCCGTGATCGGCTGGCCGGTGCGCTTGCTGACGATGCGGGTTGGCGTCGCGCGGTCCATGAAGGCACGGATGGCCTGCAGCTGGGCGGTGACCTCGGCCACCACCGGCTTTTTATAGGGGATCGGGTAGCTGCCTTCGCCAGCGTCGCCCAGGTTCGTGTTGTCGGTATTGCGATATTGACCCTGGGACAGCGCGGGTGAGGATACCAATGCGCAGCCCAGCAGGGCGGCAACGAAGTGCAGTTTCATTTGTCTCCAATCGGCATCGTGATATTCACTGTTGTATTACCTGTGTTCCGGAAGTGCAGGTAACGCTCTTTTGGTCGGCTCATTCTAATTTGGTCTGACCAAAATCGCAAGCTGGACTAGCCACTTTTCGATGTTGTATGGCATACTTTCCCCGAACAAGTTCGCGGCAGAATTTAATAGAACACATGAGGAGACGGGCATGACCCAAGCAGTACAGAAAGTCGGCAAACCATTCAAACGCATCCTGCTGACCGGCGCCGCTGGCGGCCTGGGCAAGGTGCTGCGCGATCGCATCAAGCCGTGGGCCGACGTGGTGCGGCTGTCGGATGTCGTCGATATGGGCGACGCCCGTGAAGGCGAAGAAATCGTCCAGTGCGACCTGGCCGACAAGGACGCGGTGATCAAGCTGCTCGAGGGGGTGGATGCGGTGCTGCACTTTGGGGGCGTGTCCACCGAAAAGCCGTTCGAGCCGATCATGCAGGCCAATATCCTGGGCGTGGCCAACCTGTACGAGGCGCTGCACAAGGCCGGCACCAAGCGCGTGATCTTCGCCAGCTCGAACCACGCCATTGGCTACCACCGCACGACGGAAGTGCTCGATGCGAATTCGCCGACGCGCCCGGACAGCTACTACGGTCTGTCGAAGGTGTTCGGCGAGCAGATGTCGCGCTATTACTATGACCGCTTCGGCATCGAGACCGTCTGCGTGCGGATCGGCTCGAGCTTCCCGGAGCCGGCCAACAAACGCATGATGAGTACCTATCTGTCGTATGACGACCTGACCGAACTGTTGCGCTGCGCGCTGTTCGCGCCGCGCGTGGGCCACACGATCGTCTACGGCATGTCGGACAACGACAGCGTCTGGTGGGACAACCGCCTGGTCGCGCACCTGGGCTTCAAGCCGAAGGACAGTTCGCGCACGTTCGCGCACCTGTTCCCGGATTCGGCCGAGTTCCCGGCGCCGGACGACGTGACGACGATCTACCAGGGCGGGAAATTCCTGCTCGACGGCCCGCAATACTGATGCCGGCGGCGCGCCCCATGCTGCAACTTCTCGTCCTGCGCAATCACAGTCTGGCGGCCGTCATCGTGCCGCAGATCGGCGGCGGCCTCGCGCGCCTGGACTGGTTGCGCGGCGCGCAACCGGTACCGCTGCTGCGCGGCTTGCCGCCCGACTTTATGGGCGTGCCGCAACCCGGCCAGCTGGCCTGCTTCCCGCTGGTGCCGTGGTCGAACCGGATCGCGCCAGCCGGCTTCGAATACGATGGCCAACGTTATGTGCCGACGCCGAACCGCCCGGGCGAGAAGGTCGCCATTCATGGCGATGGCTGGCAGCAGGCGTGGGATGTGCAGTCGCTGACGTTCGATTCGATCCTGCTGCGCCTGACGCGCCACGCGTTTGCGCCGCTCGCGTATGACGCCACGCTGCGCTACACGCTCGATGGGGACGCGCTGATCGTCGAACTCACGGTGCGCAATGCGGGCACCGTGGCGCTGCCATTCGGCCTTGGCCTGCACCCGTGGCTGCCCGATCCGGGCGGGGCGCAGCTGCAGGCGCGGGCCGATGCAGTCTGGTTGTCGGGCCCCGACAAGCTGCCGTCGAGCCGGCGCGCTGTGCCGCCTGCATGGGACTACCGCACGTTCGCGCCGCTGCCGAAGGAGGCCGTCGACAACGCCTTCGCCGGCTGGGACGGCGTGGCGCGTGTGCGCTGGCCGGGACGGGGCGTGGGTCTGTCCATCGAGGCGGCGATGGATTACTTCATCCTGTATGCGCCACCGGGCCGCGATTTCTTCTGCTTCGAGCCGGTCGATCATCCGATCAATGCCCACAATATGCCGGGCTATCCTGGCTTGACCGTCCTGGCGCCTGGCGCCAGTGTGAGCCGCTCGGTGATCTTCCGGGGCGAGTCGTTGTGACGCGCTGACTGCTGGCGATTGGGCTGCTGTTGCCGGTCGCCGGCGCCGCAACAGCGCTACCGTCCGGCGGGACAACGCCAGGAGCACGTACCGCAACATCGTGTTCGGCTATTTCGACATCCGGATTGCCAGCAGCATGGCGCCGGGCGCGGTCCGGGTGCGCGAGGACGTCGTCTACGCGGGCCGGGGCGAATTTTCGCGGGCGCTCGGGCTGCATTCTCCAGTGCCGCACAATCGACCGGCGCTACGGGTCGTGATGGTGCATGACGGCGTTTGTGGCCATGCGGCGGTCACGGTCAGCGATCGTGTGTCGCGCCAGGCGCGCTCGCTGGCAGCACTTGATGATGTCAAAGTGCGATTTCAGTGGTTGCGCGAGCATCCCGATGTTCATGGCATTCACTTGGCCGGATCGCTATCGCGGGCGGGCAGGTTGCAACGCTGGCCTGCATGGCGGGCAACGGCGCCGTGCAGGCAGTGATCAATATCGACCGCTGTCGGAATTCACGAGCGAGGAGACGCGGCGCCATGAGGAATATCTCGCGTAGAGACCGTCTGCCGCCTGCGCCTGGTTTGGCGGATGCTAAACCCGGCAGGCGGCGCCCCGGCATCATGCTTCGCCGATCAACCATGGGAGCAGGGCGAGTCTCCCGGTGTTTGTGCCGAGACGGTGGCGTTGTCCAGCACGCCGCATTCATTCTGGCTGTTCGGTCCGTGGTTGGCGGCGACAGTCGACGCGATGGCCGATTTTCTCGGGCGCATGGTTTGTGGGTCGCCTGACGAGTAATGTTGTACGCACCTGTGCAGTGTGTACAACGGTTGCTGGTCGGAGCGCAACTGATATGGACGAGCAATCAAGTCAAGCACAAAAACAATTATGTTTGACAAGTAATGTTGAGGCAGACATGCTCTGGGCAACTTCCGCTTTCGGCCCAGGCTGTGTAAAAACTTAGAAGCAGGCCTTGGCGGGAGAACTGTACCCGCCGATGCACGTGGTGCGGCGCTTTAAGGTACTCAGGGTGCAGTGCCGCGTTTTTGGGGGTACTGACCGGATCAGCAAGGTAATCGCTCCAAACACGCGCTGCAGGGTCGATAAAAAGGCATACGCCCTGATCGCCTCCATCATGCCGGCGACCCCCAGCAGCGACATTAACCGTTTGACGTTATAGGCGAGCACGTGCAGGCTCATTTCGGTCTTCACGCGCTCCAGTCCTTTTGTGAGGAAGTGCGTGGCCCCCATCCAGGACTTGATGGTCCCGAATGGATGCTCGACCGAGCAACGCCGGATCCGCATGGCATCCGGGCTCCGTTCAAGCTGCTCCTGCATGTTGTCGAGCACGTCCTGATGCTCCCAGCGCGTCACCCGGCGCTGCTGGCTAGGCGTGCACCTGTCCTTGAGCGGGCAGGTCTTGCAGTTCGAGCTCCAATATCGGTTGAGCGTCATGCCTTTTTCAACGCCGGCGAAACGCCAGATCAGTGCCTGACCCGCCGGGCAACGGTACTCGTTCTTCTCCCGGTCATAGACGAAGTCTGCCTTGTCGAATCTACCGTCGGACTTGGCGTTGGATGTCTTGGTTGCAGGCACCAGCACGGCAATGCCGGCTTGCTTGCACGCCAAAATTTCCTCGCCCTTGAAGTAGCCGCGATCAGCGATTGCGGTCAGCGACTCTGTCCCGATTGCAGTGCGAGCCTTCTTTGCCATTCCCGACAGCTGATCGCGGTCGTTGCCAATGTTGGTTACCTCGTGTTCGACGATCAAATGGTGCTTGGCGTCGACTGCGGTTTGCACGTTGTAGCCGACGATTCCTGAGCCCCGCGTCATCATGGAGCGGGCATCTGGATCGGTCAACGAGATCTGCGTTTCGCCAGTCGCCTCCAGCCTCGCTTCGATTTCCTTAAGCGCTGCCATCTGCGACTTCATCGCTTCGATCTTGTCATTTAGTCGAGCGCTGCGCGCTTGCTTTACCGCCGGCTCCTGCCTGTCAGCCGTGTCCAGTTCCGCCAGATAGCGGCCGATATTGGCCTCGATTTCTTCCATCCGGCGCTTGAGCTTGGCTTGGGTAAAGTTGCGGTCGCTGCTGTTGACTGCCTTGAACTTGCTGCCATCGATCGCCACAACTGCATCCGAGAACAGGTCCAGCTGCTGGCACAGCACAACAAACTGCCGGCACACATTGCGGATCGCCTTGCCATTATCTTTACGGAAATTCGAGATCGTTTTGAAGTCCGGCGTCAAGCGGTGCGTCAACCACATCAGCTCGACATTACGCTGCGCTTCGCGCTCGAGCCGACGGCTCGATTGGATGCGGTTGAGGTAGCCGTAAATGTAGAGCTTGAGAAGCACGGCGGGATGGTAAGCCGGCCGGCCCGTCTTTGCTGGTTGCACCCGCGTGAAGCCCAGGAGGCCAAGGTCAAGTTCGTCCACGAATACATCGACCACCCGCACTGGATTATCTTCGGCCACGTAGTCGTCCAAGAGTTCAGGCAACAGCGTGCCTTGGCCACGATCCTCGCCTTCAATAAAGCGCTTCATTTTGCATCCGTCTTGATGAGATACTGGCTTAACGTTTACCGAGCGACGTCCGTTTACACGACGCTACGTTTTTACACAGCCCTGGGTCGGAAGCAGACGGTGCGGCCTTTGTCGGTGGCGTTACATCGTTGTTAGGTCATGGACGCAGCGAGTCGCAGCTATTTCGATATCCCTACAGGTCAGTTGCAGCTGTTTGGGGGGAATTCGTCGCAGCGATTAGCAAAATCTGGTGCGCGCAGCCCGGTGACGCAGTACCTTTCGTCGCATCTGTTTCAGAAAGTCACAGGTACACTTTCGTATATAGATTGGCGTATCGAACGTAAGCAAATGACGCTGTTCCAACGAGCGCACAGCAACTGGCCACCCTTCACGGGTAGCTTTTCTTGATCCTCTCGAATAGCTCACGCAATTGGCGATATAGAAAAGCATGGCTACCTTGCCGCCCTGCTGGATCGGATTCGAATATGTGATGTTCGCTTCATGGCCCTTGCTGGTGCTGGTGGCGCCACCCTTGACGCCCAGGTCGAGCTGCCCGGCGGCGCCGCGCCAGCTGGCTTCCAGTCCTAGAAGGCGACGAGCGGGAGAGGCGTAACGCGGGTGCCTTCACCGGCGTAGACCGAATCCGGGACGGCAGCACCGACGCCAAGGCCCCAGCGCGGCGCCTGCTGCGCGCTGTCGCTGATGAAGGCTGTAAGGAAAGTAGCGAAGGTAACGTGGAAGATCCGTGATTTCATTGGGCGGCCTGTACGTTGGTCAATGCGCCACCCATTGTCGCGATGCGATTTCGCCCTTTTGTCGTAGTCCCTTTGTCGTTAGAGCCCGGTTTGCCAAGGCGATCTTGTATCCAGGCGTAACAAAATGCATATATTGCATCTCGCGCGAATTGTTCGCTTACTGCGCGCATCAGTACGGCAACGCCCGGATGTGCGACATGCCGCACGCCGACGGGCCATTGACCGGGGCGTTTCGTTACAAGTGCTTACGCATGCGCTGTTCGGACCAGGGCCGCCGCGATGTATCTTTTCGCTACGCAATTCATTGGGAACTGCGAACCAGACCAAGGAACAAGACCATGAACAAACTCCTGATCGCGCTCGCGGTCGGCTTGACCGCCATCACCTCCGCCCAAGCCCAGACCACGACCAATGGGCTCGGCCCCGACTGGGCCTCGCGCACCTACCTGGGCGTGGCAGTGGCGGGTGCCGAGAACCGCGCCGCAGATGACGACTGGAAGGCCGGCGGCAAGGTATTCGCAGGCTATAACGTCGACCAGAACTGGGCCCTGGAAGCCGGCTATACCCGCTTCGGCAACGAAGATGTCAATGTCCTCTCGACGTCAGGTTTCGGGCAGGGAGAAGTCAAGAGTTCCAGCAGCTATGTCGCTGCCAAGTATGCGGTGCCGCTGAACGAGCGCCTTTCGGCCTATGGCAAGCTGGGCGTGGCCCGTAACGAGCGCAAGGTCAACCTGCCGTCCAACGGCGCCAGCTATTCGGACAACGACAATGGCGTGTACGGCGCCGTCGGCCTGCAGTATGCGCTGGGCCAGAACCTGTCGCTGGTCGGCGAATATGAACGCTATGGCAAGCAGCCGGAGATCGGCGCCAAGGCCGACGTGGTGTCGGTCGGCCTGAAGGTCGGCTTCTAACAGGCCGAACCCCGCGCGGGTCAGCCGCTCGCTCAAGCGCGCGGCGTATTGCGTCCGCCCATCATGGTCGACAGCTCGACCTGGCCGGTGTGCCAGGCGAGTACCAGGTTCTGTTCGATCGTATCCAGGCTATCCAGCTGGTCATCGGCGAAGCCGCGCACGCCATATGCCCGGTTGCGGCCGTGCGACTTGGCCATGTAGAGCGCCATGTCGACCAGGTTCACCACGCGTTCCCACGTCAGGTGCTGCTTGCCGACCGCCAGCGGGAAGGGCGCATAGCCGATCGAGACATGGACGCTCAGGGCCATGCGTAAGCGTTCAGCCGCCCACCTTCACAGCCGAATCAAGCTAGCTCAGAGTCCGCAAATGGCAGCAGCGAATCGATCTTGCTGTTTCGGCAGGTCGGGAGTTTGTCGAAGGTGTTGGCTAGCCAGCGGGCTGGATCCAGTCCATTGAGCTTGGCCATCGCAAACAGGCTCTGGATGGCTGCGGCGCGGCGGCCAGCACGCTCCGAGTCGGCAAACAGCCAGTTTTTCTTGCCGATGGCGATTGGACGGATCGCGTTCTAGACTGAATTGTTGTCTATCGGGAGAGTGCCGGCGCTGGCGTAGCGCTGCAGAGCCGGCCAGCGCTTGAGGGCATGCTCGATGTCCTTGCCCATGCCGCTGCCGACGGCGACGCTGCCCGTCGTGACAGTCCGCGACCTTTTCGCCTTAGTGACCTGATATGCTCAGCTGAATGGCCGGGTTCGGCCAAAAGCGGACGAGATAACTGTGAAGGCAGTTAGATGCGCTACCTACTTGTCGATGGGATGTTATCTGGAATAGGTGTTCGCGACGCCACATGTGGCGGGTATGTCGATCTTGCCGAGTTAGGGGTATTGCCGAATGTCGTGCAGCTGATCACTGGTTGGTTAGCCCGTTACGAGACAGCACACTACCAGCAGTTTGACGATCCACGAGAGGTCCAAGCCCTTGATGAGATCGGGCTAGAGTTATGCGGCCGTCTCGCCCAGGAACTTCCGGGAAACAAGATCGGATACTTTTCTGCTGCTCGTATGGAAAAGCTGAAGTTCGCTAGGGTAGGTACCTGCCTGTCATTACAGTCAGTGGTTTTTCAAGCCAGGCGATCTGCTAAGCTGACGTGAACGGCCGGGTTCGGCCAGGAGCGGACGAAAGACAACCTTCAGGAATCCATGGGTTACCAACTCGTTTTACAGTTCAGAGGTCACGACTGTCTCGACTTCAATGCAGTGGGCAGCCTTGAGGACGAGTTATAGCAAATCGTTGAGCCAACAGTCGAGGTGGATGGACACGACATGGGCGGCGGGGACATGAACATCTTCATTCTTACTGCTGATCCAGTCGCAACCTTTGAGCGACTTAAGCCGCTACTTTCCGCTGCATCCCTGCTGAACAAAGTCAGCGTCGCTGATCGAGAACTAGGTTCCGATGACTTCACGTTTCTCTGGTCCACAAGCTCAACAGGCGCTTTGGTAGTTGCTTAGTCCTCTTTGGGTAGGGTGCGGTCCTTCGTGACAGTCCTCGATTTTTTAGGCTTGGCGACCTGATATGCTGAGCTCAACGGCCCGGTTCGGCTAACAGCAGACGCAGTAACTTGGAGACTCAATGGGAATTTTTTCGAACTCGAAAGACGCGGGCGGCCCGCCGCGGTACCCGAAAAAGTTAAGCTCCGGGTTTTCTGGAGCGCTACGGACGTTTAGCTTCTGGATTGCAAACGGAACTGTAGGGCTTCCCCTGCTTGAAGGGATAGACTACCGCCCGGAGCTGTTCGCGTCGCCTAGTGTGATGGAACAGGCTTATGCCATCTTTGCTAACGTTATTGAGCTGTCTAACGATGGGACACCAACAAACGAGAAACATGCTGAGCACCGAGCAGCGCAATACATACGCAGCTACTGCGATTCGACATACGTAGTCGAGCCACCTTTCGAAAATTGGGAGGTCGAACTGTTCTGATAAGGCAGTAGGGTGCGACAGAGTCCAAGCGTTGCAGCGGTCCTCTTCGGGTCGGTTCCTACCTCTCACGGCCAACGCTGGATTTTCAAGCTGGCAACCTGCTATGCTGCCCTAAATGGCCCGGTTCGGCCAGAAGCGGTCGTTTGAACTCGGTTCAGAACTCTTTAACTATGCGCACTCTCGTCCTTACCTGCGACCTCGATAAAGTCAGGATTGTTGATGAACCGACGTACACTTTTGGTTCCGTAGACAATGCCCGACGCTACAGATATGAGATACCTCTCGTGTCCGAGGAAAGGCCAACCTCGATTCATGGGGTCTTACTCAATGATGAGCCGATTGTTGTCTTTGGCGCCGGAGGCGGGTGCAGCACCGTGCACGAGCATTCTGGATTGGTACTGGACTCGAAGCTATATTTAGCGGTCGGCGATCGCATAGTCTGCTTCGTCCCGCTCGACCAGCGCCTTGCTTGGTCCTTACAGGTCGACTCTGCAACCTGCTTCGGCATCTACTACAACCCATGCCGGCACGCACTGGTTTCTCACGGTGAGTTGGAGATTACTCGAATTGATGAGGCTGGAGAAATCCTCTGGTCTAGTTCTGGTGCAGATATTTTTTTTGGAGGGTTCCGGCTAGAAGTTGAGTACATCTCTGCGGTCGACTTTGACGGCAGGGAATACCGCTTCAGCTATGAAATGGGATTATTAGTGTAAACGACCGCTGTGGGTCGATACCGGCCTATCGCGGCGACCGCTGAATTGCCGATCTGGGAGCCTGCTATGCTGAAACGAATAGCCGGATTCGGACAGAAGCAGACCGTTAAAAGGCAAGGATGACCTACCCTGGAAAAATCGTATTGGTGTCTGCGTCTGGATACAGGCCGGAGCGAGACAATGCATTTTTGCGTGACCTGCTTGCAGCTCGCATTGCGCTATTCTGTGCGGTTGGCGTCGACGCGGAGAAGTGGGAAGACGCTCTCGATTGGACGGGTATCGAAGAAGGCGAACTTGGCAGACACGTTATCGTCACGACATCGCATAAAGACGAATCTCTTGCCGAAGTTGTCGCATTCGCCGAGGGCTTCGAAACGCAAGTGCCTCATCCTGTCCAAGTCGTTTATCGCTAACCCGCCACCTTCAATAAAGAGCCGCTCCGGGTCGTATTGCACCTGTCGCGCCAGCAGCGGACCGGTCCTGCAGCAGCACGCAGAGCAGTCCCGGCGACCCGGTTCAGCCATCGGCAATCACGAGTTATCGCACAAAACTGGTGTGCATTCGCTAGCAGTTATTCTTGCGCTGTAAGGTCACGACGGCCTGACTGCCCGCACTGGCCATCAGCTGCCCAGTGCCGCATGCCGCCAAGCCTGCGCCCTTACGCCAACTCGCTGCGATCGCGACCGGCCGCCTTTGCGCGGTAGAGGGCAGTATCAGCGCGCGCCATCAGGGCTTCCAGGCTCTCGTCTGGGGTCTGTTGGCTGGCGATGCCGATGCTGACCGTGTAGTCTGGCACGTCGCCGCGCGCCGCAAACAGCGACGCCTGGATGCGTTGCGCCATCGCCTTCGCCCGCTCGGGCGTGGTTCCCGATAGCAGCACGATGAATTCCTCACCGCCGAAGCGCGCCACGTGGTCGATCTCGCGCAGGGCCGAGATGGTGGTGCGCGCCGCGTGCACCAGTACCTGGTCACCGACTGCGTGACCGTGCTGGTCGTTGATGGCCTTGAAGTAGTCGAGGTCGATGCTCAGTAGGGAGAATGGCGCGCCGTGGCGTTTCATGCGCGCGGCCTCGCGGCGGTAGGCGGCGGCGAAACCGCGTCGGTTCAGCACCCCGGTCAGCGGGTCCGTGCAGGAACGGTGCTCCATCACGACCTGCAGGCGCCGGGTGGCGACGGTCATGAAACCGACTGCCATCATCAGCGTCATGAAGTTGGTGCTCAACAGAAAAATGCCCTGTACCGCGCTGTTGCTGGCGTTGCTGGTGCCAACCGCGCCATTGAGCGCCGCGGCCAACCTCAATAGCAGCACCAGTGACTGCACCAGCAACAGGGAGCCGAAGAACCAGCTGGAGAAGTGGCGTTCACCATGGCGCACCAGCAGCACCAGTTGCGCCGCGTAGAACGACAGCGTCAACAATGAAAAAACCGCTACCCGCAACGCGTAGTCCTGGATGATCACATACCAGCCGACCAGACAGACCATGCCGGCCACCCACGTCAGCGCCAGCCACCACCAGCCTGGCTTGCGGCCATAGAATAACTGGGTGCCAATCAGCATCAGCCCGGCGGCGCCCAGCATGGTGCTATTGGCCACGAACAGCAACAGCCCTTCCGGGATCAGTGGGGCCGCGCAGAATAGCACCCCGCTGGCCGTCAGCGACAACATGCCGAGCGCCTGATGGCCCAATCCCCGCACTTCGGCAGGGAAGCTACGGTACGCGGAAAACAACACGACGGTCATCGCCGCCGCCATCATGGTCGACGTGAGAATGACGGTGGCAGGATCGAGCAGTGGCACAGTGGTAAATCGGGAGAGGTGGTGATCCGCGAGGATACCAGCAACCTCTACCGTGCCGTAAGGACAGTCGCTTTTCCGGTCGTTTCTCCACAACACTGCTGGTTTTGCCCCTGTGTATAGGGCGCTCACTACCGCCACGCCGGTTCAGTGCAACTAAATTGCAATTGCTGATGGGTTGCTGTCGCAATCGGCTCCCATCACGTAGAATGCGCCGGTCAACCGCCATTCGCCGCGCATGCCACGCTCCATTCTTCATTGCCTGCTATCGCTGTTATTGCTCGTCTCGCAGCAGATGGCGCTGGCGCACGGGCTGTCGCACTGGCATAGCGCGCAACAACGCCAGGTTGTGCAGCAGGCGGGCGGCCAGCCGGACGCACCCGCGCTGCAGGAATTCTGCGCCGAATGCGCGGCCGGCGCCCAACTGGATGTTGCGCTGCCGCTGCCGCAATATATTGGCCATCTACCGCAAGCGGCTATGGCCGGCCCACTGGCGCTGGGCCCCGAATGCGCGCGCGTGCAGCCGGTACGCGCGTGCCTCCCACGCGGCCCCCCTCGGGCGAACTGATTCGATCCGCAGTCATCGATGCATTGCCGCGGCGCCGCCGTGGCAGTGCCGTTCGCACCCATTTTGCTCGAGGTTATATTCATGAATATTCAACGTACGCTGCTCGCCAGCGCCATCCTGCTCGCCTGGAATCTGCCCGCCCACGCCCAATCGGCACTCGGGGGCGACACCCCGCAGGTGATCGTCACCGCGTCGCCGTTCCGTAACGGCGAAAACGACCAGATCCTGACCCCGGCGAAAGTACTCGCCGGGGACGAATTGCGCGACAAGGCGGGCAGTTCGCTCGGCGAGACGCTGTCGCAGGAGCTGGGCGTGTCCGCCTCGGCCTTCGGCGCCGGCGCATCACGTCCCATCATTCGCGGCCTGGAAGGATCGCGCATAAAAATGCTGGAAAACGGCATGTCCGTGTCCGACGTGTCGGGCTTGTCGAACGATCACGCGGTATCGGCCGAAGGCGCAGTCGCGCGCCAGATCGAAATCCTGCGCGGCCCGGCTGCCTTGCTGTACGGCTCTGGCGCGATCGGTGGCCTGGTCAACATCGTCAACGAGCGCATTCCGACCCACCTCGAAGCCACGCCGACCGGCCAGGTCGAAACCCGCTACAGCACCGGTGACAACGGCAAGAATGTGTCTGGCACCGCGGACGCTGCCAGCGGCAAGATCGCCCTGCACGTCGACGGCAACTGGCGCGATACCGACGACTACCGTATCCCGGATCGCCGGGTCCTGCAGGACCCCGACTCGGCGATGCGCCGCCTGCCGCACTCGGACACGCGTGAAAAGAACCTTGGCGCCGGTGCCTCGTGGGTCGACGACTGGGGCTACGCCGGCGTGTCGGCGTCGCACCTGAGCAACCTGTACGGTATTCCGAGCGACGAAGGTTCGCGCATCGACCAGAAGCAGGATCGCTACGACTTCGACAGCATGCTCAGGCAGCCGTTGCGCGGCGTCGAATCGCTGCGTTTCAAGGCTGGCTATACCGACTACGAGCACGCCGAGCTGGGCGAGGACGGTCCCGAGGTGATCTTCAATAACCGCTCGCTGGAAACGCGGCTGGAACTCACGCACGAGGCCATTGCCGGTCTGCGCGGCACGGTGGGCGCCCAGACCGAGAATACGCACTTCTCGGCACTTAGCGCTGAAGGTGGGCCGGACACGGTGCCCCTGACGCACTCGAAGACGACGGCCTTGTTCATGGTGGAAGAGGGCAATGCCGGCCCGCTGCGCCTGAGCGCCGGCGCTCGCTACGAAAACGTCAAGCGCGAACCGGTGAGCGGCAGGCAGCGCACCTTCGACCTCGGTTCCGGTTCGATCGGCGCGGCCTGGCCGTTCATGCCGGGCTACAGCGTCGGAGCGACGCTGTCCTATGCGCAGCGTGCACCTGCAATCGAAGAGCTGTACTCGGCCGGGCCGCACGACGCGACCGCCACGTTCGACATCGGCAATCCTGACTTCGACAAGGAAACCTCGCGCAATATCGAACTGACGCTGCAAAAGAACACAGGCCTGGTGCGCTGGAAAACCAACCTGTTCCGCAACAACATCGACAACTACATTTTCGGACGCATTGGCAGCGATCTGGTCGACGAGGAAGGCAATCCGGGTGATGAATTGCGCACCCGGACCTTCGAGCAGCGTCGTGCCCGCATTCACGGTGCGGAAGCCGAGCTGACCTACAACCAGACCGGCGCCGGCTGGTCGGGCCGGCTGTTCGGCGATATGTCGCGCGGCGAACTCGGCGATGGTGGGGGCAACCTGCCGCTGCAGCCGGCGGACCGCATTGGCGCCAGCGTCGGTTACCGCGAGGGCGCGTGGCGTGGCGGCCTTTCACTGGTGCATGCGCGCGGCCAGGATCGCCTCGCCGCCAACGAACTGCAGGACACGCCGGCCTACAACCAGCTTGACGCCAACTTGTCTTACACGCAGCGCGTGCAGGGCGTCGACCTGACCTGGTTCGCACTGGCGAAAAATCTGCTGAATGACGATATCCGCTTGTCCACTTCGGTGCTCAAGGATATCGCGCCGCTTCCTGGCAGGCGTCTCGTGGTGGGGGTCAGAACGAAGTTCTGACAGACTGTCAGTACACGGCGGTGCCGGCCGCGCGCGATCCGTCGCGGTCCGGCGCCACGGTCGTTCGACCGCTACAGGCCGCCCCGACTGGCGGCCTGCACGCCAGGGACATGCATTGCGGCTAATGCGGGCGGCACATAATCGGGGGCACCCACCGGGTGCAACGGTTGAAGTAAGAGGATTGCAATAATGCGTTAGAAGTTCACAACAAAATCACACATATCGAACAAGAAAAGTGACTTTCTGTGAATTTTCATTGCTGCAACAGTTTCCTCATGGATACAATTGCTTCAGCAAATGCGATGCGGCGCAGGCCATGTCGCCGTTTTTGCATTCAATAATCTACTTCACTGCAATCCCCAGGAATTTATGAAAACACGTAACATCGTGGTGGCACTCGCTTTGCCATTCGCCGTCGCATCTGCCTTCGCCCAGGACAGTAACGCTGTTCGTATCAGCGGTTTCGGCACCGGTGCCCTCACGTTCTCCGACACCGACCAGGCCGAGTTCGCACGTTCGAACCAGTCGTCGGGTGTCAAGAAGGATCCGCGCACCGGCGTCGATTCGAATCTCGGCCTGCAGGCCGACTACACCGTCAACTCGTGGTTGTCGGTCACCGGCCAGGGCCTGGTGCGCAAGGACGGCGAAGACAGCTTCGGCGCCGAACTGTCGTGGGCCTTCGTCAAGGCCAAGCTGTCGGACAACCTGAGCGTGCGCGTTGGCCGCATGGCCATGCCAGCGTTCATGATCTCGGAATACCGCAACGTCGGCTATGCCAACACCTTCCTGCGTCCACCGCAGGAACTGTATTCGCAGATGCCAATCAATAACATCGACGGCGCCGACGTCACCTGGCAACAGCAGTATGGCGACACGACCGTCACGGCGCTGGCTGCCTATGGCCGCAGCGACTTCAAGACCTCGGGTGGCCCTACCGCCGAATCCCGCGACCAGTACGCGCTGAACCTGACGGCCGAACATGGCCCGTTCATCGTGCGCGTGGGCCGTAGCGGCACCAAGCTGTCGTCGGAAAGCGCGCAACTGGACGCCGCCGTGATCACGTTCAAGAACACTGCTGCCGCGTTCAATGTCCCGCAAGTGGCGGACATGGGCGAGCTGCTCAACACCAAGGACCGCAAGTACACGTTCACGTCGGCTGGCCTGTCCATGGACTGGAACAATATCGTCGTGCTGACCGAATACGCCAAGCGCAAGATGCCGGATTCGTTCCTGGGTTCGTCCAAGTCGTTTTACGTGATGGGCGGTTACCGCTTCGGGAAATTCCTGCCGTACTACACCCGCGCCAAGATCATGTCGAAGGGTGTGACCAACACCATTCCTGCGAACTGCCCAGCAGGTGCCTCGTTCGCATGCGCGCCAACGCTGGCGGCGCTGTCGGGCCTGATGAACACGCTGACCACGGCCATTGATGGCACGAGCCAGACCACCGACAGCATCGGTGTGCGCTGGGACTTCACGACCTCGGCCGCGCTGAAGGTCCAGGTCGATCGCATCAAGCCACAAGGCAACGGCCAGTTCATCAACGTCCAGCCTGGCTTCAAGGGCCCGGTGACCGTCGGCGCCGTCGCGCTTGACTTCGTGTTCTAAGGATTTACCAATGAATCAATTGTTCAAAGCAAGCATGGCCCTGAGCGTCCTGTTGCTCGCGCTGCCAGCCGCTGCTGAAGTCGTCGTCGTCGTCAATGCGAAAGCCGCCGAATCGTCGCTGACCAAGGACCAGGTGTCCCAGTTCTTCCTGGGTAAATCGACCGCCATGACTCCGGTCGACCAGGCAGAAAACGCGCCGGCGCGCGCCGAGTTCTACAAGAAGGTCACGGACAAGGATCCGTCGCAGATCAAGGCCCTGTGGTCGAAGCTGGTCTTTACCGGCAAGGCCACGATGCCGAAGGAAGTCGGCGACAACGCCGGCGTCAAGAAAGCCGTTGCAGCCGACCCGAAAGCGATCGGCTATATCGACAAGAGCGCGGTCGACGCGTCGGTCAAAGTGGTCTATTCCGGTTCCTGATCATTTATCGGTACCCCGCCGCGCGTGCGGCGGGTTTTGACTTCAGGAGCAGGCAGCATGAGTATCAAACGCAGGATCTGGGCACTGCCGATCATCTCGGCCATCATTTTTACCCTCGGGGTTGCCGTCAGTGCCGGCATCGCCAACAAGGCGCTCACGTCGATCCACACGACTGAAAGCGTGGATTACCCGGCGCTCGACATCAGCAAGGAACTGGCGGGCGACATCGAGTCGGTCACCAACGGACTGCGCGACGCCGTCAGCGAAGGCGACAAGGCGCGCCTGACGCAGGTTGGCGAACAGGCCAACAAGGTGCGGGCCAAGCTGGCCAGCTTCCGCAAGATCGACGGGATGGGGCCAACGGGCGAGCGCCTCAGCAAAGAATTCGAACAGTATTACGCACCAGCCGTTTCGGCGGCCAGGATCATGCTCGAGATGGAGCAGGGTGATCCGCAGGCGGTCGTGACGCGCATGCAGTCGACGCTCGCGACACTCAATACCGACGTCGCCAAGGTCAATGAACAAGCGCAGCAGCAATTCAAGACCGGCATCACGCGCAGCGAAACCAGCGTGACGAATGTTCTGACGGTCACCATCCTCACCGGCCTGATCGTGATTGCCGTGCTGATCGCGGTGTCCTGGTTCATGGTGCGCACGATCTGGCAGCAACTGGGCGGTGAACCCGAATATGCGCGCGATATCGCCCGCATGGTCGCCGACGGCAACCTGTCGATGGCCATCCGCATCGAGCCGGGCGACAACAGCAGCCTGCTGGCTGCGCTGTCCGACATGCGCGATCGCCTGGCCAATATGGTCGCCGGCATCAAGACGTCGGCCGATACGATCGCATCAGCCAGTGGCGATATCGCCAGCGGCAACGCCGACCTGGCCAGCCGCACCGAGTTGCAGGCCGGTCGTCTGGAAAACACGACGCGTGCGATGGAAGCCTTGACCGACACCGTGCGTACCAATGCCGCCAACGCCAACCAGGCGAAAGACCTGGCGGTCTCGGCCAGCGACATCGCCACGCGCGGTGGCGAGGTGGTGGGCAATGTGGTGTTGACGATGAGCGCCATTAATACGTCGGCTACCAAGATCGTCGAGATCATTTCGGTGATCGATGGCATCGCGTTCCAGACCAATATCCTGGCGCTGAACGCGGCCGTCGAGGCGGCGCGTGCAGGCGAGCAGGGCCGCGGCTTTGCCGTCGTGGCGTCCGAAGTGCGCAACCTGGCCCAGCGCAGCGCCACCGCCGCCAAGGAAATCAAGGAACTGATTGGCGACTCGGTCTCCAAGGTCGACGCCGGCAGCGCGCTGGTGGACCAGGCCGGTACCACGATGGAACAGATCGTGGCCGCGGTGCGCCGCGTGCAGACGATCATGGGCGATATCAGCGACGCCGGTCAGCGCCAGAGCGAAGGCATCGAGCAGATCGGCCTGGCAATCAGCGACATGGACCAGATGACGCAGCAGAACTCGGCCCTGGTCGAGGAAGCGTCGGCAGCGGCCACATCGCTGACGGACCAGACCGCGCAACTGTCGGAAGCATTGGCGGTGTTCAAGCTGGACACGTCCACGCCAATATCGATCAGCGGCGGCCGCCCGGCTCCGTTAACGCTGGCGCATCACTGACGCTGACAACGCTGGAGACGCTGCCGCTTGCAGCGTCTCTTGCACCTGATTCGTCGCCAGGCGAATACAGTCCCGGTCGTAGCAACAGACCACACCCCCATCAATTTGCATGAGTCCCGGCCGGCTTGCACGATCGCGGCACAGGTCGCCCGGGCACTCGTCGCCGCTCACCCCTTGATTCCTTTATTGTGCCGTTTTGGTCAGGCCATTCTTATTTGGTCCGGCCAAAATAGAGATGTGGACTAGCCGCATTGGAGCGTTTTATGGCATACTAAAAACGATCCTCCCAACTTCAGCCGACAGGCAGACACGAAACATGAACCACGACGTTCCGCGCACGATCCGCATGCAGCCAGGCGACAATGTTGCCATCGTCGTCAACGATGGTGGCCTGGCCGCCGGCAGCGTGCTGCCCGACGGGCTGGTGCTGCTCGAAGGCGTTCCCCAGGGCCACAAGGTCGCGCTGAGCGACCTGGTCGACGGCGAGCCGGTGATCCGCTATGGCGTGACGATCGGCTACGCGAGCGGTCCGATCGCTCGCGGCAGCTGGGTCTCCGAGCGCATACTGCGCATGCCGGCGGCGCGCTCGCTCGACGACCTGCCGGTAGGCACCCACGCCGTCGCTGCCGGCCCGCTGCTCGATGGGTACACGTTCGAGGGCTACCGTAACAAGGATGGCTCGGTCGGCACCCGCAACCTGCTGGCCATCACCAGTACCGTGCAGTGCGTCTCGGGCGTGATCGAGTACGCCGTGCGGCGCATCCGGGACGAACTGCTGCCGCGCTACCCGAACGTCGAAGACGTGGTCTCGCTCGAGCACGTGTATGGCTGCGGGGTGGCGATCGACGCGCCCGGCGCGGATATTCCGATCCGGACCATCCGCAACCTGTCGAAGAACCCGAATTTCGGCGACAGCGTGATGGTGGTGAGCCTGGGCTGCGAAAAGTTGCCACCGGCGCGCCTGTTCCCCGCCGGCTCGATCCCGATCGGCAATGGCGCGCCGTCCGTGGTCACGCTGCAGGACCAGCAGCATGTGGGCTTCATGTCGATGATCGACGCGCTGATGGTCACCGCCGAACGGCACTTGCAGGAACTGAACGCACGCCGTCGCGAAACCTGTCCCGCGTCCGACCTGGTGGTGGGCGTCCAGTGCGGCGGCAGCGATGCGTTTTCGGGCGTGACGGCCAATCCGGCCGTGGGCTACGCCACCGATCTGCTGGTGCGCGCCGGCGGCACCGTGATGTTTTCCGAAGTGACCGAGGTGCGTGACGGCATCGACCAACTGACCGCACGCGCCGCGACGCCGGAAGTAGCGGCGGCGATGGTGCGCGAGATGCAGTGGTACGACGATTACCTGGTGCGCGGCAGTGTCGATCGCAGCGCCAACACCACCCCCGGCAACAAGAAGGGCGGTTTGTCGAACATCGTCGAAAAGGCGATGGGCTCGATCGTCAAGTCAGGCAGCACGGCGATTACCGGTGTGCTCTCGCCGGGCGACAAGCTGACGCAGAAGGGCCTGATCTACGCAGCAACCCCGGCCAGCGACTTCATCTGCGGCACGCTGCAAATGGCCGCCGGGATGAACGTCCACATCTTCACCACCGGGCGCGGCACCCCGTACGGCCTGGCCGCGGTCCCGGTCATCAAGGTTGCCACCCGCACCGAGCTGGCGCGCCGCTGGCATGACCTGATGGACCTGGACGCCGGCACGATCGCCAGCGGCGAAGCGAGCATCGAGGACGTCGGCTGGCAATTGTTCCGGCTGATCCTGGACGTGGCGAGCGGCCGCAAGACCTGGGCCGAGCACTGGAAGCTGCATAACTCGCTGGCGCTGTTCAACCCCGCACCCGTGACCTGACCCATGGCCGCGGCTGCAAAGGGCGCAGCGTGCAAACGCATCGTGCTGGCCTGCCTTGCGCTGAACACGCTCGCGGTCATGGTGCCGGCAGCGGCGCAGGCACGCTACGACGCCCAAACCACCTATAACAAGCTGGTACGCGACTACCCGTTCATCCGCATCGCCAGCGCCGACGCGCCGGCGCCGGTGCAGGTGCGCAAGGACATCGTGTACGCGAAACGGGGCGCACTGACCCTGGCACTGGATCTGTACCTGCCGGCAGCGGGCGACGCCCCGGCGCCGCTGGTGGTACTGGTGCATGGCGGTGGCTGGGCCAGCGGCGAGCGTTCGAACATGGCGCCGCTGGCAGCGCGCCTGGCTGCGCGCGGTTACGCGGCGGCCACCGTCAGCTACCGGCTGTCGGGCCAGGCGCGCTATCCGGCAGCGATCGATGACGTGAAGGACGCGCTGGACTGGCTGCGGGCGCAGGCGCCCGGACTTGGCCTGGACCCGGCGCGCGTCGCCATCGCGGGCGGGTCGGCCGGCGGCCAGATCGCCGCGCTGGTGGGCATGACCCGGCCGGACGCGGTGCGCGCCGTGATCAATATCGATGGCCTGTCCGATTTCACATCCGAACTGGCGCTGCGCTTTGAAGACGACCCGGCCAAGCGCCCGTCGGCAGCAGGCGCCTGGTTCGGCGGGCGCTATGCCGAGCAGCCCACACTCTGGCGCGACGCGTCGCCGCTGACTCATGCCGGCAAGGACAGCCCGCCGGTGCAATTCATCGTCGGCGCCGCGCCGCGCTTTTCGAGCGGACGCGAAGCGCTGGCGGCCACGCTGGCCAGCCACGGCATCCCGACCGATACCGTGGCGCTGGACGGGGCGCCGCATTCCTTCTGGCTGTTCGATCCCTGGCTGGCGCCGACCGTCGATGCGATGGACCGCTTCCTGGGCAAGACGCTCGGACCAGTGCCCGCACGCGCGCCGTGGTCGCCGGATCTCGGCAACGGCCGCTACCGCAATCCGATCCTGCATGCCGATTATTCCGACCCCGATGCAATCCGCGTCGGCGAGCGCTACTACATGGTGTCATCGAGCTTTGCCAACGCACCGGGCCTGCCGCTGCTCGCGTCAAGCGACATGGTGAACTGGGAGCTGGTCGGTCACGCGCTGCCACAACTCACTCCACCGGCTGCGTTCGCTGCACCCCAGCCCGGCAAGGGCGTGTGGGCGCCCAGCCTGCGCCACCACGACGGGCGCTTCTGGATTTTTTATCCCGATCCGGATCACGGCATCTATGTCACCACGGCAACCGAGTTTGCCGGCCCGTGGAGCGCGCCCCACCTGCTGTTGCCGGGCAAGGGCATCATCGACCCGGCCCCGCTGTGGGATGACGATGGCCAGGCCTGGCTGATCCACGCGTGGGCCAAGAGCCGCGCAGGCATCAACAACGTGCTCACGCTGCGCCGCATGGCGCCTGACGGGCGTAGTCTGCTGGACGAAGGCCGGGTGATCGTCGATGGCAACCGCCTGCCGGGCTACCGGACCCTGGAAGGGCCCAAGCTGTACAAGCGCAATGGCTGGTATTACGTGTTCGCGCCGGCCGGCGGGGTCGAGCATGGCTGGCAATCGGTGTTTCGTTCGCGTCGTATTGAGGGGCCCTACGAAGACCGGATCGTCATGGCGCAGGGCGCAACGGGCATTAACGGCCCGCACCAGGGCGCCTGGGTCACGACGCCGCAGGGCGGGGACTGGTTCTTTCACTTTCAGGACCTGCGCGCTTATGGCCGCGTGGTGCATCTGCAGCCGCTGCGCTGGAACGATGACTGGCCGCTGATCGGTGAACCGTCCGCCACGCCGGGCGTGGGCCAGCCGGTCATCGAGTATGCCAAGCCGGTGCCGGGCGTGTTTGCCCGCCGCGAGCCGGCGACAAGCGATGAATTCGATGGGGCGGTACTGGGCCGCCAGTGGCAATGGGCGGCCAACCTGCAACCCGGCTGGTACGCGCTCAATGCCCGTCCCGGCACTTTGCGCCTGTTCGCGCAGCCAGCGGCGCCGCTGCGCACGCTGGCGTCGGTGCTGACGCAAAAATTCCCGGCGCCGGCCTTTGGCGTGACGGCCAGTGTGGAACTGCGTGCGGGGCGCGACGGCGATCAGATTGGGCTTGGCGTTCTGGGACTGACAAGCCAGTGGTTCGGGGTGCGCCGGGTTGACGGCAAACCACGCATGGTGATGGCGCGCTGCGAGGGGGCGGGCGAGTGCATCGACACGCTGGGGCCGGCGCTGGCCGGCTACAAGGTGCTGCTGCGCGCGCACGTGACGCATGGCGCGCGCGTGGCGTTCTCGTATAGCCAGGATGGAACTGTGTTCACGCCGCTGGGCGAGCCGTTCGATGCTGCGATGGGGCGCTGGGTCGGCGCGCAGGTCGGCCTTTTTGCGACTGGCGCGCCGGGCGCTTGGGCGGACATCGACTACGTGAGCGTTACACCTTGAGGGGTGTGCAACAGTCGGCCTTCAACCCGCTGCGTTCATGTGACTGTAAAAGTCAGCCTTCGTAAGTGAGAATGTACGTTATGTGCGTTACCCAGACTCGATTCGGTTCCTGCACGTTAAATTAGCACTGTAGATGGTTTGGCGCCACCAGCGAGTGGGCCCTGTCGCGTTTGTATCTCTGATTGGCGTAGCCGGTTTGCGAGCGAATTCCGGCCGACCTCATGAGACGATGGAAACGATTGTTACCACAATTTTAATCGAGCCCGCGCAGATCGCCGCCAACCTCGCGGCAGCCGTAAACTAGCGCTTTCGAGCCACTACTCCTTAATGGGAACCATAAGGCGCTTGTCTTACATAGCGCGCTTGCTTTTGGGGTTTCGGCGCTTGGCATAGAAGCCGCTTAGGTGCATCTCGAGCACTTTTCGTAGCTGGCGCACCGGGAATTGTTCCTGTAACTGGGCAATTAATGTGTATCTTGCTGGGACGAGTTGGCAGAGTACGCCGCTGTCCTTTTTCAAGATGTCACGCTTTTCCTTGACGCGCTTGTGCTCGACTTTTTGGCGCCGCGTCGTCGGACTGGGCATTGACAATCTTGCACTCTGCCTCTGGTGCGCCATAGCGCTTCGTCCAGGCATACAGACTGCTGATGCTTGTCCTAAGCCGTGCCGCTACTTCGCTCGCCAGGTGACCGCGCTTGGCCACCTGCTGCTGCAATCTTGAATTCTTATGTGTACCGCTTTCCACCCATACCTTTTCCTCGTGCCAATATCATGGCTCAGGAGTTTCTACGATAGTCGTGGCGATTCAGTTACGTCCTACTAGTAGGCAGCCCAGCAAGAGCAATGTCGATGGCGACGGGTCGTGGAGTAAACGCTTAGCTGGCTCCGCCGATTTCATCGAATATGTGTCCCCGTGAGCGCCGAGACGACATTCATCAAGCCTTCCTTTCATTAGCCTATGCTCTCATCTGTTGAGCGTAGGTCGAGAGATTTTGTTAGGCGTTCCAAAGCATCCATTAAGTGGACTTTGCCATCGAACAAGGCAAGCAAGGTTCCGAGGGATGGATCCTCATGTATTGCCAGTCGAGGGAGTGCGGCGGGAACGGTAGCATCCGAAGCTTGTACGGCAGGCCCAGTTCATCGAGCGTCCATGAAGGCTGAGTGGGTCGGTTTGATATTCCCAGACATCCTAAAGTAGCGTGGCACCCGTTTTAGATGGGCGAGTTCGCTAGCAGTTTCACTTGGACGGACTACTTTATACGGCTTGGGCCATAAGTGGTCGCTGTTAGGCTATAGGCAGGCGCCGATGGCTTCGCTCTTGCGACAGTTGCTATCGCAGGTACGTAAAACATGATGCCGATCTTTTTATCGAGATCACAATGCGAACTGTTTCATCTTTACAAATACTTGAATGTACCTGACAATTGTGGAGCTGCACCGATACATATCGCAACACGGCCAGACACTTCTAAGGACAGAAAAGAAATTTTATTTGGGAAATATTTTAGTAATAAGTACGATATTTTACTAGCATCGAGGTTCATGCTAATTAGATAGATCAGCGACAGTGAAAGCTGGGGAGCGGGCTACGTTCAGGAGAGGCACAAAGCGATTGCCAACCTCGCGCTCTCTGATTGGTCTTACTTCGATAGCTTCGAAAAGCTACCAGATTTAACTCTAATTAGTCCCTCACTCGCTCCTGCGGTACAGGGCCGAATCATTACGAATTCCTCCATTTGAAAGGTTCATAATAAGAGTTTATCTCGTTTGGCTGTAGCGATTGATGTGGTCAAAAAGGCCATAATTACATTAAGTGAGCTGATATTAAATGACATCTACTGAAGTGAAGCGGGTTGAGCCGGTTCGAGGCAAGTTCCACGTAATCACTGGAGCAAACGGGACAGGAAAGACCCGATATCTATCTAGTCTTTCCTCGAAAATCTTGTCGGAACTCGATAGGGGAGTAGGAGAGTATTCAAGAATGCTCTGTCTGTCCGGAACTGTTTATGACAAATTTCCTAGGGTAAAAATCGAGGAACGCGTAAATGACAGATACATATATCTCGGAAACAAAACGAACAACAATATGTTTTCAGAGATTTCACCTTTTCGAAATTTGTCGACCCATCTGCTTTCCGATAGGGCGGATAATCATAAGCGTTCGGCTCTAGCACAACGAATCCTTAGGACTATTGGCTTCGAAAACACTCTGAAGCTAAAGTTTCGTCGCGCTAGAAATACAATGGATGCCTCGTTAGCACCTGCTGGATTGGAACTGAAAATTTCGTTGGGAGATAACCATCGTATCGGCGACGTCGAAAACCTGCGAAGAGAGCAGATCGAAGATGCGAAGATTCACTTAAGCGGTATTGTGGTTACAAAGGGGGGTACTCCTTATGAATTAGAGGAGCTAAGTTCAGGTGAGCGACTGTACCTATTAGTAGTGCTTGGAATTTGTTTTTGTACAGAAGATAACTCGTTAATTCTTTTTGATGAGCCTGAAAATTCTCTTCATCCAAAATGGCAGACAAAGTTAATTCAAGATATTAATTTCGTTGTGCGGGAAGTGTCCGATAATTCCACTGTTGTTATAGCCACACATTCACCGTTAATAGTCTCAAGCGCTCCGAATATTGATTCCTTTATAAGAAATCTTCCGACGCAGGATTGTTGGCTAGATTTTGAGTTCTTTGGCCGCAATAGTGATGCAATTCTGGAATCGCAATTCGGTTTGTTGTCGCCGCGCTCATTGACGGTGATGAATAGCGTGCAAAATTGTCTTGGCGCACTAACTACGGTTCAGTCTGATCCGCAGACTTTTCTAAACGCTGTTAGCGTATTGGGCAGTTTGGAAATTAACTTCGAGGCAGAAGATCCGCTTTATACAACTGTCAAAGAGATCTTTGCGATTCGAAGGGCTATGCAATGACTCTAGGGCCGGCATCGCTAAAACCGTTACATCGGCTGATCTTAAAGCGAGGCATCAAAAAGCAAGATCGAATTTTGTTCTTGGACGGAAAATTGCAATGGAAGGACAAAAACTTCAAAATCGTACGTGATAATATTCGTGTGTCGCTTCGGACGCAACAAAATGAGCGTTGTGTTTTTTGTCGCCGGATTGTCTTGATTGAGCGAAAAAATAGTGCTGAGGATATTGAGCATTTTTTAGACAAATCAAAACCGCATTATAGAAAGTGGGCGTTTTCGCCGGTGAATCTAGCTATTGCATGTAGTCCGTGCAATTTAGTGAAGTCTATCAGAGATATGGGTGATGCGAACGTTGTCGGAGCGATAGCGTACACATCAGGAATGGGGCAGTTTCAATGGCTTCACCCGTACTTTGATGATTACCACAAAAATATTGAGGTTAAACGAGGATGGATCTACGAGGTAAGATCAAGTGCACCAAATCCTGTCGGTGCAAAAAATTTAATTCAAGATCTTCAACTAGACAAAATTGAAACTATTGAAGCACGAGCTACTAAAATTAGGAATCATATATATCGGCTAACTGTTCTCACTGGAAAAATGGCATCAAGGGGGAATATCGGCATGGTGATCAAACTTATTGCAATTTCTAGAAAATTTCAAGATGATACCTGGGCGGATTATTAATTTGAAAAGCTGAATTCGCCTTAGGGCCAAAGGTGGCATGGTGCGAATGAGAACAGTGCTGGTGTTCGGCTTATGGATATGAATGATCCCTACATCTGCTCGGTGAACTGGCGCAGTCGACGCTCATATATGAAAGATGCGTCAGGTGATCGGAAAAGCCAAGCGATGCTCGTCGGCTTACTGAAGAGCGTTAAAAATTGCTCTCACAAGGTCTGCCGAAATAGTTAAGTGATGCCGGAAACTTGCGTCCTGCAAAACATTCGTTGTACCCGTGATGCCTAAGGTGCGAATGTCGATGCAGTCGAGAAAACTTTCTCTGAAAAAGATGTTCCTGGCGGATGAGAGAGGGCGGGCGCTGAAAAAAGTGATTTATGAACGCAGTCATTTCGATGTCGCAATGTGTTTCTTTTAGTACAAAAAAACGATCTCCTAGGACAACAGCTCGCAAAAATTTACTACTGTTTCGAGGATGTCGGAGTAGTATTTACGCATCACTTATCGGAGGGCGAGATGACCACGGCAATCTCTAATCGAATCCCCTGCAAGGTAGGGCTAACCTATGGGAACGAAGGTATCGATGTCACCGTCTTGCAAAGTTTTCTGCAACGATTCGGATATCTTCGTATCTCCGGAATGCGAGAGGAGTTCATATCCGCTCGCTTCCTAGCAAAGGCTCCACTATGTGAGGTGGGCAAATTTGATGATGCGACTAAGGTTGCGTTGTCCCGCTACCAAGAGTACGGCGGTCTGCCCGTCACGGGTGTTCTAGATAACGCCACGATCAACGATATGGGGAGGCCACGGTGCGGGTTCCCGGATTTGTCATCATCAGCGCGTGCAGAATATGTTCTTCAAGGGAATCGCTGGAGAAAGACTAACTTGACCTTCGGCTTTTCTGAGTTTTCGCCAGACCTAGATCCAAGCCAAGCACGCAGCGGCGTGACAGCAGCGCTCTCACTATGGTCCAATGTAACGTCGCTTACATTTTCTGAGGTTCCGATAAGCTCAAATCCCGATTTTGTTATACGTTTCGTAGAAGGTGATCATGGCGATGGCTCTCCATTCGATCAAGTAGGAAACGTGTTGGCACACGCATTCTATCCCCCGCCTAACGGCGGGTCCTTGGCTGGAGATGCCCACTTCGATGAAGCAGAGTTGTGGACGATAAGCCTTCCTCCTCCAAGAAACGCGACCGACTTCGTAACAGTAGCAGCACATGAGTTCGGTCACTCGCTTGGTCTTGCTCACTCCCTCATTCCTCAAGCGCTGATGTTTCGTTCGTACTCAGGACCTCATCGTTACCTCCACCAAGACGATATCAATGGAATTAGAGCGATCTACCCTTGGGGATGGGGCCATGTATATAGACAAGATGATCCTGGAAGTGGGATAGGAGGATTCGATCTTGGTTCTCCGGCAGATCAGTTCTTTGCGTTTGATTTCGAGAAATCTGGGAAGTTGGATCACCTAATTTTTTACCGTCCTGGCTCAGGAGCGATTTTTATCCTGAAAAACACTGGCGGCACTTTCATTCCCGTGTTTTCACAAATAGACCCAGGAAATGGAATTGGCGGCTTCGATCTCCGTTCTCCATTGGATCGGGCATTTGCTTTTGACTATACCGGAAGTGGAAAAGTTGACCACCTGGTCTTCTACAGACCAGGAAGCGGGGCTATCTTCGTCTTACAAAATTCAGGCGGCGTATTCACGTCCGTTTATCAACAGATTGATCCGGGCAGTGGAATTGGAGGCTTCGACCTGGGATCGCCCTTTGATCACGGCTTTGCGTTCGACTATGATGGGACCGGGAAATTAGACCACCTAGTATTTTATCGCCCAGGCAGTGGCGCGATCTTCATAATTAAAAACTCTGCCGGTGTGTTCACGCCGGTGTATTCGCAGATCGATCCCGGAGCAGGAATTGGGGGCTTTGATCTTGGTTCGCCACACGACCGCGCCTTTGCGTTTGACTATATGAGTACGGGAAGGCTGGATCATTTAGTAATGTACCGGCCAGGTCGGGGCGCGATCTTTGTCCTGCGAAATATAGGTGGAGTGTTTTCTCCGGTCTACCAACAGGCCGATCCAGGCAATGGCATTGGCGGCTATGACCTTGGATCACGCATGGACAAGGGCTTCGCTTTCGACTATGAAGGGAGCGGGAAAATGGACCATCTCGTATTCTATCGGCCCGGCAGTGGTGCGATCTTGATCATAAAGAACAGCGCGGGCACTTTCACTCCGGTTTATAGCCAAATTGATCCTGGCTCTGGGATCGGTGACTACGACCTTAGGTCGTGGGCGGACCTCGGAAGCGCACTCGATTTCACGAGTAGCGGGTCCCAAAATCATTTACTCTTCTACCGACCTGGAAAGGGAGCAATTTTTATTTTGCGGCGGGAGGAGTGATACTTCATGAGTTCCCAGATTCACATCTATGCAATGAAATCTAACGTAGGGGAGGTGACTAAACGGTAGTGGAAAGCAACTGGTTAAGCCTCGGCCTGCCCTTATCCGGCCCGCAAGAAACCAGGACGCAATCATGGCCGTTGAATCAAGACGTACGGCATGGACCAGAGTACTAGGCGTATTTGCGGTCGGACGGCCGCTTGGGACGGCTGGAAGGGCGTTTCGAAAGTAAAAGCTTCCTACCAACGATGCAGTGTGTCGCCTCCGCCAGCACGCGTACACCCGCCGTTCCCGCACAAGCCGGAAACAGCGGACGTCACTGACCATCAAAACGTGTAATCAGCCCGCACCGTAAACGCCCGACCAATCGGCTTGGCGATGTTCTGGGCGAACACCACACGCGAGGACAGGCGCTGGTTCGACAGCGGTGGATCGGTGTCGAACAGGTTGTTTACGCCAGCGCCGATCTTGAGCTGCTTCGACACTTTGTACGTCGTCGACAGGTTATACACCCGGTACGGCTCGATCACGTTGTAGAACGGCTGCCCCGGCTGCTGGGTCGGCAGCGCATTGGTATCTTCGTAGCTCGAGCTGTACTGCTGCGTGAGCTGGGCGAAGAACGGACCGTACTGCCAGTTCACGCGTGCCTGGTGCTTCCACTTGAAGATGTAGGTATTGGCCGAGGTCGAGCCGGTCGAGAGCGCGCCGATGCGCCCGACGCTGTCGACCCAGGGGCTGGCGGCATCGTTCTGGCCTTCGTAGCGGTCTGTGTAGGTGCCGTCCATCGAGAAGCCGAAGCGTCCCCAGCGCGCCGTCGGCAGCATGTAGTTCAGGCTCAGGTCGATGCCCTGGGTCTTGAGCCCGCCCATGTTCAGGCGCGTCTTGGTGATGTACTGCAGCGTGCCGTCCGGATTGCGCACGAACAGGTCCTGATAACGGTCCAGGTTATCGAAGATCGAGTCTTCGTTGATCTGGGCGATCGTGCGCTTCATGTCGATCTTCCAGAAGTCGATCGTGGCAACGAAGTTCTTGACCGGTTCGATCACGAAGCCGACCGTGTAGGTCTTCGATTTCTCCGGTTCCAGGTCCGGGTTGGCGCCGACGAGCGTGGTCAGGCGCGTGTTGCAGACGCGCTCGGCGTCCAGGCCCAGGCCGGCAAAGCGCGGGTCGGTGGTCAGGGTACCGGAACCGGCCACGTTCGGGGTCGGGCCAGGGCACAGCAGCGGATCGTCCCAGCTCGACGTCGATGGGGTCAACGTACGCGGTACGCCGTACAGCTCCGGCAGGGTCGGCGCGCGGAAGCCCGTGCTGACCGTGCCGCGCACCATCAGTGCCTTGATCGGCTGGTAGCGGAAGCTGGCCTTCGGGTTGAAGGTCGAGCCGAAGTCGCTGAAGTGGTCACCGCGCACGGCGAAGTTCAGGTTCAGGTCCTTCGTCACGGGGGCGTCGAGTTCGGCATACAGACCGGCCACGCGGCGCTGGCCGCTCGGGTTGTTGCCGGGAGAGCCGCTGACGCGCCAGACCACCTCGTTGCCGATCATCGGCACGTTCTCGGCATACGTTTCACGATGCCAGTCGCCGCCGATGGCAATCCCGAGGTCGCCGCCGGGCAGGGCCATCAGCGTGCGGCTCAGGTTGAAGTCGGCGCCGTAGTAGCGTACGTCGGCCTGGCGAAACAGCTGGCCGTCGGCCGAGATGTCCTCGAGGTAGGCGCGGCCCGCTTCATCCTGCGCGCCGAACGGGTTGAGGATGCCGTTGGCCACGCCGGCATATACGGCCGGGGTGCGCACGAAGTTTTCCTTGAAGCCGGAGTCGCGGTGGCTATAGCCGTACGAGCCGCCGACGCGGTAGTCCCAGCCCTTGAACTCGCCTTCGTCGGCAATTACCAGGCGGTGGTTGGTCTGCACGTCATGCAGCTTGGCCGCGCCCAGTTCATCCAGGCTCCAGGTCAGGGCCAGGTCTTCGCCGTTCAGGCCGGCCACGGCCGGCACGCCGCCGCGACCGCCCGGGTAATACGGGCTGGCCCTGGTGATCATCAGGGGCCGGCGCGACGCGGTGAGGCGGTCGTAGTCGGTGTTGTTGCCGAACGGCTGGGGCGGGCTGATCGCGTCGATGTACGAACGCGACAGATTCAGCTCCACGGTCAGCATCTTGCCGTCGCCGTGCGCCAGGCTGCCCCTGGTAAACAAGGTCACTTGCTGGTTTTCCGGCAGCAATTCCGGGTAGATGCCCGGGTCGGTGATGCAGGTACGTGCGCCATTGGCTGCGGTACGTGTGGATGGCACCGTGGTCTGGGCCAGGCCCGGAGCCACGCAACCGGCGGCGAAGTACGGGTTGCCGGTGATGTTGGCCGGGCGCCCGTTGCGGTAGATGGTGAAGTTGGCGGGCGACGCCGAGCCGCCCGAGGTGTTGGCCGTGAACGGCGTGCCGCCCAGCGACGCGAGTTTATCGGCGTCCCAGATCTGTGGCCGGTCGCGCTGCAGCAGCGAGCTGCGGCGCTGGGCGCTGAACGCGGTGTAGACGTTCCAGCCATCGGTCGCGATATCGCCCTTGCCGGCGAGGATCGTCACGCGCTTCTGTTCGCCGCCGCCGGACTGCTCCGGCTGCACCGTGCTGGCGTGGATCGTCACCTCCTGCACCGTGCGCTTGGTGATGAAGTTGACGACGCCGGCGATCGCGTCGGTGCCGTACAGGGCCGATGCGCCATCGCGCAACACTTCGACGCGCTCGATGGCGGCCATCGGGATGACATCGACGTTGACCGAGCTCGCGCCCAGCGCTTCATTGGCCAGGCGGCGGCCGTTGAGCAGCACCAGCGTGCGGTTGGTGTTCAGGCCGCGCATATTGATCATGGTGCCGCCGCCACCACCGCCAACCGGTTCATTGGTGGCGGCGACGGTCAGGGCCACAGCCACTTCCGACATCGTGGTCAGGCCCTGGTTGACCAGTTCCTCGGCCTTGTAGGTGGTCAGGGGCAGGGCGTTTTCGGTCGCCAGGCGCTTGATGGATGAGCCCGTCACTTCGACGCGCTGAGGCTGCGCTTCCTGCGCTGCCGCGCCGTTGGCGAGGGTCATGGCGGCGAATGCGACGGCCGAGAGCAGAAAGCCCGGGAATGGGGTTGTACGGTTGATCTTCACTAAGTGTCTCCTGCCTGTCATCGTGAGAGTGCGTCCGGATGTGTCTCGGGATCGCGTGCATGTCGGGCGGTTCGTGATTTCTGTGAATCGTGCGCAACCGGCGACTGGTATGTTCAATTTTACTTTGGTAAGACCACTTTAGGCAATCTGGACGTGCCGAAATATGTTCTGGTCTATACAGATGTTGTCTTATTGATGTCGGATGACGCAGAAGGCGGCAGGGCGCAGGGGCGGGGAAGGGCAGGCGTCGGGCAGCGCTGGCCCGTGAAGCGGGCGCTGGTGCGCGGCCCGCTGTCGTGACGAGGCTGGTCAGCCGCGCGAGAAGGTGCGCGTGACGCGGTCGAGGTGGGCGCGCATCGCCTGGCGTGCGCCGGCGACATCGTGCGATGCGATGGCGGCGAAGATATTGCGGTGGTCGATCAATGTTTGCTGGCGCAGTTCTTCGGTCTGGAAGTGCTCCTTGAGCTTGTGCCACAGCGAGCCGCGCTGGCTCCACAGGTATTCGATCACGCCGACCATGGCGCTGTTGCCAGTGGCGCGCGCGATGGCCAGGTGAAAATTGCGGTCGGCCATTTCATTGGCGCTGCGGTCCTCGTGGTGCTGTTCCATCTCTTCGACAGCGAGCAGGATGGCGTCGATGGCCGAATCATTGGCGTGCTTCGCCGCCAGCGCGGCGACTTCGACCTCGATCATGCGGCGCGCAGCCAGCACTTCGAACGGGCCTGGCCCGGCCGTCGGCACTACCGCCTGCGGCGCTGCCTGTTCGCTGACATACACACCGGAGCCGCCACGCACCTCGACCTTGCCGCCCAGTTCGAGCGCGATCAGGCCTTCGCGCAGCGACGTGCGGCTGACCCCGAGCTTGGCCGCCAGCTCGCGCTCGGCCGGCAGGCGCTCGCCACCGCGGATGTTCTCGGCACGGATCAGTTCTTCGATCCTGGCCGCCACGACCCGGTACAGCCGCGGCTCGGTGGTGCCTGGTTCATTCGGCGCTGGAGTAATCTTCATCGGTCGGTTCGTCCTGGATAATTGGCAGCTCTGCCAAAACTAGCGAATCTTAGTTTGGCCGGCCTGATGTGGCAAGGGCGCGCGGCAAATAGTTATCGTGGCAGCCAAGCCGCTCATGGCTGCGGGTCCCAGCCGCTCCCGGCAAAGACAGCGGCGCGGGTGCGGTAGCGCGCTGCCTGCGGGGCGTCCAGCACCGCGCCGCCGTAGTGGCGCGGCTGGCCGTCCGGCGCGCGGTTGCCGTATTCGCGCCAGCCGCCCTGCAGCGGATTGGGCGCCGGACGGCGCAGCCAGCCGTCGGCCGCGATGTGCGGGCCGATGGTGCACTCGATGAAGGCGACGTGGTCCCAGGTGTTCGCCGTGCCCGGCGAGCGCGCCAGGTAGGCGCTGCCATCCGGGGGCAGGTTGCCCGCCGGCCCGGGACCGCGGGTCAGGCGCGAGCGCAGGAAGACGAAGCCCGGCTCGTTCGCGCCGATGGTGCGCGCCTGGACGATGTAGCCGCCGCTGTCGGGATTCGCGCTGTCGCCGACCGTGCGGATTTCGCTGTCCTCAAACAGCGTGGCACGGTTGTTCCCCCAGATGAAGTCGACATTGCCCTCGACCAGCGATTTGTAGATCCACGCGTAGCCCTTCAGTTGCAGCGTGTCCTGTTCGCTCGAAAAATGCGCATTGCGCACCGACAGGCGCCCGTCCGGGCTGTTGAAGAACAGCGTCTCGGCCTGCGGCGAATGGCCATCGCTGCGTAGTGTGGTGTTGTGCAGGGCGATGTCGCGGAGTTCGAGCAGGTCGCTGTCCTGGGCCAGGAACAGCGCGCGCCCGCCTAGCAGTCCCGGCTCCTGCGGCGCCTGGCCGCTGCCGGAGCCGGGATTGAGCGTGTCGCTGTTGGTGGCGCGGACAATCGTCGCTTCGCGGCTGGCGCCGCGTAGCGTCAGCCGGTCCTTGTCGCGCAGGTACAGCAGTTCGGGATAGACGCCGTCGCGCACATTGACCGTCAACGGCAGGGCGCGGGGCAGGCTCATCGCGTAGTCGAGCGCGCCCTGTACGGTGCGGAAGTGGGCGCGGCCGGTGGCGGCCACCGTGATGCTGTCGCCTACCGGGCGGTGCGGCGTCGTGCGAAACGCCCAGCGCGCGCCGGCAAAGTCCGCGCCGCGCACCAGGCGTGCTTCGGCCGTCGCGACATACTCGGTGTCGTACTGGAGCGCTTGCGGCAACTTGGCGCGCAACTGGCCATCGACCAGCCGCAGCCGATGCTCGCGCACCAGACGCTGGCGCGGCGCCGGGCCGATCCTGCTTACCGTCTCGCCGGGCCGGATCACGCCGACCAGCGCGCCATCGCGCTTGCGCCAGATCCGGATGCTGCCTTCGCCGCTCAGTTGCGCGCCGGGCGCCAGCGCCAGACGGAGCAGCGTGTCGGGCGGTACGCCTCGCGCGCCGCGGGCCGGGTCGAGGCCAACGCTGGCCGGCGCGCCGGTCGGTTCAGCAAAGCGCGGGCCGACGGCCACGGCCAGATTCGCCTGCGCCCACGGGTCGCTCGCGCTGGTCAGTGCAACCGTGGTCTGGCCGGGCGCCAGCGGCGTGATCCGCAGCGCACCATCGACCACGGCAGCCGTCGCGATGCGCGCATCGGCCACCACGGCAACCAGGTCGGCCGCGCCGCCGATGCCGACCGTCTCGGCCGGATCGCCGGCCTGCAGCGCGATCCGGTTGTCGGCGGCCTGCGGGGTGACGCGCGCCGGCACCGTACCTTCCGGCCCGGTGCGCACGTCGAGCACCGTATGCGCCCCTGCTCCCCAGTCGAGCGGCAGGGTTGCCGGCAACGGCGTTTCCAGCGCACTCGTGACGCGCTCGCCATCGATCAGCGCAAACAGGACGCCGCCCTCAGATGTCAGGCCGACGGTGAGCGGCGTGCGGGATGCCACGAAGGCTGGCGCAAGACGGCGCCGCACCTGCTTGAGGCGCTCCACCTTGCCGCTGCGCGACGCCAGCAGTTCGACCTGCAGGGTTTTTCCTTCGTCGGCCAGTTGCACGCTCACGCCCTGCCAGTCATCATTCGCCTGACGCCGCGCGCGCAGCACGAATGGGACACCCGGCGCCAGCGACAGGCGCGCTTCGGCAATGCCGTCTGCGCCCTTGGCCGGCCGCGGGCCGGCGTTGGTGCGCACGTGTTCGGGCACCAGCTGCGCCGGCAGCGCCGTGTGGGCATAGGGCAGTGGTGGCATCGCAGGCCCGCCAAACGGACAGGCGCCAAGCGGCTGGCCATTGAGCAGCGAGCCGCTGTCGGCAAACACGCCATGGCTTGACCCCGGGTCGCGCACCAGGTCCGCGCAGCCCCGGGCACCTGTCACATCGAAGGCATTGGCGTCCGAGCGCACCAGTGCCTGGTGCCCCACGCCGATGCTGTAGCTGTGACGGTAGACGGCTCGCTTGCGCTCGCCCACATAATAGTTATTGAAAAGGTGCACCTGGCCGTAGCGTACGCGCGGCGCGCGCTCGGCGACGTGTTCGAACAGATTGCCCTTGAGCGTGATGCGCAGCCGGTCCGTATCGCCGGTGGCGCGGTCGCTGGCGCCGATCAGCATGTTCTTTTCGTGCCCCGCGAAATGGTTGTAGGTGACGCTGACCAGGTCCGCGCCCTGCGAGATATCCAGTGCCCCGTCGTGGCACTGCTTGATCTTGCCATTCTCGACTGGTGCCCGGTCGTCCGTGTCGGGTGCATCGGTGAAGCTGTTATGGTCGATCCAGACATGGCGCGCGGCCCGCACCGTGATGCCGTCGTAATCCGAATTCCAGTTGCCTTGCGGGCCGTCGTGCGGGTCCCATTCCGGCCGGATGTCGCATGGATTGCGGATCGCCAGGTGACGCACGATCACCTGTTCGACCCCGTCGATCGTCAAGCTGGCGTTGATAAAGCCGGCACCGGGCGTCACGCCCAGTAGCGTGGTATTGGAAGGAATGGTCACCGCGCTGCGCCGCGCCTGGTCGGCGCTGTCGGTGAACTGCCGGCCTTCGGTCATGTCGATGGTTGCCGCCACCCGTACGATACGCGAAGGCGCAGATGCCTTAAGCGCCGCGACCAGTTCGGCGCGGTTGCGCACCGTGTACACGTGGGCGGGCAGCGCCAGTGCGCCGCCGCGCGTGCCGCCTTCTTGCGCGGCCCAGCCGTCGGCCGGTGCGTGCTGGCGCTCGGCGCTTCCCGGTGTCACGGTCTGCGCGTGGACGGGCTGCAGCGCCAATGCGAGTGCGACCGCCGCCAGCGCGGCGATCATTGCGCGCCCCCGGCGCCGTCGGCAGTCATCAGATCGTCAGCCAGCTGCGGCACCTTGCGTACGATCTCGCGGGCCACGATGTCCGCAAAGCGCCGGGCGCCCAACGGTCCCACGTGCGTGCGGTCGAAGTTCTCGCCAACGCGCGCCAGTTTGTCGGCCTCGTCCGGTCCCATGGCCTGCACGGCGGCCAGCGACAGCGCGTTCAGTTCGATCAGCGGCGTGGTCGTGGCCGCGGCAATGTTGCGCACGGTGGCCGCCCATGGCGCCAGGTCATCCTGCACATAGCCTCCCTTGAAGCTGCGCCTCGTGAGTGGCGTGACCAGCACCGGTACCGCACCCAGTGCGCGCGCCTCAATGACGTAGCGCTGCATATTGGCGGGGAATTCGGTCACGTAGTCCGTCGAGCGACCGGGCTTGCCCGGCTGGTCGTTGTGGCCGAACTGGATCAGCACGAAGGTGCGCCGGTAGCCGCCAGCGCGCAGCAGGCCGGTCACCTCGTCCCAGCGGCCCTCGGCCCGGAAGCTGCCCGAACTGCGCCCGCCACGCGCCAGGTTCAGGCAGGCCGTCTCGGGCGTGAACCGTTCGCACAGCGCGTCGCCGTAGCCGGTGGTGCTGGCCATCGTGGAGTCGCCCACCAGGATCACGCGGTCGTGGACGGGTGGCGTGGCCGTGGCGGCGCCGCCCAGGAACCATAACGGCAGGCATAGCAGGGTCAGGGCAGAAGGGCGGATGTTGGCCACGGTGTCTCCATAATCTTATGATCATCCGATTCTAGGTTGGTCGGACCAATTTTGCAACGTGGCTATACCGCAAAAGTTGCCCAAGTCTTGTTGAGTTATAAGATGTCGTACAACTGAATCGTCGCGTATAATCTGGGCCATCCCATTCAACGCGATTTCCCATCATGACGCTCCCGCAACGCAAGCACCGCAGTCTGTCCCAGGGAGTGGTCGAGCAAATCAGCGACACGATCCGGCAGGGCGCGCTCAAGCCGGGTGATAAATTGCCCACGGAGTCGTCGTTGATGGCCCAGCACGGGGTGAGTCGCACCGTGGTACGTGAAGCGATCACCCATCTTCAGGCAGCTGGCCTTGTCCAGACCCGCCACGGCATCGGTACCTTTGTGATCGAGCGCGCGCAGGCGGGGCTGGGCCTGGAGTCCGAGAATATCGTGACGCTGCGCGATGTGCTGGCCGTGCTGGAGTTGCGCATCGGCGTCGAGACCGAGACGGCGGGCCTGGCGGCCAGCCGTCGCAGCCAGGAGCAGGCAGACGAGCTGGCCGCCGCGCTGCGCGAGATGCAGCAGGCGATGGCCGAGGGCAGGCCGGCGGTCGAGGCGGATAAACGCTTCCATCTGCTGATTGCGCAATCGACCGGCAACCGGTATTTCGTCGATATCCTGACCCGCCTGGGCAATGCCTTCATCCCGCGCGCACGGCTCAACACGCCCGTGCTCGACCAGGACAAGCCCGCCGGTTTCCTCGAGCGCGTCAGCCGCGAACACGACGATATCTACCGCGCCATCGAGCGACGCGACCCGGAAGCCGCGCGCGCGGCGATGCGTACCCATCTGTCCAACAGCCGCGAACGCCTGGTGGAGGCGCAGCGCCGCCTGGAAAGCACGATGAACTGAATTCCCGCATTTTCTGCTTGCGGATGACCGCAGTCAGTTGTACGATGACTTACAACCTGCTCGATGGCAGGTATTTCGTCCAACAACCAGATAGCGGAGACAGCACGATGCAACCAAACGAACTCAAGCAAGTCCTTTCCCACGGCTTGCTGTCGTTCCCGATCACCGATTTCGATGCGCAGGGTGATTTCGATCCGAAAGGCTATGCCGCGCGCCTGGAGTGGCTCGCCCCGTTCGGCGCCACTGCGCTGTTCGCTGCCGGCGGCACCGGTGAGTACTTCTCGCTGCACGGCGAAGAATACGGCCAGATCATCAAGACGGCGGTTGACACTTGCGCCGGCGTCGTGCCGATCCTGGCCGGTTGCGGCGGTCCGACCCGCACCGCCATCGCGCATGCGCAGGAAGCCGAGCGCCAGGGCGCCAAAGGCCTGCTGCTGCTGCCGCACTACCTGACCGAAGCCAGCCAGGACGGCCTGGTCGCCCACGTCGAAGCGGTGTGCCGCTCGGTGAAGATCGGCGTCGTGGTCTACAACCGCGCGAACTGCCGCCTGACCCCCGATTCGCTGGAAAAGCTGGCCGATCGCTGCCCGAACCTGATCGGCTTCAAGGACGGTAACGGCGACATCGAACTGATGGTCTCGATCTGGCGCCGCATGGGTGACCGTTTCAGCTACCTGGGCGGCCTGCCAACCGCCGAGATCTACGCCGGCGCCTACAAGGCGCTGGGCACCCCGGTGTATTCGTCGGCCGTGTTCAACTTCGTGCCGCAACTGGCGATGGACTTCTATCACGCCACCGTTGCTGACGATTTCGCCACTACCAACCGCCTGATCGACGATTTCTTCCTGCCGTACCTGGAGATCCGCAACCGCAAGGCCGGCTACGCCGTCAGCATCGTCAAGGCCGGCGCGCGCCTGGTGGGCCATGGTGCAGGCCCGGTGCGTCCGCCGCTGACCGACCTGACGGCCGAAGAAGACGCGATGCTGCTGGCCCTGCTCAAGAAGAATGGGGTGGTCTGATCATGGCGATTCTCGGTGAAATGATCATTGGCGCGCACAGCGTGCGCGGCGCCGGCACGGAAGTCTTCGGCTTCAACCCGGCCACGCGCGAAGACCTGCAGCCGGGTTTTGGCCAGGCCACGGGTGACGACGTCGAGCGCGCCTGTGAGCTGGCCAGCGAAGCGTTCGACCCGTACCGCGCGCTGCCGCTTGAGCAGCGCGCCGCGTTCCTCGAGATGGTGGCCGAAGAAATTCTGGCGATCGGTCCCGAGCTGATCGAGCGCGCGCAGCTCGAGACCGGCCTGCCGCAGGCACGCCTGGAAGGTGAGCGCATGCGCACCGTGACCCAGCTGCGCCTGTTTGCCAAGGTCGTGCGCGACGGGTACTTCATGGATGCGACCATCGACAGCGCCTTGCCTGAGCGCGCGCCGCCGCGGCCCGATCTGCGCCTGCGCAAGATCGGCCTCGGTCCGGTCGTCGTGTTCGGCGCCAGTAATTTCCCGCTCGCGTTCTCGGTCGCGGGCGGCGACACGGCGTCGGCCCTGGCCGCCGGTTGCCCGGTCGTGGTCAAGGCGCACGGCGCCCACCCTGGCACGTCGGAGCTGGTCGGGCGCGCCGTGCAGCGCGCGGTCAAGGCGAGCGGCCTGCCGGAAGGCGTGTTCTCGATGCTGTTCGGTGACGGCCGCACGGTTGGCCAGCAACTGGTCTCGCACCCAGCGATCAAGGCCGTGGGCTTTACCGGTTCGCGCCAGGGTGGCCTGGCGCTGCTGCGCAACGCCGCCGCGCGCCCCGAACCGATTCCCGTGTACGCCGAGATGAGCAGCGTAAATCCCGTGTTCCTGCTGCCGGCGGCAGTGCAGGCCGGTGGCGCCGCACTGGCGCAGGGCTTTGTCGATTCGCTGACGCTGGGCGTCGGCCAGTTCTGCACGAACCCGGGCCTGGTGTTTGCCCTGGCCGGCGCCGAGCTTGATGCCTTCGTCGCCGCGAGCGCGCAGGCGCTGGGCGCCAAGGGCGCCGGCACGATGCTCACCGCCGGCATCCACGACGCCTACACGAAGGGCGTGACCGCGTTCAACGCCGTCGACGGCCTGCAACTGGTTGCGCAAGGCACGACCGAAGGCAACGGCTGCGCTGCACAGGCTGCGCTGTACGTGTGCGACGCCGCCACGTATATGGGCAACCCGGCACTGGAAGATGAAGTGTTCGGTCCATGCGCGGTGCTGGTGCGCTTTACCGACGCCGCCCAGCTGTTGCAGGCAGCCGAGCACCTGCACGGTCAACTGACCGTCACGGTCCATGCACGCGAAGGTGACCTCGACCTGGCGGCCAGGCTGCTGCCGATCGTCGAGCGCAAGGCGGGCCGGGTGCTGTTCAACGGCTTCCCGACCGGCGTCGAAGTGGCGCATGCGATGGTGCACGGCGGCCCGTTCCCGGCCACCAGCGACAGCCGCACGACATCGGTTGGCGCCAGCGCGATCGACCGCTTCCTGCGGCCGGTCTGCTACCAGAACGTGCCGGGCAGCCTGCTGCCGGAGGCGCTGCGTGACGACAATCCGCTGGGCCTTGCGCGCCTGCAGGATGGCACGTTGCAAGTGGGCGGGGAGAAGTAACACACGACGCTTGAACGCAGTACCAGCCGGAGGAGACGCCGGCTGTCACCCAACTTGAAAAGAACTGATCACCATGAATCAGCAAGTCATCGACGTAACACCGGCGCAGTCGGTGGTGGGCAGGTATCGCTGGACGATCTGCGCGCTGCTGTTCTTCGCCACCACTATCAATTACCTGGACCGCCAGGTCCTGAGCCTGCTCGCACCGGTCCTCACCGAGCAGTTCAACTGGACCAATACCGACTACGCCAACATCACGGCGACCTTCCAGTTCGTCTATGCGATCTCGATGCTGTTCGCCGGCCGCGTGATCGACCGCATGGGCACCAAGCGCGCCTATGTACTGGCCATCGTCATCTGGTCGCTGGGCGCCATTGGCCATGCCTACGCGATCGGTATCGGCGAAGCGGTCAACACGGTCTTTACCAGCATTGGCCTGGCCGTCGTGCCGGTGTCGGTGGCCGGCTTCATGATCGGCCGCGCGGTACTGGCGATCGGTGAAGCCGGTAACTTCCCGGCCGCGATCAAGGCAACTGCCGAATACTTCCCGAAACGCGAGCGCTCGTTCGCCACCGGCATCTTCAATTCGGGCGCCAATGTCGGCGCGATCCTGGCGCCACTGACCGTGCCGCTGATCGCTGCGCACTGGGGCTGGCAGGCGGCGTTCATCGTCATCGGCGGCATCGGCTTCCTGTGGATGGGCCTGTGGATCTGGCTGTACGATGCGCCGGAACAGCAGCCGCGCCTGAAGGCGGCCGAACTGGCCTACATCAACAGCGACGCCGGTGTCACGGTGGCGCCCACCGGCACGCCAGTCAAAGGCTCGTGGTTCAAGCTGCTGGGCTACCGCCAGACCTGGGCCTTCGCCTTCGGCAAATTCATGACCGACGGCGTCTGGTGGTTCTTCCTGTTCTGGCTGCCAAAATACATGTCGGCGCAATACGGCATGTCGGCCACCGACATGATTATCCCGCTCGCGGTCCTGTACAGCATGACGATGGTGGGCAGTATCGGCGGCGGCTGGCTGCCGACCTGGTTCCTGAACCGGGGCGCCGACATCTATCATGGCCGCATGAAGGCCATGCTCGTCATCGCCCTGTGCCCGCTGGTCGTACTGCTGGCGCAACCACTTGGCTACCTGGGCTTCTGGGTCCCGGTGATCCTGATCGGCATCGGCGCCTCGGCGCACCAGGCCTGGTCGGCGAACCTATTCACCACCGTCTCGGACATGTTCCCGAAACACAGCGTCGGTTCGGTGGTCGGCATCGGCGGCATGGCCGGTGGCCTGGGCGGCGTGCTGCTCACCAAGCTCGGTGGCTGGCTGTTCGACCATTACGGCGCACTGGGCCAGCTGCAGACCGGGTATATGATCATGTTCTCGATCTGCGCCGTGGCCTACCTGGTGGCGTGGACGGTCATGAAAATGCTGGTGCCGCAGCACCGTGAAATCAAGGGGTTGTAATCGATGGTTGCTGACGTTGAACACATCGCGGGCGTGCACTGCGCCACGGGTGAAAGCCCGCTGTGGCACGCGGGGCAGGCTGCCTGGTACTGGGTCGACATCCCTGCGCGCCGCATCTGGCGCAGGGACCATGCCAGCGGTGCGCTGATGCACTGGACGGCGCCCGAGATGGTGGCCTGCATTGCGGCGAGCAGCGACGGTAGTTTGATCGCCGGGATGGAGACGGGTGTGTTCCGTCTTGCGCTGGAAGCCGAGGGCGCGCTGGATGCCTCCCGGCTGGCTGCGCCGGCGGCGGCCGAACTGGGCGAGGGCATGCGTTTCAACGACGGGCGCTGCGACCGCCAGGGCCGGTTCTGGAGCGGCACCATGTTCATGGACATGGGCGCTGCGCGCCCGGTCGGCGGGCTGTATCGCTACAGCGCCGCCGGGGGACTGCATGGGCCGGTGGTGCGCAATCTGCTGACGCAGAACGGCCTGGCCTGGTCGCCCGATGGCCGCACGATGTACCTGTCGGATTCGCATCCGCAGCGGCGCCTCGTGTGGGCCTACGATTACGATATCGATGCCGGGCTACCGCACAATGAACGTGTGTTTCTGGACCTGACCGGGCAACCGGGCCGGCCGGACGGTGCGGCGGTCGATGCCGACGGTTGTTACTGGAGCTGTGCCAACGATGGCGGCGTGGTGCAGCGCTTCACGCCGCAAGGCAAGCTCGATCGGGAAGTCGTGCTTCCGATGGCCAAGCCGTCGATGTGCGCGTTTGGTGGGCCTGATCTTGATTTGCTGCTCGTGACCTCGATCGATCCGGCGGGGGCGGGCAATGCTGGCGGTGATGCTGGGTCAGTTGTCATCCTGCGGCCGGGTGTAACGGGCATCGCAGAGACGCCGTTCGCCGTTTGAACGGCCGGATGCGACCAGCATCGTGGAGCTGATGCTGCCAGGTCAGCCGCCGTAGGGTGGACGGCTATGCCGTCCACGCGTTCAAATTCATCTGATGATCGTTGAACGCGTGGACGGGGAACCCGTCCACCCTACGATGACGCAGACCAGGCGCACAGGGACGTGATGATCGCGGCGATCAGAACGCCGCAATGCCGGTCTGCGCGCGGCCAAGAATCAGCGCATGGATGTCATGCGTGCCCTCATAGGTATTGACTACCTCCAGATTGACCATGTGGCGGATGATGCCAAACTCATCCGAAATGCCATTCCCACCCAGCATATCGCGCGCCACGCGGGCGATGTCGAGCGACTTGCCGCACGAGTTGCGTTTCATGATCGATGTGATTTCCGGCGCTGCCGTGCCTTCATCCTTCATGCGGCCCAGGCGCAGGCAGCCCTGCAGGCCGAGCGTGATCTCGGTCTGCATGTCGGCCAGCTTCTTTTGCACCAGCTGGTTTGCCGCGAGCGGCTTGCCGAACTGCTGGCGGTCCATCGTGTACTGACGCGCCGTGTGCCAGCAATCTTCCGCCGCGCCCAGCGCGCCCCAGGCGATGCCGTAACGGGCCGAGTTCAGGCAGGTGAACGGGCCTTTCAGGCCGCGCACGTCCGGGAACGCGTTTTCTTCCGGGCAGAACACATTGTCCATGACGATTTCGCCGGTGACCGACGCGCGCAGGCCGAACTTGCCGTGGATCGCCGGGGCCGACAAACCCTTCCAGCCTTTTTCCAGCACGAAGCCGCGGATCGCGCCTTCGTCGTCCTTGGCCCACACGACGAACACGTCGGCCACGGGCGAATTGGTGATCCACATCTTGGCGCCGGACAGGCTGTAGCCGCCTTCGACCTTGCGCGCGCGCGAAATCATCGAGCCGGGATCCGAGCCATGGTTTGGCTCGGTCAAGCCGAAGCAGCCGATCCATTCGCCGGTGGCCAGCTTCGGCAGGTATTTCTGCTTGGTCGCTTCGTTCCCGAATTCGAAGATCGGCACCATGACCAGCGAAGACTGCACGCTCATCATCGAGCGGTAGCCCGAATCGACGCGCTCGACTTCACGCGCGATCAGGCCGTAGGCGACGTAGTTCAGCGCCGGACCACCGTATTGTTCGGGAATGGTCGGACCGAGCAGGCCCAGTTCGCCCATCTCGCGGAAGATGGAGACATCCATCGACTCGTTACGGAATGCTTCGAGTACGCGCGGACGCAGCTTGTCCTGGCAATAGGCAGCGCTGGCGTCGCGCACCATGCGCTCTTCGTCCGTCAGCTGGCCGTTGATCAGCAGCGGGTCATCCCAGTGGAAAGCGGCTTTGGTTGTCATGTTGGTCTCTTTTATAAAATGGTCGTTACATATTCGGATAGTTCGGGCCGCCGCCGCTTTCGGGCGTCACCCAGACGATGTTCTGGGTCGGGTCCTTGATGTCGCAGGTCTTGCAGTGCACGCAGTTCTGGGCATTGATCTGCAGGCGGTCGCCACCGTCTTCGCGCTTGACGTACTCGTACACCCCGGCCGGACAGTAACGCTGCTCAGGCCCGGCGTACTTGGCCAGGTTGACGTCGACCGGCACGCTCGGATTTTTGAGCGTCAGGTGGATCGGCTCGTCTTCGCGGTGATTGGTGTTCGAGATGAACACCGACGACAGCTTGTCGAAGGTCAGCTTGCCATCCGGCTTTGGATAGACGATCGGCTTGAAGTGCGCCGCCGGCTTCAGGCATTCGTGGTCGGCGTGCTTGTGGTGGAGCGTCCAGGGCGCCTTGCCGCGGAACACAATCTGGTCGATGCCCGTCATGATCGTGCCCAGCACCAGGCCCTTGCTCATCCACGGCTTGAAGTTGCGTGCCACGTGCAGCTCTTCATGCAGCCACGATTTTTCGAACGCAGCAGGGAAGCTGATGAGCTCGTCGCTCGTGCGGCCTTCGCCCAGCGCGGCAAACGCCGCCTCGGCTGCCAGCATGCCGGTCTTGATCGCAGTGTGGCTGCCCTTGATGCGGCTGGTGTTCAAAAAACCTGCATCGCAGCCGATCAGCGCGCCGCCCGGGAATACGGTCTTGGGCAAGGATTGCAGGCCGCCGGCGGTAATGGAGCGTGCGCCGTACGAGATGCGCTTGCCGCCTTCGAAGAAGCCGCGAATCGCCGGGTGCGTTTTATAGCGCTGGAATTCTTCGTATGGCGACAGATACGGATTCTGGTACGACAGGCCGACGACATAGCCGACCGCGACCTGGTTGTTTTCCAGGTGGTACAGGAACGAGCCACCATACGTGTCGTTCGGCAGTGGCCAGCCGGCCGTGTGGATCACCAGGCCCGGCTGGTGCTTGGCCGGATCGATTTCCCACAACTCCTTGATGCCGATGCCGTAGGTCTGCGGGTCCTTGCCTTTGTTCAGCTCATACTTGGCCATCAGCTGGCGGCCCAGGTGGCCGCGCGACCCTTCGGCGAAGAACGTGTACTTCGCATGCAGCTCCATGCCGAGCTGGAATTCCGGCCCCGGCTCGCCATCGCGTTTCATCCCCATATTGCCGGTGGCGACGCCCTTGACCGAGCCGTCTTCGTTGTACAGGATCTCAGCGGCCGGGAAGCCGGGGAAGATTTCCACGCCCAGCGCTTCGGCTTGCTGGCCCAGCCAGCGCACCACATTGGCCAGCGAGATCACGTAGTTGCCATGATTGGCCAGTGCTGGCGGGATGGCAAACGCCGGCGTGGCGTACGACTTAGTTTCGCTCAGGAACAAGACGCGGTCTTCGGTCACGGCGGTATTGAGCGGCGCGCCTTTTTCTTTCCAGTCGGGGATCAGTTCGTTGATCGCGCGCGGATCCATTACCGCGCCGGACAGGATGTGCGCGCCCAGCTCGCCGCCTTTTTCCAGCACGCAGACCGTGACTTCCTGGCCTTTATCAAAGGCCAGCTGTTTCAGGCGGATCGCCGCCGAGAGCCCGGCCGGGCCGCCGCCGACCACGACGACGTCGTATTCCATCGCTTCGCGCGGGCCGTATTGTTCAGTCAGATTCATGCCGTGGCCCCCGTGTCGCGTGCAAAATACAACCCGTGCAGATGCTCAAGGCTCACTTCGCTCGCCGCCTGCGACAGCACCACCTTACCGCTCTGCATCAGGTAGACGTGGTCAGCCACGCCCACCGCGCGGTGGGTGTTCTGCTCGACCAGGATCATCGTGCGGCCGTCCTCCTTGAGACGCTTCAGGATCGCAAACAGCTCATTGACCATCACAGGCGCCAGGCCCAGCGATGGCTCATCGATGATCAGGACCTTCGGGTCGCTCATCAGGCCGCGCGCCATGGCCAGCATCTGCGCCTCGCCGCCCGACAGCGAACCGGCCATCTGGCTGCGACGCTCGCGCAGGCGCGGGAACATCTCGAACGAGCGCTCGAGATTGCGCGCGGCGTGGGCGCGGTGCTGCGGCGCAAACGCGCCCATCATTAGGTTTTCTTCGACCGTCATGTCGCGAAACACCATGCGGCCTTCGGGAATCATCGCCATCGAAACCTTGTGCATGTCCCAGGTCGGCGTGCCGTTGAGCGGCTTGCCGTCGAGCGTGATCGTGCCTTGCGACACGGGGATCAAGCCCATCATGGCGCGCAGCAGCGTGGTCTTGCCGGCGCCGTTCTGGCCGATGATCGTGGTCAGCTTGCCCGGTGCGATGCTGAGCGACAAATCCCACAGCACATTGATCGCGCCATAACCGGCGCGCACGTTCTGGATCTCAAGCATGGTCGACCTCGCCTCCGGTATAGCTCTTGATGACGGCCGGGTTGTTGAAGACCTCAGCCGGTGTGCCTTCGGCGATCATGCCGCCGAAGTTCAGCACCGCCACCCGCTGGCAGAGATTGCTGATGGTTTCAATGTCGTGCTCGATGATCAGGATGCCGACCGAGAATTTGGCGTGCAGGTCCTTGAGCATGTTCATGAAGTTGCGCTTGCCGCTCGTTTCCAGACCGGCCAGCACTTCGTCGAGAAGCAGCAGTTTCGGATTGGTCGAGAGCGCCTTGGCCACTTCGAGCGCCTTCAGTTCGGTCAGCGCCAGGCCGCTCGATGCGTCACGCCCGGCCTTGGCGGCCAGGTTGGTGAAGTCCAGGATCTCGTCGATGCGGCGCTTGTCGACCGAGCCGGTGCCAAAGCGCTGCGCCACCTCCAGGTTCTGGCGCACGGTCAGCTCGTGCATTGGCTGCGGGATCTGGAAGGTACGCCCGATGCCCATGCGCGCACGCTGGTACATCGGCGCCTTGAGCACGTCGGCGCCATTGAACAGGATGCGGCCCGTGGTCGGGCGCACCAGCCCCGAAATCGCATTGAACAGCGTGGTCTTGCCGGCGCCGTTAGCGCCGACCAGGCCTACCAGGTCCCCCGTGCCGACCGCCAGCGTGACATCGTTGACCGCCGTGAGGCCGCCGAAGCGGACGGTGACGTTTTCAAGTTGCAGCATGTTTTTTCCTTAGCGCCCTGCGGATCATGCCCAGCAGGCCATCCGGGCTGGCAATGATCATCACGACCAGCACCACGCCGAGAACCAACTGGTGTCCGGTGGGCATGAAGTTCTTGATGAATAACTGGTCGACCAGATACACCACGACGGCGCCGATCAGGGGACCCGTAATGGTACGGTAGCCGCCGAAGATCGCCGCGACGATCGGGATCGTCACCCATACCGCACTGAAGGCGTAGTCCGGTTCGAGGAAGTTGATGTAGTGCGCATTGAAGGCGCCCACGGCGCCGGACATGAAGGCCGACACCAGCAGCATCAGGCCCTTGAGCAGCGTGTTGTTCACGCCCACCACGCGCGTGGCATCCTCGCTGTCGTGCATGGCGCGCAGCGCCAGGCCGTGCGGGCTGCGGCGGATGACGTCATAGGCCCAGGCAAACAGCAATACCATCGTCAGGATCACGAGGTAATTGCCGGTGTGGCTGCCGAAATTGTAGTCGAACACGGTCGGCAGGGCCGGGATCCTGGCAATGCCGCCAGCGCCGTTCGTGACTGACGTCCATTCGGTAGCAACGATGCGGAAGATGTGCGCGTACGCCAGGATTGCGAGCGCAAAGTAGGGACCGCGCAGGCGCAGCACCGGCAGCATCAGGACCGCCGACAGCACCGCACCGACGCCGCCAAGCACCAGGCCGAAGAAGACCGGCACGTTGTACTGCATCGTCAGCACGGCCGACGTATAGGCGCCCACGCCAAAGAACGCCGCATGGCCGAAGCTGACCATGCCGCCCAGGTTGCCCAGCAGCGCCCACGACAGCGCAACGCCGCCGATGATCAGCGAGGCGATGACCAGGCTCATCACATAGCTGTTGCCGCCCAGCGCGAATGGCACCACGAGGTACGTCGCCACCAGCGTGGCGATCAGGAGTTTGTTGAGTTTCATCCGCGCCTCCGTGCCACACCAAACAGGCCATTGGGCATCACGAACAGCACCAGCAGGAACAGGCCCATGCCGGCCAGCTCTTGCAGCGCCGAACTGGCCAGCGTGATCGTCAGCGATTCGGCCACCCCCAGCAGGATTGCGCCGATCAGCACGCCGGGGATCGAGCCAAGGCCCGCCAGCACGGTGATGATGAAGGCTTTCACGGTCAGGACGCTGCCATAGCCCGGGGTCACAACGCCGTAGCTGAACAGGGCGACACCGGCGAAGGCGGCCAGGATGCCGGCGACGATGAACGACACCAGCTCCGTGCGGCCAGGGTTAATCCCCATCAGCTTGGCCGCGTCGCGGTTGCTCGATACGGCGCGTACGGCGCGGCCATACCAGCTGCGCGACAGCCACCACCACAGCGCCACGATCAGCACGAGGCTCACGCCGAAGAACAGCACTTCGCTGCGCATGCTGTAGAGCTTGCCGACGATGAAGGCTTCCTGCATCCAGGTCGAGCTCGTGGTGCGCACGTCGGCGCTCCAGATCATCAGGACCAGGTTGGTGAGGATCACGCCGACGCCGAAGGTCAGCGTCAGTGAATTGATTTCGCGGTGCACCGTCACCCGGCTGACCAGGAAATACAGCAGGCTCGAGGTGATGGTCACGATGATCACGGCGGCGGGAATCGCGGCCAGCGGATTCCAGCCGAGTTGCGATTCGACCGTGTAGGCGATGTACGCCGCCAGCAATACCAGTTCACCGTGCGCCAGGTTGATCACGTTCATGGCGCCAAACACGAGCGCCAGTCCCAGTGCAATCAGGGCGTAGGAGCCGCCCTGCAATAACCCGGAATACACGGCTTGTAGAATCAAGTCCGTCATTTCTGCATCCAATCGATTAATCACGCGGGCAGGGGGATCCTGCCCGTCTCGCTCATGCGCTCACAGCATTACCAGGGCAGGCCCGGATACACCGGCTTGGCGGTGGCCGATTCTTTCGGCCACACCAGTTCAACCTTCTTGCCCTGATGCTGGCCCATGCGCTGCGTGAAGTTCGGGTTGTCGCCCCTGGCATCGAACTGCACCCGGCCGATCAGGGTCTGGCGATCGGTCTTGCGCATTTCTTCGATCACGCCGCCTTTTTTCAGCGTGCCCTTGTCGGCCGCGCGCGCGATCGCTTCGAACAGCAGCATCGACTGGACGTAGCCGAACTGGCCCAGGTAATCCGGGTCCTTGTTCAGCAGCGCCTTGTAGCCATCGGCAAAGCGCTTGCCTTCTTCGGTCGAGAACTGCACCGGGAATGGCAGCACGGCGGTGCCGTACACGTTTGGCATCAGGTCCGGGAAATCGGCCGCCATCTTCGGCGTTGCCAGCGACCACACGCCGGCCACGCCCTTGATGCTAGGCTTGAGCACCCGCGCCGCGCGCAGGATGCCGACGTAGTCGTTTTCGTAGCCGACCATGACGACGAATTCGGAACGGTCGCGCAGTTTCACCTTGTTGATGATCGGCTTGAAGTCGGTGATCAGCGGGTCGAACGCGTGCGTGACGACTTTGACGCCCTTGGCTTTCAGCGTTTTCTCGACGTCCGCGGCCAGGCCGTGGGTCGCATCCTTGGTCGAATAGATGATCGACACCGACTTGACACTCAGGTCGGTGAGCAGGCCGACGAGGGCTTTCTGGTAACCCTGCGTGTTATTGATGCGGAAGAAATTCTTGCGCCCGGCATTGACCAGGCCATCGTCGACACCGCCCGATGTTACGTAGGCCAGCCCCAGTTTGCCGGCGGCGTCCGACGCGGGCGAGATATTGTTGGACGCGTAGCCGCCCGTGATGGCGACCACGTTCTGGCTGGCCAGTTTTTCCACTGCCGCCACGGCCTTGGCCGGCGCCGACTCGTCGTCGACGGTAATCAGTTTGATGGTGTGCTTGCCGTTGGTCTTGTTGAAGACCTCGGCCGCAACGCGGATGCCTTCCTGGGTGCCCAGGCCGACGCGGGCCAGTGGTCCGGTCAGCGGAATCTGCACGCCGACCAGAAACTCGTCGGCACTGGCCAGGTTGATGCTGCCGACGGTACCAAGCGCCAGGATGGCGAGGACGATCTTGTTTGCCTTCATCATGTCTCCGTTATTTTTTAGTGAATCGATGGATAGTAAAAAACGACGGCAAGCCGGGGGCCTCACCGCGCACAGCGGCGTCGCTCCTTGATTGCCGGTACCAGGGCACCGCTAGCCGATATGCCGGCCCATGCTGATTTCCACGTTGCGCACCAGTTGTACCAGGCGCGGACCGAGGTCCTCGACCAGTTTTTCGTAGGGCAGCAAAAAGGCCGGGCCGCCGCAGTTGAATGCCATCGTCCGGGCGATGTCCTGGTCAAGCAGCGGCACGCCCACTGCGCTGATGTTCGCGTCCCACAGGCCGGACGACAGGACGAAGCCGCGGTCCTGGTAATCCTTGAACCCCTGTTCGATATCGGTTTTGATCTTGGGCCAGTTGGTGTCGGCCGTCAGGCGGATATGGTCCATCAAAAAATCGCGATCGGTTTGCGGCAGCCCGCACAGATACGCCTTGCCCATGGCGGTGGTGGCCAGCGGGATGCGCGAACCGGCATCGCGCCGCAGCGTGACCGCAGCGCTGCCGCGGCAGGCCTCGACATACACCATGTGCAGCCGGTCGCGAATGCCGATCGCCACGCTGCACTGGGCGTATTCGGCCAGCTCCTGCATCGCCGGCCGGGCCAGTTTGCGTACGTCGAGGTTGGCGAGCAGTGTGTAGCCGAGCGCCAGCACCGGGGCGCCGAGCTGGTAACGGCCCTGGTCGGCCGAATACGTGAGGTAGCCGAGTTTGGTCAGCGTGTAGGTCAGGCGTGAAATCGTCGGCTTGGGCATGCCGGTGCGCTTGGCCATCTCGCTATTGGTGAGGTATGCCTCGCCAGGACGGAAGCAGCGCAGGATTTCCAGGCCACGCGCCAGGGCCGTGACGAACTGGCGGTCCTTGCTGTTGTCTTCATCGGGTGCGTCGTCCTGCGGCGCTTGTGGTAACCCTTCCGGTAGCGCTTGCGCGGTGGCAGGTGTCGCCAGCAAAGGGTCTTCCAGTGACTGGATCGAGTCCATTCTTGTCTCCTATGCCCTGCATCTCCGGCTGGGCTTGAGTCGGATATTCACATACCGAAAACGAGGGTGTCAACAGTTTTTGTGAAATGTTCGTTCGCAGAGCGAAACACCTAGTATGGGTAATTACGCTAAATCGATGCATTTCGCACAGCGAATCACCAGATCCTCCGGTTTTTCCCGCAAAAGCGGCACCGCGAAGTCGTTTACATTTTCGCGAAAAATCGGTTATCGTTGATCGCAACAAGAAATGCAAAACACGGTTTCGCATAGCGAACCGATGTAGCATCCGACACAAAATCAAGGAGACAGCTCATGCACACCGGCGCAACTGGCCCGGTCGCTCGTGCCATGCACGGCGACATTCTCGTCGTCACCATCGACAATCCTCCCGTCAATGCACTTGGCGTCGACGTCCGGCGCGGCCTGGCCGCGGCGGTCGACGCAGCCGGGGCCGACGCTGCGGTCAAGGCCGTGCTGATCGTCGGCAGCGGCAAGACCTTCATCGGCGGCGCCGATATCCGCGAGTTCGGCAAGCCGCCAATGACGCCGTTCCTGCCCGACGTTTGCAACGGTATCGAAGCCTGCAGCAAGCCAGTGATCGCCGTCATCCACGGCGCTGCGCTCGGTGGCGGACTCGAGATCGCGCTGGCGGCCCATTACCGCCTGGCGCTGCCAGCAGCAAAACTGGGCTTGCCCGAAGTGGCGCTTGGTCTGCTGCCGGGCGCCGGCGGCACCCAGCGCACGCCGCGCCTGATCGGCGCCGCCGCAGCGCTCGACCTGATGCTGAGCGGCCGCCACGTGGGCGCGGCCGAAGCGGCAAAACTGGGCCTGGTCGACCGGGTGGTGGATGGCGCCGATCCGCTCACAGCAGGTCTGGCGTATGCGCAGGAGCTGGTCCAGGGCGGGGCGCCGGTGCGGCGCACCCGTGACGCCACGCAGCTCGCCGACACGGCAGCCCAGCGCGCCGCGATCGACAGCGCACGCGCCGAGACGGCCAAAAAATCACGCGGTCTGTTCTCGCCCCTGAAAATCGTCGACGCAGTGCAGGGCGCGCTCGAGCTGCCGTTTGAGGAAGGCCAGGCGCTCGAGCGCAAGCTGTTCCTCGAATGCCTCGACAGTCCGCAGCGCGCCGGCCTGGTACATGCGTTCTTCGCTGAACGTGAAACGGCCAGGGCGCCGGAGACGCGCAGTGCCAAGCCACGTCCGATCGAGCGCATCGGCGTCGTCGGCGGCGGCACCATGGGCGCCGGCATCGCCGTTGCCGTCCTCGATGCCGGCTTGCCGGTCACGATGATCGAGCGCGACGACGAGGCGCTGGCGCGTGGCCGCAAGCATGTCGAGAAGGTATATGACGGCCTGATCGCCAAGGGCCGCATCACGCCGGACGCGAAAGACGCCACCATGGCGCGCTTCAATGGCAGTACGTCGTACGACGCGCTGGCCCAGGCCGATCTGGTGATCGAAGCGGTGTTCGAGGACATGGCCGTGAAACACGCCGTGTTTGCCGAACTCGATCGCGTCTGCAAACCCGGCGCGGTGCTGGCCACCAATACGTCGTACCTCGACATCGACGAGATCGCGGCGGCCATCTCGCGCCCGCAGGATGTCGTCGGCCTGCATTTCTTCTCGCCGGCGAACATCATGAAGCTGCTCGAGATCGTCGTGCCGGCCAAGGTGTCCGACGACGTGGTCGCCACCGCCTTCGACCTGGCAAAGAAGCTGCGCAAAGTGCCGGTGCGCGCCGGCGTGTGCGACGGTTTCATCGGCAACCGCATCCTCGCCGTCTACGGCCAGGCCGCGCACGCAATGATGGAAGACGGCGCCTCGCCCTACCAGATCGACAAGGCGCTGCGTGACTTCGGCTACCCGATGGGCCCATTCCAGGTGTCCGACCTGGCCGGTGGCGACATCGGCTGGGCCACCCGCAAGCGGCGCGCCCCCACGCGTGACCCCCGCGCGCGCTACGTGCAGATTGCCGACCGCCTGTGCGAACGGGGCTGGTTCGGCCAGAAAACGGGGCGCGGCTACTATCTGTATCCGGACGGCGCCCGCGTCGGCACGCCGGACCCGGAAGTCGAGGCCATCATCGATGCGGAACGGGCACGCGCAGAGAAATCACCGCGCAGCTTCAGCGACGACGAGATCGTGCGCCGTTACCTGGCTGCGATGATCAACGAGGGCGCCAATGTCGTGCACCAGAAGATCGCCCTGCGGCCACTCGATGTGGACGTGACGTTCGTGCACGGCTACGGCTTCCCGCGCTACCGCGGTGGCCCGATGCACTATGCCGACACGGTCGGCCTGCCGACGATCCTGGCTGACATCCGCGAGTTTGCCAGGGAAGATCCGCTGTTCTGGCAGCCGTCGCCGCTGCTGGTCGAGCTGGTCGACAAAGGCGCCAGTTTCGCCAGCCTGAATCAATCTGCATAGACCCCATCGTCATCAATTTGTCAGGAGACTCGCCATGCGCGAAGCTGTCATCGTTTCAACCGCCCGCACCCCGCTGACCAAGGCGCACCGCGGCGAATTCAATATCACCCCCGGCGCCCAATTGGCCGCGTTTGCCGTGCGCGCCGCCGTCGAGCGCGCCGGCATCGATCCGGCCATGATCGAGGACGCGATTCTCGGCTGCGGCTACCCGGAAGGCACCACCGGCCGCAACGTCGCGCGCCAGAGCGTGATCCGCGCCGGCCTGCCGATCACGATCGCTGGCACCACCGTCAACCGCTTCTGCGCCTCTGGCCTGCAGGCGATCGCCATCGGCGCCGGCCGCATCATCGTCGATGGCGCACCTGCCATCATCGCCGGCGGCGTGGAGAGCATCTCGCACATCCGCAGCCGCGACAGCGGCGATTCGGGCATCGACCCGTGGATCCTGGAACACAAGCCGGATCTGTATCTGCCGATGATCGACACCGCTGACATCGTCGCTGCGCGCTACAACATCAGCCGCGAAGCGCAGGACCGTTTCTCGTTCGAGTCCCAGCGCAAGACCGAGGCGGCGCAACTGGCCGGCCGCTACAGCGAGGAAATCGTGGCCTGCACCACGACCATGGCCGTCACCGACAAGGAGACGAAGGAAGTCAGCCACCGTGAAGTCACGATTGCCGAAGACACCTGCAACCGACGCGGCACGACTTATGAAGGCCTTGCCAAGCTGGCGCCGGTCATGGGCGACGGCAAATTCGTCACTGCCGGCAATGCGTCGCAGCTGTCCGATGGTGCGTCGGCCTGCGTGATGATGGAAGCGAAAGAAGCCGAGCGCCTCGGCTTGACCCCGCTGGGCGCCTTCCGTGGCATGGCGGTGGCTGGCTGCGAGCCGGATGAAATGGGCATCGGCCCCGTGTTCGCGGTGCCCAAGCTCTTGAAGCGCTTCGGCCTGACGGTCGACGACATCGACCTGTGGGAACTGAATGAAGCGTTTGCCTCGCAGGCGATCTACTGCCAGCAGCAACTCGGCATCCCCGACGAGCGCCTGAACGTGGACGGTGGCGCGATTTCGATCGGCCATCCGTTTGGCATGACGGGCGCGCGCCTGGCCGGCCACATTCTGATTGAAGGCCGGCGCCGCGGCGCGAAGTACGCCGTGGTCACGATGTGCATCGCCGGCGGCATGGGCGCTGCGGGCCTGTTCGAGATTTTCTAAAGGATCATCATGGATTTACATTTCACCCCTGAGCAAGAGCGCTTTCGCGACGAGGTACGGGCATTTCTGGCCGAGAAGCTGCCGCAGGACCTGTCGGACAAGGTCGCCAATGGCAAGCACCTGTCGAAGGCCGACATGGAGCGCTGGCACGCGATCCTGAATGAGCGCGGCTGGCTGGCAAATCACTGGCCGGAAGCATACGGCGGCCCGGGCTGGGACGCCATTGAAAAATTCATCTTCGAGACCGAGTGCGCGCTGGCCAATACGCCGCGCATCGTGCCGTTCGGCGTGAACATGCTGGGCCCGGTCCTCATCAAGTACGGCAATCAGGCGCAGAAGGACTACTGGCTCCCGCGCATCCTGGATGGGTCGGACTGGTGGTGCCAGGGGTATTCGGAGCCGGGCGCGGGTTCCGACCTGGCGGCGGTCAAGTGCAGCGCCGTGCGCGGTGTGGACGCAGAAGGCGAGCATTACATCGTCAATGGCCAGAAGACCTGGACCACGCTCGGCCAGCACGCCAACATGATCTTCTGCCTGGTACGCACCGATGCGGGCGCCAAGAAGCAGGAGGGGATCAGCTTTCTGCTGATCGACATGGGGTCACCGGGCGTGGACGTGCGCCCCATCACGCTGCTCGATGGCGAGCGCGAAGTCAACGAGGTGTTCTTCACCGATGTGCGGGTGCCGGTGCAGAACCTGGTTGGCGAAGAACATCGCGGCTGGACCTGCGCCAAATACCTGCTCACCTATGAGCGCACGAACATCGCCGGCGTCGGCTTCTCGATGGCGGCGCTGGCGCGCTTGAAGCGTATCGCACAGGAGCAGACACGCGGCGGCAAGCCGCTGGCGGACGATCCGGGCTTTGCGCGCCGCCTGGCGCTTGTCGAGATCGACCTGGAAAACATGAAGACCACCAATCTGCGCGTGATCGCGGCGGTGGCTGGTGGCGGCGTGCCGGGCGCGGAGAGCTCGATGCTCAAGATTCGCGGCACCGAGATCCGCCAGGAGATCAATGCGCTGACGCGGCGCGCGATGGGCGTGTATGCGCGCCCGTTCACGCAGGACATGCTCGCTGCGGCCAATGATGGCCCGGGCTTCGGGCCAGATTTTGCGGCCGCCGCCTCGGCGCAGTACTTCAACAACCGCAAGCTGTCGATCTTCGGCGGCTCCAACGAGATCCAGAAAAACATCATCTCCAAGATGATCCTCGGACTGTAAGGGCAAGCGACATGAACTTCGAACATACAGAAGAACGGCGCATGCTGGCCGATAGCCTGAACCGCTTCATCGCCCAGCAATATCACATTGAAGCGCGGCACAAGATCGCCGCCTCGCCAGAAGGCTTTTCCAGCGCCATGTGGCAGCAGTTCGCCGAACTGGGTGTGGTGGGGATGCTGCTGCGCGAAGAAGACGGCGGCTTCGGCGGGGCCGGTTTTGACATCGCGGTCGTGTTCGAGGCGCTGGGCCGTGGCCTGGTGCTCGAGCCGCTGCTGGGCAGCGCCGTGCTGGCGGCCGAAGCCATCGCGGCAGCCGGCAGCGATGCGCAGAAAGAAGTGTTGGCCAGCATTGCCGATGCGTCAGTCATCGCCGCGTTTGCCCACGACGAACCGGGCGCGCATTACGAACTGGCGCGCGTGGCGACAACTGCGCGCCGCGACGACGATGGCTGGGTGATCGACGGCGCCAAGGCCGTGGTGGCCAACGCCGAACACGCGCAGTGGATCGTCGTGTCGGCGCGCACCTCTAGCGCGGTCGATGACGAAACGGGGATTTCGCTGTTCCTGGTTCCTGGCGACGCGGCCGGCCTGTCGATGGTGGGCTCGCCGACGATGGACGGCGGCCGCGTGGCCGAGCTGACCTTCAGCGGCGTGCGGGTCGGCGCCGACGCGCTGCTCGGTGAGCCGGGTCACGGTTTTGCGGCGATCGAGCGCGCTGTCGGACGCGGCGTGCTGGCGCTGTGCGCGGAGGCGCTGGGCGCCATGGAAGCGGCCAAGGAAGCGACCCTCGACTACCTGCGCACGCGCAAGCAGTTCGGCGTCGTGATCGGCAGCTTCCAGGCGCTGCAGCATCGCATGGCCGACCTGCTGCTCGAGATCGAGCAGGCCCGTTCGGCGGTGATCAATGCCGCGTCTGCCCTGGACGCCGATCGCATCACGCGTGAGCGCAGCCTGTCGGCCGCCAAGGCCAGCATCGGCCGTATCGGCACGCTGGTGGCGGAAGAATGCATCCAGCTGCACGGCGGTATCGGCATGACGTGGGAGCTGCCGCTGGCGCACTACGCCAAGCGCCTGGTGATGATCGACCATCAGCTGGGCGACGAAGACCATCACCTGGCGCGCTATATTGACCTCGGACGCCAGGCCAGCGAGACCGCAGCCGCATGACCGCCCCTGGCCTCGTGATGCGCACCGATGGCGCGGTGCGCATTCTCGTCAACAGCAACCCGGCGGCGAAGAATGCGATCACCCCGGCGCTGTACGACGCGCTGCCGGCCGCGCTCGAACAGGCGGCGCAGGACCCGGCCATCGGCGCCATCGTGCTGGTTGGCGACGGCGACTTTTTCTGCGCCGGTGGCGACTTGCGCCAGCTGGCCACGCGCCGCGCGCTGGCGCCGGACGAGCGGCGCGCCAAGATCGAGCGTTTGCACGATCTGGTACGCGCGCTGCGCGCCTGCCCGAAGCCGGTGATTGCCGCGGTCGAGGGCGGGGCGGCCGGCGCCGGCCTGTCCCTGGCGCTGGCGTGCGATATGGTGGTCGCGGCCGACGATGCTTTCTTTTCGATGGCGTATGTCAAGGTCGGCCTGAGTCCGGATGGCGGCGCGACGGCGTTTCTGGCGCGCTGCATGTCGCGCCAGTTGCTGACGGAGCTATGCCTGCTGGGCGAGCGCGTGCCGGCCGCGCGCCTCCATGCGCTGGGCGCGGTCAACCGCCTGGCCGCGCCGGGGCAGGCACTGGCCGAGGCGCTGGCGCTGGCTGCGCGCGTGGCCGCCGGACCAGCCAATGCCAATGGACGCATCAAGGTGCTGTGCGAGAATGCCGGGGCCGCAAGCCTGGCCGGGCAGCTCGACCTGGAGGCCGCGCTGATGGTGCAGTCGCAGGGCGACGACGAAGCGCAGGAAGGCATTGCCGCCTTCTTCGAGAAACGCGCGCCCGCTTTCGCGGAGCTGCGCAGTGCTGCAGCCGCGGGTCGGCGAGAAGAATGATGTTTGCCGGCTCCTTGTGGAGAGGCCGGGTATCTGGAGTGTTATGTTGACTGACAAATCTGCTTTGCCTCTTTCCGGCGTGCGCGTGCTGGACTTCTCCCGTGTGCTGGCCGGGCCGTGGTGCGCGATGGTGCTAGGCGACCTGGGCGCCGAAGTGATCAAGGTGGAGCATCCCGAGCGCGGCGACGACACGCGCGACTGGGGCATGCGCATCGGCGCTACCGAAACCGCGTACTTCAATAGCGTCAACCGCAACAAGCGTTCGGTGTGCCTCGACCTGAAAACACCTGAAGGCCAGACCATCGCGCGGGATCTGATCCGCAAGAGCGACATCGTGATCCAGAACTTCAAGTTCGGCGACATCGAGCGACTCGGCTTGGGCTACGACGCCCTGAAGGACGAGCAGCCGGGCCTGATCTACTGCTCGATCACCGGGTATGACCGCACCGGCCCGGAAGCCGCGCGGCCCGGCTACGACCTGGTGATCCAGGGCGAATCGGGCCTGATGGCGCTCAATGGCGAGCCGACCCAGCCGCCGTTGAAATTCGGCGTGGCCGCGGTCGACATGATGACCGGGATGTATGCGGCGCAGGGCGTGCTGGCGGCGCTGTACGAGCGCGAAAAGACGGGCAAGGGCCGCCACATCGGCATGGCATTGTTCGACTGCGGCCTGATGATCACCGCCTACTACGGCCTGGAAGCGCTGCTGCGCGGTAACGATCCGCCGCGTTACGGCAATGCGCATCCATCGATCATGCCGTATGGCGTGTATGAGGCAAAGGATGGTCCACTGGTCGTTGCGGTGGGCAATAACAGCCAGTTCATACGCTTTTGCAATGACGTGATCGAGCGGCCCGACATCGCGCTGGATGAGCGTTTCAAGACCAACCTGGCACGCACGCAGCATCGCGACGAACTGATGCCCGAAATCAAACGCGAACTGGCGCTGCGCACGCGCAGCGATCTGCTTGCGTGCATGAGCCGGGTGGGTATCCCGTGTGGCGAGGTCGCGGGGCTGCATGAGGCATTGACGTCGACCCGTGCGCAGCAGGGGGGGCTGGTCAAGGAGATGCCGCATCCTGAAGTGGGCAGCGTTTCTGTACTGGCCTCGCCCTATCGCTTTGACGGTGAACGTCTGCCGGTACGCAGCGCGCCGCCGTGCCTGGGCGAGGGGACGGACGACGTGCTGCATGAGTTGCTCGGCTTGTCGGCAGACACGCTGGCCAGCTTGCGGGAGCGCGGTGTGGTTTAACAACGTCAGTACGATCGTTGATGCTTGCCGGTTTTGCATGGCGAAATGAAGTGGATTAGAATGAAATTTGACCACCATTCTTATTCAGGGCCTTCCCATGCCAGTGAGCGACACCCTTCCCGATGATGTCCGGGCACCTGATACGGGCGATGCGGCCGATGCGCCGCGCGGCGCCGAAGAGCGCTACTTCATCACGGCGCTGGCGCGCGGCCTCGACGTCCTGGCCTGCTTTCGCTCCGCCGACAAGGGACTGAGCAACCAGCAGATCGCCGAGCGCTGCGGCTTGCCCAAGTCCACCGTCACCCGCATCACCTACACGCTGACCACGCTCGGCTACCTGGCACAGGAGCCGGGCGGGCGTTACACGCTCGGCAGCGCCACGCTGGGCCTGGGCAGCGCCATGCTGGCCCGGCTCGATATCCGCCAGCTGGCGCGCCCGATGATGCAGGAACTGGCCGAATTCTCCGGCACCACCGTGTCGATCGCGATGCGCGACCGGCTGTCGATGATCTACGTGGAGGTGTGCCGCAGCAGCGCGGCGCTGGCGCTGGCGCTGCAGGTCGGCTCGCGCATGCCGCTGGCGACATCGGCGATCGGCCGCGCCTACCTGGCCCGGGCCGCCGAGAATGAACGCAGGGATATCCTGAGCCGGTCGCTGGAGCTGGACGAAACCGCGTTCGAGGCGATGCGCACGGGTTTGGCCAAGGGCTTGAGCGACTACGCGACGTATGGCTGCACGACCTCGTTCGGGGACTGGCAGAAGGACGTCAACGGGATCGCGGTCGGCTTCATGCCGATCGGCGGCAGCCAGATCATGTCGATCAATTGCGGCGGCCCCTCGTCGAGTGTGTCGACCGCCTTCCTGCTCGATGAAGTGCGCCCGCGCCTGATCGAGGTCGCACGGCGCCTCGAGTCGTAATCAGGCGGCGCTCAGTACCCGGCCGCCAGCTGGTCGGGGTTCAAGGCGTTCATCACCGCAAACACGCCGCTGGCGCGCAGGATGCGGCGCGCGCCGACCTGCAGGAAGCAGTTGGCAAACGCCATCCGCTTGCCCATTTTCTGCACCTCGACGTGCGCTTCGACCCAGTCGCCGGGCCGGGCCGCGTCGATGAAATCGGTGCTCAGGTTGACGGTCACGAACGACTGGCGTCCTTCGCAATACAGCGTCAAGCCGAGACCGAGCGAGGAATCGGCCAGACTGGCCAGCATCCCGCCATGGGCGATGCCGCGCATATTGGTGTGCTTGTCCTCGATGCGCATCGCGAACACGATCTCGCTTCCACTTTTGCGGCAGTACAGCTCGCCCAGATTGGACATATATGGCCCCCCGCGCTTGAGGCGTTCAAAGCCGGGTGGCGCGGGGGGTACGTGGTCGTGTGTCGTCATCAGAACATATGCATGATGCCCATCGTGAACCGGTTGGCCGAGTCGCTGCCGACCGCCACGAAGTTCTGGGCCAGGTTGATCTGGTCAGCCTGGACGATGCTGTCGGTCGCAGCGTGCCCAACCGAGACGTAGCCCGTCGTGCGCTTGCTCATCAGGTAGCGGCCGATCAGGATGAATTGCTGTGCATCGTCCTTCAGGTCGCCCGAGCGCTTGACCTGGTAGGCCGCCGCCGTGACCAGGAAGGCCGGGGCTACCGGTACATCCGCGCCGACGCCGAGTACGGCGATCTTGCGGCCAGTGCTGCGCAGCTCGTTCCACGAATAGGTCGACTTGAGCGTCACCGCCGGGAAGGCGTACTTGACGCCATACGCGTGCGACGTGAGCAGATCGGTGTCGGTGATGTTCTTCATGCGCGCATAGGCGCCGGCAACGGCCAGCTTGCCGGTGTTGTACAGCAGCGCGCCGCCCTGGTAAGAACTTTTCTGCGCATTGCCCGCCTGCTCGCCGAAGGCGCGCATCAGGGCGAAACTCAGGCCCTTGAACACGGGCGACGTGTACTTGACCGAGTTGTTCTGGCGCAGGGCCGTGCCGCCATTGTTGGCGCCATACGGCGCATACACGGCGGCGTTGTTCATCGCCGAGAACAGCACGTTCGGGCTGCTGGACGCAAAGCCCAGGCCCAGCGGATCGGCCATGCCGACCGACATGATGCCGACGATATTCTGGCGGCCGATGTCGATGGCGCCGTACCTGGTGACGACGCCGACCGTGGCTTCGCGGTCGAACAGGCTGGTGCTGGACGGGGTGCCGAACGGGACGCCGGCGCCGCCCGTGTCATTGAGCAGCGTGCCTTCCAGGCCGAAGCGCGCCTTCATGCCGTCCCCCAGGTCTTCCTGGCCCTTGATGCCCCAGCGCGACACCTGCATCTGGCCGGTATCGACCCTGGTCACATCGCCTAGGGGGCCGTCGTTGGTCAGGCGGGTCAGGCCGGCATCGATGATGCCGTACAGGGTAATGGCCGATTGCGCGGACGCGGTCGGTACAGCTGACATGCAGGCGCACAGCGCTGCCATTGCGATGATGTGTTTCTTCACTCGGTCTGTCTCCATTATTGTGATGGTGCCGGCCGTGGCCGGCCATGACGATGGCCGACGTCCGATCCATGAAGCGGGTTTCTCTTTGCGGAACCAGATCTTCAATAATGAAACTGTAGGTTTTTCCGTTTAGCAGTGTCAACAGGTATTCGCGCGCCGGCGACGTCCGACCTCACTCAGAGGAGAAACGTGTCGAAATCGGCACACTGAGTTTTGAGAAGCGAACCAACCAGTTTGCTTGGCGGAATAGAGGTGCTCGGCGAGTTGACGGCGCCCAATGCAAACAAGCCGCGACACCGGTTGCCCGGGTCGCGGCTTGCGCATTACAGAACGACTGATCGAACTGATTCTTGCGAATTACTTCGACGCGTCCTGCATCTTTTCGCCAGCGCGCTCGACGCTACGGCCAGCAGCAGCGGTTGCGTCGCTGGTGGCTTCTTTAGCGGCAGCAGCTGCTTCGCGGCTTTCCTGACGCACTTCTGCGCCAGCAGCTTCGATACGTGCACCGGCACGGTCAGTAGCGGCGTCGATACGCTGACCGGCAGCGTCCAGATTGGCTTCAGCTTTGTCAGCTGCAACTTCCATCTTGTCGCCAGCGCGTTCAGCAGCAGCATCAGCAGCAGCGACGGCTTCTTTCGATTCCTGAGCGACGGTTGCGCCTGCGTTGTCGACGGCAGCGCCGGCTTCTTGTGCAGGGCCCATATTGTCGTTTTTGTTGCAACCGGCAAGCATCGCGACGCTCAGCATCAGGGCGGAAATGGTAATCGTGGTTTTCATGGGGTGCTCCTTAAAATTAAATGTTGTCGTTTAGCTTACACCAGCTGCTAATTCTTTGACTCACGCCCCGACCGCAATCGTGCGCGACAAACGTATTAAAACATTTCCAAAACACATCGGCTGTGCGGTAGATAACTTAACAACAATCGATTGCTGCGTCCGGGGTCCGGACTGTCAGGCCAGCGTCTGGGCGAACAGGCCTGAGCCGTCCCAGCGGGGCAGGGACGAGACGGTTCGGGCAGCCATCGCCCGGCTGGCGCAGGCAGGGCCGAGGGACGCAAGCAGGCGCGGGAAGGCGCGGCAATACGTCGACTGGATGCCGGCCAGGCGCGCCAGCATCGCGTAGTCGATTACGGTGTCAGCCGGCATCGCGTCGATCACCTGCGCGACGCGTTCGTGCCAGTCGTCCGACCACGCCGGCAGCAATGGCCCCAGGTCGCGTACGGTATCGCCGGTACGGATGGCGCCGTCCTGCACGACGCGCGCCAGCACGCCACGCCTGGCGCCAATGCGGGCGGCAACCTGCGCGCCATGCAGATCGAGCCGGCCGCACGCTTCGCACGCGAACATCAGGCGCACCTGCGCCCCGTCGCCGATCTGCAGCACGGTGCCGGAGGGCAGGGCGTCGATGGGGGTGTCGAGCAGCAGGTTTTCGCGCAGCGCGTGGGGAGCGAGATCGAAGTCGGCATAGGTCGCGCTGCTTGCCAGCAGCAGCTGGCGGGGCGATGCCGGGTCGCGGTGGCGGTCACCGTCGATCCCCGCGCCGGCGACGAGCGTGAGTTGCTCGACCGCCTGCGGCGCGGCGCTGCCGGGCGGGCGGATCGACAGGCAGGCCAGCTTCACCCGCTCACCTTCACTTTGTTGCTTGCAGCGCAGCCGCCGCAGCGCGGTACTTGGCCGCATTGGGCACGCTTGTCCACGCCGGCTTGACCGGATCGTTGGCGATGTCCTGCAACGCGACGGCGATCATGCGGTTCACGCTGGCCAGGTTCTCGTAGTCGACCTTGTCCCAGGTGTCGTCCTTGCCGTGGTAATCAGGAAAGCCGAACGCGACGCACAGCGTGTGGGCCGGCACGCCGGCATCGGCCAGCGCCTGGTTGTCGCTGCGTGCAAAATAACGGTCGCTATTGGTCGGATGCTTCCAGAAGCGGATGCCGGTCTGCTCGCCCGCGCGTTGCAGCGTCGTGCCGACGGTCGAATAGTCAAAGCCGGTCATCGTGGCGGAGCGCAGTTGCGGGCCTTCGCTGTCATCGGTGCGGCCAAGCTGCTCGAGGTTCAGGTTCATCACGGTGTCCTTCAGCGGGAACACCGGATGCTTTGCGTAGTAGCGCGAGCCGAGCAGCCCCAGTTCTTCGCCGAACAGCGCGACGAACACGATGCTGCGGCGCGGCCGCTCCTTTTGCGCTGCCATGCCCGCGGCGATCTCGATCACCGACACGGTGCCGCTGCCATCGTCGTTGGCGCCGTTGAAGATTTCGCCGTCGCGGATGCCCAGGTGGTCGTAGTGCGCGCTGAGCATCACGTAGGTGCTGTTCAGGGCCGGGTCCGAACCGCGCAGCACGCCGATCACGTTGCGCAGTTTGGTCGGCGCGATCCCGGGTGCGACGATCTTCGCGGCGACGGTCGCGCCGCCTTGTTCGAGCGCGCTCGCGGCATCGGCTGCATGCACCAGCACGACCGGTGCGCCACCTTTCGCCACTGCCACGCTCGGGTCGATCAGCCAGCCGCCCTGCGTGCGCGCCTGGCGCCGTTCGCGGTCGATCAGCACGATCAGCGCCGGCTTGCTTTTCAGTTTGGCTTGCAGCGCGGCGCCTGCGCCAGGGATCGCGGCGGCCGGCACGACCAGCACCTTGCCGTTGGCTTTGTCCGGATCGTCCAGCGCCGCCTGCCAGGTCATGAAGACGGCAGGCGTGCGCGCCAGCGTGACCGGATCGACGAAGTTGGCCGATGCGCCCGTGCCGTCGAGGGTCATGGTCTTGCCGCCAGCCGTCACCGTCAACGCGATGTCCTGCGGGCTGCGTTTTGCGTATTGCCAGTTCGCGGTCTGGAAGTAGCCGTCGTCGCCCGCCGCTTCGAGCCCCGCGCGGCGGAACTGCGCCGCGATGTATTCGGCTGCCAGGTCAACACCGCGCGACGGCGTGCCGCGTCCTTCGAGCAGGTCCGACGACAGGAACGACAGGTGGCCGCGCAGCGAATCGGCCGAGATGCCCGAGGTCAGCGCATCGCGCCCAGAAGTCTGCGGCCCCTGGGCCGAGGTGGCGCACCCGGTCAGGGCGAGGGCGAGGGCGATGGAAATGGACAGCGCGGAGGCAAGGTGACGCATGCGAGGACTTCGGTGGATTGATGAGGATGGCAATATGACATGGTGGGGTGAAGCAGGTCAACCGGGATATGCGCATCCACCCAGTGAGAGCGCCGCGATGGCGCATCCCGTTTCAACCCACCATACGTCAGGCCTGCGTCAGGCCTGCGCAGCGTACGGCGGGTAATCGATATAGCCCTTGGCGTCGCCACCGTAGTAGGTGCTGCGGTCCGGCTCGGCCAGTGGCCAGCCGTTGCGCAGGCGAGCCACCAGGTCGGGGTTCGAGATGAACATCTGGCCGAACGCCGCCAAGTCGATCACGCCATCGTCGATCATCTTGTCGGCGCGTTCGCGCGTCATGCCGCCGGCCAGGATCAATGCAGTCTCGGGCAGCGTGGGGCGGAAGGCGCGCAGCAAGTCCTGGATCTTGTCGGACACGGTCGGCCCGGCCGCCTTGTCGCTCATGCCGTAGCCCGATTGGTCCATGATATGGACATAGGCGATGCGGCGTTCGCCCAGCGCCGCGACCAGTGCCGTATAGGTGGCGCCGATGTCGTCGTACAGCGGCATGTCGAACAGGCGGCCGTAGGGCGACAGGCGGATGCCCACGCGTTCGCGGCCGATGCGGGCAACGACCGCATCGACGACTTCGAGTGCGAAGCGCAGGCGGTTGTCCATCGTGGCCGCGCCGTACTCGTCATCGCGGTCATTGACCAGCGGGTTGAGGAACTGCTCCAGCAGATAGCCATTGGCGCCGTGGATCTCGACCCCGTCGAAACCGGCCTCGATGGCGTTGGCGGCGGCATTGGCAAAATCCTGCACCACGCGCGCCACTTCGTCGGTGGCAAGCTGGCGCGGTTGGGTCGTTGCCACCATGCCCGGCGTGCCGTCATCCTTGACACCGTAGGCCATGGCGCCTTGCGCGATCTTCGAGCTGGCGCCCACCGGATCGATGCCATCGGTCTGGATGCTCGGGTGCGACACGCGGCCCACGTGCCAGAGCTGCGCGAACATTTTTGCGCCGACGGCGTGCACGGATTGGGTCGTCAGGCGCCAGCCGGCGATCTGCGCCGGCGTGTAGATGCCGGGATTGAACAGGTAACCCTGGCCTTCGCGGGAAATGGGCGTGCCTTCGCTGATGATCAGGCCAGCGGTGGCGCGCTGGGTGTAGTACAGCGCCACGGTCTCGGTGGCGACGTCGTCCGGCGCACGCGCCCGGGTCAGGGGCGCCATCACGACGCGGTTGACGAGGGGAAGTGAAGCGAGCTTGAATGGCGAGAATAACTGGTGCATGGCGTCCTGGTAGCGTTGTGGATGGATGCGGCCAGCATAAATGAATTTGCAGAATGGAATGATGGGCACGCTAGCGAATCGGGCCATCGCGCGCTGCGAAGCCGGATTCACTCCCGCCTTACGCCAGTTCGTCGCACCGCCTCTTGCCGCTGGCACGCCGGCTCGGCACAATGGACTGTCCCTGTCCTTATTGCCGTTATTTTCTGAAGCGAGTCCGCATGGCCAGCCTCTCCCCGCCGATCCACCAGCAACGACGTGCGCGCCTGCGACGCCTGCTGACTGATTTGCCGCTGTCGATCGGCATCAGCGTGCTGCTGGCGTGTTTCATCAGCCTGGTCACGGGACGCTTCCTCGAAAACATGCTGGTGTCGGTCCTGATCGGCATCGTGGCCTTCACGATCGTGTATGGCGGGCGCCTGCTGCTCATCCGGCGGCCGGTCTGGCGCCTGCGCGAATGGGCGATGTTCGCTGCGCTCGCCGTGCTGGCCGCGCCGGTTGCCCATTTCACCGGCCTGTACACGGCCGGGCTGCTGCTCGGCATTCGTACACCCACGCTGGCGGAATACCCGTCCGTGGACCGCATCAGCATGATCGTCTTCACGTTCCTGGGCACGACACTGATGGTCGTGCTGATCATGAACCGCGAACGCGTGCGGCGTGCCCAGGAAGAGCAGGCCGCGGCAGACCTGCGCGCGCAGGTCATCGAACGCCAGGCCTTGCAGGCGCAGTTGCGCTTGTTGCAGGCCCAGATCGAGCCGCACATGCTGTTCAATACGCTGGCCAATCTGCAGGGACTGATCGCGCTCGACCCGGCGCGGGCCAGCGACATGCTCGACCAGCTGATCCAGTATCTGCGCGCCACGCTGAGCGTATCGCGCAGCGAGACCACGACGCTCGAGCAGGAGTTCACGGCCATGGGAGCGTACCTGGGCCTGATGGGTGTGCGCATGGGCGAGCGGCTGCGTTACCGGCTCGACCTGCCGCCGGCGCTGCGTGCCGCGCGCCTGCCCACGATGCTGTTGCAACCGCTGGTCGAGAATGCGATCGTGCACGGCGTGGAGCCGAAGATCGATGGCGGCGAGATCACCATCAGTGCGGCGATCGAGGGCGACAGCCTGGTGCTCGACGTCCGGGATACCGGTCTGGGTCTGGGCCAGGCGCCTGCGCGGCGTGGTGGTGGCGTCGGCGTGGCCACGTCGCGTGAACGGCTCGACGCCCTGTATGGTGAGCGCGCATCGATGACCTTGAATCCAGCGGAGCCACAAGGTACGCTGGCCCGATTGACCCTGCCTCTGGAGTTCGAACAATGACCCGCGCGCTGATTGCCGAAGACGAACCGATCCTGGCTGCCACGCTGGCCAGGACACTACAAGGCCTGTGGCCCGGCCTCGACATCGTCGCGACCGCACCCAACGGCGTGGTCGCTCTGGAGCAGGCCCTGGCGCTGCGACCGGACGTGCTGTTCCTGGATATCCGCATGCCGGGCCAGAGCGGTCTGGAAGTGGCCGAAGAACTGGCCGAGCGCTGGGAGGGTCCGGCGCCGTTTCCGCACATCGTGTTCGTCACCGCGTTTGATGACTACGCGGTGCAGGCATTCGAGCACGCGGCGTTCGACTACGTGCTCAAGCCGGTCAGCAGCGCGCGGCTGGGCAAGACCGTCGAGCGCCTGCGTGGGGCGCTGGAGGCGCGCACGGCGCTGGCGCCGGATGCACTGGGCCAGCTGCTCGGGCAGTTGCAGGCGCTGGCGCCACGCGCCGCACCAGGCGAGCGCTTGACGACCATCCGGGCGGCGGTCGGCAACGCGGTGCGCATGATTCCGGTGCCGGACGTCGTCTACTTCCAGGCGATCGACAAGTATGTCAATGTGGTCACGGCGGACGCGGAAGCGCTGATCCGGGTGCCGCTGAAGGAACTGCTGCCGCAACTCGACAGCGTGCAGTTTCGTCAGGTAAGCCGCAGCACGGTGGTCAATATGGGATGCGTGACCAGCGCGGTGCGCGATGATCTGGGCAAGGTGATGCTGACGTTGCGCGGCCGGCCGGAAAAGCCGCGTGTGAGTCCGGTGTATGCACATTTGTTCAGGCAGATGTAGCGGGATGGGCGCTGCGACATCACTCGACGGCCGGAACGAAGAATATGCGCTCTACCTTGCCGTTTTCCTTGTCGGTTTCAAACACCAGCAAATAGCCTTTTGTATACACGCTTTCGACGGTTGCTGGCCCGACGCGTAGGCAGGATTCGTGTCATAGTCATAGTAGCCCGTAGGGCGGCCAAGCAGCGCCACGATGTCACTGCCGTTCGACCGCTTCAAGTCATGTTTCTTTAGCAGCGATGCCGTCATCTCTCCGCGCTGCAAGCTCGACGCCGTGGCCCAGACAACGGTTGTAAACTCACGGTCACCGAGCTTGCTTGCCTGGTCTTCGACAGAATCGCGACAGCCGGCGAGCAAGGCTGCGATCAGGACAATATAGAGACAGAAGCGCATAATTTTTATATGTCCCGGTAGTTTCTCGATGTCGAGTATCCCAAGCCCTCATTGCGGATGAATTGGGAACCATCAACGACGGTAGATTGAGTAAAATGCTGCTCTCGATTTGCTAGGCCACACCATGGAACTCCGCGCCACCGCGCTGCACGCACTGCTCGACGCCGACCCCGCCGCCAAAGCCAGGGCGGTCGCCGCGCTCTCTGCTGCGTGCAAGTCCGGTCAGGTCGCCATCGACACTCAGGCCGTCATGACGGCGCCGCCCGGCATCCCTGGCCGTCCGGCGCGCCCTGAACTGGTGCCGCCGCTGCAGGTGGGCCGCCGCTCGATGGGCACGCCGGAAGGGCGCGCGATGCTGGTCCACGCGCTGGCGCACATCGAGTTCAATGCCGTCAATCTGGCGCTCGATGCCCTGTGGCGCTTCGACGGGATGCCCGAGCAATACTATCTCGACTGGTTGCTGGTGGCGGACGAAGAGGCGCTGCACTTCACGATGCTGAGCGACCATCTGGGCACGCTCGGGTATGCGTACGGCGACTTCCCGGGCCACGACAGCCTGTGGGAGATGGTCGCCAAGACCAGTGACGACGTGCTGGCGCGCATGGCGCTGGTGCCGCGCACGCTCGAAGCCCGGGGCCTTGACGCGATCCCGCCGCTGCGCAAGAAGATCGCGCAGGCGGGCGACCTGGCTGCGGCGCTGATCCTCGACCGCCTGCTGGTCGACGAAGTGGGGCATGTCGAAATCGGCAACCGCTGGTATCTCGAGCTGTGCCTGGCGCGCGGCCTCGAGCCGATCGCCACCTACGACGAACTCACGGTGCGCTACAAGGCGCCCGTGCTCAAGGGCCCATTCAATATCGAAGGGCGCCGCGCGGCCGGTTTTTCCGAGGCCGAGCTGGAACGCTATCGCTGACATGGACGATGCGGCGCCGGACAGCACCGGCTTTCTGCTGACGCGCCACTGGCGCGACACGCCTGCCGGCTGCGAAGTCGAGTTCTGGCTCGCTACCGATGTCGGCCCGCGCTGCGTGCGCATCCCGGTGCAGACCCCGGTCGCGTTCATTCCTGAAGCGCAGCGCGGCACTGTCGAACAGCTGCTGCAGGATGAACGGGGCTGGGAATTGCGCCCGCTCGACCTGCTCGATTTTCAACACCGGCCCGTCGCCGGGCTGTACTGCCGCAAATACCGCCAGCTGATGCAGATCGAACGGTGCCTGCGCCAGCATGGCCTGGACGTGTTCGAGGCCGACGTGCGCCCGCCCGAGCGCTACCTGATGGAGCGTTTCATCACCGCGCCCGTCGTGTTTGCGGGGCAGCCGGTCGAGGGCAATCCGCACCTGCTGGTCGAAGGCGTGATGAAGCCCGCGCCCGGTTACCGGCCGACCATCCGTACTGTGTCGCTCGATATCGAGACCACGTTCCAGGGCGAGCTGCGTTCCATTGCGCTCGAAGGCTGCGGGCAGCGCCAAGTGTACATGCTGGGGCCACCCAATGGCGTCGATGGCCCGCGCGATTACGATCTCGCCTACTGCGCCACGCGGCGCGAGCTGCTCGATCGCATGGAAGCGTGGTTCGTGCAGCATGACCCGGACGCGATCATCGGCTGGAACGTGATCCAGTTCGACATGCGCGTGCTCCAGCGCCATGCCGAGGGCATGAAGCGTCCGCTGCGCCTGGGCCGCGACGGCAGCGCGATCGAGTGGCGCGAAGCTGGTGGCAAAGGCGGTGGCAAAGGTGGCGGCCAGGAACACTACTTCATCTGCATCGCCGGGCGCCTCGTCATCGACGGCATCGACGCGCTGCACTCGGCCACCTGGACCTTCCCGTCGTTCAGTCTCGAAAACGTCTCGCGCACGTTGCTGGGCGTTGGCAAGGCGATCGACAATCCCCATGACCGCATGGCCGAAATCGACCGCATGTTCAACGAGGACAAGCCGGCGCTGGCCTATTACAACGTCATGGATTGCGAACTGGTCACCCGCATCTTCGACAAGACCCGGCTGCTGGACTTCCTGCTCGAGCGGGCCAGCGTGACGGGGCTGGCGGCCGATCGCAGCGGTGGTTCGGTGGCCGCGTTCGAGCATCTGTACATGCCGCTGCTGCACCGCCAGGGCCGGGTAGCGCCGAATATCGGCGACGTCGAGGGCGCTGACAGCCCGGGTGGCTTCGTGATGGATTCGCGCTCGGGCCTGTACGACTCGGTGCTGGTGCTGGACTACAAAAGCCTGTATCCGTCGATCATCCGCACCTTTTTGATCGACCCGCTGGGCATGATCGAGGGCCTGCGCGAGCCCGAGGACACCACGGTGCCCGGCTACCGGGGCGGGCGATTTTCGCGCACCCGGCACTGCCTGCCGAACATCGTCACGCAAGTCTGGGCGGGCAGGGAAGCGGCCAAGAAGGCGCAGAATGCGCCGCTGTCGCAGGCGCTCAAGATCATCATGAATGCCTTCTACGGCGTGCTCGGTACGACGGGCTGCCGCTTTTTCGATCCGCGCCTGGCCTCGTCGATCACGATGCGGGGCCACGACATCATGCATCGCACGCGCGCGCTGATCGAAGAGCAGGGCTACCAGGTCATCTACGGCGACACCGATTCGACCTTCGTCTGGCTGGGCGCGCCGCATGCGGAAGACGATGCGCGCCGCATCGGGAACACACTGGTCAATCATGTGAACGGCTGGTGGAAGACGCATCTGGCAGATGAACTGGGCATCGACAGCGCGCTCGAACTGGAATACGACGTGCACTTTCGGCGCTTTCTGATGCCGACCGTGCGCGGTTCGGACGAAGGCAGCAAGAAGCGCTACGCCGGGCTGGCCACCACGCCTGACGGTGGTGACGAGATGGTCTACAAGGGCCTCGAGACGGTGCGCAGCGACTGGACGCCGCTGGCGCAGCAGTTCCAGCAAGGCCTGTATGAACGAATCTTCAAGGGCGAACCGTACGAGGACTTCGTGCGCGAGCTGGTGGCGCGGATGCTGCGTGGCGAGTGCGATGACGATCTGGTGTACCGAAAGCGCCTGCGGCGCGCGCTGGACGACTACGAACGCAACGTCCCGCCGCACGTGCGCGCCGCGCGCATGGCCGACGAACACCACCTGCGCAACGGCCGCCACGCGCTGTACCGCAAGGGTGGCTGGATCCGCTACGTGATGACGCACGATGGGCCCGAGCCGCTGGAGCTGCGCCGCTCGCCGATCGATTACGAGCATTACCTGACGCGCCAGCTCGAACCGATCGCGGACGCGATCCTGCCGTTTTTGGGCGACAGTTTCGCCAATCTCACCCGCCACATCACCAGTGGGCAGGGCGCGTTGTTCTAGGCTGCGGCCCAGGCCTGGCGCAGGCAGCGGCGCGGCGCGGCTATGCTGCGGTACATGAGGTAGCGGCTGCCCGGGACCTTCAGCGCGCCGGCAAACAGCAGGTCGCGCCACAATCCCTTGCCGTCAAGCTGGAAGCATGGCGTGAGCGTCCGGCTCAGGGCCTGGTAGGCGCGCACGGTGCGCAGGCGGCTGGCCGAATAGCGCAGTGCCCCGGCGGCCGCACCGTGCACATCGACGCAACGGGCCAGCACCAGCGCATCCTGCACCGCCAGCGTCGTGCCCAGGCCCAGTTGTGGACTCATGGCGTGGCCGGCGTCGCCGACGATGCAGATCGGGCCGGATGCCAGCCGTGACGGGCGCGCGTGGTGGTAGCGGGCAAACGCCAGCTGGCTGTGCGAATGGAGACGGTCCACGACCGGCTTCGATTCGGGCCAGAGCGCGAGCAGTTCCCGTTTCCAGTCATCCAGCGGTGCGGCGCGCCAGGCGTCATAGCGGTCGCTGCGCAGACTCCAGAACAGCGACACGCGCAGCGCGCCGTTCACACGCTCGGTCGGCATGATGCCGTACATGCGCTCGGTGCCGCCGTAGCGCTGCGCCAGCAGATGCGCATCGGGCCAGTCGTCCAGGTCGATCAGGACCCACAGCGCGCCCCACGTGTACTGGTGCGAGGCCACCGCCAGGCCGGTGGCCGCAGGCAGTATCGACGAGGCGCCGTTGGCGATCACGACAAGGTCGAAGCGGTGCGACATGCCACCCGCATCGACGGTGCCAGCACCGTTCTCGACGCCGATGGCGCCCACGGGGCAGCCGAAGTGCAGATGCACGCCCAGCGCGTGGCATTCCCGTTCCAGCACGCCGCCCAGCGCCGAGCGGCTGACGGCGCGCGCCTGCAGGCCGGTATAGGGAATGTCGACCAGGGTCCAGCCACGCTCGCACTGGCCGACGAGGCGTTCGATCGGCAGGCTGATGGCGTTGAACGCTGCGCCCACGCCCAGTTCATCGAGCGCCGCCACACCCTGCGGCTGAATCAGCACACCGGCGCCAAGCGTTGCCAGCGCCGGGTGTTTTTCAAACACGTCGACCGTGTGTCCGGCCCGGGCGAAGGCAATTGCCGTGGCCAGGCCGGCAGTGCCGGCGCCGATGACGCCGATATGCAGGCGCGTGGCGGGTGATGCAGCCATAGGTATCCTTGTGGAAATAGTTGCACAAGTATATGCGCTGCAGGCAAAGCACGCCCGGCCCCGGAGGGCGCCACCCTAGCAGGAGGCGCTGTACAACGTCAGCGGCAACGTCGATGGCTGCCGATATCGGACAGGCTGTCGACGCGGCCATCCACCGTGATGGCCTGCAGGCACTGTCGGGTACGGCCATTCCACCAGATCGTGCCTTTGCTATCGCCGCCCGACTGGAAACCATCGACGCGGATGAACCCGCGCGACTCGAGGCTGTTCTCGGCGCCCGAAGCGCGGGCGCCGTTCAGGTCGGACACATCCACTGACGGCGCATAACCGCCGCCCCAGCGGTGATCGTCGCGGTAGGATGAATTCTGGCCACGTTGCCGGACCCCGCTTTCGTAGCCGGCGCTGTAGGCAACCGTGCGTGAATAATTGTGGTACGGCTGGTTGTACATGCCATCGTTGTGACCGCGCTCGTAATCGGCTTCCTGCTCCCGGTCCGGGTAGTGCTTGCCATTGTCGTGGTGACCCGACTTGTGCGACGCGAGCGCTGCGATGAGCGCGATGGCGCTGACGGCGCCGATTGCGACTGCCGCATTGTTATTGTCACTTTTCTGGTTGCAGTCGCTGTTGGCCACGTCGGAGATCGCCGCGAACCGGCCATCGCTGGTCCTGACCATCACGCACTGCTTGCGCGAGGCATTCCACCAGTAGGTGAAGGAGGCGCTACCGGACTGGTGGCCGGTGATCGACACCCAGCCCCGCGATTCGAGTTCGCTCTCGCCACCCGCGGCGCGGGCGCCGACCAGGTCGCGCAGGTCGTCGGCGCTGGCAGCAATGGACACCGTTGGCGTCAAGGCAGTGGCCAGTGCCACGCATGCCACGACAAGTTGCTGCATCGTTTTCGTCATCAGCGATCTCCCAGGAATCATCGGTCAAAGAAAGCCAGCGCATCAAGTAGTTCACCAGATCCGGTTCACCAAATACGGCTCACCAGATTTTTACCCGTTTTTCCGGCGCGAGATACAGCTTGTCGGCTGGCTTGATATTGAATGCCTTGTACCAGGCGTCGATATTGCGCACGATGCCATTGACCCGGAACTCGCCGGGACTATGCGGGTCGGCCAGCGTGCGGCGGCGTGTCTCGCCCGCGCTCGTGATGTTGCGCCACAGCTGTGCCCAGGCCAGGAAAAAGCGCTGGTCGCCGGTGTAGCCATCGAGAATCGGTGCATTGCCGCCCTGTTTCTCTTGCACGAAACTGCGGTAGGCCGCGTGGGCAACCGACAGGCCACCCAGGTCGCCAATATTCTCGCCAAGGTTCTGGCGGTCGTTGATCTTCAGGCCAGGAAGCACCTCGTACCCATCGAACTGGACCACCAGGCCCTGCGTGCGCTTCTCGAATTCGCGGCGCGACGCCTTTGACCACCATTCGCGCAGCTTGCCGTCGCCGTCAGAGCGACTGCCCTGGTCGTCGAAACCGTGGCCGAATTCATGGCCGATGACGGCCGCGATCGAGCCGAAGTCCACCGCAGCGTCGGCGTTTGGATCGAAAAAGGGCGGCTGGAGTATCCCGGCAGGGAACGTGATCGAATTGGCCGATGGCGTATAACCCGCATTGATCTCCTGGGGGCTGTAGGGGAACTCCCATTTTCGCGTTGGTTCATTCAGCTTTTGCAGGTAGTCGGCGCGCATCCAGTCGAACAGCCGGCGATAGTTTCCGACGAGGTCATCGGCTGCAATGCGGACGTTCGAACGGTCATGCCAGCGCTCGGGATAACCAATGTAGCGCGTGACCTTGTCGAGTTCATCCAGCGCCGCGGCGCGGGTTGGCGCATCCATCCAGTCGAGCTTGCTGATCCGGTCGCGGTAGGTGGCGCGCAGATAACTCACCATTTCTTCGACCTGTGCGCGTTCCGCGGCCCCGAAATACCGGGCGACATAGATACGCCCGATCTCTTCGCCCAGGGCTGAACCCACGGCCATGATGCTTTCGAGTTCGGCGGGGCGCCGCTGCGGCGTATCCTGCAGCCGCTTGCTGTGGAAGTCGAAATGCGCCTGCACCCAGGGTTCCGACAGCGAATCGGCCCATGCATCGAGCGTCTTGAAGACGAGGAAGGTCTGGAGGTCGGCGGCCGGCGTGGCGGAAAACAGCCGGGCCAGGTCGCGCACCGCCGTATCGGTCGTGACCTTGAATTTCGGTTGCTTGGTGTACTGCAGTTCTGCCAGATACACAGCCCACGGGAAGCCCGGCGCGAATTTTTTCAGTTCACCTGGCGTCATGACACGGTTCATCCGGACCACGTCACGGCGTTGCGCCACGGTCCAGTGCAGCCTGGCGATCGCGGTTTCCAGCGCCAGCACCTTGCTGGCGCGGGCATCGGCATCTGCAAATCCGGCGCGGCGAAAGCTCGCTGCGATGTAGTCGAGCAGGGCCTTGCGGTGCCCGATGTACGGCTCGGCCTCGGTCACGTAGTAGTCGCGCGACGGCATGGTCAGGCCACCGACGCCGAGCGCGCAATCTGCCGCGTCGGGACGGCCGCATCGGTCATGGGGCCGGCCGGGAAGAAGCCGTCGATCCAGGGGTAGGCCATGATCCGGGCCAGTTCCCGTTTGTCGGTGGTGCCTGCGATGATCGAGAGCGTGCTGGCAATCGGCGTGATGCCCAGCGCGTCGCGGCGCGCCTGGTCGGCATGCGAGCGGTGGAAGTCGCCGATCAGCTGCTCGGGGCTGCCGGGCGTCTCCGTCGTTTCGCGCGCCTGTGCGACGATGCCGGCCACGCGTTGTTCGGTGGACAGATAGACTTCGACGAAGAAATCGATGGCGGGCAGGCCGGGCGGCGCCGTGGCGGTCTTGAGCCACCCGGCATTCACATAGCGGTAGAAGTCATCGCCCGGTCGCACCGTGGTGGACAGGGCGGCCGTGTCGACGCCCCATTGACCGATCGCCGCCTTTGCGGCGGGGGCGGCCAGCGCCCACGGCCCCATGCAGAACGTCAGCGTCAGGGCGAACAGAGTACGGAGTACGTGTTTCATGTCGCTTCTCCCGCAGTGGTTGGCAGTCGCTGGCAGTGGACTCACCGAGGCACGGTATGACAGCAGGCGCGCTTACCCGCCGCCGACGAACGCGTCGGGGACCCGATAAACTTCGATCGTGCCAATCCGGATGATCTGGAGGTCGCCTTGTCGTTGCACCTCCAGGCTGGCGGCAGCATCGCTGCCCGTTGCCTGCCCGTTCGTGAAGAAAATGCGCCGGTGGCCCCCGGCGGGCGTGGTGAGCTCGATGGTGGTGGTGCCCCCCGCGCGGCGAATGACACCTGCCTTGCAGGGACCAAGCCTGCCGCCAGCCGACGTCGTGCAGGTAATGTCTGCTGTCGCGTGGTAGCGGGTGCCGGGAACCAGCGCGTCGCCAGCGGACGGCGCGCTGGCGGCTGGCATGGTGGCGGCTGACATGATGGCTGCTGACGCGTCGCGAAGATCGATGCGCAGCGTGTAACGGGCGACCTCGTTGCGGCGCGCGGCATTGCGCATCAGGTAGACCAGCACACGGTACGATCCGTCGACCGGCACCGGGGCGGCGAAGCGATTGCCGCTTGATGAGCCCACGAACAGTGCTTCGCCGGTGCTGTCCGGCGCAATGACATTGATATACGCCGATGCATTGGTCGGTTTGAAATCCACCGTCAGCAGTTGTCCTGCGCGCGCAGCGACCAGGTAGCCGTGGTCGGCGTCCCCCTTGATCGTGCCGCTCAGCGTGACGGTGTGGCGGCCAGGGGCGAACACGACATTGGTCTGCTGCTGGGCCGCGGCGGGGGCTGCCAGCAGCAGGCTGATGGCATACAGTGCGGCGAAAAGGGCATGCGACATGGGGCCTTTGGACGCACCTGTCATGGGCGCAGCGGTATCGACACCAGCGTGATGCCGTCGACGGTAGCGATGAATTTGCCGCCGAGTTGCAGCGCGTCGCCTGGCGTCGGGCACCCGACGAGGACGGCGGTGTGGTCAAGGAAATTGATGGTGGCCGCGCTTTCACCGACGCGCCGACAGGGTGCACCGGATGCTGGATAACCGTCGCCGAGGGGCGTCAACGTGTTTGGCCACGGTGTGGGCCATGCCGCCGGCCCAGCGACAGCTGCCGAAGCAGCATTGGCTGGCAAAGTGGCATGCGCTGCCGGCCGCTGAACGCAGGATCCCAGCATGAGTGTCGCGGCAAGTGCTGACACGGTGCATTTGCCATATAGATGCATGGGTCGTCCCCTTCCACCAACGAGTTCGCCAATGGTGCTGCAATCGCCATCCCTGATCCGCCTCCAAACGATACTGGCGCTGTTCTAAATCTCCTGTCAATACTGCGCTATGCAGTGCGGGCAGTTCGCCAGCCGGGTCCGATTGCGCGGGATCGCAGACGCGCTGACAGGGGCGCATGCGCACAGGTTCGGGTGTATTCTTCGCCCATGGCCACCGGGCGGCGAGCGACTGTATGGCAGTCCGGAACGGTAGGTGTGACAATTCGTGGTTTTTTTGCACCGACCGACGCTAAATCTGCGACGCTTTCGGTCTGTAATGACCCAAGGGCCTGCAGCCCGTCTACAATGATTTCCGGACAGCATTACTTTTGACAGGATCAGCCATGAAATCGGTACAACAAGAAGTCGATGAGCGCAGCAATCTGACGGGAACCAACAAGTTCGAATTGCTGCTGTTCCGCCTCGGTGGCGATGCAGAGGGCAATCATAACGAACTGTTCGGGATCAACGTCTTCAAGATACGCGAGATCGTGGCGATGCCCGAAATCACCGCCGTCGCCGGCGCACCGCAGCACGTGCTGGGCGTGGTCAATCTGCGTGGCCACATCATCCAGGTGCTCGACCTGCCGGGCATCACCGGCGTCACGCCCAAGACGGGACTGAACATCATGCTGGTGACCGAATTTGCGCGCACCACGCAGGCGTTTGCCGTCGAGAGCGTCGAAGAAATCGTGCGTCTCGACTGGAGCCAGGTGATGACGGCCGAGAACACCGCCGGCACCGGCATGGTCACCAGCATCGCCCGCCTGCCGGAAGCCGAGGGCCAGCCGGCCCGCCTGGCCCAGGTGCTCGACGTGGAAACCATCCTGCGCCGTCTGAACCCCGAGCAGGACCGCCAGGACCTGTCGCAGGCCGTGGGCAACAAGATCTCGATCAAGCCGGGCAGCGTCATCCTGGCGGCCGACGATTCGGTCGTCGCCCGTGCGCTGATCGAGCAGGGTCTGGACGCGATGGGCCTGCCGTTCATCATGACCAAGAGCGGCAAGGAAGCCTGGGACCAGCTGGGGTCGATCGCGGCCGCTGCCGAAGCCGAAGGCCGCACGGTGTACGACCGCGTCGCGATGGTGCTGACCGACCTCGAGATGCCGGAGATGGATGGCTTCACGCTGACCCGCAACATCAAGTCGAGCCAGCGCTTCGGCAACCTGCCGGTGGTGATCCATTCGTCGCTGTCGGGCACCACCAACGAGGAACACGTCAAGAACGTGCGCGCCGACGCCTACGTCGCCAAGTTCTCGGCCGAAGACCTGTCGCGCACACTGCGCAAGGTGCTGGGCGCTTAAGCCAGCTCAGGGGGGATCACGCCGCGCAGGCCCGGTGCTATGATGCGGCCGTGATTCCCGACCTGTCCCAGTTACTGATCCTCGACAGCCTGCTGCGCGAGGGCAGCCTTACCCGCACTGCCGAACTGCTCGGCATGAGCCAGCCCACGGTCAGCCGCGCGCTGGCCCGCTTGCGTACCCACTTCGACGACCCGCTGTTCGTGCGCAGCGGCCAGCGCATGGTCGCGACCACGCGCGCGCTGGCGCTGGCCGGTCCGATCGCGGCCGTGCTCGACGCCGCACGCGAACTCGACAGCGGTCCCGCTGTCTTCGATCCGCTCACCGCGCAGCGCTCGTTTGGCCTGTACATGGTCGACGGCGCCGTCGTGAACATCCTGCCGCAGCTGCTGGCCGGACTGGCGCGCCTGGAAGATGGCGCCACTGGATTGCAACTGCGCAGCGTCCACATCGACCCCGGCGCGATCGAGGCGCAGCTCGAGCGCGGTCACATCGACCTGGCCATCGGCCGCTTCCCGCAACTGGTCAACAATATTCGCCGGCGCAAGCTCTGGACCGACGAGTACGCGTGCGTGATGCGGGCCGGGCATCCGTGCGCCGGCCAGCTCGATCGCGATGCTTATCTGACGCACCGTCACGTGCTGATCGAGATGGAGCAGACAAGCCAGCACAACGGGGCCGTCACGCGCAAGCTGGAGACGCTGCTCGCGCCGTCGCGCATCCTGTGTCACGTGCCCAGTTACACGTCGGCGGCCCACATCGCGCTGCATACCGACGCCATTGCCACCATTCCGCTGCGCCTGGCCCGGCCGCTGGCGCGCGACCTGGGCCTCGTGCTTGCGCGCCTGCCCATCGACCTGCCGCCCGTGCATCTGGCGCTGTACTGGCACGAGCGCAGCCATCGCGATCCCGCCAATGTCTGGCTGCGCGCGTTCGTGCGTTCCACGCTGACCGCGTCGCACCCGGCATCCGCAAACGCCTGAGGCACCAGGTGCATGCAGGTCATGCAGATTCTGCATGACCTGCATGCACCTGGCGGCATGGCCGGCACGGGCGGCGCCGCGTAAGCTTCGGCCTTCCCGAAACAAGCCGAGGCACACCATGCTTCAACCCACACGCACGCCGGGCCGGAGCGCATGCCGCCTGGCCCTGGGCGCTGTAATCCTGTTACTGACTGGCTGCGTGTCGATGGGGCCGCAGCCCACGCCGGCCCGCCTGAATATCGATGCGGCGGCGCATTCCACGCGCACGCTCTCTGGACAGGCCCTGTCGGCATCTGCACCTGCTTCCTGGCCGGTGCAGGACTGGTGGCGCGCCTACGGCGACCCGCAGCTCGACCAACTGGTCGATGGGGCGCGCGAGGCCAGCCCCACGATTGCTGCCGCACTGGCGCGCGTGCGCCAGGCGGCCGCCCTTGAAGGCCTGGCGGCCGCCGCACTGGCGCCGCAGGCCAGCGCCACGGCGCATCCGGTGCGCCAGCGCTACAGCGACAACGGCAGCGTACCGAAACCGCTCGCAGGCAGCTGGCAGTGGGCGAACGACCTCGGCGTCAGCCTCGGTTACGAACTGGATTTCTGGGGCAAGAACGCGGCCGGCGTGGCCGCCGCTGCGGGACGCGTGAATGCACGCCAGGCCGAAGCGCAGGCAGCGCGCCTGGCCGTGGCCGGCGCCGTCGTGCAAGCCTATCTGCAGCTGGACCACCTGTACACGCGGCGCGACCTGGCCAAACAGGAGCTGCGCCAGCGTACCCGCATCGCTGACCTGGTACGTCAGCGTGTAGCGGCGCAACTGGACAGCAAGGCGGAACTCCGGCAGGCCGAGATTGGCGTGCCGTCGGCGCGCGGCGAGATCGCGGCGCTCGACGAAGCGCTGGCGCTGACGCGCGGCCAGCTCGCGGCCCTGAGCGGGCAGGGGCAGGATGCTGCCGAGACGATCGCGCGGCCGCACCTGGCGCCGGCCCGGCCACCCGGCGTGCCGGCGGATATACCCGCCGCGCTGCTCGGGCGCCGGCCGGAGCTGGTGGCGCTGCGCTGGCAGGTCGAAGCAGCCAGCGGCGACATCGACGTCGCCAAAGCGCAGTTCTATCCGACCGTGAACCTGAGTGTCTCGGGGGGCCTGGCCAGCCTGGGCTTCGACCGGCTGGTGCAGGGTGGCAGCCGCACGTTTGCCGCCGGTCCGCTCGTGACCTTGCCGCTGCTCGATGGCGGGCGCCTGCGCAGCAATCTGGCGGCGCGCAACGCCGACTACGATCTCGCCGTCGCGCAGTACAACGGCGCCGTGCTCGAAGCGCTGCGTGACGTGGGCGCGCAACTGACGTCGCTGCGCTGGCTGGGCGAGCGCCGGCGCGAGCAGGACGCGGCGCTTGGCGCGGCCGAAGAAGCCTACGCGCTGGCCGAGCAGCGCTACCGCGCGGGCCTGGGCAATTTTGTGCAGGTCTTGATTGCCGAAACCCAGGTCGTCGCGCAGCGCCGTGGCCAGGCCGACCTCGCAGCCCGTGCCTACACGCTGGACGTGCATCTCGTGCGGGCGCTCGGCGGGGGCTTTCAGGCCGCCATCCATTAAGAATGCTGGAATCATCACATGACTGAACAAACCAATCAGCCGCAAAGCCGGCGCAAGCTGGCGCTTGGCCTGTCCGCCGCCGTGCTGGCGGCTGCCGCCGGCATTGCCTGGTCCTCGCCCGGGGTGCTGGGCATCGGCTGGAACAGCCAGCAGACGGAAGACGCTTACGTGGAGGGCAATCTGGTGCACGTCACGCCGCAGGTCGCGGGCACCGTCACGCGCATCGCTGCGGACAACACGGATTTCGTGCGGCCGGGCGAGGTGCTGGTCCAGCTCAATGACGTCGACGCCCGGCTGGCGCTGGACCGCGCCGAAGCGGCGCTGGCCAGGTCGGCGCGGCAAGTGCGCTCGCAACTGGCCGGCGTCGGGCAGCTGCGCGCCACCGTCGTGCAGCGCGAGTCCGACCTGGCCAGGGCAGAGAGCGATCTGGCGCGCCGCCGTCAGCTGGCCGATACGGGCGCCGTGTCGGGCGAAGACATCCGCCATGCCGACGATGCCGTGGGCGCCGCCCGCGCAGCCTTGAACGCCGCGCGCCAGCAGGTGGATGCTGCGCGCGCGCTGGTCGATGGCACGACGCTCGAACGGCACCCTGACGTGCTGTCGTCGATTGCCGGCGTGCGTGACGCGTCACTGGGCCTGGCCCGCACGACGCTGGCCGCACCGGTGGGCGGCATCGTCGCCCGGCGCAATGTGCAGATCGGCCAGCGCGTGGCGCAAGGCGCGCCGCTGATGGCGATCGTCCCGCTCGACCAGATGTGGGTCACGGCCAACCTGAAAGAGACGCAGCTGAAGGACGTGCGCATCGGCCAGCCGGTGGCCGTGACGTCGGACGTGTATGGCGCCGACGTCGTGTTCCACGGCCGAGTAGTCGGCCAGGAAGCCGGTACCGGCAGCGCCTTTGCCGCGGTGCCGGCGCAGAACGCGACCGGCAACTGGATCAAGGTCGTGCAGCGCGTGCCGGTGCGTATCGCGCTCGATGCGCAGGAGCTGGCGCGCCATCCGCTGCGCCTGGGCCTGTCGATGAAGGTCGCGATCGATACCAGCCGCGCCGATGGTCCGAGCCTGATGCAGGCCGGCGCGGTGCGCCATTCGTACGAGACGGTCGTGTTCGAGACGGAATCGCACGGCGCCGACGCGGCGATCCGCCGCGCGCTCGGCGCGCCAGCGGCCGTGGTGGCGCGTTGAACGCAGCCGCTGGCGTTACGACGCCGCGCCCGGCGCTGCTGGGCGCCATCTTCGTGTTCAACCTGATCGAGTTCCTGTCGACGGGGATGACGGTGCTGGCCGCACCCGCGATCATGGGCCATATCGGCGCCTCGCCCGAGGAGTACGCGACGGTCTCGGCGCTCTACGCCGCCGTGGCGGTGCTGGCGATTTCGCAGATGACCGTGCTGCTGCAGCGCCTCGGCTGGCGCAACTACTTGCTGGGCGCCGTGCTGTTCTACCTGGTCGGCGCGTGGGTGTGCGCCACTGGCGCCAGCGTGGCCGGGTTTGCCGGCGGCCGCGTGCTGATGGCATTGGGCGGCGGCGTGTTCATGACGGTCTCGCGCATGATGGTCAACCTGATCCCGCCATCGCCACAGCGCCTGCAGGGCATCGCCGCGTATGGCGCCGCCTTGTCGGGCGGGCTGGCGCTCGGGCCCTGGGTGGCCGCGAAGATGCTCGGCCACGAGGCGTGGGGCGGGATGTTCCTGGTGCTGGCCGCGCTCGCGACGCTGGGCGCATTGATCACCGCGCGCTGGATGCCGCAGGACGCCGTCACGCTCGATCGCGCCTCCGGCGGGTCGCCATCGCGCATGCATGCCATCGATGCGATGCTGCTGGCAGCCGGCGCGGCCATCACGCTGTACGCGTTGCAGCACCTGACGTATGACTGGCATGGCGAACGCGGATCGCTCCTGGCGCACCTGGTGCTGGGACTCGCGCTGCTGGCCGCGTTCGGGTTGCTGCATGCGCGCCGCAGCGCGCCGTTCCTGCACCTGGGCGTGCTGCGCAGCCCACGCTATCGCTTGGGCCTCGTCATCTTCAGCGTCTGTTACGCGATGCTCGGCATGGTCAACACGCTGCTGCCGCAGGTGGTGCAGAAGGGCCTTGGCGTGGGGCTGGAGCAGGCCGGCGAACTGCAGGGAACGGGGTTGCTGGCCACGGTCATCGCGTTCTTCGTGATGCTCGAACTGGTCAAGCGGCGCCCGCATCCGACCAAGTTTTTCGTCACCGGCTTTCTGATGCTGGCCTTGCTCGGCTGGCGCTTTGCGACGCTCGACCCGCGCGCCTATGCGTGGGATGCAGTGATCTTCTGGCTCGGCCTGTTCGGCGGCTTTCTGACCCTGGGGATGGCGACGACGGCGATTCACGCCTTCAAGGAGCTGCAGGCGGACAATGTGGTGTTCTCGAACGCCCAGCAACTGAAAAACATGCTGGGGCAGGCCGGCCTCGCGCTGGGCGTGGGCATGACCAATATCGGACTGCAGGAACGCACGGCGCTGCATGCATCGCGCCTGGCCGATAAATCATCGCTGCTGTTTGGTGGCGGGGCCGAGCTGGCACGGCAAGCCGGCCTGCTGGCAGGCCAGGACCTGTTCTGGATCGTGATGTGGGTGGGGCTGGGAGGCGCGGCGCTGCTGGTGTTGCAGCGCCGCTTCGACTAGGGACGCGGGACGTGCGCTGCGCGCAGCCGGATCAGCGGCGACGCGAAGGACCGGTGAAACGGTCGGCCAGGACGGCGGTAACAACAGCCTGCAGCACGTGGATCGCCCAGCGCTCGCCGGCCTTGCGCGGGCCGGCCTTGACTTCACCCTCGGTGATGCCCAGGACCGGCGCGATGGCGCCGATATTCACGGCGTACAGCGCCGTGCCGTACAGCGTGCCGATGGCGGCCGGCGACAGGCTTGGGGCCAGTTCGCGCAGCTTGGGGACGGCGGCGGCAAATGCGGCCGAGGCGCCCAGGTGATTGACGAATTCCACGGCGCTGGTGCCGGCGTCGCCGATGACGGCGCGCGAGCCCGTCACGTCGTCGATCCAGTCGACCGCATCCCGGTCGAGCGTTTTGGTGAGCACACCGGACTTGCGGCCTGCGACCATGACCGCTGTCGTGACCACGCCTGCGATCAAGCCACCCACGATGGCTGCTGTGTATTTTTGCATGAACGTCTCGCTTGAAAAGTGAATCCGCAGCGGGGCGCCCGTGCGCCTGCTGCAGATGGAGTCAATACGATACGTGGCCGGATGCGCGGGCTCGGTGCGGTGCTGCACCGATAACTCAGTCGCCCTTGGCCATCTGCCCGAACACTTCGTCACGCCGGACCCACACGTGGTACAGCGCCGCGCCCAGGTGCGCCAGGATCGTGAAGAACAGCACATATGCGAGCACACCGTGCAGCGGACGCAGGAAGCCGTACATGGTGGGGCTGTGCGGCAGGATCGCCGGCAGGTTCACGCCGTCGAACAGCACGATCGGATAGCCGCCGGCCGACAGCATGGCCCAGCCGATCAGCGGCATGGCCAGCATCAGCGCGTACAGCGCCCAGTGCGACGCGGTGGCCGCCCACACCTGGGTGCGCGGCAGATCGGCCGGCAGCGGCGGCGGTGTATTCAGCAGCCGATTCACGAGGCGCACGATCGCCAGCAGCAGGATCGCCAGGCCCAGCGGGCGGTGCAGGTCGAGCAGAAATTCGCGGTGGCGCAGCGACACCACCATGGCGGCGCCGACGAACAGCATCGCCAGGATCGCGACGGCCATCGACCAGTGGAGTATGCGGGCGAGCAGGTTGAAGTGGCGTGGGCGGTTCATCGCACGCTCCCGGTGTGGAGGTTGCCCGTGCTGATTTCACGCTCGCGGCGGTTGAACGAGACCGAGTAGATCGACGAACGGGCATGCAGGACCGGATCGTCTGTGCCTGCAATACCCTTCGGCAGGATCAGCGGATCGAAGTTCAGATCGAGGCATGGGCCGGCGACCTGCGGCTCGGCGCGCACGAGCGTGAGCGTGCCGGCGATCGTCTCGGGCCGCGTGTCGGGCCAGGCTTTGGAGGGGTCTTCGATCGGATCGCCCGGTTCGGCGAACTGCATCACCATGTCCCATTTCAGCGGACCGGCCGCCAGGCGGCGATCGAGATCGGCCGCCAGGAAGTCGCGGTCGGCGGTCTTCAGCTGCTCGGGGTCGGCCGCCACGAACGGCGTGTGCGGGCGCATCGACCAGCGCACGGCGCGCGTCGCGCCAGCGGCATTGGTCAGGCGAAACGCATTGACGCCATTGAAGCGCGTGTTGGCCAGGCTGTCGGGCGTCGCCGCACTCTTGGACCATGCCATGAACTTCTTGATCTCCGGATGGGCAGCCAGCACGGCGTCCATCTTCGCCGGATCCGGCTTGCCGGTCGCCGGGTCGGGCAGGCGGGCGGCGTTCAGCGCCTGGAAGGCTTCCGGGGTGGATGCGGCGAAGAACGGGAAGCTGTTCATCGCCATGCGCCACTCCTGGCCGTCGTCCGTTTTCAGTTGCAGCGCCATGCCGCGCACGGCTGCCTTGTTGTCGGGCGAATGCGGGTCGTTGCCGGGGCTGGAAAAGCGGCCCAGGACCGGCGTGGACGGCTGCGAAAACACGCGCGCCGTGGACAGTTGCGCGGCGGCGGGCGTTGGTGCAAAGGTGCCAACGATGCAGATGCCCTTGGCGTGCGCACGGCGAAAGCCTGGTTGCTGCGTGCCGGAGGCTTCGGCGGTATTGACCATCGTTTGGGGGGTGACGTTCTTGTTGCCGAACCAGCCGCCGATCCAGGCAAACAGGACGGCCAGCGCGATGATGATCAGCGCGATCGGGAGCAATAACAGCGGGGAGCCGTGGCGTGGCTTGGGCGGTGACATGGAAGGAACTCTCTTGAAAGGTCTTGGTACATACAGCCGGGAAATTCGGTGGCGAATTGTCGCATGATTAACAAATTGATGCGTGCCATCCCCTGCGGCGCCGTTGCATCGGCGGTACTGCTGAGCGTAACGGTGCAACGCGAACCGCGAAATTGTGCAAAAATTCCGGAGGTCATTGATGACGTTCCACACTATATATTTACATGCGCCAACGTAATTACATGCTTGTCAAGCTGCCCCAGGCGCCCGTCATCCTGTTACGTGTCACTGAGGAAGGGGCGTGACCGCGGCGCACACCGACATCGCGGCATTCGACTGGAGCGGGACCCCACTGGGTGCACGCGCAGCCTGGCCGGCGGCACTCGAAGCCGTCTTCGGCATGATGCTGGCAACGCCCGTGGCGATGTGCGCCACCTGGGGCCCGGAGCAAACGCTGCTCTACAACGCAGCATACGTGCCGTTTCTCGGCAAACGCTATCCGGGCGCGCTGGGGCGACCACTGCCCGAGGTCTGGTCGGAAATCTGGGACGACATCGGTCCGCTAGTGGCGCGCGTGATGGCCGGCGAGGCGGTGAGTTTCACCGATCTGCCGCTGGTCATGACGCGCAGTGGCTACGAAGAAGAGACGTGGTGGTCGTTCGCGTACAGCCCGCTGCGCAGCGAGGGCCACATTGCTGGCCTTCTCAATATCGCCACTGAAACGACGGCCGGCGTCATTGCCGCCAGAGAGCGCGACGCTGCGCAGACCCAGCTCATCAAGCGCAATATCACGCTGGAGCAGGAGATTGTCGCGCGCAGGGAGGCGGCCAGCCGGCTCGCCACCGTCATCGAGCACCTGCCGGTGGGTATCTGCCTGTTCGACATGGCTGGGCAAGCCATCCTGAACAACCCGGTGTTCCTGACCTTTGTCCCCGGTTTCTCGCCCGCGCATGGCCTGCAGCGCGCCTGGGAACACTGGCGCGGGTTCGATGCGCAGGGCCGCTTGCTGGCGCCCGACGACTATCCGAGTGCGCGCGCCTTGCGCGGCGAGCTCGTCACGCCGGGCGACGAATTTCTGCGGCGCGCGGCGGACGGCACGGAAACCTGGGTCGCCGTCAGCGCCGTGCCGCTGATCGACAGCGCCGGCGCGCAGGCCGGCATCATCCTGGTGTTCGACGACATCGACCAGCGCAAGCGGATCTTGCTCGATCTCGAGCGCCAGGTGGCGGAGCGGGCGCAGGATCGCAATGCGCTGTGGACGCTGTCGTCGGACATCATGCTGCGCTGTACATTCGACGGGGCGATCACGGCCACCAATCCGGCCTGGTCGTCCGTGCTGGGCTGGCGCGAGCACGAGTTGGTCGGATCGAATCTGTTCGACCTGATTCATCCGGACGATATTGCCCATACGGTTGCCGGTGCGCGCGAGTTGGCGGAAGGGATTGGCCATCAACGGTTCGACAACCGCTACCGCCATCGCGATGGCAGTTACCGCTGGATCTCGTGGTCGACCCGTGCACACGATGCGATGATCAATGCGGTGGGCCGCGACATCACGCGCGACCAGGAGCAGATGGCCGAGCTCGAGGCAATGCAGAACGCCTTGCGCCAGAGTCAGAAGATGGAAGCGGTCGGCCAGCTGACCGGCGGCCTGGCACACGATTTCAACAATCTGCTGGCTGGTATTTCCGGCGCGCTGCAGCTGATGCAGATGCGCATGCAGCAGGGGCGCTTCAATGAGTTTGATCGTTACATTGCGACGGCGCTGGGCGCGTCCAAGCGGGCCGCGGCCCTGACCCACCGCCTGCTCGCGTTCTCGCGCCAGCAAACCTTGATGCCCAAGCCGACCAACGTGAACCGGCTCGTCACCGACATGCAGGAGCTGGTCCAGCGCACGGTGGGCCCGGCCGTGCGAATCGAGGTAGTGTGCGTTGCCGATGCGTGGCCGGCGCTGGTCGATGCGTCGCAGCTCGAAAATGCGCTGCTGAACCTGTGCATCAATGCGCGCGACGCCATGCCCGATGGCGGCGCCATCACGGTCGAAACGGCCAACAAGTGGATCGACGAGCGCGTCGCGCGCCAGCAGAACATGGCAGAGGGCCAGTACCTGGCCTTGTCCGTCAGCGATACGGGTGTGGGGATGGCGCCGGACGTCGTGGCGCGCGCGTTCGAGCCTTTCTTTACGACCAAGCCGATCGGCCAGGGCACGGGCCTCGGACTGTCGATGATTTATGGGTTTGCCCAGCAGTCGGGTGGCCAGGTGCGCATCTATTCCGAAGTGGGGCAGGGCACGACCGTGAGCATCTATCTGCCGCGGCATTACGGCGCTGGCGCCACCGAGCTGGAACCCGACGTCGCGGCGCCCACGGCGCTGACGCAGTCGGGGCAGGTGGCCACGGTGCTGGTTGTCGACGATGAGCCGACCGTGCGCATGCTGGTCATCGACATCCTGCAGGATCTCGGCTTTGGCTGGATCGAGGCGGCCGACAGCGCGACGGGTCTCAAGATGCTGCAATCGGATGCGCGGATCGACCTCCTGGTAACGGACGTGGGGCTGCCCGGCGGCATGAACGGGCGCCAGATGGCCGACGCCGGGCGTGCAGTGCGGCCCGGCCTGCAGGTCTTGTTCATCACGGGCTACGCGGAGAATGCGGTACTCAATAACGGCTACCTCGATCCGGGAATGGCGGTGCTCACCAAGCCGTTTTCGATGGAGGCAATGGCCGCGCGCATCCGTTCGATGGCCGAGACGAGCGCCGTCGAAGCGATGGGGTCCTCTGCAGGGAGTCGCTATCCACGGTAAGATTGTCGTCCTTACCACAGGACCACTTACCATGACGACTTCCAGCTACCCCGATACCCGTCTCCTCATCGCCAACGAATGGCACGACGCCAGCGGCGGCAAGACCATCCCGGTAATCAATCCGGCCACCGGCCAGCCGATCGGCAAGGTCGCCCACGCCAGCATCGCTGACCTCGATCGCGCGCTGGCCGCCGCCCAGAAGGGCTTCGAGACCTGGCGCGCCGTGCCCGCCGCCGAACGCGCGGCGATCATGCGCCGCGCCGCGACGCTGCTGCGCGAGCGCGCCGGCGACATCGCGCGCCTGCTGACGCAGGAGCAGGGTAAACCACTGGCCGAAGCCAAGGGCGAGGCCCTGGCCGGCGCCGAGATCATCGACTGGTTCGCCGCCGAGGGCATGCGCGTGTATGGCCGCATCGTCCCGTCGCGCAACCCGGCCGCCCAGCAGCTCGTGCTGAAAGAGCCGGTCGGCCCGGTTGCTGCGTTCACGCCCTGGAACTTCCCGATCAACCAGATCGTGCGCAAGCTCGCTGCAGCGCTCACGACCGGCTGCTCGTTCCTGTGCAAGGCCCCGGAAGAAACCCCGGCTTCGCCTGCGGCGCTGCTGCAGTGCTTCGTCGACGCCGGCCTGCCGCCGGGCGTCGTCGGCCTGGTGTTTGGCGATCCGGCCGAGATTTCGGGCTACCTGATTCCGAGCCCGATCATCCGCAAGGTGACGTTTACCGGCTCGACGCCAGTGGGCAAGCAGCTGGCCGCGCTGGCCGGCGCGCACATGAAGCGCGCGACGATGGAGCTGGGCGGCCACGCGCCGGTCATCATCGCGGAGGATGCCGACGTGGCGCTGGCCGTCAAGGCGGCGGGCGCGGCCAAGTTCCGCAATGCCGGCCAGGTCTGCATTTCGCCGACCCGCTTCCTCGTGCACAACGCCGTCAAGGCCGAGTTCACGCGCGCACTCGTGCAGCACGCCGAAAGCCTCAAGCTCGGCGATGGCATGGCCGATGGCACGACGCTCGGCCCCCTGGCCAACGCGCGCCGCCTGGATGCGATGGCCAAGGTGGTCGACGATGCGCGCACTCGCGGCGCCACGGTGGCAACGGGCGGTGAGCGCGTGGGCACCAGCGGCAACTTCTTCGCGCCGACGATCCTGGCCGACGTGCCACTCGACGCCAGCATGTTCAACGACGAGCCATTCGGCCCGATCGCCGGCATTCGCGGCTTCGACAGCCTGGAAGACATGATCGCGGAAGCCAATCGCCTGCCGTACGGCCTGGCCGGTTACGCGTTCACGCGCTCGATCAAGAACGCCCAGTTGCTGATGAACCGCGTCGAAGTGGGCATGTTGTGGATTAACCAGCCCGCTACGCCAAGCGCCGAGCTGCCATTTGGCGGCATCAAGGATTCGGGCTACGGCTCGGAAGGCGGCCCGGAAGCGCTGGAATCGTATCTCAACACGAAGGCCGTCTCGATGGTGGGCGTGTAATTGGCAGTGTCGCGTTGCGGCGGGATCGGGTGTAACAATTTGTAGGATAATGCGCCGTGGTGGCGGGGTATAATTCGGCCCGCCACCGGCCTCTGCACTCTTCAGATGCCACTTATTTCTGTAGAGTGACACCATGATCTTTCCCCAGCGCGCATGACGCAGGCCATTTTGACGCTCAATGTCGATACCGAATTCGACGTGATCGTCGCGCGCCAGCGTGCGCGCCAGATCGCCGGCGCCTGCGGCTTCGGTTCGGTCGACCAGGCCCGTATCGGCACGGTCGTGTCCGAGCTGGCGCGCAACATCTTCAACTATGCCGGCGCCGGTTCCGTCTCGTTCGTGGCCGAGGGGGCCGTGGCGCCGCAGCATCTTTCCATCACGTTTGCTGACCGCGGGCCGGGCATCGCCGATGTCGGGCACATCCTGTCCGGCGCGTACCGGTCGACCTCGGGCATGGGTGTCGGCATTCTGTCGGCCCGCCGGCTGATGGACCAGTTCGACATCGACAGTGGGCCCGCCGGCACCCGGATCACGGTTGGCAAGCGCTTTCCTGTCAACGCCGGTTTCATCAGTGCTGACGGGTTCGGCCCGCTGGTGGCGGGGTTCGAAACGCTGCCCAATCATGCGGCCTTGTCCGAAGCGCGGCACCAGAACCGCGAACTGGCCGACGCCCTTGGCGCGCTGCAGGCGCGGCAGGAAGAACTGCAACTCGTCTCGACCCGCCTCGAAGAGCGCAACCGCAATATCGAAGCCCTGAACGACCTGCTGGACGACAAGGCTGCCGCGCTGCAGAAAGCCGATCGCAGCAAGGACGAATTCCTCGCCACACTCAGCCACGAATTGCGCGGGCCGCTGTCGGCGGCGGCCATGGCGGCAAGCATGCTGCTGCCCGAGGGCGTCACGTCGCAGCGCGCCAACCAGATGGGCGAACTGATCCGGCGCCAGGTCACGCACATGAGCCGGCTGGTCGAGGATCTGCTGGACGTCTCGCGGGTGAGCCGCGGCCTGGTGCAACTGGAAAAAGCGCCGGTGGAACTGGCTGACGTAATCGCCGCGGCGCTCGAGCAGGTGCAGTCGGCCGCAAACCAGAAACGGCACCGCCTCGAACTGGCAGCGGGTGCGCCCAGCCTGCCGGTGCTGGGCGACCGCACGCGCCTGATCCAGGTGGTGAGCAATCTGCTGACCAATGCGATTCGCTACACGGACAGTGGCGGCATCATCCGTGTCGCCCTGGAAAAGCGGGGCACGATGGCAGCGCTGCGGGTCACCGACAACGGCATGGGCATCGCGCCCGACCTGATGCCGCGCCTGTTCGACCTTTACGTTCAGGCCGAACGTTCAGCCGACCGCACCGGCGGCGGCCTCGGCCTGGGTCTGGCCCTCGTCAAGAACCTGGTCGAAGCCCACGACGGCACCGTCACCGCCCACAGCCCCGGCAACGGCCAGGGCAGCACCTTCACCGTCCTCCTCCCCCTGCACACCGAACGCCGCGAATAACCGCTCGGCCCAGCCCGATCCGACCATCCAATTAGGGTCAGAGTCGAATTATTGAGCAATAAATCTCTCTACATTGTCCGTGTGCAATGCCGTCAGGCAGCATTCCGCGCGGCTATTGCTTTCCAATTGGGGTCGGAGTCAGATTGTTTGACAACATTGAGGAATTGCCCAATAAGTCGACTCTGACCCTAATTGTTCAGTATCTGGTGACGGGGGTGGGGCGGGGTGAAGCGTGCTCTCGGGCGTAAACGGCGACCGCCCGGGCCGGCCTGGGGGCCGGCGCCGGGCGGCGCGGGTGGTGCGGGTTGACGTTGGCTTGGTGCCTTAGTCTTCCTGGAAGGCTTCTTCGCGTTTCTTGCGCAGTGATGGCAGCAGCACGACGATCATGGCGGCGGCGGCCAGGCCCAGCATGACGCCCGAGATCGGACGCTCGATGAATACCATTGGGTCGGCGCGCGAGAGCAGCAGGGCGCGGCGCAGGTATTCTTCCATCATCGGGCCGATGATGAAGCCGAGCAGCATCGGCGCGGGCTCCAGTTCGAGCTTGGCGCACAGGTAGCCGAGCAGGCCGAACAGCGCCATCAGGTAGACGTCGAAGGTGCTGTTGTTCAAGCTGAACACGCCGATCGCGCAGAACATCAGGATGGCCGGGTACAGCATCTGGTACGGCACCATGATCATGCGCACCCAGATACCGATCATCGGCAGGTTCAGCACGACGAGGAACAGGTTACCGACCCACATCGAGACGATCAGGCCCCAGAACAGGCCAGGCTGCTCGGTCATGACGGCCGGACCAGGCTGGATGCCCTGGATGATCATCGCGCCGATCATCAGCGCCATCACTGGGTTCGATGGAATGCCCAGCGTCAGCATCGGGATGAACGAGGTCTGCGCGCCGGCGTTGTTGGCCGCTTCCGGCGCCGCAACACCTTCGATGGCGCCCTTACCGAAGTTGGCCGAGTTTTTCGACACTTTCTTCTCGAGCGAGTACGACGCGAACGAGGCCAGCATGGCGCCACCGCCCGGCAGGATGCCCAGCAGCGAGCCCAGGCCCGTGCCGCGGATGACCGGCCACATGATGCGCTTGAAGTCTTCCTTGTTGAGCATCAGCCCGGTGACTTTTTTCATCACCAGGTTGCGGTCTTCGTTGTGCTCGAGATTACGGATGATTTCGCCGATACCGAACATGCCCATCGCGACGATGACGAAGTTGATGCCGTCAGCCAGTTCCGGCATGTCGAAGGTGTAGCGCGCCGAACCCGAGTTGACGTCGGTACCGACCACGCCCAGCAGCAGGCCGAGCAGCACCATGCCAATGGCCTTGAGCAGCGAGCCGCTGGCCAGCACAACCGAAGCGACCAGGCCCAGCACCATCAGCGAAAAGTATTCGGCCGGGCCGAATTCAAGTGCCAGATCGGCCAGTGGCGGCGCGGCCAGGGCCAGCAGGACCGTGGCAACGGTACCGGCGAAGAACGACGAGATCGCCGCAGTGGCCAGCGCCTTGCCGGCCTGGCCGTTGCGGGCCATCTGGTAGCCGTCCAGTGCCGTCACCACCGACGAGGATTCGCCCGGCAGATTGACCAGGATCGCGGTGGTCGAGCCACCGTATTGCGCGCCGTAGTAGATACCGGCCAGCATGATCAGCGCCGACTCTGGCGGCAGGCCGAACGTGGCCGGCAGCAGCATGGCGATGGTGGCGATCGGGCCCAGGCCCGGCAGGACGCCCACTGCGGTGCCGACGAACACGCCGACCAGGCAGTAGAACAGGTTTTGCATGGACAGGGCCGTCTCGAGGCCCAGTGCGAGGTTACTGAAAATTTCCATATGATTTAATTCCCACCGAGCCAAGGGCCAATGATCGGCATCGGCAAGCCAAGCAGCTTGACGAACAGACCGATTGCAAACAACGTCATGCCCACGGCCAGCGCGAGTGACTTCTTCAATTCAAATTTATCGCTGGCGTACGAGCTGATCAGGATCAGCAGGAAGCCCGCAGGCGCCAGTCCGGCATTGCGCACCAGGAAGCCGAACAGCAGCACGGCGGCCAGCACGATAATCAGTTCGCGATAATAGATGCGGCCGATCGCTTCGCCAGGACGGAAGAACGAGCGCACGAACGAGGCAACGCCGATCAGCGAAAGCAGGGCGCCCAGCACGATCGGGAAGTAGGCCGGACCCATGCGGCCGGCACTGCCCATTTCGTATTCCTGGCCGATGATCACGGCGCTCAGACCGAAGAATAGAAAGACAATGCCGCTCCAGAAGTCTTTCGGATGGCGGATAAATGCTGGCACGGTGGTGGTCCCCTTTATGGTGTTGCAGATGCGGTGATGCAGATGCAGTGGTTCGAAAAGCGTGAATGCAGATCACTGATGCAGCCCCGCGCGACGACGATGACAACGACGCTGGCCAGGCTCCAGATGCGACGACGCCGCACCGCAGCCGGACAGGACGGCGCGGCGCGAAGTCGTCAATGCGGCATCAGTCGGCGAAGGCGCCGGCTTTCTTGATGATCGGGCCCCACAGGTCGATCTGCTGCTTCAGGTGCGTGCGCAGGGCTTCCGGCGTGGCTTGATTGGTCGGAACCGGCTCGGTACCCAGGTCGGCGAAGCGCTTGACCACGTTCGGATCGCGCAGTGCGGTGCGCAGGGCGTTCGACAGCGCGTCGACAGTTGGCTTCGGCGTGCCTTTCGGCGCGTACAGACCGTGCCAGACACCGACTTCGAAGCCTGGCAGGCCAGCCTTGTCCAGCGTCGGCAGGTTCGGCAGCGAGGCGACCGGGGTCTTGGTCGTTACGCCGTAGGCCTTGATCTTGCCGCCCTTGATCTGGCTGGTGGTGTTGGTGGTCTGGTCGCACATGAAGTCCACCTGGCCGCCCAGCAGGTCATTCATTGCCGGACCGGTGCCTTTGTACGGGACGGTGGTCAGCTCGACGCCCATCGCGGTCTGCAGCAGCATGCCGCACAGGTGCGACGCCGAACCCAGGCCGGCGTGTGCGTAGGTAACCTTGTCCTTGTTGGCTTTCACGTACGTGATCAGCTCTTTCATGTCCTTGGCGGGGAAGTTCGCCTTGGCGACAACGGTCATTGGCACGTCGGTGATCAGGCCGATCGGTTCGAAGCTGGTGATTGCGTCATACGGCAGCTTGCGGTACAGCGCTGGCGCGGTCGACTGGCCGATGTGATGCAGGAACAGCGTGTAGCCGTCAGGCGCGGCCTTGGCAGCGCGCGCAGCGCCGATGGTGCCACCGGCACCGCCGACGTTTTCGACGATGATCTGCTGCTTGAGCGTGTTGCCCATCGACTGCGCCACGAGGCGCGCGACGGTGTCGGTCGGGCCACCAGCCGCGAACGGCACGATCATGGTGATGGTCTTGGTCGGGTAGGCCTGGGCATGGGCCAGGCCCGTGCCGAAAGCGGTCAGGCAGGCGGCTGCGCACAGCATCTTGAGCTTCATGGTGTCGTCCTCGGATCTCATTTTTGGTTTAGTTTGGCAACCGGCACTATGACTGTGCCGTGCTCCCTGTGGCGTTGTCTTACGCACCAGATGTTTTACCAGCAAACATATTGTTGTGCAACTACGTGGAAACACGTATGTGGTTTGCATGACGCTCTTTTCAGCAAAAACGAATAGAGAGAAAACGCAAAACCGAAAACAAAAAACGCCATCCGAAGATGGCGTTTTTGGTCGCTGCAGCGCCGTATTGTCAGACCGGCGGCTGCACCGGGAGTTCCCGGTCGCCGAGCAGCAATTTCGCTGGCGTCATCGGTGTTGTGCGCAGGCGCGTACCGGTGGCATGGAAGATGGCGTTCGAGATCGCCGCCGCCACGCCCACGATGCCGATCTCGCCCACACCCTTGGCGCCCAGCTGCTTGCTCACGATGCGATCATCCTCTTCGACAAAGATCACGTCGATATCGTGGATGTCGGCATTGGCCGCCACGTGGTATTCGGCGAAATTGTGGTTCATGAAGCGCCCGTACTTGTGATCGGTATGGGTTTCTTCATGCAGGGCCTGGCTGATGCCCCAGACGACCGCGCCGCTGATCTGGCTGGCGGCCGTCTTGCCACTGATGATGCGGCCGGCTGCAATCGCGCTGACCACGCGCGTGACGCGCACCATGCCGAGCTTTTCGTTGACGCGCACTTCGCAGAACACGGCCGAGTGCACGGCGCGCGCGTACTTGCGCTGTTTGAGCATCTGCGGCGTCATGAAGTATTTCTCTTCCACCTGGTCGACGCCTGCATTCGCCAGCGCCTGGGTGAGCTCCACGCGGCGCGACGGGTCGGTTTTCAGGAAGACTGCGCCGTCGCCGAATTCGACGTCGCGCATGCGCGCCTTGGCCAGTGGCGAATCAGGCATCTTCACCGCCATTTTCAGCAGGGACTTCTTGAGCTTTTCACAGGCCCCGAACACGCCGGAGCCCACGGTGGCTACGTGCGACGAACCACCCTCGATCGGCGCCATCGGCAGCGTCGAGTCGCCCAGCTGGAAGGTCACCAGCTCCATCGGCAAGCCCATGGCCTCGGCGGCAATCATCGACATCACGGTATAGGTGCCAGTGCCGATATCGGTGGCCGCACTGCTCACGACCAGGCGGCCATTGCTGTGCATCACGGCGCTCACGCGCGCCACCATGACCAGGGCATCCCAGATGCCGGATGCCATGCCCCAGCCCACCAGCTCGTCGCCGTCCTGCATCGAGCGTGGCTCGATCGGACGCTTGTCCCAGCCGAAGCGCTCGGCGCCCTGGCGGTAGCACTCGCGCAGTTCCTTGCTCGAGAACGGCTTGTCCTCGATCGGCGAGATCTCGGTGTAGTTCTTCAGGCGCAGTGCCAGCGGATCCATTTTCAATTCATAGGCCAGCTCGTCCATCGCCACTTCCATGGCGTGCACGCCGTGGGCGGCGCCCGGGGCGCGCATGTCCAGCGGCGTGAAGCGGTCGTTCGCGACCACCTGGTAGCCGAGCTTGATGTCGCTGCACGCATACAGCTGGCCCGACCAGTTGACGATCACTTCGACGTAATCCTCGAGGCGCGAAGTTTCCTGGATCGCTTCGTGCCAGATCGCCTTGAGCGTACCGTCCGGCGCAGCGCCCAGACGGATGCGGTGCCAGGTTTCCGGACGGTGGCCGAAGCTGAACATCTGCTGGCGCGTCAGCACGACACGCACCGAACGCTCGAGCTGCAGCGCGCCCATCACGGCCAGCGGCAGCTGGTATTGCGGGCGCAGGCCGGAACCGAAGGCGCCGCCCACGTACGGGTTGCGCACCGTGACTTCGTCGCTCGACAGGCCGAAGCCGTGCGAGACATACCAGCGGCTGTTTTGCGAGCTTTGCGTCTTGTCGTAGATGGTCAGATGGCCGTTTTCGCCGCGAATCACGGTCGAGGCGAACATTTCCATCGGATTGTGGTGCTCGACGCCGTTGTAGTACTGCGAGTCGACCCGTACTTCGGCCGCCTCGAACGCCTTCTCACCGTCGCCGATCGAGCTTGGCGGTACAAAGCCCGCTTTCATCTTGCGTGGTTCGTAGGCCTGATCGAGACTCTTGAGCAGATTGGTTTCGTGCGCGTCGACATCGTAATGCACGCGCACCAGCGAGGCGGCGTAGCGCGCGGCTTCGAAGGTCTCGGCGAGCACCAGCGCCACCGGCTGGCCGCTGTAGAAAATCTCGTCCGAGAACAGGGGGCGGAACGGCGAGCCGGCCGGGGCCGTCATGTCTTTCCAGGCCAGGTCGAACGAGCGCATCTTGGGGCGGTTCTCATGCGTCATCACGGACAGCACGCCCGCGACAGCCAGCGCCTCGGCCGTGTCGATGCCGGTGATGCGGCCCTTGGCCACGGTGCCGCTCACGACCACGCCATAGGCCAGGTCGGGAGCGAAGTATTCGGCAGCGTATTGCGCCTCGCCGGTCACCTTGGCGCGGCCATCAATGCGCGAGACCTGCATGCCGCTTTTCACGCGGCCGGTGCCGGCCGGCGCGCTCGGCGCGCGCAGTTCTGGAATCAGGTCGGTCATGCTTGTTCTCCTTGTGCATCGAGTCCGCGCGCATGGTCGGTGCCACGCGCAGCAGTGGTCAAGGCTTGCACGATGGCGTTGCGCGCCAGCGGCAGCTTGAAGTCGTTTTGGCCGAAGCCCTGGGCGCCCTGCAGGATCGTTTCGGCGGCCTTCAGGAATGCCGCTTCGCCGACCGCCTGGCCGACGAGCGCTTCTTCAGCCGCTTCGACGCGCCACGGCTTGTGGGCCACGCCACCGAGCGCAATGCGCGCGGCGCGGATCGTGCCGTCGGCATCGAGGTCGAGCGCAGCAGCGACGGACACCAGCGCGAACGCGTACGACAGCCGGTCGCGCACCTTGATGTAGGCACTGTGACCGATAAAGCGGTCAGCCTCGGGCACGGTGATGTGGGTGATCATCTCGCCTGGCTGCAGCGTGTTGTCGATCTGGGGCGTGTCGCCCGGCAGGCGGTGGAAATCGGCAAACGGAATTTCACGTGCACCGCTCATCGAGCGCACGTGCACCGTTGCATCGAGCGCGCGCAGGGCCACGCACATGTCCGACGGGTGGGTGGCGATGCAGCTTTCGCTGGTGCCCAGGATTGCCAGCTGGCGGTTCAGACCCTCGCGGGCCGGGCAGCCGGTGCCGGGTTCGCGCTTGTTGCAGGCGGTGCCGACGTCATAGAAGTAGACGCAGCGGGTGCGCTGCATCAGGTTGCCGCCGTTGGACGCCATATTGCGCAGTTGCGGCGAGGCGCCGGCCAGGATCGCCGACGACAGCAGAGGATAGCGCTCGCGCACCACCGGGTTGTAGGCTGTGTCCGCGTTGCGGGCGAGGGCGCCAAGCAGCAGGCCGCCGTCTTTTTCTTCGACCTGGTCCAGGCCGAGGTTGTTGATGTCGACCAGGCGTGACGGCTTCATCACGCTTTCCTTCATCAGGTCGAGCAGATTGGTGCCGCCGGCGATCGGGCGGGTGTCAGGGTCGAGCAGGGCGGCCAGCGCCGCGTCGACGTCCGTGGCTTGGGTAAAGGCGAACGGGTTCATGACAGCACCGCCCCGGTCGTGAAGCCTTCGGTGGTTTTCTTCGTGTCGCGCATGTCGAGAACCTTGATGACCGCATCGGCGATCTGCGGGTAAGCGCCGCAGCGGCACAGGTTGCCGCTCATGAGTTCACGCACGTCGTCGCGCGACGTGGCCTGGCCTTCGTTGATCAGGCCCACGGCCGAACACAGCTGGCCCGGCGTACAGTAGCCGCACTGGAACGCGTCGCAGTCGATGAACGCCTGCTGCAGCGGATGCAGGTCTTCGCCGGTAGCCAGGCCTTCGACGGTGGTGATCTCGCGGCCGTCCTGCATGACGGCCAGCGTCAGGCACGAGTTGATCCGTTTGCCGTCGACGAGCACGGTGCAGGCGCCGCACTGGCCCTGATCGCAACCCTTCTTGGTGCCGGTCATGCCTGCGCGCTCGCGCAGCAGGTCAAGCAGCGTTACCCACGATTCGACGTTGAATTCCCGGTCCTGGCCGTTGATGCGCAGGCGCACCGGATGCTGCTGTTGATGTTCCATGTTCTTCCCCTCTGTGAGAAGGTATGAACATAACGTCCTGTTACATTTGCGACGGTTAGATGACGCACTTATATTAGGTATAAGTCAACGTTGCCAGGGATGTCATTACGGCCCGCGGAACACGACAGTCTTGTTGCCATCCACGAACACACGGCGCTCGATATGGAACTTGACGGCCGTGGCCAGCGCCAGGCATTCGTTGTCGCGCCCCACGCGGGTCAGTTGGTCGACCCGGTAGTTGTGGTCCACGCGCGTGAGCACCTGTTCGATGATCGGACCTTCGTCCAGATCGGGCGTGGCGTAGTGGGCCGTCGCGCCGATCAACTTGACGCCCCGGTCGAACGCCTGCTGATACGGCTTGGCGCCCTTGAAGCCTGGCAAAAACGAGTGGTGGATATTGATGCACTTGCCCGCCAGGCGGCGCGCCAGGCCATCCGACAGAATCTGCATGTAGCGCGCCAGGACCACGAGTTCGGAGTCGGTCTCGTCGACGATTTCCAGCAGGCGCGCCTCTTGCTGCGCCTTGTTGTCCTTCGTCACCGGCAGGAAGATGAAGCGGATGCCTTCGCGTTCGACCATCGGGCGCAGGTCGAGGTGGTTCGACACCACTGCCGTGATCGACAGATTGAGTTCGCCCGTGCGGCGGCGGTACAGCAGGTCGTCCAGGCAGTGATCGGTTTTGGACACCATGATCACGGTGCGCACCGGGTCGAGCGGATCGTAGATTTTCCAGCCCATGTCCAGGCGCGTGGCGACCGTGCTGTCGAATTCCGCGCGGATGGCGTCGATGGCCGGCGACTTGTCCTGCTGGCGAAACACGGCGCGCATGAAGAAACGGGCGGTCGAATCGTCGTCGAACTGTTCGAGCGCGCAGATATAGCAATCGCGCTCGGCCAGGAAGGTCGCGACGGCCGCGACGATGCCGATGCCGGCCGGGCAACTGGCGTGGAGGATGTATTCGGGGCGGGTTGGCGGCGTGACGTCGCTGGTGCTGCGCATGCTGGTTCCTGTCGGTGATGAGGCGATGTTGTCAAGACAGCTAGAATGCGCGATGCCGGGACGGGCGTCAAGGCCATGCTACGATGCCCGTTTTTTTCGCCCGCTCATCTCCCATGTCCACCACCCTGCGCCCGATGCTGCCCACCGATCTCGACGCCGTGCTGCGCATCCAGGCGGCCTGCTATCCGGCCGCGATGCAGGAGCCGGCAGCGGTCGTCGCAAGCCGGATGGCGGCGGCGCACGGGACCTGTCTGGTTGGCATGCACGAGGGCGTGGTGCGCGGCTACCTGTTCACCTATCCGTCGCGTCTGGGACTGGTGACGGACCTGAACGCACCGTTCACGGTAGCGCGCCAGCCGGACACCCTGTATCTGCACGACCTGGCAATCGAGGCATGCGCACTCGGGCGTGGAATGGCGCGGGCATTGGTCGACGAAGCATTGCGTCGCGCGCGCACGCTCGGACTGGCACACGCGGCCCTGGTATCGGTGCAGGACAGCGAGCGCTTCTGGCATGCGCTGGGCTGGCGTGAAGCCTCGATGCGGTGCGCCGGCCTGCACACCTATCCGCCCGGCGCGCTGTACATGGTACGCACGCCTGTCTAACGTTTATTGGACCCGGCGCACTTTGGCCGAGCTGTTGCCGCCATCGACTTTCAGGAACAGCGTGCCGAACACGTTGCGCTCGATGGTCACTCCCGCATCCTTCGTGCGCGGCAGGACGGCGTCGCTGCCGTCGATGACGCGCCAGACCTGGCCATTGGCCAGGCGGATCTGCGAGCCGGGCCCCCAGCCATCGAAGTCGCCCACGACAGTGCTGCGGATCGACGCCGGCTGCGCTTCGCGCTGCTTGACCGCTTCCAGGCCAAAATTCTGTTCCGGCGTACGGGCCGGCGCAGCGGCAGCGGCAGGGGTGGCCGGACCGGCGGCGCCGACGGGAATCGCGTCATAGCAGGCCACGCGCGTGGCGGTGTCGCTCAGGGCGCGGCATTTGAGCAGCGCAACATCGTCGGCAAGCGCGGTGCCGCTGGCAGTCAGCAGTGCAACCATAAGGACGGGCAGGGACAGGGCTTTCATCGGGGGCCTTCAGGTAGTTGGAATCGCGCCCTGGCATCAGGGCGGTCACGATTATAGGGGATGTGCGGGGCCTGGTGGCTGGCACGTCAGGCCGCCGCAGCAACGGTGCAGAGCATGACAAAGCTGACGTGCTTTGTCGGAGAACTTGACACCGCGTCTGTGCCGAATAACCACCCATGATAAATGTTGTTTAGAATCAATGGGATGCTGGTACTAAATCCACGGGCGCGATTCTTGCTGACGTATTGTAGGAACTTTCCGAGGAGATCATCGATGACGCGCATTGCCCCCATCGCCTTACTGCTGGCCGCCGCCCTGGCGCTGCCGGCGCAAGCCGCAGTCACCTACAGCTGGCAGCAAGTGAGTACGTCCAGTTCAATGCCGACCGGCCTCAACCTGGAATTGGTGTTCTCCGAGGAGGCTGTCACCGCCGGCGCGTTGTCAGTAGATATCCGCAACGACTGCCACATGGGTCCGCCGTGCCTCGACCCTCAGTCCAGTTTATTGTCCATGCGCTACTGGTTCGACGACCCGTACATCGGTGGCCAGCACAACCTGATCGACTTCGGCTACCGCACCCTGCCGCGCAATTATTACGACCGTATCGTCATGGACCTGACTTTCCTGGCCGGTGGCCTCCTCGGGGGCAGCATCTTCGCCTCGGACGGCAACTCGGATTTCCAGATGATGAGCGAGGGTGCACTGTTCAGCGTGATGACCGCCAACAGTGACGAACCGTTTGGCTGCGGTTGGCAGTACCCCGACTGCAGCGGCGCCAGCGGCATGCTGGTGGCTGCCGCGCAGGAAGCGAGCGAGGTGCCGGAGCCGGCCACGGGCGCCATCGTCGGCCTCGGCCTGGTGGCGGCCTGGTTCGCGCGCCGCCGTCAGCGGCCGGCGCGCAGCAGCGCCTGACGCACGGGCTTCGCCGTCAGTTCGCCGGCGCCAAGAGGGCCGCAGTGTCGGTGGCGCCCATTTTTATCGCCGCATCGTAGGCGGTCACGCCTGACGCGTCGCGCGCCGCCGGGTCGGCGCCGCGTTCCATCAGCAGCCGGGCAATGGCAACCCGGTTGAACATCGCGGCGAACATCAGCGCCGTGCGGCCGGACGGGCCGGCGAAGTCCGGCAGCGCGCCCTTGTCGAGCAACAGCGTCGTGACCGCCAGGTCGCCCTTGAACGCGGCGCCGTGCAGCGGCGTTTGCCCCGCATCGTTGATCAGGTGCGGATCCGCGCCATGCTCGAGCAAGACCCGCGTCGCGTCCAGATGGCAGTGGTAGCTGGCCAGCATCAGGAGGCTGTCGCCTTTCTCGTTGCGCAGGTTTGGCGGCAGCCCGCGCGACAGGAAGGCGGCGAGGTGGTCGGCGTCGCCTGAGCGCGCATACTGGAACATATTGCGCGCCATGTTCAGCGCGGCTTCGTCCAGTTCGGCTTTGGTCGGCGTCGCCGCTTGGTCGTTCGTGTGCATTGCTTGCTCCGGATCGGGATAAAGGTTGATTAAAACACATCTCAATCCGGCGCGTCGTCTAGGCGCTCTGGCGTGCGGCCGCATGCCTGGTGGCTTCGTGGATCCAGACCGGCAGCGCCAGCGCTGGCAGCAGCATGCCGACCAGCAGCGCCGCGTGCCAGCCATAAGCGGCATACACCCAGCCGCCCAGCGCGGAGCCGACCGCACCACCGGCAAAGAACAGCGCGAAGTACAAGCCATTCAGGCGGCTGCGCATGTCCGCACCCAGCGCGAACAGCGCGCGCTGGCCCAGTACCAGGTTGGCGGCCACCGCAGCATCGAGGGCGATGGCGGCCACGGCCAGCAAGCCGAGCGCGACCGGTTTTGACGAGGGTGCAAACAGGGGCAGCAGGAAGCTCAGCGCGCCGACGACCAGGGCGACGGCGGTGGCTTGCAGCGTGTGCCCGTCATCGGCCAGGCGCCCGGCGACAGGCGAGGCCACGGCGCCAGCCATGCCGACCAGGGCAAACAGCGCGATGCCATTTTGCGTGAGGCCGAAGGCCGGGCCGGCCAGCGCCTGCGGCGCCACGGTCCAGAACAGGCTGAAGGCGCCGAACAGGCCGGCGTGATACAGCGCGCGCCGGCGCAGCACCACCGTCGTGGCCAGCAGCGGCCACAGCGAGCCGATCAGGCGCCGGTACGGCTGTGTCGCCGTTGGCTGGCGCAGCGGCAACTTCAGCTGCAGCACCACGGCCAGCAGGGCGGCCAGCGCGGCGGCGATCCCGAACACGGTGTGCCAGCCACCGAGGCCCGCCAGCACGCTGGCGACCGGGCGCGCCACCATGATCCCCAGCAGCAAGCCACTGACCACCTTGCCGACGATCTGGCCGCGCGTGGCTTCCGGCGCCAGGTGCGCGGCGAACGGCACCAGCACCTGGGCCACTACGGCGCCCAGGCCGATGGTCAGCGCGGCCAGCAGGAATGCCCACGCCGTGGTGGCGGTGGCCGCGACCAGCAAGGCAGCGCTCGTGACAAGAAGACCGGTGACGATCAGGCGCCGGTTTTCCACCAGGTCGCCCAGCGGCACGATGAACAGGAGGCCCAGTGTGTAGCCAATCTGGGTCAGCGTGACAATCAGCCCGGCCGCTGCCGGCGGCAGGCCCAGCGCGGCGCCGATCGGGCCGACGAGCGGCTGCGCATAATAAAGGTTGGCGACGATGATGCCGGCCGCAGCGGCCAGCAGCATGACCATGCCGGACGAGATGGACGATGACCTGGGGGTGTTCATGGCGAGCTCCATGGGATTGAATGAGGGAATGACGCCATGGTAGCCAGTTCGCCTGCGAAGATAATCAGGGCATAATGCGCTTATACCATTCACTTTATATGAACAATCATGGACAAGGTGAAAGCGATGCAGACGTTCGTGCGCATCGTCGAGGCGAACAGTTTCACGCGCGCGGCCGAGTCGCTCGACCTGCCGCGTGCATCGCTGACGGCGACGCTGCAGAATCTCGAACGCTATCTGGGCGCGCAACTGCTGCAGCGCACGACGCGCAGGCTGTCGCTGACGCCCGAGGGCGAGCGCTACTACGCCCACTGCAACGCCATTCTGGCCGCCATCGATGATGCCGAGTCCGATTTTTTGGGCGAGCACGCGGGGCGTATGCAGGGCCGGCTGCGCATTGACTTGCCGGGCGCGCTGGGGCGCGCCATCGTGCTGCCGCGCATCGGTGAATTTCGCCAAACGTATCCGGCGCTCGACCTGACGATCAGCCTGGGCGACCGCCTGGTCGACCTGACCGCCGAAGGCATCGATTGCGCATTGCGCGTGGGCGACTTGCCCGATTCCAGCCTGGTCGCGCGCCGGATTGGCCTGATGCGCTTCGTGATCGCCGCCACGCCCGGCTACCTGGCGGGGCGGGGCACGCCCGCAAGCGTCGATGCATTGGGCCAGCACGATGCGATCGTGCATTTCTCCGGCAAGACCGGCCGCGCATTCGAGTGGACGCTCGCGGGTGAAGAAAAGGGGGAGGGCGCGGGGAGCGTGGTCCGGGTGGCCATCGATGGCGGCATCGCCGTGAATGACGCCGAGGCCAACCTGCTGTGCGCGCTGCAGGGGCTGGGACTGGCGCAACTGGCGCGCTACCAGGTGCGCACGCACGTGGCGCAGGGCACGCTGGCCGTCGTGCTGCCCGCCATGTGCCCGACGCCGATGCCGGTGTCCCTGCTGTATCCGCGTGGGCGTATCGCCAATCCGCGCCTGCAGGCATTTGCCAGCTGGCTGGCCGGGGTGTTCGAGGCCGACCCCGACCTGCGCCTGGCGGATGCCTGACGCCAGGTCAGCCGCCGCTCAGAAGTCCACGTTCATCGACAGCCACAGGCGGCGCCCGTCGAGGTTGTTGACGTAGACGCTGCTGTAGGTCGGCGCTGCCGCCGGCGTCGCGCGATACGGCCGGTAGTCGATGAAATCCTTGTCCAGCAGATTGTAGATCGCGGCATTGAGCGTGATGGCCGGCGTGACCTGGTAGCTGGTGCCAAGGTGCAGCATCGTGTAGCCCTTGAAGTCGCCCAGCGCATCCCGCGCCGCGCGGGTGGCGGCCGACGTTCCCGGATCGCGGAAGCGCTCGCTGCGGTGCTCGGCGCGCAGCCATGCATTCCAGTCGGGCGAGACGTCCCACGTCAGGCGCGCATTGAACGCGTGCTTCGGTGTGTCCGACAGCGGTTTGCCGGCATTCGCGCCACTTTCCTGTTCGCTGTCGGTATACGTGTAGTTGGCGCTGGCGGCCCAGCCGGCGGCGAGCGGGAAGCGGGTGGCAAGTTCGACGCCGCGCGTGACGCCTCGTCGACGTTGATCGACTGGCCGAAGGCGTCGACGTTCGGCCAGTTGCCGAAGCTGACGCAGCCCGGCCGGTTGAGTGCCGGGCGGTAGGTGCAATTAATCAGGCCAGTACCGCTGGTGATCTTGTCCTTGAAATCGTTGTTGAAGACCGTGGCGTTCGCGGTCCAGCCGGCGCCATTGTCGAAGTAGGCGCCCAGTTCGGTGGTGACGCTGGTTTCGGGTTGCAGGTTTGGGCTGCCCACGAGCGGGATCGTACCCTGGCCACCGAAGCCGTTGATGCCGGGGGTGAGCTGCTCGACGCGCGGGGTCTTGTACCCTTTGCTCACGCCGCCCTTGACGGTCCAGCGGGGCGAGGCGCTCCAGACCAGGTAGCCGCGCGGGCTCGTCTGGCCGCCGAAGATGCTGTGGTCGTCGTAGCGCGCACCGATGGTCAGCGACACCCGTTCGTGCAGGCGCCATTCGTCTTCCACGAACAGGGCTTTCTGCGTGAACGCGAACGATTGCGGCGCGACGCCGTCGATCATCTCGGCATCCCAGTGCTGGGCGCCGATGGTGATCAGGTGCGTGCCCCATGGCACCAGGAGCTTCGTATCGAATACCTTGCTCTCGACTTCCAGCGTGCGGGGCGTGCCGGGCACCGCGCCCGGCGTACCCGGCGGAATCGTGCGGCCGATGGTTTCCGTGTTGTTCACCATATAGCTGCTGTCCCAGGTGCCGAACGGCAGGCGCGCCTTGTACGACAGCGTGGTCTGCTCGCGGTTGTATTGTTGCTCTGGCCCGTAGCCGCCCGTGCCCAGCGTGCCGAGCTGGCCGCGCGTGTTGTCATAGGTCTGGCGCGTCCTGTCGGCGTCGAGCACCAGTTCGTGGTTGCGGTACGGGGTGAACGCCAGCCGCGCGCCCACGTTGTCGATCTTCTGCTTGACGGGGTTCGCGTTCTGGGTCAGCGGTCGCGCCGGGTTGATTTCGTCGTACGAGATGCTGGCCTCGTCGCGGCGCAGGGTGCTGCCGCGCAGCGAGAGCCCCAGCACGTCGGCCTTGAGCGGGCCGCTCAGGTAGAACTTGGCGCCCTTGACGTCGCCGAATTGGGCGTCTTCCTGCAGCGTGTAGTCAGCTGCCACCGAACCGGCCCAGCGCTTGCCGACCTTGCGCGTGATGATGTTGATCACGCCGCCCATGGCGTCCGAGCCATACAGCGTCGACATCGGACCGCGGATGACTTCGATGCGCTCGATGGCGCTGACCGGCGGCATGAAGCTGGTCGAGGTGCCGCCGAAGCCATTTGGCGTGACGTTGCCGGCCGCGTTCTGGCGCCGGCCGTCGATCAGGATCAGCGTGTAGTCGCTCGGCATGCCACGGATGCTGATGTTCATGCCGCCGGTCTTGTCACCGGCCGCGCCGACGTCGATGCCTTCCACGCTTTCAAGCGCCTGCGCCAGATTGCCGAATCGCTCTTTTTCGAGCTGTTCACGGGTCAGCACCGTGATCGAGGCGGGCGCATCGCGGATCGTCTGCTCGAAGCCGGCTGCGGTCACGACCACGGTCGGCATCGTTGCCGGGAAAGCGTCGGCAGGCAAGTCAGCGGCAAAGCCGGCGAGCGGCATGGCGCCGATGGCCAAACTCAATACGGTGCGGGCACCCCGCGGGGCAGGCAGACGGTCAGTCATTGTTCAGGCATCCTTTTTATCATTCGAAGCAAATTTCCGCGTAACTACGTAAAAAGAAGTAAATTCCGCGGAACGGCGCCATTCTAGTCGTTAATGCGAATCATTCCCATTCAAATTTATTGAAGGGCGTGTCGGATGCTGTTCATGCAACGCCGGGCAGCCCATGCCAATGGGGTTTCCCGCTATGATGTCAGGTGGTGCCCGCCCGGGCGCCTGCGCCTTACGATCAACCCAGCCACTGGAGCATCATGAAGAAGTACCTGACCCTGACCCTGGCAGCGACCTTTGCCGTCGCCGCCGTCCCTGCCGCCCACGCAAACGCCGACCTGGCCAAGGCCCGGGCCTGCATGGCCTGCCACGCCGTCGGCACCAAACTGGTTGGCCCGGCCTACAAGGACGTCGCGGCCAAGTACGCGAAGGATGCCGGCGCCGAAGCGCGTCTCGTCCAGAAGATCCAGAAAGGCAGCAGCGGCACCTGGGGCCCAATCCCGATGCCGGCCAATCCGCAGGTGACAGAAGCTGAAGCCAGGGTGCTGGCGAAATGGATCCTGGCGCAAAAATGATCCAGCGGCGGCCCCGGCGCGGGCCGCCATGACCGTACCTGGCGCGTTCTTTGCATATAAGCAATGAACTCAACGCCAGGAGCGGCCGATGTTCTTGCATAACGATGTCCTCGAATACCGCGATCCCCCGGGCCATCTGGTGCGGATCCTGTGGATCGACGTGATGCATTCGGTGGCGTATACCTTTGCACTGCGCTGTCCAGGCGCGACACCGTGCAGCACGCCGCTGCACGTGCTGGTGGCGGACGTGTCGACGCGGCGCGCCCGGTTGCTGCTCACCGATCCGTGTCGTGCGCCGCGCGTCGACGCCCCATCCGGCAAGCACCACCTGCTGCAGATGAAAGCGTGGGATGCGGTGAGCGCACTACATCGCGATTTGCCGCAACTCTATCTGCCGCGCCCGCGCGCGGCCCTGCTCAGCGCCTACAGTCGCGCTCACGGGATTTCCGTCGCCAGCCTCATGCGCTATCTGCGCCGCTACTGGGAGCGGGGTCAGACGATCGACGCGCTGCTGCCCGATTACGCCAACTCCGGTGCGCGTGGCAAGACGCGGACGGCCAGCGCCGGCGTCAAGCGCGGCCGCCCGCGCAGTGGTACGAAGGGCAGCGCCAATGCGGGCACCAATACCGACGCCGCGCTGCGGGCGCTGTTCCTCGCTGCCGCGGCGCACTTTGCCGCTACGCATCCGCGCTTTTCGCGGCCGGCCGCCTATCGCCAGATGCTGCGCGACCACTTCGCCGACTGCCCGCCCGGCACCATTCCCAGTTACGGCCAGTTCAACTACTGGCTGGGACGCGACGGGATCGACGACACCCATTGAAGTGCGTCTTTACGCCACAACGGTGCAATGTCGATTTGGCATGCTCGCGGCGCGTGCGCGGCGTCGATACGTCGCCTGAGCACGATCCCTGACAGGGCAGGAAAAATAAAGTATTGAAGCAGCATGCGCCAGGAATCGGGCGAAGTGCGTCACGTTTGTCAATACGAATGAAGAAATGTGAACTCTGAATCTTCTTTGTAAAATGACGCTTACGCCGGACTTACGTTCGGAAAAATGAACGCTGTACTCTATTTTAATAATATTCGTATTGACGATTGCACCACCCACTTGGCACAGGTATTGCTGATAGGCCACTAGTTGCAAGGTCTTTCAGTAACGTCAAGTGGAGGTAGAAATGAAACGTTTGACACCGTCGCTGACCCGACGTGAGTTTTTGTACCGCGCCGCCGCCGTTGGTGGTTCGGCGCTGTTGATGGGCTCGATGAATGCGTGGGGCATGGGGATTGCCTCCAGGACCACGACACCGCCCGTGCTTGCTGGCTCCGGCAAAGGGAAAAAAGTGGTCGTGCTCGGCGCCGGCCTGGCCGGCCTGACGGCGGCCTACGAACTGGGCAAGCTGGGCTACGAGGTCCAGGTGCTCGAGGCGCGGCCCTATGCGGGCGGGCGCTGCCAGACGGCGCGCAAGGGCTTCAAGCTGCACGAACTGGGCGGCGAGGCCCAGCAGTGCCGCTTCGACGCTGGCCAGTACATCAACCACGGCCCGTGGCGCATCCCGCTGGATCACCAGTCCACGCTCTACTATGCGCGCCAGTTCAAGGTGCCGCTCGAAGTGATGGTCAACGAGAATGACCATGCCTATGTGTACCTCGAGGATGGCGGCCCGCTGTCGAAGCAGCGCCTGCGGGGCGCGCAGATCAAGGCCGACATGCGCGGCCACGTCGCCGAGCTGCTGGCCAAATCGGTCACCGGCCACGCGCTCGACACCCAACTGACCGGCGACGACCAGCGCCTGCTGCTCGATTACCTCAAGCGCGAAGGGGCGCTGGACGCCGGCGACCTGGCCTACAAGGGCCGCAGCGGCCGTGGCTTTGCCACCAACCCCGGTGCGGGGCTGGTGCCGGGCGCCGGCACGCCGTCCGATCCGCTGGCGTTTCACGATCTGCTGGCCGCCCGCGTCGGCAAGGTCTACAGCGCCGTGCAGGAGTTCCCGATGCACGCCACGATGTTCCAGCCGGTCGGTGGCATGGACGCGATCCCACGGGCATTTGCCAGCCGGCTGGGCGGCCGCATCCGCTATCACGCCGAAGTCCAGCGCATCCGCCAGGGCGACGACAAGGTCACGATCGACGTGCGCGACACGGCCAGCGGCGCGCTCTCGCGCGTCACGGCCGACTATTGCCTGTGCACGGTGCCGCTGTCGGTGCTGCGCATGATCGACACCGATTTCTCCGATGGGTTCAAGGCCGCGGTCAAGGCCGTCCCCTACGCCCCGGTCGGCAAGATCGGCCTGCAGATGAAGCGCCGCTTCTGGGAAGAAGACGACCATATCTACGGCGGCCACGTGCTGACCGACCTGAAGGGGATCAACACGATCTCGCTGCCGTCCGGCGGCTGGCAGCAGAAAAAGGGTGTCGTGCTGGGCTACTACCACTACGCGCTCGACGCCATTGAAGTGAGCGGGATGACCCCAAGCGAGCGCACCGAGTTTGCACTCGCGGCCGGCGAAAAGATCTTTCCTGCCTACCGGGCGAATTACGAAAGCAGCTTCTCGGTTGCCTGGCACCGCGTGCAGTACAGCCTGGGCGGCTGGGCCGAATGGACCGACGCCGCGCGCAAGAGCGCCTACCCGGTTCTGCTCGATGGCGAGCGCCGGGTGCTGCTCGCGGGCGAACACCTGAGCTACCTGACCGGCTGGCAGGCCGGCGCCATCGAATCGGCTTGGCAGCAGGTCGAAGCGCTGCACCGGAGGGCCAGCGCATGAAGGCCCCGATCCTTGCACTCGCAAGCGCCGTTCTGTGGACCGGCGCAGTCCAGGCCCAGGCACCCGCGCCGGCAGACGGCAAGACCTTGTTCGCCAAAAACTGCGCGGCCTGCCACCAGGCCAATGGCCGTGGCATTCCCGGCGCATTCCCGGCGCTCGTGGCCAGCCCGGTCGCCATCGGGCCGGCCGACGCCGTGGCCGAGGTGCTGCTCAGGGGGCGCGGTGGCATGCCCGATTTCAGCACCAGCCTGGATGACGCCGATATCGCCGCCGTCCTGACCTATGCGCGCAGCAGCTGGGGCAACCGCGCGCCACCGATCGCAGGCGCCGAGGTCGCCATGCGGCGCGCGGCGCTGCAGGTCGCACCGGCGGGCGACAGCCGCTTCGGCAACAAGCACTAGTGTTTTTCTTTTCCTTCCCATGCCCATGAAAGACGATCCAATGACATTTGCCGCTTTCCGCTCCATCTCGTGCCTGGCCGCTGCGCTGCTGCTGGCGCCCGCCAGTGCCAGCGCCGCAGCCACGGACATCGTGCGCCACAAGATCCCGAACTCGGATTTCCCCATCGCCCTGGCCGTGTCGGTGCCGCCAGGCGCGACGATCCACTTCATCAGCGGCCAGGTGCCGCCCATCGTCGACAAGGCGGCCGGCCCCGACACCATCGCGGCCTTTGGTGACACCAAAACGCAGACCGTCGGCGTGCTGCAGAAGATCAAGGAGATCCTCGCCGGCATGGGGTTGGGCATGGGCGACGTCGTCAAGATGCAGGTGTTCCTGGTGGGCGACCCGGCGCAGAAAGGGCGCGCCGACGTCACCGGCTTCATGGCCGGCTATACCCAGTTCTTCGGCGGCGCCCAGCCCAACCTGCCGGCGCGCGCGGTGATGCAGGTGGCGGGCCTGAGCAATCCCGGCTGGCTCGTGGAAATCGAAGTCGTGGCAGCAAAGAAGTAAGCGGCGCGGCCCGTGCCGGGCCACGCCAATCATACCTATAACAGATCACGCCAACCAGGGAACCACCATGTACAAGACCATCATTCATACCAGTGTCGCCGCTGCTTTGCTGTCGTGGGGCGTGGCGGCGCACGCCGCCGACAAGGCGGTCGAGCCGGCCGTCGATTCCGTTGTCGACACCGCGGCGGCGGTCGTGGCACCGGACGCCCCCGCGATCGCCAGTACCGGCGTCGTGATCGTCACGGGCACGCGCGCCGCCGGCCTGACGGTCGAAGACAGCGCTTCGCCGATCCAGGTGCTCGACGCGTCGTCGCTGGCCCGCACCGGCCAGCCCGACCTGATCCAGGCCCTGGCCCAGAACCTGCCATCGCTCAACGCCCAGGCCTTCGGCAGCGACATGGCGGCGATGACGCTGTCGGCACGCCTGCGCGGCCTGTCCCCGAACAACACGCTGGTGCTGGTCAACGGCAAGCGCCGCCACGGCACCGCCAACCTGGCCGTGCTGGCCGGCGCCTTCCAGGGCGGCGCTGCAGCCGACCTGAATTTCATTCCCGTGGCGGCGATCGAGCGCGTCGAAGTGCTGCAGGACGGCGCGGCGGCGCAATACGGCACCGACGCCATCGCCGGCGTCATCAACATCATCCTCAAGTCCAATTACCGTGGCGGCAGCGCCAACGTCAGTGGCGGCGGCTACATGGACGGCGGTGGGCACACGGGCGACGGCATGGCCAATATCGGCCTGACCCCGTTCACCGATGCCTGGCTGTCGCTGACGGCGGAAACGAAGTACCACGGCTTCTCGGAGCGCGGCGGGATCGATCCGCGCGTCGTCGATCCGGCCACGATGGCGGCGATGCCGTCGCTCGTCAATGCGCCAGGCTACCCGTACCTGAACAAGATCCAGGGCGACGCCCAGTACCGCCAGCACATCTTCGCCGCCAATTTCGGCGTCGACCTGGGCGGCGACACCGAGTTGTACAGCTTTGCCACCTACGGCAAGAAGGAAGCGCGCGCCTTCGAGAACTACCGCATGCCCAACCGCCTGCCGACGATCTACCCGCTGGGTTTCAGCCCGCAGGAGACGTTCGACGAAGAAGATTTTGCGTTCACGTTTGGCATCAAGGGCAAGGTGTTCGGCAACTGGAACTGGGACCTGTCGAGCACTTACGGCAAGGACGTGGCCAAGCTGGGCGTGGCCAATTCAGCCAATGTGTCGTTGTTTGCCGATACGGGCGCGACACCGCTGTCCTTCAAGGCCGGGCAATTCCAGGCCAGCCAGTGGACCAACAACCTCGACCTGCGGCGTGAGTTCGACGCCGGCATGGCCACGCCGCTGACGCTGGCGCTGGGCCTCGAGCATCGCCGCGACACCTACGCGATCGTTGCGGGCGACGCCGCATCGCGCTACAAGGAGGGCGCGCAATCGTTCCCGGGCTTCTCGCTGACCGACGCCGGAAAACACAGCCGCAACAACAAGGCGGTCTACGCGAATATCGCCGTGCAGCCCGTGACCGGCTGGACGGTCGACATCGCCGGACGCTTCGAGGATTTCAGTGACTTCGGCAATGCCAAGGTCGGCAAGCTCACCAGCCGCTACGATTTCACGCCGGACGTGGCCGTGCGGGCCACCTACAGCAACGGCTTTCGCGCGCCGACGCTGGCCGAATCGTTCTATTCGGCCACCAACGTGTCGCCGCGCAGCGCCTTCGTGCAACTGGCGCCGAACTCGCCGGGCGCGCGCCTGGTGGGCATCGACGGCCTGAAACCCGAAGCGTCGACCAATATCAGCGCGGGCCTCGTGCTCAATCCGGTGGCCGGCATGTCCGTCACGCTCGACGCCTACCAGATCACGATCCGCGACCGCATCGTCGGCAGCGGCTCGCTGTACGGTTCGGGCGGCGCGATCAATTCGCCGGCCGTCACGGCGGCGATCCTGGCCAACGGCAACGTGCTCGACCCGACCGTCGTGCAAACCGGCATCAACATCTTCACCAATGCCGTCAACACCCGCAGCCGCGGCGCCGAAGTCGTGGCCACCCTGAGCAGCAACTACGGCGCATACGGGCGCGTGGACTGGTCGGCAGCGGCCAACTACAACAAGGTCGAGGTCATCAAGATCAACCAGGCGCCAACGCAGCTGGGCGCGCAGACGCTGCTCGACGCCACCGCGATCTCGCATCTGGAAACGGCCTCGCCCAAGGTGCGGGTGAACCTGGGCGGCTTGTGGCGCATGGGTGACTGGACCGTGAACCTGCGCGAGAACTACTTCGGCAAATCGTCCGAACAGTTCTCGACCGACGGCGCGGTGTATCGCGAAAACCGGATCAAGGCCAGCCTGTTGACCGACCTGGAAGTGAGCTACCAGATCAGCAAGGCCTGGAGCCTGTCGCTGGGCGCGAACAACCTGTTCAACGAGTACCCGGACAAGGTCAATGCGCTGACGCTGGCCGAGCAGCGCGCCAATCTGGACAACGGTGCGGTGACGATCTATCCGGGCTTCTCGCCGTATGGCATCAACGGTGGTTACTACTATGCGCGCGCGGCCGTGAAGTTCTGATCCGCGACATCAGGCGTCAAAACGTCGGGCGGGTGGCCGTGGCGGGCCAGCCGCTTGATTGCCGCTACAGGTTCGATGCAGCCCGGAATGCACATTCGATAATCGAAAATATCGATCATAGGGCGGCAGTTAACTCGTTTTTCATCATGGCCGGTGGCGCGCATAATAGCGTCATCGCATCGGGAACCAGGAGCGAATCGGTAAATGCCTGCAACGGCATCAAGATTCGAGCAGCTCGATGATCCAATCACGAAAGGAGCACATGATGTTGGACGTCCGTAAAAGCAATGAACGTGGTGGCGCCAGTTTTGGCTGGCTGAATTCGCAGCACTCGTTTTCGTTCGGTCACTACCACGATCCGAAACACATGGGTTTTGGCCCGCTGCGCGTCATCAATGATGACCATGTAGAGGCAGGCCGCGGTTTCGATTCGCACGGTCACCGCAATATGGAAATCATTTCGTATGTGCTCGAAGGCGCCCTGGCGCACAAGGACAGCATGGGCAACGGCTCGGTGCTGCGCTACGGTGACGTGCAGGTCATGAGCGCCGGTACGGGCGTCGTGCACAGTGAATTCAATGGTTCGACCACAGAAGGCGTGCACTTCCTGCAGATCTGGATCGAGCCGAACGAGATCGGCGCCGAGCCGCGCTACGAAGAAAAGCACTTCGACACGGCCTCGAAGACCGGCAAGCTGCGCGTGGTGGCCTCGAACGACGGCCGCGATGGCTCGGTCTCGATCCGCCAGGATGCATCGATTTATGCCGGCATCTTCAACGGCGCCGATGGGGCGACGCATGCACTGGCCGATGGCCGCCAGGCGTATGTCCACGTGATTCGTGGCCAGATCACGGTCAACGGCGTGGCGCTGGGTGGCGGCGACGCGCTGAAGATCACCGGTGAATCTGCGGTGACGCTGGGCCAGGCAGAAGCGGCCGAAGTGCTGGTGTTCGATCTGCCGCAGTAACACGCTCAGGCAGCATGGCAGCAACGCTGCCCCGAACCTGGGGCGGCGTGTCGTGTTTGGCGTTTACATGGCCGCACACGGATCGGCGGCCATGCGCGCGAACGATGAACCCGTGCGCATCCGGTCGATCCACCAGGTGAGCGCCGCGCCATCCTCGGTGCTGCGCCAGGCGAGATAAAAGGTTTCGTCGGGCTTGGGTTCCACGACCTGTTTTTCAATGAGCTGGCCGCGCGCGATGGCCGGCCTGGCCCAGGCCTCGGGCAGGAAGCCAAAGCCCAGTCCCTGTACCTGGAATTCATACTTGGTGCGCATGTCGGGTACGGCCAGCGTGGCCTGTCCGAACAGGATGCCCACGGTGCGTGCGCCCAGCACGCGCGCCGAATCCGACACCGTGATTGCCCGGTACGGCAGCAGATCGGCCTTGTCGAGCGCGTGATCCAGCGCTGCCAGTGGATGGTGCGGCGCGACCGCGAACACGAAGCTGCTCGTGCCGATCGGTTCGGCCGTGTAGCCGCCGCCCGACGGCCCGTCGCCGGCGGCGCCTACGAGCAGGTCGACGCGGCGGTCGAGCAGGGCGTCCCAGGTGCCGCCCAGCGACTCGCGCACGATGCGCAGGCGCGTGTGGTCGGCGACCTGGTAAAAGTCTTCAATGTCCGGCTGCAGGCCACCCGCGCCCAGCACCGAATCCATCCCGATCGCAAAGTCCGTTTCCCAGCCGGAGGCCACGCGCCGCACGCGCGACTCCAGGTCGCCAGCGGCGCGCAGCAGGTAGCGGCCTTCCTTGAGCAACGCCTGGCCCGCCGGCGTCAGTGTGACCTTCGGCCCGAAACGGTCGAACAGGCGCACGCCCAGGTCGTCCTCGAGCTTGGACACCGTGTACGAGATGGTGGACGGCACGCGAAACAATTCCTTGGCCGCGCCCGCGAACGAGCCGCGGCGGGCGATGGTGTCGATGATCTGAAGGGCGTCGAGGCTGAGCTTGAGCAAGTAGGCATCCTGGAATCGGTATCCAGCCATGGTAGCGGCAAGCGCCGGCGCCACCAAGCCCCGACCGCAAAAATAGCGGTCTGGTCGTGCCGCCATGGTTGGCCGGCGCGCGCACCATGCGTGCGCAGCAGAACAGATCCCTTGTTTGAAAATTGGTATCGTACGGGCTGCCCAATCATATGGAGTACGTCCCGTGTTCGAGTTCATCACCGAGTTCATGCAAAAGAGCGGCTATCTCGGCGTCTTCGCGCTGATGGCGCTGGAAAACATCTTTCCTCCGATTCCATCCGAGCTGATCATGCCGTTTGCCGGATTTGTCGCTGCGCGCGGTGACCTGAACGTGATCGGCGTGCTGCTGGCCGGCACCGCCGGATCGGTCGCAGGCGCTTTGCCCTGGTATTACGCCGGCAAGGTGTATGGCAAGGAGCGGCTGGAAGCCTTCGCCGACAAGCACGCGCGCTGGATGACCGTCACCCACGGCGACATCGAGCATGCGATGGACGCCTTCGAAAAGCACGGCAAGAAAGTGGTCCTGCTGGGGCGCTTGATTCCGGCGATCCGCACGCTGATTTCGGTGCCGGCCGGTCTGGCCAAAATGTCGATGGGCCAGTTCCTGTTGTTCTCGACGATCGGGTCGCTGATCTGGACCGGCATCCTGACCGGCGCCGGCTATGCACTCGAAAGCCAGTACGAGCGCGTGGCCGAGTATGTCGATCCGGTGTCGAAGGCAGTCCTGATCGGCCTGCTTGGCTGGTATCTGTACCGCGTGGTGACGTTCAAGTCGCGTAGCAAGACCTGAACGGTTCATGAGTGCCGGTCGGGCCAGGCCAGGCCGGCTTGCCGCCGCCCCTTGCAGGTCAAACCACGCCAGCCAGCGGGCTACGCCGACGCCGCCGCCAGCGCCAGCGCGCGCCACCACACCTGGTCGCGCCCGGCCTGCTTGGCGCGATAGAGCTGGGCGTCGGCCGCTTCGAACAGCTCGAATGGCTGTTCGTTGCCGGCCGGGTTGAACGTGGCGCCGCCGATGCTGACCGTCAGCACCGGCGCGACACTCGACGCTTCGTGCGGGATCGCCAGGCCGGCGATGGCCGCGCGCAGCGCTTCGGCCATTGCATGCGCGGACTGGGCATCGGTCTCGGGCATCAGGAGCAGCAGTTCTTCGCCCCCATAACGCGCCGCCAGGTCGCCCGGGCGGTGCATGGCCGCGCCGGTGGTGCGCGCCACCGAGCGCAGCGCGCGGTCGCCCGCCGGGTGGCCGTAGCGGTCGTTGAACTGCTTGAAGGCGTCGATGTCGAGCAGGGCCAGCGACAGCGGCCGCCCGCTCTGGCAGGCGCGCTGCCATTCCTGCTCATACACTTCGTCAAAGCGGCGCCGGTTGGCCAGTTCGGTCAGGCCGTCGATGTTCGCGAGGCGCTCGAGCATCCGGCGCTGGCGCACGACCTGCAGGTGCAGCGCCACGCGCGCCATCACGACCGTCTGGTTGAACGGCTTGACGATGTAGTCCGACGCGCCCAACTTGAGGCCGTTGGCTTCGTCTTCGGGCCGGTCCAGGCCAGAGATGAAGATGATGGCGATGTGCGCCGTCTGCGGATCGCCACGCAGCCGGCGCAGTACTTCGTAACCGTCCATGTCCGGCATCATCACGTCGAGCAAAATCAGGTCGGGCAGGTGACGTGCCGCGCGTTCCAGCGTCTGCGCGCCGTTACGGGCCAGCACCACCGTGTAGTCGGGCTTGAGCAGTTCGCCCAGCACTTCGCGGTTGATCGCGTCGTCGTCGGCGACCAGCACCTTCTGCGGCTGATCGATATTCATCGGCTCTCCTCCAGACTCGGATCGAGTTGCGCGCCCAGCGCCGCCAGTGGCCCCAGCGCCGCGGCATATTCGATCTCGGCCACGGCGCGCCGCACGGCGCCCAGTGCCTGTTCGACAGGATCGGCGTGCATCCCCGCGCCCAGCAGCGACTCGAGCTGCGCCAGTGCATCTTCGGCGCGCGCGTCGTCGGTGCGCAGGTAGCCGTCCAGGCGCGCGATCACCAGCGACAGCGCTTCCGGGTCGCCCGCTTGCGGCAATGCCAGCGCCGCCATCTGGGCCAGGCCGGACAGCACCGTCTCGGCCGCGTTCACGAGGGCCGGCACCTGGACGCCGACACGATCGGACTGGCCGGCGCGCAGGTCCTGTTCGAGGCGGGCGGCCGCGCTGCTGAGTTCAAACGCGCCCACATAGGCGGCGCTCGACTTCAGGTTGTGCGCCAGCGCCTGCAGGCGCGGATGGTCGCCGGCCTGCAGCGCTTCGCGCAGGATGCGCGGGGCGCTGGCGTATTCGCGGATGAAACTGCCGGCGCGCTTTTCCAGGCGGCTGCGCTGGCCATCCACATTCTCCAGCGCCATGCGCCAGTCGATGCCCGGTACCGCGGGCAGCGGCCGGCCGGACAGCTGCTGCATGGCGGACAGGGCAGACGTGGCGGGCCGGATGGCCTGCGGCACCGGACGGCCCTTCAGGCGCACCGGATCGATCCATTTGAGCAGCGTGCAAAACAGCAGGTCGGGGTCGATTGGCTTGACGACATGGTCGTTCATGCCGGCCTGGCGGCTCTGGGCCCGGTCGCTGGCCAGCGCATGCGCCGTCATGGCCACGATCGGCAACGCGCGCAGGCGCGGGTCGAGCCGGATTTCGCGCGTGGCCGCCAGGCCGTCCATCCCGGGCATCTGGATGTCCATCAGGATCAGGTCATAGTCGCCGGCCCGCGCCATGCGCACCGCGTCGACGCCATTGAAGGCAACATCGACCTGCATGCGCGCGGCCGCCATAAAGTCGAGGGCGACTTCGCGGTTGTTGTCGTTATCCTCGGCCAGCAGGATGCGCGCGCCATCCAGGCGCGGCAGGTCGGCCAGCGCCGGCAGGTAGTGGTCGTTCGTTTCCACGGCGCCCAGCTGCGGATGCAGCACCTGCAACAGGCTGTGGTACAGGAGCGCCGGGCCGACCGGTTTGTGCAGGAAGGCATCGATCGGCAGGTCGCCCTGGCCTTGTTCCTGCATCACGGTCTCGCGGGTGCAGGCCGAGATCATCAGGATTGCCGGCGGCGGCGTCATGTCGCCCTGTTCGTGGGCATGCCGGTGAATGCGGTCGATGGTCTGGATGCCGTCCAGGCCCGGCATCAGGTAATCCATCAGCACGATCTGGTACGGCGCCCCGTCGCGCGCGGCCCGCGCCAAGAGTGCCAGGCATTCTTCGCCCGAGGCGGCCGTATCGGCGTGCACGCCCAGGCCGGCGAGCATTTCGGCCAGTGCGCCGCGCGCGGTGGCGCTGTCGTCGACGACCAGCGCGCGCACGTCCAGCAACAGCGCCTTGCGCACCTCGCTGGCGGCGGCATGTCCTTCGGCGATCCCCAGTTGCACGGTAAAGGTAAAGCTGCTGCCGACGTTGGGCGTGCTGCGCGCCGTGATCTCGCCACCCATCAATTCGACGAGCTGGCGCGAGATCGACAGGCCCAGGCCCGTGCCGCCGTACTTGCGGGTGGTCGAGCTGTCGGCCTGGCTGAACGAGACGAACAGGCGTGCCAGCTGCTCGGGTGTCATGCCGATACCGGTGTCGCTGACCGTAAAGGCCAGCACGATCCTGCTGTCGTCGACCTGCTGCGCTTCGACGGCCACCACGATTTCACCTTGCTCGGTGAATTTGACGGCATTGCCGGTCAGGTTGATCAGGATCTGCCCGAGGCGCAGCGGGTCGCCGATCAGGCGCTGCGGCACGCCGGGGCCGATGCGGAAGATCAGTTCGATGCCCTTGGCGTCGGTCTTCACGCCGGTCAGGTTCGCCAGATGATCGAGCATCTCGTCGAGGTCGAACGGCACCGCTTCCACCTGCAGCTTGCCCGCTTCGATGCGGGAAAAGTCGAGGATGTCGTTGATGATCCCCATCAGGTGCTCGCTCGCGCCCAGGATCTTGCTCAGGTAATTGCGCAGCAGCGGCGCCGGCTCGCTCATCAGGGCCAGCCGGCTCATGCCGATGATGGCGTTCATCGGCGTGCGGATTTCATGGCTCATATTGGCCAGAAATTCCGACTTCATGCGGGTGCTGGCTTCGGCGCGCAGCATTGCCTGTTGCATCGCCTCGGTGCGCAGGGCCAGGATGCGCATGAACACCAGCATGTCGAAGGTGCTGCCGAAGACCAGCGCGTGCATGGTCCAGAAGTTCGCCGGGAGCTTGCCGTTGATGAGCTGCGCGGTGACGAACGCGGCCGCGAATGCCACCGCCCAGCCGGCCAGAAAGTAAATGCCGACCGCGTCGCCGGCCCGCGCGCGCCGGTAGGCGCCGGGCAGGCCGAGCAGCATGGGCATGATGCCCAGCGTGCCGACGATCAGGACCAGGTATGTGTGATTGATGACGCCGGCGGCGAAACCGATCGCGGTGACCAGGCACAGCGCGGCCAGCGTCTTCATCATGCGGCTGAAGATGCGGTCCTGGCCGGGCCGCGCGAGCGACTGCTCGACGAACAGGTAGGCGCCGCACGAGGCCATGATCGAGGCCAGGCCCGCCCCGTGTTCGAGCAGCCAGGCGTTGCCCGGGTACAGGTACTGGCCAGCGATGCCGAACCAGGCGGCCGAATACAGCGTGACGCCGGTGGCCTGCAGCGCATACTTGCCGAACAGCGGCTCGCGCAGCGCATACCACTGGCCCAGCGCGTACAGGATCAATGTCAGGCGCAGGCCCAGCAGGATGCCCTGCATCAGCTGCTCGCCCAGTTCGGCCGACAGGACGGCGTCGGGCTGCCTGAAGCTGATCGGCAGGATCTTGGGGCCCACCGTTTTCACGCGCAGCAGCACGGTGTAGGCCGTGCCCGGCGTCAGGCGCAGCACCGCGCCGGGCACGCGGCCCTTGAGCGCGTCCCCCGACTGCTGCTGCATGCGCCCGACGCCGGCGATCTTGCGCAGGCCGTCGGGGAAGCGCACCCAGACGTCGACCTCGTCGAGCAGCGCGAAATCGATCTGCATCACCCAGCCATTGGTGGCGTCGCGCGCTACTGCAACGGGGATCCGGACCCAGGTCGTCCCCGGCTGCATGCCCAGGCTGGCGTCGGCGGTCGCTGGCCGCGCAAAGCGCGTCCCGGCGGCCAGTGCGGCGTGAGCGTCGAGTGTGTTGGCCGGATCGGCCAGGGTCGTCACGGCTGGCCAGGCATCGACGACGTCGGCGTCGCGCGTGAGCTGCAAGGTCTGGGCCACGGCTGGCGTCGCGGCCATCATGCCCAGCACGAGCAGCGCCACCAGGCAGGCAAAGGAAGCCATCCGGGCGCACATGGCGCGCCTCATCCAGGGCTTCATGCCGCGCCCCGCACTGCAGGGGCCAGTTGCCAGCGGTACAGCCCGCACGCGGCGCACAACAGTGGCATGCCCATCACGAACAGGGCAATCGTGCGGGTTTCGACCGGCACGCCCTGGGTGGCTTCGAACAGCATCAAGGCGCCGTACAGACCGAGCGGGACCAGGACATCGCGGGTGCGCGCGGACGGCGCCGGGCGGGCCCCGGTCCGGCGCAACAGCAGCCGGAACACGAAGACGATGCAGAACGCCACCAGCATCCAGCCGGCAAAGCCCTGCAGCGTCTCGCCGAACCACCAGCCATCGTGTTTCACCATGATCCAGGCCTTGAGCTTGTAGACCATGTACGGATCCACGCCCAGGTCGTAGGCGGTCACGATCAGTGCCGCAAGCAGGGCCATGACGAGGCTGCGGCGGATCGAGGTTGCGCCATCGGCCGGGACCTGCCAGACGATCAGGTTGGCCATCACATAGCCGATATACGACAGCGCGAACCACATGAGCGGAATGACCACGGGCACGCTGCCCAGTTGCGGGCCGAGAACGGGCGTGTAGTCGTAACTGCCAAAGAACCAGCCGTAGTTCGCGCCCATTTCTTCGGCAAACCAGCCGATCGGCAGCGCGATCAGCACGAGGCAGATGGCCGGACGCGGGCCGAGCACGCGCGCAGCGCTGGCCAGGCAGGCGAGGAACATCAGCACCGAACTGGCCACCAGCAACTGGGTCCCGGCGCTCCAGCCGCGCAGCAGCAGCGCCAGCAGTGCAGCGCCGCCAAGAGCTGCAGCGAGACGGGACAGGACAGTTGGCGTGAGCATCATCTTCGGATTCATCGGTGCGAGGCGCGATCTGTTCCGTCGAAATGACGTCAGCGCACGTGTGTTGACGGGGATGTTGCGGTATTGACAGTTTAGCAGGTCGTCCCTGTCAGCAACAATATTGTGATTCTTGGGTGTAAGTTTTTGGCACGCCGCGATCGCGCCCATGATGCCGGCGCCCGGGCTATGAGGGCTGATCAGGCTTTGCATCTCCCCCGGCCAGGCGCACTTCCAGGCGGCGCATCCAGTGCGATGCCTTTGGATCCGTGCGCCAGGCGGTGGCGGCGTCGCTCACATCGCCCAGCAGCGCGTCGGGCAGGCGCAGCGGCCGCGTCTGGTCGAGCAGAAAGTGCGTGACAAGGCGCCGGCCCAGCGCGCGCGTGAGCATGCGGCTGAGCGAAAAACCGGGCACGAACAGGCGCGCCACGCCGTCGATACAGCGCACGCCCGCCAGCCCGAGCGCAAACACGGCCCGCGCCAGCAGCGGCACGCGCGCGTCAAGGCCCAGGTCGCGCGTGGCATCGCCCTTGCACAGCAGGCGGGTGAGCAGCGTCGGCACGGGCTTCAACAGACGGAGCGGGATCTCGTTTTCCATCGCCTTCATCAGGTCAGCCGCCAGCAGCGGGCGCGGATCGGGGCTGCGCGCCAGCAGGCGCGCGCGTGCCTGGATGGCCTCGAAGTCGTGCTGCGCCTGTGCCATCGTTGTCGCCATCAGGCCCTGTTCGATGCCCAGTACATGGCCCAGCACGTTCCAGGTGTGCAGGTAGGCTTCCTCATCCTGCGGGGGCAGCGCGAGGCGCAGCGTGCGCAGGCCCCGCACGAACACGTAGCTGAACGTGAGCAGGGTATAGGCCAGTTCTTCCTGGTTGCACGGCAAGCCGTTGACGGACGTGTCCCAGCCGTGCGCGTACAGCGTGTGATAGATGCTGGCGCCGGCCGGCGCCAGTGGCGGCACCGGTGGGGCGTCCAGCGCCTCACGCGGGGTGCCGCGCAGGATCAGGTAACGAATGGTAGCGTGAATCAGGCGCACCTTGAGCGCCTGGGCCACGCCGCCCCCTTCGGGCGTGGTCAGACCGCCGGCCAGCATGACCGGGAAGATCATGGCGGCCGTGGAGCGCACGCGGTAATCGGTATGCGCCTCCAGCTGGCCGGCCGCGTGCAGCACGGCCGACAGGTCGGGCAGCACATAGCATTCGGGCAGGCTGGCGCAGAACAGCAGCGTGCACGAGAGCATGCTCATGTCCATGAACAGCGTCTCGGCGCGCGCGATGGCCGCCCGGTCGGTCCACGCCGGCAAGTGCTGGCAGGCGGCCAGGTAATCGGTCAACGCCTCGGCCGCGCGCGGATCGAGACCGGGGGCGGGCCGCCAGGACGCCAGCGCGCCATTGGTCTGCCAGCGCGCCAGTTCGGCGTTGATCTGCGCGATGCGCGCCGACAGCCCGGCCGGCCCGCTGGCGCCGGCCAGCATCCGCGCCACGGTGTCATCGGCGGGCGGGTCGGCGCGCAGGGTTGGGCAGAGAAACTCAGGGGCAATGCGGTCCATCGGCGTTCCTTCTGGCGTAAGGGGGACTGGCTGTGCGGATCAGAAGCGCAGATCGAGGCGCACGTCGGCCGTGCGCGGGGCCGTCGGCGTGGTCATGCCGAAGCTGTCGATCAGCGACGGGCGCACCGAATTTTCCAGGTTGCGCACGCGTGCCAGCAGGCTCCAGGCGGCGCCGGCCGGGGCGTAGCGCAGCGTGGCGTCGGTGGTCGTGTGCGCCGGGATCCGGTATTCGAGCAGCTGGCTCGGGATCGTGATCACATACTCGGCGCTGCGGCGCGAGAACACGCCCGCATGCAGCTGCCCGCCGAACACGCCGAAGCGGTGCTCGTAGCCGAGCGTATAGACATGGCTCGGCGCGCGATCGAGCTTGCGGCCCGCCCATGACGCGGTGGGGGTCGGGTTGTAGGTCACGTAATGCGCGTCGAGCGCGGTCGCGCCGTAGCTGAGGCGCCCGTTGCTGCCGACGCGGATGTCGCCATCGAGTTCCAGGCCGCGCGAGCGGGCGACGCCGGCATTGCCGGTCAGGATGCGCGGGGCGCCCGAGACGATGGCGGTGCCGCTCAGTTGCAGGTTGGTGTAGTCGTACACGAAGGCGGCGGCGTTGACGGTGACGCGCCCACCCCACAGGCGCGACTTGACGCCGGCTTCCCAGGCGCGCAGTGCTTCCGGCTGGTAGTACAACGCGCTTTCCTGGACCGCGACCGCCGCCGGGCATGCGATGCCCAGCGCGGTGGTGCCGGCGATGCAGCCGTCGTTGAAGCCGCCCGCCTTGTAGCCGGTGGCCAGGCTGCCATACAGCAGCGTCGTGGGTAGCAGGTCGTAGTCAAGGCCCAGGCGCCAGGTCGTGCGCGCGGTGTTCAGTTCGGCTGCGTTGAGCAGGCGCCGGTCGGTTGCGGCGTTGAACACGGGTCCTTGCCGGAAATCGGTGGAGCCGACGCGGTCCTTGTCGTCCTCGGTGCGGCGCGCGCCGGCGGTCAGGCGCAGGCCGTCGATCACGCGCCAGGTCAATTGGCCGAACACGGCGCGGCTGCGCGCTTCGGTCACCAGCGGAAACGCGTAGAACGGCGGCAGGCCGACCGCTTGCAGGCCCTGAAACGCGTACGACGTGTCGGACGTTTCGCTGAAGTAGTACAAGCCGCCCTGGGCGCTGAGCGGACCGGCGCCATTGGTGCCCAGGCGCAGCTCGTGCGAATCCTGCTCGTTGTGGCTATCGTAGTTGTTGATCACGCCAAGGGCGAGTTGCGGGGCCACGCGGTAGTAGTAATTCTGGCGCAGTTCCTGGTCCAGCTTGCGCCGCGCGCCGAGGTAATACAGGGTGGCGCGCCCGAGATCCCAGCGCAGGTCGGCGGACCAGCCCTGGACCACGCGGTCTTGCCAGCCCTGCACGGGCGTCATGTTCGGCGGGCGGAAGCTGTTGGTCAGGCGTTCGTCGGTGGTGCTGTCGCGGTACACGGGCTTGCCGCTGGCCACGCCGGTATAAAAATTCGTGTCTGGCACGAAGCGGTCGTTATTGCCTTTCGCCTGGCCATGATCGTAGCGCAGCACCAGCGTGGCGTCGCGGCTTAGTGTGAGCCTGGCGCTCAGGCGCGCGTCACGGTCGTCCCCGTCCATGCCGGGGCGCAGCAGCGTGCCCTGGCCGTTGTTCAGGTAGGGATCATGCGTCAACTTGCTCACGGCAGCGCGCAGCGCCAGCATGTCGTTCACCGGCACATTGATGATGCCGTCGACCTTGCGCCGGTCGTAGGTTCCTGCTTCGAATCCGATGGTGCCCTCGAAGCGGTCGGTCGGCAGGTTCGAAATCACGTTGACCAGGCCGGCGGTCGTATTGCGGCCGTACAGCGTGCCCTGCGGGCCACGCAGCACTTCGACGCGGTCGACGTCCAGAAAGTTGCCGCTCTGGCCGGCAGGCCGTGCGATATACACGCCGTCGAGCATGAAGGCGGCCGACGGGTCGCCCTTGTCAGTGGTGTCGCTGTTGCTGATGCCGCGGATCGTCAGGCGCAGGCCCGAAAAGGCCTGGTCGATAGACACATTCGGCAGGCGCGGGCCGATGGTGCCGGGGCTGTCGGCGCCGAGGTCGCGCAACTGTTCGCCGGACAGAACGCTGATCGCGAGCGGCGTGCGCGACGCCAGCGATTCGGTACGCTGCGCGGTGACGACGACTTCTGGCACGGCCAGGCTGCTGTCGTGTGCGGGCACGGTTTGTGCCGTGGCGATACTGCAGACGATACCTGAGACGGTCGCGGCCAGCAGCGTGTGCGCCGGGCGGACTGGTGTTGCTTTCATTGCGACGACTCCCGGTGGGACGGATGCGTGCCCGTCTTGGGCAAGGCATGTCCATTGTTGTTCTTTTCGGCAAATTAAATTGCGCTGGGAAATTCCACGCCCGAGAGTCTAGCAGCACATTCCGAGGTGAAATAGTCCCCGGAAGTTAATTGAACAAAAATGACACCTGCACACAACGGTCAGTGCATTGGCTGACCAATCTGTCAATGAAGCTCGGGAGCAGGACTGATGATTTTGTCATCCTTGAGGGCGCCGTGCAGTCTGACCGACCAGGCCACGCCGGCGATCAGCAGCGCGATTGCCGCGAGTTCGAGCGGCCGTGGCCCGGCGCCGCGATAGATGCAGCCGTACAGCAGCGCGAACAGTGTTTCGAACAGGATCAGCTGGCCCGTCAGCGTGACAGGCACGCGGCGGCTGGCCACATTCCAGAAATGATTGCCAATGACCGATGCGCCCAGCGCGAGCAGGGCGTTGCAGGCCCAGAACACGGTCCAGTCGCGCTCGCCCGCCACTGGCCCGCCGGCATCCCAGAATGCGAACGGTGCCAGCAGCAGTGACAGCACGCCCGTGGCCAGGCCGTACAGCGCCGACCATTCCCCGCTGCCAAAGCGCGGGTTGTTCTTCAGGTAGCGTGCATTGTCGAGCGCGTACCAGCTCCAGCACAGCAAGGCGCCGGTGGCGCACAGCACGCCGCCGGCGATGGCGATGCCGGATGCATCGACCGGTGCATGCATGAAGGTGTCGATATTGATGCAGGCGATGCCGGCCGCAACCAGCAGCAGCGGGGCCAGCATGCGCCGCAGCGGCACGGCGCCATGGTCATGGCGACCGAGCAGCGTGACGACCAGTGGCACCATGCCGACGATCAGCGACGTGGGCGCGACGCCGGCATACTGCACGCCGTACGCCAGCAGCACGTAATACACGAGGTTGCCGGCCAGCGCATGACGCACCAGGGCGTACAGGTCGGCCCGGGACAGGCTGGCGAGGAGGGCGCGCAGGCGCGTACCCAGGAGCATGAGGGCGATGGCGCCGTAGGCCAGATAGCGTCCGACGGTCAGTTGCAGCGGCGTGAACGCGGCCAGATAGGCAGGCGCAACGAACACGATGCCCCACATGGCGCCAGCCAGCAAGCCGCACAACACACCGATACCCATGCCTGTTCCTTCCCGTGATCCCATCAGCCGGGCATTCTAGCAGCGGCTCAGGCTGCCGAAGCGAGACGGGACGCCGGCGGCGCCAGACGCGCGCCATGCGCAGGGGGCTGGTGGAGGCGGAGGCGGAGGCGCAGTCAGCGTTAAATAGAGACTACTTTTGAACTGATGAGCAATCCAGTGGTCCAACCCCTGTCCACAGCGTCAGGAGTCGATCATGAAAGCGCCCCGTTTCAAGGGCTGGTTTGCAAAACTGCCTTCGCTGAACGGGCCCCAGCGCCGGCAAGTGCTCGATGCCCTGCACCCTGCAGCCGGGCTCGATCAGGTAGTCGCACTCATCAGTGAGGCCAGAGCGCCAGGCCGCTGCTGTCCCAGATGCGGCAACGAGCGCTGCTACCGGCACGGATTCGCCAACGACTTGCAGCGCTACCGCTGCTGCGCTTGCGGTCGCACTTTCAACGACCTGACCGGTACGCCGCTGGCTCGGCTGAGGCTCAAGGCCAAATGGCTCGCGTATTCTCAGACGCTGCTCGATTCACTCCCGGTGCGCAAGGCAGCAAACCGGGTTAGCGTACACCGCACCACGGCCTTTCGCTGGCGCCACCGCTTCCTGCATTGGGTCAAGCTCGACCGCCCCCCAGCGCTTAACGGCATCGTCGAGGCCGACGAAACATTTCTGCTCGAGTCACAAAAAGGTTCACGCACGCTTGATCGACCACCGCGCCACCGTGGCGGCCGCGCTGCCAAACCGGGCATTTCCAGCGAACTGGACTGTATCCTGATCGCGCGCGACCGCGAAGGGCGCACGGTCGATGCCGTTACTGGCCGCGGCGCACTGACGGCTGCGCAACGCGAGCGTGGCTTGCTGCCCAGGCTCGATCAGCAGGCGTTGCTGGTCAGTGACAGCCATGCCGCCTACCGCGCTTTTGCACGCAAGTACAGGATCGCGCACGAGACGGTCAACCTAAGCGCCGGTGTGCGTGCGAGGCGACTTGGCAACCTTGCCATCCATGTGCAGAACGTGAATGCCTACCACCAGCGCTTCAAGGTCTGGTTACAGGGCTTTCATGGCGTGGCGTCGCGCTACCTGCCCAATTACCTGGGCTGGCGCTGGGCGCTGGATGGCGAGCGAATTATTTTGCCAGGCCAATTGCTTCGAACTGCTATCAGCGTCATCAACAGATAACACTGACTGCGCCAGGCGGAAGGTGGCCACGACCGACGCGAGCTGGCTGGCCTGCTCGCGCATCGCGTCGGCCGCCGCGGCGGCTTCTTCGACGAGGGCGGCGTTTTGCTGCGTGACGCGGTCCATCTCGACGATCGCGGTATTGACCTGCCCGATGCCGGCGCTCTGCTCTTCGCTGGCGGCGGCGATTTCGCTCACGATCACCGTGACCTGGCCGATGCTGTGCACGATCTGCTGCATGGTTGTGCCGGCCAGGTCGACCTGACGCGTGCCTTCGCGTACCTGGGCAACCGAATCATCGATCAGCTCCTTGATTTCGCGGGCCGCGGCCGCCGACCGCTGGGCCAGCGTGCGCACTTCGCCGGCAACGACGGCAAAGCCGCGACCCTGTTCACCGGCGCGGGCCGCTTCGACAGCGGCATTGAGCGCCAGGATATTCGTCTGGAACGCAATGCCGTCGATCACGCCGATGATGTCGACGATGCGCTGCGACGACGCGTCGATGCGGCCCATCGTGCCGATCACGTCGCCCACGATGCGCCCGCCGTCGCCGGCCACGCCGGCGGCAGTGGCGGCCAGGGTATTGGCGCGGTGCGCGTGTTCGGTATTCTGGCGGACGGTCGACGTCAGTTCTTCCATCGAGGCGGCCGTTTCTTCGAGCGAGCCGGCTTGCTGCTCGGTGCGTGCCGACAGGTCCTGGTTGCCGCTGGCGATGTCGCCCGAGACGTGGGCAATGGTCGCGGTGCCGTCGCGCACCTGCCCGACGATGCCGGCCAGGTTCCCGTTCATGCGGCCCAGCGCATCGAGCAACTGGCCGACTTCGTCGCGCCGTCCCGACTCGATGCGGCTGGTCAGGTCGCCCGCAGCAACGCGCTCGGCCACTGCGACCGCGCTGCGCAGCGGCTGGGTGATCGAGCGGGTGATCCACCACGCGCAGCCGATGCCCAGCAGCAGCGCAGCGCCGGCCAGCGTGAACAGGATGACCCTGGTTCTGGCGTACGAATCGAGGATGGTCGTTGCAATGACGCCCGTGGCCGCGCTTTGCATCTCGGCGAACTTGCGTACCGCTGCCAGGTACGAGCCCGTCTGCGGTGTCAGGCGGTTGCGGTAGAGTTCCTCGACCTGGGCCTGGTCGCCCGCGCGCTTGGCCGCAAACAGGGCATCGCGCGCGCTCATATACGCCACGCGCTCTGCCTTGACGGTCTTGAACTGCTCGCGCACGCCCAGGTTGGCAAGTGCTGCGTCAATCTCCTGCTGCAGCACGTCCGAGCGCGCGGTAATGGCAGCGCGGCGCTCTGCGATCACGTCCAGGATCGACGCATCGGGCGCGTGGTAGACGGTGTCGTTGATCGCGGTGTTGACTTCAATATTGCGACGCCATTCGGCGATATTGCGCTGGTTCTTCATGCTGGTGTTGACGAGGCGGTGGGTCTTGCTGCCTGCCTCATCCATGCGGGTAAGGGCGGTCGCGCTCAGTGCAACGAGCAGCGCGAGCACAATGGCAAAGCCCAGCCCGAGGCGGGCGCCTAATGGTAGGTTCTTCATGGGGATGGTCCTGAAAATCAGTGGTGCAGCGCCGGAAACCGGACTGCAGATGATGGAATGCGCAAACCAGGCATGCACGGGCGGCGCCGGGCATGCGGTTCGTCGCAGTATACCGCGACACGCTGCAAAAATGTTTCCTTGAGGCAAAACTGCAACTCGGTAATGGTGCTGATTGCCATATGGCCTCGATGATGCATGCCGTGCGCTCCCAGTCCTACAGCAAACGGGCGCACGCGCCTATGGCGGCGGCGCACGATCGGCATAAGATGGCTGCATCCATCACACATCAGGAGTACCGCATGCCAATCGATAACGACAACAAGGATCAGGACGTCAAGGGCCGTAACTGGGACCAGATCACCACCGGCACCACAAGTGTGGCGACCATGGGCGCTGGTTCGACCGGCGACGTTGCCGGTAGCGGCAGCAAGCAGCCAGCGCCGGGTACGAATAGCGAAAGCGAGAACGAAACGGCGGGCGGCGGACTGCAACAGCTTGGTCGCACCGATGATCTGCTGGCAGGCGGCTCGACCGAAGAGCAGACCGATGAGGGTTTCCAGGGCAAGACCGACGAGAATGGCACGCAAGGCAGTCAGGCCGCCGCTGCCGGTACCAGCGACCGTGCTGGCAAAGGGGCGGACAACAAATAAGCACTGCACTGCTGCTGCGCTGGCGAATCGCGTTGCAGCGTTCGCCGGGCCACGCGAGATCTCCGTTAAGGCTCGCCGGCGTGGCGCGGGTGGACTAGAATGAATCTGGTCACCTTGTCTGCCAGATAACGGTGTTTGGCCACAACCGAGAGCATGATGCCAACTGCTGGCGCCTTCGATTCGATCCGGCTCAGATCTGCCCATCGGGTGCGGTGCCATTACCCTGTTTGCATAGAGAAATTGAACAGCAGGTGCGTCAATTACCTGCTGCCTGCGGGAGAACATCGGATGCCCGTGGGAGTGTCACGCCCTTGACCCAGTTGCAATGACTGACATGGCAGATTGTCATCATTATTAGTGATAATGTGTCAGAATGTTGCAATGACTCAAGAGCTTTCAAACACTCGCTCCTATCGCGGACAGACGCCGGAGCAGCGTCGCGCCGACCGGCGTAGCCGCCTCATTGCCGGCGCCATCAGCGTGTATGGTGAGCGGGGCTATCACAACGCGACCGTCAAGGCTGTGTGCGACGCCGCGGGTCTTACCGAGCGCTACTTCTACGAATCGTTCGCGAACAGCGAAATGCTGTTGATAGACAGCTACAACTTTATTACCGATCTGGTGCGTGAAAGAGTGCTGCTTGCCGGAGAATCGGCGCGAGGCGGCAGGATTGCGCGCTCGCGAGCCATGCTCTACGCTTATTTCTCTTCGATTCAGCGCGACCCCCGCTCAGCACGTGTATTCCTCGTCGAGATCCGTGGCGTGAGCGCTGCCGTGGACCGTACCTTCGACGATTCGCTGCGCGAATTCGGTCAGGCTGTCACGCGCCTGGTGGCGCCGGATCTGATTGACGACGAGTTGCTGCAGGCAGGCGTCATTGGCGGTGTGATCCATATTGCGATGCGCTGGATCGCCTGCAACTACGAGCCGCCGATCGACGAGGCCGTCGCGGCGGCGCTACGCCTTGGCACCGCTCTCTCCAAGCGGCGCCGCGGCGCGCCAGCGACCAGCGCGTAAGCAATCACCGGAAATAAAAGGGAAACAGGGCGGAAGCGCCATCCCTGTGCGGGATGGCGCCTGCGTCAGATATGCAGTGCGTGGCCCAGCGCGCGCAGGGCTGCTTCCTGCACCGCTTCACCGAGCGTCGGATGCGCGTGGATCGTGCGTGCCACGTCTTCCAGCTGCGCGCCCAGTTCGATCGACTGCGTGAAGCCCGCCGCCAGTTCGGCCACGCCGACCCCCACCGCCTGCCAGCCCAGGATCAGGTGATTGTCCTTGCGCGCGACGACGCGCACGAATCCGTCGGTGCTCTCGATCGTCATCGCCCGCCCGTTGGCGCTGAACGGGAAGCTCGCGCTGATGGCATCGATGCCGGCCGCTGCGGCTTCGCCGGGCGACATGCCGGCCACCACGATCTCGGGATCGGTGTAGCAGACGGCCGGAATGGCCGCCGGATGGAACCAGCGCCGCTTGCCGGCGATGATCTCGGCCACCATCTCACCCTGCGCCATCGCGCGGTGCGCCAGCATCGGTTCGCCGGTCAGGTCGCCAATCGCCCAGACATTGCGCATCGACGTACGGCATTGCTCGTCAACCTTGACTGCGCGCCCGTTCATGTCGAGCATCAGGTGTTCGAGGCCCCAGCCGGTGGTTGCCGGCTTGCGGCCGACGGCCACCAGCACGCGGTCGGCCTCGAGATAGGCTTCCACGCCGGATGCGTCGCGCACCTTGACCCGCTCGCCCTCCATGCCCAGCACCGACGTGGCCAGGCGGACCTCGACACCGAGGCGCTCGAGCGAACTGGCAACCGGTTTGACCAGATCCGCATCGTAGGCCGGCAGGATGCGCTCGGCCGCCTCGACGACCGTGACCTGGCTGCCCAGCTTGCGAAACGCGGTGCCCAGTTCCAGCCCGATATAACCGGCGCCGACCACCACCATGCGGCGCGGCACCTCGCTCAGTGACAGCGCCTCGGTCGACGATATGACCGGCCCGCCGAATGGCATGAATGGCAGTTCGACCGCATGCGAGCCGCTCGCCAGCAGCAAGTGTTCGCAGCGGATGCGCACCGGCTCTTGCCCGCTGCCTTCGTGCGGCTGCACTTCGACCGTCTTGCCGTCAAGGACGCGGGCCCAGCCGCGCACCACACGCACGCCCTGTTTCTTGAGAAGGGCGCCCACGCCGCCCGTCAGGCGCTTGACGATGCCGTCTTTCCAGGCCACCGTCTTGTCGAGGTCGATGCTGGGCGAATCCACCCTGATCCCGAGCGGCGAGGTTTGCGCCGCGTAGTGCACGGTCTTCGCGTATTCGTCGGCCGCATGGATCAGCGCCTTCGATGGAATGCAGCCGATGTTCAGGCACGTGCCGCCCGGCTGCGCGCCTTCGACAAGGACGGTGGGGATGCCCAGCTGGCCGGCGCGAATGCCCGCCACATAGCCGGCCGGGCCGCCGCCAATAATCAGCAATGTCGTGTTGATTGTCTCCATCGCTTACTCCACGAACAGGGTGGCAGGAAATTCGAGGTAGCCCCGGATCGACTGCACGAACTGGGCGGCCACCATGCCGTCGATGACGCGGTGGTCGAACGAGGATGACAGGTTCATCATCTTGCGCGCCACCATCGCGCCGTCACGGATGACGGGACGGTCGACGATCCGGTTCACACCGACGATGGCGACTTCGGGCCGGTTGATGACGGGCGTCGTGACGATGCCGCCCAGCGCGCCCAGGCTCGTGATCGTGATCGTCGAGCCGGTCAGCTCGTCGCGCGTGGCCTTGCCGCTGCGGGCCGCTTCGGCCAGCCGCGCGATTTCGGCGGCGCTCGACCACGGATCGCGCGACTCGGCGTGGCGCACGACCGGCACCATCAGGCCTGATTCGGTCTGCGCCGCGATGCCGATATGGGCCGCGTCATAGGTCGTCAGCGTATTGGCCTCGTCGTCGTAGCGCGCGCTCATCATCGGATAGCTGCGCAGCGCCAGCACCACGGCGCGCATCAGGAGCGGCAGCAGCGTGAGCTTGCCGCGTTCCTGGCCATAGCGGGCATTGAGTTGCAGGCGCAGCGCTTCGAGTTCGGTGACATCGACTTCTTCGACGTAGGTGAAGTGCGGGATGTTGCGCTTGGCTTCCTGCATCTTCTCGGCGATCTTGCGGCGCAGGCCAATGATCTGCGTGGCGTGTTCGCCGTGCTGTTCGGCATAGCGTTCGTCCATCGCGCCATTGGCCGCGGCGCCGCGACGGCCGGCCACGTGCGCATCCAGATCGGCATGCGTGATGCGGCCCGCAGGCCCGCTGCCAGGCACGAACTGCAGCTCGACGCCCAGGTCCCAGGCGCGCTGGCGCACGGCCGGCGGGGCAAGTGGTTTTTCGCCGTCGGCGCGCAATGGTGCACCGGACGCGGCCCTGGCTGGCGCTGGCTTGGCTGCCGGAGCGGGTGCCGGCTTTGCCGGTGCAGCGGCCGGCGCTGGCGCGGCTGACGCATGCGCTGCCACGGCCTCGAGCTGCGGTTCGGCCACTTCTTCGGCTGGCGCGGTGGCCGCGCCGGATTGCACGGGTTCACGGCGCGCCTTGTCGGCGCTGACGTTGCCGGCGCCGGCGACTTCGAGGCGGATCAGTTCCGCGCCGACGGCCAGCGATTGGCCAATGGCGCCGCCCAGGCTCGTGATCGTCCCGGCGACAGGCGACGGAATTTCCACCGTCGCCTTGTCGGTCATGACGTCGGCCAGCACCTGGTCTTCGCGCACTGTGTCGCCCGGCTGCACGTGCCAGGCGACCACTTCCACTTCGGCGATGCCTTCGCCCAGGTCCGGCATCTTGATGACATGAATCCCCATGATCAACCCTCCATCACGCGTTTCAGGGCCGCGCCGACACGGTCGGGCCCCGGAAAATAAGCCCACTCCTGCGCATGCGGATACGGGGTGTCCCAGCCGGCCACGCGCCCGATCGGCGCTTCCAGCTGGTAGAAACAGTGTTCCTGAATCAGCGCGGCCAGTTCGGCGCCGAAGCCGCTCGTCTGCGTGGCCTCGTGCACGATGACGCAGCGGCCCGTCTTTTGCACCGACTTGACGAGCGTGTCCAGGTCGAGCGGCCAGATGCTGCGCAGGTCGATCACTTCGGCATCGACGCCCGATTCACGTGCGGCCGCTTCAGCCACCCAGACCATGGTGCCGTAAGCGATGACGGTCACGTCGTTGCCGGGGCGGACGATGGCCGCCTTGTCCAGCTCGACCGTGTAGTAGCCGGTCGGGACGTCGCCTTTCGGGTGGCCCGACCATGGCACGACAGGGCGATCATGATGGCCGTCGAACGGGCCGTTGTACAGGCGCTTGGGTTCCAGGAAGATCACCGGGTCGTCGTTCTCGATCGATGCGATGAGCAAGCCCTTGGCGTCGTACGGATTCGACGGCATCACGGTGCGCAGGCCGCACACGTGCGTGAAGAATGCTTCCGGGCTCTGGCTGTGGGTCTGGCCGCCATAGATGCCGCCGCCGCAAGGCATGCGGATCACCATCGAGGCCGTGAATTCGCCGGCCGAGCGGTAGCGCAGGCGCGCCGCTTCGGACACGATCTGGTCGGTCGCCGGATAAAAGTAATCGGCGAACTGGATCTCGACCACGGGGCGCAGGCCATACGCGGCCATGCCGACCGCGGTGCCGACGATGCCGCCTTCGGAAATCGGCGCGTCGAATGCGCGCGATTTGCCGTACTTCGCCTGCAAGCCGTCAGTCACACGGAACACGCCGCCGAAGTAGCCGACGTCCTGGCCATACACCACGACGTTGTCATCGCGTTCCATCATCACGTCCATGGCCGAGCGCAGCGCCTGGATCATGGTCATCGGCACGGTGGCCGCATCTTTTGGTAAATCGTCGCGTGCCATGCTCATACCCCCAGCTGTTGACGCTGACGGCGCAGGTGCTCCGGCATGTCTTTATAAACGTCCTCGAACATCGTCGCGGCGCTCGGTGCGCGCTCGTCGCCCAGGATGCCGAAACTCTCCGCTTCTTTTTGCGCGGCCAGGATCTCGGCTTCGAGCGCCGTGTGCGTCGCGTCGTGCTCTTCGTCCGACCACCAGCCCAGGTTGGTCAGGTACTGGCGCAGGCGGGCGATCGGGTCGCCCAGCGGGAAGCGGGCATAGTCGTCTGCCGGGCGGTAGCGTGCCGGATCGTCCGACGTCGAGTGCGGGCCGGCGCGGTAGGTGACCCATTCGATCAGCGTCGGGCCCAGATTGCTGCGCGCGCGTTCGGCGGCCCAGCGCGAGGCGGCCAGCACGGCCAGAAAATCATTGCCATCGACGCGCAGCGACGCGATGCCGCTGCCGACGCCGCGGGTGGCGAAGGTCACGCTCTCGCCGCCGGCAATCGCCTGGAAGCTCGAGATCGCCCACTGGTTGTTGACCACGTTGAGGATGACCGGCGCGCGGTAGACGTGGGCAAAGGTGAGGGCGGTGGAGAAGTCGGATTCGGCGGTGGCGCCGTCGCCGATCCAGGCCGACGCGATCTTGGTGTCGCCCTTGATGGCCGAGGCCATGGCCCAGCCGACCGCTTGCGGGTACTGGGTGGCGAGGTTGCCCGAGATCGTGAAGAACCCGGCGCTGCGCACCGAGTACATCACCGGCAACTGGCGGCCCTTGAGGGGATCGCGCTCGTTCGACAGCAACTGGCAGATCATGTCGACCAGCGGCACTTCACGTGCCATCAACAGGCTTTGCTGGCGGTAGGTCGGGAAATTCATGTCGCCGTCCTGCAGCGCGAGCGCGTGGGCGGTGCCGATCGCTTCTTCGCCGAGGCTGATCATGTAAAACGACATTTTTTTCTGGCGCTGGGCGATGACCATGCGCGCATCGAAAATTCGGGTTTTCATCATCGTGCGCAGGCCGAAGCGCAGGAGGTCGCGGTCGGGCGCTTCGGCCCAAGGGCCGACGGCGTTGCCGTGCTCGTCGAGCACGCGGATGAGTTGCTGGGCCATGTCGCTCGTCTCGAGCGGGGCCACGTCGATGGGCGGGCGCCGGACAGCGCCGGCAGGGGTCAACTGGAGGTACGTAAAATCGGTCTTGCAGCCCGGACGGCCGGTAGGCTCCGGTACGTGCAGCGACAGAGGATTGCTCTGGCTCATATGTGCTTTCCCTTGTGAGGTGGTGTGCAGCATGAAGATCATAGCGTGCTGATTGACGTTTACGTCAACTGCGGCGAACTATTTTCATATTGCTATGCACCATACGGGAGCGGCATACGCAGAAGAAACGGGGGGCTCGTGCAGCGTCATGCAGTGTGTGCGGCCAGGTAGTGCGGGCAACGCGATGCAGCAATTTAATTTTCGAAGGAAAGACGCGCGGGTGAGAGAATCGAGCTTCCCCCATGACCGGAGGCATCATGCCGACCTGTGACGACATCCTTCTGCTCGCACGCTACAACGCGACGATGAACCGCCAGCTGTACGACGCGGCCTCGACCTTGCCGCATGAACTGGTTACCGCCGAGCGGGGTGCCTTCTTTGGTTCATTGCTGGGAACGCTGAACCATCTGGTTGCAGGCGACAGCATCTGGCTGTCACGCTTTGCTGGCCATGCGAGCGACTTTCGCGCGCTCGAGGCGTTACGTGGCGCAGCGATCCCCAGCGACTTGCGTCAGTCGTACGGGGACAGCCTGGCGCTGCTGCGCGTGCAGCGCGAGCGGATCGACGGGATCATCATGGCGCTGGCGGCCGAGGCAACGGCGGCCGATCTGGCCCACGTGCTGGCTTACCGCAACACGCGTGGCGCCTCGTTCTGCAAGCCGTTCGGCAGCCTGCTGCTGCACTTCTTCAATCACCAGACCCATCACCGCGGCCAGGCCAGCACATTGCTGACGCAGGCCGGCGCCGACATCGGCGTGACCGACCTGCTGGTGCTTATCGGGGACCAATCGCCGGCATGACGCCGGCGCGCCGCTCGCGCAGCCAGAACCCCAGGCCCGGCAGCGCCAACCTGCTGAAGCGGGAAAGTGGTGCTTAAATTCTATGCAGCAAATTCAACGAGCGAAGCAGGCCGCTGAAAGGCGGTTGGACTTGCCTCGGGCCGCTCAGAACAGATAGGTGATGCCGAAATTGAGCGAGGCAGGTCGATATTTCGGCTTGCCGATCAATACATTGCCAGCATCAGAGGCCTTGAACGTGCCGCTCTCGACGCTCGTCCAGCGCGCATCGCCGCTCAGGCGCCAGCGGGGCGCGAGGATGTACTCGGCGCCCACGATGGCTTGTACCGCCACGCCGCCTTTGCGCGAATACTCCTGCTCCGACCCGTTGCGGTCAACGTCGATATCCAGCCCGATCACGTAGCCCAGACCCGCGCCGATGAACGGACGTAACGCGCCGCGGGCGGGGAAGCGGTAGTACGCGTTCAAGAGGACCAATTCTGAAAAGATGTTGCCATCGACTTCGACACCACCGACGCGCCTGAGATAATTGCCGCGCTCGTCCAAAGCCAGCTCGACGGCCCACCCGTTGCCGAAGCGACGACCCACGGCGGCGCCGAAACCAAGACCGCCACCAAATTTGGCCGTGCCTCCCACACCGGGACCGGTAGGACGGAACTCCGAAAAGCTTGTCGATGGCGCTGCGGGGACGCCCCCGTGAGCGCTGGCGTAGAAGGCTGCTTCGTCCTGGGCGACTGCCGCCAACGGCGCCAGCAACAGGACTGCGGTGACGTAGGTGACGTAGGTGACGTAGGGGACGTAGCGCGACTTGAAAGGCTGGTTCATGGCAGTCCTTTGGCAATGGAACTACAGAGCAGAACAGCCAATCACTTTACAGTTTTTTCGCTTGCTGTAAATACCATTTTCGCCACACACCCGGTTAACGGGCGGGCGTCCTGTGCGCGCACAACAGGGCGTTGCTGCGCCGTCGATAGCACAACGAACCCCAGCTTATTCCGTCAGAGCGGCGCGCCGCTCGCGCAGCCAGAACCCCAGGCCCAGCAGCGCCAGCCAGATCGGGATCAGGATGACCGAGATGCGCAGCCCCGGCGTGATCGCCATGATCACGAGCAGGATGGCGACGAACGCCAGGCAGATATAGTTCGACAGCGGGAACCACGGGCTGCGGAACAGCGTCACCGCGCCTGCTTTGTCCTTGCTGCGCCGGAAGCGCAGGTGGCTCCACGAAATCATCGCCCAGTTGATGACGAGCGCGGCGACGGCCAGGCTCATCACCATGCCGAGCGCTTCTTCCGGCAGAAAGTAATTGATCAGAATGGCCGAGCCGGTGGCGATGGCCGACACGGCCAGCGCATTGAGCGGCACGCCCCGTGCATTGGTCCGCATCAGCGCGCGCGGCGCATTGCCTTGCGCGGCCAGGCCGAACAGCATGCGGCTGTTGGCATACACGCAGCCGTTGTAGACCGACAGCGCGGCCGTCAGCACGACCAGGTTCAGGACGTTGGCGACCCAGCCGTTGTCGAGCGCCGCAAAGATCAGCACGAACGGGCTGCCGCCGGTGACGACTTTCTGCCACGGGAACAGCATCAGCAGCACAGCCAGCGCGCCGATGTAGAAGATCAGGATGCGGTACAGCGCGTTATTGGTCGCGCGCGGAATCGTGCGCGACGGATCGTCCGCTTCGGCGGCGGTGATACCGATCAGTTCCAGCCCGCCGAACGAAAACATGATCACCGCCATGGCCATGGCCAGACCGCCCACGCCATTGGGGAAGAAGCCACCATGGCGCCACAGGTTGGACACGCCCGCTTCGGGGCCGGCGCCGCCGCCGATCAACAGGTACAGGCCAAACACGATCATGCCGACCACGGCCGCTACCTTGATGACGGCAAACCAGAATTCCAGCTCGCCGAACGCTTTTACGTTCAACAGGCTGAGCAGGTTGACGAGCACGAAGAAGCCGAGCGCCGAGACCCACGTCGGCAGTTCCGGGAACCAGTACTGCATATAGATACCGAGCGCCGTCAATTCGGCGAGGCTGACGAGGATGTACATGACCCAGTAATTCCAGCCCGACACGAAGCCGGCCCGGCGCCCGCAATACTTGTCTGCGAAGTGGCTGAACGAGCCGGCCACCGGTTCGTCAACGATCATCTCACCCAACTGGCGCATGATCAGGAAGGCGACCGCGCCGGCGATCGCATAGCCGAGCAGCACCGAGGGGCCAGCCATCTGGATGGTCGAGGCAATCCCGAGGAACAGGCCGGTGCCGATGGCGCCGCCCAGGGCGATCAGCTGGATGTGGCGGTTCTTGAGCCCGCGCTTGAGTTGGTGGTGCCCGTCGTCCATCATCGGCTTCTTGATCTTGCTATAAAGACAGGGATTCTACTGCATCGGCGGGGCGCGGCAAACTCGCGCCACGGTTTTGCTTGTCACGCTATGCTGATGACGATGGCAATTCGCCGACACTCACTGGAGACAAGCATGCGCAAGATGATCATGATGGCCCTGGCGGGCCTGCTGTGGAAACAGTTTCAGACCAAGGTCATGAAACGTCCGGTCGCACCGAAGAAGACCTGGCGTTACTGATAGTGTCATAACCGTCACTCGACGGGTAGCAGTTTGATCGCGCGGCCTCGGCCGCGCTTTTTTTCGCCCGTGACAACTACACGCTGTGCGCCAGTCCCAGATTGCGATTGGCCGGCACCGCAACATCCATCAGACCCGGGCGTGGCAGGTCGAGCGCCGCCATCAGCGCGATGAAGTCAGCGCGCTCGCGCCCGGCCAGGCGGGCATTGTGTGCGCGCTCCCAGCCGATCGTGGAGACCGACTGGCCCTTGTAGTCGTGACCGGGCCAGACCCGCGTGGCGGCGTCGAGCGTGAACAATTTGCCCGTCACGCTGTCGTACAGATCGCCCGCGCTGCCGCCCTGGAAGTCGGTGCGGCCGCATCCGCCGATCAGCAGCGTGTCGCCGCTGAACAGGTTGCCGCGCCACAGGTAGCACATGCTGCCGGCCGTGTGGCCCGGCGTTTGGATCACCGCAAGTTCTTCGCCGTCGGCAAACGCGATCCGGTCGCCGTCCTGCAGCTGGATTTCTGCCGGCGCGATGCCGCAGCCGCCCGGCGCGCACGCCTTCGCGCCCGTGTGCGCGCGCAGGCGCCCGGCCGACGTGACGTGATCGGCGTGCGCGTGCGTCTCGAACACGTGCGTCAGGCGCAGGCCAAGCCGCTCGAGGTGCGCCAGATCGCGTTCGAAGTGGCGGTCGACCGGGTCGATGATGGCTGCGTCAACGGCGCCAGGTGCGGCCAGGATGTAGGTAAAGGTGGACGACTCGGCGTCGAACAGCTGGATGGGATTGAGTTGCATGATGGATTCCTCGGTAGGGCCATGTTGTACCACAAACGTGGTTCAGGGCCGGATCGCGGCCAGCTTGTCGGCCAGTGTGGCTGGCGAGAGTTCACCCACATGGCGCGTGCGCAGGTGGCCCGCCGCATCGTAGAACAGCGTTGTCGGCATGCCGGCCGCGCCAAGGCGCGCGGCGATCTGGCTGCCCGGGTCCAGCACGATCGTGCTCGACTGCGCTTGCACTGGCAGGCGCTCGCGCGCGAAGTACGCTGCCACGGTGGCGGCGGATTCACCCTGGTTGACCAGCACGAACGCGATCTCCGGATGCTTCGCCTGCGCCGCCATCAGGGCCGGCATCTCGCGCCGGCAGGGCGGACACCAGGTGGCCCACAGGTTCAACACCACCGGGCGGCTGGCGAAACTGCGCAGCGCGACTTCACGGCCGTCGAGCTGGCGCAACATCACGTCGGGCAGCGGCGTGCGCGCAGGCGTCAGTGCCTGGTTCAGCAGCGTGCCGCCGAACCAGACCGCGCAGCCGGCCAGCATGCAGGCCAGCACGGGCCGCCGCAGTGCCGCCTGGCGGCGCGTCAGCTCGGCCCCGACCACACAGGCTGCGATCAGGCCGGCGACCGATGCGAAGCCGCCGTCGCGGATATCGAATACGCTGGGCGGCGCGGCCAGATAGATCGCATGGTGCTTCAGCACGAACACGAGACGCGCCGAGACGAAGCCGGCCACGATCATGTACCACAGCGCGCCGCCCGGGTCGATGCCGCGCCGGCGCCTGAACCATTCGGCGACGAGCGTGGCCGCCAGCACCGCCGCCAGCGACAGGGCGACGGCGATCGGGAGGTACAACGGGCCCAGCCGGATGGCGTCCATTGGCTCTAGCGCGCCCGCATCATTCTTCGGCCGGCGCCGGGTCGGGCAGTGCGAGTTGCTCGATCAGGAGCTTGTCGATCCGGTTGCCGTCCATGTCGACGACCTCGATGCGGTAGCCATTCCAGTCGAACGACTCAGACGGTTTCGGGATATATCCGAACTGGTAAAGCACGAAGCCGGCCAGTGTGTGGTACGCGCCCAGTTCTTCGTCCGGGAAGCGCTCGGTGGTGTTGAAGACGTCGCGGAAACGGTCCAGATCCACACCGCCATCGAGCAGCCAGCTGCCATCCTGGCGCTGGACGGCGTCGGGATCGGTTTCTTCGCCATTGACGGTGACGTCGCCGACCAGTGCGCTCATGACGTCCGACAGCGTGACCATGCCCTGGATGTCGCCGTATTCGTCGACGATCAGCGCCAGCTCGGCCCGGTTTTTCTTGAACAGCTCGAGCAGTACCATTGCGCCGACGGTCTCGGGCACGAACAGCACGTCCTGCACCGCGTGCTCGATATTGACCGCTTCGAGCGAGCCGTGGCGTACCGACTGGGCGAGCAGGTCGCGCACCTTCACGAAGCCCAGGATCTGGGCGCGGTCGCCACGGTAGACCGGGAAGCGGCTGTAGGTGTGGCAGGCGATCAGTTCGAGCGTGTCGCGGCGTTCGGCGTCCAGGTCGATCATGATGAGGTCGACGCGCGGCGTCATCAAAGCTTTCAGGTGCCGGTCGTCCAGGCGCAGCGCGCGCGAGACGATGTCGTATTCGGTCTTTTCGAACAGGCCGGCGTCCGTGCCTTCCTTGAACATGCCGGTGATGTCTTCTTCCGTCGGCGCTTCTTCTTTTGCGTCGTGGATGCCAAACAGGCGCACGATCGCTTCGGTCGTCAGCGACAGCACCTTGACGAACGGCGACATGATCAGCGACAGGGCCGACAGCGGCGGAGCGATCAGGGTCGCCATCGTCTCGGGATGGCGCATCGCGATGCGTTTCGGGACCAGTTCGCCCAGCACGATCGACACGAAGGTAATGGCCAGCACGACGATGAACAGCGCGATTTCGTAGGCGTACGGCGCCAGGAACCCCACCATTTCGATCTGCGGCTTCAGGCGCGAGACCAGTGATGCTTCGCCGAAGGCACCGGTAAAGATGCCGATCAGCGTGATGCCGACCTGGACGGTCGACAGGAAGTGACTCGGGTTGTCTGCCAGCGCGATGGCGCTGCGCGCGCCGCGGCTGCCTTCCTGCGCGCGCCGTTCGAGGCGCATGCGTTTTGCGGAAACAAGCGCCAGTTCGCTCATCGCGAACACCCCGTTCAGCAGGATCAGAACGAGGATGATCAATATATCTGACATGACAAGCAGAAGGCCTATGGCCGGGCATTCCGGGCCGTGGCCGGGTCCGCCACAATGGCGTACGGCAGAATCATGGCATAAATGACAAAAACGTGGGGGACAGCATGGACGATGACGGGGCACCCGTATGATCGACCGCGCCATCGCTCCCGACTGGGACATTTTGTCCGGGTATGAACAGCGCGGTTAAGGAGTATCCTCACAGACTGCCCTGGCGCGCTCTGGCCGCCACCGGCTTCACTCACAGCTTGGAAATACCCAAAAAATGGAATGGTTCCCGATCGTCTTCTTCACGTTCAAAGCGCTCGTGCTTGGCACGGGCATGTTTTTCGCCATCAAATGGCACTATGACCAGGGCAAGAAAGAGAACGGCATGGACCGGCGCAGGCTGGTGATCGGCGTGGCCAAGGTCGTCCTCATCTTCGTGGTCCTGCTCGCGGTGCTCGGCTACCTGACGCTCCTGCTGGTCCGTAAGCTCGGCCTGGACTGGACCATCCCTTGACGGCCGTGGGCCCTGATCAAGGCGTCGTGCGAAAACGCTTGGTGATGCCGGCCCAGCACTCCTGATAATTCCCCTGCAATTGCGGTGACACCAGTGCCTGTTCGGTCGGCACCAGCACATTGCGCGTCTCGAACATGAACGCCATCGTGTCGCCCACCTTGTGGGGCTGGCGCGTGTCTGCGCTGCTGGCCTTGTCGAAAGTCGCGGCATCGGGTCCGTGCCCGCTCATGCAGTTGTGCACGCTGGAGCCGCCCGGCACGAAGCCGTCCGCCTTGGCGTCGTAGGCGCCGTGAATCAGGCCCATGAATTCGCTGGCCACGTTGCGGTGGAACCAGGGCGGCCGGAACGTGTCTTCAGCCACCAGCCAGCGCGGCGGGAAGATCACGAAGTCGAGCGTATCGACGCCCGGCGTGTCCGATGGCGCCTGCAGCACGAGGAAGATCGACGGGTCCGGATGATCGTAGCTGATCGAGCCGATGGCATTGAAGTGGCGCAGGTCGTATTTATAGGGCGCGTAGTTGCCGTGCCACGCCACCACGTCCAGCGGCGAGTGGCCGATCGGCGCGCGCCAGAGCCGCCCACCGAACTTGGTGACCAATTCGAAATCGCCTTCGATATCTTCGTACTGCGCCACCGGCGTCAGAAAGTCGCGCGGGTTGGCCAGGCCGTTCGAGCCGATCGGCCCCATGTCGGGCAGTTGCAGCAGTGCGCCGAAGTTCTCGCACAGGTAGCCGCGTGCTTCGCCATCGGGCAGCGTCACCTGGAAGCGCACGCCGCGGGGGATTACGGCGATTTCCTGCGGCTCGACGTCCAGCACGCCCAGTTCGGTGGCGATGCGCAAGCGCCCCAGTTGCGGCACGATCAACAGTTCGGCGTCCGCATTGTAGAAGTAGCGACCGGTCATCGACTGGTTGGCCGCGTACAGGTGCACGGCGCAGCCCGTCATCGCCTCGGCCGAGCCATTGCCCGCCATGGTCACCCAGCCATCGATGAAGTCAGTCGGGGTCGTCGGCATCGGCAACGGACTCCAGCGCAACTGGTTTGGCGGCGCGGCATTATCGAAGCGGCTGACCAGGCGCGGCGCGTCCAGCGGCACGAAGCTGCCATGCACGGCCGCCGGGCGGATCCGGTACAGCCACGAGCGCCGGTTATGGCTGCGCGGCGCGGTGAATGCGGTGCCGGACAACTGCTCCGCATACAGGCCATACGCCACTTGCTGCGGCGAATTGCGATGCTGCGGCAGGGCGCCGGGCAAGGCTTCGGTGGCAAATTCATTGCCTAAGCCGGACAGGTAACCTGACGGGTGGGCCATGCGGTGTCTCCTGGAACTGATCATGTGGTGCGATTGGTCGATGGCGCCACTCTAGAATAATCCGTGCAGTTTTACGAGATGAATAGAAAAATGTAGACTATTGATTCCATGAATACTGCTGGCCTCCACCACCACCGCGCATGGACAATGCGCCGGCAACCTGGAAAACCCATGATCGAACCGCGCACCATCGACCTGAACCTGCTGTCCGTGTTCCAGGAAGTCTACCGGGAACGCCAGATTTCCAGTGCCGCCCGCCGCCTTGGCCTGAGCCAGTCGGCGGTGAGCAATGCACTGGCACGATTGCGGCGCGCCTTTGGCGACGAGCTGTTCGTGCGCACGGCCAGCGGGATGCAGCCGACGCCGCTGGCGACGCAGATGGCCGAACCGATCGGGGCGGCGATGGCGCAGGTGGCGCTGGCGCTGAACCAGCGCAGCCGGTTCGAGCCAAGCACGAGCAGCCGCCGCTTCGTGCTGGCGATGACCGATGTGGGCGAGGTGTACTTCATGCCGACGCTGATCGAGCGCTGCCGGCAGGTGGCGCCGCACGTGGAACTCAGTTCGGTACGCGTGGGCGCGACGACGCTAAAGGAAGAAATGGAAGGCGGGCGGGTCGACCTGGCGGTGGGTCCGTTCGAGGATGTGTCCGATGCGCTGTACCAGCGGCACCTGTTTCGCCAGCCGTTCGTGACGATGTTCCGCAAGGGCCATCCACTAGGCAAGGGCGCGCTGACGCTGGCGCGCTTCGCTGCCGCCGAGCATTTGCTGGTGGACGCGGCCGACAGCCCGTACGACCGGGTCAACGCGGTGCTGGCCCGGGCCGGGATTGCGCCAGCGACGCGCTTTCGGGTGCCGCACTTTACGGCGGTGCCGTACATCGTCAGCTCGAGCGACCTGGTGGTGACGGTGCCGCAAAAACTGGCCGAACGGGCCGGCCTGCCGTTCGCACTCGAATGGGCGACGCCGCCGCTGGATCTGCCGCCGCTGCAAACGAATATTTTTTGGCACCGCCGCTTCAACCAGGATCCGGGCAATGTGTGGTTGCGCGGTTTGCTGGCCGACGTGTTCGCGGAATGACCGTCAACGTAGGACGAATAAAAGGAAGAGACAATGGCAGACCTGTTTGACAATCCCATGGGCCTGATGGGCTTCGAGTTCGTCGAGTTCGCTTCGCCAACCCCGGGTGTGCTCGAACCCGTGTTCGAGGCGCTGGGCTTCACCAAGGTGGCCGTGCACCGCTCGAAGGACGTCGCGCTGTATCGCCAGGGCGGCATCAACTTCATCATCAACAACGAGCCGAAAAGCTACGCCGCCTACTTCGCGGCCGAGCACGGCCCATCGGCCTGCGGCATGGCGTTTCGCGTGCGCGATGCGCACAAGGCCTACGCTCGCGCGCTGGAACTGGGCGCGCAGGCGGTCGAGATCCCGACCGGGCCGATGGAGCTGCGCCTGCCGGCGATCCGCGGCATCGGCGGTGCGCCGCTGTACCTGATCGACCGCTTCGACGAAGGCGACACGATCGGCAAATCGATCTATGACATCGACTTCAAGTTCATCGACGGCGCGCCGCGCAACCCCGAGGGCCACGGCCTGAAGATCATCGATCACCTGACGCACAATGTGTACCGCGGCCGCATGTCGTACTGGGCCGGCTTCTACGAGAAGCTGTTCAACTTCCGCGAAATCCGCTACTTCGACATCAAGGGCGAGTACACGGGCCTGACCTCGAAGGCGATGACGGCGCCGGATGGCATGATCCGCATCCCGCTGAACGAAGAAGGCAAGGCGGGTGGTGGCCAGATCGAGGAATTCCTGATGCAGTTCAACGGCGAAGGCATCCAGCACATCGCGCTCTTGAGCGACGACCTGATTGCCACGGTCGACAGCCTGCGCGCGGCCGGCGTGCCGTTGATGACGGCGCCGCCCGAGACGTATTACGAAATGCTCGACGAGCGCATCCCGGGCCACGGCGAAGACGCCGAGCAGCTCAAGGTGCGCGGCCTGCTGCTCGATGGCACGGTCACGGACGGCAAGGCGCGCCTGCTGGTGCAGATCTTCGGCGTGGCGCAGTTGGGCCCCGTGTTCTTCGAATTCATCCAGCGCAAGGGCGACGACGGCTTCGGCGAAGGCAACTTCAAGGCGCTGTTCGAATCGATCGAGCGCGACCAGGTCAAGCGCGGCGCTCTCGGCGCCGCCAGCGAGGCAACCACCGCCGCTTGATCGGTAATTTGCTATCCTGCGTGTTTGCGGCGGCCCCTGGCCGCCGTCTTGCGTAAAGGAGAAAGCATGCTGGCGGCGTTTGCGGTCCTGTTGTTGTTCCAATGCCTGGGGGAGGGCATCGTGTTCGTGCTGCGCCTGCCGCTGCCCGGCCCCGTCGCCGGCATGCTGCTGCTCGTGGCTGCGCTGATCGTCTTTCCCAAATTGCAGGTGCTGGTCGAACAGGCGGCCAACGCGCTGCTGGCCCATTTGTCGCTGCTGTTCGTGCCGGCCGGCGTGGGCATCGTGGTAGCTGCCGCCAGCGGCAGTGGCCACTGGCTGGCGATTGTCGCGTCGGTTGTCGTCAGCACGCTGCTGGCGCTGGCCGTCACGGGCCTGCTGCTGCGCGGCATGAAAGGCAGCCCGGCGAAAGATCGCGATGCCTGATTTCGCCGGCTTGCACCAGTTCTGGGTCTATCTGGCGGCCTCACCCTTGCTCGGCTTGGCCATGACGCTGTGCGCCTATCTGGTGGCGCAACGGATCGGCGCCTGGTGCAAGGGTGCGCCGATCGCCAATCCGGTCGCCATCGCGATTGCCATCGTGGTGGGCATCCTGAGCCTGTCCGGCATGTCGTACGAGCGGTATTTTGCCGGCGCGCAGTTCGTCCACTTCCTGCTCGGCCCGGCAACGGTGGCGCTGGCCGTGCCGCTCGTGCGCCAGCTGCCGCGCCTGCGCCAGCACTGGCTGCCCCTGACGGTGGCGCTGCTCGCTGGCTCGGTGACGGCCATCGTGTCGGTAGTCGTGGTGGCGCGGTTGCTGGGCGCGACCCCTGCGCTGATCGCGACGCTCGCGCCCAAGTCGGTCACGTCGCCGATCGCAATGGCCGTGGCCGAGCGGCTGGGCGGCCTGCCTTCCCTGACTGCCGCGCTGGTGATTGGCACAGGCATCTTTGGCGCGATGTTCTCGACCTGGCTGTTTCATGGGCTGCGCGTGCGGTCGGACGCGGCGCGCGGGTTCGCCATGGGCCTGGCCGCGCACGGGATCGGCACAGCGCGTGCGTTCCAGCTCAGTCCCGAAATGGGCGCGTTCGCCGGGCTGGCGATGGGACTGAATGGCGCGCTGACCGCGCTGCTTGCTCCCTGGCTGGTGCCGCTCGTGACGCGCTGGATGGCGTAACGCCTGCGCTGCGCCGCACAATCGGTTCACGGATTACGCTGACGCTTTGATGATTTTTCGGAGTAGAACGTGACCGACCATAGAACAATCAGTCTTGCCATCCAGGGCGGTGGCAGCTACGGCGCCTACGGGTGGGGTGTGCTCGACCGCCTGCTGCAGGAGCCGGGGTTACAGATCGACGCGCTCAGTGGTTCGAGTGCCGGTGCGATCAATGCCGTCGTGGTCGCAGACGGCTACGCACGCGGCGGCGGCCGCGAAGGTGCGCGTCGGGCGCTCGACAAGTTCTGGCGCGCGATCGGCACCGCCGCAGCGATGAGCCCGTTGCAGCGCACACCGCTTGACCGCATGGCGCCGCACTTCACGATGGCGTTTTCGCCGGTGTACCACTTGCTGGAAATGGCCGGGGCCATGGCCGGTCCGACGCTGGAAGGCCCGCTGACGCTCAATCCGCTGCGCCACTTTCTCGCAGCCACCATCGACTTCGAACGGGTACGCGCCTGCGAGGAGCTGCAGCTGTTCATTGCCGCGACCAATGTGCGCACCGGCACGGGCAAGCTGTTCCGGCGCGATGAGATGGATGTCCAGCGCCTGTTGGCCTCGGCCTGCCTGCCGACCGTGTTCGCTGCGGTCGAGGTCGATGGCGAGATGTACTGGGATGGCAGTTATGTCGCCAATCCACCGCTGGCGCCGCTGATGGCGCATGGCGACGGAACGGATGTCGTGATCATCCAGAACAATCCCATCGCGCGCCCCGACATGCCACGCACGGTGGCCGACATTGCCAATCGCGCCAACGAGATTGCGTTCAATATCAGTTTCGTTCGTGAAGTCAGTGCACTGCAGTTTTTGGGAAGCGCCACGGACGAGATGCGCGGTGCGGGGGCGACGCCTGCCGCCAAGTTCCTGCACCTGATCAGTGGCAACGAGCATCTGGCGGCGCATGGCATTTCCGCCAAATTCAGCGCCGAGATGCCGTTCCTGCAGCATTTGCACGATCTTGGGGTGGCCTCGGCCGATACCTGGCTGAAGGAGAACGGCGCGCATCTCGGCGTGAAATCGACGCTTGACCCGATGCCCGTCTTTTATCCCGACCTGTAGCACGCAAAAAAAGCACCGTCGCCGTTGCCGGGGCCGGTGCTCGAGAGCGGTATTGGGCTACATCGATGACGCGTTATGCGTCTGCCGACTTGTCCTTCCAGGTCTTTTTCGGCGTCAGTGCAAAGGCGGCAATCAGGGCGCCAACCACACCGACGGCCAGCGCCGCGCTGCTACCCGAGAAGCCGACCAGATGTTCCTTGGCCAGTTTGCCAGCCTTTGGTCCGACGAGCTGCAGACGCCGACGCGTCATCGCGGCCCCCAGTTCCGACAGGCGCGCCTTGCCCAGGATGTTCTCGGCATCGGGCAGCAGGCGGGTTTCTTCATCGGCCACGTGATGGATCACGTCGCGCATCAATTCCATGACCAGATCGTCGTGGCGCGGATCGGCGCCGCTGGTGCGGCGCAGCTGGGCGATCAGGCGGCGCATCTCGTCATGCTCCGGTTCAGCCTCGTGGATGAATGGCTGTTTCGCATCTTCGCGCCGCATCACGGGATAGAAAATCTCTTCTTCCAGCGTTGCATGGATTTCCAGTGCATCGCAGATGGTGTCGGCCAACGCCTTCTTGACGGTCGGGCTCTTGTCGCTGGAGTATTGATGGAAGGTCACCATGACGTGCGAGTGATCGAAGCGGATCATGTCGGTGATAGTTGGGCTCAGTTGTTTCAGGTTAAACATGGTGGTACCCCCGTTCGTGGTTGTTTGATCAACATCGTGAGGGAGTCCTTGTCAAATGGCTGTAGGCCTGTACGCCGAGGTCGTGTCAGTGCCGTTCCACATCGGCCAGAACCACGAGACAATTTTTCCAGCCCTCTATTCAAGTTGAATTGAAATAACTACTTGTCACACTAGTCCTACACGAACTCGGGATTACCCCTGACGGGCTACCAACAGTTGTCATGCGATCATGTGTTCACTGGCCTGCCGTTCCCGGCGCTGGCCCGTCCTGGATGGTCACGCACCACGCGTGCCGAAAGGATGAACAACCTTATCGAGGACACTATCCATGTTTGCTCATAATAAGCGTTTGCAGTACACCGTCCGCGTCAGCGGCCCCAATCCCGGCTTGGCGAACCTGATGCTCGAACAGTTCGGCGGCCCGCAGGGCGAGCTCGCCGCCGCCATGCGCTACTTTACCCAGGCCGTTGCCGAGGACGATCCAGGCCGCAAGGACCTGCTGTTCGATATCGCCACTGAAGAACTCAGCCACCTCGAGGTCATCGGCAACATCGTCGCGATGCTCAACAAGGGGGCCAAAGGCCGTCTGGCCGAGGGCGTCGATATGGAAGCCGATGCCTACCGCCGCATCACCGGTGCCGGCAATGACAGCCACATCACACAAGTGCTGTATGGCGCGGGCGTGCCTCTGACCAATTCGGCCGGTGTGCCATGGACGGCAGCCTATATCGACTCGATCTCCGAACCGACCGCCGATTTGCGCTCGAACATTGCCGCTGAAGCGCGTGCCAAGATCGTCTATGAGCGCCTGATTGCGCTGACTGATGACCCGGGCGTCAAGGAAGCCCTGGGCTTCCTGATGACGCGCGAAGTAGCGCACATGAAGTCGTTCGAGAAAGCCCTGTATTCGATGGAGCCGAACTTCCCACCCGGCAAAATGCCTGTGGTGCCGGCGTTTGCCAGCGTCTACTACAATATGTCGCAAGGCGAGGGCGAGGTGCGCGGCGCATGGAACCAGGGCGCCGATTGGGACTTCATCAGCGACCGCGACAAGCAGATGGCCGTCGATGGCGGTGCGGGCGATGCCGAAGTGGCGTTGCCGACCGAGGATATCGACGTGCTGGAAATGATGGCGGCGCGCACGCTGTCGGACCCGATGGCCATGCCCCGCACCGGTTCCGAACTGGGCATGATGCAATCCGCATCCGGTGGTACGATAGGTGGCAGTAGCGGGAACGCAATGGGCGAGCCGACGGTGGCTTCGCGCGGCGGTCCGCTCGACGACACCGGTATTGCCAAGAAAAAGAAGGCCAGCGTGAAGAAAACGCCGTAAGCAAAACGACGTAAGCAAAACGCACTGCATCTGCCCACGCCGCCTGCCACATGATCTGTGGCAGGCGGTATTCAGTTATCAGGAAGCCGCATGGATAGTCAAGTCGAAAAAGCCCCACCACACCGCGGCATGCCGAGCTGGCTCACCCCACGTCGCGTCATTATTGCTGGTATCTGCACCGTAGTCCTGTTCGTCCTGATCGGCAGCATGATCGAGCAGTTCATGAATGCCAACCCGAAAATGCTGGCCGCCTTGCTGGGCGGCAGTGCGGCGGCAGCAGCCACCGCACTTGGCACCTTGCCAGTCTTGTTTGCGCAGAATTTTTCTCGTCGTACCTACGATTCATTCCTCGGTTTCGGCGCCGGTGTCATGCTGGGCGCCACCGCGTTTTCGCTCGTCATTCCGGCACTGAACGCAGCCTCGTCGGCCGGGGCGGGCAGCTGGGAAGCCAGCCTGATGGTGGGCGCGGGTATTCTGGCCGGCGCTGGCGCGATTCTCCTGATGAGCCGCGCGGTCCATACCGACGGCATCCTTTCTACCGATCCCGACCAAGTCTCACTGCGGCGCGCATGGCTGTTCGTGTGGGCCGTCGCGCTGCATAACCTGCCAGAAGGCCTGGCCATTGGCGTCGCCTTCGCTGGCATCGATCTGGAAAAAGCCACGTCACTGGCCACCGGTGTATCGATCCAGGACGTGCCTGAAGGCCTCGTCGTGGCGCTGGCGCTGCATTCTGTCGGCTACAGCCGCCTCGCCGCCGTCGGCATGGGCATCGTGTCGGGGCTGATCGAGCCGATCGCCGCCGTGTTCGGCGTCGCGCTCATCGGCATCGCGGCCGGTCTGCTGCCTTATGCACTGGCTGCCGCGGCCGGCGCCATGCTGCTCGTCATCGTCAACGACGTGATTCCCGAATCGCGCCAGTCGGGCAACGGCACCCAGGCCAGCATTGCGCTGGTCATCGGGTTCATCGTGATGACGGTGCTCGATACGGCGCTGGCCTGATCGGCCAGACAAAACCGGCCCGCACCCCTGCGGGCCGCTTTCGACGCCTCTTACATCACCAGCGCAGCGTCGCGCTGCGTTTCTATCGGCACGGCGCTTTCCACCTGTGCAAAACAGCGAGCCGGCACCAGCGGCCGATCGACATAATAGCCCTGGATTTCGTCGCAGCCAAAGTGCTTCAGTTCGCACAGCTGCTCGAGATTTTCCACGCCTTCCGCCACCACCTTCAGATTCAGGCTGTGCGCCAGGTTGATGACGGCGCGTGTGATCGCCGCGTCATCGCTGTCATGCGGCAGGTCGCGCACGAAGGTGCGGTCGATCTTGAGCGCGTCGAGCGGGAAGCGCTTCAGGTACGCCAGGCTCGAATAGCCGGTACCGAAATCGTCGATGGACAGGCGCATGCCCAGCGCCTTGATGCGCCCCAGGATCGCGACCGCGGCGTCCGGGTTCACCATCAGCATCGATTCGGTGAGCTCGAACTCGAGCAGTGCCGGCGCAATGCCGCCGGCAGTCACGATCCGCTCGATCGTTGCGGCCAGGTCGTCCTGCTCGAGCTGGCGTGCCGACAGGTTGATCGCGACCGGCACGATGGGGAAGCCGTCTGCGCGCCAGACGCCAAGCTGGCGGCAGACTTCCGCCACGACCCATTCACCGACTGCGATGATGAGCCCCGTGTCTTCGAGCACTGAAATGAATTCAAGCGGCGGTACGAGGCCGCGCTGCGGATGGTTCCAGCGCAGCAGCGCCTCGAAGCCGCTGGTCTTGCCCGTGACCAGATCGAGCTTGGGCTGGTAGTGCAGCAAAAACTCACTCTGCTCCAGCGCCTGGTGAAGCTCGGCTTCGAGCTTGATGCGCTGGGTGGTTGCATCGTGCATGGCGGCGCTGAAGAACTGGAAATTGCCACGGCCATTGTGTTTGGCCGCATACATGGCCGTATCGGCGCTCTTGAGCAGCGCCTCTGCACTGGCGCCGTCTTCCGGATAGCGTGCGATGCCGATACTGGCCGAGACGAACAACTGCTGGCCCTGCAGCAGGAACGGCGCCGCCAGCGCATCGATGATGCTGGTGCACAGGGCGGCGACGTCGCCGTCCTCCACGACGTCGGGCAGGATCAGGGCGAATTCGTCGCCGCCAAGCCGCGCGACCAGATCGCCCGGCCGGGCGCAGGCCTGAAGACGCTTGGTGGCCTGCACCAGCAGCTGGTCACCGACGCCATGCCCCAGCATGTCGTTGACTTTCTTGAAGTGATCGAGGTCGATGAACATGACGCCGGTGCGGCGTGCCTGCGCGGCAGCCGCGCCGATGGCCAGGTCGAGCGACTCGGACAGGTAGCGCCGGTTCGGCAGGTCGGTCAAGGCGTCATATTGCGCCAGATAGGTCAGGCGCTGCTGCGCCGTATGGCGCTCGATCGTGGTGGCCAGGATGTGCGCGATGCTGCGCAGGAAGTTGCGGTCGTCCGGGCCGAACTGGCGGGCGTCGTCGGTGAATACTGCCAGCACGCCAAACGGGCTTTCCGTACAAATCACGCAGGCATCGACGCTGCTGCGCACCTGGTAGGCAGCGCCGACTGTCGCAAACAGCGGCCGTAGCAGGTCGGCCGGCTCTTGCTGCGGCATCGGACCCAGCGGGCAGTCAAGGGCGAACCCGGTGGCGGCGGCAAGGGCGCCGCTGCCCGCGCGGATCACCAGTGAGCGCCCGATCGGCGCCGGTTCCAGAGAAAACAGCGCCGCGCTCGGGGCATCCAGGCCACCCGCAGCAGCCTGGATGGCTTCCCGGAACACGTGGTGCAGGTCGTTCGCCGTCAGGGCCACGCGGCCCAGCTCGGCAATCAGGTTTTCGCGGCGCGCCGTGGCCAGGATCGTGCGCTCGAAGGCCTTGCGCTCGGTGATGTCAATATCAATACAGATATAGCGCACCGTGCCGCCCGCATCGAACATCGGCACGATCGTGCGGTGCCATTGCAGCGTGCGGTCGCGCCCGGCGATCATGACGTCGCTTTTCCAGACAGCGGGCCCGGGTGCCCAGGCCGGCGCCGACCCCGGAATGGTCAGGTGCGCCAGGGGCTGGCCAACGACCTCGTCGCGGGACAGGCCGCTGTTGGCGATGAACTGGTCGTTGACCACGGCGATGCGGCCGTCGACATCGATCTCGGACACGATTGCCGCCTGGTCCATCGCGCTCTTGTGCTGGACGAGCGAATTCATCAGCAGCTCGATGCGCTCGCCGTACTGCACGCGCAGGCTGGCGGCGCCGCGGTTGACGGCCAGGATCGCTTCCTGGATCTCGAGCGGCGCGTCGTCGTGCAGTGGCGCCTCGGCGGTGACCAGGCCTGCGGCGACATCGTGCTCGAACGCGCGCAGGCCGCCGAGACGTTCCAGCCAGCGGCGCAGCAGCACGCGCATCATCAGCAGGCTGGCCGAGGCCAGCACCAGGGCCACCGCCGCCGTTTCGATGATGAGCTGCCACAGCTGGGCTGCCAGTCTGGTTACATCGAACGACAGGCGCATCACGCCGTAATCCTTGCCACCGACCGCGATGACCCGGTTGACATCGTAGAACCGCTCGACGATCAGCGCCGTGAACCAGTCGGGCGGCGCTGCGTGCTGGGTGTCCGGCGCCTCAAGGCTGATGGCGCCGCCACCGACCTCGAGGAACTGGGCGCGTTTAAAGGGCGATTTGACGATCATCTTGCCGAGCGTGCGCTTGACGGTGTCGTAGTCGCCGATGACCACGCTCTCTTCGATTGGCTGGATCACCGCCTCGACCAGCATCAGCGCATTGTCCTGCGTCTCTTCGATATGCTGCAGGTACTGGTAGCGGTAGAACATGCCGAGGCCAGCCACCAGCAGGAGCAGCATCGTGGCCGCGAACACGCCGAATACGCGGCCCATCAGGGAGCGCGGCAGGAAGACGCGCTTGAGCAGGCGCAGTGGAGCAACTGTCATGGCGAAAAGTGTCACCGCAGGCTGGCCGGCGCGTCGGCGTAGAATGCACGATAGCTGGCGTAGTCGGCCTGGCTGGCCGCGACGAACGACAGCGGCACCGGGGCGTGGATCAGTGCGCCAGATTCGGCGAGCACGCGTTTGCCTTCCGGATCATTGTGCATCGTCAGGAAAGCATTGGCGACGGCGCGCACCTGGTTGGCCGGCACCCGTGGCGAGGCCATCAGCGCGAGATCATTGAAGGGCGCCGAACTCCACAGCACGCGAAACGCGTTGCCTTCGCGGCCGCTCCAATTCGCCACCAGCTGCGAATTTGCACCAACGGCCTTGACCATCCCGGCAAACAGCTGCGTGAATGCGGCGTCATGATTGCCTGCGAACACGACGTTCACAGGAATGTCCGCGCGCAGCAATTGCGCATAGTTGACCTTGTAAGCAACCAGCGCTTCCGGGCCGGGAAAGCTGACCGCAGCGCCGGCAAGTTCGCGGATATCCTTGATTGGCGAGTCGGCCGGCACGACGATCTGCCCATGCACGGGCGGCGAGTTACGCCTGCCGAACACGGTCCAGCGCATCTTGTCGCGCTCTGGGCTGAACAGGTGATTGGTAAAAGCAAAATCCACCTCACGGGCCAGGACGAAACTGGTCGTGTCTGCCGACGTACGGCCCAGCTTGAGCTTCATGCAGACCTTGCTTCGGGCCGACACATAGCTGATGATCGGATTCCAGAAGCTGGCCGAGACCTGAACATTGAACTGGTTAACCGGTGAAAAGTTGTAGCAGGCCGGCGGGGCGGCGATGGCCGATTGCGTGACGAGAAGGGCGCCAGCCAGCAGTGACAAATGCAGATTCATGGTTGTGCGATCGTGAGAACAGGATGAAATTCGGCCACGTCCCGTGTGCCAGGCTGGGCTCCGTGATGTCGTGCCATGCGGCAGACAAGCCGGGCGCGCGGTAGCGATCGGGGCAAGTGCCTGCGTCGCCATCCGTCGATGGATGCGCGAGCCAGTCACTGTAGCGCGGGCTGGTGGGGCACACGCGTGTCGGCTGTAACGATCATACCATCAGCAAAGATTGCTGGCTGGAATGCAATGTTGTATTTTGTAATGCAAACGGTTCACGGCCTGTGCACGCAGCCGAAAACAACAACGGCCCCGAAGGGCCGTTGTTGTTACTGCCAAAAAGAGCAGGGCAGATCAGTCACGAATTTCCAGCTTGCGGTTCAGGCTCAGCGCAGCCAGCGTGGCCACGGCTGCCGACAGCAGGTACAGGCTGACGTAGCCCAGGCCGAAGTTGGCCGACAGACCCAGGGCAACCAGCGGGGCGAACGCCGCGCCGACCAGCCATGCCAGATCCGACGTCAGTGCCGCACCGGTGTAGCGGAATTGCTTCTGGAAGTTCGACGTCGTGGCGCCCGCTGCCTGGCCATACGACAGGCCCAGCAGGGTAAAGCCGACCAGGATGAAGGTATTCTGGCCAGCGGTGCCGCCATCGATCAGCGATGGCACGAAGACCGAGAACAGCGCGATCAGTGCAGCCAGCGTACCGAGCGTCGTGCGGCGGCCGACCTTGTCGGCGATATAGCCCGACGCCAGGATGCCCAGCGCGGCCAGGGCGGCGCCACCCATCTGGACCAGCAGGAACGACTCGACCGGACGCGTGTCATACAGCTGGATCCACGACAGGGGGAACACGGTCACCAGGTGGAACAGCGCGTAGCTGGCCAGCGCGGTCATGGCGCCGATGACGATGTTGGTGCCCTGATTACGCATCAGTTCGCCAACCGGGGCAGGCGTCATGTGCTTGCTGTCCAGCAGGCGTGCGTATTCGGTGGTCGAGACCAGGCGCAGGCGGGCGAACAGGCCAACGACGTTGATGGCGAAGGCGACGAAGAACGGGAAGCGCCAGCCCCAGGTCAGGAAGTCTTCCTGCGACAGGTTGCCGATCAGGTAAGCGAAGACGCCGGCGGCGATGACGAAGCCGAGCGGTGCGCTCAGCTGACCCAGCATCGCGTACCAGCCGCGCTTGCCTTCAGGCGCGGACAGCGCCAGCAGCGACGGCAGGCCATCCCACGAACCGCCCTGGGCGATACCCTGGCCGATGCGCAGCAGCGCCAGCATCACGATGGCGGCGCCGCCGATTTCGCTGTAGCTCGGGAGCAGGGCGATGACGACGGTGCAGGTACCCATCATGAACAGGGCGATCAGCAGTTTCATGTCGAGGCTCCAGCGTTTCTGGATCCACATGAAGAGCAGGGTGCCGAACGGACGCGCGATGAACGCGAACGCGAAAATGACAAAGGCGTACAGTGTGCCTTCGAGGCGATCGGCAAACGGGAAGAAGATCGACGGGAACACCAGCACCGAAGCGATGGCATACACGAAGAATTCGAAGTACTCCGCCGAACGGCCGACAATGACGCCGACGGCGATATCGCCGGGGGAAATGTGTTCGTCGCGGGCGTTGATGTTACGTGCGCCGCTGTTCGGGCTCGTGATTGGAGCGGCGTCGTCGCTGCCGTGGGTCGTGCTTTGCATGGTTAATTCTCCAAAAGTCGTGTCGCGGTCGCCACTATTGTGGGTAACACTATTGTTAAAATTGCATTATGGCAAAGGGTGGGACAAACTGTCCAATGTTCTTTGACGACCGTTGGCAGTACAGTAGCATGCTCTCCCTCCATGTAACGTTAGATACCTAGCATGATTCCACAAATTGTCCGCCGCGGACTGCCATTACTTCTTCTTGCAGCGCTTGCTGGCTGCAATACCGTCGTAATGAATCCCACCGGCGATATAGCAAAGCAGCAGGCCGATCTGATCGTCATATCGGTTCTATTAATGTTGATCATCATCATTCCGGTGATGCTGTTGGTCGTCTGGTTCGCCTGGCGCTACCGCAAGGGCGCCAACGCGGCCTACGAACCTGACTGGGACCATTCGACCAAGCTCGAACTGATCATCTGGGGCGCACCGCTCCTGATCATCATCGTGCTGGGCCTGATTACCTGGGTCAGTACCCACAAGCTCGACCCGTATCGTCCGCTCGACCGCATCGACGCCAACCGGCCGCTCGCTGCGTCCGTCAAGCCACTCGAAGTGCAAGTGGTGGCGCTGGACTGGAAATGGCTGTTCATTTATCCAGAGCAGGGCATTGCATCGGTCAATCACCTGGTGACCCCGATCGACGTGCCGGTGCGCTTCAAGATCACGTCGTCGACCGTGATGAACACGTTCTACATCCCGACCCTGGCTGGCATGATCTACGCGATGCCGGGCATGGAAACGGAACTGAACGCGGTGCTGAACAAGACCGGCGATTATCGCGGCCTGTCGGCCAACTTCAGCGGCGACGGTTTCTCGCACATGAAGTTTGCCTACAAGGGCGTGACGCAGGCCGATTTCGACACCTGGGTCAAGGAAATGAAGACCGGTACCGAAGTGCTCGACCGCGCTGACTACATGGTGCTCGAAAAGCCGACCGCCAAGGAGCCGGTGCGCCATTACGCACAGGTCGAGCCTGCGCTGTTCAACCGCATCCTGAACCGCTGCGTTGCTGAAGGCACCATGTGCATGAATCAGCAAATGCACGAGGATCACAAGCGCAACGAAATGGCCGCGGCCATCCGCCAGCTGCCGAAGGATGGCAAATCCATGCTGGCCGAGGCGCTGGAAATGTGCGTCGCCCCTTTTAACACTGTGAAGAAGTAACCATGCAAGACACTTTCGACTTGACGAAGTTTATCTTCGGTCGGCTTGGCTGGGACGCGATTCCCTTCCATGAGCCGATCCTGCTTGCTACCTTCGCAGGTGTGATCGTAGGCGGTGTTGCCCTCGTGGGCATCCTGACCTACTTCCGCCTGTGGGGCTCCTTGTGGAAAGACTGGATCACCAGTATCGACCACAAGAAAATCGGCATCATGTACATGATCCTCGGTCTGGTCATGCTGCTGCGCGGCTTCGCCGACGCCCTGATGATGCGTACCCAGCAGGCGCTCGCCTTTGGCGACAACGCCGGCTTCCTGCCGCCGCACCACTACGACCAGGTCTTCACCGCCCACGGCGTGATCATGATCTTCTTCGTGGCGATGCCGTTCGTGACGGGCCTGATGAACTACGTGGTGCCACTGCAGATCGGTGCGCGCGACGTGGCATTCCCGTTCCTGAACAACTTCTCGTTCTGGATGACCACGATGGGCGCCGTGCTGATCATGGCATCCCTGTTCGTCGGTGAATTCGCACGTACCGGCTGGCTCGCGTATCCGCCGCTGTCGGGCATCCTGGCCAGTCCGGGAGTAGGCGTCGACTATTACATCTGGTCATTGCAGATCGCGGGTGTGGGTACCTTGCTGTCGGGTGTGAACCTGATCGTCACCATCATCAAGATGCGCGCACCGGGCATGGGCCTGATGAAGATGCCAGTCTTCGTCTGGACTTCGCTCGCCACCAACATCCTGATCGTCGTGACCTTCCCGATCCTGACCGCCGTGCTGGCCATGCTGGGCATGGACCGCCTGTTCGACACCGCGTTCTTCACGAACGACCGTGGCGGTAACGCGATGATGTACGTGAACCTGATCTGGATCTGGGGTCACCCCGAGGTCTACATCCTGATCCTGCCAGCCTTCGGTATCTTCTCCGAAGTGGTCTCGACCTTCTGCGGCAAGCGCCTGTTCGGCTACACCTCGATGGTCTACGCGACCTGCGTCATCATGGTGCTGTCGTACCTGGTCTGGCTGCACCACTTCTTCACGATGGGTTCGGGCGCCAGCGTCAATGCGTTCTTCGGTATCACGACGATGATCATCTCGATCCCGACCGGCGCGAAGCTGTTCAACTGGCTGTTTACGATGTACCGCGGCCAGATCCGCTTCGAACTGCCAATGATGTGGACGATTTCGTTCATGCTGACCTTCACCATCGGCGGCATGACCGGTGTGATGCTGGCGATTCCTGCGGCTGACTTTGTGCTGCACAACTCGCTGTTCCTGATCGCCCACTTCCACAACGTGATTATCGGTGGCGTGGTGTTCGGTATCTTTGCGGGTCTGAACTACTGGTTCCCGAAAGCGTTTGGCTACAAGCTCGACAAATTCTGGGGCACCGTGTCGTTCTGGCTCTGGTCGATCGGTTTCTGGGTTGCATTCACGCCGCCGTACATCCTGGGCTTCATGGGCTACACCCGCCGCGTGAGTCACTTCGATGATACGTCGGTGCAGTGGCTGTTCCAGATTTCGTTCCTGGGCACCCTGATGATCGCTGGTGGTATCGGCGCGCTGCTGATGCAACTGTATGTCAGCTTCCGTGACCGCAACACCGCACGTCTGCGCGATTTCACGGGCGATCCGTGGGATGGCCGTACGCTGGAATGGTCGACCTCGTCGCCACCGCCGGACTACAACTTCGCGTTCACGCCGGTGGTGCACGACAACGACACCTTCGCCGACATGAAGAAGAACGGTTACCAGCGTCCGCTCGCCGATTTCGTCGCGATCCACATGCCCAAGAACACCTGGGCCGGTTTCGTGATCTCGGCACTGGCGTGCGCGGTCGGCTTTGCCATCATCTGGCATATGTGGGCTCTCGTGATCGGGGCGTTCATCGTCCTGCTCGGTACGATCATTGCCCATACCTTCAACTACAAACGCGATTTCTACATTCCGGCTGAAGAAGTCCTGAAGACCGAAACCGCACGTACTCGTATGCTGGAAAGCCATGTCTGACATTAAAGCAACCATGACAGGCGGGTTGACACCCGCCGAAGTGACCGCGCGCTACATGGCGCGGGAGCACCACCCGGAGCAGGGCACGTTGCTCGGCTTCTGGCTCTACCTGATGAGCGACTGCCTGCTGTTCGCATCGCTCTTCGCTGCCTACGCCGTGCTGGGCCGCAACTACGCGGGCGGCCCGACCGGCGCCGAGCTGTTCGAACTGCCGCTGATCGCGCTCAACACCGGCTTCCTGCTGGTGTCGTCGATCACCTTCGGCATGGCCATGATCTCGGCGCAAGCCAAGAACGTGGGCAAGACCAAGCTGTGGCTGGTCGTCACGGGCCTCCTGGGCGTGGCGTTCCTGTCGCTGGAAATCTATGAATTCCAGCACCTGATCCACCTGGGCGCCGGTCCACAGCGTTCGGGCTTCCTGACCGCGTTCTTCTCGCTGGTCGGTACCCACGGCCTGCACGTGCTGTTCGGTATCGTCTGGCTGGTGACCCTGTTCGTGCAGCTGTCCAAGCACGGCATGACGCCGGAAAACTTCCGTCGCCTGGCCTGCCTGTCGCTGTTCTGGCACTTCCTGGATCTGGTCTGGATCTTCGTGTTTACCTTTGTCTACCTGATGGGAGTGCTGCCATGAGCGATCATCATAACGAGCACGACCATGGTCATCATGGTCATGACAGCTACCAGATTCACTACAGTGGCCGGGATTATGCAATCGGCTTCGCGCTGTCGCTGATCCTCACCGCGATTCCGTTCTGGCTCGTGATGGGCAATGTGCTGGCCCCGGACATGACCCGCTGGGTCATCCTCGGCTTCGCCGCGGTCCAGCTGGTGGTCCAGATGGTCTACTTCCTTCACCTGAATTCGAAGGCTGAAGGCGGCTGGAACATGATGGCACTGGTCCTGACGCTGGTCCTGCTGGTCATCGTGATGTCGGGCTCGATCTGGGTCATGCACCACATGAACACCAACATGATGCCGGGCATGGGTGCTGAAAACACCTCCGACATGACCTGACAGTGGTGATGCACGCGCAGCAGCCGCCGACCCTGTCGGTTCAAGATCAGCCCTCGCCACGGCGCTCGCCTTTCGTGCGGCGCCTGGTGGCGGTGCTGGCCTTGCTGCTGCTCGTGCTGTTTGCAGGTTTGGGGACCTGGCAGGTGTTTCGCCTGCAATGGAAACTGGACCTGATCGAACGCGTCGATGCACGTGTTCATGCGGCGCCTGCTGCGCTCCCTGCGGTGGCGCAGTGGCCGCAGATTTCCAAAGAATCCGACGAATACCGGGCCGTTGTCCTGTCGGGTCACTATCTCTACCAATACACCGCACCCGTCCAGGCGCTGTCCGAGCTGGGCGCGGGCTTCTGGCTGCTCACGCCGTTCTGCACGGACGAGGGCCACATCGTGTTTGTCAACCGCGGCTTCATCCCGTCATCGGGCGATATCGCCACGCGCTTCCCGGCGCGCACCGCCGGGCCGGACGCCTGCGCCGCCCCGGGCGAGACTGTCAAGCTGACCGGTTTGCTGCGCATCACCGAACCCAAGGGTGGCTTCCTGCGCGACAACGACCCGGCCGGCAACCGCTGGTACTCGCGCGATGTCATCGCCTTGACGGCCGCGCGCGGGTTCGACGCGGCCCGCACGGCGCCGTTTTTCGTCGACGCCGGCAAGAACCAGGATCCTGCGTCGGCGCCCGAACGCGCCGTGGGCGGCCTGACCGTCATCTCGTTCCCAAATAATCACCTCGTGTACGCGCTGACTTGGTATGCTCTCGCCCTCATGGTGGCCGCAGCCTGGTGGTGGGTGGCCCGCTACGAGGCGAAGCGCTCCCGCGACGCCAACGATTAAAGACGCTCCGACCGCATTGCCGCGCACGGGGCATTGAACGGACGGGTTTCGATGCAATCTCCACTGGATTTCTTCGCCAGGGCGGCGCGCACCTCGCCGTCGGCGGCGGCTGCGAACGTGGAGTTCGCCGCCGGCCACAAGAACATGCTGCAGCTGATCGAGCTGCGCTGGATCGCCGTCATTGGCCAGGTCACCACCATTGCCGCCGCGATCCTGCTGTTCGGGATCGCGCTGCCGCTGGTACACATGCTGCAGGTGCTCTCGTGCCTGATCGCTTTCAATATCGCCAGCCACCTGCGCTGGCATGAACGGCGCCCCGTCTCGAACGGCGAGATGTTCATGGCCATCCTGGTCGACGTCTCGAGCCTGACCGTGCTGTTGTACCTGTCCGGCGGCACCACCAATCCCTTTGCATTCCTGTACCTGCTACAGGTGATTGTCTCGGCCGTGCTGCTCGACGTGCTGTGGACCTGGAGCATCGTCGTCATCACGATCACGTGCATGGCGGGACTGGCGGCGTTCGCCGAACCGCTCGCGCTGCCGTTCGACCATGAGCGCGGGATCGGCAGCCTGTATGTCCAGGGCTTGCTGGTCTGCTTCGCGCTCAATGCCGGGCTGCTGGTGATGTTCGTCTCGCGCATTTCGGACAATGTGCGCGACAAGGCCACGCAGCTGGCCGCGCTGCGCCAGAGTGCGGCCGAAGAAGAACACATCGTGCGCATGGGCCTGCTTGCCAGCGGCGCCGCGCATGAACTGGGCACGCCGCTGTCGACGGTGTCGGTGATCCTGGGCGACTGGAAGCGCATGCCCGCGTTTCGCGACGACGCCGAGCTGCTGGGCGAACTGACCGAGATGCAGACCCAGCTCAAACGCTGCAAGTCGATCGTCAGCGGCATCCTGCTCTCGGCCGGCGAAGCGCGAGGCGAATCGGCCGAACGCACGACGGTGCGGGGCTTTCTCGATGGCCTGGTCGAACGCTGGCAGGCCAGCCGCCCGGTGCGCGCTTTCACGTACAATAACCGCATCGCCGACGACTGGCCGGTGGCGAGCGATTCGGCGCTGCGCCAGACGGTCGACAACCTGCTCGACAATGCGCTGGAAGCCTCGCCCGACTGGGTCTGCTTCGATGCGCACATCGACGAGCGTACGCTGGTGCTGTCTGTGCTCGACCGTGGTCCCGGCTTTGCGCCCAGCATGCTGGCGCAATTCGGCAAGCCCTACCAGTCCACCAAGGGCAAACCGGGCGGTGGTCTTGGGTTGTTCCTGGCCGTGAACGTCGTGCGCAAACTCGGCGGCACGGTGACGGCGACCAACCGCCCGGAGGGCGGCGCCGTGGTCATGCTGCGACTGCCGATGTCGGCCATTGAACTGGAAGAGGAACTGAACGATGCCGAACCCTGAGCCGCTGCTGCTCATCATCGAAGACGACGAAGCCTTCGCCCGCACGCTGAGCCGCTCGTTCGAGCGGCGCGGTTACCGCGTCCTGGGCGCAACCGGCCACGATGAAGCCGCCGCCATCCTGGCGCAGCACAACCCCGGCTACGCCGTGGTCGACCTGAAGCTCAAGGGCCAGACCTCGGGCCTGGCCTGCGTGCAGCTGCTGCATGAGCACGACCCCGACATGCTCATCGTGGTGCTGACGGGCTTTGCCAGCATCGCCACCGCGGTCGAAGCGATCAAGCTCGGCGCCGTCCAGTACCTGGCCAAGCCATCGGACGCCGACGATATCGAAGCGGCGTTCGGGCACGTGGCCGGAAGCGCCGAAATCGAGGTCACCAACCGCTCGACGTCGATCAAGACGCTCGAATGGGAGCGCATCCACGCCGTGCTGGCCGAGACTGATTTCAATATTTCCGAGGCGGCGCGCCGGCTGGGCATGCATCGCCGCACGCTCGCGCGCAAGCTCGAGAAACAGCGGGTGAAGTGATCATGCGCGCGCTCATTATTGGTGTCGCGCTGTTGCTGGGACCGGGCGCCGAGGCACTGGCGGCACCTGCGCAGGCGCAGGTCGATGCCGGCCGCAGGCTGTTCGCGCGCTGTACCAACTGTCACGAGGTTGGCGCGGGCGCCCGCAATGGCTTCGGGCCGCAACTGAACGGGATCGTGGGCCGCAAGGCGGGCAGCGCCCCTGCGTATGCGTACTCACCGGCGTTGAAGCAGGCAGGTTTTGTCTGGAACGAGCAGAAACTGGTCGCGTTCATTCGCGACAGCGAAAAGGTCGTGCCGGGCAACAAGATGCGCTTTCTCAGCTTCATGAGCGAGAAGCAGGCGGCCGAGATCGTGGCGTACCTGCGCACGCAGGGTGCGGTGGCTGCGCCGCCAGCGCCGAAAAGATAGCAAGGCTGTTTCAGCGCAGCCTTGCCGGTATTACGATGATTACCTGGCCTGGCGGCGCTTGCGCGACGCGAGCATGACGCCCAGGCCGCCCAGCAGCAGCGCAGCGCTGGCTGGTTCCGGGACGTCGACCGGTGGTTCAGGCAGTACATCCAGATCCGTGACCGTCAGGGAGTATCTGCCAGCGCCCAGGTACTCGGTCAGCGCAAACGTGCCAAGGCGGAAAGTTGGATTGTCTTCGGAACCCGTGTAGAGCTGGAAGCCCTCGGTGCTCAACAACAAGTTATTGCCATAGAAGTCGAAGATCTCCAGGCCGCCATCGATGGCCTCGTTGTAAAAGTACAGGTCCACGACGTCTTCAGCCGAGCCGGGGAAATTGCCGGCAATGTCCCACAGGACGAAGCTTTCGCCGTCAGCGGCGAGATCGGGCAAGACGGTCGAATTCAATTGCCAGCTGGCTGCGTAGTCGCCGGTCAGCTGGAACTGGTAGAGCGCTGCATTGGCCACACCAGCGGAAAACAGCATGGCGGCAAGGGCGACATTCCTCAAGTTCTTGATCGGTTTCACAAAGCACTCCGTTCTATGAAAGGATGGATGAACATTCGCGTGACATGGAATTCCGAACATTGCTGTTGCGATATCCAATAAGCACGGACCGTGCCTGTTCAAAATCCTCAATACCAACAAGTACTTAAGTCAATCTACCTCGAGTCGTGTCACGCACTTGTAAGATTGGTCGACAACGTCCGCGCATCGAACAGGCGCAATAGCGCCTCCATCTGCACCGGCTTGTTCAGATGATGGTCGATGCCCGCATCGACCGAGCGCTGGCGCGACTCGGCATCGCTCCAGCCCGTCAGCGCGACGATGAAGGTCGTGTCGTCCAACAAGCCCTGGGCGCGTGCAGCGATGGCAACCTCGTAGCCGGACATGTCGGGTAATCCAATATCGAGCAACAAGACGCGGTAGCGATCCTGGGCCAGCGCGGCCAGGGCGGCGCCACCGGTATGGGCGATGTGCACATCGAAACCGTGCAGTGCGAGCAGCGCCTGCAGCAGCTCGGCTGCATCGACGTTGTCGTCCACGACCAGCACCGACGGCGCCTGCTGGGGTGCATCGAGCACCGCCGGTGCCGCCGCGGCGATGGCGGTCGCGTGCACTTCGGTGCTCAGGGGCAGGGCAATTTCGAATGATGCGCCGCGGCCATGGCCGTCGCTGTGCGCGGTGAGCGTGCCGCCGTGGCGCAGTACCAGGTCTCGCGTCAGCGCCAGGCCGATGCCCAGGCCACTATTGCCATCGTTGCCGCTGCGACCTTCCTGCGTGAACATGTCGAACAGGCGGGGGAGCATGTCAGGCGAAATGCCACGGCCGGTATCGGTGACCCGGATGCGGGCCATGCCGTCGGCCCCGGTGCTGATGTGCAGATGGATGTCGCCCTGATTGGCCGAAAACTTGAAGGCGTTGTGCAACAGGTTCGACACGCACTGGGCGATGCGCGTGCTGTCGACATCCACGGGAATGGGTTGCGGTGGCAACGTCAGCTGGAAGTTGGCGGCCGATTGTTCGATCATCGGCGCGCTCGTTTCCAGCGCGCTGGCGATCACGTCACGCAGGTCGGCCGGTGCGACCTGCAGCGTCAGCTTGGCCGAGTGGATCCGTGACGCGTCGAGCAGGTCGTCGACCAGCCGCGTCAGTTGCAGCCCCTGGCGCGTGATGATGGCCGCGGCGCGGGCCAATGGTTCGTCGTTGCCCGCGCGCATGGCGATCAGCTGGGCCGCCGACAGGATCGGCGCCAGCGGATTGCGCAGTTCGTGCGCCAGCATCGCGATGAAGACGTCTTTTTGCCGGTTCGCTTCGCTCAGCTCGGCCTGGCGCGCCACCAGCGCATCTTCGCTTTCGCGCAAGCGGGTGCCGGTCGTGCGCAGCTTGCGCATGGCCAGATTCATGCGCTCGATGACGAGGCAGTCGACGACGAGGATCGACGCGAAAAAGACCAGCGCGATCAGGTCGCTGTGCGCCATGGCAGCTGGCGCCAGGCGCGGGCCCATGAAAAATGCCCAGGCCGCCCAGGTGCTGAGGAACGCGGCAAGCAGGCCCGGCCCGAGACCGGCGAGGTAGGCCGCCAGCAATACCGCAGGGAAGAACGACAGGAACGGAAAACCGCGCGCCGGCAGGATGTCCACCAGCATGAAGCGGGCCGCCAGCGCAACGACGAACAGGAACAGCGCGAACAAATAGCGCAATGCGAGCGGCGCCGCGCCGTCACGCCAGGTGCCGCCGGAAAACTGGGGTTGCATCATCAGGATGGGATAGAGGTTGCGACGCCGGGGAGGTGGCGTCACTTGAACGAGTGATTATAAACAGTAATGCACGGCAAGTTCAGGAAGAAAACTTACTGAGTGTGAAGGCAGCGAGAAATCCCGCCGCGACGATCAGGCCGGCGAAATCATGGGTTTCGTCGAAGGCCTCGGGGATCATCGTGTCGACCACCATTGCCAGCACGCTCCCGGCCGCTACCGCTGTGATTGCCGCGATCATTTCAGACGGGAACTGGTGAAACAGCGTGAAGCCCGCCATCGCTGCCAGGCCCGAGGCGAACGCAATCGCTGCCCAGACGCCAAAGATGTACCCGGTCGACTGGCCGGCGCGCTTCATGCCCGCAGCGCTGGACAACCCTTCCGGCAGGTTCGACAGGAACACTGCGGCCACCATCGCCATGCTGACACCCTCACCACCGAGCAGCGACAGGCCGATGACGATCGACTCGGGAATCCCGTCGAGCAGGGCGCCGATGGCAATCGCCGTGCCGCTGGCGTTCGCCTTGGAGTTGGTGTCCTCCTGCGGTGTGGAACGCTTGCGGTGTTTGGCGCCCTTGCGCGCCAGCAGCCAGTTGGCGCCGGTATAAATGCCGGCGCCAACCACGAAGCCGGCTGCCGTCGACGCGAGCCCGCCGGTCTCGAGTGCTTCATCCATCAACTCGAACGACAGCGCCGAGATCAGCACGCCGCTGCCAAACGCCATGATGGCCGCGACCATACGCTGCGGCACGGCATAGCGCACCCCGATCCCGGCGCCAAGCAGCAGGGCGCCGCCTGCCAGCAATCCCCATCCACCTGCCTGCAACCAGCCTGCTATTTCCATACCTGTTCCTGTCGTGTTCGCGTGTGCGGCGTCCTCACGTGTCCATTGGCACAAATAAGGTTGCCTTGATTATACTTTTCGGGCAATATAGGGACGTGGCAAGTGGGTCGTTCGACCCCCTTGCCCCGATCAGCGAAGAGGCGGTCAGCGCCGCTTCTTTTCGTCCCCCGCATTCGCCGGGGGGCTTTTTTTTTTGTTTCTCTCGATTGGTGCTGTTACGACTGGCCGAGCGGAATCTTGCCCGCCGCCTCATCGGCATCGAGTTGCGCAATCAATCTACCCAGATCCTGTTCGAGCCGTAGCAGCGTCGATTCGTCGAGCGTGGCCAGGGCATTCGGCAGCACGCCGGCGAGGGGCGCCGGGGCGCGGCGCAGCACTTCCTGGCCCGCCGGCAGTACGCGCAGGGCGACGCTGCGCCGGTCCGTGCCTTCGCGCGCGGCACTTACATAGCCACGCTCGACCAGGCCGCGCACCAGGTTGCTGGCAGTGGACTGGTGAATATCGAGCGCGCGGCTCAGGCTGGTTGCGCCGATGCCGGGCTGGCTGTCGATCACCGACAGCGCCCAGACCTGGGCGCCTCCCAGCCCGGATTCATGTTCGAGCTGGCGAAAGTGGGTCTTGACCGCATTGAAGACGATACGAAACTGACGCAATACGCGTTGGGGCGGCGCATCGGGCGGCAAGGGCTGCGAAGGGGCTTGGGGTTCGGACGACATGCGCGAGATGATAATGCAAGCGTTGTCAAAACACATCATCGCACGGCAGATTCTTGTGCATGGACGTCGTGTCAGCGCTGCGCCCGGGCGACCCGTTCTGCGCTAGCATCTGCTGTATGTACAGCGTATCTGTCCGCCGCTTGCTGGGTACCGGACGCGGCCTGTCGAGGGCCGCGGTGCTCACCTGTCTGCTCGGACTGATGCTGACAGCGGCGTTGTGCGGCGTGGTACGCACGCTGGAGACCGAGCGCGCCAACGCCGAATTCGCGCAGCGCGCCAGCGTGCGCGTGGCCGCGGTCACGCAGGCATTTGCCGACGCCGTCGATGCGGCGCGCGCCGTCAATCTGTTCTTCCGCGCGTCGCGAAATATCTCGCGTGAAGAGTTCGATGCGTTTGCGCTGCCGCTGGTGGCGAACCACGGTTACCTGAAGGCAATCGTGTTCCAGCGTTTCGTCAGCGCGGCCGAACGGCCGGCGTTTGAAGCCGAGCGCCGCGCGTTCTGGCCAAACTTTCAGATCCGGGAGCGCGCGGCAGACAGCGCGACGGGGCTGGTGCGCGCCGGCGAGCGCCCCCTCTATCTGGTCAACGATTATGTCGCGCCCATTCTCGGCAACGCCATCGCGTTTGGCAGCGACGTATGGTCGCATCCGCCGCTGCGCCGTGTCAGCCAGGCGGCGATCGATGCCGGCGAACCGGTCGCCAGTCCCCTCGTTACGCTGCTGCAGGGTGGCGGTGGGCGGCGCGGCATCCTGATCACCGTGCCGGTCTACCGGGGCAACGAGCGCCCCGTGGACGTGTTTGCGCGGCGCGCCGCCGTGGTCGGCCACACCGAGGTCGTGATCGATGTCGCGCTGCTGGTGGGTGGCACACTGCATGCGGTACGGTTGCTGGATGACGATGCCGTGGGGTTGTCGCTGCAAGGGCCGGATGTCGATGGCCAAATCGTGACGGCCTACCGCCATGGCCCCGGCGCGCGCGCCGGCGGCTGGCTTTCCGGCATTGGCAATGGCAACACGTTGCGTCACGTCGAAGCGGTCGACATCGCCGGCAGCCATTGGCAGGTCGTGGTCGAGGAACGGCCCCAGGCGTTCGCACGTCACACTGCCGAGCTGGTGGCGCTGGCGCTGGGCCTGATCCTGAGCGCCGCGACCGCCACGCTGGTACAGCAGCGTGTGGCGCGCACGCGCCGCATCGAAGCGCTGGTTGCGCAGCGCACCGCCGCGCTCGAGCGGGCCACCGGCTCGCTGCGCGTGTACGAGCGGGCGATGGCGTCCAGCGCCAACCCGATCCTGCTGGTCGATGCACGTGCACCGGGTTACCCGATCGGCTACGCCAATCCGGCCTGCGAGCGCACCTTCGGCTACGCGCCGCAGGAACTGGCCGGCCAGCCGCTCGCGTTCCTGCTCGCTTCGGACGCCGACCAGCCGTCAGTGCAGGTGCTGTGCGCGTCGCTGCGCCAGCAGCGCGAGGAAAACACCCTCGTGACGATGCACACGCGCGACGGCGCCGAACTGATCACCGATGTCTACATCGCGCCCGTGCGCCGCGCGGATGGCACAGTCGGCCACTTCGTCGTGACCGTCTACGATGTCACCACCGCCAAGCGCTACGAGGCCGAACTCGAGCGCCACGCCCGTTACGACACGCTCACGGGCCTGGCCAACCGCGCGCTGCTGGCCGACCGTATCGAGCGCGCGATTGCCGCCGCCGCCACCACCAGGGCGCCGGTCTGGGTCGTGCTGCTCGATGTCGACCACTTCAAGCTGATCAACGATACGCTGGGGCGCGCTGCCGGCGACGCGGCGCTGCGCCTGCTGGCCACGCGCATCAGGCGCACGCTGCCCCCGCTCGACACGGCGGCGCGTGTCGGCGGCGACGACTTCGTGCTGGTGCTGTGCGGCTGCAGCGACGAACGCCAGGCCGCCACCCGCGTCAGGCAGGTGCGCGACGCGGTGGCCGAACCCTTGCAGCTCGGCGACCAGCATCTGGTGCTCGGCTGCAGTGCCGGCGTGGCGGCCTGGCCGGCTGACGGGGCCGACGCCGATACGCTGGTCAAGCATGCCGAAATCGCGATGTACCGCGCCAAGTCGGACGGCCGCAATGGGGTCCAGTTCTACGCGCCGCACATGAATGCGCAGGCATTCGACCGGCTGGCGCTGGAAAGCGCGTTGCGGCGCGCGTTGCACGAGCAGCAATTCACGCTGCATTTCCAGCCGCAGATCGACCTGGCCACCGGTTGCGTCGTGGGCACCGAAGCGCTGATCCGCTGGCGCCACCCGCTGCTGGGCACGATCCAGCCGGAGCGGTTCATCGGCCTGGCCGAAGAAACGGGCCTGATCGTGCCGATCGGCGCCTGGGTGCTGCAGACAGCATGCCGCCAGAACCGGCACTGGCAACGCAGCGGGCTGGGGCCGCTGCGCATCGCCGTGAACCTGTCGGCGCGGCAACTGGCCGAGCCCGGCCTGCTGGAGGTCGTCGAGCGCGTGCTCCACGAGACCGGCCTGCCGCCCGCGTCGCTCGAGATCGAGCTGACCGAAAGCATGATGATGGGCGACATCGAGTCGGCCATCCACACGATGGCGTGTTTCAAGCGCATGGGCGTCAAACTGTCGATCGACGATTTCGGCACCGGCTACTCCAGCCTGCAGTACCTGAAACGCCTGCCGGTCGACGTGCTCAAGATCGACCGCTCGTTCGTGCAGGACATGGTTGGGAGCGCCGACGGCGCGGCGCTGGTCGACGCCATCATCTCGCTGGCCCACGGCCTGCGCATGCACGTCATTGCCGAAGGCGTCGAGACGATCGCGCAGCTCGACTTTTTGCGCGGCGCCGGTTGCGACTCGGTGCAGGGCCACGTCTACAGCCGCCCGCAGACGGGGGAACGGATCGAGGCGCTGCTGCGTGCCGGCCACATCGAGCCCAATCCCAGTGCGGTATGAGGCAATGGCGTGCCGGGCGCAGGCCAGCGGTCGGCTATACTTGCCGAATTGACAGATTGAGCAGGCAGGGATAGCGCGTGGACCAACAGCAGAATGATGACAACGCGGGCAGCACGCCTGCGCCGACCTTCCAGCAACGCTTGCAACGCCTTGTCGGGCGTGGTTTCACCGGGGCCCGGACCGGGGCCGGCGCGCTCAGGTCCGGCGCGCAGCAGCGCCTGCACGGGCGGCCGATGCCGGTCAAGCTGGCGCTGATTGCCTTGTGGACGATGGCGGCCGGGCTGATGGCGATCCTGGCCTGGCTGTTGATCCTGGTGCCGCTGACGCCCGGCATCGACGACCTGGAGCAGGCGAGCCAGGCGCGTCCGACCGTGATCCTCGACGCCGGCGGCAAGTCGCTCGGCACCTTCGAGCACGGCCTGCAGGAGCGCGTCAAGCTGTCGCAAGTGTCGCCCCACGTCGTCAAGGCGCTGATCTCGACCGAAGACCACCGCTTCTACGATCACCACGGCATTGATTTCCGGCGCGTCGGTGGCGCCCTGTGGTCGAGTGTGAAAGGTACCCCGCAGGGCGGCTCGACGATCACGCAGCAACTGGCGCGCAATATGTTCCCGCAAGAGATTGGCCGGGCGCGCAGCATCAACCGCAAGATGAAGGAGCTGATCACGGCGATCAAGATCGAGAACACCTACAGCAAGACGCAGATTCTCGAGGCCTACCTGAACACGGTGCCGTTCCTGTACAACGCCTACGGCATCGAAATGGCCGCGCGCACGTATTTCAACAAACCCGCGCTCAAGCTTGATGTGCTGGAGTCGGCCACGCTGGTGGGCATGCTCAAGGGCACGCATTATTACAATCCGGTGGCCAATCCGGTGCGCTCGCTGGCGCGCCGCAACGTCGTGCTGGGCCAGATGCGCAAGCACGGCGCGTTCGACGAGCGGCGCTATGCGGCGCTGATCAAACGCCCGCTGCGCCTGCGTTTTGCGCGCCTGCCGGACCGCAGCGGCAAGGACAACCACTTCAGCGCCTATGTGCGCAAGTGGCTGCTCGACTGGGCCGACGAAAACGATGTCAATCTTCAGCTCGACGGCCTGGTCGTGCGCACGACGCTCGACACCGCGCTACAGGCCGATGCCGAGCGCGCCGTCAAGCGTCAGGCCGACATGCTGCAGGCCATTGCCGACGTCGAATGGGCCAATCCGAATGTCCCGCGCTCGACGTCGGGCGGCATGTACACGTCGATGCGGCGCAATGTCGATCCGTTCTCGTACTACTGGATCACGCACGGGCGCGAACTCGATGCGTTCGTGCGCGAGACGGGCGCGTACCGCAACGCCGTCGAAGGCGGCGAAGCGCCAGCCGACGCACTCAAGCGCATCAAGGCCGACCGCAGCTTCATGGCCGACCTGAAAAGCGCCAAGTCGCGCCTGGAAGCAGGCTTTGTCGCGATCGATCCGGCCACCGGCGAGGTGAAAGCCTGGGTGGGCAGCCGCGACTTCGAGCGCGACCAGTTCGACCACGTGGCCCAGGCCGCGCGCCAGCCGGGCTCGACCTTCAAGCCGATCGTCTACGGCGCCGCGCTGGAGCGGGGCATCCCGCAGGACCAGATGTACCGCGACGTGGTGCAGTCATTCCGTGGCGAGAACGGCAGCGTCTGGAAGCCGACCGACATGAGCGGCAACACGGGCCGCGCGATGTCGATGCGCGAGGGGCTGATCTATTCCAAAAACACGATCACCGCGCAGGTGAGTCAGGAAGTGGGCCTGCAGCCGATCATCGACCTGGCCCAGCGCCTGGGCATCCGCCAGAGCAAGCTCGAAGCCGTACCGGCGCTGGCGCTGGGCACCAGCCCCGTCACGCTGCTGGAAATGGTCAGCAGCTATGCGACCATTGCGGCGCAGGGTGAATACCGCAAGCCGATTTTTGTCCGCCGCATCGAAGACCGCGACGGCAACGTGATTGCCGATTTCGGCGGCAGCGCGCCCGAGCGCGCGATGTCGCAGCAATCGGCCCTGACGCTGATCGACATGCTGCGCGGCGTCGTCACGCGCGGTACCGGCGCCGGCGTGCGCAGCCGTTTCGGCATCTATGGCGACGTCGCCGGCAAGACCGGCACCACGCAGAACAATACCGATGGCTGGTTCATCATGATGCATCCGAACCTCGTCGCCGGCGCCTGGGTGGGGTTCAACGACAACCGCGTGGCCATCCGCAGCACCTATTGGGGGCAGGGCGGCCACAATGCGGCGCTGCTGGTGGGCGACTTCTTCCGCGGCGCGCTCGATTCAAAACGCCTCGATGCGGCAGCCTTGCTCCCGGGCGGCAAACGTCCGGAGCCACGCCGCTACGAAGAAGAAGCGCCCGAGGAAGAGATCTTCGAGGAAGCCCCGATCGAGCTGGCGCCGGGCTCGCGCGCCGACCAGCTGGATATCTTGCAGCAGCCGGTGCCGATCCAGCAGGAAGAGGCGATCGAGGTGACCGAGCCGCAGCAGCAGGAGCAGGAGCAGGAACGGCCGGCGTCCAGCGGCCAGTTCCCGCCGGCGCCGATTCCGCCCGGTGATGTCAGTCCGGCTGCTGTACGGCCTTAGCTTCCGGCTCGGCACGCAGCAACGGGTACGGGTTGATGGCGCCACCCGTCTCGTAGATGCCGTAGTGCAGGTGGGGCGGCGTGCCTTTTGCATTGCCGGTGTTGCCGACATAGCCGAGCACGCGGCCGGCCTCGATGCGCATGCCGGCCTCGACGTCGGAATAACGGTCCAGGTGCGCATAATAATGGCGCTGGCCGCCCGGACCCGTGACCCAGACCACCAGGCCGCCAAGGCGGTTGGTGCCGACCTGCGCCACGATGCCTTCCGTGCTCGACAGCACCGGCGTGCCGCGCCTGGCGAAGATGTCGATGCCCTCGTGCTTGCGGCCTTCGCTGCGCGCCCCGCCCCAGGTGTCGCGCAGCGCGCGGACCGCAACGCCGTCAACGGGCACGGGCAGCGCAACAGGTTTGGGCATCGACGCCAGGCGCATCGTATACAGCGCCCGCTCGATGGTGGGTTGCAGCAGGGCGTAGCCCAGGATCAGGATGACGGCAACCACGAGGGCGCGCAGGAAGATTCGCATGGTGGTCTCGTATTGACAAGGTGATATCAATCAGGTGGGGACGCTTTGGCAGATTCCCAGCCTCCAGGGCGGGTCATCCTTTGCAGATGCGATATTCTGGGCACCTACAACCTCTGGAAAGAACCACTATGCGCGCAAGCCTTTGCCTCCTGTCCGTCAGCCTCGCCCTGGGTGCCTGCTCCAGCATGCCTTCAACTGCGCCTTCAAATTCGCCATCTGGCGCACCGGCAACGACTGCTGCGACACCAACGCTGGCGGGCACGAGCTGGCGCCTGGCGTCGTTCCAGGCGAACGACGATGGCAGCCAGGCGCTGCGGCCTGGGACGCCGGATGGCTTCACGCTGTCCTTCGGCCAGGATGGCCGCCTGGCCGTCAAGCTCGATTGCAATCGCGGTAACGGTCCGTGGCAGGCCGTGGCCACCGGTGCAACGGGCGGCACCCTGAACCTGGGGCCGGTTGCGACGACCCGCGCGATGTGTCCGCCCGATGCAGTGGGTGCGCGCCTGGCACAAGATCTGCCGGCACTGCGCACCTGGCGCCTGCAGGACAATCGCCTGCACACGGGTTTGCCGGCCGACGCCGGTGTTTATGTGTGGGAACGCATCACGCCATAGCCGGCACGCGCACGACAAAGCAACTGCCCTTGCCGGGCCCGTCGCTGTGCACGGCGACGGTGCCGCCGTGCAGGGCGGTGAGTTGCTTGACCAGCGCCAGCCCAAGGCCCAGGCCACCCTGGCCGCGGTCGATGCTCGTCGGCCCCTGCACCAGCACGTCGAAGATCAGCGGATGCAGTTCGGGCGCAATGCCCACCCCCGTGTCGCTGATGCTGATCGCCACCTGATCCCCGTCGCGCCAGACGCGCACGTCGACGCGGCCGCCTTTCGGGGTGTACTTGATGGCGTTGTGCAGCAGGTTATCGACCACCTGTTCCAGGCGCGTGCGGTCGCCATCGACCCAGGCGTCCGGTTCTGTCTCGATGGTCCATGCGTGGGCGCCAGCGTCGACCAGCGCCTTGGCTTCGGCGCTGCTGCGCACCACCTGCGCGACATCGATGCGGGCGCGGTGCAGCACGATCTTGCCCGACAGGATGCGCTGTACGTCCAGCAGGTCGTCGACGATGCAGGTCAGGTGACGCATCTGGCGCCGGCTGATGTCGCGCGCATTGGCCGCGACCTGCGGCTTGAGGTTGGGCATGTCCAGCACCGACATCGCCCCCGAGATCGCTGCCAGCGGGTTGCGTAGTTCGTGACCCAGCATGGCAAGGAAATCGTCCTTGGCCCGGCTCTGGGCCTCGGCCAGCCGGCGCGCGCGCTGTTCGCTGACCAGCAACTGTTCGCGTTCTTCCTGGAGCGATTTGCGCACCTGGCTTTCGCTGGACAGCGCTTCGCTGGTCCGGGCAAGACCTTCGACCAGGGCATCGACTTCCTCGACCCGGGTGCGGGCGGGCAGGGCAATCGCGCCGTCAGCCAGCAGCGTGACGGCCGCCGCTGCCTGGCTCAGCGCCCGCTCGAGGGTGCGCCCGAGATACAAGACGACGGCCACCGCCAGGCCCAGCAGCAGCAGCAGCACGAGCGCCGCGTACCAGGTTGCAGTACGCGCAGCCGCCTCGATCTGCGCCACCGGCACGCCGATGACGATGGTCCAGTCGCTGCTTTTCGAACGGGTGAACACGCCGTAGACGTCACGCCCATCCTGCGTTACGTGGCGGAAGACGCCGTGGTTCGCGGCGCGCGTGGCGGCCAGGAAATCCGCGCCCATCGGCTGGCCCAGCGTGTCCGACCCGCGGTTGCGCATGATGGCCAGCCCGTTGCGATCGAAGATCCCGACTTTCCAGTCTTCGCCGATGGCGTCATGGCGCAGGATGCGCTCGAAGAAGCGCACGTCGAAAATCTGGCTGACGATGTTGTACTGGCCATCTTCGAGCGGGGCCGGGACGCTGACCGCGACGGTCGGCAGGCCCGAATACTCGTCGATGAAATAGCCCGACACGAGGGTGCCGCCGGCAAGCGAGACCTGACTCGCCCAATCGCGGGTTGTTGACAGCAACTTGGTGCCGACCGGCGCCTGTGTGGTGAACAGTTCACGGCCTTTGCTGTCGTACAGCACGGTCCAGGATTGTGCGTTGTTGGCGTTCGTGCTCGAGGTCCAGCGATGCAGGCGCGCATAGTCGTGCTGGCGCATGCCTTCCGAATAGGCGACAGCGCGCAGCGACGCCTCGGCAGCGGCGATCTCGCGGTCGATCTGGAATGCGGTGGCGCGGGCCATCTCGCGCACGCTGCGCAGGCGCGATTCGCGTTCCCAGTCAAGCAGCATGGACAGGCCGATCCATGAGGCGATTGCCACGGGTAGCAGGATCGCCCCGGCCATCAGGAACAGGTAAGTGCGGGTTTTCATCGATAGTCGGCGACGGGCGCGACAAGAAGGCGGGAGGCAGCAGATGCTGCGCGCCGTGCCGGGTAAGCGCGTATTGTACTTAAGTTAATAGTTGGATGCGTCGACGTGACGTGCGCGTGCAGGCCGGGCTTGCCAGCCCTGCCAGCACGCGCACACGGGATAGTGATCAGAGAATCGGCGTGCCGCCGGTGACGGCGATCCGCGCGCCGGAGATATAGCTGGCTTCATCCGAGGCCAGCATCACGAACACGGGCGCCACTTCCTTTGGCTGGCCCGGGCGCTTCATCGGTGTTTCGTTGCCGAAGCTTTCCACTTCATCCGCCGGCATGGTCGACGGGATCAGCGGCGTCCAGATCGGACCCGGCGCGACCGAGTTGACGCGGATGCCCTTGTCCGCCAGCAGCTGCGACAGGCCCCCCGTGAAGTTGGCGATGGCGCCCTTGGTGGTGGCGTAGGCCAGTAGTGTTGGCTTGGGCTTGTCGGAGTTGATCGACGTCGTGTTGATGATCGACGAGCCGCTCGGCATATGCTTCACCGCCGCTTTACACAGATGGAACATGGCGGTGATGTTCACCTGGAACGTATAGTCCCATTCGTCGTCCGGGATGTCTTCGATGGCCTCATGGCTCATCTGGAAGGCAGCGTTGTTGACCAGGACGTCGATGCGGCCGAATTCGGCCACGGCGCGCTCGATGACCGCGCGGCAATGCGCCGGATCGGCCAGGTCGCCCGGCACCAGGATCGCGCGGCGGCCGGCTTCTTCGACCAGGCGCGCTGTCTCCCTGGCGTCGTCATGTTCGTTCAGGTACGAGATCAGGACGTCGGCGCCTTCGCGCGCGTAGGCCAGCGCCACGGCGCGGCCGATGCCGCTGTCGCCGCCGGTAATCACGGTGGCCTTGTCCTGCAGGCGGCCGGAGCCGCGATACGATGTTTCGCCGTGATCGGCCTTGGGATGCAGGGCAGCTTCGCTGCCCGGTGGTGTTTGCTGTTGGGATGGCATGTTCATCGGTGGATCCTTTCAGGGTTCAGGGCTGAGGGGGAGCCGACTTGAGCTGACTTTATTGAGAGCTGACTCGAGAGCAGACTGCATGAAACGCCAGCGTGACAGCGTCATCCGCTCCGGTCGGTTAGGTGACACACCCAGGGACGACCATGTTTCAGTAGCAACCACGATAGGCCGCAACGGGGTTTTCAGGTAGGCTTATGCTATTGACAAGGCCAGGATTGGCCAGGACCAGGCCAAAATCGGCTTATACAAGGAGACCCGCATGTCCACAGCCTATGCAACCCACCAGCCCGAGCGCGCCGAGATCGATTCCGCACCAGGCATTCTCGTCCTCGACTTCGGTACCGACTGGTGCGGTTATTGCCGCGCGGCCGCGCCGGCCATCGCCCAGGCCGTCGCCGGGCAACCGGCCGCCAGGCACGTCAAGGTCGAGGATGGCCCCGGCCGGCCGCTGGGCCGGTCATTTCGCGTCAAGCTGTGGCCGACAGTGATCGTGCTCAGGGATGGCCAGGAAGTTGCGCGCGTGGTGCGCCCGGCCGATGCCGGCGCCGTAACCGAAGCGCTGGCCCGGGCGGCTGCATGAGCGTCGTCACGGCCAACAAGCCCCGTACCGTCCTGTTTGCCAGCTTGATCGGCACGACCATCGAGTTCTACGACTTCTATATCTACGCGACGGCCGCCGTGCTGGTGTTTCCACGGCTGTTCTTCCCGACCGCCGATCCAGGCGCCGCGATGCTGCAGTCGCTGGCGACATTCGCCATCGCCTTCTTCGCGCGCCCGGTGGGCTCGGCCGTGTTCGGCCACTTCGGTGACCGCGTGGGTCGCAAGGCGACCCTGGTTGCGGCGCTGCTGACGATGGGCCTGTCGACCATCCTGATTGGCCTCTTGCCTACCTATGCCCAGATCGGCGTGGCCGCGCCCCTGCTGCTGGCGCTGTGCCGCTTCGGCCAGGGTTTGGGCCTGGGCGGTGAATGGGGCGGGGCGGTGCTGCTCGCCACCGAGAATGCGCCGCCGGGCAAACGCGCCTGGTACGGCATGTTCCCCCAGCTGGGCGCGCCGATCGGCTTCTTCCTGTCGGGCGGCGTGTTCCTGCTGCTGGGCGAAGTGATGACCGATGCCGACTTCTTTGCCTGGGGCTGGCGCATTCCATTCCTGGCCAGCGCCGTGCTGGTGGGCGTGGGCCTGTATATTCGCCTCAAGATCACCGAGACGCCGGACTTCCAGAAGGTATTGGACAGCAAGGCGCGGGTCAAGGTGCCAGTCGTGACCGTCATGCGCGACCATCGCCGCTCGCTGGTGCTGGGCACGTTCATTGCACTGGCCACGTTTGTCATCTTCTACCTGATGACGGTCTTCGCGCTGAGCTGGGGAACCGCGAAGCTCGGTTACACGCGCCAGCAATTCCTGTTACTGCAATTGTTCGCGGTACTGTTCTTTGCGCTGACCATTCCGCTGTCGGCGCTGCTGGCCGACCGGCGCGGGCGGCGCACCGCGATGATGCTCGTCAGCGGGGCGATCGCGCTCTTCGGCCTGCTGTACGGGCCGCTGTTCGGGGCGGGTGGCGCGTGGTCGGTCGGCGCCTTCATGGTGCTGGGCATGTGCCTGGTCGGCTTCACGTACGGGCCATTGGGCACGCTGCTGGCCGAGCTGTTCCCGGCCGAGGTGCGCTATACCGGCGCGTCGCTGACCTTCAACTTCGCCAGCATTCTGGGCGCGTCGGTCGCGCCATATATCGCGCTGTGGCTGGGCACGAATTACGGGCTGGAGTATGTTGGCTACTATCTGAGCGGCGCAGCGCTGATCAGCCTGTTGGCGCTGGTCCTGGCCCGCAGCCTGATACCGCACACGGCGAAGGCGTGAACGAACGCCGCTTCGGCGCGCTGACGGGACGTGCGCCGCACGCAACCGACGCGGCGTTCCTGGCGGCCCTGTACCTGGCGGCACGGCCCGACCTGGGCGCGCTGCCGGTGCCGCGCAGCGTGATCGAGGGCATCGCGCGGCACCAGCAGCAACTGCAGGTCGACGAGTACGCGCAGCGCTATCCTGTTGCCGAGACGTGGCTGCTGACCGATGGCAAAGAGGCGCTGGGACGGGTGGTGCTGGACTGGACGCGCGACACGCTGCGCGTGGTCGACCTGGCGGTGGCGCCCCATGCCCGCCGCCGCGGCCTCGCGCGCACGGTGCTGGGGGCGCTGCAGGACGCGTGCCTGGGGCAGCGCACGATAACGCTGCGCGTGCGCTGTGAGAATACCGCCGCACGCGCGCTGTACGGGGCGTGCGGCTTTGCCGTCGTGCGGGACGACGGCGCAACGCTGGAACTGGCCTGGGGTTGAGCTGAGGTTGATCTGGTGTTGCGCGTCTAGAACGAATAGACCATCGTCAGCGAGGTCTGGGTATCCGTGTTCTTCTTGTCTTCGGGCACGCTGCTGTCGTTGCGGACGCTGAAGCCCGCCTTCATCTGCATGCTGCCGTTGATCTTGGTCGACAGCGATGTCTCGGCCACCGAGTGGGTGTTCGACGTGCCTTTTTCGACGGCGAGCGTCTGCGCGAAGAACGCCGACGGGCTGACCTGCCAGCGGAACTGCGCCGCGCCGCGCACGGTCAGGCCGTCTTCTTCTTCGTCCGTTTCGCGTTTGCCGTTGAAGTAGCCCGGACCGATCTCGACGTCGAGCGTCTTGTCCGGCGCCGTGTACCAGCGTGAGCCGTAACCGACCGACAGCGACGAGTAGCGTACGTAAGCGCCGAACTTGTCGTTCACGTGCGAGCCGAGAATGAAGGCCCGGCGTCCGTCGCCCAGTAGCTTGAACGAGGCCTTGGCCGACGTCGCCCAGCGCTCGGCCGAACGTGTACGCTGCAGCTCGCCTTCTTCGTTCTCGTACTCGTCTTCCTTGAAGTAGCCGCTGGCAATGAATTCATGGCTCCACTGCGACGTTTCGTGGCGGGCGTCGATCTTGCCCGTCACCGATGTGCCGTTCGTGTTGCCGGACGTGTTGATGGCGCCGAGCTCGGCCGAGGTGAACCAGCCGCCATCGGGAATCGCCGGCATCATGACTTTGAGCGGCGCATGGACGTCGCCAACCTGGGGAAGATCGGGGGCCGCGTTGGCCACGCCGTGGACGCTGACAACAAGCAGCGCCAGGATCGGGGATAGTTTCATCAGCATCCGTTGAAAAGCATGGGCCGCACTGCACCAGACCTGCGCAGGGCAACCGGCCCATCGTTCGTGAATCGTTCATGAATCGTGCGCGGCAGGTACGTTGCCGCGAGTTGGCCGATATTGTAACGCATAGGCTGCGGGATGCGGCGTACATGCATGCCGCATCGCGCCTCGCACTGGACATCAGGCCCCGACGTAGGCGATCTTGAACGCGAACAGTGCGGCGATCACCCAGACGACCGGTTTCACGTCGCGTGCGCGGCCCGTCAGCAGCTTGAGCACGGCGTAGCTGATAAAGCCGAATGCAATGCCTTCGGCGATCGAGTACGTAAACGGCATGCCCAGCGCGGTGACGGCGGCCGGGATGCTTTCGGTGGTATCGCTCCAGTCGACTTCGCCCAGATCGGCCAGCATCAGGCAGGCAACGAACAGCAGTGCCGGCGCAGTCGCGTAGGGCGGCACGACCGAGGCCAGTGGCGCGATGAACAGGCACGCGAGGAACAGCGCGGCGACGGTCAGCGCCGTCAGGCCCGTGCGGCCGCCCACCTGCACGCCGGCCGCGCTTTCGATGTACGCGGTCGTACTCGAGGTGCCCAGCACGCTGCCGGCGACGATGGCGCCGCTGTCGACCAGCAGCGCCTTGTTCAGGCGCTCCATCTTGCCTTCCACCAGAAGGCCCGCGCGGCGCGCCACGCCCATCAGGGTGCCCGTCGCATCGAACAGCTCGACCAGAAAGAACACCAGCACCACATTGAGGATACCGGCCGCCAGCGCGCCCGGGATATCCAGCGCGAACAGCGTCGGCGAGATGGGCGGTGGCAGCGAGAACACGCCCTGGTAGGTATTGCCGCCGAAGAAAAAGCTGAGCACGGTCACCAGCACGATGCCGATCAGGATCGCGCCGCGCACCCGCAGGCGGTCCAGTGCGACGATCACGAAGAAGCCCAGCACGGCCATCATGGCCGCCGGCTGGTGCAGGTCGCCCGCCTTGACGAGCGTGGCGTCGCTGGCGACGACGATGCCGGCGTTCTTGAGTGCGATCAGGGCCAGGAACATGCCCAGCCCGACCGTGATGCCCACCCGCATCGAGCGCGGAATGCCATCGACGATCATCGCGCGCAGGCCAACCATCGTGACGAGGATGAACAGGCAACCGGAGATGAATACGGCGCCCAGCGCCGCCTGCCACGGGATGCCCATGCCAAGCACGACGGCGTAAGCGAAGTAGGCGTTCAGGCCCATGCCGGGCGCCATCGCAATCGGGTAGTTGGCGTACAGGCCCATCAGGGCGGTGCCGCCCGCAGCGATCAGGCACGTTGCGACGAAGACGGACGCTTTCGGCATGCCGGCGTCGCCCAGGATCGATGGATTGACAAAAATGATGTAGACCATCGTCAGGAACGTGGTCAGGCCCGCCATGAGTTCGGTGCGGACGGTGGTGTTGTTGGCGCTGAGTTGGAAGAAACGGTCGAGCATGGTGATCCTGCAGATTACGGTAGGGCGAAGCATATCATTGCGCGCCGACGCGACGGCGACCGATGGCGACTGTCAGCGCCCAGGCCAGGGTGTTACCATGCCAACACGATTCTTTTTTCATTTTCATTCTCCGACTTCAGACATGCCAAAAAACAAGCGTCCGGTGCCCCGCACCTCGAACAACACACGCGAACCGGACACCAATGCCCAGGCCCAGGAAATGGCCGATCTGGCGCTCGAAATCGCCGAGCGCGAAGACCTGGAAACGGGTGAACCCGATACCGTGCGCCGTGACCAGCTCGTTCTGGCGGTGCGCAAGGCCGTGCGCAAGAAGCGCGACGAGGTCCTGTACGAGGCGATCGAACTGGCCCGCTATACCGATCCGCTGGCCTGCCGCGTGCTGCGCGGGTGCATCGAAGAAGAGGCGGCGACGCTGCGCGTGGGTCGCGAAGGCGGCCCGGAACACGAAATCGACGCCTTCATGGTGCCGCTGTTCGTGCGCAGCCAGGGCGGGCTGGTGGCGCAGGAATTGTTCCAGGACGAAGCGGCCTTCGAGGCGCTCGTGGCCAGCTTCCAGGATGGCGGCCTCGACAGTCCGGATGCGCGCGTGATCCTGCTTCAGCATGCGTTCGACCTGGGCGAGATCGACCATATCGCCTACGGCACGCTGCACGAGATGCTGCGCGAAGCAGCTGCCTCGCTGACGGAAAAGAAACTGCAGCCGGCCCCGACCATCGCAGCCAGCATGCGCGGCTGGACCGGCGAGCCGGTCGCGCCCGACGAAACTGCGCTCGAGTTGCGTTTCCTGCTGGGCTTTTCGTTCAAGCGCAGCGACGATGCCTTCTACCGGATTCCGAAGGACGAGGCCGGTAGCGACGCCTATTTCACCGCCCGCATGGACCGCTACCGTGACTGGACCGTGGCTGCCGCACCTCTGGTGGCGCGCTGCCTGGCGGCCGACCCCGCACGGCTGGACCTGAACTTCCTGTACCAGGACCTGTTCTACGGTGCGAAGGAGCAGGGCGTGGCCGAGCTGGCGACACTTGGCGTGCTGGCCGACATCAAGGGCCTGCTGCAGGCCAAGGACCTGGCGCCGGATGCCGTGCATGCGGCTGTCGCGCCGATCGATATGGGCGAACACATCCTGCTGCGCGCGAACCTGTATGCGCTGGACGGTGGGCAGCCATGGGGCAGCGTCGAGAAACCGGTCGACCTGGCCGCTGATCTGGTGCTTGAAGTCGACGAATTGTGCGACGCGCTGCTGTCGCTTGGCCTGGAAGGCGTGTCGATCGCCGTGGGCTTTAGCGACGATGGTCATGCCGAAGGCGCTGAACCCTATCACCCGGGCTGAGCTTCTCCGTCTTGCCGGCGCGCCGCCAGGCGTGCCTGGATACAGTGGCAGTACTGGAATTTCCGACCCGTGGTGCGGTGCAACCGGGTTCGGGCACCGATTTTGCGGCGTGGCTTTTGGTGAGTTTCGTCAAGATTTTCACTTGTATTCGTAGTGGAACTTCTTGTCGCGCTGTAGGACGCCACTGACAGCAAATCATGTCAAAAACCGCCTCTCCCTATGAGGTCCGGCAAAAATCAACAACAGGCGTGTTACATTTCCTGAAATATTGCTCTGCACAAATCAAAAAATTAAGAAAATTGCATGTTACGATCCACTCGTCCGGCCAGGTTCCCGCGCGTATGCAGCGGTGGTCCCGAGTAGAGAGAGAAGAACCGTCCGGCTGCACAATTACCAACAACTATAGCGCCACCAAGGCGAAAGGAAAATTCACATGCCGACCCTCATCGTGTTCTGCCATCTCCGCTGGGATTTCGTGTTTCAACGCCCCCAGCACCTGATGACACGTCTGGCTCAACACTACAAGATTCTCTTCGTCGAAGAGCCGATGCACACGGACGGCGAAGCGCGCCTGGAAAAGATGGAAGTTGCCGACAACATCACGGTCTGCCGTCCGCACACGCCAATTCATCAGTGGGGTTTCCACGATGACCAGCTGCCAACGCTGCAAAACCTGCTCGCTGACCTCGTGCCAGCCGGTGAAGAGCCAATCGTCTGGTTCTATACCCCGATGGCGCTGCCGCTTCTGCAAGGCCTGAAGCCATCGAAGGTGATTTACGACTGCATGGACGAACTGGCAATGTTCAAGAACGCGCCGAAGCAGCTGCTGCAGCGCGAAAGCGCCTTGCTCAATATCGCCGACGTGGTCTTTACCGGCGGCCCGAGCCTGTACCAGTCCAAGCGTGACCGTCACGCCAACGCCCACTGCTTCTCGAGCAGCGTCGACGCCAACCACTTCCGCCAGGCGCAGGATGCGGCAATCTCGCATCCTGACCAGGCCCACATCGCACATCCGCGCCTGGGCTTCTATGGCGTGATCGATGAGCGCTTCGACGTCGACCTGGTCTCGAGCATGGCCGATACGCATCCGGAATGGCAAATCGTCCTGGTCGGACCAGTCGTCAAGATCGATCCGGCAACGCTGCCAAAGCAAGCCAACGTGCACTACATGGGTCAGCGCACCTACAACGAGCTGCCGCAATTCCTGGCTGGCTGGGATGTCTGCCTGCTGCCGTTCGCGATCAACGATTCGACCAAGTTCATCAGCCCAACCAAGGTGCTCGAATACATGGCGGCCGAACTGCCATCGGTGTCCACGCCGATCACCGACGTCAAGGTGCCATACGGTGACGTGGTCGAGATCGCCGAATCGTACACCGACTTCATCGCGGCCTGCGAGCGCCAGCTGGCGCTGACGCCCGAAGCGCGTGCAACGATGGCAGCGCGCATGCGCGACGTCGTGGCCGGCACGTCGTGGGATCTGACCGCGCGCAGCATGCATGAGCTGATCGACAGCGCCGTGCGCAGCAACAAGGTCGAGCGCTTCTTCGCCAGCAACCAGGAAGCCGTGCCAAGCACGCCAGACCTGGTCGCAGTTGCCCACGCAGGTTAAACGCAGCAGCAAGAAGTCATAAAAAGGCCGGTGTCGCAGGACACCGGCCTTTTTTACGTGGAAGCCTGTTGCTTGCTATGTCGTGTGGCGTAGCACGTCCTCGATGGCTTCCACCGTCGCCGGCTTGGTCAGGTGGGCATCGAACCCGGCCTGCGCGGTGCGTTCGCGGTCGGCTGCGCCCCCCCAGCCGGTCAGTGCGACCAGGCGGACGGCGGCGTAGCGGGCCTCGGCGCGGATCGCTTTGGCCACGTCGTAGCCGGACATGCCCGGCATCCCCAGATCCAGAAACACCACATCCGGCATCAGCACTGGCAGCATCCGCAGCGCCTGATGGCCATCGTTGGCGACCGGCGCGCTGTGGCCCAGCATCGACAGCAGAGCGGCCAGGGTTTCGGCCGCGTCGCGGTTATCATCGACGACCAGCACGCTGCAGGGCGGCACCGCGCCTGCCGGGGCCGCCTGGGTTGCTGGCGGCGCGGCACCAACAAGCCCGCTGGCGAGCGGCAGGCGCACCGTGAACCGGCTGCCTGCATTCGTCCCTGCGCTGTCGGCGCGCACGCTGCCGCCATGCAGCTCGGCCAGGCTGCGCACCAGCGACAGGCCGATGCCGAGGCCGCCCGAGCCGGGCTGCTGGGCCTGCCCAACCTGCGTAAACATCCGGAACACTGCTTCGAGCGCATCGGCTGCGATGCCGATGCCATTGTCGGTCACGGTGATGACCGCTTCGTCGCCATCCCGCTCGGCGCACAGCGCAATGCGCCCGCCCTTGGGGGTGTAGCGCGCCGCGTTGTTCAGCAGGTTGCTGATGACCTGGGTCAGGCGTGTGGGATCGGCCAGCAGCGGCAGGGGCAAGGCGGGCACGTGGACATCAAAGCTGTGGCGCGCCGCCTGGAGCAGCGGCATGCTCGTCTCAATCGCTGCGTTCACGACCGTGGCCAGGTCGACCGGTTCGCAGCGCAGCTCGACCTTGCCGCGCTGGATACGGGCGACGTCGAGCAGGTCGTCGACCAGCAGCACCAGGTGGTCGAGCTGCCGGCCCATGATCTCGTGCACGCGGCTGACCGCATCGGCGTCGCCCGGCGTGCGCCGGATGAATTGCAGCCCGCTGCGGATCGGCGCCAGCGGGTTACGCAATTCATGCGCCAGTGTGGCCAGAAATTCGGTCTTGAGCCGGTTGGCCTCGGACAGGTCAGCCGCCATCTGGCGCAGCGCGGCGTCCGACCGGCGCCGTTCGGTCACGTCGGTAAACAGCACCGCGAGGCGGTGCGTGAGTGGTCCGCCCAGCCGCGTGGCGTACACGTCGAACCAGCGCGACAGCCCCTTTGCCTCGTTTTCGAAGCGCACCGGCTCGCCCGTGGTGGCGACCCGCCCGTAGATGTCGAACCAGTGCTGTTCGTGACCTGGCACCATGTCACGCATGGTCTTGCCCACCGCGTCGGCAAGACCAGTGTGCTTGATGAACGCTGGATTGGTTTCGATGAAGCGAAAGTCGCATGGCGCGCCGTCGGCATCGAACAGCATGTCGATCACGCACAGGCCTTCGTCGATCGAGTTGAATACCGTGCGGTAGCGTTCTTCACTGGCATGCAGTTGCTGCTCTGCCTCGAGCTGGCGGGTGGCGTCGATGATGACGCCGCGCACCGCTGTGGCCAGCCCGTCGCCGTCGGTGTCGACATGGCCGCGCGCCATTACCCAGCGCCAGCCACCGCCCGGCAGACGGATCCGATAGGTCGCCGCATAGGCGCTGCACGCTGCAATTGCCGTGCTGATCTCCGCCCGTGTCGACTCGACGTCATCGGGGTGGACGGCGGCCAGGTAGCGGGCCAGCGGGGCGCTGCCGCGTTCGTGGCGTTGCACACCGAACAGATCGGCCACGCGCTCGTCGGCCTCCACGCGATCGGCCTCGATATCCCACCACCAGATGCCCAGTTCGGCAGCTTCGATGATGCGCGCGAGTCGCCGGCTGGTATCGTCGAGCGCCACTTCGGCGCGCCGGCGCTCGATTTGCGTGTCGAAGGCAGCGATATAGAAGCGCGCCTTGGCGCGCAGGATCGTCGGCGAGAGCGGTTCGGTGAGTACGGCAATCACACCGGCGTCGTACAGCGCCTCGTGCGACATCGGCAATGGCAGCGGCAAGCCCATTGCGACGATGGGCGTCAGGCTCGAGCGCGCGTTGCTGCGTACCGCAGCGATGACGGCAAGCATGCCCTCAGGGTCACCCGCGTAGCCGACCAGCACCAGGGCGAAATCCCGGCGCTGCACCTGCGCCAGGCCGTCGTCGAGGGAGGTCGCATGCACGACCGCCCGGCCAAGTTCGCGCGCCACTTTTGCCACGATCGGATCGACGGTGGCGTGTGTGCAGATGAACAGGATACAACTGCTGGTGAGACTGTCGGGACAGTCGTTCGAATTGTTCAACATGCGCCTGGCTTGCGAGTGTGTTTACTCTGACAATCTAATGCGCTGCTGAGCAAGTGTCAATGACAGCCTTGCCCGCAAACAATACGGCAAGCGCCGTTGGCGCCGGCCGCGCGATAACGGTATTACGGTTTTTCAGGCACCTGCTGCGATGGTACGGGGGTCTTCAGTGCCTCTGGCAGGGAATCGGCGATGCCGTTGCCCGGCGCCTGGCCGATGCGCCGTGCTTCGTCCGAGTGCTGGTCGAGACTGACTTCCTCGGCCACATCGAAGCGGCCGTCTTCGAAACCTTCTTCGCCCGGCAGCAGGTTCTCGGAGCGTTGTTCCTGGCCACCGGCCGGCGCCGGCGCGTCTGGCTTGCGGTCTGCTTGGTCTTGATCGGTCATGATAATCTCCAACGTTGGTTTGATATGCGCCAATTATGTCGCAGCGACCGGGGGCGGGGCGCACGTCAACGCCGACTGCGTCACCATGCGCGGGCGTGGCGTGGCCCATTGGTGGTAACGCGGTACGTGAATTTTATGCTCGGGAAATTGTCGCTCAGCTAGAATGCCGCTGTTTCCCTTACTGTATCGTCATCATGTTCCGATTGTCCTTTGCCAGTATCGCCGCCCGGGTCACATTCGCCGGCGCGCTGCTGGCCTCTGCGGCTGCCCAGGCCGCAAGTTGCCCTGTCCATTACCTCGACGGCCGTCCGCCGGAAATCCAGAATCAGAAGCTGGCCGTGTCCACGCGCGAGCTGTGCTACGGCGTGTTTGGCGTCGTGCATTCGGGCGTGACCCGCACGCCATTGTGGTCCGCCGAATATGTGCGCGCCGATAATCTCAAGCGGGCGCAGGGGCTTGACCGCGACGATAAATTCCACGCCGAGTCGCGCCTGCCGCGCGGCCAGCGCGCCGAGTTGGCCGATTACGCCCGCAGCGGTTTCGACCGCGGCCACCTGGCGCCAAACGCGAACATGCCCGACCGCCGCACCCAGCGCGAGAGTTTTTCGCTGGCCAATATGGTTCCGCAGGACCGCGACCATAACCGCAAGATCTGGGCGCCGATCGAAGGCGCCGTGCGTACGATGGCAAAGAAGGAAGGCGAGCTGTACGTGATCACGGGGCCGGCATTTCTGGGCACGAGCCTGAAAAAAGTCGGCAACGTGATCGTGCCGACCCATCTGTACAAGGTGGTGTACAGCCCGCGTCAACGCCTAGGCGCCGCCTGGCTGACCGAAAACCGGGCCGATGCCCCGATCAATGTCGTGCCCGTGGCCGAGCTCGAGCGGATCGTCGGCATCGAACTGCTGCCGTCGCTGAGCACGAAGCAAAAGGAGCGCATGCTGCGCCTCCCGACGGTCAAGCCATCCAAAAAACGTTCATAACACGGAGGATCCATGAGCAAGAAAAAACCCGTCAGCTTTGTCCCGTTCGCCAATGAAGCCGACGTCATCGGTATTGGCGACCTGACACTGGAAAACCGGCTCGACCGCATCACGATTGCGGGCGACGTCGACCTGACTGCGGACGTGCCCGGCCTGGCACACGCGCGGCGTCTGCACGCCATGCTGGGCGAGATCGTCGCCGCGCTGGAGGCGCGCGAGTCGTCTGGCGAGTTGCCGGCGCAATTGCCGCCCCCCGAAGGCAAGACCATCGACAATCCATTCGCCTGAAAGGTAAGTCGAGACGAGGGGCGAGGCATGTGACGGGCGGAACTAAATTTCCGCCCGTCAATGGTGCGCGAGTTCCACCGAGAATAGAGTAATGTTGACAACATAGCGCGAACGACAGAGGCGGCGTCGCCGCCCGCGCATGACCCACTATTCGGAGGAACGACCATGCAACATACCCTCGTCGCGGTGTTCGATAACCGCACTGATGCACAGAACGCAATGAACGAATTGCTGTCGTCGGGCTTTACCCGCACCGACGTGCGACTGTCGACCGCCGATGCAGACACGATTGGCCAGAGCGATAGCCTGAACGCAACGTCCGACCTCGATACGACCCGCAGCGCCGATGGCGACACGGGCATCACTGCCAGCATCAAGAACTTCTTCGGCGACCTGTTCGGCTCGGATAATGCTGAACACGCCAACCGTTACGAAGGCGCCGTCAATCGCGGTAGCCACGTGCTGACGCTGGTAGCAAATTCGCTGCCGGAAGTCGAGCGCGGCGCAGACATCGTCGAACGCTACGGCCCGACCGACATCGATGAAACTTCGAGCGGCACGCCGGATCTGGCCTCGACTGGCTTCAGCAGCGGTGCGATGCACGCCGGCAGCACGATCGGCATGCAGCAGGCATCGTCGATGTCGGCGCAGTCGACCTCGACCCCGGCCTCGGCCTCGACCGGCGCCGGTTCGGTGCAAGCCGCAGCGATCCCGTCGCTGGACAATCCAGGCGACCGCCAGCTGTTCCAGCACCAGGAGTCGCTGGGCACGTCCGATCTGACCAACTCGACGCACCAGGAACCACTGGGCCAGAGCGGCCTGACCGCCACCGGCGGCACGTCGCTGCAAGGCTCGACCCTGCGTGACACAGCGATCCAGGGTTCGGCGCTGGACGGTTCGATCCGCCAGGGTTCGACCGCTGTCGACCGTGGCGATTCGCTGCAGCGCGATACGTCGATGAGCAGCACCGGCAGCACCGGCACCCAGTTCACCGACAAGCAGCGTAACGGCGTGCGCATCTTCTCGCGCGGCCAGTCCGGCGCCGCACTGGGCACGGCCACCGGGCTTGAATCGGGTTCGCGCAGCAGCGCGATGGGTTCCGGCGACGGCGACGACACCTACTACCGCAATCATTTCGACACCACGTATGGCGCGACTGGCGCATCGTACGACGAGTACGCACCAGCCTACAGCTACGGTACCGAAGCTGCCCGCAGCGGCCGCTACACCAACGGCGCCTGGGACGATATCGAAGCCGACCTGCGCAACGACTGGGACAGCCGTTACGCGACCGGTGGCGAGCCATCGACCTGGGAAAAAATGAAGGCCGCCGTGCGTCACGGCTGGGAACGCATGACTGGTGACAACGACGACGACCAGTACCGCAGCCACTACGACAGCACCTACGCCTCGACCGGCGAAAAGTACGACGACCTCAAGCCGGCCTACTCGTACGGCACCGAAATGCGCCGCAGCGAGATGTACCGTAACCGTCCATGGGACGATGTCGAAACCGACCTGCGCACGGGCTGGGACAACCGTATCGACGGCACCCGCGACTTCAGCACCACGGGCAGCGACAGCAGCGAGCCATCGGCCTGGGATCGCGTCAAGAATGCCGTGCGTCATGGCTGGGACAAGATGACGGACGACAATGACGACGACATCTACTACCGCAATCACTGGAATTCGGTCTACGGCAGCACCGGCAGCGCCTATGACGAATTCCGTCCGGCCTACAACTACGGTACCGAGATGGCGCGCGAAGAAAAGTACCGCAACCGTCCATGGACCGAAGTCGAAGCCGATTTGCGCAGCGATTGGGACAACCGTTATCCGGGCGAGCAGTCGACCTGGGACAAGATGAAGTCGGCAGTACGTCACGGCTGGGAACGCATGATGCGTTAAGCGTATCGGGTAACCGGTAAAAGCAAGAACGGCGCCTGAGGGCGCCGTTTTTTTATGCGTCAAGCCCGTGATATCGGGCCCCTTGCATGCTTGTTGAACGCGTGGACGGGAAACCCGTCCACCCCCACGATCAAACGTCAGGCGACGTAGGGTGGACGGCTACGCCGTCCACGCGTTCAACGACCGTGTGCCAGCAGATCATGTTGACTGAACGCCCTCAGGCCGCCTCGGTCATCGGCAGGCTGATCCGGTTACGCCCCAGGTGCTTGGCCCGGTACAGCGCCGCATCGGCGATCGCGACCAACTGGTTGGCATGGTTGTCGGGGCCGGCGATCGCCGTGGCCGCGCCGATCGACACGGTGACGTGGCCCGCGGCAAAGCGGCATGGCAACTGCAGCTGTTCGACCCGACTGCGGATCCGCTCGGCCACGATGGCCGCGCCCTTGAGCGACTGGTTCGGCAGCACTACGGCGAATTCCTCGCCGCCGTAGCGCGCTACCAGGTCATTGGCCCGCATCTCGCTCGCCACGGCGCGCGCAACGCGCTTCAGGCATTCGTCGCCGCCCAGGTGGCCATGGGCGTCGTTGTAGGCCTTGAAATTGTCGACGTCGACCATCAGCAGCGAGAGCGGCTGCACCTGGCGCAGTGCGCGTGCCCATTCCGCTTGCAGCGTGTCATCGAAGCAGCGCCGGTTCGCCAGGCCCGTCAGGCCGTCGCGGGTTGCGAGTTGCTCCAGCGCCGCCTGGGCCATCTTTTCATCGGTCAGGTCCCGCAGGGTTTCGACCACTGCCGACAGCTGGCCGTTGGCGCCGAAGATCGGACTGGCGTCTGCCGCCAGATAGCGACGGCGGCCAGCGCGCGGCATGTCGCACCAGCTCTCGATGGACAGGCCCGGCGTGGTGCGCCCGGCATCGGTCGTGGCGGCCAATGCCTTGCTTGCCTGTACCGGATCGCTACCGGTGCGCAGGACGAGATCGGCGAGGGTGGGGCGCTGGACGTCGTAGAAGCTGCGCCAGTGGTCGCCCGTGCCCAGCACTTCGGGAGCTGGCACGCCGGTCAACTGCTCACAGGCACGGTTCCAGATCGTCACGCGCGCATGGGTATCGAGCACGAAGACCGGTACCGACAGGCTTTCCATTAACTGACCGACGAAGGCGACGTCCTGGAGCAGGGCTGTCGGGTATGCCGCGCTGCTGCTTGTGTTGATCATGAGCAGTCCTCTGCGAGTGGTAGCGCTTCGGTTTGCGGCAACCGGGTGGCTGCCGTTAGGAACCGATTCTGCTACTCGCATCAACACACGCTATTGATCTTTAGCAAGGAGGTTTCAGCGTTGTGTTTAACGTACACGGTTGTGCGGTCGCACGCCGATCATCACAAGCCGATTAAGCAACCACGGCCATTTCCGCAGCAAGGTCGCTTGCGGGATTCCTGACGGGCAGCGACAAGGACCAGCGTCCGGCATGCCCGGCGGTGGCGGTGACGCGCAGTACGCCGCCCATGGCGCGGATCTGGTCGATCAGCTCAGTCGGCAGCGAAGCGACTTCGCCCGCGGCGCTGGCGCAGCCATCGATTTCCAGCCCCAGCGAGCCGGCGTTTTCCAGCAGGCGCACATGCAGTTCGCCGTGCTGGACGCGCGCAGCAGTGGCGAGCACATCCTGCAGCACGCGAAACACGGCCAGCCGCGCGGCGCGATCCTGGCTGGCGCGCGAGCTGGGGTCGATGCCGGCCTCGAAGCGATAGCGCATGCCGTACAGGTGCGCGTGCTCGGCCAGGCAGCGTTCGAGCGCGTGGCGCAGGCCATCGCCCGGACCGAAGCCGCGCAAGCCGCTCGCTACCGCGCGCACGGCGCCGATCGCACCGTCGATGTGCGCGATGGCGCTGTCCAGGCGGCTGGCCAGGGCCGGCGCCTGGGCCGTGGCGGCGCTGTCGTACAGGTTCGAAAGGTCGGTGCGCAGTGTCAGCAGGCGCCGCCCCAGCTCGCTCTGCAGTTCACGCGCGATGCGCGTGCGCTCGCTGTCGCGCACATCTTCGTTCTGGCGCACCAGGCGGTAGACGACGTCGTGGTTGTCTGCCAGTGCCTGCTCGGACTGCGCGCGCGATTCGCGCTCGGCCGCCAGTTGCCCGTGCAGGGCCCGGGCCCGTTCTTCCAGGCCCATGCTGCGGCGCATGCTCAGGCATGCCAGCACCAGCGCCGCCATCGTCACCAGGATGCAGGCCAGCAGTTCCGGTGCTGCGCTGCGTAGTAGCATCGGCACCGTGAAGTAGGCGTCACTCGCGCTGGCACCGCTGGCGACAAAGGGCAAGGTCACCAGCAAAAAAGTCGGTTTGTTCATGATTGCCCTCGTGAAGGTGTCGGAAGTTTCCGTAAGAACTTACCGCTCCGCTCATGTAGGAATATTGTTCAGTCTCAAACCTGACGTTTCCGACACCCTCTCAGCGACCGGCCACTTCCGCTGCGCCGGCGAATGTGCCGCGCTATAATGGAAGGTTGACGAGAGGCTTAACGTGACTTACAGCATTAAAGAGATCTTCTACACCTTGCAGGGAGAGGGTGCCCACGCCGGCCGGCCGGCCGTATTCTGCCGCTTTTCCGGCTGCAATCTTTGGACCGGCCGCGAGCAGGACCGCGCCACGTCGATCTGCCAGTTCTGCGACACCGATTTCGTCGGCACGGACGGCGAGCGCGGCGGCAAGTTCAAGGAAGCGGCGCTGCTCGCCGCCGAGATTGACGGCCTGTGGCCTGCTACCTATCCGGCCAGTAAATATGTGGTGTTTACGGGCGGCGAACCGCTGCTGCAGCTTGACCGCGCCCTGATCGACGCCATGCACGAGCGCGGCTTTACCATCGCGATCGAAACGAACGGCACGCTGCCGGTACCCGACGGCGTCGACTGGATTTGCGTCAGCCCCAAGATGGGCTCGACGCTGGTCGTGGAAAAAGGCAGCGAGATCAAGGTGGTCATCCCGCAAATCGGACAAGACCTGGCGGCCTACGAGCGGCTCGATTTCGACCATTTCTTCGTGCAGGCCATGGATGGGCCACTTGCCGCGCAGAATATCCGCCTGGCCATCGAGACGTGCCGCGCCAATCCGAAATGGAAGCTGAGCCTGCAGACCCACAAGCTGCTCCAGATTCCCTGATTCATTAATTTCACTCAATTACCTAGTAAAGCAGCAACAATGTTGACCATTACCCGCAAGCTTGAATTCGATGCCGGACACCGGATTCCCGACCACAAGAGCCAGTGCCGCAACCTGCACGGGCATCGCTACACCCTCGAAATCACGCTGACCGGCGAAGTCATCGACGCTGACGGCAATTCCGATAACGGCATGATCATGGATTTCTCCGACGTCAAGGCGCTGGCCAAGCAGCACCTGGTCGACGTGTGGGACCATGCCTTCATCGTGTACGAAAAGGATGACAAGGTGCTGGACTTCCTGTCGTCGCTGCCGGATCACAAGACCGTGGTCATTGACCGCATCCCCACCGTGGAAAACCTGGCGCAAGTGGCGTTCACGATCCTCAAGACCGTGTTCATCGACCGTTTCGGTACCGGCCTGCGCCTGCACAAGCTCGTACTGCACGAAACGCCGAACTGCTGGGCCGAGATCACCGATGCCTGATGTTTCGTCCGCAGTCGTGCATGACGATTCTGCGGATGCGGCGCACGAGCAGTTCATGGCGCTCGCCCTGGCCCAGGCGCAACTGGCGTGGGACCGCGGCGAAGTGCCGGTCGGCGCCGTCGTGGTCAAGGACGGCGAAGTCATCGCGACCGGTTTCAACCAGCCGATCAGCGGCCACGACCCGACGGCGCATGCCGAAATCGTGGCGCTGCGCGCCGCCGCTGACAAGCTGGGCAACTACCGGCTGCCCGGCTGCGAGCTGTACGTGACGCTCGAGCCGTGCATCATGTGCTCGGGCGCGATGATGCATGCGCGTTTGGCGCGTGTGATCTATGCGGCGACGGACCCGAAGACCGGCGCCTGCGGCTCGGTCGTGAACCTGTTCGGCGAGCCATCGCTGAATCACCACACCGACGTGGTTGGCGGCGTGCTTGCCGATCAGGCGAGCAGCCTGCTGCGCGCCTTTTTTGCCCAACGGCGCGCGCTGGCGAAGAAGGCCAGCCCGGTCTGACCCTTCGCGGGTGAGTTGGCTGGCGCTGCCGGCCGGCCTTGATCGGCACCGGTTGGCGCGGTAAGATGTTTCCGGATTCCACAGACGTCTTCCCGCCCACCAGTGATCACCTCCCGTCTCGGCATCGCCATCGTGGCGCCCGCCGGCTGCACCAACGATCCGCTCGCCGTCGAGCGCGCCATCGCTCGCTTTGAAGCGCATGGCTGCCTGGTCCGCAATTACTACGATCACAGCTGCACCCACCAGCGCTTCGGCGGCACCGACGACGCCCGCCTCGCGCAGCTCAATGCGGCGGTGCTTGACCCCGACATTCACCTGATCATCGCGCTGCGCGGCGGTTACGGTATCAGCCGCCTGCTGCCGGCGATCGATTTCGAGGCCATCGCCGCCAGCGGCAAGATCATCGTCGGCTTTTCCGATGTCACGGCGTTGCACATGGGCCTGATGGCCAGGACAGGCGCGCTCAGCTACGCCGGGCCGATGGTGGCCGGTGACTTCGGCGCAGAAGAGCCGGTGCCGTTCACGCTCGACGATTTCTGGGCCTGTCTGGCCGGCCCGACGCACACGATCCGCGAAACCGTCAGGGGCAACCCGCATCTCGACGTGCGCGGGACGGTCTGGGGCGGCAATCTTGCCATGATCGGCTCACTCGTCGGCACGCCATATTTTCCGCAGATCGACGGCGGCATCCTGTGGCTCGAAGACATCAGCGAACACCCGTATCGTGTCGAGAGATTACTGCTGCAACTGATGCAGACGGGCGTGCTCGAACGCCAGCAAGCCGTGGTGCTGGGCGATTTTTCAGGCTACCGCCTGGGGCCGCTGGACAATGGCTACGACTTCGAATCCATGCTCGAGTATGTGCGCCGCACGTTGCCGGTGCCCGTGCTCACGGGGTTGAGTTTTGGCCATATTCCACGGCGCGTCACGATCCCGTTCGGCGCGCAAGGGTGCCTGCAGTCGGACTTTGATGGTTTCAGCCTGCTGCTGTCGGACTACCCGACCGTGCGCTGCGCCTGAAGGCTCGTCGGCCAACGGTGCCCGCCAATCCAGCCCATTCGCCCTGCAGGGCATGCGATGGTAAAATAGCCGGTTAATCAAATACGCTTTTTGGGGTCATACAGTGCTATCCACAGCCAACATCACGATGCAATTCGGCGCCAAGCCGCTCTTCGAGAACATTTCCGTGCGCTTCGGCGACGGCAACCGCTACGGCCTGATCGGCGCCAACGGCTGCGGCAAGTCGACGTTCATGAAAATCCTGGGCGGCGACCTCGAGCCGTCCGCCGGTAACGTCAGCCTGGATCCGGGCGAGCGCCTGGGTAAGCTGCGCCAGGACCAGTTCGCCTACGAAGACACGCGCGTGCTCGACGTCGTCATGATGGGCCACACCGAGCTGTGGAACGCGATCGCCGAACGCGATGCGATCTACGCCAACCTCGAAGCCACGGACGACGACTACATGAAAGCCGCCGAGCTCGAAGGCAAGGTCGCCGAATACGACGGCTACTCGGCCGAAGCGCGCGCTGGCGAACTGCTGCTGGGCCTGGGTATCGGCACCGAGCTGCACCAGGGGCCGATGAGCGCCGTGGCGCCGGGCTGGAAGCTGCGCGTGCTGCTGGCGCAGGCGCTGTTCTCGAATCCGGACATCCTGCTGCTCGACGAGCCGACCAACAACCTGGACATCAACACGATTCGCTGGCTGGAAGACATGCTCAACGAGCGTAACTCCACGATGATCATCATTTCCCACGATCGCCACTTCCTGAACCAGGTCTGCACGCACGTGGCCGACATGGATTACGGTACGCTGAAGGTGTATCCGGGTAACTACGACGAATACATGCTGGCCTCGACGCAGGCACGCAACCAGCAGCTGTCGAACAATGCCAAGGCCAAGGAGAAGGTCGCGGAACTGCAGGATTTTGTCCGCCGCTTCTCGGCCAACAAGTCCAAGGCACGCCAGGCCACCTCGCGCGCCAAGCAGATCGACAAGATCAAGATCGAAGAGTTCAAGCCATCCTCGCGCGCCTATCCCTTCGTGCGCTTCGAAGGCGAGAAGAAGCTGCACCGCCTGGCGGTGGAAGCCGAGAACATCTCGAAAGCCTACGACCGTCAGCTGTTCAAGAATTTCTCGATCATGGTCGAGGCCGGCGAGCGCATCGCGATCATCGGCGCCAACGGGGCCGGCAAGACCACGCTGCTGCGCACGATTGGCGGCGAGCTGTGCGGTCTGCAGCCGGATGGTGGCCGCGTCAAGTGGGCCGAGAACGCCAATCCTGGTTACATGCCGCAGGATCCGACCGAAGAATTCGCGGTGGGCGACAACCTGACTGACTGGATGGGCCAGTGGACGCAAGAAGGTGACGACGACCAGGCCGTGCGCTCGATCCTGGGTCGTCTGCTGTTTGGCGGCGACGAAGTCAAGAAGTCGGTCAATGTGCTGTCCGGTGGCGAGAAGGGCCGCATGATGTACGGCAAGCTGATGCTGGGCCGTCACAATGTGCTGCTGCTCGATGAGCCGACCAACCACATGGACATGGAGTCGATCGAGTCGCTCAACATCGCGCTGGATAAATACGCCGGCACCCTCATCTTCGTTTCGCACGACCGCGAGTTCGTCTCGTCGCTGGCCACGCGCGTGCTGGAAATCCGCGAAAACGAGATCGTCGATTTCCGTGGCAACTACGAGGAATACCTGGCGAGCCAGGGCATCGACGCGTAATGCAGCAAAGGCAGGGCCTGCGGCCCTGCCATGGAGACCGAGAAGAGTATGGACACCGTACCGATCAAGACGTATGAATACGACCGGCCCCAGGCCGGTCTGGCCTGCACTGCCGAGGCCTGGGCACGCATCCCCAGCGCGCCCGAACTGGCCGAACGCAACGCGCTCAAGGACAAGATCCGGCGCCTGCTGAAAGAAAAAGGCGCGGTCCTCGTCGCCCACTACTATGTGGACGCCGACCTGCAGGACCTGGCCGAAGAAACGGGCGGCTGCGTGTCCGACTCGCTCGAAATGGCGCGCTTCGGCCGTGACCATGCCGCGCAGACGCTCGTCGTCGCCGGCGTGCGCTTCATGGGCGAAACGGCCAAGATCCTCAGCCCCGAAAAAACCATCCTGATGCCCGATCTCGATGCGACCTGTTCGCTCGACCTCGGTTGCCCGGCCGACGAGTTCGCCGCGTTCTGCGACCAGCATCCCGACCGCACCGTCGTCGTCTACGCCAACACGAGCGCTGCAGTCAAAGCGCGCGCCGACTGGATGGTGACGTCGTCCATCGGTCTGGACATCGTGGCCGAGCTGCACGCGCAGGGCAAGAAAATCCTGTGGGCGCCCGACCGTCACCTTGGCTCGTACATCCAGTCCAAGACTGGCGCCGACATGCTGCTGTGGCAGGGTTCGTGCCTCGTGCACGATGAATTCAAGGGCATCGAACTCGACCTGCTCAAGGCCGAGTACCCGCTGGCCAAGGTGCTCGTGCACCCGGAGTCGCCAGCGAACGTCGTGGCGCAGGCCGACGTGGTCGGCTCGACCACGCAGCTGATCAACGCCGCGCAGACGCTGGACGCCACCCACTTCATCGTCGCCACCGACAATGGCATCCTGCACAAGATGAAGATGGCCGCCCCCGGCAAGACCTTCATCGAAGCGCCGACCGCCGGCAACAGCGCTACCTGCAAGAGCTGCGCGCATTGCCCGTGGATGGCCATGAACGGCCTGCGCAATCTGGCAGAGGTGCTTGAATCTGGCGCCAATCAGGTGCACGTCGACCCTGCTGTCGGCCTGCAAGCCAAACGCGCCATCGACCGCATGCTCGATTTTGCTGCGGCCAAACGCGCCAAGGCGCTGCCCACCGGCGCGCTCGAACAGAATGCCCCCATGTTTTCCGGAGTCGGCCCCGCATGACCAGTCTGCACAATCCCCACGCCCAGTTTGATGACAAGCTGCAGGCGGCGTTCGAACAGAATATCCTGGCCGCACTGCTGGAAGACATCGGCAGTGGCGATCTGACCGGCAAACTCGTGCCGAACGACACCCGCGTCTCGGCGCGCGTGATCGTGCGCGAAGCGGCCGTGCTGTGCGGCGCGCCGTGGTTCGAGGGCGTCATGCTCGCGGTCGACCAGGACACCGACATCGCGTGGCAGTTTGCCGAAGGCGACCTGATGCCCGCCAACAGCACCGTCTGCACCATCACGGCGAACCCGCGCGCGCTGCTCACGGCCGAGCGCGCCGCGCTGAACTTCCTGCAGCTGCTATCTGGCGTGGCCACTGCCACCCGGCGCTACGTCGACGTCATCGCGGGCACGAACGCGGCAATTCTCGACACCCGCAAGACCTTGCCGGGCCTGCGCCAGGCGCAGAAGTACGCAGTACGGGTCGGTGGTGGCAAGAACCAGCGCATGGCGCTGTATGACGGCATCCTGATCAAGGAAAATCACATTGCCGCTGCCGGGGGCGTCACGCCCGCGCTGACGGCGGCCGCCAGCCTGAACGCCGGCGTGCCGGTGCAGATCGAAGTCGAAACCATCGCCCAGCTTGAAGAAGCGCTGGGTGCCGGCGTCAAGTCGGTACTGCTTGATAACTTCGACCTGGCCATGATGCGCGAGGCGGTGCAGGTCAATAGCGGCCGTGCGCTGCTGGAAGCGTCGGGCGGCATCAACCTGGACACCGTGCGCGCGATTGCCGAAACGGGCGTGAACCGCATTTCCATCGGCAGCCTGACCAAGGACGTGCACGCCACCGATTACTCGCTGCGCATCGTCTGATCGCACCGCTCAACTCTCAGACCACACTATGTCGATCACCACTAAATTGAAGCGCTCGCTCGTCTTTCGCCTGTTCTGGCTTGGCTTCGGCCTGCTGCTGGGCGTGCCCCAGTTGATGGACGGGATTCTCTACAATATGAAGGGCGAACTGTTCTTCGGCATCGGCATGCTGCTGGTCGGTATTCGCGGCTTCCTGCGGCCGGTCGTGCTGAGCCGCGCGATGGCGATGCAGCGGGATGCCGCGGCGTCCGATGCGTCGATCGGCTCGCCTGTGTTGCATGGCGTGCTGTCGATTGCAATGGCGGCGGCGTTGATCACTGGCCTGGTGATCAAGTTCAGCAATAATTAGTAGGGTGGACGGCTGTGCCGTCCACGCGTTCAACGATATGTTGCGCGCCACAAAATCAGCTTAATTTGAACGCGTGGGCGGGAAACCCGCCCACGCTACGGCAATCCGGCCACGAGCGGCAAGACCCGCTCGGCGGACGCTTCAATCTTCAGCGTCAGCATGTCGTCAGCGCGCGTGCGGCCGAGGTTCAGCGCCGCAATTGGTTTGCCGGCCGCTTCGGCCAGCCGACAAAAGCGAAACCCCGAATACACCATCAGCGACGAGCCGACCACCAGGAGTGCGTCGGCCGCTTCCATCCGCGCCAGCGCGGCTGCCGTGCGCGCTGCCGGCACATTGTCGCCAAAGAACACGACGTCGGGCATCAGCATGCCGCCACAGTGCACGCATGCCGGCGCCGTGAATTCCGTCACCGCATCCGGATCGATCTCGGCGTCGCCATCGGGCAGCGGCTGCGCAAGAACCTGGCGCAGGCCCGGATTGTCCGCCTCCAGCTGCACCTGCAGCGCAGCGCGCGTGAAGTTCGCCCCACAGCCGAGGCACGTCACGTGGTGGATATTTCCATGCAATTCCAGCACGTCGCGGCTGCCCGCCCGGGTATGCAGGCCATCGACGTTTTGCGTAAGAATCGAGCCGATCCGCTTGTCCGCACCAAGCGCGGCGAGCGCGCGGTGGCCTGCGTTCGGCGCGGCGCCGGACATCATCCGCCAGCCCACCATGCTGCGCGCCCAATAGCGGCGCTGGATTGCCGGGTCGCGCCGGAATTCCGGGCCCTGGATGGGAAGCCTGCCGCGCCGCACGCCATCCCGGTCGCGGTAATCGGGAATGCCGGACGCGGTCGACAGGCCGGCGCCGGTCAGCACCAGCGCACGTGGATACTGTTCGAGAAACGTGGCCAGCTGCGTGGCCGCGTGGTGTTCGCCAATTGGGTTGCGAGGTTCGTCGTTCATGGGTGGAATCGTACCACCGCTCTGCAATCAGCGCGCCGATACGACGATCCCGCCGACGATCAGGCCGAACGCCGCCACGTGGTACAACTGCGGCAGTTCGCCCAGGAAGGCGGCCGACAGCAGCGCCGTGAACAACGGCGTCAGATTGATGAAGAACGCACTGATCCCGGGCCCGGCACGCTGGACGCCCGCGCCCCAGCAGCGCATGGCGATGATCGCCGGCCCGATTGCCAGGTACAGCAGCGCGGCGGCAAGGGGCCAGCTCCAGACGATTTGCGGCGCGCCCAGCGCCCACTCGCCGCCGGCCAGCGCGGCCGACCACAGCACGCCATACGCAACCTGGGCCAGCAGGAAGGCGGCCCAGTCCGCACGCAGCGCCGGCACATCGTGCTTCTGCAGCAGCGACCAGCTGTAGAACGACCAGACAATCGTCGCCACGATCATGATCAGGTCGCCCGCCACGAGGCGCAGCGCGGCCAGCTCGGCCAGGCTGCCCCGGCACATGACGACCAGCACGCCGGCAATCGACAGCACGGCGCCGCCGATCTGGCGCCCCTTGACCGGCACGTCGTAGAACAGCCGGCCGACCAGCAGCATCCAGACCGGCACGCCGGACGCGACGAGCGTCACGTTCAGCGGCGACGAGGTCGTCAGCGCCAGGTATTGCATCGAGTTATACAGGCCAATGCCCAGGAGGCCAAGCAGGGCGTAGCGGCGCCAGTTGTGCAGCACGCCGCTGCCAGGACGCAGTGCGGCGCGGCCCAGCACTAGCAGGATCACGAGCGCTATCGACCAGCGCAGCAGATTGAGCGTCATCGGCGGCATGGCGTCGCGCACGAGGCGGCCGATGATGGCATTGCCCGCCCAGAGTACGGGCGGGATGCTCAGTAGCAGGACTGTCGTGAGTGAAAGCCGCTGCCGTTCCATGCTAGCGTCTGCGCGGCGTGAGCACGCTCGGCAGTGCCTTGGGCAGGGTGTCCGGGAAGTCGCGCGAGTAGTGCAGGCCGCGGCTTTCATGGCGCGACATCGCGCTTTTCACGATCAGATGCGCCACTTCGACCAGATTGCGCAGCTCGAGCAGATCGGGCGTGATGCGGAAGTTGCGGTAGTACTCGTCGATTTCTTCCTTGAGCAGCTTGATCCGGTGCAGCGCGCGTTCGAGGCGCTTGGTCGTGCGCACGATGCCGACGTAATTCCACATGAAGCGCCGCAGCTCGTCCCAGTTGTGGGCGATGACCACTTCTTCGTCGGCGTTCGTCACGCGGCTCGCGTCCCAGTCTGGCAGCGCCGGGTTGGCAATCGCCGGACTCGCAGCGATCTGCTGCGCGCAGGCGCGCCCGACGACGACGCATTCGAGCAGCGAATTGCTGGCCAGCCGGTTGGCGCCATGCAGGCCGGTGCAGGCGACTTCGCCCACCGCATACAGGCCAGGGATATCGGTGCGTCCGGCCAGGTCGGTGACAACGCCACCGCAGGTAAAGTGCACGGCCGGCACGACGGGAATCGGTTGTTGCGTGATGTCGATGCCCAGCTCGAGGCAGCGCGCATAAATGGTCGGGAAGTGCTCCATCAAAAATTCGGGCGGCTGGTGGCTGATGTCGAGGTTGACGTAATCGAGGCCCCGTTTCTTCATCTCGAAGTCGATGGCGCGCGCCACGACGTCGCGTGGCGCCAGTTCGCCGCGCTCGTCATGCGCCGGCATGAAACGCTCGTCGGCCTGCGCGCCCGCCTCGGGCGGCAGCTTGAGCAGGCCGCCTTCGCCGCGAATCGCTTCGGTGATCAGGAACGACTTCGCATACGGGTGGTACAGGCAGGTAGGATGGAACTGGATGAATTCCATGTTCGACACCCGGCAGCCGGCGCGCCAGGCCATCGCGATGCCGTCGCCGGTAGCAGTGTCGGGGTTCGTCGTGTACAGATAGACCTTGCCGGCGCCGCCCGTGGCCAGCACCGTGTGCTCCGCCTCGAAGGTGAGCACGTCGCCACTGTTCACATCCTGCACATGCAGGCCATAGCAACGGGGCTGGCTGCCATGCCCCACCTTGGGCCGCAGTTTGGCGGACGTGATGACGTCGATCGCGACATGGTGCTCGAACAGCGAAATATTCGGGTGGGCGCGTACCTTCTGTTCCAGCGTGACTTGCACGGCGTATCCGGTGGCGTCGGCTGCATGGATAATCCGTCGCTGGCCATGGCCGCCTTCGCGCGTCAGGTGAAAGCCCATTTCGGCTGTCGGGTCGCGCGTAAAAGGCACGCCCTGATCAATCAGCCATTCGATGGCTTCGCGCCCGTGTTCGACGATGTAGCGGGTGGCAGTCTCGTCGCACAGACCGGCGCCGGCAACCAGGGTATCGGCCACGTGCTGCTCGTGGCTGTCGCCCGAATCGAGCACGGCGGCGATACCACCCTGGGCCCAGGCGCTGGCGCCGTCGAGCAGGGTACGCTTGGAGATGATGGCAACCTTGCGGGTCTGGGCCAGGTGCAGGGCTACCGACAGGCCGGCCAGGCCGCTGCCGACGATTGCGACGTCGAATTTCATGGGATTGTTGAAATGTTTACAGAGGCAATACTATAAGCCATTTGCCACCGGCTGCGGGACAGCGTGACCAGGCCGAAGTCAGCAATTGCGGGTCGCAAATGTACGCCCGCGCACCGAAGGGCGGCGTGCGGCGCGTTAGGATGAGTTATTACTCACCCAATCAAGGATTCACCATGACTGCAGACCGCACCCACGTAGCAGCCCTCGAAGACCGTATCGGTTCCCTGCGCTTTGCCATGTTCACGTTCCGTGACCAGCACGACCACCTGGCCAGCCAGCCGATGACCAAGCAGGACGTCGATGCCGAAGGCGGCATCTGGTTCTTCGTGCACTCGGCCACCGACCTGTGGGACAGCATCGCGCACCAGCCGGAAGTGAACATCAGTTTCTCGGAACCTGACGACAGCACCTATGTGTCGGTCAGCGGTACCGCCGAGCGCATTGTCGATCGCGACAAGATCCGCAGCATGTGGAACCCGATGGTGCAAGCCTGGTTCCCGGCCGGCCCGGAAGACCAGCATGCCGTGCTCGTGCGCGTGGTTCCGCACGCAGCCGAGTACTGGGATTCGAACGACAGCAAGATGGTGCGCCTGTTTGCGGTCGCCAAGGCAGCCGTGACCGGCAAGCAGCCGGATCTGGATTCGGAGCACGGCACGATCAAGCTGTAAGCATTCTTCTGCACTAACTTGCGGCGGGGCATGAGAGTGGCGTAGAGTAGCCGCTCTCATTCAGAGGACACTCACTATGTTCCCAGCCTGGCCCAGCCGCATCCGATGATATCTCCCCTCGAACTGGCCGCGAACTTCTTCACGGCTGTCGCCATTTTCCTGGCAGGCCGCAACAACGTCCACACGTGGTGGACAGGGATTGTTGGCTGTACCCTGTTCGGCGTGCTATTCATGCAGTCGCAACTGTATGCCGACGTCGTGCTGCAAGCCTTCTTTGTCGTGACGGGTGTGCTGGGGTGGTGGCGCTGGTTGCGTGGCAAGGAAGGCGCACCGCTGCCGATTACCCGTGCGGGCTGGCGTACGATGGCATGGATGACGCCGGTCGGACTCATTGCCACTGGCGCGTATGGCGCTGCACTTCACTTCCATACCAAGGCTTACGCGCCGTTCATCGATTCGGCGGTGCTTGTGTTTTCCGTCATCGCGCAATTACTGATGATGGGGCGGCGCATCGAGAGCTGGCCGGTCTGGCTGCTGGTGAACACCATTGCGGTGCCGCTGTATTTCAGCCGTGGCTTGTACCTGACGGCGTTCCTGTACATGTGCTTCTGGGTGAATGCGATCGTGTCGTGGATCTGGTGGCGCAAGTTGGCGCAGCGAGAGCAGGTCGCGGCACAGGCCTCAAAGAATGCATATGCTGCTGCAGGAGGCCCGCCGTGAAGCTTTTGTGTTCGCCTGGCCTGCGTGAACAGCTGGCCAGGCGAATATCGAAACGTTAGTGACGGGCACACCGCGCATCAGCGCGTGAATGGCGGCAGATCACCTGCAGTTTGATTGCCACCCGTTTCCGGCGCGCCCATTCCCGTCACTTTCGGGCCAGCCTGGCCTGGCCGCGTGTCCTGCGCACCTGGATTGGCATGCGTTGCTGCGGTGTCGAGTGGCACAGTGCTTGGCGTTTCCGGCTGCGGCGCGGCGCTGCCGTCGGTAACAGGCGGCTCATTGCCTTCGGTACCATCGGGTGCGTTCACGTACGGACCTGATTGATTGCGGGTCAGCCCCGGGCCGCCATTGCCGCCGGTTTCCGTTTGCGACTCATGCGATGGCGTCGCGCCTTGCTGGCCGCTGGTCTGGCCGCCAATACCGACCGTGGCGTCGTCCTGGGTTGCAGTCGTCGATGCGGGTGCGTTGCTGTTCATGGTAGTCCCCTTCGTAAAATGGATAAACCATTGTCATGCAGGGCAGGGCGGACACGTATCGGCGCGCAGGGCATGGCGCTGTAGGACGAGAGCGCCCGTCATGGGTAATTCAGCGAAAATTTGCGGCATCATCCCTTACGGAGCTGCGTGTCACGATGCTATACTGTATATCCATACAGTCATCTCGTTTAGCCCTCATGCCCGTGTTCGTACCGATCAATCTCGATCCACTGCCACCAGCCGACCCTGATCGGGCGGCCGCCAGCCGGCTCGGTGCGGGCAGCTTCTCCAGCATGTACGATGAGCCGGTTACTTCCGCCACGAGCGACGCCGAACTGGTGCGCGAATACATCTCTCATGGCGAGCTCCGCCCCAAATCGATTGCCAATCTGCAGAAGGAGCTGTATCGGTTCCTGACCTGGTGCCGCGAAGAAGCAGGCAAAACATTCCAGCAGCTGAACGTCGGCGACCTCAATCTGTACAAGGAATTCATCCGGCAGCCGCCGACCGCGTGGATCAGCACCACCAAATGGCCCCGCAACGATTCGCGTTATCGGCCGTTTACCGGGCCACTGTCCGACACCAGCCGCCGCCAGGCGATGATTGCGATCAAGGGCGTGCTGACGTTTGCCGAGCAAACCGGCTACCTGCGCCGCAATCCTGCGCGGCTCGTGCGCAATGTCCGCGCTGCACACGCGAGCCGCATCACCCGCTACCTGAGTCCAGCTGCGATTGCCTATGCGCTGGCCGCAGCCGAAGCACGGCCTGGCGACACCGAGGCCACGGCGCGCCAGCGCGCGCGTGACCGCTTCCTGCTGATCGCGTTCGCCCAGACCGGTGCACGCCTGAACGAAATCGTCAGCGCGACCATGGGCGCCGTCTACAGCGAGGGCGACGGGCGCTGGTGGCTCGACGTGCTGGGCAAGGGCAACAAGCCGCGCCGCCTCCCGGTTCCCCCAGCCACCATCGGCGCCTACCGCGACTACCGGCGCGCGTTCGGTCTGCTGGAGCAGACGAGCAGGGGCGATCGCATGCCCCTGGTGCTGTCGAGCCGTACGAAAGAGTACGTAGGGATCACGGACGAGGCCGCATCCGAAGCACTCAAGGCGATCTTCCAGCTTGCAGCGGATGATGCGGCAGCGAAAGGGGATGGCGATAGTGCGTCGACGCTACGCCTGGCGTCACCGCACTGGCTGCGCCACAGTATGCTTACCAATCATGCAAACAGTGGTGTGCAACTCAAGACGCTGCAAGATACGGCAGGGCACGCGAATATCGCGACGACGGCAGCCTATCTGCACAAGACCGATCACGAGCGGCATGATGAGATTCTTCGCTCCAACGGCGACAGAGGAATTAACTAACTGACACAGAAGACGTGGTCTTCCATTTAAAAACGTAACTAACCAACAAAGAACAAAACCGAAAAATATAACTCAACAGTTAACAACTTCGGAATCAATAACAAAGATCCAACGAGTCTACAGAAAGAAGGTTGGATGTCGTTCAACGATGGTCGCCATAAGTCAGCAGGGGAGGCGTGCCACTTCCCCTGTTCGGCGACCAAATGCTTATACAGGAATCGACGACGTGCCACCTTCAGCACTGCCGTAATTCTGTAACTCGTCGAGTGTCAGACGACGTTCGTTCAAGGCCGTGATGATGGCTTCGAGCTGTTCATCATCGGGCTGGATATAGACGATTCGCTGTTCAAGCAGGTTGTCCCAATACGGCGTATAGGGAACGGCGGTCTCGGTCATGACCTCGGCAGCAAAACTGCCATCGTGCATTTCGCCAACGAGCGTGATGCGGGTGGTTGCGGGGACGGTATTCTGGACGGTGATGTTCATGGTGTTCCTTTGAGTGATCAATAAGTGTTATCGCATTGTCACGCAGTCATCGGTTACGCGCAAATCATCGGCTGCGTGCCGTGCGCAGCTCACGGCTATGGACGGCTTGCTGTATTCCTGGAATGGATGCGGCGTCTGGATGAAGGCGGGAGTCCAGCGATCAGCGAGAGCAGGGGAGCATGTCGCGGTGGATTTTCATGCGTGTTCAGCGCACGCTGAAAGGGACGCTGCAATGAATCAATCGGGTCTCTCGCACGCGCATGTGCAAAACGCCGCCGCTTCCAAATGGGTGCGTATTCGGGACCTTATCGATTCGCTTGACCGCTGCGGTACAGGATATGTGCAACAAAGCCGCCATCAGGTCAATTCCGGGATCTTCAGGTGATCGTCCTGAGCGGCATGCGCGCCAGCGGCTGGCGGCCGGCGAACCAAAGTCAGACAGGCGACCAGGAAGCCGGCGCCCGCCAGGCCCCAAATGACGGCGCTGACAACTTCAAAGGTATTGCGCAGCTGCGGGTGATTGATGGCCAGGGGCACGATCACAACGGCCCGCAACAAACAGACGCCGGCCATACCGCCCAGCATGAAGCGGGGCAGCGGGAGGCGCGGCAAACGTCCCAGCGCGGAGAAGGCGTAGGCCGCGCATACCGCCATGAGTAGCCCGATGATGCTGGTGCTCACCGGTGCCAGCCAGGTTCCATCACGCGATGATGCCACGACCTGCGGCGGGGCATTGAAGAAAACATACCAGGCAGTTCCGCCAGCAATGGCCGCGAAGTGGATGAGGGCGCCGATAGCGCTGATGATGCCAGCGAAATGGACAAGCGGGACGGCCAGGTTTTTCATGCGCGACTTTCAACAAGGTGAGAGACGATGACAAAGGTGGCAAGGTGCGGCTAAGACATGTCAGGAATTCAGCGGCATGGGTCCGGGAGGTGCGGTTTCCATGCAATAAGACTGAGCAGGCACCGTAATCATTTCATGGCAGATTCGGTCGAAACAGGCGGCCAGGACTAAAATAATCTCAATCGACATTAGGGAATATATTGTCGAGTTAGGAATGGAAGTGACGTTATTTTCTTGTCCCCTCTGTGGGATAAGGGTAGAGTCCCAACAATGATCAAATATACATTGTCTGATGAATATTGAGCATGTTTCTGCGGGTGCCAACGCCGAGTTACAACGCAATGATGACCATGTTGCAGTGTTTACTTCCGCTGGCGTCAGCGACATTGTCGTCATTGATGGTGGCTCCTCCGTAGCGGAACGGGATTACATTGACGAACGGCGCGGTGATGTCGCATGGTTTGTCCATGCATTCACCGACGCGCTTCAACGAATGTTGATACCAGGGCGCGATCAGCCTGATTGCGTCAGGATGGCGATCGCCGATGTCCGGGCGCAGTTCAGGCAGATTGCAGCCGGTCGCGACGTTCCAGTGCACGCGTGGCCAATCGCAGCAATGACCTGGTTGAGGATTTCGCATCACGATGAGTCGACACGTGCGACGCTGTACAGTCTAGGCGACTGCACGACGCTGTTGTACACGGGCTCAGGTTCTTGTATCGATCTGGATCCATTCGTAAATCCTCAGGAAGCTGTTCTACAGGACGTAATTTCTAAACTAACGGCCGACGGTATCGAGGATCCGTTGCGTCGACGCGAACAGATGCTACCAATGCTGCGTGCTCGGCGCGAATCACAAAACATGGCGCCGGCGCCCGGTGTCCTGTGTCTCGATCCGAATGGGCCGTTCCAGGCGCGTCTGCGAAACGTCCGGCTGGAGCACGGTGCCAGCATTCTGGTGATGACAGATGGCTTCTACCGGCTGGTTGATCTCTACGGCTTGTACACCAATGCTGCGCTGGTGGAGGCGTGCATCACCGACGGGCTGGAGGCGCAACTCGACAAGTTACGGAAATACGAGGCAACGAGCGCACGAACTGCGGCGCGCGCAGTGAAGGCCGCAGACGACGCATCTGCAGCGATCTGGACTGCATCGTAGATTGTGTTGAGAGGGAGGCATGCCTGCTGTTCCATCTACAGTTTGCCATTCACATGAATAGCGCATTTAACATAATATAGATTATGCGAAGTACTGGTACTTTGTGGAGTGTTGCAGCCTGAGTGCTCATAAGATGGTTCATCCCGAATCCGAACTCAACCCGTTTCCCAGGGAGCGAACGCGATGGCGGATATATTTTGCGTTTCTCTTGATGCTTCATCAAGGGCTGCGCCGCGGCGAAGTCCTTCTACTGCCAGCAGATACTGTTAAAAGTGGATTCGACCGGAAGGCCAACAGAAACCGCCTTTGGCTGAACGTACAAGAGAATCCTTATGAGGACGCTGCAAAAGACCCTCGCTATTCCAGGCCGGGCATCAAGACAGCAGCATCGTATCGTCAGATCCCGATCAGTGAGGCTATTGCTGGGGTTATAGATATGTACGTCCAAAATTTTCGAGGACGTCCGAAGCACTCATTTTTGCTGAACTCCCAGTCAAACTTGCCATTATCAACCGAAGCAATCACGAAGGCGTTCGCACAAATCTCAAGCAAGTTGCCCCAGCCCGTGCTGACGGAACTTAAGAACCGGACTGGTAAGGACTCTGTGACTCCTCACGACCTACGGCATACCTGTGCGGTCATGCGGCTTCATCAACTTCTGGCAAAGAGTGATCCGATGGATGAGGCGCTTCAAAAACTGCGCACATTCTTTGGATGGTCCAAAACCTCGGCTATGCCTTCACATTATGCCCGCGCTGTATTCGAAGACAGACTTGCGACGGTATGGAATAGCGCATTTGATGACCGCGTAGCACTGTTGCGCGCATTACCTAAGGAACAATAAATGAGCGAGCGAGCAACGCAGCAACAACAGGCATTATTTGCCCACTATTCAGCAGATCGAGAAGTTTTACACGAACTGTGCCGGTTGTTGCCCGCCCTCCCCCCAGCGCTCCGTTACTATGACGAGTTTGAGGACGCAGTCCGATCAATTAGAAATCCTGCTGCTCTAACAGTATTTGAGATTTCCGCTTTCGGAAAAAAATTCTCTGTCGACTTTGCTCGACTGGGTGAAGAATGTTCCGTTATATTCAAGCATATTTTTTCATACATCATAGCGCAAGATTTAGCGATCATATCTGCCGTGGGTTACCTATCAGCCGCACAGCATCTTAAGTCTGCCGATGTTGCCGCGCTGGTTGAAGCTGGGCCGACTCAAATCGGGCCAGTGTGGAAAGCTTTACGTGCACGGGAACTGCCGTCTGGCACCTATATTTGCGCGAAATATGTACTGCAATTGCTGTGCGCTCTGCGTCTTTGCGGCTGGTCTGACGAATACCAGATGTATTTGAAGAACGCCCTGCCCCTGCCTGCAAAGGACAAATACGCGGGCGTCCGCTCAGGCGACGTTTTCTTATCTGTAGATGAGGAAGCTATACTTGTTCGTCACCTAGACGATACAGTTGCGAAACTTACGACGTTTGGTGAAGCGAGCCTCAGCCACGACGAAATTGTCGATGCAGCGATGCTGTTATGTTCGTACCAGTTCGGTATGCGCCGAAGTCAAATAGCGATGCTCACTCTCGGGAATGTGAGAATTTGGTCAAAGGACCATAATATGACGAAATCCGTTCACTTAACGTTCCACATGGCCAAACAACGCAGCGACACCAAACGAAAACCGTTGCTACGGCGGGTGAAGGTTGAATGGACTCCGCTGTTCGTCTACATAAAATCCAAACTTGAGGCCACTGGTGCTGATGCAAGTGCCAAGTTCTTTTCTGCCCAGTCCACGGATGAGGTTGGAAGAAGGATCTCTGCACTCGTGCGTAAACTGCTGGAATCGGATGAGCGTGGAACGCTAACTGACCTCCGCCATACAGCTGCGCAGCGTCTTGTTGACGCCGGCGCGAGCCATGAAGAACTCGCAGAGTTTATGGGACATTCCCAAGTCAACACTGGCCTGGTGTATTTCGCTACCGCGGCATCACACGCTGAACGTGTCAACCGAGCCCTGGGAGCCTCCGAGGTGTATCGCCGTGTGGCAAAAATTGCCCATGACCGGTTTATATCGAACGAGGAACTGTCAGAACTTAAGGGGGAGCAACAGATTGCCGGTGTTCCACACGGAATTCCGATTAGCGGGATTGGCGGCTGTTCCTCGGGTCAGCCCTCGTGCCCTTATAACCCCGTTACGTCATGCTATGGCTGCCGGCGCTTCATGCCGCTTCATAATCGGGAAATCCATCAGCAGGTGCTTGCTGATATGCGCGAGGTTGTACTATTTTTTGATCAAAGCTCTCGGGGTGACGTACGTTCACCCGCTTATTTGCAATTGCAGCGGACTATTGCAGAAATTCAGAACGTCATCGAAGAACTGGAAACGAATCCGAAATGAGTCAAACATTTACTGCTTTTGTTGAGCTTGGCCGGAATTTGGTTATGTCAAAAGGGTTCGACTGGGACATTCCATTAGACGACGCAGGCTCAGCCAAGGATGGAATTGGCTGGAATCTCACCGCGGCTGTCGGTGACGTTCCGCCACCAAATCATTATTTGCGCGACCTTGGTTCAGAGCAAAAAGCTCTAGCTATCGTTAATCAGCAGAGAGCTGCGAACAATCTCCCGCCGCTTATGCGAACGTCACTCTCAAGCGCATGGCAGGATTTCATTAAGGCTGCGGTGGCCGATCAATTGTTTTTTAAGCGGAACACCACTGGTTACGTCATTCAAAGCATCCTTCGCCCGTTACGCGTTGTCGCTAGTTGCACCGACAAAGAGCCATGGATGTTGCAGTTGGACGACCTAAGGTATGCCATTAACGTTGCCAGGGACATGCAAGCTTCTGGCAAGCTCGCAGATTTGGTCGTCGGTTTGGTCAAAGTCGTATTTGACCAACACCATATCTGCGATGTGGGACAAATTTACCCCATGCTCGGACTTGCTCGGATACCGGTTCGCAGTGTGAAGTCTAAACACACAATGTCCAAGGAAGAATTGCGAACTAACCTTGAGCAGCGGAAGCGGGCCGAGCGATTGCCAGAAAGGCGTGCGTTTTGGGAGCTGGTGCGAATCTCTATGACGGAAAAGCCGAATACGTTCGTGGACGAGCTACGCTTTGCGGCGATCCGCACGATCATCATTACCGGCCTTCGGGTTGGTGAGGCGGCTTTGCTTCCGTTCGACTGGAAACGTGAGCGTGCCTACCTAGACGCAAGAGGCCGTCCCGCAGGGGAAGCCGGCGGCATATCCTCGTCCTTGATGCTCCGTCACTTCGCAGAAAAGCAACAGGAAGAACAGTCGGATAGCGTGGTCCTGCGTGAAAACACCCAGCCTGTCCCTGAAATGTTTCGTGAAATCCTTACGGAGTCGCTTGATCGGGTAGCCCGTCTTACGCAGCCGCTCCGTAATACTCTTAAGTTGCAGTGCGAGACCGGGCGCATTCTTCCGTTGTACAACGCCAGCGATGTCATTCCGTTGGCCGAATTATATTCTCAGGTTACAGGAAATCCATTTTGGCTCGACATGGACCGCCAGCCATTCATTGACCGGTACCGGGAGGATTTCGCCTTTGGCGTACTCGAAGAGCTTCGCAGCTTACAGTTTGAGAGCTATAAAAACCAGGGCGGCAAGCTCGATCAAGCACTTTATATGTTCGGAAATCGGCTCCAAAAGCAGATTGATAGCGGCGAGTATGAACTTCGCTTCCGCTCAGCGAACGGTGCAACTATTGCTGCGGGGAGCCGAATGAACTGGCGAGAGACGTACTTGCGAGTTGGGGAGCTCGAGGAATTCATCAGGAAGGCAACTCCCTCGAAGACGTCGGATTTGGCTCCGCTGCCGCTAGCGACCGGAGCAGTTCAGCCGTGGGAATTCCTATTTCTGCATCCAAAACGGTCCCTCGCAGAAGAACGTAACGACGGGTTATGCGACGTTACGCGCTATATTTCGGTGAACCGCCCTGACCCCACCTTCGTTGCGTTATCGCTTGGTGGAGCGAAACACCTGTCTTCGATTTTCGAACGGTACGGCCAGACAGACGAGGACCGGGCGCTGACAATCGAGGCGCATTCGCTGCGTCACCTACAAAATACCGAACTGTTCCGCCTGGGAGTGGCAGACACAATTATTTCGAAGCGATTCAACCGAAGGAGCGTGGTCCAAAGTTATGAGTACGACCACCGTAGCCTGGCGGAAGAACTGGATCAAATTGAGATGGACGACGACCTGGAAATCATGCTCGGTGAAAAGGCGACTACGGTTGCGAAGATGATCACCGTCGGAAAGGCCAACGGGCCAATCGTTGATTCGTTCCGTCGCATACAGCGGAACGAGGGCGATACTGCCGCCTATGAATTTCTGCGCACAGAAGCTGACGGCTTCCATGCTACCCCTTACGGTCATTGTCTAAATTCGTTTACCGTAGACCCCTGTCCGAAACATCTTGAGTGTTTCTCCGGCTGTCGTTATCTTTCTGCCACAGACCTCCCGGAGAATCGCCGCAACCTCATTCGCCTGGAAGGAAAACTCAAGGGCGCGATTGAAATTATCAGAGCGCGACCGTCCAACAGTGTTGGCTGGCAAAACCAGTTGGAGCATGCCGAACAGCGACTTAACGGTGTGCAGACATTGTTGGCTACACCAGTCGGACAGCCAGCATTTCCAAACGGAGTGGACCTTTCCAAACCCGCCTCACCCGGAATACTTGATGACTAAAGAAGAAAATATCGAACGACCTGAAGAAGATGCAATGGTGCAAGTTCTTGAGCAACTGCTCGCGGAGAACGTGGATATCACAGCACGAGCAGTTGCGAGACTTCACCCGTCGCTCAAAGCAGCTTCCTCGATCACACGTAGCCCCTTGCGCATGGAGTTGCTTTCAAAGTATCAGGAGCGGCAGGCCAGTTATCGACGGTGGAATGGACGGACCAAGCGGATGTCCGGGACAGAACAATCCGCTGTATTAGCCGCGAGGGACGCACGCATTGCTGAGCTTGAAGCAACAGTCCAGCTCCTGACGGCTTCGCATGTTGCAATGCTGCGCGCAGTTGGCGAACTAGGCGGGTTCAGCAAGTGGACGAAATTCTTCGGAAATTACAGTTCTGTGAGAGACAAACTTAGCGCGCTTGGCGCACTTCCGACCTCCACCGTGCGCCCGTTTGCATCCCCTTCCGTATCACCAAGCGAAGCTGAAAGCAAAATCAACATCGAGTAGTTGCTGTATGCCTGATCGTCTAAATGTTGGTCATAGGCAGTGCCATCGCCGCGAACGACGGTGATTATGCGGCGCTTCCCCTGGTGTCGAACCAGACTCGCCCCGCCCGTGCCTGCCTGGTTGCCTTGCCGGCGTCGCCGGGCGGCTCCGCTGTCTGGGCAAGGGCGATCAGCATTCAAGTCCCGTGCCACTGTATTGTCTTCGACGTGCCGGTGGTCGGCAACCGAAAAGCGCTAAGCGGCACGGCGACGGTCGCCACCGCCGTACGCTCCCTACAGCAAGCCATAATTCGCCTAGCATTGGTAGGGCTGGTTAGTGCGAGCCCGACTATCATAGCCTGAAGGGCAATCTTTATTGCAATAATTGCAGGATCTTCGTTGATACTCCGTCATCTAAATTTGATTGACCTGCCTTCCAAATGGTAGAGTTCGCCTTCTACGACTCTTTCCGACTTTATGCCACTCGTGCTTCAACAATTGGGATTCTTGCATGAGTGAGCCGTGGATTTCTGTCGAGCAGATTGCTGAACACTTGGGCGTCAAAAGAAACTCGATCTACCGTTGGATCGACCGTAAAGGCCGGCCTGCGCACCGCGTCGGGTTCTGTGGAAATTCCAACGGGCCGAGGTGGATGAATGGGTGCGCGCCGGCGGAGCTGATGATGACGTCGAGCGTGCACATAAGGAAAAGTGAAGTACCAACGAATCATGCGCATGTGCTTGTATTGCGCTTATCCATGTCGGCTCTAGGGGAACGATAACGATGACGAAATCCGAGGCGCAAACTCGGTCAGAGTTGATTGACCAGCAACTCGCTCAGGCTGGTTGGAATGTCAAAGATCCGACTCAGGTCGTCGAGGAGTTCGACATCCTTACAGCCCTACCGCAAGGTTTGGCGCAACCACGCACCCCCTATGAGGGCCGCCAGTTCAGCGATTATGTTCTGCTGGGTAAAGACCGCAAGCCATTGGCGGTGATCGAAGCCAAAAAAACCAGCCGTGATGCCGCCATTGGCCGTGAGCAGGCCAAGCAGTATTGCTACAACATCCAGAAGCAACTAGGCGGTGAGTTGCCGTTCTGCTTCTATACCAATGGCCACGACCTATATTTTTGGGATTTGGAAAATGCGCCGCCGCGCAAAGTGATCGGTTTTCCGACCCGCGCCGATCTAGAACGCTTTGCCTACATCCGCCGCAACCGCAAGCCGCTGACACAGGAATTCATCAACACTTCGATTGCCGGCCGTGACTATCAGATCCGCGCCATTCGCTCGGTGCTTGAAGGAGTCGAGCAGAAGAAGCGTGACTTTCTGCTCGTGATGGCCACAGGCACTGGTAAGACTCGCACTTGTATTGCCATGGTCGATGCGCTGATGCGCGCAAGCCACGCCGAGAGAGTGCTGTTCCTGGTCGACCGCATTGCACTCCGGGAGCAGGCTCTAGCGGCCTTCAAGGAGCACATGCCTAACGAGCCGCGCTGGCCCAATGTCGGTGAAAAGTTGATCGCCACGGATCGTCGTGTTTACGTTGCCACCTATCCTACGATGCTCAACATTATCCGGGATGAGGCACAGACCCTGTCTCCACACTTCTTCGATTTCATTGTCGTCGATGAAAGCCATCGCTCGATCTACAATACTTTTGGCGAAGTACTCGACTACTTCAAAGCCATCACGCTGGGCCTGACGGCGACCCCGACCAACATCATCGACCATAACACCTTCCAGCTCTTTCATTGTGAAGACGGCATTCCCACGTTTGCCTACACCTACGAGGAAGCCGTCAATAACGTGCCGCCATACCTCTGCACGTTCCAGGTCTTGAAGGTTCAGACTAAGTTCCAGACGGAAGGCATCAGCAAGCGCACCATTTCCTTAGAAGACCAGAAAAAGCTGATCCTGCAGGGCAAGGAGGTTGAAGACATCAACTTTGAAGGCACCCAGCTCGAAAAGCAGGTGATTAACAAAGGTACCAACACCCTGATCGTGCGGGAGTTCATGGAAGAAGCCATCAAGGACGCTAACGGCGTTCTTCCAGGCAAGACAATCTTCTTTTGCGCCACGAAGTCCCATGCCCGGCGCATTGAAGAGATATTTGACAAGCTCTACCCGCAGTATCACGGCGAACTTGCCAAGGTCTTGGTGTCGGACGACCCACGTGTGTACGGCAAAGGCGGCCTGCTTGATCAGTTCACTAACAACGACATGCCGCGCATTGCCATTAGTGTGGACATGCTCGACACCGGCATCGACGTGCGCGAGATCGTCAACCTGGTGTTTGCCAAACCAGTCTATTCCTATACGAAGTTCTGGCAGATGGTCGGGCGCGGCACGCGTTTGCTGGAAAGCAGCAAACCCAAGCCCTGGTGCATTGAAAAGGACGTGTTCCTAATCCTCGACTGCTGGGATAACTTCGAATACTTCAAGCTCAACCCGAAAGGCAAAGAGCTCAAGCCGCAATTGCCGCTACCGGTGCGGCTCGTGGGTCTGCGGCTCGACAAGATCGAGAAGGCGATCGACAGTGGTCACCACGACATCGCCGCGCGGGAAATCGACAAGCTTCGCCGCCAGATTGCTGCCTTACCAAAGGAATCGGTTGTAATCAAGGAAGCAGCCGCGGCGCTCGCTGGGCTTGCAGATGAAAATTTCTGGATTAGCCTCAACCACAATCGGCTGGAATTCCTTCGCGCCGAAATCAAGCCGCTTTTCCGTACCATTTCCGAGGCCGACTTCAAAGCCATGCGTTTTGAACGCGACCTGCTGGAATATTCACTCGCAGTGCTCAACGAAGACAAGGAGCAAGTAGAAACACTCAAGTCAGGCATCGTCGAACAGATCAGCGAACTCCCGCTTTCGGTTAGTTTCGTTAAGCAAGAAGAAACCCTGATCCGCGCCGCGCAAACTAACCACTTCTGGACCAAGGCCGACGAAGACGCCTTCGATGAGATGGTCATTACGCTCGGCCCGCTGATGAAATTCCGCGAGCAAAGCACTGGCCAGGAGCAAACCCACCTCGATCTGACCGATGAGTTACACAAAAAAGAACGGGTGGAATTCGGCCCGCAGCACGAGGCGGTGAGCATCACGCGTTATCGCGAAATGGTCGAGGCCTTGATTGCCGGGCTGACCGAACACAATGTAGTGCTGCAAAAGATTAAAACCGGCGAGCCGGTCAGTCCGAGTGAAGCCAATGAACTCGCCGAACTGTTGCACGAAGAACACCCGCACATCACCGAAGACCTGCTGCGCCAGGTCTACAAAAACCGCAAGGCTCGCCTCATCCAGTTCATACGCCACATCTTGGGCATTGAGGTGCTCAAGAGCTTTCCAGATGAAGTCAGTGCCGCGTTCGACCGATTCACCCGTGCGCACACCACGCTGAGCAGCCGTCAAATGGAGTTCCTTAACCTGCTGAAAAACTTCATCATCGAGCGCGAAAAGGTGGAGAAAAAAGACCTGATCAACGCACCGTTTACGGTTATTCACCCCCAAGGCATCCGGGGTGTGTTTAGTCCGGCCGAAATCAACGAAATCCTGCAGCTGACCGAACGGTTGGCCGCCTAAAAAAGTATCGCATCCCATGCTACAGAACAACCCCGAACTTAAAAGCAAAATTGACCAGCTCTGGAACAAATTTTGGAGCGGCGGCATCAGCAACCCACTCACCGCCATCGAGCAAATCACCTACCTTCTTTTCATGAAGCGTCTCGATGAGCTTGACCAGAAACGCCAAGCCGATGCCGAATGGACTGGCGAGAGCTACACCTCCAAATTCGCAGGGAGCTGGATTCCACCTGAATACCGCAGCCAGCAGGAGCCGGAAAAGTTCGCCATTGCCAAGCGCACGCTGCGCTGGAGCGAGTTCAAGCGTATGCAAGCGGAAGAGATGCTGCAACACGTGCACGGTAAGGTGTTCCCCTACCTAAAAGACCTGAACGGTGCGGAATCCAACTTCACCCATCACATGAAAAATGCCGTGTTCGTCATCCCCAAGCCAGCCCTGCTAGTGGAGGCGGTGAAGACCATCGACGACATCTTCGAGGTGATGGACCGTGACTCGCGCGAGAACGGCCAAGCCTTTCAGGACATCCAGGGCGATGTCTATGAAATGCTCCTGTCCGAGATTGCCACGGCCGGCAAGAACGGCCAGTTTCGCACCCCGCGCCACATCATTAAGCTGATTGCCGATCTTGTGCAACCTCAACTTGGCCACAAGATTGCTGACCCGGCTTGTGGCTCCGGCGGCTTTCTGCTCGGCGCGTACCAATATATTGTCACGCAGCTCGCCATCCAGGCAGGCGACAAAGAACTCGCGCCCGATGAAGACGGATTTGTCCGCACGTCGGTCGCTGCCGCCCTCACCGAGAGGGCCCAGGCTATTCTAGCCAGCTCGCTGTGGGGCTACGACATCGACTCCACTATGGTGCGCCTGGGGTTAATGAATCTAATGATGCACGGCATCGACGAGCCCCACATCGACTACAAGGACACCCTCAGCAAGAGCTACACCGAGGAATCCGAATATGACATCGTGATGGCCAACCCACCGTTCACCGGAAGTATCGACAAGGGCGACATCAATGAAAACCTACAGCTCGGAACCACCAAGACTGAGCTTCTGTTTGTCGAGAACATCTACCGCCTGCTCAAAAAAGGCGGTACCGCCTGCGTAATCGTGCCGCAGGGCGTGCTGTTCGGCTCCGGCGTCGCTTTCAGAACCCTGCGCCAGTGGCTAGTGGAGCGTTGCGATCTTAAAGCCGTGATCACCCTGCCCAGCGGTGTGTTTAAACCCTATGCTGGGGTCAGCACCGCTATCCTATTGTTCACCAAAGTTTGGGGACCGAAAGACAAGGTCACCCAGCCCGCCACCGAACACGTTTGGTTCTATGAGATGTCCGCCGATGGTTATACATTAGACGATAAACGCAGCAAGCAGGAGGGTGACGGTGATTTGCAGGACATCATCGCCAAGTATCGCGCGCGTAACTCGGCCACCGACACTGACCGCACGGCGAAATACTTCATGGTTCCGCGCACCGAGATAGCAGATGAAAAGAATAACTACGACCTATCACTCTCCCGTTACAAAACCAATGTTTTTGAAGAGGTAGACTACGGCGCGCCTGGGGTGATTATGGAGCGACTGATCCAGGCTGAAGTTGGCGATGTGGATGAGGCGGCGCTTGCCGAGGTACAGAGCGGTATCGTGCGTGAGTTGTTGGAATTGAAGAGGATGTTCGCGTGAAAGTTGTTAGGCTTGGCGAGGTTTGCAAAGTCATCTCTGGTTCGACGCCTAAACGAGAGATTGCTGAATATTGGGGCGGTTCAATCCCTTGGGTAACGCCAAAGGAAATTAGCCGACTGACCTCACGTTACCTGTCGGACGCAGCTGAAAAAATCACGGAGGCCGGATTTAGCTCGTGTTCGACCGCGATGCTGCCTGCGGGTTCCTTGTTGTTGAGTTCACGGGCTCCAATTGGCCTTTTGGCTATTAACAAGATCCCCGTTTGCACCAATCAAGGCTTCAAGAGCCTGATTCCTGGCGCAGAGGTAAGCGTCGAGTATCTTTACTATGTTTTAAAGGCGAACGTCAATGCTCTTCAAGCACGGGGCAATGGCGCAACCTTCAAGGAGTTGGCCAAACCAGCAGTTGAAAACTTTGAAATCCCGCTGCCACCTCTCAACGACCAAGTCCGCATCGCCCATCTGCTCGGAAAAGTCGAGGGCCTGATCGCCCAACGCAAACAACAGCTGCTACAGTTAGACGAACTTCTTAAGAGTGTGTTTCTAGAGATGTTTGGTGATATCAGAGCACAAAAATCGAGGCACCCATGGGAGGCGTTAAGGCCATACCTTAAGGCGAGCAGCGGAAAATCCAGCAAGAAAGTTATTACAGATGACGAAACAGGGATTCCAATATTCGGTGGCAACGGTATAAATGGCTGGGCGGTTGAAGCGCTTTACGATGATCCAGTTGTCATTGCCGGTCGCGTAGGACAGCAATGCGGGGTTATTCATGTGTCAATGGGGCCGTGCTGGGTCACTGACAATGCCATTGCTCTTAGTGTCGTGAATAATGAAAAGCTCAACATAGTCTACTTGGCGAAGGCATTTCACTATGCGCCCATAAGAGATCGGGTAAAGCAGCTAGATTTGCCGTTTATTAATCAGTCAATGCTGCTGGACTATCCTCTTCCATTGCCGCCAATCGAACTCCAGGAACAATTCGCCGCCATTGTTCAGAAAGTAGAACGCGTCAAGACCAGTTACCAAAAAAGCCTCATTGATCTGGAAGCCCTATACGGCGCATTGAGCCAGCAGGCATTTAAGGGCGAGCTAGATCTGTCGCGCGTGCCCCTGCCCGGCATAGAGCCAGAGCAAGAGAGCATCGTGGCAGCAGAAGCCTTACACGCGCCCGCTGAACAAGGGCTTGCCATCAACTTGCCTGACACCGACAACTTGCTCAACGCACTCGAAAGTGATGAGGCCCGAGATGCACTTGTCTCGCATTGGCTGGAGGCTTATCGCGGCCAATTGGGCAGGACGTCGTTTTCGGTGCAGCGCTTCATGGCGGCCGCGCAAACCCGACTTGCGGAACTGCACCCGGACAAGGACTTCACGCTGGGCGCCAACGACTACGAGCACATCAAGGAATGGGTGTTCGAGGCGCTAGCCGCGGGCACGCTGACCCAGGCGTTTGATGATGCAGACCACCGCATCTTACTCAAGGCCGTGCAGCCATGAAACTGCTACGCCTAAAAATTACCGACCCGAAGGGTTTTCGCAGCTTACCGCGAGGGTTTGAGCATTACTTTCGAACCGAATGGAGTTTAAAGGAAGAGCTTGGTAAATCGGCTAGCTTTGCCCCCTTTATCTGCGCGGGTCGAAATGGCAGCGGCAAGTCCAACTTACTCGAAGCTCTGGCAGCAATTTTCTTCCAGTTGGAAATCCTGCGGGTACGTCGCAGTTTTCTGCCTGAGGTGTTGCAGAACGCCGATCAAGAGTTCTCGCCGGTCGCCTTTGAGCTCGACTATTTAATTCAGGTGCCACCGGCATATCGTTACCAAGATAGTCCGATTTGGGCCGATGTGCAGATTTCAAAAGAAGTCGGCAAACCTCTGCGGATCGAGTGGAAAAATCAGTACGATTTTGATGCTGACACTCTGCACTCTGTCAAGTCGGGTCATGCTGACATTTTGTTGCCTGAATATGTGTTAGGTTATTCATCAGGTGAAAATGAAATCCTTAGCCTGCCTTTTTTCAAGATGCGATTTGTGCAATTCGATGAATACTGGAATGCACTCAGCAGACAACTTCCGTATCCTGGGTATCCCGAAACACGTTTAGCCTATCTCGACACTGAATTCAGTCAAGCCATTCTGCTCTGCAACCTTTTGTTTCAGGACGATGCGACCTTGAAGCCTTTCCGCGAGGACGTGGGCATCGAAACACTTAAGGAATTCCGCATCATCCTACGGCGCAGTATTCCCCTTACACGCCAGCAGGCGGCATTGTTCACGTCTGATGAGTACGTTTCTTCGACCGACGTGCAGGATGGCCGCTTTGCTGATACGGATGCGATCTATCTTGATCCTGAGACCGGCGACTATCGGTTGAATGTACTCCAGACCCTGGAGGGTGACGAACGCACATCGATCATTGAAAAGCTCAAGCGTTGCGCGACGGCGCATTTTCACGATGAAGCGTCCGACACACTGATCTTTGATTACTGGGTCAATGAAAGAACCAAGGAAACGTTCCGCGCCAACTTCGAGGATTCAGCCTTAGTCCTATTCCAGGCCCTGCAAGTCTTACTGACGCTGAATCTGTATTCGGTTAGCGAAGCGCTGAAGTCGGATCTGTACACCTCGACCAGCCATTATGTCAGCGAAACGGTGCCGACTTTGGCATCCGACGAGCGCATCATGCGCTTCAAGTTCGTGCGCTTCACAAAACAGGGCGTGGCGGAACCGCTGATGCTGAAGGAGCTATCGGACGGCGAACACCAGTTACTACACAGCCTCGGCTTGTGCCTGTTGTTCCGCAACACCAACAGCTTATTCTTACTCGATGAGCCAGAAACACATTTCAACCCCCACTGGCGAGCCAACTTGATAACTCGGTTGCGTCAATGCCTGCCCGGTGACGGCGATTATGCGCATGAGATGCTGATCACTACCCACACGCCCTTCCTGATCTCAGACAGTAAGCCGGACAAGGTGCTGGTCTTCGAAAAGAATGAGTTGAGTGGCGAAGTCAGCATTAGTCCGCCGGACTTCAATACGTTAGGGGCTTCGATCAATAAGATTACGATGAGCAACGTGTTCGGAAAGCGTGAAACCATCGGCGGCTATGCGCAAGGAATTCTGAATGAATTGCGCAGGCGTTTTGAAGCAGGCAACGAAGACAAGGAATCCCTGGTTACAGAGATCCATAGGCAGCTTGGGGACTCGGTTGAAAAGCTCCTGCTGATCAAGGCGATCCTTGACAGCAATTTGCAAGGTGGTGGGGAGGTAAAAAACTGATGCTCTTCTCCTACAAGTATGTGCCTCATCAGATGGAAAAGATGCAGCGGTTCATTAATTTCATCTTCTATCAAGTATGGTGCCGAGCGCGCAAGGCTGGACCATACGATTTGGCCTTGTTTGATGCCAATCCAGCGCTGAAAGAGGTGATGACGTCCTTCGCTTACGACCACACCCAAGGCGGGGATCGCTTTTCAAGCCAGATTCAGGCCATTTATCAAAGCTTCTCTCTGCTTTCGCGAAGCGACATCGCACAGTTCAAGCGGTGGTACCAAAGCAATAATGACCTGGAGAAGGTGTGTGCCAATGATTCGTGTGCCCATCTTGTTCGTTACGAGGACATACCTATCGAACATAAAGGGCTTACAGAACAATTAGCGGCCTTTTTCAAGGGTTTGTACTCACAGTCGCTGCTTGACCTCGCGGCACTACGAGCTAAGATCGGTGACATCGACGATCACTATCAGATCTTCGTACAAACCAACAACGCAGGCAAATGTCCGTTTTGTGGCATTAGCGACCTGCTGGGCGAATATCACAGTAAGCGTGAAGCTTACGATCACTACCTGCCCAAGGCGCTGTACCCGTTCAATTCCATCAATTTTCGTAATCTCGTGCCAGCCTGCCACCACTGCAACAGCAGCTACAAGACGAGTAAGAACCCAGCCTATACACCTAAAGACCCTGCAGGGGCAATTCAACGTCGCGCGTTTTTTTATCCATACAAAACGACGCCGCATGCCATCGAGCTAGAAGTCGTCTTGCATCAGTCTGACATCGCCAAGCTGACACAAGCGGATATCACCTTGCAATTTGGCCCTGCGGCGGTCGCCGAGGAACTAGAGACTTGGAAGGATATATACGGAATCGAGGAACGCTACAAGGCTAAGCTCTGCGGAGAGAATGACGGCAAGTACTGGATCATGCAGGTGCTAGACGAATGGAAAGAGGATGGTCGAACTCCTTCCGAGTTTTTGACAACATTGACGCGCCAAGCGCGGAAGCGTCCGTACGCTGAGTGTAACTTTCTCAAAAAGTCGTTTCTCGACGCCTGCCAAAAGGTCGGCGTTTTATAAAAAGCTCGTGAGATTAGTCAGTCTGTGCCATTATTTGCCTAAACGCATTGCGACCAAATTTGTCCTAAAAAAAGGATCAGTAGCGTGACAGAAAAGCTTCCCTCATGGTGGCAACAAGCCATATCCATTGAATATCTTCCCTGTAGAGATTACTCGAAGGGGAAGCGAATTGGTAAAATCGATTTCTCCTTAATCTCTGCTGATCAACTCACGCAGGCGTTAAAAGACCATTCGATAGTGGCTTTTGGTCAAATTGTGCAAAATGTGGACCAGGTGACCTTTCATGGTCGGAACTTCCTGAATCTATTCAGTGGTATCGCGAAACCAATCGTAAACGGCGATAAAGAGGCATTAATTCCCCATGGAGTTGTCTCGAAATATCATTTCCCTTGGCTCACAAATCCCATCAATTTAGTGGACCCGATTGAAGATTTCAATTCCCACATTCAGGTTTTTGATGATGAGACTCTCTATCAATGGGAGATTGCACGTTTTGAAGGCGTGGAGGGCCGACATTATGGTCGATGGGTATCAGATTATGTTAATCTCAAGGGATTTGACGAAACGTACGACGATTTCCAAGAGCTAATTCGGCTAAAACACCGGCTAGGCGGAGAAAGCGAAGAGTACCAAAAAGAAGCAGATGCATTCATCACCAAGCTCCGCAAGCTGCGTGAGGAAGCTTTTTCTGTTCTTTTAAATGTTCATGAAGATCTAAAGAAACGCCATCAGGGAAGCATCCGTAAAGTCGTGCAATATCAACCGCCAGCACTTTCACATTTCGAAACAATGCAGGTGGAAAACGGTCAAATTTCAACCATCGCTTCGATGGCCCCTATGTTCTATCGCGCATCGCTTAAACACAGTCGTGCCGCCGACCTGGTAGAGCGAAACAATAAAGTGACCGCATTTGTTCTCGATCAGGTTTATGAAGAGCGCGCACAAGCTTTAATAATGGCAGCCGCATGTCTTGAGGCGGTTGTGAATGAAGTCGGCAGCGCCAAACATGCTGAGATTTGGGGTGGGCTAGAAAAACTCTCGATTTTGGACAAATGGATGATGTTATGCACATTATCCGAAGGTCGCACCAAATTCGATTCTTCGAGCGAGCCCTTTCAGTCAGTCACTAAGATCGTGATCGCACGAAATGACATGATGCATTTCAAGCCTGTTTTCAAGAAGGTCACCGTACTGAAGAACAAAGGGATTTCTAAAATTGAGATGACGTTAAACAAAGAGCTGGTCGAGCGTCTTTCCCTGGCCTTACCTCAAGCAATTAGCGAGATTTATAGGGCTGTGGATTCCCCGGCACCACCGTGGTTGACCGACCAGCCGGGCTGGAAAGTCAGTCGGGACAGTTGAACATTTGCATGGCATCACAGTTCGGGGCGTTCGCCAAAAGATGGGGGCAGCACCACAATATCGCTGCAACCTCATGAACTGTGCTGCCGCACATCTGCGGCGCGGTCCAGCTTGGTTTCCAAGCGTTGGTCATTTGGCCATGCGCGAGCCAAGCTTGAACTCTTGGCTCGTCTTTGACGCAACAGCTATGCGGGGGAACTGTAAGCCTGCAGCCAATGAGTGTTGCGTTAGCCGAGATCTCGTGCGCAACAAAAGAGAGGCAGGCGAAAGCGCAACGCAAATTACGAGAACTCATCGGACTTACCCAGAGAAATCGAACGCAACACCTCGCCATAACTACCAAGAATGCGAACATTGGTTTCAGCTTAGGTCGACGATCCTTTCGGCTCCTGTGCAAGCGTTACCTACCTGCACACAACCCTGTCAGGCTGGTAGATCGAATAACAGAACTTCAGCGGCTACGGCGTCTCGGATGGTGACAAGATCTTCCGATACGAGCTTTAAAGCATCCCCGGTTGCCAGCTGCACACCATTAACGCATGCAGAGCCGCGGACCGCGTGAACGTAGGCAATCCGGCCAGGCTTTAACAAATACTCGATCGCATCCGTGCCACCAAGGATACTGACATACAAAAAGGCGTCTTGATTGACGGTAACCGAGCCGTTACGGCCATCTGGCGATACGATCAGTCGGAGTTGCCCTGTTTTCGAAGCAACATCAAAGTGCTTCTCTTCGTAGCTAGGAGCGATACCCTTGAACTTTGGCTCGATCCAAATCTGAAGGAAATGCACTGGCTCATCCGAGGAATGATTGAACTCACTGTGTCTGACGCCGGTACCGGCGCTCATCCGCTGAACATCGCCATACCTCAATGCTGATCCGTTACCCATGCTGTCTTCATGCGCCAAGGTACCGTCGAGCACATAAGAAATTATTTCCATGTCTCGATGGCCATGGGTACCGAAGTCGCGGCCAGGCGCCACTTCATCTTCGTTGATTACCAAAAGCGGACCGAAGCCGCTGTGCCGGGTGTCGAAATAGTCTGCAAACGAGAATGAATGGCTCGATTTCAGCCAACCGTGATGTGCGCGGCCGCGATCTGCGCTTTTACGTACTTCAAGCATGAGATTCTCCCGTCAGTCGGCTTTGACCGCTTCGACAGTCACGATTTGTATTGTTCCCATGAGCGTCTTATGCACAGGACATTTGTTGGCAATGTCGCTAAGGCGCGCCCTCTCCTCGCTGCTCAGTTCGCCTTCATAATGAATACGCCGATTAAATACATATGAACTGTCTTGCTGAGCGTGGCTGATCTGCACATTCACATCGTCAAGCTTGTAACCCTTGCGCCGCGCATACATCGTTACGGTAAGCGCGGTACATGCTCCTAATGCTGCTGCCAACAAGTCGTGAGGCTCGGGGCCGGTCGCTTCGCCACCGGCCTCAACCGACGCATCCGCGGTCAGGCGATGCGATCCCACCTCGATAATCTGCTGCAGCTTGCCTTGCCCGTGATGCGTGACGATATCCATGTGATCTCCCTGTGCGTGATGACTTTCGATTTGGCGATCGCAGGAACGCCGTCCTTTCGAGAACTGCGGCTGCCAGGCTTTAACGGTTCTGATAGCCGCCGTAGACAGCAACCGGGCTCCACGTCGGCGACACCGGCGGCAGTTGCGGATTCAGCGGCGAATACGGGCCGGCGCCGTAGACCACCGTGCCGTTCACCACGGTCAACAGGCTCTCCAGGCGCTTGATGCCTTCGGCCTCCATCGTGAAGTAGTCCTGGGGCAGGACCACGAAATCGGCGTACTGGCCGCGCCGGATCGTTCCCTTGAGCTTTTCTTCGCCGCTCATCCAGGCCGAACCCGTGGTCATCAGTTTCAGGGCCTGATAGCGGCTTGGCACATCCCTCGCCTGCCAGGTCGACATGCCGCCAGCGGTCTTGCCAGTGGCGGCCCAATACAGCGACGGCCAGGGGTTATAGCTCGACACCCGCGTGCCGTCGGTGCCCAGGCCGACCGGGATCTTCATGTCCAGCATCTTGCGAATCGGCGGCATCTGGCGCGTCTGCGCGCCATAGCGCTTCCAGTAGGCTTCGCCCTGGAAGTGCATGCGGTCCTGGACCGCGATGCCGCCGCCCAGCTTCTTGATCCGCGCCAGCTGGGCGTCGGTGACGGTCTCCGCGTGGTCGACAATGAAGCGTAGCCCGTTCAGCGGTGTTGTCGCATTGACCTTTTCGATCACCGCCAGGTCGCGGTCGATGCTTTCACCGTAGGTGGCGTGCAGCCGGAACGGCCAGCGCTTCTGCACCAGCAGGCCGACCACCTGCTCCAGCTCCTCCTCCATGTGGGTCGGCAGGTCGGGACGTGGTTCGAGGAAGTTCTCGAAGTCGGCCGCGCTGGCGACCAGGTTCTCACCCGCACCCTCAGCCGAAAAGCCGTTCGGATAGAACATGTGGTCGTTCTTCTTTGGATGGGTCATGCCGATCCAGCGCTGGAAGTCTTCCAGTTCCCTGCCGGGGCGCTGGGCGAACAGGTAGTAGGCGGTGCGCACGGTGAGCTTGCCCTCGCGCGCCAGCCCGATCGTCACGCCGTAGTCGTCCGGGTAGTTCTGGAAGCCGCCGCCGGCGTCGATGACGCTGGTCACGCCCAGCCGGTTGAGTTCGCGATAGTAGTGCAGCGTGGAATTGACCTGGTCATCGCCGCTGAGCTTGTTGGTCTTGGCCAGGGTCGAGTACAGGATCAGCGCATTCGGCTTGGCGATCAGGCGCCCGGTCGGCTTGCCGTTGGCGTCCAGCTCCACCAAGCCATCCTTGTACTTCGTCTCGCTGGTATAGCCAAGCGTCTCGATGCCTTTCTTGTTCAGGAAGCCCAAGCCGTACAGGTAGAGAACGAAGACCGGTCGATCGGGCACGGCCGCATTGATCTCCTCCAGCGTCGGCAAGCGCTTTTCCTCGAACTGGTACTCATTCCAGCCACCCACCACCTTCACCCATTCGCCTTCCGGCGTGCGCGCAGCTTGCTCCCTGAGCATCTCGAGCGCGCGCTTGAGCGAGGTGACGCCGTCCCAGCGCAACTCCATGTTGTAGTTCAGGCCTTCGCGGATCACATGGGTGTGCGAATCGTTCAGGCCGGGAATTACGGTGCGCCCGCCGGTGTCAATCACCTGGGTAGTGGCGGTCTTGTGCTTGAGCACGGCGGCATTGCTGCCAGTTGCCAGCACTTTCCCGTCCCTGACCGCGAGGGCCTGAACGAACTCGCCCTCGCGGACCATGGTGGCAATCTTGCCGTTGGTGAGGATCAGATCGGCCTGGGCCTGCGCTGCCGCCGCAGCCAGCAGGCCGGAAGCCAGCAACGCCGAATAGACGCCGGTACGAAGGGATGAAATGGTGTGGTTCATGGCGCTTCTTTCGTTGATATCAAGCGAGATGCATGCTTTCCTCACGATAGCTGCGGATCGCCTGGCCGCCCCCTGCCATTTTACGGGGGCGCCTGCGCCTACAAAAACACATGCGCTTGCGACTATCGTATGAATGATATGTCAACGCAAGCCACCATAATGAGTCGGCGGCGACCTTCCGCGCCCCGCTCCAGGCCGCACACACGATGAAAGCACGTCCGATCCCATGAACCAGGTCCCACACACTGCCCTGTCAGTACGGCCCCTGCATGGTCCACACCCACATCAGGCGCCATCTTGCGCAAGTGCCGCCAGTAGCAAGGCCGATGCGGCCTTGCTGCTGGCGGCCATGGTCACGCCGGTCACCGCCAGCCTGGAACAGGCATCCTGCGAACTGGCCTCCATCTGCGAAGACGACGCGGCGCCGGCCAGCGCCGCGCTCTACCTTTCGAGTACCGGGTTCGCGGCGGGCATGCCTTTGCCGGAACTGGCGCACCGCCTGGCCCAGACCCGGTGCCGGCCCGCAGGCGCTGAGGACCGTGCGGAACTGGCCGGGCGCGCCGGGCTGCTGGACATCCTGCTGGTCGGCGATGAAGCGGTGGCATCTTCCGCACCCAGCGGCGCTGCGCTGGAACATCGCTTCGGACACTGGCTCACCGTCCTGCAAAAAGCCTGGTATGCGGGTGCGCAAGCCCAAGCCTTGACCGCCATCGAACGCGCCAGCGCCCTTGCCAGCGCCCTGCAGTGTCCCGCGGAGCGCATGCTTTTCCACCTGTTCGCTGCGCTGGCCATGTCGCGCTGCATGGACGGGCAAGTCCGCCGCGGCCCGGACATCCATTGCGCAGAGCTACGCCAGATGGCCCGGCTGCACCCGGCCAGCGCCGCCAGCTTTTCCCTGCTGGCCGATGCAGCGCACGCCGGCCACAACGGCGACGTCCTGGCTGCCTTGCGCGGTTATGAGGCGGCGGCCGACGCGGCGACCGGCCAGGGGCGGCACTGGATGGCTGCCCTGGCCTGGGAAGAAGCGGCGCACCTGGCCCATGCTTGCGGCCTGGGCTCGGTCACCGGCCACTACCGGCAGGCAGCGCTCTCCAGCTACGATCGCTGGGGCGCCCACGGCCGGCTTGCCAGCCTGCGGTCACGGTGGGGCCTTGTCGAGTCCGGCCACGCGGGCAAAGTGCCCAGCGTGCCGGCGGAAGCGCACGCGCTTCAAGCAGCCGGCCTCGGCGAACTCGGGTTATCGATCGCACATGAAGTCAACCAACCGCTGGCGGCGATTTCGCTGCACGCCGCGGCGGCCAGGAAATGGCTCCGCAAGGCTGAGCCGGACATTGAACGCGCCCTTTCATCCATCGCCCTGATCAGCGACGCCGGGCGGCACGCCGGCGAGATCGTGCGCAGCATGCAGCGGCTCGCGGCGCACCGGAATAACGATATGGGCCAGGTGAAGGTCGACCAGACCGCGCGCGACGTCCTCCAGCGCCTGCAGCGCCGCATGCGCAAGGAAGGAATCGACGTGAAGGCCGCCCTTGGCCTGGGCGAGACGACGATCCACGCCAATGCCACCCAGCTGCAGCAGGTCATGACCAACCTGCTCGTGAATGCGATCGAGGCGTTGACCGGCTCCTGCTCACCGGCCGGACCGAAACAAATCAGCATCGCCACGCGCCCGCATGGCGGCCACGAGGTGGAAGTGCGCATCAGCGACAATGGCCCCGGCGTCCCCCTGCACCACCGCGAGCGCGTCTTCGGCAGCCTGTTCAGCACGAAGCCCGGCAGTACCGGCCTGGGACTGGCGATCTGCCTGGCCATCGTGCGCGCGCACGGGGGGCAGATCGCCTACGAGGCGGGTCAGCCCCGGGGCGCCTGTTTCCGCTTTATCGTTCCCGTGCATCCGGGCCGGCTTGACCTGGGCTGAAAGCCGCGCCAGACTGCTACCCGTTGCACAGCTTGCCGACATCGACATGGACACATGAACCAGCCCGACCAGCCGATCCGCGTGATGATCGCCGACGACCATCCCATGATGCGAGAGGGGATTGCCGCAACCCTGCTCGCCCAGGGCGGGATGGACATCGTCGGCCTGGCCTGCAATGGTGAGGAAGCCATCGCACAGTTTGCTCGCCACCGGCCGGACGTGACGCTGATGGACCTCCAGATGCCGGTCAAGGATGGGCTCGAGGCGATTGTGGCGATCCGCGCCATGCTTCCCGATGCCCGCATCATCGTGCTGACGACCTTCAGCGGTGACGCACGCGTGATCGCCGCACTGAAGGCGGGCGCCACCGGCTACCTGTTGAAGGACGTGTCCGCAGCCGAACTTGCCCATACCGTGCGCCACGTCTACCAGGGCGCGAGCGTGATCGCCAAGGTGGCCCAGGACGAGGTCGATGGCCACTTCCCTGCCGACAAGCTGTCTGCGCGCGAACTCGAGGTCCTGCGCCTCGCTGCCAACGGCAATTCCAACCGCATGATCGGTGAAATTCTCACCATCAGCGAACCCACCGTCAAGAGCCACATGAGCACCGTGCTTGTCAAGCTGGGCGCGAGCGACCGCACCCACGCGGTGACCCTGGCCATCAAGCGCGGCTACATCACCCTGTAGCGCCCGTGCACCTTGCGCGCAGTGCGACCCCGTCATTCGGCAGGGTCGCGCTGCGCGGCGCCGCCGTAGGATAGGCGTTACGGACCTTGCAGCCATGGTCCGCCGCTATTCATCACCACGGCATCGATCGACCATGAAAACACGACTTCTCCCGGCAGGCATACTTGCCATGCTTCCCTTCTGCCTTGGCTCGGCCGCCCGGGCCCAGTCCGAAACGGTCCAGATGTACGGGCGTCTCAATCTCGGCCTGGAGTCGGCGCAAGCCAGTGGCCTTGCCGGCCGCTTGCCCCCTGCCGCAGCGCGCGTGACGCGGCTGGCGAACTACCGCTCGGTGATCGGGCTGCGCGGCGACGCGCCGCTAGGCGGCGCCCTGCATCTGATCTGGCAGGTCGAGGGCGCGGCTGCGCCCGACACCGGTACCGGCGCGCTCGCCTCGCGCAACACCCGGGTCGGCCTCGAAGGCCGCTGGGGTACCCTGTTCGCCGGCAACTGGACCACGCCCTACAATGCCTCGACCTCGGATCTCGATCCCTTCTACGTGACGACGGCGGGCTACATGAGCATCATGGGCAACGGCGCTGCGCCCAGCAGCGACAACCTTTCCGATATCAGTTCCTTCGATCGGCGCCAACAGAACAGCCTGCATTACTGGACGCCGCCCTGGCGGGGCCTTTCGCTACGCCTGGCCCACGGCTTCAGCGAGGAGCGGCCCGCCGGCGGCGCCCGCCCGGCGCTGGACTCGGCAGCCCTGCTGCTGGAGCGCGGGCCGCTGTACGTGGCACTGGCGCATGAACGCCATCGCGACTACCACGGGCCGGGCCGCGACGACCGTGGCACCAGGCTGGCGCTGGCCTATCGTTTCGGCCCGACGCGCCTGGCGCTGGCCGGCGAGCGCCTGGATTACCGCACCAAGAGCGGCGTGCTGCGACGCGACGCCTGGTACGTGTCCGCGACCCGGCAGATGGGCCAGCATGCGCTGAGCCTGGGCGTGGCAAAAGCGCAGGACGGCCAGGGGACCGCGAGGCAGCGGATCGGCTTCATCAGCGCAGGATCTGACACCGGCGCGGTCCACGCCACCATCGGCTATGAGCTGGCCCTGTCGCCCCGCACCACCTTGTTTGCCTTCCACACGCGTCTGCACAACGACGATCGCGGGGCCGTCGACTTCGCCATCAACGGACTGGATCCGGTTGCCGGCGCCCACCTGCGCGGCACCGCGCTCGGGATCAGGCACGCGTTCTGAGCCGACCCGGCGCGGCCGTTCTAGCGGCTGCGCGCCCTTGCGATCTGAAGCCGCTCGGCGTAGCGCACCAGGTCGGGCAGGGAGCGCGCGCCCATCTTGTCCATCACCTTGCGCTTGTGGGTCTTGGCCATGATTTCGCTCACGCCCAGGGCGTCGGCCACCTGCTTGTTCAGCAGGCCTCCGATGACCAGCTCCATGGTTTCGCGCTCGCGCGGGGTCAGGCTCGACAGGCGCTGGCGCAGTTGCGCCGTTTCCCGGCGCGCCGCCAGATTCGCCTCATCAGTGCGCAGGCCGTCACGCACCGCGCGCAGCAGTTCTTCCGGCGCGACCGGCTTGGTGAGAAATTCAATGGCGCCGGCCTTCATCGCCTGCACCGTCATCGGAATCGAGCCGAACCCGGTCATGAAGATGATGGGCATGTCGCTACCCTGGCGCGCCATTTCAGCGGCCACCTCCAGGCCGCCCAACTCGGGCATTTTCATGTCACAGACCAGGCAGGCCGCAGTATCCGGGCGCGCTGCCCCGATGAAGGCCGTACCGGCCGCGAATCCGCGCGCCTCGAAACCCTCGGCCGCGAGCAGGTTCAGGATCGACGTACGCACCGCGTCGTCGTCATCCACCACGAATACCATTGGCGCCGTCATGGCGAATCTCCTTTCATGTCGGCCGTCAAAGGCAAGATAAAGACCAGGTGACAGCCATGTGGCGCGCGCGGCTGCGCCCGGATGGTGCCACCATGGGCTTCGACGATCGATCGGCATATCGCCAGGCCCATGCCGATCGCCCCGGACTTGGTGCTGACAAACGGCTCGAACATCGCTTCCAGCCCGGCCTCGCAGCCGCCAACGCCGTTGTCGGACACCTGGACCTCGACGCCGTCCCGGACGCAGACTGTCGCCACCTGCAGGATCCGGTCACGGCCCACGGTGGCCGCCATCGCCTCGATCGCATTGCCCAGCAGGTTGGCCAGCACCTGCTGCAACTGGACCGCGTCGACCTCGACGCGGTCCGGCTCGGCAGCCAGGTCGAGCACCACCCTGATCTCGTGGCGGTCCAGCTCGCCCCGGGCGAGCGCGAGGGCGTCCCGTATCATCGCATGCAGGTGGGCCGGGTGGAACACGGGGCTGCGGTGCCCCAGCGCCTGCAGGGTCTGGATGATCTTGCCAGCGCGCTGGCTCTGGCCGACGATGTCGTGCAGCAGGCCGCCCAGCTTCTCGAGCGCCGGCGTGTCGCGCTGCAGCCAGCGCAGGCCGGCGCCTGCGTTGCTCGAGATCGACATCAGCGGCTGGTTCACCTCGTGCGCGATCGCCGCAGTCAGCTGGCCGACCGTGGTCAGCCTGGCGCCGCGCACCAGTTCCTCCTGGGCCCGCCGCAGGGAAGCCTCCTCCGCCTTCCGGCGCGTGACGTCGCTGACCGTACCCACGTAGGTGTCGGTCTCGTTGTCGGCCATCGGCTGCCCGATGACGGACAGGTGGCGGATCTCCCCTTTGGCGCCAGTGATCCGGTGCTCGAAACGAAACGCCGTGCGGGCGGCCGATGCCTCGCCCAGCAGCTGCGCGGCGCCGGTGCGGTCGCCCGGATGAATGCGCGCCATCAGGGCGTCAAAGGCGATCCACGTTACCTCAGGGTCGAGGCCGAAAATTCGGCGGAACTCGGGGGAACAGTTGATCACGCCGTCCTCGACCTCCCAGGTCCAGCTCCCGCTCTGGTTGATTCCTTCCCCCAGCAGCAGGGTCGCGCGGCTTTCCCGCAAGGCGCGCTCGGCCTGGCGCCGCTCGCGGTTTTCCTGAAGAAGCTCAGCATACAGGTTCGCATTCTCGAGCGACACGGCCGCCTGCGCCGCCAGCAGCGACAGCAACTGGGTATGCTCGCCGGTGAAGCCGCTGGACGACAGGCGGTTCTCGAGATACAGCATGCCGACCAGTTGCGATCGCTTGATCATGGGAATCGCGATCGCAGCGCAGCGCGGGTGAGTGCGCAGATAGGGATCGAGCGCATGGCCGGGAGGACGCTGGCTGTCGCTGACGCTGACCGCCGTGCGCGAGCGCAAGGCGGTATGGATGACCGTGAGTGGCAGATCCAGTTCGCCCGGTGTCGCCTCCGTCATGTCGACCTCGAGGCCGTCGGCGCCGAGGCGCGCGCTGGCCTGGACCAGCAGCCGGTCGCCGTCGCGGCGCAGGAGTACGCCACGCTGGGCGTTCGCATAGTCCAGCGCGATGCTCATCAAGGCCTTGACCAGCGGCGCCGGGTCGATCTCTTCCGACAGGGCGCGGGTCGCACGAATGACGCCATCGATGTTGCGGATCGCCCCGGTGGCGCCGGGCGGGCCAGGACGAGCCGCGCCACCAACACCCGGATAGGTATCCTCGAGCCGGGCCACCTTGCCGAGTGCGCCCCAGCGGCGGTAGGCCGCGCACGCCGCGCTGGCGTGCGCGGTCGCCGCGGTGGCCAGGCCACCGTGCCTGGCAAGCCGCGCCGCGCATTCATGCGCGATGCCTTCGATGTGTGCGCTGCCGCCCTCTTCCGCCAGCACAGCTGCGCGTTCGTAGGCCGCGAGCGCGGCCATGGCTTCGCCGCCGCGGTCGAGGACAGCGGCGTGGGCCAACGCCAGCTTGTCGGCGAAGCCACGCGGGTAGCCGGCGGCCCAGGATGCAAGCTGTACGACGTGCGCGTCAATACGCGCACGCACGCCGGCGGCGCCAGCGGCCAGGCCAGGCGCGCGGCACAAGGCAAGGATGCTGAACAGGTGGTAGTCGGCCTGGTGCAGGTGCGCCGGCGCCGACCACGCCAGCAACCCGGCCTGTTCCAGGCAGAACAGGGCCTGCGCGTCATCGCCATCCAGGTAATCGAGCATGCCGATGTAGAGCCAGTGCCAGAAGCGCAGCGTCGACATGGATTCGGCACCGCCGTTGCCGGGCTGCTCGTGCCGGCACAGCAGCCCCGTTCGCGCGCTGCCGGCCGGCTGAACCGTTCTCAGGCAGTCCACGACATCGCGCTGCACGCGCAGGATCGCTTCCACATCCGCGAAGCCGACCTGGGTAACGAAGGCCAGCGCGCGTTCGATTTCCTCGCGCACCGCTTCGAGCCGGTCGCCTCGCGCAAGCAGGATGCAGGTCCGATGGCAGGCTTCGAAGCAGGCGATCGTGAAGTCTCCTTGCGCGCGCGCGGCCTCGAAGCCGGCCTGGGCGCAATCGAGCGAAAAGTCCAGCGGCCGGGTCCAGACGCTGGCCTGGTCGAGCGCCAACAGGACTTGCGCCTCGTGCGAAGCGTAGCCATGCCGCCCGACCAGCTCGCGCGCCTCCTGCGCATAAGCGAAGCCGTCGTCGAATGCGCGGTAGCGCTCGCATACCACGACGCCGAGCCAGGCGAGCGACACGGCCGCTTCCGGCGTCATGCCATGCCGCAGGGTCAGTTCCAGCATGTGGCACAGCTGCATGAACAGCAGGTTCAACGACGTGAAGGCGGCAGGAACCAGGAGGCTGGCCAGCAGCGAGACCACGATCCGGGCTTCGGGATCCGTCAGCGGCGTCAAAGCGCCCAGCCCGTCCAGCCGCTCGCGCAGCGCGGCGTAGGCGCTGTCGCACGCTTGCTCCGACGGTTCCCGGGGAATGGCGATCCCGAATCCGAGCAGGGCGTCAAGTGCGATGTTGCTCGCCTCGCGGTAGCGGCCGCGCCGCACCGCCAGCTCGACCGCAAGGCACTGCACCTGGGCCTGGACGAACCGGTCCGGCACCGTCGCGAGCAGCTTGCGCACCAGTGCAGCGCAGTCGTCCAGCTGGCCGGTCAGGAAGCGGCCGTGGGCCAGTTCGAGCTCAATCTCGGTCGTGAGCGCGACCGCGAGCGCGGCGCCCGGTACAGGCACCGGCGCCCGCGTCAGCAGCTCCAGGGCCTGCAGCTGGTAGCCGCAGGCCGCAGCGTAGGCGCAGGCGCGGCGCGCGAGCCGGCCTGCGCGCGCCGCCAGCGTTGCCAATTCGACCGCCTGCGCCGCCGGTACCAGGGCGCCAGCGTGTGCCAGGTGGTCGACCCCGTGAAACAAGGTACGGTCCTGTCCGTCCAGCCGCGCGCGCGCCAGCAGCGCGGTGGCTGCGGCGTAGTGCAGCCGGGTGCGGCGGGAAGGCTCCAGCATGGCGTAGGCCGCCTCCTGCAGGCGGTCGTGCGTGAAGACGTAGATCCCGCCGCGCCGTGCCAGTACATCGGCGCGCAAGGCTGGCGCCAGCCTGTCGTCGAGCGCCCCGGACTCGGCGCCGGAGACGTCGCACAGCAGGGCCAGGTCGGCTGCCCGTCCCAGCGCGGCGATCGTGCCGAGCAGTTCATGCAGTTCCTGTGGCAGCTGGATCAGGCCCTGCAGGGCAAGGCCCAGCATATTGTCCGTAAAGGGGCGCCGCCATATCCCGTCGAAGTCGAACGCCCAGCCCTTCTGTCCGTAGTGCGCCAGACCACCGTCGGCCAGCCCCTGCAGGAACTGCCGCACGAAATACGGATGCCCGCCTGTTTTGTGGTGCACCAGGCCGCCAAGCCGTTCCAGCTGCGGCTGCGCGCCTTCGAAGCTATCGGCCAGCATCTGCTCCAGGTCTGCCACTGACAGGGTCTCGACCGCCAGTTCGCGGTAGTAGGCGGCGCGCGAGGCCAGGCGCCGGCCCAGGCCGGCGGCCGCGTCGAGGGCGCCGCCGGCGCGCGGCCGCGTCGCGATCACGAGCATCACCGGCAGCCCGGCGGCCATCCCGACCACCTGCTCGAGCAGCGTGGCCGCGGCGGGGTCGAGCCAATGGGCATCGTCGACCACGATGACAAGCGGGCGCTCGGCGCTGGCGAAGGCGCGTAACAGCCGCAGGACCGCTGCCGCCAACCGGCCGCCTCCACCCAGGGATGCCTGGGGCAGCTGCGGCGTCGCGCCTTCCAGCAGCAGGGCGAGTTCCGGCACCAGCGCAAGCGTCAGCTCGGGATCCGCCACGCCGGCGCCGATCCGGCCGCGCCAGTGCGCCACTGAGGCTTCACTCTGCCCGAGGATGTCCGCCACCAGCGCGCGCATCCCGTCCACGAGCGCCGCATAGGGTGCGCCTCCGCCGTACTGGTCGGCCCGGGCGCTGAGCACCGTCGCATCGCACAGAGAGGGGTCGGCCAGGAAGCGCGCCAGCAGTGCCGACTTGCCGATGCCTGAGGGTCCGTGCACGACCGACACCCCGAAGGTGCGCTCGCTGCGCACCCGGCGAAAGTCCGCCGCCAGCTGTGCCAGCTGCCATTCCCGGCCATACAATCCGGACACGTCGGGCACGGCAGGTGGATCGAGCGACGCCGTCATCCGCGCCGCTTGCGGGAGTTCAGGGCACATTCGATGTGCTCGAACAGCAGGTCGGGGTCGACCGGTTTGCGCAGCAGCGCGATCGCGCCAGCGCGGGCCGCGCGCAGTTCCATGTCGCGGTCGCTGTGACCGCTCAGGAACAGCAAGGGAATGGCCAGGCCCAAGGCGGCGAAGCGCTCCTGGGTCGTGAAGCCGTTGATGCCGCGCAGCTTGACGTCGAGCAGGACAAGATCAATGTCGGGCAAGTGTGGCGATGCGAGGAAGCTTTCGCCGGACTCGAACAGCAACGTTGCGTAGCCGTCCGCCTGCAGCAGGTTGGCCATGGCCTGACGTACTGCGGCGTCGTCGTCGACGACGCAGATGCGCGCCGGTGCTGCATCGTCGCTCCCTTGCTGGTTCATGCCGTTGCCCGTCCCGCCTCACGCATGTGGCTCGCCTGTCGTCGGCGCGTCAGCGCGACCCTTGGACGTTCCTGCGTCGGTGGGGCTGGCTGGAATGCCGGTGATCTGGGCCACGCAATGCGTGCGCAGCCAGCTCGCCGTGATCGGTTCCCTGGCGAGCATGCGCTTGACCAGCGGAACCGACTGCTCGCCGATCAGCATGCCGAGCAGGCCGACCAGGGCAACAACCGGCGGCGCTGGCGAGCGCACCTGCAGCAGCGCGTAGATCAGGCCGACCAGCAGGCCGGCCGCCAACGCGACGACATAGATTTTCATGGGGTCCTCCCAAAAAATAACGGCAAGGCGGCACGGCGCCACCGTGCCGGCCCTGCCGTATTGCCGCGCTGACGGATTATTTGGCGGGCACCGGTGCCAGCGTTTCGTGGCTGCCGGTGATGCGCTGCGGCGCCTTGTGCACCATCGTGTAGGCGTAATCCACGCCCATGCCGTAGGCGCCGGAATGCTCGCGCACGATCGCCATCACGTCATTGTACGTGTCGCGGTGCGCCCAGTCGCGCTGCCACTCGAGCAGCACCTGCTGCCAGGTGACCGGCACGGCGCCGGCCTGCACCATGCGCAGCATCGCGAAGTCGTGGGCGTCCTTCGAGGTGCCACCCGAGGCATCGGCCACCATGTAGATTTCGTACTCGCCTTCCAGCATGGCGCACAGGGCGAACGTGGTGTTGCAGACTTCGGTCCACAGGCCGGCAACAATCACCTTTTTCCGGCCGTTGCTGGCCAGCGCGTCGCGCACCTTCTGGTCGTCCCACGAGTTCATCGATGAGCGTTCGAGAATCTCCTTGCCCGGGAATACGTCGAGCAGCTCCGGGTAGGTATGGCCGGAGAAGCTCTCGGTCTCCACCGTGGTGATGATGGTCGGGATGTTGAAGGCCCTGGCGGCCTTGGCCAGCCCGACTACGTTGTTCTTCAGGACCTGGCGGTCGATCGACTGCACGCCGAAGGCCATCTGCGGCTGGTGATCGATGAAGATCAGCTGGGAGTTTTGCGGGGTCAGGACTTCGAGTTTCGGATTGGGCATGATGTTCTCCATTGATTGCTCGGGCGGCCCATCGTGATGTGGGCCGCAATGGTGGTAATCGTAAGACGCGGCTTGCTGTGGAACCAGTATCCAAAGGTATACCTGCCTTACGGTGGGGTCGCCCGCTCCTGCACCGGCATTGCCGGCGTTTCCGTCGCCATCAGGCCGAGCAGGATCAGGACGGGGAGTACCAGCGCGGCAAAGCCGAACCGGTGGAAAGCGAAGGCCGCGACGACGCAGCCGATGGCGAATGCCGCCAGGGGCCAGATGAACTTGGCGCACCTGCTTGTCAAGCCCGGATCGTTGGCCCCGCGGGCGGCGTCTGTCAGGTCGATCACGATCTGGGTGACGTTCCCGGTCATCATGGAAGTCGGGGCCAGATGGGTCAGCAGCAGACGGCTGGTGGCGCTGTGCGCCCCCATCCCTGCGGTGCCCAGCAGGCCCGCCGCCATCGCCAGCCACCCGGCGTGCTCGCCGATCGGGGTGGCCGCGATGCCGCAGGCCATGAAGCCCGACAGCAGCACGACCTGCAGCAGCAAGGCCGGTCGCAGCGCGGCGCCGCCGCGCCGCTCGACCGCGACAATCAGCAGGCGCGCCAGGACGACGCCGACGATGAAGGCCGGGAAAGCCAAAAACTTCAACAGCACCATCTCGCGGCCGGGGTCGGCCAGCGCGGCGCCGATCATGATGAAGTTGCCGGTCACGTGGGCGGTGAACAGGCCAAACAGGGCGAGAAAGCCCAGTGTGTCGACATAGCCTGCCAGGAAGCCGAGCGCCAAACCTTGCGTGCGGTGATGTGTTGGTTCGCTCATGCGAATCTCCAGGTTGGGTGGTGGATGGACGGTAATCGATCCGTTACCGGCCACCGCTGCCCGACATCGTAGGCAGCCGGGGGACGTCGCGCCCATCCCATTTGGCCAGTTTTACGACCTGCCCCTCCTATCCATTGGTATAGCTAGACCGTCATGGCGGCCACGCCGACAATGCGGCCATCAGACTACGGACAGCGGAGCATCCAGCATGGACAAGTCCCCAATATCACTGGTCATCGCCGACGACCACCCCCTCATCCTGGCCGGTCTTGCCAGCCTGATCGAATCCGAGCCGGGCCTGGCGCTGCTCGGCCAGGGCACCAGCGCCGCCGAGGCGGTTGCGCTGTATGAGCGCCTGCGCCCGGACGTGATGCTGGTCGACCTGAACATGCCGGGCGGCGGCCTGGAAGCCATCATCGCGACCCGCAGGATGCACCCGGATGCAAGGATCGTGATGCTCACCAGTTACGAAGGCGATGAGAACGTGCACCGCGCACTGCAGGCGGGGGCGGCCGGCTACCTGCTCAAGCAGGCCGGCTTCGAGGAAATCCTGCGCTGCGTGCGCCAGGTCGTGGAGCACCGACGCTATCTGCCGGCCCTGCTGGCGGACAAGCTGGCGCTGCGCATCCACACCAGCCCGCTGTCGCGGCGCGAGCTGGACATCCTGGCCCACCTGAGCGCGGGCAAGAGCAACAAGCTGATCGCACGCGACGCGGGCATTGGCGTGGGCACCGTGAAATACCACGTCAACAACATCCTGTCGAAGCTGAACGTATCGTGCCGCACCGAGGCTGCATCCGTGGCGCAGCAACGCGGCCTGCTGCAAGCCTTTTAGACCATCCAAGAGCAGAGAGTTCCCATCATGAGCCAATCCACCAGCACCGCCCCCCACAGCGCCCCACTGATCCTGTTCAACGGCTGTTTCCACACGGTCGACCGCCAGAATCCCCAGGCGAGCGCAGTGGCGATTCAGGACGGCAGATTCCTGGCAGTCGGCGATACCGACGAGGTGATGCGTCATCGCCGGCCCGACAGCCAGGTGATCGACCTCAATGGCCGTACCGTGATTCCCGGCCTGAACGACTCGCACATCCACCTGATCCGCGGTGGACTGAACTACAACCTGGAGCTGCGCTGGGAAGGCGTGCCCTCGCTGGCCGATGCGCTGCGCATGCTCAAGGCGCAGGCCGAGCGTACCCCGCATCCCCAGTGGGTGCGCGTGGTGGGTGGCTGGAACGAGTTCCAGTTTTCCGAGAAGCGTATGCCGACCATCGAAGAGATCAACCGCGCCGCGCCGGACACGCCGGTGTTCGTGCTGCACCTGTACGACCGCGCCCTGCTCAACCGCGCCGCCCTGCGCGCGGTAGGCTACGACAAGGACACGCCGAATCCGCCAGGCGGCGAAATCGTGCGCGACGCGGCCGGCAACCCGACCGGCATGCTGATCGCGCGCCCGAACGCGATGATTCTGTACGCCACCCTGGCCAAAGGCCCGACCCTGCCGCTCGAGCAGCAGGTCAATTCGACCCGCCAGTTCATGCGCGAACTGAACCGCCTGGGCGTGACCAGCGTGATCGATGCCGGCGGCGGCTTCCAGAACTACCCCGAAGATTATGCCGTCGTCGATGCGCTGGCCAAAGATGAGCAGCTGACGGTGCGCATCGCCTATAACCTGTTCACCCAGAACAAGGGCCAGGAGCTGGGCGACTTCGAACGCTGGACCGCGCTGGTCAAGCCGGGCGACGGCAGCGATTTCTACCGCCACAACGGCGCCGGCGAGATGCTGGTGTTCTCGGCTGCGGACTTCGAAGATTTTCTGCAGCCGCGCCCGGACCTGGCCGACGGCATGGAGGCGGAACTCGAAAAAGTGGTGCGCCACCTGGTGCAGCAGCGCTGGCCGTTCCGCCTGCACGCCACCTACGACGAATCGATCTCGCGCATGCTGGATGTGTTCGAGAAAGTCGACCGCGACATCCCCTTCGCCGGCTTGTCCTGGTTCTTCGACCACGCCGAGACCATCACCCCGCGCAACATCGACCGCGTCAAGGCCCTGGGCGGCGGCATCGCCATCCAGCACCGCATGGCCTTCCAGGGTGAATTCTTCGTCGAGCGCTACGGTGCTGACGCGGCCAAGGCCACGCCGCCCATCACCCGCATGCTGGAGACCGGCGTGCCGGTCGGCGCCGGTACCGACGCGACCCGCGTGGCCAGCTACAACCCCTGGACCGCGCTGTACTGGCTGGTATCAGGCCGCACGGTCGGCGGACTGCGCCTCTACGACGCGGCGCAGCGGCTGCCGCGCGAGACCGCGCTCGAACTGTGGACCAGCGGCAGCGCATGGTTCTCGAGCGAGACGGGCAAGAAAGGCCGCATCCGCGAAGGCATGCTGGCCGACCTGGCGGTGCTGTCCAGCGACTTCTTCCGCGCGGAGGAAGAATCGATCAAGGACATCGAGTCGGTGCTGACCGTGGTCGGCGGCAAGATCGTCTACGGCCAGGCTGAATTCAGTTCGATCGCGCCACCGCCGATTCCCGTGCTGCCCGACTGGTCGCCCGTGAACACCGTGCCGGGCCACCACCGGAAAGCGACACCGGCCGCCGCCCTGCCCCATCAGTGCCGGGGTGCCTGCGGCGTACATGGTCACGCCCACGACCGGGCGCGCAGGTCGCACGTGCCGGTGTCGGACTTTGCCGGATTCTGGGGCGCCTTCGGCTGCAGCTGCTTCGCCTTCTGAGTTTTTTTACCGCCAACCCGGCGCCGCGGGCATCGCGCCGCCTCCCTGAAAGGAAACACCATGAGCCACACCATCAACACCGTGACCACCCACGACGGCACCATCATCTACTTCACCGACTGGGGCCACGGCACCCCGGTGGTGTTCAGCCACGGCTGGCCGCTGAACGGCGACGCCTGGGAAAACCAGATGATGTTCCTGGCCGAGCACGGCTACCGGGTGATCGCGCATGACCGCCGCGGCCATGGGCGCTCGAGCAAGGCCTGGCACGGCAACGACATGAACACCTACGCCGACGACCTGGCGGCACTTCTCGAAACGCTGGACATCACCGGCGCCACCCTGGTCGGGCACTCGACCGGCGGCGGCGAAGTGGCGCGCTACATCGGACGCCATGGTACCAACCGCGTCGCCAAGGCAGTGCTGGTGGGCGCGGTCACGCCCCAGATGATGATCTCGCCTGCCAATCCGGACGGCGTGCCGATGTCGGTGTTCGACGGCATCCGGGACGGCGTCATGACCGACCGTGCTCAGTACTTCCTTGATCTGGCGGTGCCATTCTTCGGCTTTAACCGCCCCGGTGCCAAAACCTCCGACGGCCAGCTGCAGACCTTCCTGATCCAGGGGCTGCAGTGCAGCCTGAAGAGCGCCTACGGCTGCATCAAGCAGTTCTCCGAGACCGATTTCACGGAAGACCTGAAGAAAATGACGATGCCGACACTGGTGGTGCACGGCGACGACGACCAGATCGTGCCGCTGGCCAGCACCGCGCGCCGTGCCGTCGAACTGCTGCCGCAGGGCCGCCTGTCGGTGTACGAGGGCGCAGGTCACGCGCTGCCGGTGACCCACAAGGACCAGCTTAACGCCGAACTGCTGGCTTTCCTGCGCAGCTGATGCGCCTGGCACTCCCGCCTGAGGCGGGAGTGCTGAGCGTCCAGCACATCGGGTGTCGGCCGCTGGCGTCGCGCCGTCCTTACTTGCCACTGGCACTTTCGTCTCTCTTCAATTAGTATCGCACTCACCTCAGGACAGACAAGCTCAAGGCAAAGTGGTCACAAGCGCACTCATTTCACCCGGCGCATGGCTGCGCGCCCTCCCCCTGCTGGCGATCGCCATGCTTGCGCCGGCCGTTGGGGCGGTCGACACGCTGTCGCCAGCGCCGAACCTGCGCAACTACCACCACACGCGCTGGACCGCCGAGGAAGGCGCGCCGCAGGCGATCCGCGCAATGGCGCAGACCTCCGACGGCTGGCTCTGGCTCGGCACCATGGACGGTTTGTACCGGTTCGACGGTGTGCAGTTCTCACGCTATCCACTTCCGCCCGGCCTGGGCCTGAACCGCAACATGATCCGCTATCTGCACGCTGGCAGCCGCGGCGAGTTGTATATGGGCCGGGCTGCCGAAGGCATGTCCGTGCTGCATCCCGATGGCCGTTTGCAGGACTTGCCCCCAGCGCCGGACCCGGGCGCCATGATCGACGTCCTGTCGGCCGATGCCGATGGCAGCGTCTGGATGGTCAGCAAGGGCGTGTATCGCCTCGAAGGAGACCGCTGGCTGGCCGTTCAAGCGGGTGAGGACTGGGATGCACTCGACGTGCGTGGCTTCCTCCTGGACGGGCAAGGCCAGCTCTGGATCAGCAGGGATCACAGTATCTGGCGGCTCGACCGGCAGACCCGCCGCTTCGCGCGCATTCTGGACAAGGGGGGCGACCTGCTGCGCGCGCCCGACGGCAGGCTGTGGCTGATCTCCGGCGAAGGCGAGATGCAGTCGCTGCCGGCCGGCGCCTCGCCCGGCCGTCGCACTGTCCCGCGTTCCCCGGAGGCGCTCGGCACAGGCCAGTTCTCCGACGACGGCGCCCTTTGGACGCTCGACTGTCCCGGGCCGCCGTGCGTGGTGCCAGGCGCAGCTCGCCATACCGCTCCCGGATACAAGGTCGCGCGGCCGGCCGGCGCGCCAGCCGACGCGACGATCCAGATGTCAGGGAAGACCCTGACCTCGATCCTGGTGGATCGCGAAGGCGCGACCTGGGTCACGTCTGAAGGCGGGATCGACCGGTTTCGCCCGAAGCGGATGGTTCCCACCGAACTGGAAGGAGAAGGCGTTGTCTACAGCACGGTGGCCGATGGCGCTGGACGGATGTGGGCCGCGAATGCAGTGACGGGCAAGATGTGGCAGTTGCTGCCCGAGCGCGCAGTGCCGGTGGAGCCCCGGCATCCGGTCACGGTACTGGGCCGGGACCCTGCCGGCGCCTTGCTGGTGGGCGGAAAACGCAGCATCTGGCGTCATCATGCGGAAGGTGCGGCGGAGATACCACTGCCCCCAGGGGCCGACGGGAAGCCGATGGACCGGCGGTTGTTCGGTATCCTGGACGACGGCAAGGTCTTGTGGACAGCAGCAGCCGATATCGGATTGATCGGCTGGCGAGATGGGAAATGGCAGCCTGGCAGGAACTTCAGCCTGCCGGCCAAGATTTATCAGTCGGCCCTGGCCGGGCCTGGGCAGATGTGGCTGGCTACCGGAAACGGCGAGCTATTCCATTACGACCTCGCGACCGATGCCACCCGCCCGCCCATCGATATCCGTGCCCTCGGCATGACTGCGGCGATCTTTCCGGAAACGGACCTCGTGCTCAGTGGCGACAACGGCACCGGTGTCGTACAGGGCGGCGCCTTGCGCATGCTGCACGCTCCTGACGCGAGTGTCCTGCGCAATGTCTCGGGCTTTGTCGTCACGGCCGACGGTGACCGCTGGCTGAACGGCGCCGCTGGACTGGTCCATGTGACAGCAAAGGACTGGAAGCGCAGCATCGACAATCCCGATCTGCCGCTGAATTACGAAGTCTTCAATGCCCTGGACGGCTATCCGGGCCGCGCCGTCATCGAAAGTCGCTGGCGCAGCGCATGGACCGTGGACGGCCGCACGCTCTGGCTGGTGGCGACCGGGGGCGTGATGCGCGTCGACAGCGCGAACCTGAAGCGTAACCACGTTGCGCCGAAACCATTGATCTTGTCCCTGTCGAGCGACAAGGTCGTATTCACCCCCGGATCGCCCGGCTGGAACGCGGCGATTCTGCCAGCGGGTACCGAACGTTTGCGCGTCGACTTCACCGCGCCCTCGCTGCGCATGCCGGAGCGTGTGCGTTTCGAGTATCTGTTGGAAGGGATCGATTCGGGGTGGCAAGACGCCGGCACGCGCCGCACGACGTCGTATACCAATGTGAAGCCGGGAAATTATGTATTCCGCCTGCACGCCATCAACGAAGACGGCGTGCGCAGCGCGACACAGGCGGTGCTGCGCTTTACGGTCGAACCGACAATGTGGCAGACAACGTGGTTCAAACTGTTCGGCATGGCGCTGATAGCTGCCCTGCTGTTCCTGGCCTATCGCTACCGTGTACGTTATCTGACTCGGCGCGTGGCCGAGCGCATGCACGTGAAGATGGCCGAGCGCGAACGCATTGCACGTACCTTGCACGATACCTTCCTGCAGACGGTCCAGAGCCTGGTGTTTCGTGTGGATGCGATCGCCGCGGGCTTGCCCAGGGACGCACGCGCGCGCGGCGAGATCGAACAGGTGCTCGGCCATGCCCGGCGGGCGCTCGGCGAGGGGCGCGAACAGCTGCAAGAGCTGCGTTCAGTCGGCAGCGAACAGCCCGAGGACCTGCTTGAGGACAGCATTGCCCAGTTGCGGGTGGCGCATCCGGACATCGCTATCGGCCTGCGCACCAGCGGCCTTCGGCGCCGCCGTGCTGTCGGAATCGGTGCAGAGGTGGCCGCCATCGCCCGCGAAGCGCTGCACAACGCCTGTGTCCACGCGGCCGCTTCCCACGTCGATGCGAACCTGGAGTATCAGCACGAGCGTCTGGTACTGACCGTTACCGACGATGGACAGGGCATCGACGCAGCGGTGTTGCACAAGGGCGCCGCCGACGGCCGCTGGGGCCTGGTCGGCATGCGCGAGCGTGCCGATCGCATCAGCGGCATCCTGGAACTCGAATCGGGCAGCGGCGCAGGCACGGTCATCAGGCTGACGGTGCCCGGCGTGCGGGCCTATGCCGGCTGAACCGGTCGTCACGCGTCCAGTCGTTCCAGGCCACGAGCAGGAAAGCGCCCGCCAGGCCGAGGTGCTCGCAAAAGCCGTTCTGCGCCATCGTGCGCGCCATGCCCGACATGTCCCAGAAGCGGTTGGCGACCAGGTTCGCCGCCAGGGTGAACGCCGCCAGGTAGACGGCGCCTGCCCAGCGCATCCTGCCGGACAGGACCAGAATCGACGCGAGCAGCTCGCCGGCGATGGTCGCCAGCGCAAGGGGCGCAGCGGGCGATAGTCCAAAATGGCGCATTTCGGCCACCGCAGCGGGGAAGTCGAGCGCCTTCTGCAGCCCGCCCTGCAGATAGGCCGAACACAGCAGCAAGAGGCAGCACCATCGGATGATGTCGCCGCGCGTCTGCGCTGCCGCATGCTGCCGGGTTGCTGCCGGAATAAGCGTATGCATGTGATTTCCTGAATTAATGTGGTGAGCCCGCAGGGTCCGGGTATGCAGCAGGATGGTAGCGACCGGACTGCGGGACGGCCCGTATCGTTCGGCCAGTCCGGGTGGCCTGGCCTTCTGGCCGGGTTCAGGCAAGGCCCGCTTCTTTAGACTGGAGCCAGCCCTGGGCTTGCGAGCACAGGCTTTTGTCCAACCTGAAAGGATCCATCATGTCGAACCAAGCTACCCTGTCGCGCCGTAGCCTCCTTGCGGGCGCTGCGTCCGGCGCCATCGGCGCCGGCCTTGCGGTGGCCGGCAACGCCGCCGCTGCGACCAGGCCACAACGTCCCTCCATGCCGGGCGGGCGCGCCGGCAACTACCTGACCGTCGAGGACGGCACTGTCATCCATTACAAGGACTGGGGCAGCGGCCAGCCGGTCGTGTTCAGCCATGGGTGGCCGTTGCAGGGCGATGCCTGGGAAGACCAGATGTTTTTCCTGGCATCGCGGGGCTACCGCGTGATCGCGCACGACCGCCGCGGCCACGGTCTGTCGAGCCAGCCGTGGAACGGCAACGACATGGACCATTACGCGGACGACCTGGGGGCACTGATCCGGCACCTCGACCTCAAGAACGCGGTGCTGGTCGGCCATTCGACCGGCGGCGGCGAAGTGGCACACTATATCGGTCGCCATGGCAATCAACGCGTGGCCAAGGCAGTGCTTGTGGGCGCGGTGCCGCCGCAGATGGTCAAGTCGGCCACGAACACCGGCGGCCTGCCGATGGACGTGTTCGACGGCATCCGCAAGGCAGTGGTGGAAGACCGCTCGCAGTTCTTCATGGACCTGACGCTGCCCTTCTATGGCTACAACCGTCCGGGCGCAAAAATCTCGCAGGGCGTGCGCGACACGTTCTGGGCGCAGGGCATGCAGTGTGGCCTGAAGAATGCCTATGACTGCATCAAGCAATTTTCAGAGACCGACTTTACCGCCGACCTGAAGAAGATCGACGTGCCAACCCTGATCGTGCATGGTTCGGACGACCAGATCGTACCGATCGACGCCTCTGGCAAGGCGGCGGCGAAGCTGGTGAAGAACGCCACCCTGCTGGTCTACGAAGGCGCGCCGCACGGCCTGCCAACCACCCACAAGCACCGCCTCAACGAGGACCTGCTGGCCTTCATCAAGGCTTGACGCGCCTCAGGCACGCTGCGCCGGCTCCCCTGACGGGGGCTGGTGCGACCAGTATCCCGGCGCCGATTACGAGCGCGCCGGGCGCCTCTACCAGCAGCCGCAGCCATTCGACCCAGGCAGTGACCTGTGTTTCCACGTGGTCGAGCACGGCGTTCTCCTCATCTGTTTCGGGTCTCTGCCCTGTCTGCCGCTTCCGTGGACGGCTGGCGAACGTCCGGCCGTACCCAGATGAGTGCGAGCAGCATATGGACCAGGGCACCGGCCAGCGTGGACCACAGCGACAGCAGGACGGCCAATGCGTACATCAGCACCGAGAAGCGGTTCTTGCGGCTGGTCCAGGCGGTGCCTGCGGCGCCGCTACCGCGCTGCAGGCACCACGACAACAGCGTGAAGGCCAGCGCGCAGTTCATCAGAATGACGCCGTACAGTGCCACCGGTACCGGATCCATCGGGTGCTGGCCGGCCCACGCCGTCACGTAGGGAATCAGCGACATCCAGAACAGCAGGTGCAGGTTGGCCCACAGGGCCGGCGCATCGATGCGCCGCACCCGGTCCAGCAGGGCATGGTGGTTGACCCAGTAGATACCGACGTATACAAAGCTGAGCAGGTAGCGCGCGAGCGCCGGCCCGGCATCGGCTACGGCGGCCAGACTGCTGGATGCGGGCGCATGCAGCTCAAGTACCATGATGGTGATGATGATGGCGATGACGCCGTCGCTGAATGCCTCGGTGCGGTTCTTGTCCATGCCGCCACCTTAGCGCGCAAGACGGCACGCTATCCCCTATCAAGGGATAGTGGCGCTCGCCGCCGGGCCGCGTCCGATTCTCAGTTCCTTTTAGCGCCCTGCTGATTGTTGGAGGAAGGATCCTCCGACAACGAACACGAATGCCGCCTTTTCCGGTGCAAAAGCTATGGGTATCTGCACCGGGGTGCACCGTACCTGCGTCAAGGGTAGCGCAACAAAATTTTTTCGCAATTGCTGGAGTTCCGGTTCAGCTTGTCTGACCAGACCTGGCTGTTCAGAAACGGATCGAGTCGATCTTCGGGGTTGCGGACTTCCCCAGCCGGTCGAGGCACAATCGAACCTTCCCTCTGGTGGCTGGTTGTTGGGTTGTTGTCTTTGAGGTAGTCGAAAATGTTGATATATAGGCTTGGTGTGATTTCTATGTTGGTTAGTTACCTTTTTATGGTAGTCTGGTGCATCCCAACCTGATCCTATCGTCCATGTCCACACCAACTTCATGGGACCGTGATCCCATCAAAGCATTCCGGGAATTCGTCGCTACCGCAGCCTTTGCCGAAACCGGCCGCCGCCTTCCCGCCGATGGCACGTTGCGCATTCCGTCTGCGGCATCGGCTAAGATCTACAACTTCATGTTCGCCAACGTGGCGGGCTGGATGCTTGAGCAAGGCCTCACCTTCTCCACGGTCACCCACGCCGACCTCGCCCGTTTCATCGGCCGCACCGTCAAGGGAAAGCTTGTCCTCAACAGCAAGATCGCCTACCGTTACCTGCGGCTCCTTGAGCGCTGCTATGAGCACCTCGACGTCAACCCCAACCCGGCGCAGCTCGCCATCCTCCACATCGATCGTGCCCACATGACGCGCGATGACGCCGGCCGCACATTGTCCGACGAGCAGTTGGTGCGCTTCTTCGCGGCCTTGCCGGCAGAGGCGCCACAGCGCCGTACCAGTACCCCGTTCGAGGGCTGGAAGCGCCGGCGGGATCGCGCCATGCAGGTCGTCATCGCCCTGGCCGGTTTGCGCGTATCGGAAGCGATCGGCTTGCTGATGTCCGAGATCGGCCGCCAGCAGGCGCTCGACGGCTCGATCGTGCTGACCATCACGCCCGACGAAAAGCATGACACCAGCCACGAACACACGATCACCCTCCCCCGCGACGGCGCCGATGAGCTGCTGCCGTGGCTCGCCGAGCGCGAGACGCTGGCCATCCCTGGCCAGTTCGTCTTTCCGGCCAATGCAGCCGGCGCCAGGATGACAAGAAAGACCGTCTACGTGCAGATGCGCGCCACGTTCGAGCGCGCCGGGATGGATCTGGCGCGCTCCGGCGGCCGCACGCTGCGCAACACGTTCGCCAAGCAGCAACTCGACAACGGCGCGAGTCCTGACGACCTCAAGGATGTGCTCGGCCTGGCGCTCGAGCGCTCTGCGGCCGACTACAAGCTCACGCGCGTCAAGCCGGACCCGGGCGCAAACAACGACGACAAGGAATGATCAGACCAGCTCACTGAATCCGGGCCGAAGCAGCGTCGCGACGAGCGCGCGGATCGCGCGCAACGATGGCGCCGATATCGATGGCATCGGCCATCTTCCGATACCCTGCATCGCCCGGGTGCAGATGGTCGCCCGAATCAAATTCAGCACGCATGCGCTGCGGTCGCGCCGGATCGCGCAGCACCGCGTCGAAGTCGACCACGCCGTCGAAGATGCCAGCGCCCCGGATCCAGTCATTCAGCCGCAGGCGCAATGCCTCTTTCTGCGGGTTGTAATGCCCGGCAAACGGTGTTCCCTCCAGCGCCCCCTCGAATGGCGGCAGCGTCCCCACCGTGATCCGGATGTTTCTGGCATGCGCGGTGGCCGCGAGCTGGCGAAAGCCCGCCGTCAATTCATCCAGCGCCACCATAGGTTCAGTCGGCGCAAATGGACTGCCAGGCCAGCCGATATCGTTGATCCCCAACAGGACAATCACGTCCGACACCCCGGGTTGGCTCAGCACATTCTGCCCGAATCGCGCCAGCGCGCGCTCGCCCATGCCATCTTTCAGCAGCCGCGCGCCGGAAATGCCGGCATTGGCCACAGCGATGCCGTGCGGCGCAAGCCGGCGCGCGAGGAAATCGGGCCAGCGCCGATCCGCATCCGGCGTGGATCCGTTGCCATCGGTGATGGAGTCGCCCAGCGCCACCACCGCGCGGCCATTCGGCAATGCGCCCACCAGCACGGCACTGAGAAACAAGCGCCCTTCCACCCGCGCCGCGTTCGAGAAATCGGCCGCCCGGCTCGCATTGCCGGCAACGATGCTGAAACTCTGCGAGGCACCCCAGTGAAACCCGGTGACCGGGGTACGCCGTGGCACATAGGTCGTGACCTCCAGCTGCGACAGCGGCGCGACCGATAACGCAACCGGGTCGCTCGTGACCGTCGCACCAGCTGCGATCGTCACCTGCCGCGCGCCTGCAAACGTCACCTTGCGCATCATCACGCTGGCCGCGCCGATTGCAAGGGGCGCTTTACCATAGCGATTCGAGAACACCAGCTTGATGCGATCGCCGCCGGTACTGATGCGAACGTATTCGCGCACTGTCTGATCCTTCAAAACGGCAGGCACGTTCATCGGCAGGACGAATTGGCTGTCCCAGCCAGGTTGAGGTGCTGCGTACCAGGACGTCACCCAATGCGTACGTGCGTCCTCCGCCAGCGCGTTGCCTGCAAGGGTTATTGCGGCGCAGATCGCGGCGTTGTGTAGGTAGTAGCGCATGGGTATCCTCAGCAATAAAGAGCCCACGATAGGTCATTCGATACTGTGCAGGAAGATGGTAAAATCGAACATCACTCATTCCATTCAAGAATATCTCGATGGATACTCTCCGGGCCATGCGCACCTTCGTGCGAACGCTGGAGCTGGGCAGCCTCTCGGCAGCAGCGCGTGAACTCGGGACGACGCAGCCGACGGTCAGCAAGTTGCTGGCCCAGCTCGAACAGCACCTGTCTGTGCGGCTATTCCAGCGCAGCACAAGGGGCTTGTCGCCAACCGACCAGGGGCGGCAATTCTATCTCGATGCCAAACTGGTGCTCGACGGCTTCGATGCTGCCGTGGGCACGGTCCAGGGGATGGCCGGCCACGTCTCGGGTCTTCTGCGCATCAATGCGCCCGTCGGCCTGGGGCAGTTGCGGATCAATGCGATCGTCGGGCGCTTTCTGGCGGCGCATCCGGCGGTGGAGATCGAACTGGTACTGGACGACCGCTACATCGATATGGTCGCCGAAGGGGTCGATATCGCTTTCCGGCTCGGCGGACCGCTACCGCCCGACGTCACCGGCCGCCACCTGGCGACGATCCCGCGCTTTCTAGCGGCCTCGCCTGCGTATCTGCAGCAACGCGGCGTCCCACGGCATCCCGCCGACCTGGACGGCCACGACTTCGTGCGTTTTGCGTGGACACCCGGCTCCACGATCGATCTGCATCGCGGCGGTCAAGCGATCCAGGTCCCCGTGCGCAGCCGGTACCGCGTCAATAATGCGCTGGCGATCCGCGAAGCGCTCGTGATGAAAAGCGGCATCGCCATTTGCCCCGACTGGCTGATCCACGATCTGTTAACGACCGGAACACTGGTTCAGGTATTGCCAGGCTGGATGGCCCGCAGTCAGGACTTGTACGTGCTGACGCCGTCACGCCACTATCAGCCGCTGCGCGTGAAAACCTTCATCGATTTCGCGGTGGAGCAATTCAGGCAGTTGGGCGGTTTTCATGTAGTGGTGCCAGAGCCAGCGGCAAGCGATCAGACGAATGCCCTCTTCACGTCGCCGCAGGCGCGATGAAGGCCGACAGGCGCACCTGCCCGAATTCACGCAGCAGCGTGCCAGCCGCCTGGGCCATTGCCACTTCGAGCGCCCCATTGATGGCCTGTTCCTGCGGGCAGCCCGGATGATCGACATTCGCGCCGATTGCGAAGATCACCGGTTCTTCCAGCGCCTGGTACACATCGAGCACCGTAATCGCATCGGGATCGACCGCCAATACCCAGCCACCGTTACGCCCGGACGTCGACGTCACATACCCTGCGGCGCGCAGTCCACCCATCATCCGGCGGACGAGCACGGGATTGGTATTAAGCATGACAGCGAGCTCCTCGGAACTCGTGGTGTTCGTGCGGCCGTGAATATGGCTCAGGACGTGCAGCATGCGCGCCAGTCTGAAATCTGCTCTCATCGTTGGTATCCTCCTGACGCCATGATACCGAAACTTCAGGAGTATCGATATCGTCGCCACCTGAATGCAATTCGTGGAGTTTCAGTTTAGCGCGCTGTGATGGGCCCTGCGTGTGGTAGCGCACCCAGTCATCACGGCACATGCGCTATCCTCGAATCACACTACATAACGAAAGCAACCATGTCCCTGAATAACGCCGTCGTCTGGCTCGACCACACCAAAGCCCAAGTCATCCACTTCGACAAGAATGCGTCGGAATCCGAATCGATGAAAACCCATTCGACGCATCCGCATCCTCACCAGAAGCACGGCGACAACCATGTCAATGGCGACGACAACACGCTGTTCTACAAGGACATCGCCAATGCGCTGACCGACAGCGAGCAGATCCTGGTCGTGGGCCCGGCCGAAGAAAAGACCGCGTTCGTCACCTACCTGACGAGCAAGATGCCGGCAATCGCCGACAAGATCAAGGCAGTGGAAACCGTGGATCATCCATCGGAAGCCCAGCTGCTGGCCTACGCACGCGAGCATTTCATCAGCAGCGGCGGCATGCAGTAATTCGCTGACGGCTGTTCAGCGCCAGCGCACGACTAACCCGCTTGCCGTCACGGCAAAGCGGGTTTTTTAACGCCAGGGCATAAACCGCAACTTCAGCAGTATCAATTCGGGTGCCCGTACCGCTTGACAGTCAGGGAGCACGCCCCGCGCACATGGCCATCGCCATTAGCTGCTGCTCACGCATCAGGCGGTACGACATCGATACCTCGCGCATCAGACTGATGAAGCTGGTCGTCAGGGCCAGCATCGCGCCAATGAAACTGGCAGCGATCAGATGGACGAGCGGCAGACCGGTGGCGTCGCCGAGAAACAGCATCGCGATCACCAGGCAGATCAGCAGGCCGCACAGCGTGCCGGCGGCAATGGCGATATTGATCAGGCTGGAACGGCGGTGCAGATTGCTCAGCGCAGCCACACACTCGGCATCAACGCACTTGATGGCGCGATCTTCCAACAAGCGCATCTGGTCGATGATGCGTCCAAGCCGGTTGGTCAGCACGATCAGCAAGATGCTGACACCAGCAAGCAGGAACACGGGCGCGATCGCCAACTGGATGACCTGACCGATATCGCCGAGCTCGAAGTTCATTGCAACGCTGTCCGTGGAGGGGAAGATGGCGGGAGTGTAGCAGCATCATTACGTAAAGCACGAGTGCCGGATAACGAATGACCCGCCCATCTTGCATACTCCTTTCCTGTGTGAAATGGCGTACAGGCGGAATGTATCAACGCCTGCTAGCATCGAATCGTTGCAATAAAAACACGTCGATGTCATGCAGATTGCCGCTTCAGTCACACCTCCACTTACCCCGCTGTGCAGCGCGCTCGCCAGCCTCGTTGGGCCGTCCCCGACCGAGGCGCTGAGCGAACTCGTGCGCGATGGCCATGCACGCCTCCCGTTACCCGGCCATGGTGCAACGCTGGCCCGCTGGCAGGCACTCGCCGCCGTTGGCGCGCATGACCTGCCCCTGGCGAAGGTGTTCGAAGGGCATACCGATGCGGTGGCCATCCTGCACGAAGCCCAGGCGCACGCACTGGCCGACACCCAGCAAGCTACGTGGGGAACCTGGTGCGCGGAGCCACCGGATGCACGCCTGGCCCTGCTGTCCATCGATAACCAACATATTCTGCGCGGCCGCAAGGCCTGGTGCTCGGGTGCCCATGGCGTCACACATGCGGTGGTCAGTTGCTGGGATGACGACGGCGCCCCGATGCTGGCGGCGGTCGACCTGCGCCAGCCTGGCGTGCGCGTCACCAACGACGGCTGGAACGCAGTCGGCATGCGCGCCACGGCCAGTGTCGACGTCTGGTTTGACGATGTCGTCGCCACGCCGCTGGCAGGCCCGGGCTTCTATGTTGAACGCGCCGGCTTCTGGCAAGGCGGCGCAGGCGTGGCTGCATGCTGGTTCGGCGCCGCAACGCGTCTGGCCGATGCGCTGCGGGAACGGCTGGCCGAACGCAGCGACCCCCATCGCCTGGCCCAACTCGGCGAAGTTACAGTAGCACTGCAAGGCTGCGCCGCGCTGATCCGCGAGGCCGCGGCAGCCATCGACAGCGCACCACACGCCAACGCCATGCGCACCGCGATGACAGTACGCCTGAGCGTCGAAGCGACGGCCAACGCGGTCTTGCATGCCGTGGGCCGCGCACTGGGCGCCGGCCCGCTGTGCAAGGATGCCGCGCTCGCGCAGCTGTATGCGGACCTGCCCGTTTTCATGCGCCAGAGCCACGCGGAGCGCGATCAGGAAGCTGTCGGCAAGCTGGTCGCCGCCTTGGAAAATGCGCCATGGACCTTGTAAACCGCTCACGGCACATTAGCGGCACGGGCCCGGCAGCGGCCGACTGGGCGCGCGACGCTGCTCTCGCCGCGGTCGAGCCAACCACGCTCGATGCGTTGGTACCGCCCGGCGCGCGCGTCGTCGTGGTCGCGCCCCACCCCGACGACGAAATCCTGACCTGCGGCGCCTTGCTGCAACTGGTCGCCGCGCGGGGTGACGCGCCGCTGATCGTGGCCGTCACCGATGGTGAAGCCAGCCATCCGGGCTCGCCTACGTGGTCGCCGGAGCGCCTGCGCCAGGCGCGAACCGACGAAACCAATGCCGCCCTGGCCCACCTGGGCATCGACGCCGACCATGTGCTGCGCCTGCATATCCCGGATGGCGGCGTGACGGCCGCCGCGCCTGAACTCGAGCGCCAGCTGGCCGCGATCATCGCGCCGGGCGACATCGTCATCACCACCTGGCGCTTCGACGGCCACCCCGACCACGAATCGACAGCGCTGGCGTGCAGCGCCGTTGCCCGCCAGCGCGGCGCCCGCGTGCTGCAGGCACCGGTCTGGGGCTGGCACTGGAGCGCGCCGGGCGACGATGCCATGCCCCTGGCGCAGGCGCGCAAACTGCCGGTGCCAGCCGACGCGCTGACGCGCAAGCGCGCCGCCCTCGGGTGCTTCCACAGCCAGATCGAGGGCGACGCCAGCAGCGGCGCAGCGCCCATCCTGCCCGCGTTTGCCATGGAACGCGTCCTGCACCCTTTTGAAATTTACTTCCCAGACCATGCGTGACACACAACCCCTGGCCCATTTCGAAACCCTGTACGCCCAATCGGACGATCCGTGGGACGTGCGCGGCGCCTGGTATGAACAACGCAAACGCGCGATCCTGCTCGCCAGTCTCGGCAAGCCACGCTACCGCAGCGCGTTCGAGCCGGGCTGCGGCAACGGTGAAATGAGCGTGGCGCTGGCCGCACGTTGCGACCGCTTGCTGGCCTGTGACGGCGCCGCCAGTGCGCTGGATGCCGCACGGCGCCGCGTCCCTGACGCCGCCGCGCGGGGCATTCACTTTGAAACACGCCGCCTGCCGGCCGACTGGCCGCTGGACGACACCTTCGACCTGATCGTGCTCAGCGAACTGCTGTATTACTTCGACGAAGATGCGATCGCCTCGATGCTGGCGGGCTCTGCAGCGAACCTGGCGCCGGACGGCGAACTGGTGCTGTGCCACTATCTGCACGACTTCGACGACCGCATCACGCCGACGGCGACGGCGCACGCGATTGCTGACGCGCTGCCGGGCCTGCGCCGCGCGCTGCACCATCGAGACGAAGCGTTCGTGCTCGACGTCTGGCGCCCGGTGGCGCCGCTGCAGGGAGAACGCGCATGATCGGCGTCGCCATCCCCGCCCACAACGAAGAAGCATGCCTGGGCGCCTGCCTGCAAGCCGTCCTGCAGGCAGCAACGCATCCGCAACTGGCCGGCGAACCGGTCATGGTGTGCGTCGTGCTCGACGCCTGCGACGATGGCACGGCCGCTGTCGTGCGCGAATGGCAGACGGCATTCGCGCTGGCCGGTTGCCGGCTCGACGCCCTGGAAATTGCGGCGCGCCAGGTCGGCAGCGCGCGTGCTGCCGGCGCCCTGCACCTGATCGCGGCCGAGGCGCGCTGGCTGGCATTCACCGATGCCGATACGCGCGTCTCGCCACAATGGCTGGCCGTGCAGGTCACGCTGGGCGCCGATGTCGTCTGTGGTTCGGTGGCAGTCGACGACTGGTCGCCCCACGCGGACAAGGCGCAACTGCTGCGCGAGCATTTCGCCCGCACCTACCATGACCGCGAAGATCACCGTCACATTCACGGGGCGAACCTGGGCGTGTGCGCGCAGGCCTACCAGGCGGCCGGGGGCTTTGCGGCAGTGGCCTGCCATGAAGACGTGCTGCTGGTACGGGCGCTGGAACTGTCGGGCGCCCGCTTCGCGTGGAGCGCGCTGCCGCGCGTGTTCACCAGCGCCAGGCTCGATGCGCGGGCGCGCGGGGGCTTTGGCGATACGCTGCTGGCCGTAACGTGCGAGATGGAAACCGCCCTGCCGACAACCTGAGCGTCGCCAGGGCGGTGCTTCTACCCGCTCAACGCAAATAAGCGTGTGCCGGGCTACGCGTGATCCGGCGGCTCGCCTCGATGCGCATGCCATCCACCAGCAACTGCGCAGCCCAGCGGAACACCGTGTATTGACTGACGACGCCGCGCATCGCGCGCAGGCGCCGGGTCTGCTCGTCGAGCGGCATGTCCAGCGCGCGCTCAATGGCGCGGGCCATGCCGGCGATATCGCGCGGATCGACAATCAGGGCCTGATGCAGTTCAGCGGCAGCGCCGGCCTGGCTGCTGAGCACCAGTGCGCCGCGCAGGTCGGTACGGGCCGCCACGAATTCCTTTGCCACCAGATTCATCCCGTCATGCAAGCTCGTGACGAGGCACACGTCGGCCGCGCGATAGCAGGCGGTGACGGTGGCCGCATCCGCGCTTTTTGCATGCAGTACGACCGGCTGCCAGTCATCCTTGCCAAAGCGTGCATTGATGCGCTGCGTGAGCGCGACCACGTCGCGCGTGATCGTCTGGTACGCGGCCAGCGCCGAGCGGCATGGCGCGCCGATCTGCAGCAGCGTTACCTGCCCGCGCAAGTCGGGCCGGCGCTCGAGCAGCAACTCGAAGGCCTGCAGGCGCTCGCTCAGGCCTTTCGTGTAGTCCATGCGATCGACACCGACCAGCAATCGCACGCAAGGCGCGATGCCGAACTGGCTGCCCACCGCGTCACGCACGCCGGGCGTGGCAACGTCATTCCTGGCCGGCCACGCGATCGAAATCGGATAGGCGCCGGCATGCGCCGCGCCGCGGCCCTGGGCGCCAGGGATGGCAGCACGCGCCAGGCTGAAGTTGGTCAGATCGGCCGGCGTTTGCAGGCCCATCACGGTGCTGGCAAGCAAGCCTGCCATCATCTGCTGCGCCCATGGGAACGTGGCCAGCACCTGGGGCGTCGGGAACGGAATGTGCCAGAACAGGATGATGACGGCGTCCGGCAGCTGCTCGCGCACCATCTGCGGCACCAGCGCCAGGTGGTAGTCCTGCACCAGCACCACCGGCCGCTCGCTCGTGGCTTCGGCAATCACGGCGTCAGCGAAGCGGCGGTTGACGGCCACGTAATGCGACCAGTCGTCAAACCGGAACGTCGGTGCGACGCCGGTGCGGTGGCACAGGGGCCAGAGCGCCTCGTTGGCCAGGCCGTCGTAGTAGCCGGCCACTTCGGCATCGCTGAGCCACAGGCGGCGCAGCCGGTACGGCGCGTTCAGATGCTCGGGCAGGACGTGGTCGTTGGCATCGACCGTGGCGCGGTCGGCTGTGCCGCTGCCATGGGCGATCCAGCATCCGCCCTCTTTGGACAGGACGGCTTCGAGCGCCGTCACCAGGCCGCCGGCGGGCCGCTGGGCATTCACGCCGTCATCCGTCTGCGAATGCACGCACGGTGCGCGGTTGGACACGACAATGAGGTCGTCGCCGCAGCCAAGTTGTTCGATCAGCCGGGCCAGGTCAGCGCTGTCGCGCACGTCCTCGGGCAGCAAGGCTGTAGGGCGCGCAATCTTGCGGCGCTCGCCCGGAAAGGTTGGAAGGGGTAGAGGCGCCGGATTGCTGCGCATCCTCGTCGTGGGGGCGGAGTGGTATCGAGCTGTCATGGGAACAGCTTAAGATGTTAGCGTTCTCCGCTTCTGTTCGATGACGAACCCAACGTGGCTCAAACCGCCAATAGCAGGGTCAGGTAATGGTCGGCCAGCAGCGCGCCGAACAGCAGCGCCAGATACACGATCGACCAGGCAAATGCCTTGCGGGCGATCGCGTCACTGTAGTGCTTGTGAACCAGCCAGCCATGGCGCAGGAACACGGCGTTCAGTGCGCACGCGCACGCCAGATAGAACAGCCCGCTCATGCCAACCGCCCATGGCAGCGCAGTCCCGATTGCCAGCGCCACGCTGTAACGCCATACCTGCTGGCCGGTATGGGCCATGCCATGGGTGATCGGCAGCATCGGCAGGCCGGAGCGCGCGTAGTCGTCGCGCCGCGCCATCGCCAGCGCCCAGAAATGCGGCGGCGTCCACAGGAAGATGATCAGCACCAGGAGCCACGCCTCGAGCGGCACCCCATTGGCCACCGCGGCCCAGCCGAGCGCTGGCGGCATGGCGCCGGCAAACCCGCCGATCACGATGTTCTGCGGCGTGGCCGGTTTCAGCAGCAAGGTATAGATGAAGGCGTAGCCAACGAACGTGGCCAGTGTCAGCCACATCGTCAGCGGATTGACCTGCGTGTACAGCAAGGCGGCGCCAGCGCCGCCCAGCACCAGCGAAAACACGACCGTCTGGGCTGGCCCCAGGTCGCCGCGCGCAGTCGCCCGGCGCGCCGTGCGGGTCATGCGGGCATCGACCTGCGCTTCCAGCAGACAATTGACGGCAAAGGCGGCGCCAGCCAGTAACCAGATACCGGCAGCGCTGTAGAGCAACACGGACCAGGCGGGTGCGCCATCCGTGGCCAGCAGGCTGCCGATCACGGCGCAGAACACGGTCAGCAGGGTCACGCGCGGCTTGGTCAGCGCCCAGTACTGGCCGGCACGCTGCGCCAGGCCACCGGCGGGCGACGGGCCAGTCACGACGCCAGTAACGACATCGGGAATGGCCAGGGCGGCCGGCTGGATTTCGACAACTTTTGAATTCGACATGATGGGGCGACCGCTACAGGCAGGTGGTCATTTCACAGAACCCATCATGCTAGTGGAAAACGGCGGCGCGACCAACGGGCAATTTGTCCTACTTGCCAAGCGAGCCACATGCGCGCCGCCAGCAAACCGGCGTCAGCGCATCTGTTTTGCGCGAGCATCGACGCCGTGCTCGTGGCGTGGCCCCAGAGCCGGCACCCGATGCCGCAGGACGACCACTTGCAGACTGCACAGCGCCACGTAGGCCAGCAGTTCGACCAGCTCCTCGAAGACCTGTGCGCGCGACGCGACCAGATCGATATGGCATGACATATGCCCCTCGGCGCAGGTTGACCCCACGGCCGCACCGAGCGCCACAAACAGCAGCAGCCAGGGCGCGCTGCGCACGAACGCCAGGCGCACCACCTCGTCGATGCGGTAATGCCAGGCGCTGTACACGAGCCAGCCGATGAGCAGCACGGCGCCCGGCCAGACCAGCGGCTGGAACCACAGCGGCTCGGGCGGCAGCGCCCTGCCCGACGCATCGAACCCGGGCACGGCGCGCCAGGCGCGGCCCCAGCTGAGCTCACGGCCCGCCAGCAGCAACCACACGGGCACGGCCCACAGCGCCAGCATCGCCGTGCGTTCCGGCCGACGCCGCATGAAGACGACGACTGCGACCACGAAGCCGCTCAGCAGAACGAGAACCTGCAGGTTTTCCAGAACGCCTGCTTCGCGGCCCCACGACAGCGGCAGGAGCAGGCTCACGGGGTAACAGGCCACGAGCGCAGCCAGCAGCGCCCACTGCGCCGGGCGCGTCTTCGCCCACAAAAATAATCGCCCCATCGTCTCTCCGTTTACACAATTGTTGCCCATCTGAACGGGCTAATTCGCAATTGTACGAATTGGCAGGTCGCGCACGATTGGTTTTTGGGGAAATGCGACGTGCCTGGACTGTATTTATTGGTGGAAGACAGGCCGTAAGTGTCACATCGGCGCAGATTTCTTGACACGTCTCCAACGGGTCGGTTACCTTATGGTCAACAATTGCCTTTGAGCAATTATAACGATCCCGGCCGGCACACATGGCCGGGGCATGCGGAAAGTAGTGTTGAAGTTCACCCATCGACGTTCATACCTAGGAGTTTCACCATGGATCAACTGCCTTGCGGGCAGTCGTCACGCCGCATCCGCATGCCCGGCGCGCCGCTCGCACCCATCCTGCTGTTACCGCTGCTGTTAGCGGGTTGTGGTGGCGGCACTGCCGAGTCGCCTGTCGCCGTCATGCAGAACGCCAGCGCCAGCCTGTTCAGGACCGTGGCCGGCGTGTTCGCCAGCACGGAAACGGCGCTGACCCCGGTCAAGGCCCAGGCCAGCTCGGCCGAGCGGCCCGATCTCGATGGCCCGGCGGCAATCGACCATGACAACGCCACGCGCTGGGGCAGCCGCTTCACCGACGATGAATGGTTGACGCTCGACTACGGTGCGGTGCAGACGATCACCCGTGTGCGGATCGACTGGGAGGCTGCCCATGCGAGTGCCTATCTGTTGCAGGTGTCCGGGGACGGCAGCAGCTGGACCACGATCAAGAGCGTCACCGACAGTGTCGGCGGCACCGAGGATCTCACGGGCCTGAATGGCCAGGGCCGCTATCTGCGCATGCAGGGTGTCAAGCGCGCCGGCCAGTATGGTTATTCGATCCTCGAGATCCAGGCCTTTACCGGCACCCCGGCCGCGCCGGCGCCGAGCCCGGACCTGCCAGCGCCAGAGCTGCCAATCGACCTGACCCGTCCCGGCGTGGCCATCAAGCCGGTTGCTGCGACGTCGTCGACGCCGGAGAACGGCGGCATGGCGGCTGGCATGGCCATCGACGGCAAGCCCGGCACGCGCTGGTCGAGCCGGCCCGAGGACGGCGCCTGGATCAACTTCGATTTCGGGGCGCCCACCGCAATCGGCTACATGAAGCTGACCTGGGAACAATCGTATGGCAAGGTGTATACGGTGCTCACGTCCAACGACGGCGTGACATGGACACAGTTGCGCCATGTCGGCACCGGCAAGGGTGGCGTGGAGGAATTCTTCAACCTGGGTTTCCGCGCCCGCTACCTGCGCCTGCAGGGTGTCGCACGTGCAACGCAGTACGGCTACTCGCTGTTTGAAGTCGAGTTCAAGTCGCCGGGCAGCGACAACACGCTGCCCGATGCGCCGACGTCGGCCGTGGCCTTTCCCGCCAATGGCTCTGCGCTAAGCCCGCTGCCGGGCACGGCCGAGCCGATTGAATCGTTGCAGTTCACTCTTGCGGACGGCACGCTGGTGACGCGCTTCGGCGCCCGTGGCCTGGCGCGCCATGGCCGCGAGCGCGGCGAAGAGTGGAACGAGATCGGCTACGGCCCGAACGACACGGTCGACCCCGCCAGCGGGTTGCCCGTTGACAAAGGCCCGGGCAACTACCTGACGTTCGTGCCGCAGTACCACAAGAACCGCACCTGGGGCGTCGAGATCATCGACAACAGCCGTGTTGCGGGCGTCACGCAACCGATGCTGGTCGTGAACCAGTACACGACGGTCGACTTCCTCAAGGGCGGCGTTGCCTTCTTCCGCCAGTTCGACGAGCCGTATTCGACCGGTTACGGCTGGATGCGGCCCGGCGAACTGGTCAATAACGATATCCCTATCTGCAAGCCGACGCCCTACCCGCAGAACAACCGGCTGGCCAGCGCCAACGGCATCAATGGCGGCTGCACCTTGCTGGTCAAGGATTATCCGGGCCATAGCGAGCTCAACAGCGACGGCTTCAAGACCGGCCGCAGCGTGCCGGGCCGGCCGCTCGTCAAGGGCGACATCATTGAAGTCTCGCCGTCGTACTTCACCACGCGCGAAGCACTGGGCGCGCTGGGCGACACCGGCGGCATCCGCTACTACTCGCAGGAATGGAGCTATGTCGTCGGCCAGGGCCTGCGCCCATGGTACGGCGTGCAGCCGCGCCTGAATTCGGTGCCGCTGCCGGACGACGTGCTGTCGGGCGGCCTCGGGTCGGTGTCGTACAACTACAGCGACAATGGCCTGTTCATGTTCCAGCAGCCGCACAACAATGTCGGCATGCAGAACATGCAGCGCTTCGTCGAAGGCCGGCGCCTGCTGCACACCAACTTCACCACCGGTGAGCATAACGAAGCGGGCAACGACCGGTATGCGGCGGCAGTGGGTCTGCAGGGAGCCCGCTTCAATCAGTCGGCCTGTATTGCGTGCCACGTCGGCAACGGCCGCAGCCCGGCCCCTGCGGCGATCAACCAGCGCCTGGATGGCATGGCGGTACGCGTGGCGCGCGTCGGGCCGCAAGGCCAGCAACTGCCACATCCGACCTATGGCACGACGGTGCAGATGAATGCGGTCTCCAGCAACGGCACCCCGCAGAACTGGGGCACCGGCGTGCGCGTGACGGGCTTCGACACCCGCATGGTGCAGCTGGCGGACGGCACGAACGTCGAACTGCGCAAGCCAAAAATCGCGTTTGACGGCCCGGTGCCGGAAACCGTCTCGCTGCGCGCGGCCCAGCCGATGATCGGCACCGGCCTGCTCGAAGCGATTCCCGAAGCCGACATCTTGGCGCGCGTACGCTCGAGCCCGGACGGCGACGGCGTACGCGGCACGGCCAACTTCGTGTTTGATCCCGAAAGCGGCGCCGTGCGCCTGGGCCGCTTTGGCTGGAAAGCATCGAAGGCCACGCTGCGCCACCAGGCGGCTTCGGCGCTGCTGGCCGACATGGCGGTCACCTCGCCCGTCTACCCGAGCCTCAGTTGCGACGCCAACCCGGCAGCATGCGCCACCGCGCCCCGCCAGCGCGGTATCTCGGAAGCAGAGCTGCAGTCGATCTCGAACTATCTGGCGCTGCTGGCCGTACCGGCCCAGCGCAGCCTGGCCAGCGGCTTCCCGAAAGGCGTCACGCCACTTGACGAGCACAGGGTCGACACGCGCCAGGTCGCCACGGGCCAGAAGCTGTTCGAGACGATGCGCTGCGTGGCCTGCCACACGGCCTCGATGAAAACCGGCGCAAAGCACCAGTTTGCGGAACTGCGCGACCAGACCATCCGGCCGTACACCGACCTGCTGCTGCACGATATGGGCCCGGGGCTGGCGGACAACTACGTCGAAGGCCAGGCCACCGGCAGCATGTGGCGTACTGCGCCGCTGTGGGGCATTGGCTACAGCGACAAGGTGATGGGCAAGGATGGCAAGGTCGGCTACCTGCATGACGGCCGCGCACGCACCTTAAGCGAAGCAATCCTGTGGCACGACGGCGAAGCCGCCGCCGCGCGCAAGCGTTTCGAGAAGCTGGCGACCGTTGAACGCGAGGCGCTGCTGGCGTTCCTGCGCTCGCTGTAACGTTCGTGCCGACGTGACGGAGGCGCCGGGTTCACAGCCCGGCACTTTTTTTGCGCGGCATATTCTGCACTGTGAAAGCCGGGGTCAGGTCTGACATTCGGACACGAACTCGACAGCCAGATAGTCGAACTGGCTGACACCGGGCTATGCTAAGGCTTGTCGATACACCATTGGACGTGGCTCAGGCTGAGGCCGTGTCTGAATGTCAGACCTGACCCCGGCTATGTGCACCGAGGAGGTGGCTAAGCAGTGCTGACGCCGCAGCCAGAAAAAGCCGTGGTGATTCTGACGTGGACGCGCAAGCTTAGAACACCAGCATGCGCCAGCCAGGCGCGCTGCCCTGCTCGACGAACGTCACCATGCCTTCGACGCCAGCGCATTGGGGCGCCAGCGCAGCGCAGTCCGCGCCAAGGGCGCTGAGCGCCTGACTGCAGGCGCGGATCTCGACACCCAGGTCAATCGTGGCATCCAGGTGGCGCTCAACTGTCCACCGGTCGACGCCAAAGCCACTCAGGCGCGCGCTGTGTTCGCGCAGCAGCCACGCGACGGACTGGTTGGTAAACAACATTTTGACGGGCATGTCGAGCGCCGCTGCGGCCTGCGCCGTCATGAACGGCGTCGTCAACGCCTCGGGCCGGGTCAGGTCGCACGACCAGACCATGATCGCCAGACCTGCCTGCGCTGGAATCACGGCTTGATCCAGTCATCGACCGGCTCAAGCCGCATGCGCCGCTCGGCCTGTTCAACGAGGTCGGCGCCGTGCGCCAGTTGCGCGCGGTCACGTTCCCAGTCGCTGGCCTGGATCACGGAAATCCAGCCGGCGCCATATGGATCCTGGTGGATCAGTTCGGGCGTTTCTTCGAGCGCCGTGTTGATCTCGACGATCGTGCCGGACACCGGCGTCTTGATTGTCACGACTGTCTTGCTCAGCTCCACGACACCCACCGTCTTGCCCTGCTCGACCTCGTTGCCCACCGGCTTGGGACGGCACATATAGAAATGGTTGCCGCTGATCTGAACACCGAATGCGCTCACACCCACCTGCATGCGACCGTCATCCAGCGGGCGGCACCACATATCGTTGTCGAGGTCGAAATAGCAGTCGTCCGGATAGTCGAAGCCGAGGATGATCATAGGAATGTGTCAAACAGAAAGGATGGCGGAAGGATGCGGGAGTCGAACCCACCCGGCGACGCATGGCGCCACCAACTGGGTTTGAAGCCCAGCCGCCCCACCAGGGACGATTTCCTTCCGTTGAGCCGGGATTTTACCTTGTCCGGAAAAATTGCGTCAGGGTCACAGCGTTTTCTCGGAAAACAGCAACGTTCCCGGCCGCAGCAGGTGCACGTCACCCACGCGGCGCAGCAGCCCGATGCGGTCAAAAAACTCCAGGATCTGGATCGCGCGCTTGCGCCCCAGGCCGGTCAGGTCGCGGAACCGTGCTGCCGTGACCTGGCCACCGGCTTCTTCCGCGGCGAGCTTCCTCGCCAGCGCGGCCAGCTCGTGCATCACGGCCGGATGATAGAACAGATCCTTGACCACCTGATACACGTCGCCGCCGCGCGCCATGCGGCCCAGCACCTGGCGCACCTGCGCCTCGGGCAACCGTGCCTGCAACGCGATATCGCGCACCCATGGCGGATCGAAGCGCCCTTCACGCAGCATCGGCAGCGCGTGTTCGGCCACGATCTGTTCGGCCGCGCGCAAGGCCACACCGTGTTCGGGCAAATGCAGGAAGCCATTCCGGCGCGCGAGCACGCCGGCCTCGATCATATGGCCCGTCAGTTGCAGCCACAGCGCCTCGGGCATGCGTGGCGCAGCCAGGCGGCGGGCGCGCTGCACGTCCGGGCCGATTTCATCCGGGTACTTGTCGTGGAAGTCGCGCAAGGCTGCGAGCAAGCCGGCCTGGGCTTCATCCAGGCGTGCACGGGCGATCAGCCACTCGCCGCCGGCGCCGACGACGATGTCAGGCACGCTTGTCAGGTCGAACGGCCAGCGTGCCAGGCCGCTGCTGCGCAGCCAGGTGGCGCCATTGACGCCGTACTGCGCCTGCGCCAGCGCGCCCAGCAGGCGCGTCTTCGGATCAATGGCGCGCTGCGTTTCCAGATAGGCAAGGCGCTCGGGCGTCTGGCGATAACGAATCGGCCCCAGCGGATCGAGCACCTGGCCACCGGCCACCGTGCGCACCGCGGACGCGTCGCGCAGGATAAAACGGTCGCCATGCCAGACATTGGCCGGCTTGTGCAGCACGAGCTGGGCCGGCGCGCCGGCGCCCGGGGCGATCGATGGCTGGCCCAGCACGGCCACCGTCGCCAGGCAATCCTGGGTCGCCGCGTGCAGGTGCACGAGCGTGCCCGAACGCAGCGGCTTGTCTTCGGTGGCGGCGACCTGCAGCCAGACATCAATCCGCTGCGTGGTGAGTGCGATGGCCGGGTCGCACAGCACCTGGCCGCGCAGTTCGTCCGTGCGTTCCAGGCCCGCCAGGCCCACGGCGCAGCGCTGGCCCGCCTGCGCCGCCTGCGCCGCGCGGCTGTGCACCTGAAGGCTGCGCACGCGGTACGTGTCGTCCGGCGTGGACGCCAGAGACAACGCGTCGCCGATCGTCACGCCGCCTGCCGAAACGCTGCCGGCCACCACGGTGCCGACGCCATCCAGCGTGAAGGCACGGTCCAGGCCCATGCGGAAACCGGCACCGGCCACATCATCGCCCGGCGCAGCGGCCAGCGCATCGACCAGGTCCGCGCGCAAGGCATCGATACCATCGCCGCGCACGCTCGAGACATGCAGCACCGCGTAGTCGTCCAGCCCGCTGCTGGCCAGCAGTGCGCGTACGCGGGCTTCAGTTTCGGAGACGCGCGCCGGCTCCACACGGTCGATTTTGGTAATGACGGCCGCGCCACGGCGCACGCCCAGCAGCGACAGGATGGTCGCGTGCTCGATCGTCTGCGGCATCGGGCCGTCGTCCGCGGCGATCAGCAGCAAGCCGAAGTCGATGCCGCTGGCACCGGCCACCATCGTGCGCACCAGCTTTTCGTGGCCCGGCACGTCGACGAAACCGATGCGGCGGCCGTCCTCCAGCGGCATCCAGGCGTAACCGAGTTCGATGGTGATGCCGCGCCGTTTTTCTTCCGGCAGCCGGTCGGCGTCGATGCCCGTCAGTGCGCGCACGAGCGCTGTCTTGCCGTGGTCGATGTGGCCTGCAGTGCCGACAATCATGGGGCGTCTCCGATGATGGCCAGGCGCAGGCCGGCCAAGTGATTGATGACCTCGTTTGGATCATCCACACAGCGGCAATCGAGCAGCACGCGGTCGTCGGCAATTCGGCCGATGATCGGCGCCGGCAGGCCGCGCATGGCGTCCGACAGCGCGTCGAGCGCCGTGCCCATGCCGCGCTTGCCAGACAAGACCGGTGCGATCGCCAGCCCGCACGATGGCAGGCGGTCGATCGGCAGCGAGCCCGAGCCGATCTGGCTCAGCATCGGTTCCAGCGTGACCGTGTAGCGCGGCGCCAGCGCGGCGCGCAGCGGTTCCAGGATCGCGTTTGCGGCCATGGCCACCTGCTCCTGCGTGCGGGTCAGCCAGCGCAGCGTCGGCAGCTCGCGCACGAGCAGTTCGGGTTGCAGGTACAGCTGCAAGGTCGCTTCCAGCGCCGCCAGCGGCAGCTTGGACAGCCGCAGCGCGCGCTTCATTGGAAACTTGCGGATGCGCCCGATGTGCTCCCGAGTGCCGACGATCAGGCCCGCCTGCGGGCCGCCCAGCAATTTATCGCCCGAGAACATGACCACGTCGCAGCCGTCCGCCAGCATCTGCTGCGGCGTCGGTTCCTGCGGCAAGCCGTACTTGCCCATGTCGATCAGCGAGCCGCTGCCCAGGTCCGACACGAGCGCCACGCCGCGGGCGCGGGCCAGCGGTGCCAGTTCGGCCTCGCTCACCGCACTGGTAAAGCCCTGCACCATGTAGTTGCTGGTGTGGACCTTGATCAGCATTGCGGTGCGCTCGGTGATCGCGCGCTCGTAGTCCGCCAGGTGCGTGCGGTTGGTGGTGCCCACTTCGACCATGCGCGCGCCAGCGCTGTCCATCACGTCCGGCATGCGGAAGGCGCCGCCGATTTCCACCAGTTCGCCGCGCGAGATGATCGCTTCGCGCCCGCCGCTCAGCGCGGCCAGCGAGAGCAGCACCGCCGCGGCGTTGTTGTTGACGACCGTCGCCGCTTCGGCGCCGGTGATTTCGCACAGCAGGCCTTCGACGATGCTGTCGCGATCGCCCCGTGAGCCAGTGTCGAGGTTGTATTCGAGATTGTTCGGGCCGGCCATCATCGCCGTCAGGTGGCGGATCGCCACGTCTGGCAGCACCGAGCGGCCCAGATTCGTATGGATAACCGTGCCGGTCAGGTTGATCACGCGGCGCATGCGCGGCGCAATGCGCGCGGCGACGCGTTCGGCCAGCGCCCTGCCCAGCGCATCGGGCATCACGGCGCTTGCCGCGAGCACGCCGGCCAGCGCCTGTGCGCGCAGGTCGTCGACCAGCGCGCGTGCCTGCCCGGCGACCAGCGTGTGGCCGTGGGCTGACAACTGCGCCTGCACCGATGGCAAACGCAGCAGTTTATCGATCGAAGGCAGCTCCTTGACTGTCGCCTTCGAGCCGTGGACCACGGACTCGCTGAGCGACATGATCAATTACTCCGGTTCGATGGTGGTGCGATGGCCGGTTCGTCCGGGGCATCTTCGCCGCCCGACAGCAGCAGCAGATTCACGCCATGCGCCTCGTAACCCGCTTCGGACACCAGGATGTCCAGCGTCAGCGAGGCCAGGTCGTCGGCCACCGGATCGACATTGAGCTCACGCTCCATGCGCACGATCTTGATGTAGTGATGGCACTCGTCGCACGTTTCGGCTTGGACCGATGCCTGCGACGCATCCTGCACGGCGCCATCCGTGGCCAGCGCCTCGAGTGAATGGTAGTGAATGCCCTTGGTGCTTTCGCAGTGGCTGCACTTGACCCGCACCATATGCCACTGCGCCGAACACAGCGAGCAATGCAGATAGCGGAAATTGCTGCCGGTCTGGTCGACGCGCGTGATCGACGCGGTCGGCAGACTGCCGCAGCATGGGCAGGTCGTCATGTCGAGCGTGCGGCCATACGGCTGCTGGCGCGCTGCGCCATACGCTTCCTGAATGGCCAGAACCATGTTCGTCCAGTACACCTGCAGACCGGCCGCCACCAGGGGCGCGGCGCTCATGTCCAGGCCCGCCGCGCCTTGCAGCAGCAGTTCGGCCTGGCCTTCGAGATGGTCGTCGCCCGCAGCCAGCAGGGCCTGCACGGCGGCTTGCGCCGGGCTACCCGCGAGGCGCGGCACCAGCAGTTCCAGCATGCGGCGCATCGCGCCGCGCCAGACCGGATCGCGTGGCCACAGCGGCGCCGGCACCGGTGCCTGGGCGGCGCGCGCGGCGGCGGCCAGGTCGTCCAGCGTCGGCAGCGTGACGGTCGGGTAATCCTGCAGCACTTCGTGCTGCACGGCGGCCAGTTCGGCGGCAAACAGTAAAAAGTCGTCCATCGCGTGGCCCGGCGCCAGCTGGCGCAGACGGGTGGCACGGGCGGAGAACAACTCGCGGCGCACCGGGAGTTGAATATACGGCATTTGCTCGCCAGCCCGGACCGCGATTTCTTCGGGGCTGAGCAGCTTGGTGGATTTGGTAATGCTCATGGAAAGGATGCTTCCTATTCGGTTCTTGCGATGGTCAATCCGATCGGCCGGGGCCCATTTTACTGCCCCCGTTAGTGGAAAGACCGTCGTTCCCGCGGTGGCGGAAACGACGGTCTCGACAGCCAGCTTAGCCGAACAATACTACGTTAGCGCTTGTTGCGCTTGGCGTCCTCTGCCACTTCCTTGTACCACAGCGGGTGGTGCGACTTCGCCCAGTCCTCGTGCACGGTGCCACGGGTCATGGCGCGGAACGAGCCCTTGACCCAGATGGCGGCGTACACGTGCATGATCACGCTCAGCACCAGTGCCAGGGCCGAAGCCGCATGCACCAGCATCGCGAAACGACGCAGCGGGATCGGGAAGAAGTCCGCGAACCATGGTTGCCAGAACATGAAGCCAGTGATCAACAGCAGCACCAGGCTCACGGCAAAGATCCAGAACACGGCTTTCTGGCCCGCATTGTACTTGTGTACAGGCGGCATCGCGTGCTCGTTACCCTTGAGGAGTTCCGGCGCCTTCTTGACCCAGGCCGTATCGGTCTTGGTCCAGAAGTTGTCACGTACCACGGCAAAGAACAGGAACACGAAACCCAGGACCATCAGCAAGCCGAAGAACGGATGCAGGATACGGGTCCACTGTCCACCGCCGAAGAACACACTGAAGAAAAACATCGACGGATGGAACAGGGCAAGGCCAGTCAATCCGGCGCAGATGAACAACAGAGCCACGGCCCAGTGATTCATGCGCGTCATGTCGCGATAGCGAGTGATAAACATGGTCTTCTCCTTATACCCGTTCGTCGTCGCGCTGGTCGGGACCAGGCGTCGGCTGAACATCGGGTTCGTCGTGGTGCGTCTCGATCGGGCCAACCTTCATGTAGTGGAAGAAGCCGGCCACAGCAGCACCGACCATCGCAGCCACACCCAGCGGCTTGGCGATACCCTTCCACAGCGCCACGGTCGGGCTGATGGTCGGGTTCTCGGGCAGGCCGGCATACAGGCTCGGCTTGTCCGCGTGCTGCAGCACGTACATCACGTGCGTGCCGCCCACACCGGCCGGGTTGTACAAACCGGCGTTCTGGTAGCCACGTTCCTTCAGGTCGACCACGCGGTCACCCGCGTATTCGATCATGTCTTCCTTGGTGCCAAAACGGATGGCGCCAGTTGGACAGATCTTCACGCAGGCCGGTTCCATGTTCACTGCAACGCGGTCGGCGCACAGTGAGCACTTGTAGGCCTTCGAGTCCACCTTGCTGATGCGTGGCACATCGAACGGGCAACCGGCGACGCAATAGCCGCAACCGATGCAGTTCTCGCTGATGAAGTCAACGATACCGTTCGTGTACTTGACGATCGCGCCCGGCGCCGGGCAGGCCTTCAGGCAGCCTGGCTCGTCGCAGTGCATGCAGCCGTCCTTGCGGATCAGCCACTCCAGACGATCGCCCTCGTCCGCGGACTTGGTCACGACTTCCGAGAACTTCATGACGGTCCACGACTGTGGCGTCAGGTCGATCGGGTTGTCGTAGGTACCGTGGTTTTCGCCAATTTCATCGCGCAGATCATTCCACTGCATGCACGCCACCTGGCACGCCTTGCAGCCGATGCAGCTGGACACGTCGATCAGCTTGGCGACTTCCGGCTTGTGCGTACGGGCCACCGGCGGTTGCGTGGTGGTTGCCGAGCGCGCCGCAATATCGAGAGATTGTAATGAAGACATTGTTTAGACCCTTTCGATATTGACCAGGAACGACTTGTATTCCGGGGTCTGGGTATTTGCATCGCCCACGAATGGGGTCAGCGTATTGACCAGGAAGCCCGGCTTGGCCACACCGACAAAGCCCCAGTGGTTCGGCAGACCCACTGTATCGACCTTCATGCCATCGCAGTTCAATTGTGGAATACGCTTGGTCACCAGGCACTTGGCCTTGATGAAGCCGCGCATCGACGACACCTTGACCATATCACCATTCGTGATGCCCTTGGCCTTGGCCAGCTCTTCACCGATTTCCACGAACTGCTGTGGCTGGATAATCGCGTTGGAGACAACGTTCTTGGTCCAGTAGTGGAAGTGCTCGGTCAAGCGGTAGCTGGTCGCGACGTACGGGAAGTCCTTGGCCGTACCGAACGCTTCCATGTCGCCCTTGAACACGCGGGCCGCCGGATTGGAACGGGCGATCGGGTTCTTCGGGTGCATCGGATTGACCGGGAACGGCGACTCGAACGGCTCATAGTGCTCCGGCAGCGGACCTTCGGCCATGCCGGTTGGTGCGAACAGACGCGCCACGCCTTCGGACGTCATGATGAACGGTTGCGTACGGTTCTCTTCGGCCGGATCGGCGTCTGGGCGGATGTCCGGAATATCCGAACCAGTCCACGCCGTACCATTCCACGAGATCAGGTTCAGCGCAGGATTCCACGGCTTGCCCGTCTTTGGATCGGCCGAGGCGCCGTTGTACAGCACGCGGCGGTTCGCCGGCCAGGCCCAGGCCCAACCCAGCGTCTGACCAATGTTGTACGGGTCCGCATTGTCGCGGCGCGCCATCTGGTTGCCGGCCTGCGTCCAGGCGCCAGCATAGATCCAGCAACCGCTGGCCGTGGAGCCATCGTCGCGCAGCACGCCAAAGCCCGGCACCAGCTCGCCGGCCTTCAGGATGACCTTGGTCGGATCTTTCGCGTCATAGATGTCAGCGAGCGCCTTGCCGTTGAATTCTTTGGCCAGCTCTTCGGGAGACGGGCTGTGTGGAATCTTGTACGGCCATGACAGCTTGGTGATCGGATCCGAGAATGCACCGCCATCTTTCAGATAGAGGTTCTTCATGCGCGAGAACAGGTCAGCGATGATGTCGATGTCCGGCTTGCACTCGTATGGCGCTTCGGCGCCCTTCCAGTGCCACTGCAGCCAGCGGCTCGAGTTCGACAGCGAACCGTCTTCTTCAGCGAAGCAGGTGGTCGGCAGGCGGAACACGGTCGTCTGGATCTTGCTTGGATCGACGTCGTTCGACTCGCCGAAGTTCTTCCAGAACTCGGCCGTTTCGGTGTTCAAAGGATCCATCGTCACCAGGAACTTCAGCTTTGACAGACCAGCGATGATCTTCTTCTTGTTCGGGAACGATCCGACCGGGTTGAAGCCCTGGCAGATGTAACCGTTCAATTTACCCTGACCCATCAGTTCAAACGCCTGCAGCACGTCGTACAGCTTGTCGATTTTCGGCAAGTAGTCGAAGGCCCAGTTGTTTTCTTTGGTCGCGGCATCGCCCCACCAGGCTTTTTGCAGGCTGACGAAGAACTTGGGATAGTTCTGCCAGTAGCTCATCTGGTTCGGACGCAAAGGCTTGAGCGCACGCGGCTTGTAGTACGACTCGAGGTCCTGCTCCTTGTCGGTTGCCAGCGACAGATAGCCCGGCAGCGAGTTCGACAGCAGACCCAGGTCGGTCAGACCCTGGATGTTGGAGTGACCGCGCAGTGCATTCAGGCCACCGCCGGCAATACCGACGTTACCCAAGAGCAGCTGCATGATCGCGCCGGTGCGGATGATCTGGCTACCCTGGCTGTGCTGGGTCCAGCCCAGTGCGTACAGGATCGTCATCGCACGGCCCGGCTGGGCAGTCGACGCAATGTATTCGCAGACCTTCAGGAACTGCTTGACCGGGGTACCGGTGATCTTGCTGACCTGCTCAGGGGTGTAGCGCGAATAATGGCGCTTCATCACTTGCAGCACGCAGCGCGGGTGCTCCATGGTCGGATCGACCTTGGCGTAACCGTCGTCACCCATTTCGTAGCCCCAGCTTTCATTGCTGTAGCGACGCTTGGCTTCGTCGTAGCCCGAGAACAGGCCATCCTGGAAGTCAAAGCCTTCGTTCACGATGAACGGGGCGTTGGTATAGCTCCGGACGTATTCGGTCTGGATCTTGTTGTTGGTCAGCAGATAGTTCAGGACGCCGCCCAGGAAGGCGATGTCCGAGCCAGCGCGGATCGGTGCGTAATAGTCGCTCATGGCGGCCGAACGCGTAAAGCGCGGGTCGACCACGACCAGCTTGGCTTTATTGTGATGCTTTGCTTCGATTACCCATTTGAAACCGCATGGGTGTGCTTCGGCGGCATTGCCGCCCATGATCAGTACAACATCGGCATTCTTGATGTCAACCCAATGGTTGGTCATCGCTCCTCGTCCGAACGTCGGGGCCAGACCGGCCACCGTAGGTCCGTGTCAAACGCGAGCCTGGTTATCGAATACGAGCATGCCCATCGAACGCATCGCTTTGTGCGTGATGTAGCCCGTTTCGTTGCTCGACGCGGACGCGCACAGCATACCCGTGCTCGTCCAGCGATTGACCAGCTGGCCTTCGGCGTTGGTCGCAATGAAGTTCGCATCGCGGTCAGCCTTCATCAGGCCGGCCAGGCGCGTCATTGCCTCATCCCAGGAAACGCGTTTCCATTCGTTGGTGCCAGGTTCGCGGATTTCCGGGAACTTGAGACGGTTCGGCGAATGGACGAAGTCGAGCAAGCCGGCGCCTTTCGGGCACAGCGTACCGCGATTGACCGGGTGATCCGGGTCGCCTTCGATGTGGATGATGTCCGAGGTAACGTTCTTTGCGCCGTCGCCCAGACTGTACATCAGCAGGCCGCAGCCCACCGAGCAGTATGGACACGTGTTGCGCGTCTCCTTGGCTTTCGCCAATTTATAGTGCCGCGTCTCTGCCATCGCCGGCAACGGCGAGAAGCCGAGCGCGACGATGGTGGAGGCGGCGAGTCCCGCACCGCTTGCGCGGAGGAACTGCCTTCTGTTCATGCCCATCTAGATTCTCCTGCTAGTAATGGATTGCGCACATCAGAATGGGGTCAGCCAGGGTCGTCGCCCTGGCTTTCTTTCCATCCTGACCGTTACCGGCGCCACCATGCGCCGGTGTGCGCGCCGTTGGACTCGCCAGCAATTATTTTGCCGGCGGCGTCGCTGCCTGCGTGGTGGCGCCATCGCCACCCGTTGGTTCTGAAGCACCGCTGTCGCGGGGTTTGTTCGAGTCTGCATCCTGACCGGCAACCATGCCGCCGATCGCGGTACCGCCTTCGGCAGGACCGGTTTCCGGCACGGCCGCAGGGGCAGTCGCCGATTCGGATTTCAGGCCTGCGTGCGGATCAATGGCTGCGCCATTCGGACCGGCGACGTCCGGCGTCTGCACCGGCGCGGTCGCTTCCTTTTTCTGGCACGCGGCCAGAGCGAATACGGCGGTCGCTACGATGGCTGCATTGCGCAGGGTAAGTGCTGTTTGTTTGATGTGAATCATTGCAATATCCATTGACTTAGAGATACAACTGAAAATATAGCGGAAATGCGGAACTACTTGAATAAGTATTTTACGCACAGCCGTTCGCAAAGGGTGACATTCCGTGAGTTTTGACCCGCTTTTATGACGAATATTTTCGTCAAAGGCGGATGTAAAGACTGTCTGGCCGCCAAATTGACGGTTTTATCGACATTTTTACTGTTTCCGCCCTGCTTTCTTGCGGCTAACAACCACGAGGCGGCGCTAGTGTAGCCTGCCTTCGCGCGCGTTGCAGAAGTGCGTCAAATTTGCGATTCTCACGCTGGAAATCGCTGCCACGCATCGCGCTATTGCTCAACGTCAGCCGGGCTTGCATCCACCGCGCTGCTTACCCTATTCACATCAAACGACGCGACCGCGTCAAGTGCTATGTAGCAAAAATGGTATTTACCAACAGGCCATCACAAAAAATGGTTGCGCCTAACATTTAGTGTTATATTATTTTACAGCTTGCATGGACGCCGCCCCTACGCCCCTGACGAGCACGGTATTTCCAGCAGAGAGTCCCGGCAGATGGGCTCTTCACAACAAAGACGGAGACAACAGAATGAAGCATCTGAATCGATCGGCGATTGCCGTGGGCGTGGCACACCTGTGCTGGTTGTCCGCAGCGTTTGCCCAGGAAGCCGCCCCGGCCCCTGCCGACGCACAGGTCGTGACCATTACCGGCCAGCGCGCCGCACTCAACAGCGCACAGCAACTCAAGAAGAACTCCGACGAGGTCGTCGATTCGATCGTCGCCGACGATATCGGCAAACTGCCCGATAAATCGATCACCGAAGTCCTGCAACGCATCCCTGGCGTCACCATCGACCGCACCATGTCGCGCTCCGACCCGGAACACTTCTCGGTCGAAGGCTCGGGCGTGTCGATCCGTGGCCTGACCTGGGTGCGCTCGGAACTCAATGGCCGCGATTCGTTCTCGTCCAACGGCGGCCGCGCACTGAGCTTCGAGGACGTCCCGCCAGAACTGATGGCCGGCGTCGACGTCTACAAGAACCCGTCCGCCGAACAGATCGAAGGCGGCATCTCCGGCCTGGTCAACCTGCGCACGGCGCTGCCGTTCGACATCAAGGGCCAGCGCATCTCGGGCAGCGTCGAAGGCACGTACACCGAACTGAACAAGAAGAAGGACCCGGCCGGCTCGTTCATGTATTCGAACCGCTGGAAAACCGACATGGGCGAGTTCGGCGTGCTGGTCAACTACGCGAATTCCCGGAGCAACACCCGCACCGACGCCTTCCAGGTCGAGCCGTACTACCCGGTGGCCGATGCCGAGCCGGGCCGCACGGTATGGATTCCAAAAGGCGCGCAGTGGCGTACGCTGGACTTCGAGCGCAAGCGTCAGGGCGCCTACGCCGCACTGCAGTGGAAGCTGGACAACACGCTGCGCAGCCACCTTACCTACTTCAAGTCGAAGTACAAGATGCAGTGGGACGAGAACGCCCTGTTCTCGGCCGAAGGCAACCCAACCAATCTGCGCGTGACCAACGGCGTGTACGACGCCAACGGCGCGTTCATGAGCGGCATCCTGTCGAATCCAACCAATAACGGTATCGAGTTCGGTAACAATACCCGTACCTCGAACCGCGATTCGTCGACCACCGACGTCGCCTGGAATGTCGAGTGGAAGCCGGCAACCAACTGGACGCTGACCTCGGACATCCAGCACGTCAAGGCCGAATCGGAAGGTCTCGATTCGACCGTGGCGCTGGGCACGATCATGCAGCAGCAGAACCTGGACCTGACCGGCAGCTACCCGAAACTGATGTTCGATGCGGCCCAGACCGCCGGCCTGAGCGACCCGAACAACTACTTCTGGGCCTTCACCCAGGAGCACCGCGACCGCAGCGTCACCGAACAGACCGCATGGAAAGGCGACGTCAAGTATGACTTCGACCACCCTGTCCTGCGCGACATCCGCGTCGGCGTGCGCTTTACCGACCGCGATGCCAAGACCATCAATTCGAACCCGAACTACAACTGGTCGGCAGTCTCGCAGCGCTGGATGATGCCTTGGCAGATCAACCAGCTGGCAACGCTGAGCGACCCGCGCTTCAACGCGCCGACGACGGTCAACCAGTTCAAGAACTTCTTCAACGGCGACGCCAGCGTCCCGGCGGTCGTGTTCCCGGCGAAGTCGCTCGTGGCCGGCTATCCAGGCACCTACGCCCAGCTGCACAGCTACCATGACATCCTGTGTGCACAGGCCGGCAACAGCTGCGATCCATGGAAAGCGGCTGCCTTCGGCGAAGCCAATCCATCGGGCGACAACGAGCAGTCCGAGAAGACCAAGGCGATCTATTCGCAGCTGCGCTTTGCGTTTGATGACATGAAGATGCCGATCGACGGTAACATCGGCGTGCGCTATGTGAAGACCGACAACAAGTCGTTCGGCTACACCGTGTACAACTCGACCTTCATCATCCCGCCAGGCGGCACCACCGGTCTGGGTGTGCCGACCATCGCGCCGTTCGCCGGTCGTCAGGACTACGAGAACAGCTACCACAACTGGCTGCCGAGTCTGAACCTGCGCATGAAAGCGACCGACCAGCTGCAGTTCCGCTTTGCACTGGGCAAGGGCATGTCGCGACCAGACTTCGGTCAGCTGCAGGCGTACACGACACTGGGCCAGAGCGTACAGAGCACGACCAGCGGCACCGGTGCTGATCAGGTCACCAATGTGACGTCGGTAGCCCATACCGGCGAATCCGTCGGCAATCCACTGCTGCGCCCGGTTACCTCGCGCAATATGGACCTGACCGCCGAATGGTACTTCGCCCAGGCCGGCTCGCTGACCTTCGCCGTGTTCGACAAGCGCCTGAAGGACATCATCGTCAAGCAGAATTCGGCTTACCAGCTGACTGACTCGACTGGCCGTGTAATCGATTTCAATGTGGCGACGCCGGTCAACGGCGCACGTGGTTCGGCGCGCGGTATCGAGATGGCGTACCAGCAGTACTTCGACAAGCTGCCAGGCTGGATGTCGGGCTTCGGTGTGCAGGCCAACTACACGCACGTCAAGAGCAAGCGCGACCTGTACAGCCCGGTGTTCTCGCAGTACTGCTCGAACGTGAGCGGCGCAGCCAACCTGAACCTGAACCTGAACGGTTGCGACACCGATGGCCGTACCTTCGGCGACCTGCCGCTGGAATACCTGTCGCGCAACTCGTACAACCTGGCGCTGCTGTACGACAAGGGCCCATGGTCGGCGCGTCTGGCCTACAGCTGGCGCTCGAAGAGCCTGCTGGGTAACAACAACAACGGCACCAACGGCACCAACGGCGTCGACACCAATCCGGACAGCCCGACCTTCAATCAGAACGTGATTGCCTGGGGCTTGCCGATCTGGGCCGACGACTACGGTCAGCTCGATGGCGGCGTCAGCTACAAGTTCAACGAGAACTTCCGCCTCGACTTCCAGGGCACCAACCTGACGGACGCGAAGTACAAGCAGATCATGACGCACCACATCGGCGACAAGGGCCGTGCGTGGTTCGTCAGCGGTCCCCGCTACAGCGTGCGTCTGGGCGTGACGTTCTAAGTCGATGCCGATGTAATCCCGACGCCCGCTGACCTGCCGCCCCGCGCGGCAGGTCAGCGGGCTTTTTGCTTTTCCAGGAAAACCCGACCAATGCAAAGCTCGACTTTCTCGTCGCTGGACACGTTCGTCTTTTTTGTCTACTTCATCATCGTGGCCGGCTACGGCTTCTGGGTCTACAAGCGCAAGCAGCGCTCCGCATCGGCCTCGCACGATTACTTTCTGGCCGAAGGCTCGCTGACCTGGTGGGCCATTGGCGCCTCGATGATCGCGTCGAACATCTCGGCCGAGCAGTTCATCGGCATGAGCGGCTCGGGCTTCAAGATGGGCATGGCAATCGCCGTCTATGAGCTGATGGGCGCATTCACGCTGATCCTGGTGGCGGTGTTCTTCATGCCGATCTACCGCCGCAACCGCATCTACACGATGCCCCAGTTTCTCGAACAGCGTTACGGCAGCACCGTTGCTACCGTCATGGCGCTGTTCTGGCTGTCGCTGTACGTCATCGTCAACCTGACCTCGATCCTGTATCTGGGCGCGCTGGCCATCGGCGCCATTGCCGGCATCGACGTCTGGACCTGCATGGTGTTCCTGGCCCTGTTTGCCGTCATCATCACGCTGGGCGGCATGAAGGTCATTGGCTACACCGACGTGATCCAGGTCCTGTGCCTGGTGCTCGGCGGCCTGGTGACCACCTGGCTCGCGCTTGACCTGGTCGCGCAGAACAATGGCGGCGGCGGCGTGATGGCCGGCTTCAATCACCTGCTGGGCGTGGCGCCCGATCACTTCGACATGGTGCTCACGCGTGATAACCCGAACTACCTCGACCTGCCTGGCGTCTCGATCCTGATCGGCGGCATGCTGATCGTGAACCTTAACTACTGGGGCTGCAACCAGTACATCATCCAGCGCGCGCTGGGCGCCGACCTGCACACGGCGCGCAAGGGCATCCTGTTCGCGGCCGGCCTCAAGCTCCTGATGCCGGTAATCGTCGTCCTGCCGGGCATCGCCGCGTTCGTGCTGCACCAGCAAGGCGTGCTGGGCGCATCGATGGGCGTGGGCGCGGACGTCAATCCCGACCGCGCTTACCCGGTGCTGCTCACGCTGCTGCCGACCGGCTTGAAGGGCGTCGCGTTTGCCGCGCTGACGGCGGCGGTGGTCGCTTCGCTGGCCGGCAAGGCCAACAGCATCGCGACCATCTACACCTTCGACATCCACAAGAAAGCCTTCAACCAGGGCATCTCCGAACAGCGTATGGTCTGGATCGGGCGCGTGACCGTGGTCGTGGCGATGCTGCTGGCCGTGCTGATCGCCCCATTCATGGGCATCGACAAGAAAGGCGGCTTCCAGTACATCCAGGAATACACGGGCTTCGTCTCGCCCGGTATCCTGGCCATGTTCCTGATGGGCTTCTTCTGGCGGCCGGCCACGGCCAGCGCGGCGATGTTTGCCACGGTCGGCGGCTTTATCGGCTCGATCATCCTGAAGTTTTTGCCGGGCCTGATGGACCTGTCGTTCCTGGCGCCGATCGGTTTCGCCGTGCCGAACAGCGCCGGCATCTACGAGATCCCGTTCGTCGACCGGATGGCGATCGTGTTCGTCGTCGTCGTCATCGGCATGGTCATCATCAGCAAGCTGTGGCCGAAGGCCGGCCTCGAACAGAGCAAGGGCGTCGAAGTCGAGGCGTCGATGTTCAAGGTGCAGCCGGGGTTCGCGTTCGGCGCGACCGTCATCTGCATCGCGCTGATCGCGATCTACAGTGCGTGGTGGTAAGGTCGCTGCGCTGCTAACACCATTATAAAAATTCAAGGAGACATACACATGCACCCAGCTTTGCCCTTCGGCCGTTCGGCCATCGCCCTTGCCGGCGCCCTCGCCTTTGGTGCCGCGCATGCAGCACCAGCCGCTGCGCCGACTGCTGCACCGGATGCAGCCCAACAGCGCGCCGCCAAACTGGTGAGCCAGATGACGCTCGATGAAAAGATCGGCATGGTGTTCGGCTACTTCGGCACCGAATTCAAGGGCCAGAAAGCGCCCGAGGGCGCCCTGCCCCAGTCAGCCGGTTTCATCAAGGGCATCGAGCGACTGGGCATCACGCCGCAGTGGCTGACCGACGCCGGCATCGGCGTGGCCTCGCAGCCGGGCAAGGATGCGCGCGAGCGCACCTCGCTGCCCGCCGGGATTGCGACGGCCGCCACCTGGAATCCGCAGCTGGCGTTCGAGGGCGCTGCGATGATCGGCAAGGAAGCGCGCCTGTCGGGCTTCAACGTGATGCTGGGCGGAAGCGTGAACCTGGCGCGCGAGCCGCGCAATGGCCGCAACTTCGAGTACACGGGCGAAGACCCGCTGCTGGCCGGGATCATGGCCGGCGAACAGATTCGCGGCGTGCAGTCCAACCATGTCGTCTCGACGCTCAAGCACTACGCGTATAACGATCAGGAAACGGGCCGCAATCACCTGAATGTCAAGATCAACGATGCCGCGGGCCGCATGTCCGACCTGCTGGCCTTCCAGATCGCGATCGAACGGGGCGACCCGGGCTCGGTCATGTGTTCTTACAACCGCATCAACGGGCCGTATGGCTGCGAGAACGACCATCTGCTGAACAAGGTGCTCAAGGGCGACTGGGGCTACAAGGGTTATGTGATGTCTGACTGGGGCGCGGCGCACTCGACGATTCCCGCTGCGCTGGCGGGCCTGGACCAGCAGTCGGGCTACCCGTTCGACAAGTCGCCCTACTTTGACGGCGCGCTGAAGGAGGCTGTTGAAAACGGCCACGTGCCGCAGGCTCGCCTGGACGACATGGTCGCCCGCATCCTGTGGGCACTGGGTGCGCACGGCGCGCTGGATCATCCGGTCAAGGTCCAGGCCAGGGACATCGACTACGCGGCGCACGGCAAGATTTCGCAGGCGGATGCCGAAGAAGCGATCGTCCTGCTCAAGAACACGGGCAACGTGCTGCCGCTGGCAAAGGACGTGCAGCGCATCGCCATCATCGGCGGGCACGCCAACAAGGGCGTGCTGTCGGGCGGCGGCTCGGCGCAGGTCTACCCGCGTGGCGGCATGGCCGTGCCGAACGAAGGCCCGGCCGCCTGGCCAGGTCCGATGGTCTACCTGCCAGGCTCCCCAATGAAGGCGCTGGCAGCGCGCACCAAGGCCAGGATCACCTGGCACGATGGCAAGGATGCCGCCGCAGCCGCGAAAGTCGCGGCGGGTGCCGACGTGGTGCTGGTGTTCGCAACGCAGTGGACATCCGAAGCAGCAGACGTGCCGACGCTGGCGCTGCCGAACAACCAGGACGCGCTGATCGCAGCAGTGGCCAAGGCCAATGCCCGCACCGTCGTCGTGCTGCAGACCGGCACGCCCGTCACGATGCCGTGGGTGAACGATGTGGCCGGCGTGGTCGAGGCCTGGTATCCGGGCACGAACGGCGGCGAAGCCATCGCGCGCGTGCTGACGGGCGAAGTCGATGCGTCGGGCCGCCTGCCACAGACCTTCCCGCTGGCCGAGAATCAGCTGCCGCGACCAAAGATCGATGGCATCGACCTGCCGAAGGACACGCGCTTTGACGTCGACTACGACATCGAGGGCGCCGCCGTCGGCTACAAGTGGTTCGACCTGAAAGGCCACAAGCCGCTGTTCGCATTCGGTCACGGCCTGTCGTACACGAGCTTCACCTACACGAACCTGAAGGCCGACGCGACAAACGGCAGCATCCGCGTGCGCTTCAATGTGGCCAACAGCGGCACGCGCGCGGGCAAGGCGGTGCCGCAGGTGTACGTGTCGAAAGTGGGCGCGGGCTGGGAAGCGCCGAAACGTCTCGGTGGCTGGGACAAGCTGGCACTGGACGCCGGCGCAAACCGCACCAGCGAAGTAACGATCGATCCGCGCACGCTGGCGGTGTTCGACGGCGCCAGCAACCGCTGGAAGATTGCGGCCGGCGACTACCGCGTGATCCTGTCGACGGCGGCCGATGCGCCGGTATCGACGGTGACGGTGCGCTTGCCGGCGCGCGAGTTTGCCGCCGGCGCGCGCTGATTGCGGATCTGCACGAGAACCGACTGAAAGACGGACCGCTCGTGGCCTGCCAGCAGCTCTCGCCCGAACCGCAGCGCGACCGCGAGAGGTCGGCGATCCTGCACGCCATCGCCAGCCGTTTCGCCGATGCGGATCTCGAGCTTGAAGCTGTTGCGCATGGCGCTGGCGTGAACCGCAACAAGGTCAACGACGTGCTCAAGGCCGAACTGGGTTGTACGTTCACCGGTTACCTGAACCGGTTGCGCCTGACCGAAGCAGCCCGCCTGCTGGCCGAACGCGATTCGGCCAGCATCACGGACATCGCCTACACCGTCGGCTACAACCACGTCTCGTACTTCAACAAGCTGTTCAAGCTCGATTATGGCTGCACACCGAAGGCATTTCGGGCGCAAGCGCATCGCACGCCCATCTGCCCCTCGCCCACATCCGGAGAAAAGACCCCATGAAGCACACGATTATCACCATGACGCTGGCGACGCTGCTTGCGCTGCCAGCGGTGTCCCAGGCGCAGCAACGTAACATCGACCTCGATGTCACCCAAGTGAAGGGCCAGCTCGACCGGATGTTCAACCTGTCCGTCGGCGCCGGCCGCGCCAACGAGGGCCTGCGCGCCGACTGGCAGCAGCAACTGGCCGAACTGCGCAAGGACACCGGCTTTCGCTACATCCGCATGCACGGTCTGCTGAGCGACGACATGGCCGTGTTCCGCATCGATGCGCAGGGCAAGGAGCAGTACAACTTCCAGTACGTCGACGCGCTGTTCGACTACCTGCTGAGCGTCGGCATCAAGCCTTTCGTGGAACTGGGCTTCATGCCGTCCGCGATGGCCAGCGGCACCAAGACCATCTTCTGGTGGCGCGGTAATGTCACGCCGCCGCGCGACTACGCGCAGTGGGAACGCCTGGTCAAGGCACTGACCACCCACTGGACCGAGCGCTATGGCAAGGCCGAAGTGGCAAGCTGGTACTTCGAAGTCTGGAATGAACCGAATCTGGATGGTTTCTGGGCCGGCTCGCAGGACGAATATTTCAAGCTGTACGCGCACGCCGCGCGCGCCGTCAAGAGCGTCGACGCGTCGTACCGCGTGGGCGGCCCGGGCACCGCGGGTGCTGCCTGGATTCCGGAGATGATCGGGTACGCCAGCAAGAACGGCGTCCCGCTCGACTTCGTCTCCACCCACTCGTACGGCGTGAACCAGGGCTTCCTCGACGAATTCGGCACCACCGGCACGGTCCTGAGCCCCGACCCCATGGCCGTGACCAACGACGTGCTAAAGAACCGCAAGGAGATTGCGGCCTCCAGCATGCCGAAGCTCGAGCTGCACTACACCGAATGGAGCTCGTCGTACACGCCGTCCGATCCGACCCACGACAGCTACCACCAGCCGGCCTACATCCTGCGAAAGCTCAAGCAGAGCACTGGCGCCGTGCAGTCGATGTCGTACTGGGTGTTTACCGACATCTTCGAGGAAGCCGGTCCGCGCTTCGAAGCCTTCCACGGTGGGTTCGGTTTGATAAATACGCAGGGGATCAAGAAGCCGGCCTATTTTGCCTACCAGTTCCTCAACCAGCTGGGCGATCGCGAGCTGAAGAACGCCGACCAGGATTCGACGGCCACGCTCGACGCGAAGGGCAATGCGCAGGTGCTGCTGTGGGATTACTCGCACACGCTGCCGGCGGGGATCAACAACCAGCAGTACTTCATAAAGGACTTGCCTGCGAAATCGAAAGGCCAGGTCAAGGTGGCGATGCGGGGCCTGAAGCCCGGTGCCTACACGATGACGGTCTCGCAGGTCGGCTACAGGCAGAACGATGCGTTCACTGCGTATATCGGCATGGGCTCGCCCAAGCAGCTGACGCGTCCGCAGGTCGCTGCGTTGAAGGCGACGGCGACCGGGAAGCCGTTGAAGCAGGCGTCGGTGACGGTCGGGCGCGATGGCGTTTTCAGCACTGCATTGCCGCTGCGCGAGAACGATGTCTATCTGCTGCAGTTGAACGCGGTGCGGTGACGCGCGGTCAGGTGTCAGATGACACCTTATGGGCGCGCGCTCGTTTTGGTGATTTGCATGTCTATTGCTAGAGTGAAACCTGTCGGATCCCACAGGTCACGTCTTTGACAACCAACCTTCCGGGCGCGCCAGCGATAGCTGCGTAAAACATGATGTTAAAGCTCGCACTTGATATCAATGAAGTGTGCAGACCAAGCCCTCCAGCATACGGGGTCGTGCCGGGGGGTATCAACGCCGCAGCCTGACTGGATTTTGCAAGGTCAAAGGCTTGCCCTGCCCCTCGCATCATTGAATTTGCTTCGTGCAGGGACTTGCCGATAAACGTCTCCCGACAGAGACCATCCATTTCCAGAAAAAACTCGGCCGGACGAATTTTCCATTGCTGGAGCACCTGTTCGCGAAATACTCGGCCATTACGCTCGGCAGCCGTTAATCGCTTGGGCTCAGCCTTGGCGATGCGATCTGAATCACGCCATGAGGTGAGTGAAATGATGAATAGCAGGACAAGCAGGCTGCCGTGGTTGCGTTTTAACATAAAATAGCCACGTCCCGGTCGCGTGAAGATTACCGCAGTCATCCCTCAGACTGGACTGGTTTCGTCAGAGTGCTGGGCGCTTCAAGCTTACCCATTCCTGCACTGATGGTCGCTGCCACTGCCTACGGGCATAGTCAGCAAGCCTCTCAGGTACAGCATCGCCGTTCAGAACAAGCCGATTCAACATGAGTGCCAAGTCCACATCGGCGATACTCCAGCTGCCGAACAAATGATCGCCGTTGTGCTCAAGCAGGGCCTCCGACACCCGGAACAGTTTACGGCTTGCGATTTCTGCAGCGGGTGATAGGGGAACGTGGCTAGGTCGGTAGAACACGACGATCGTTGAGCGCTCCTGGCGGATCGGCAGGAGGTCACTTCTGATCCACGCCTGGACTTGCCGTGCACGCGCTTTCGCTGATGGATCGGACGGGTAAAGAGCCACGCCTTGATGGGCTTCATCCAGATATTCGGTGATGGCTGACGACTCGGACAGTGAGAAATTGCCGTCTACTAAAGTGGGCACCCGCCCGGTCAAAGATTCTGTTGCGTATTCTAAGCTATGGTTTGCCCCATTTTCCAGGTCGACGGTTCGTAGTTCAAAGGGGATATTTTTTTCTTTAAGCCCGACAAATACTGACATCGCATAGGGGCTTGTGTACTGAGAATCAGCGTAAAGTAGCATTGGGTTACCAAATCTTTAAATGTGTGAACGATCGTATCTGAGCCAGGAGTGGCCGGATCAACTAACGGTGACGTCAGCAGATCACTGAATTTGAAAGTATTTCCCTCCAGCTTTGACCGTGCGGTTCTGGCTGATTGGCGCTGTTCAGATCAGCAAAGTAGCTGTCTTTAGGCGAAATCTCATTTGGTCACCGGAGCATACTCGCATGACCTGGTCTAATCCTGATTTTTTTGCTTTATTTTTTTTCGCCTTATCAGCTCAGCAAAAAATAATGTCGCTGCAGAGATCAAGAATATGCCGGTGGTAAGAGCGGAGCTATCCCCCGAAACCAATCGGTATACAGAAACGGAGAACAGTACGACGGCAGAAGCGTTGCGTATTGCGGACATGGGAAATAATCCATCGATTAATTGAGTATAACGCACGACTATCACGGCAACGGCCAGACATCCGCTTTTGGCCGAACCCGGCTGTTGAGCTGAGCATATCAGTTCATCAAGTTGAAAAAGTCGCGCATTGTCACCAACGGGAGCAAACAACCCAAAGCAATGGAATGGGCTTCTCCCCGAGGGCAAGTTAGCGCCAAACTGGCGTTTCCACAAAACGGGTTTGGAAAGAAGGAGTCGCCAGTAAGCTTAAGACCGTAGCGGGGAGCAGACCGCAGCGGGGGTCAGGTCTGAGATTTGGACACAAGCTCTTCCCTAAACGTGCAACAAGGCATTCACTAACAGACCTATTGTTAAGCTCGTGTCTGAATGTCAGACCTGACCCCGGCTACATGAATGTCAGACCTGACCCCGGCTACATTGTTAAGCTCGTGTCTGAATGTCAGACCTGACCCCGGCTACAGAATGTCAGACCTGACCCCGGCTACATGACCCCCGCTACATATTTGACCGAACCCCGCCGTTAAGCTGAGCATATCAGGGTACCAATGCGGAAAAGTCGCGGACTGTCACGAAGAACGGAAACCGATCCGAAGAGGAATTGCTAATCGATGGGCAGCCATCAGAAAATTCTAAGCGCAGCGGGCGCAGCGGGGGTCAGGTCTGACATTTGGACACGAGCTCTTCCCTAAACGTGCAACAAGGCATTCACTAACAGACTTCTTGTTAAGCTCGTGTCTGAATGTCAGACCTGACCCCGGCTACATGACCCCGGCTACATATTTGGCCGAACCCCGCCGTTAAGCTGAGCATATTAGGGTACCAAGGCGGAAAAGTCGCGGACTGTCACGAAGAACGGAAACCGACTCGAAGAGGAATTGGTAATCGATGGGCAGCCATCAGAAAATTCTAAGCGTGCTTCCTGAGCAGCTTGAACCCCACCCACACAATCAAGCCAACCAAGACGAAGAGCGAGGCCTGCGCCGAATACACTTCAATAGTTTGCGGACAGCCCCATATGCAGACAGAAATGTTAAAGATTGCTGACAATGCTAGTCCAATGATCGATGCAACCAGTATCAACCAGAGCAGCAACTTTTTCATAGTGTTCCCTACCATTGAATACCGCGAGTCCGCCGCATGGCTGTGTCATGATCCGCCTCTGGCCGATGCCGGATTTTAGTAAAGTGTACGCAGGCATTGCACTTATCGCAAAGACATACCTTCCCTGAACTTAATCACTTCATTAACCGCGGAAGCAGTATTTCACTAAACCTCGCGCTGTTTTCACGTTCTGTGTTACTCGACATAAAGACACGGGCGCGCATTGCCAACGCTAAGCGTGCTAGAGTTGGTTACTTCATCCGGTATCCAGCGCCATGCCCCATATTGCTGTTGACATCAATAACGTGCGAATCACGACAATCAACCTGGCTGCAATGCGCGTCATGGATGTATGCGTGCACGGCGCGCTCGACCGGGCGTTGAAAGCGGCCGTCGATGCGATGGGCGGTAATTATGACGAAGGGGGCTGCGGCCATCTGACCTGGCTGATGGAACATCCCCTGCAGCCGGGAGACATAGTGCGCGTTCACCTGAACCAGGGTGACGCGAATGGCGATGCAGGCAAGACGTTCGAGGATCTGTTCCCTGACGAGACGCCATCGACCCAAACCGATTTTTCGATCTCCGAGGCCATGGCCGCTGAAATTCGCGCCAGGCCACGGCTTCATGCAGCATTCGAGGTGCAGGCATCGACACCAGACGGGCAACAGGCGACTGCCACCAGCGACGAACGCAATACCGACTTCAGATTCAGCGTCTTATGGAACCACTTTCAACCGGACCAGGCCCGCGTTCACCTCGCCACCTATTGCCTTGATCATGTGCTGACCCGCACGGCGGGAACGACGCAATTGCAAGCGACGATCCACGCCGGCGAGAGTGCGACGTTCTCGCTCGTGGCATGACACACGCTGCACCGTTATTTGGTACCCGTCCAACCCAGTTTTTTTCGCACGAATGCAGTCAGCAAGTCCGCGTTGGCCTGATGCTGCCTGACGCGCGGGTGCTGGCCATAGCCGGTGAACGGGAAGAACAGCATATCGATGCGCGCGTCGCCTGATGCGCGCAGGTTCGCCACCGCCGACTTGACGTAGCCCGGCCATACGGAACCGGCGCGGGTCGCGTCCATGCTCCCCAGCGCGCAGACGATGTACGCTTTCGGATACAGCGCGCGCACGCGGGCGACGAAGGCCTGATAGGCCGCGATGCGCTGCGCATCCGTCGGTTCCGGCTGCAGCTTGTGATCGCGACCGATCAGCCAGCTGTCGTTCTGCATCAGGTTGATGACGACAACGTCAGGCGTCCAGCGCTTGAAGTCCCAGCGGCTGTCGTTGTCGCCGACGGCATTCAGTTGGTCGTAAAAATCCGGCATCGTAAACGGAAACCAACTGATCATCACACCGATACCGCTTTGCGACGTGATGTGCGCTTCGGCGCCGAGCTGACGCGCTGCGATCGACGCATAGGACTGGTAATTGTTCTTGTCCTTGCCCAGATCGTCCCGCCCATCGTCGGGCGCTTCATTGCCCATCCCGCTCGTGATCGAATCGCCGAAGAACTCGATCCTGCGCGTCGGCCGCGCGGGCGGCGGCGCCAGCGTCGCCTTGTCATCGAGCTCGATGCCCTTGAAAAGGGTCGCGCCCTCCTCGCCCTCGGTGCGTTTTGTGAGCAGAAAACGGTGCGCGCCCGGCGCCAGTCCATTGGCGACCAGATAGGTCTTGCTACCCTTCTCCAGCTGCAGGATGACCGGCCGCGCGGTGTCGCCATCGACGAACACATTGAAGTAATTCTTGCCGTGCTGGTCGTCGAGCACGATCGCGAGCGAGGTCCCGGTAAAGTTGCCGGCGATCGCCGTGCCGGGCCAGCTCAGGACCGGCGCCTTCGCATCGGTCATGTCGATACGCCCTGTATAGGCCAGATGCGGATGATCCGCCGCGATCTGGTTGGCAGCGCCAGCTGGTCCCAAGTGCAGCAAGGCGGCCAGGGCAAGTGAATATGCGAGATTTTTCATGGAAGTCAGTATGAAAAAAGCCGGGTGCATGTTGGCACCCGGCTGTTGATAAGCGCCGTAATGATTACAGCTTGATGGTCACCGGCTTGCCCTCATAGACCACGGTCTTGTCGGCCGCGTCCAGGTTCTCGGCTGTCGAGACGCCCGGCTTGATGACGCGCACCTTGAACTCGCGCTTCATCGGCATGCCCTTGTACTGGCCGGCGCGCTCGCCGATCTGCACCACACCCGTCTTGTCGTCGTAGGCAATGCGGATGCGGCTGGCTTCGCCGCGCTCGTAGCCTTTGCTCACGCCGTCGTCCTCGTACAGCGTGGCTTCGCCATTGGCGCCCGCATACACGAACAGCGTGACCGGCGCATCCGGCTTCTCGTCGACATACTGCATCACAGGACCCGCCGTGATGACCGAGCCGGCCTTGACGAACAGCGGCATGCGCTCGCGCGGCGCCTGCACGGTGCGCGTGGCGCCGCCCTTGAAGCGCTCGCCCGTATGGAAGTCATACCAGTCCGCGCCCGCCGGCAGGTACACCTGGCGCGACGTGGCCTTGTACGCGTACACCGGCGCCACCAGGAACGATGGACCGAACATGTACTGGTCCTTGATGTTCTTGACCTTCTCGTCGTGCGGGAAGTCCATCACCAGGCCACGCATCATCGTGCCCGAACCGTAGTGCGTGTCGGCCGCCATCGTGTAAATGTAGGGCATCAGGCGATAGCGCAGCTTCAGGTACCACACCATATTGTCGCGCATGGTGTCGTCGCCGTTGGCGATATTGTAGATCTCGCGCTTGACCACTTCACCGTGCGAACGGAACAACGGCGAGAAGGCGCCGAACTGGAACCAGCGCTGGTTCAGCTCACGCCATTCCTTCATGTCTTCCGGATTCGCTTCGGCGCGCGAGGTGACGCGGTTTTCCTGGGCCGAGCCCACGTCGCCCGTCTGGTAGCGCACTTCCTGGGCGTAGCCGCCGATATCGTGGGTCCAGTTCGGGATGCCCGACATCGACATGTTCGTGCCCGATGCGATCTGGTCGAACAGATTGTTCCAGCGACCGACCGTGTCGCCGCTCCACACCGCCACCGAGTTGCGCTGGATGCCGGCAAAGCCCGAACGCGACAGAATGAACTGGCGCGTGTCCGGCTGGTCGCGCGCCAGGCCATCGGCCATCGCGCCCGTGCTCACCAGACTGTACGGATTGAACGTGATTTCGCCGGCGCCATACACGGTCGGGCCGATCAGCTCCTTGAAGTCTTCCAGGCGGCTGTTGGACAGCACGTCGGGTTCGGTATTGTCCATCCACCAGGCGTCAAAGCCCAGGTCGACCAGCTTCGTCTTGAGCTGGCGGTAGTAGATGTCGCGCGCTTCCTTGGTATACGGATCGTAGTGGCTGTTCAGGTAACCCTTGCCGACCCAGTCGCGCGAGCCGTTCTCGACGTTCTTGGTCCACATATAGCCCTTGGACTCGAGCTCCTTGTAGTTGGCGGTATTGGCGTAGAACTTGCCCCACACCGACAGCATGATGCGCGCATGCTGCTTGTGCACCGCGTCGACCATGCCCTTCGGGTCCGGGAAGCGCTTCTGGTCAAAGTCGTGCGAGCCCCAGCCGTCCTCGGGCCAGTAGAACCAGTCCTGCACGATGTTATCCAGCGGCCAGCCGCGCTTGCGGTATTCGGTCACCGTGTCGAGCAGCTGCTGCTGCGTCTCGTAGCGCTGGCGCGATTGCCAGAAGCCGTACGACCACTTAGGCATCATTGGCTGCTGGCCGGTCAGGTGGCGGTAGCCGGCAATCGCGCGATCCATGTTATCGCCGCTGATGACGTAGTAGTTGATCGCCTCGGCGATCTCGGACGACAGCGTCAGCGAATGGCGTTCCGGCGCCGGCAACGGATTGTTGTGGGTGATCGCGACCATGCCGCCCGATGGCTTCCACTCCAGGTGCAGCTTGACCGGCTTGTTCTTCGCGAACTTGACCTCGAAGTTGTGGTACCACGGGTTCCAGCCCATGCGCCACACGTCCATGACCTGTTTGCCGTCGATCGTCAGCGTCGCGTAGTCCGACGAATACAGCTGCATCTTGTGCACGCCCGGCTTGTCGCTGCTCATCGTGCCTTCCCAGACCACGCGCACGTCCTTCAGGTCCTTGTGCGGGCCGAGCTCTTTCGGCCAGTTCTCGTCGAGGTCTTTCAGGTACTGGTAATCGATGTCTTTCTCTTGCCGCGTGAGCGCCAGCTTGCCGCCGATGTAGTAGCGGGCCGTCAGGCCTTCGCTCTTGCCATCGGCGCCGCGCAGCACCAGGTCGCGCGACATCAGATCGTACGGCGTCTGGTCGCCGAAGCGCGAAATCGAGTTGTTGTCCCACAGGACGCCATAACCCTTGTCGGACACGACGAACGGCACTGCAGCGATCATATTGTGCTGCTGGAGCAGCACGTCTTCGCCGTTGTAGTTCATCTGGTTGTTCTGGTGCTGGCCCAGGCCGTAATACGCATCCTTCGTGCCGTGGTTGAAGCCCTGCTTGATCGCCAGGAACGGCTTGCCGCCCACGTTCACGGGCTGCATCGATTCGGACGCCTGCGCCAGGAAGCGCTTGCCATTCGCATCGAAGAAAGCGACCTGGCCGTCCTTGAGCGAGACGGTGGCGGCGATCTTGCCGGCCTTGAGCTGGACCGTGTCCTTGCCGGGCGTGACGGTGAAAGCGCAGCTGCTCGCGCATGGCTTGGCGACCGTCATCAGGGATGGCGTGAGCGTCTTGTCGGCCTGATCGAGCTTGACCACCTGGACGATGTTGTCGCTCATGAGGTTCAGCCGCACCACCTTGGCGCCGCTGTCGGGCTTGACTTCGATACCGGTCGCGGTCTGTTGGAAGGTGCCTGCATCGGCCCCGGTTGCCGCCAGCATCAGTACTGCGGCCGCCACTTGTGTCATACGCATTTGTCGATCTCCTGTTGTGTTCTGCGCTGCCGGTCCGGATGACCGGCGCTCACTGTTGTTATGCTTGTTGGTGATGCTTATTCGGTGTAGGTGCCCAGCCGGACCTTGAGGACGGTCGGCGTGGCCGGCAAATTCAAACCGTAATCGGTCTGGTCGCCATTCCAGTTGCGCTCCATGACCCATTTGCCATTCGCGTCGAAGCGCCCTTCTTCGACCCGCGCCAGCATCGACGGCTTGCCGTCGTTGGCGCCGCTGCCGGAGAGCTTGACGCGTGCCTGCTGGCCGACGATGACGAATTCGTTGTCGCCGATCTGCGCGAAAGCGACGCCGCCGCCTGGCTGCTCGGTGCCCGACTGGTACTCGTTCTTGTCCTTCAGGTACTGGCGCTCGCCGAACTGGAACTCCCGGAACTCGACGTTTGCCTTCCAGCCCTTCATGGCCACCGTCTGCGCGGCGCGGTCGTCGCCTTCGGCCACGCCGTAGGTGCGGCCTTCGAACGCCCAGCGCGCCCACTGGCGCGTCATTGGCGCGAACACGCCATACACCTTGGCGAATGGTTCGACCATCCGCTTGTCGGTGTGCTTGGCGCCCAGCGGGTAGTTGCTGTAGTCGGCGTAATCCAGGCCGAACGGCGCCACGCCGATTGCGCCCATGCCCAGGGCCTGGTAGACATAACGCGCGTACCCGGGCGCATTACCCATCTCCGGGATCATCAAGGCATTGTCGGGCCGCTGGAATGACTTGAGGATCGCGGTGACTTTTTTCGATTCCGGCATGTAGATGTCGGGCGCAGCGAAATCGATGTGGGGCGCGGCCGCTTTATAAATATCGAGCACGTCGTAGGTCGGCCCGCCACTGGCGAAATTGGCCTGCCACGGCGCCGTTGCCTCACCGGCCAGCGCTGGTTCACGCAGTGCGTTGTTGACGAACATCGGCAAATCGTAGACGGCACGCCCGGCCTTGGCGATCGACTCGATGTAGCTCGCGATCGCCCACGAATGGAAATACTGATCGGCGTAGTCGCCATATACCTGCGCCCAGGTACCGCTCGTCACGCCCGTGACCTTCGGTGTCTGGCGCGCCACGACAGCGGCCGGCACCGATTGGGCGAACGCAGCCTGCGCGCGGGCGCCGTAATCACGTGCGACACCATACGTGCCCACCTCGTTCTCGACCTGCACCATGATGACGGTGCGGTGCGCGCTGTCGATCTTCTTGATGTGCTCCATCATGCGCACGAACGCGCGCCGATCCAGCGCCAGCGTCTCTTCACCAAACGGCGAATGGCTGTAGACGGTCTTGCCGTCCTTGTCCTTCATGCGCGGAAAGCGCGCGTTGTCGAACTTGACCCATTCCGGCAGGTAGCCTGGCCCGGTATTTTTCCAGGTGCCGAACCAGACGATCACGAGGCGGATCTTGTTGTCGCGCGCCTGCTTCACCAGCGTGTCGAGGAAGCTGAAGTCGAAGCTGCCCTCTTTCGGTTCGATTTGTTCCCACGCGATCGGCATCTCGAGGGTGTTGGCGCGCGCATCCTTCAGCGCGGCCCAGACCTTCGGCAAGGCCGCCGGGTAGTTGCTGGAGTTGTGGGCCTGGCCCGCCAGCATCGTGAACGGCGCGCCGTCGACGATCAGGGCGTGGCGGCCGTTCTTGCTCTCGAGGCGCGGCAGCTCGGGCGCGGCGGGCGCGCCGTGCGCCGTCAAGGCCAGGCACAGTGGCGCGAGATGCGTCAGGCGGCGGGCGATCTGGTTCAGCTTCATGCGGGTTGTCTCCTTCGTGGTGTCGTTTTTTTATTTGAACAGCGAGGCAGACACGGTGCGGCTCTGCCCTTGCTTGAGTTCGACCTCGGTCACCCAGGCGCCGTAGCGCAGCTTGACCTTGCCGTCGTTCGACGGCGCGCGCACGGTGACGGTCTTGAGCAGCCCCTTGCGCCAGACGATGTCGACTTCGAAGCCGCCGCGGGCGCGCAAGCCCTTGACCGAGCCGGTGGCCCATGCCTTGGGCAGCGCAGGCAAGACCTGGATTTCACCGGCGTGCGATTGCACGAGCATTTCCGCCATGCCGGCGGTGGCGCCGAAATTGCCGTCGATCTGGAATGGCGGGTGCGCATCGAGCAGGTTCGGATAGGTGCCGCCCGCATTGTTATGTTCCGAGAAGATGCCGCCCTGCTCGGCGGCGCGGGCGCCCGGCGCGGCCAGCACCCCGCGCAGCATGCGGTGGGCGCGTTCGCCCTCGTGCAGGCGGGCCCAGAACGCCATCTTCCACGCCATCGACCAGCCGGTGCCGGCGTCGCCCCGCGCTTCGAGCGTGCGCCTGGCGGCAGCGGCCAGCTCCGGCGTTTTGACGGGCCCGATCTGGCGGCCCGGGAACAACGCGAACAGGTGCGACACATGGCGGTGCGTGTCATGGGGCGTATCGAGCACCGGATCGTGCTTCTCGTCCAGCCATTCGAGCAGCTGGCCCCAGCTGCCGATGCGCGGGCCAGCCAGGCGGTCGCGCATGTTCGTCAGCTCGGCGCGCAGTTCAGGATCGATGTCCAGGATGCCGGCCGCTTCGACCGTGTTGTTGAAGAGGTCCCAGACGATCTGCTGGTCGTAGGCGATGCCGTCTTCCACCGGGCCGTGCTCGGGCGACCAGCCTTGCGGCGCCACCAGGCGTCCGTCGGGCAGCACCTTCAGGTAGTCCTGCCAGAACGCGGCGGCCTCCTTCATCATCGGATAGGCGGTCTCGCGCAGGAAGCGTTCGTCACGCGTGAAGGCGTAATGCTCCCAGAAGTGCTGCGCGTACCAGGCGTTGCCCGTCTTGTTCCACAGGTAGCCCATCGCGCCGAACGGATTCGACTCGGTACGCAGCGTCCAGCCACGTATTGGCTTGCCATCCGTGCCCTTGAATTCCTGCGCCGTCTGCTGACGCCAGACCGGCGCCAGGCCGTTCACGAAACCGAAGAACGGTTCGGCCAGTTCCGAGAGGTTGGTCACCTCGGCCGGCCAGTAATTCATCTGGACGTTGATGTTGGTGTGGTAGTCAGAGTTCCATGGCGGCGCATAGCTGTTGTTCCACAAGCCCTGCAGATTGGCCGGCAGCGAGCCGCGCGAACTGGCGGTGAGCAGGTAACGGCCATACTGGAAATACTGGGCTTCGAGTTCCGGATCGCCCCCTTCGCGCGTGTAGGCCAACAGGCGCGCATCGGTTGGCAGCGCGCGGCGCTCGGCGAGCGTCGGGCCCAGATCGAGTTCGACCCGCTTGAGCAAGCCGCCCAGATCGCGCTCGTGCTCGACGCGCAGCTCGTCGACCGGGCGCGCCGCCGCCGTGCTGACCTGCTGCGTCACGCGCGCCAGCGGATGGCCGCCTTCGAAGCGGCGCGCCGGATCCATCACGAAGCTGGTGCCGGCGCCCAGCACCAGCGTCACCGAGTTCGCATTCGTAAAAGCGATCCGCTTGCCGTCGACGGCCAGCTTGCCGCCGTCATTCTGCACCTGCACCTGGCTCGCATACGACATCACGTTCGTGCTTGGCGCCTGGTCGGGCAGGACGAAGCCGGCCAGCGTGCCTGCCGCGTAGAGGCGGTTGCCGTTGACGGCCAGGTGGGCGCCGTGGCGGTCGGTCAGCGCGACGCTGCCCGTGTAGCGGCCCGGCTTGTCGGCGGACAGGCGCAGCACGATCACCTGGGCCGGATAACTGGCCCAGGCTTCGCGCTTGTAGTTCACGCCATCGTGCGTGTAGGTGACCGTGTGCACGCCGCGCACCAGGTCGAGCGTGCGGCGGTAGTTGGTCACGCCCGTTGCATGCGCCGGCAGATCGACCAGCACGTCACCAAACGGCTGGAACGCGCCCATCGTCTTGTCGTCGCCAGTCCAGAGCGTGATGTCGTTGAACTGCAGGTGTTCGCGGCCTGGCTGGCCGAACACCATGGCGCCGATGCGGCCATTGCCGATCGGGAGTGCTTCTTTTTCCCAGCCGGTGTCGTTGTCCTGCGCGGGCGCGTTGTAGCGCAATACCAGGTCGGGAGCGGCCAGCGCGGCGCCGGCGAAGGTCAGGCCGAAGCCAAGGCTGGTGGCGGCAAGCGCCAGGCGCAGCGTGTGATTCAAGGTCATTGGGTAACAGGCTTTCCGTGCACGATGCCGCGTCCGGCAGTGCTCATGTAGACAACGCCGAAGCGGTTCATGTCACCGACGATGAAGTGGCCGTCGCCAGGGCCGCCGTACTGGTGCGCGTCATCGTTGATGCGCTGCCAGGTGGCGCCCGTGTCGAGCGAGCGGTAGATGCCGCGCACGCCCTTGACACTGCCCCAGATGAACACCGTCGGATACGTTTTGCCCGGTGCAGCCTTGCCGAAGCCGACCGCGCCGCAATAGTCGATATCGAATACCGGCTTGAAGCTGGCGCCGCCGTCGATCGAGCGCGCGAGGCCCCCTTGTTTGAGCGGGGCCCACAAATCGCCTTCACGTTCGGGCGCCGCGCGGATCAGGCGCGAGCCGCCCGAAGGCAGGCTGGCGCGCGCCGTGAACGTGGCGCCGCTGTCGCTGCTGGCCACCAGAGCGTTGTCATCATACGCGTAGAACACGTTCGCTCGCACCGGATCGGCCACGGCGCGCATCCGGTTGCCCGTCAGGCCGGCGACCGGGGTCCAGGTGGCGCCCGTGTCGCCGGAGCGGAATGAGGTCGTCGAATCCTGCGGCGTGTGCACGAGCGTCGCGCCATCGGCCGAGATGGCAATCTGGCCCCGCTTGCCCTGCATTGCCGGCGTCTTGTTCCAGGTGGCGCCGCCGTCGCGCGTGACCAGCATCGCGTCGCCAACCCGCACCAGGGTGCCGGGCCGGCGCGCCGCCGCGTCCAGGCCCGTGGTGGTGCCGATTTCAGGCTTGTGGATACGGCCATGGCGCGCCGGATCGTCGTGCACGAAGCCGTCGTAGTCGCCGATCGCAGACACCAGCGGCGCGCCCGGCATGCTCACCAGGCCAAGGGGCACCGTCTCTTCCAGGCCCTTGACCGTGAACGTCCAGGTGGCCGGGACGGCGTCGATGTTCGCGGTGCGGAAGATGCCGTTGCCGGACGTGACCCAGACCGCGCGGGAATCGCGGGGATCGAATTCGACCGAACCGGCCCAGTGGATGGCGTGCCCTTCGAGCCATGGCACGCCGGCGGCGTCACGCCGAAAGCCCCGCGCAATCACGTCGGTCCAGGTGGCGCCGGCGTCGTTCGACACCAGGATGCGGTCGCCCTTGGCGTCGCCCTGCGGGATGAACGTGTTGATGGTCGAGACGACGAGCCGGCGCGGGTTGGCCGGATCGACGCTGATGCCGGCGAACGGGCGCGTCCAGCCGGCCGGCGTGACGTCGGTCCAGGCCCCGCTGGCAAGCGCGTAGCGCCAGACCTGGCCCCGTTGCATTGGTTCGGTACCGCTTTTGTCCGGATGCGGGCCGGCGCCGTCGGCGTAGGCGATGTACAGGTTGCCCGCGCCATCGAGCGCGGCGCGTTGCGGCATCAGGCCCGCCGGCCCGCCTGTCACCGGCTGGAAGCTCGAGCCGGCATCGTCGCTGCGGTACAGATTGGGGCCGACGCTGCCAAAGCGCGAGACGCCGACGAACACCCGGCGCGCGTGGCCGGCCTGCACGCTGGCAGGATCGGGAAGCACGATGTTCAGGCCAACGTCGTTCGGCGTCGTCGTGACCGGCAGCGCGTCGTTTCTCTGCCAGGACTTGCCGGCGTCGTTGCTGGTGAACAGGCCGTTGCGGCGCGAGCCAAGGTACAGGCGTGTATTCAATGACTGACTTGATCCCGGATCGACGGCGAGCCGCTCGCCATTCTGTCTGCCGAAGCCATTGCCGTGCGTTTTGAACTGGGCGGTGACGTCGATGACGTCGAAGTTCTTGCCGTAGTCGGTCGAGCGCAGGATGGCGGTGCGGCCACCGTTCAGGTAAGCGATGCCGGCCAGCAGCCAGATGTTGCCGGCGTTGTGCGGATCAACGGCGAGTGCATCGATGCCCAGGAAGCCCGTCTGGTCTTCGCCGACCCAGTCGAGCAACGGATACCAGCGCCCCTCTTTTGCGCTCCAGCGGTAGGCGCCGCCAACGTCGGTGCGGGCATAGGCGACGTCCGGCTCGCTGCGGCTTGGCACGACGGCCGTCACGAAGCCGCCGCCGCCGATGGCGACGCTGTCCCAGGCATAGGCGATGGTCGATGCAGTCGCTGCATTCGCTGATACCCCGGCGCCGGCTGATGACGCTGCGGTCGCTGCACTCGTGACGGTGGCCGTGGCCGTGGCAGCGGCCCCAACGACAATGGCCGCGACCGCGCCCACGAACACGCCAAGCTGGCGCGCGTACGTGGAAGGCATGGTGTCTCCTGATTGTTCTTATGTGTCGCGTGTGGGTTGCGACTATTAGCTTGCTGCAAACCATGCTAAACAATACAGACGACGCTGGCAAGCAGAATGTTCGCGCTAACAAATAAATTTCAGGATACGAACCAGCATGCCAGCCAACTTCTCCACGCAGTCATGATTGCGTATAACATTGAAGACCTACACGAATTCAACACAGGAGATTGCATGAACATCAACGGAGACATGATCATTGGCGCAAGCATCGTGCGCGGCGCTGCCGGCACCGTGCGTGCCTACAACCCGGGCACGAAGCAGGAACTCGAACCTGCGTTCGGCCTCGCCACGGCAGACGACCTGGCCCGTGCCTGCCTGCTGGCCGACGCCGCCGTCGAGCCGTACCGCGCGTTGAGCCTGGAAGAGCGCGCCAATTTTCTTGAAACGATCGCGCAGCGCATCCTCGACCTGGGCCCGGCGCTGATCGAGCGCGCCAGCCAGGAAAGCGGCTTGCCGACGGCGCGCCTCGAAGGCGAGCGTGGCCGCACTGTCGGTCAGCTGCGCCTGTTCGCCAAGGTCGTGCGCGACGGCTTGTTCCTCGAAGCGACGCTCGACTCGGCCCTGCCCGAGCGCACGCCGCCACGTGCCGACCTTCGCATGCGCAAGATTCCCGTGGGCCCGGTCGCCGTGTTCGGGGCCAGCAACTTCCCCCTCGCGTTTTCCGTCGCCGGTGGCGACACCGCCTCGGCGCTTGCCGCCGGCTGCCCGGTGGTCGTCAAGGCGCACAATGCGCACCTGGGCACGTCCGAACTGGTCGGCAAGGCGGTCCTGCAGGCAGCGCTCGACTGCGGCATGCCCGAAGGCGTCTTCTCGCTGCTGATTGGCGAAGGCAATATGATCGGCGGTGACCTCGTGAGCCACCCGGCGATTCGCGCCGTCGGCTTTACCGGTTCGCGCGCAGGCGGGCTGGCGCTGGCGCAAATTGCCAGTCGCCGCAAGGAACCGATTCCTGTCTACGCCGAAATGAGCAGCATCAATCCGGTCTACCTGCTGCCGGGCGCCCTGGCCAACGGCGGCGCCGCACTGGCAGGCGCGTTCGTCGATTCGCTGACGATGGGCGTCGGCCAGTTCTGCACCAACCCGGGCCTGGTGATTGGCGTGGCGGGGCCGCAGTTCGATGCGTTCCGCGCTGCGGCAACGGCAGCGCTGCAACTCAAGCCAGCGGGCACGATGCTGACCGCGGGCATCCATACCGCCTATACGGATGCGGTGGGCATTCGCGCCGGCATCGCGGGCGTGACGCTCGTCGCGCACGGCAGCAGCGAAGGTGCGGGCTGCGCGGCGAAAGCAGCGCTGTACGAGTGCGACGCCACCACCTTCCTGGCCAATCCGGCGCTGGAAGAAGAAATCTTCGGCCCGGTCTCGCTGCTGATCGCGTGTAAGGATGAGGGAGAGCTGCTGGCCGTGACGCGCCATCTGGAAGGCCAGTTGACGGCCACCGTGCATGCGGTCGCGAGCGACCATGCGCTGGCCGGCGCCCTGTTGCCGCTGCTGGAACGCAAGGTCGGCCGCATCCTGTTCAACGGCTTCCCGACTGGCGTCGAGGTGGCGCATGCGATGGTGCACGGCGGCCCGTTCCCGGCCACCACGGATCCACGCAGCACGTCGGTGGGCGCTACCGCCATCGAGCGCTTCCTGCGCCCCGTGTGCTACCAGGACGTGCCCGCAGGCCTGCTGCCCGATGCACTCAAGGACGGCAATCCGTTGCGGATCGCACGCCTGGTCAATGGCGAGCTAAAGCTGCCTGCGTAAAGCTGAAGCTGCCTGCCTAAACATCACCGAAGCAGACCAGCGCTGCAGATCAGGACCGTAGCCCGGCACCGCGGCCCTGGTCTGCCCGGCCCGCTACAGATGCTGCCGTTCGATATCCTCGGCATCCCCTGACAGCATGTGCGCATCGTCCGGGGCGAACGCGAGTTCAACCCGGATCTCGTTGGCCAGGATAACCTTCCCGGCCGGCGGACGATCGCCATCGACACGCACCCAGGACAACGCGAGCTCGCCGAAATTGACGCGGTCTTGCCGCGCCAGCAGATGCGACACATCGAATTCGATCCGTGGCGTGCCGTGGTGCGCTGCGGCGGCAATCTGGAATGCGCCCAGTGTGCCGATGAGCGACGCCTCACGCTCCGCCTGCGACGCGACCACGGCCGGCATGTCGAGGTACAGCGCATAGAAGAAGCCACCCTTCTTCGCGGCTGTGCCCACGGACAAGTTGTCGAATACCAGCTTGACCATTCCCGGCATCTGTCGAGAATCGACGCTGGAGTCGACGCGAGAATCGACGCTGGATTCGTACTCACCACGATCACGGCACAGCGCAACAACCCGTGCGAGTTCAGCCGCATCGCTTTTCGCCAGCCGCAGCAACACCGACACCGATTGCTCATCGAAAGGCACTTGCGCCACGCCACTCACTGACCGTCGTGTGCTCGACAGGCGGCGCCCCGCCACCGTCCTGAACGACTGGAACGGCGGTCGCTCCAATCGCGCAGCACGGGCCGCAGAAGCGGCAGGTACTGGCGGCAGCGTCGTCGGCACGGCGTTGGACGCATACGTCGTGCCCAGCCAGCCGGGGATTCTGGTCTTGTAACGCTCGATGCTCAGACCGCTCGCATACACGTGGTTGCCCGCCCAGTAGACATCGCTGTTGGTCGACGAATACGGATTCGCTGACTTGGGCATGGTCTTGCCCGCTAGCAGAGACCATGCATGCGTCAAGCGATCGACGCTGGCGTGGTGGAGGAAAAAGATGGGGTCGAGCGGCGACTGCATCGTGCTCATGACGCCGCCAATCAGATCATGGACGGGGTTGTGCACGTCTTCGATGCTCGGCTCGAACGCGTTGTATTTGCCGCGCTGGAAATTGCGCACCGCCGATGCGAATGGCGCCAGGCTCAGTGCGCTGTGCACGTTCGAACTTTGCCGGGGCACATACAGCGCATTGCCGGGCGCCGGGTCAGTAAATTCTACTGGCAAGGTCGCGTACGCGTAATAGTTCCAGTACGGCAGTGTGAGAGTCGGATTGCCCGATACGGAGCGCAACTGCTGCTCGAAGTAATACAAGTACCCGCGGTGCCATGAAATGAAATACGGCACCCCGTGCGGGCAGGTGTTGACATGCACGTTGGACCAATAGGACAGTGATCCGGGACTGGCCTGGTTGGGGTTGGCGCGCATCGTCGCAATGGCATTGACGAAGGCAGGATACTGATTGGTGGTCTTGAATTGCTGCCATTCGAGCCGCGGCCCACCGCTTGCCTGGGCCGCCGCCATGCCCGGAAAACACTGTAAAGCAGTGACCCCGATACCGGTTTTTAAAAACCTTCTCCTGGCACGGTTGTGGGTTTTCATCGCATCCCCCCGACTGAACAAAAAAGCTGTACATGTTCAGTCGAGTGTAGGAAAAGATCCGGCCAAAGGCACGCGCACGATTGCCCGATTTAAGGGCGATCAAAAACGCGCCAAAGCGCGTGGCTCACATCGGACAATTGGTGCGCTGCCAGCGATAATTCCAATGAAGCTTAACGCGTGTTGCCGCGCGTCGCGACATCCAGCCACACGGCCAGTGTCAGGATCAGGCCCTTGACGATCATTTGCCAGTACGCATCCACGTCCAGCATCGACATGCCGTTGTCCAGGCTTGCCATCACGAGTGCGCCGACCAGTGCGCCATGCACGGTGCCCGCGCCGCCACGCATCGACGTGCCGCCGATGAAGCAGGCAGCGATCACGTCCAGCTCCGCCGACACGCCGGCCGACGGCGAACCGGCCGCCAGGCGCGCCGTGTTGATCAGGCCAGCCAGCGCGCACATCAGGCCCATCAGGCCGAAGATCCACAGCTTCACCTTGCGCACGTCGATACCGGACAGGCGCGTCGCTTCCATATTGCTGCCCACCGCGTAGATGCGGCGGCCAAACACGGTCTGGCGCGCGATGTAGCTGAACACGCCCAGCAGCACCAGCAGGATCAGCACCGGCAGCGGGATGCCTTCGTAGCTGTTGAAGGTCGAGATCAGCCCGGCCAGCACCGCACCGGCCACCACCACCCGCAGCGCCGAGCGCCACATCGGGATCACCGGCAGCTTGTGGCGCGCCTGGCTGGCACGCTGGCGCCAGACCAGCACACAGGTCAGCACGAACAGGCCAATGCCCAGGATGCTGCCCCACAGCGGCGGCAGGTAGGCCTGGCCCAGCTGTTCCATGCCGGGCGAGACCGGCGCCACCGTGGCGCCGCCGGTCAGCCCCAGCACGACCCCGCGGTACGCCAGCATCCCGCCCAAGCCGACAATGAAGGACGGTATGCCCGCATACGCCGTCAGATACCCATTCAGGAACCCGCACAACAGGCCCGCACCGAGCACGATGAGGACGGACAACGGCAGCGGCAAGCCATGCGTGACATCGAGCACGGCGGCCATCCCGCCCAGAAGACCCAGCAGCGAGCCGATGGACAGATCGATTTCGCCCGCGATGATGACAAACACCATGCCGCAGGCGAGGATGCCGGTGATGGACATCTGCCGCATCAGGTTCGAGAGATTGCGCGCCGATGTGAAGCCGCCATCCGTCTTCCAGCTGAAGAAGGCCCAGATCAGCGCGATCGCCACCAGCAGCGCCAGAATTTTGTACTGCGTGAAAATCCGTTTGAACGTCATCGTGGTCATTGTGTGATTGTGGTTGTCATGCGTGGTGAGGGATCGACGGCGCCGCGGCCGATTGGCCAAGCGCGGCGGCCAGCACCGTTTCCTGGCTCAGGCCCTGGTTGACGAAGTCGCCGTTCAGGCGTCCTTCCTTCATCACCAGCACGCGGTCGGACACGCCCAGTACTTCGGCCAGTTCGGACGAGACCATGATGATCGCGATCCCCTGCGCCGCCAGTTCCAGCATCAGTTTGTAGATTTCGAACTTGGCGCCGACGTCCACGCCGCGTGTCGGCTCGTCCAGGATCAGCACTTTCGGGCCGGTCAGCAGCATCTTGGCCAGCACCGCCTTTTGCTGGTTGCCGCCCGAGAGCGACGTGATGGCCAGGGCCGGGGTGGCGGTCTTGAGCGCCAGCCGGGTAATCTGTTCACTCACGGCGCCCGCTTCTTCGTGCTCGTCGATGCGGCTCGCGTGGGCAAAGCGCGGCAGGACCGACAGCGTGATGTTCTCGGCCACCGACAGGTCGCGCACGATGCCGTGGTGCTTGCGGTCTTCGGGCACCAGCGCAAAGCCGGCGCGGATGGCTTTCAAGGGCGCCGACGTATCGACCTTGCGGCCCTCGAGCCAGACTTCGCCCTCATGCTTGCCCGGGTACGCGCCAAAGATGGCCGTCACGAGTTCCGTGCGTCCGGCCCCGACGATCCCGGCGATGCCGAGGATTTCGCCGCGCCGCACCTCGAACGACACGTCATCGACCTTCTTGCGGCCCGGCTGCTCCGGGTCGTAACACGTGATGTGGCGCGCCTCCATGACCACCTCGCCCACCGGATGCGGCAGCGACGGATACATCTGGCTCATCTCGCGGCCACACATCTGGTTGATGATGCGCTCGACGCTCATCGCTTCCATCGGCGTGGTGGCGATATGCTTGCCGTCGCGGATGACGACGACCGTGTCGCAGATGGCCGCGACTTCTTCGAGCTTGTGCGAGATGTAGACGCAGGCCACGCCCCGGCTTTTCAGGTCGCGGATGATGTCGAGCAGGACCGCGATTTCCGACGCTGTCAGCGACGCCGAGGGCTCGTCGAGAATCAACAGGCGCGCGTTCTTGTTCAGGGCCTTGCCGATTTCGATCAGTTGCTGGTGCCCGCCGCCGTAGTGCTTCACGGGCAGCACCACGTTCACGTCCGGCAGCTTCAGGCCGCGCAGGATCTCTGCGGCCTTCCCGTTCATGGCGGGATAATCCATGCGCCCGCCCGGCAGCGTGATTTCGTTACCCAAAAAGACATTCTCGGCCACGCTCAGTTCAGGCACGAGCATCAGTTCCTGGTGGATGATGATGATGCCGGCGTCCTCGGTTTCGCGCACCGAGCGCGCGCGCAGGGGCTGGCCGTCCAGGACGATCTCGCCCTCCCAGGTCCCGTGCGGATAGACCGCCGACAGCACCTTCATCAGCGTCGATTTGCCGGCGCCGTTCTCGCCGCACAGGCCGATGCACTCGCCCGGGCGGATCGCCAGGTCGATGCCATCGAGCGCGGGCACCCCGTTGAATCGCTTGGCGATTCCCTTCATTTCAAGCAGATAGCCGGCCATCGAAAGACTCGTTTCAAGACGTTGGACCACCGGCCGGCGAGGCTCGCCAGCCGGTTCGCCCGCAGGCGCGGGCGCTGTAGCAGGGTAACGCCGGCTTATTTGCCGGCCAGCTGGCCCTGCGTATAGAAGCCGTCCTTGACCAGCATGTCGACGTTGGCCTTGTTCAGCAGGATCGGCTTGAGCAGGATGGTATTGACGGGCTTGAAGCCGTTATTCAGTTGCGCGTTGTAGGCGGGCTTCTCGTTGCGCACCAGTTGCACCGCCAGCGTCGCGGCGCTGGTGGCGATATTGCGCAGCGGTTTGTAGACCGTCATCGCCTGCGTGCCGGCGATCACGCGGCGCACTGCCGCGAGGTCGGCGTCCTGGCCCGAGACCGGGACCTTGCCGGCCAGCTTCTGCGACGACAGCGCCTGGATCGCGCCGCCGGCGGTGGCGTCGTTCGAGGCCACGACGGCGTCGATCTTGTTGCCGTTGGCGGTCAGTGCGTTTTCGATGATTGCCATCGCCTCCGACGGGCTCCAGTCCTTGACCCACTGGCGGCCGATGACCTTGATGTCGCCCTTGTCGATCAGCGGTTGCAGCACCTTCATCTGGCCTTCGCGCAGGATCTTGGCGTTGTTGTCGGTCGGCGCGCCGCCCAGCAGGTAGTAGCTGCCCTTCGGTTTGAGCGCGACGATCGACTGCGCCTGCAGTTCGCCAACAGCCTTGTTGTCGAACGAGATGTAGGCGTCGACATCGGCATTGAGGATCAGGCGGTCGTACGACAGCACCTTGATCTTGGCTTTCTTGGCTTCGCGGATCGCGTTGTTCAGCACCGTCGCGTTGTACGGCACGATGACCAGGACGTCCACGCCGCGCGAGATCAGGTTCTCGATCTGGGCGATCTGGCGCTGCTCGCTGGCGTCGGCCGACTGCACGTAGACCTTGGCGCCCAGCTTTTCGGCCGCGCCGATGAAGTAGTCGCGGTCGCGGGTCCAGCGCTCCAGGCGCAGGTCGTCGATCGAAAAACCGATCTTCGGATTCTTGGCGTCGGCCATGGCGGGGGCGGATGCGAACAGCATTGCGCAACCGATGCCGACTGCCGTGATGAGTTTTTTCATGCTTGTCTCCAGTGTATTTTCGACGCCTGGACAGTAGGGTCCGGGCGAAGTTCCGACATTCTGCTCAAGAATGGCTATTAATGCCACTTTTAGTCATCGTACAAACTGCGGTTTAGTGGTTATGCCGAGGCATTGCGCCGGCCACGGCCCGGTATGGCAAGGCCAGTTCCATGCAGGCGCCAGTGTGCAACTGGCCCACCGTCGCGCGGTAGATCTCTTGCCACGGCGTCTGGCTTGGCGGGATCGCCGGCGGCGTATCGAGCTTGCGCGCTTCGAGTTCAGCGTCCGACAGCAGCACGTCGCAGCGGCCGTGCACCAGGTCAACGCGCACGATGTCGCCCGTGTGCAGCAGCGCGAGATTGCCGCCGGCTGCGCTTTCAGGCGACGCATTCAGGATCGACGGGCTGTCCGAGGTGCCTGACTGGCGGCCATCGCCCAGCGTCGGCAGGTTGTTGATGCCGCGCTTGATCAGCGCATCGGGCGGCTGCATGTTGACGACTTCAGCCGAACCGGGCCAGCCGATCGGGCCCGCGCCGCGAATGACCAGCATCGTGTGCTCGTCGATGCCCAGCTCCGGGTCGTTGATGCGCGCATGGTAATCGTCCGAGCCGTCGAACACGACGACCTTGCACTCGAAGCAGTTCTCGGCGCCCGGCGTGGCCAGGTAGCGTTCACGGAAGCTGGGCGAAATCACGCTCGTCTTCATGATCGCAAAATCGAACAGGTTGCCCTTTAAAACCAGGAAGCCCGCGTTTTCCTTGAGCGGATCGGCGAACGGGCGGATCATCTCGCGGTCCATCGTCTGGTGCATGTCGATGTTCTGGGCCAGCGTTTTGCCGGTCACCGTCAGGCGATCCGAACGCAACAGGCCCGCCTGGTCGAGTTCCCACATCACGGCCGGCACGCCGCCCGCGCGGTGGAAGCGCTCACCCAAGTATTTGCCAGCGGGCTGCATGTTCAGCAGCAGCGGCACTTCGTAACCGTAGGTCATCCAGTCTTCGGTGGTGATCTCCACACCGGCATGGCGCGCCATGGCCATGATGTGCGGCTGCGCATTGCTCGAGCCGCCGATGGCCGCGTTGACGACGATCGCATCGAGGAACGCGTCGCGCGTCAGGATGTTCGACGGGCGCACGTCTTCCATCGCCAGGCCGACGATGCGCCGGCCCGTCTCGTAGGCCATCTGGCCGCGCTCGCGGTACGGTGCGGGAATCGCGGCGCAACCAGTGAGCGACATGCCCAGCGCTTCGGCCACGGCGTTCATCGTTGACGCTGTGCCCATCGTGTTGCAATGGCCGGCCGACGGGGCCGAGGCGGTGGCGATGTTCATGAATTTCTGTTCGTCGATCGAGCCGGCCGCCAGCTGGCGGCGCGCCTTCCAGATCGCGGCGCCCGAGCCCACCAGTTCACCATCGAACCAGCCGTCGAGCATCGGGCCGCCCGACAGCACGATGGCCGGCATGTCGACCGTCGACACGGCCATCAGCTGGGCCGGCGTGGTCTTGTCGCAGCCGGTCGTCAGCACCACCGCATCGATCGGGTAGCCATGCAGGATCTCGACCAGGCCCAGATAGGCCAGGTTGCGGTCCAGCGCCGCAGTCGGCCGGCGGCAGTTCTCGAAAATCGGGTGCAGCGGGAATTCCATTGGAATGCCGCCGGCATCGCGGATGCCGTCACGCACGCGCTTGACGAGTTCCAGGTGGATGCGGTTGCACGGCGTGATGTCGCTACCGCTCTGGGCGATGCCGATGATCGGTTTGCCCGAGCGCAGTTCGTCGGGCGTGATCCCGTAGTTCATGAAGCGCTCGAGGTACAGCGCCGTCATGTCGATCCGCTCCGGATTGTCGAACCAGTCCTGCGAGCGGAAGCGGAAGGTGGATTGCTTGGTCATGCGGTGATTCTCCAGTGCGCGTTACAGGTGCAACGCATGTTGCGGCAGGCCCGGCGCATCGGCGCGGAACGTGAACAGGCCACCGGCCAGCGGCTGCGCGAGCAGATCGGCCTCGCTCAAACCCTTGCGCGCGGTGGTGGCATACACGGTGCGCAGATCGTCGCCGCCAAAGGCCGGCTTGGTGATGTTCGCGCACGGGAAGCGCACCTCATCGACCTTGCGTCCCTGCGGATCGTAGCGGTCGATACGCCAGCCGCCGAAGACGACGACCCACAGGTGCCCTTCTGCGTCGACTGCCATGCCATCCGGATGGCCGCTGCCTTCGTGCGTGACGAACAGGCGCTTGCCGTTGATCGCGCCGTCCGCGCCCAGGTCGAAGGCGTGGATCGTGCGCGCCAGCGTGTCGGTGTGGTACAGCGTGGTCGCGTCCGGGCTGATGGCCGGACCGTTGGTGATGATGTAGCCGGCGTCCATCGCGCGTGCCGGCTGGCCGGCGCCGTCGAAGCGGTACAGCGTGCCGGTGGCCTCGCTCTCGCCATTGTCCATCGAGCCGAACCACAGGCGGCCTGCTGCATCGACGTGGCCATCGTTGAAGCGGTTGCCTGGCAGGTCGGCTTCGACGCGGGCCAGCGCGATGAACGCGCCATCGTTCTCGACGAAGCGATACAGGCCATCTTCGAGCCCGCACACCATGCCGCCATCGTCGCTCGGCGCGAGAAAGCCGATCTGCGACGGCGCATCCCAGCTCTGGCGCGCGCCGCCGTCTTCATCGCAGCAGTGAATGCGGCGGCCCTTGATGTCGACGAACCAGATCTTGCGCCGGACCGCATCCCACAAGGCGCCCTCGCCCAGCGTGGCCTTGACGTCCCACAGGCAGTGCACGGCGCCGGTCATGCGCCGTACCAGCCAGCGTCGACGAAGTATTCGCGGCCGCTGCAGCGGCGCGCGTTGTTCGAGGCCAGGAACAGCGACAGCGCTGCCACGTCCTGCATCTCGACGCGCTGCGGCAGGCACTGGCCGGCCAGGATGCGCGCTTCTTCTTCCGGCGTGTGCCACAGGGCCTGCTGGCGCGGCGTGCGCACGGCGCCGGGAATCACCGTATTGACGCGGATGTTCTCGGCGCCAAGGTCGCGCGCCAGGCCGCGGCTCATCGCTTCGATCGCCGCCTTGGCCATCATGTACAGCGACAGCTGGTTCGACGCCAGGTACCACGAGATCGAGCCGAAATTGAGGATCACGCCGCTGCCCTGGCGGCGCATCATCGCCACTGCTGCCTGGCTGCAGAAATAGGTGTGGCGCAGATTGACTGCCATCCGGCTTTCCCAGTAGTCGGGCGTGACGTCGTCGATGCCGTGGCGGTCGTCGTTGGCCGCGTTATTCAGCAGGATGTCGATACCGCCCGCTTCCGCTTCGATGGCGGCAAAGGTCGCGGCCAGCGCATCGAGGTCGGTCAGGTCGCACGGCAAAAAACGCGGCTTGTGCGCGGAACCGGCCAGCGCGTCGGCCAGCGCGGTCGATGCTTCCTTGGCGATATCGAGGAACCAGACCTGGGCGCCCTGGCCGGCAAACGCCGTCACCAGTTCGCTGCCGATGCCGGTGCCGCCACCGGTGATGACGACGCGCTTGTCGCGCAGGTCGGGATAGGTCGCGTAGACCAGTGCGGCGGGGGTGGAATCTGGTGTTGAATCGTGCATCGTGAACTCGTGGTTATCTTGAAGCGGATCGGAAAGCAAATCGTGGGGCGCGCCGTCGGGTGGGGTCATGCTGGACGGCCTGCCAGCAGTTCGCGCCGCGCCAGGTTCTGGTACAGCGCGCGCACGCCGAAGGTCCAGGGCGCGATGGTGTCGCTGCGGCCGACCGTGTTGGCCAGGGCGCCCAGCGCCGGGGTCGAGATGGTGACCTTGTCGCCCGGGTGGTGCGTGAAGCCGCCACCGGCCGCGCCGCGGTCCTTGATCGGCGAGAACATCGTCCCCAGAAACAGCATGAAGCCGTCCGGATACTGGTGGTGCGCGCCGCAGGTCTGTGCCACCAGGTCGAGCGGGTCGCGGCTGATCTCGCGCATGCGGCTCGAACCGGCCAGCGTGAAACCGTCGTCCGCACCTTCGATCAGCATGCTCACTTCGCAGCTGCGCAGCGTGTCGAGCGTGAAGTCCCCGTCGAACACGCGCACGAATGGGCCGATGGCGCACGAGCCGTTGTTGTCCTTGGCCTTGCCCAGCAGGAGCGCGCTGCGCCCTTCGATGTCGCGCAGGTTGACGTCGTTGCCCAGCGCGGCGCCAACGATCTCGGCGCGGCTGTTCACGGCCAGCACGATCTCGGGTTCCGGGTTGTTCCAGTGAGACGACGGGTGCAGGCCGACGACCGCGCCATGGCCCAGCGACGACATCGGTTGCGATTTGGTGAAGACTTCGGCGTCGGGGCCGATGCCCACTTCCATGTACTGCGACCACAGGCCGCGCGCGCTCAGCTCCGTTTTCAGGCGCATCGCGGCGCTGGACCCCGGCACCATCTCGGCCAGGTTGGTGCCGATGGTCGCCTGCAGTTCCGTGCGCAATGCAGAGGCGCGGGCAGGATCGCCCTTGGCCTGTTCTTCGATGACGCGTTCGAGCAGGCTGACGGCAAACGTCACGCCGGCGGCCTTGATGGCCTGCAGGTCGCACGGCGCCAGCAGCTGGACGCCGCCCTCGCCCAGGCCACCGTCCAGCGCCGCTTGCACCAGGCTGGCAGCATCGCCCAGATCCTCGCCCGCGGCGCTCTTGACGATCGCCAGCATGTCGGCGGCGTCGCGCTCGAACAGGTCGGCGACGGTGGCTGCGTGGTGGGTGATGTCGATGATGCGGCCGGCGCGCACGGCGACGACTGCCGGGCCGTCGATCGGCGCCGGCCGCCAGACCCGGCCAACCAGCAGGGCCGACGCAATGTCAGCGGGGAGCGCGCCGGGTAGCGCGTCAGGTAGCGCGTTGACGGAAGATGCGGTCATGTTTTCTCTCGTTCGTGGTGACGGGTCCGGGCGGGCGCGCAGACGGCTGCGAAGACGGATGCAAAGCAGCGTGGCGCGCGCGGTCGGGACAAACCGGTACTCAGGAGGTGTGACGGGAAGGCGCGCGGCGCAGTGTGGCTACAGCCACGCCGGCGGGCAGCCGGGTGTGCGGGTCTTGCATGGTCGTCTCCTGATGCTTTTTGATTATTTTAATGTGCGTCACAACAATCCTTTAACAGAATTGTTAGCGCAACCATTGCAGTCTAAACTTGTGCTCGGACGGTTGTCAACGAATTATTGGAATGCTTGCAGGAGGGCGGGAACGGCGATGGATGTGGCGTTCGCAGCCGTGCCGGGAGATGGTCCCTGCCCCGCCCGAGGCCGGGACAGACCCTTTGTCAGAGGCTCCGCGCTGCAGCAGGCAAGCGCGCCGGTGGGCGCACGCGTGGCGCGGCGTCTGACTGGCGCCGCACCAGGACAAAGTCCATGCGCGTCTGCTCCGGCTCGGCCGGCTCTTCTTCGCGCATCGCGCGCACGCGCCGCACGAGCGCCTGCACTGCTTCGCGCGCCATCTCGGCAATCGGCTGGCGCACGGTGGTCAGTTCGGGCCAGATGGTGGTGGCCAGCGCGGTATCGTCGAAACCGGTCACGGTGAGATCGCCCGGCACGTCCAGCGCCAGCCGATGGGCGACCGCAACCGTAGCGGCAGCCATATCGTCGTTGCTGGCAAAGATCGCCGTCGGCCGCTCGGCAAGCGCGAGCAACTGCTCGGCCGCGTCCAGACCCGAGCGATAGGTAAACATCCCCTGCACCACCAGTTCGTCGGCTGCGTCGGCGTTCATTTCCGCGATCGCGGCGCGGTAGCCATCGAGACGGCGCGCGCTGGCGCTCTGGTTCGGGTGGCCGACGATGAAGCCGATGCGCTGGTGACCCAGGGCGATCAGGTGGCGCGTCATGAAGTGGGCGGCATCATAGTCGTCGATGCTGACCGCGCCCAGGCCAGGCGCGGGCGAACCGCAGGCGACGACGACGGCGGGAATGCCGGCGCGTTCCACGCACCCCAGCACGGCTTCGCTGTCGCACAGCGGCGGTGGCAAGATGACGCCATCGAGGCCATTGTCGATCAGGCGCTGCGTGTGTTCGGTTTCGTGGTTGCCCGCCTCGCACTTCTCGACGAAGAGTTGGACATTGTTCAGGCCCGACTGGTTCAGCAGGCCGACGAGAAATTCGCTCAGGTAGGCGGCACTCGGGTTGCTGTACAAGAAACCGACACGGATCGGCTTGGAACCGGCCAGATTGCGCGCTTCCTGGTTCGGCGTATAGTTCAGTGCAGCGACTGCATCGGCGACCTTGCGCCGGGTGCTTTCACGCACCAGGGTTTTCCCGTTCATGACGCGCGAGACCGTCATGGCGGACACGCCGGCCAGCTTGGCGACGTCCACCATCGTTGGCTTGCCGTGTTCCATCGCTTCACGGATGCTGTCGAGCGTCACTTTACTCATGTCAGGATAGTTTTCAAGGCCAGGGAAATGGGCTTGATGTTAGCACAGCAACGCTTGGGATTGCGCTAACATCCTCCAGCTTCGGCGGGAGCCGCAACGTCGCGGCACATGACGGCAGCGCGCCGACTGGCTATAATCCCGGTCTTCGCATCGAAGGATTCCCCATGTCATTGCTAGCCCACGAGCTTGAACTGCTCTCGCCCGCCAAAACCGCCGAGATCGGACGCGAGGCGATCCTGCACGGCGCCGATGCCGTTTATATCGGCGGCCCGGCATTCGGGGCGCGGCACAATGCCAGCAACCCGCTCGAGGACATCGCCGGGCTGGTGCAGTTCGCGCACGCCTACCGGGCGCGCATCTTCGTGACGATGAACACGATCATGCACGACAGCGAACTCGAGTTGGCGCGCAAGCAGATCTGGCAGCTGTACGAGGCCGGCGTCGATGCACTGATCATCCAGGACATGGGCCTGCTTGAGCTCGACCTGCCCCCGATCCAGCTGCATGCCAGTACCCAGTGCGATATCCGTGGGCCAGAGAAAGCGAAATTCCTCGCCGACGTCGGTTTTTCGCAACTGGTGCTGGCGCGTGAACTGACGGTCGAGCAGATCCGCAAGATCCATCAGGTCACCGACACGCCGCTCGAATACTTCGTGCACGGCGCGCTGTGCGTGGCGTATTCGGGCCAGTGCTATATCTCGCACGCCGACAACGGCCGCTCGGCCAACCGGGGCGACTGCTCGCAGAATTGCCGCCTGCCCTACACGCTGAGCGATGGCCAGGGCCGCGTGGTTGCGTTCGACAAGCACCTGTTGTCGATGAAAGACAACGATCAGAGCCGCAACCTGGGCGCTCTGGTCGATGCCGGCATCCGTTCGTTCAAGATCGAAGGCCGCTACAAGGACATGGGTTACGTGAAAAACATCACGGCCCACTACCGGTTGCTGCTCGACGAACTGCTGGATCAGCGGCCGGAATTCGTGCGCGCCTCGAGCGGCCGCACGCGCGTGATGTTCACACCGGACGTCGACAAGAACTTCCACCGCGGCCATACCGAGTACTTCGCGCAGGGCCGCCTGACCGATATCGGCGCGTTCGATTCGCCGAAGTACGTGGGCGTGGAGCTGGGCATCGTGGCGCGCCTGAATGGCGACAGCTTCGATGTCGTCACCAGTGCGCCGATGGCCAACGGCGACGGCCTGAACTATATGTACAAGCGCGACACGGTCGGCATCCAGGCCAACAAGGCCGACAAGCTGGGCGACGAAGCTGACGGCCAGCGCTGGCGCGTCTATCCGAACGAACCGATGCAGACGCTGGCAGGTTTGAAGGTCGGCACCGTCATCCACCGCAACCGCGACCACGGTTGGGAAGCAACGCTCAACAAGAAATCGTCCGAGCGCAAGGTGGCGCTGGAACTGGTGCTCAGCGAACAGCCGGATGGCCTGCGCCTGGACATCATCGACGAGGACGGCATCGCGTCGCATGCAGCGGCAGCAATTGCCCTGCAGCCGGCGACGCAGGCCGCGCAGGCCGATGCGGGATTGCGCGCCAGCGTTGCCAAACTCGGCAACACCATGTTCGAAGCCGGTCACGTCGAGCTCAAGCTGAGCCAGCCTTGGTTCGTGCCGAGCGCGGCGATCAATGCGCTGCGGCGCGACGCCATCGCGGCGCACGAAGCGGCGCGCCTGGCGGCCTGCCAGCGGCCCGAGCGCAAGTCGGCGACCACGCCGCCGCCGGTGTATCCGGACGTGCAGCTGAGCTATCTGGCCAATGTCTACAACGACAAGGCACGCGCGTTTTACCAGAAGCATGGCGTGCAGCTGATCGACGCCGCCTATGAATCGCACGAAGAAGCCGGCGAAGTCTCCTTGATGATCACCAAGCACTGCCTGCGCTTCTCGTTCAACCTGTGCCCGAAACAGGCCAAGGGCGTGCAAGGCGTGCAGGGCCAGGTGAGGGCCGAGCCGATGACGCTGGTCAGCGGCGAAGACCGCTACACGCTGCGCTTTGACTGCAAGCCGTGCGAAATGCACGTGGTGGGCGCGATGCGCTCGAACATCCTGAAGCAGCCGCCACCATCGGCCGTGTCGTACACGCCGTTGACGTTCCATCGCCAGCGGCCAAGGGCCTGACCCGCAGCTGCCAGCTCTGCTGCGGCGAATGGCATCGTAGGGTGGACGGGTTCCCCGTCCACGCGTTCAACGCACTTTCGCACACCGCAGAGCGACATGGGACGGCCATCAAAACGGCGCCTGCGGGCGCCGTTATTCATTTCCGGAGGATCGTGCAATCGATGCCGAGGTTTCGGCATGGGCAACGCCACGCCCGATGTCCATACTTGCGCCACTGTCAACACACCAGGGAGCACAGCATGGAACACGCATCGAAAGTCATCCTCATCACGGGCGCCAGCAGCGGCATTGGTGAAGCCACCGCCCGTTTTCTTGCCGCGCAGGGGCACCGCGTCGTCCTTGGCGCGCGCCGTGTCGAGCAGCTGATCGCGCTGGCAAGCGCCATCCGCGCTGCAGGCGGCACTGCCGACGTCGCCCGGCTCGACGTCACCTGCATGGAAAGCATGACCGCGTTCGCCGACTTCGCGCTCGATTGCCATGGCCGGATCGATGTCCTGGTTAACAACGCGGGCGTCATGCCGCTGTCGAAGCTCGAGGCCCTGAAGATCGATGAATGGAACCAGATGATCGACGTGAACATCCGCGGCGTACTGCACGGAATCGCCGCCGTGCTGCCCGGCATGCAGGCCCGTGGCAGCGGTCAGATCATCAATATCGCGTCGATCGGCGCGTATGCGGTCAGCCCGACGGCGGCGGTGTATTGCGCCACCAAGTTTGCCGTGGCGGCGATCACCGAGGGTTTGCGGCAAGAGGTCGGCGGCGCGATCCGCGTCACGCTGGTGTCGCCTGGCGTCGTGGAGTCGGACCTGGCGGAGTCGATTTCGGATCCTGCTGCGCGCGAGGCGATGCGCGAGTTTCGCAAGGTGGCGATCAAGCCGGAGGCCATCGCGCGGGCGATCGGGTTCGCAATCGAGCAGCCCGCCGACGTGGATGTCAGCGAGCTGATCGTGCGGCCGACGGCCAGTCCTTACTGAGGCGGGTTCACCGTCGTGATCACGCCGGGATCTTGAGCCCTTTTTGCACGGACGGGCGCGCGAGGAATTTCGTGAGCGCGGCCGACACGTGCGGGAAGTCCTTGATGCCGACCAGATCCCCTGCTTCGTAGAAATTCAGCAGGCCATTGATCCAAGGGAAGATCGCGATATCGGCGATGGTGAGTTCGTCACCCGCGATCCAGGCATGCTGGGCCAACTGGCCATCGATGACGCCCAGCAGGCGGCGTGACTCGTCGGCATAACGGTCGCGGGGGCGCTTGTCCTCGATATCCTTACCAGCGAACTTGTGGAAGAAGCCCAGCTGGCCAAACATCGGCCCCACGCTGCCGATCTGGAACATCACCCACTGCATGACCTGATAGCGCGCGGCCGGGTCCTGAGGCATGAGCTTGCCAGTCTTGTCCGCGAGGTAGATCAGGATGGCGCCCGACTCGAACAGCGGCAGCGGCTGGCCGCCGGGACCGTCCGGATCGATGATCGCCGGGATCTTGTTGTTCGGGTTGAGCGACAGGAACGCCGGCGAATGCTGGTCGTCCTTGGCGAAGTCGACCTTGTGCACTTCGTACGGCAGGTCGATCTCTTCCAGCATGATCGGAATCTTGACGCCGTTGGGCGTCGGCATCGAATACAGCTGCAGCCGGTCCGGATGTTGCGCCGGCCATTGCTGCGCGACGGGGAATGCGGAGAGATCGGTCATGGTGATGGCGCCCGCCCGATCAGCCGAACAGCTTGGCAGCGGTCTCGGCGATCAGCTTGCCCTGGTGGCGCGCGCCGCCCAGGTCGATCTCGCTCGGCTGACGTTCACCCTTGCCGCCGGCAATCGTCGTCGCGCCATACGGGCTGCCGCCGGCGACTTCGTCGAGCGTCATCTGCTGCTGGTAGCTGTATGGCAGGCCGACGATGGTCAGGCCAAGGTTCATCAGATTCGTGATGATCGAAAACAGTGTGGTCTCCTGGCCGCCGTGCTGGGTGGCGGTGGAGGTGAAAGCGCCGCCGACTTTGCCGTTCAGGGCGCCGCGTGCCCACAGGCCGCCGGTCTGGTCGAGGAAGGCCGCCATCTGGCTCGGCATGCGGCCGTAGCGCGTCGGCGCGCCGATGATGATCGCGTCGTAGTGCTCCAGCTCATCCACTTTCGCGATCGGCGCAGCCTGCTCCAGCTTGAAGTGGCCGTTCTTGGCGATGTCTTCGGGGACGGTTTCAGGGACGCGTTTCACGTCGACCGTTGCACCGGCGCCGCGCGCACCTTCGGCCACTGCATTGGCCATCGTTTCAATATGACCGTAGGTCGAGTAATACAGAACCAGTACTTTTGCCATGGACTTCTCCGATAGGTGAAAACAGAAAAGCCATTGTAGCGAGATCGGCAAAGGTGCCGGTTTCGCTACAATGGCTTGTCGTGTTGTCTAAGTATCGGCGCAAGGCGGCGTTAGACCCGCGCGCGTCAGATCCAGTAGATGAATGCAGCCAGTGCGATGACCAGCGCCACACGCGTGATGTTGTACGCGGTCTTGTTCCACGCCTTGAAGCGGCGGCGGTACTGGCCCATGTAGAACGAAATGCGGAACAGCTTGCTGACCAGGCCGACCTGGTCTCCTGTTTCGTTGGGCGATGCGGCGGCGGTCATCAGGTTGCGGCCGAGCCAGCGGTTCACGCTCTGCATCCAGCGATAGCGCATCGGGCGCTCGACGTCGCAGAACAGGATGATGCGGTCGCTGTCGCTGCCGTTGATCGCCCAGTGAATATAGGTTTCGTCAAACACGACGCCCTGGCCATCGCGCCAGCTGTGGCGCTCGCCATCGACTTCGATGAAGCAACGGTCATCGTTCGGCGTGGCCAGACCCAGGTGATAGCGCATCGAACCGGCGAAGGGATCGCGGTGCGGATTCAGTTTGCCGCCGGGTGGCAGCTCGGCGAACATCGCAGCCTTGACGGACGGGATCGACTGCAGCAATGCATAGGTTTGCGGACACAGACGCTCGGCCGACGGGTGGCTCGCGTCGTACCATTTCAGGTAGAAACGCTTCCAGCCATTCTTGAAGAACGAGTTAAAGCCGGCATCGTCATTCTGCTCGGCAGCCTTGATCTTCTTGAGCGCGAGCATGCTCTCGGCTTCGGCGCGGATGATCGGCCAGTTTTCTTGCAGGCGGGCCAGTTCGGGGAATTCGGAGAGTGGCGTAAACGGCGTATTGGGTACGCGCGAGAACTTGTGCATGAAGATATTGATCGGCGCCATGAACGACGAGTGATCAAAAATCTGGCGACGAAACGGTAAACGGACTCGGCCGCGGAAATGGATGTGCAGGATCGATAACACGTAAAAACCGACGACAACCCACTTCATACCATCCTCCGTCCCAGTCCATCGCGTGGCTGGCTTGCTTGATCAAGGACGCAGAATACCACAACGGCTATGGGGCCGTTGCGGGCGGGCCAGGTTCTCAGGGAGAGATGCTGACGCATCGGCAAGGCGCGAATTGCGCGCTTGCCGATGAAGAGATGTTGGCGGGCTTGACCGCCCGCCAGGGAAATCCTAGTGCGTCACCGACGTGATCGCATACCCTTTTTCGGCGATCTGGTCGCTCAGGTGTTCAATGTCGAAATCCTTGATGGCATCGGCATTGTCTTCCACCTCGTAGCCCTGGGCTTGGACTTCCCAGTCGGTGTTGGTGGCTTCTTCAGGAATGCTCTTCGATTCCGGCACGGCCAGGTACGAAAACTTGCCATCATGTTCAGCTCGGCGGTAGATATCCAGGCGCATATTATTTCCTCTATTCAATGTTTGCTTTCGAATGAAAGCGAGCATGTTCACAGTAGAAGATCACGCTCGAAGCGTCTGTTAATTGCCCAACACTCAGTCATGCCATAACGTTATCAGTGGCCCGGGCGCTGTCCCAGCACCCTCGCCGGCAGCATGACAATGCCTTTGAGCAGACTGAACACGGCATCAACGCCAATTCCCAGCAACCTGAACGGCAGCAGCAATAACCACACAACGGGATACGCCAGCAGCGCCAGCAACGCGATCGGCCAGCACACCATCAATAGCAGCACCCACACCAGAAAACTCAGCATATCGCCTCCACGTTGAACGAGAAAGCAATATACCCGCCAGCACATTCAGACGGCCATCCCGATCCGACGCACGGTCATTTCCCCGGCACGAACAGTCAGCTACCCCGATAAGCGGTCAAGGCAATAGCCATAAGGCTCAATCTAAACAATTAGGGTCAGTGTCGAATTATTGAGCAACTGATTTACTGAAGTTGTCAAACAATTCGACACTGACCCTATATGTTCATCGAGCAATGACCCATCAATTGGGGTCAGAGTCGAATTATTGAGCAACTGACTTACTGAAGTTGTCAAACAATTCGACACTGACCCTATTTGGGGGTTAGGCGTATTCGGGGATTTGTTCGGCGATGGACTGGGTGACGACGTCGGCCTGGATCGAGGCTTGCAGGGACGGGATGGAGCCGCCGGCGCGGTAGGCGAAGGACAGGCGGAGCAGGTCGCCGGGTTTGACGGTGATAGGCGTGTAGAGCGGCAGCGTCATGTAATGGTTCAGCCAGTCGATTGTCGTGGCTTGCTCTTGTACGATGGCCAGCACGTTTTTCGTTACGAAGCGCATGGCGTTCAGGGTGCCGGATTGTTCGATCAGGACCGAGCCCTCCCAGGCGATCAGGCTGTCGACCGGTTGGCCGAAGTCGATGATGCTGTAGACGGCGGGCTGCGACAGCTCGATGGTGCCGGGTTGGACGACGCCGGTTTCCTGGAACTGGACGATCGGGGCGTAGAAGCCGTCGAAATCGTATTCCTGCTGGAGCGGCTGGACGGCCATGATCACGGCTTCCGGCATGAACAGCGGGAGCGGGCCGCCGAATTTGGCCAGGTAGCGGCGCTTGAACGATTCGATCACTTCGACCTGTTTTTCACGCAGCATGCCGACGTGGATCATTTCGCAGATCACGACATCGACCGGCTCCGGTGGCAGGTAGTCGAATGCGTCGGCGTGGACGACTTCGACCTTATGGCCGTTCGGGTTCATCGCCAGGAAGCGGCGGGCTTCACGCACCATGTCCGGGTTGTATTCGACGCAATAGACTTTCGACGCTTTCTGCGCCGCGAAGAACGACAGCACGCCGGTGCCGCCGCCCAGTTCCAGCACCTTGGCGCCGGGGAAGACCGAGTAGTGGATGGCGGACTTGAAGCTGTGCATCCGGTTCTGGTCCATCAGCATATTGTGATGGTAGTGGACTGGAATGAACTGCCCCAGGTAGCAGCTTTCGATTTCGCGTTCGTTCAGCATGATTATCCTCGTCGTCCTGTGTAGTGGGACCGTAGGACTATTATGGATACTATTTCCTGCGCGCAATCTGTCGAGGTGAGGGGCAAATAACGCCCAATTCAATCCACACGAAGTTCGCCGGCCATCAGCGGCCGGACAGCAGCCCGGCCACCTTGTCGTGCCCGGCCTGCTTTGCCAGCTGGGCGGCGGTGAAACCTTCGGTGTTCTTCAGGCCCGCATTCGCGCCTTTACTCAGCAGCAGGCGCACGATCCCATCCTGCCCCTCGCGCGCCGCCATCATCAATGGCGTCATGGCGCCGGACGGTCGTGGCGACAGTGCATCGAGCTTCGCGCCACGCTCGATCAGCCGTTGCGCGATCGCGGCGTCGCCGCTGGCAGCCGCGTAATGCAGCGCCGTCCAGCCGGGCTGGTTGACCTTTGCACCCTTGTCCAGCAGCGCGCGCACGGTGTCGCCATCGCGCTTGAACGCCGCCATCATCAGTGCCGTGTTGCCGTTGACCGCCTTGCGTTCCAGGTCCGTGCCCGGATGCGCCAGCAAATCCTGCACGACGGCCGTCGAGCCTTCGCGGATCGCCAGCACCAGCGCCGGCTCGCCGCCCAGCGGATTGAGTTCGTTGGCGTTGACGACCGTCCCGACCATCTTGCGCACGGTACTCGCATCGTCCATCTGCACGGCGCGGAAGAACGACGACACCTGCTTGTCAGTCGGCGGTTCTGCCGCAAAAGCAGCGGCACCGACGGCCAGCCCGCCCAGCACACCCGCCGCGCCCAGGCGCGCCATCCAACGAACGATTTGCATGCGTCAGCTCCTGGCTGTCTGGAACAGGTTGAAGAAGTTCTCGCTCGTCTGCGCCGCGACGTCGCGCAGCGACACGCCCTTGAGCGTGGCGATGTACTCCGCCACGTGCGCCACATACCCCGGCTCATTCATGCGGCCACGGAACGGCACCGGCGCCAGATACGGCGAATCGGTCTCGATCAGCATGCGCTCGAGCGGCACGGCCAGCGCAACGGCCTGCAAATCCTTGGCGCTCTTGAACGTGACGATCCCCGAGAACGAGATATAGAAGCCCTGCTCCATGGCCGCCTGCGCCACCTCGAGCGACTCGGTAAAGCAATGCATCACGCCCGCCACGCCACCGGCGTCGGTGCCGGCGCACTCTTCCTTCATCAGGCGGATCGTGTCTTCGCTGGCGGCGCGCGTATGGATGATCAGCGGCTTGCGGGTCTCGCGCGAGGCGCGGATGTGCACGCGAAAGCGCTCGCGCTGCCAGTCGAGGTCGCCCTTGAGGCGGTAGTAATCCAGGCCCGTCTCGCCGATGGCGACGATCTTCGGATGGTCCGCCAGGTCGACCAGCTGCTGCACGGTCGGCTCAGGGGTGTCCTCATAGTCGGGATGCACACCGACCGATGCGAAGATATGGGGATACTGCTCGGCCAGCGCGAGCACGTGCGGAAAGTCCGGCAGATCGACCGACACGCACAAGGCATGCGTGACCTGGTTCTCGGCCATCTTGGCCAGCACCTCGGGCATGCGGGCGGCCAGTTCCGGAAAATTGATGTGGCAGTGGGAATCGATAAACATCCTGCCATTGTACGCGAGGCGCCCTGCCGCAGCACGGGCGCCACGGTCACAACTCAAGCCACGCGCTTGCCCAGGATGATCAGGTCGCGCTCGATCCCATCGAGGTTCGCCACGCGCGGGAAGTTGGCCCAGGTCTCGAACCCGTATTTACCAAACAGCGCCAGGCTCGGCGCATTGTGGCCGAAGATGAAGCCCAGCAGCGTGTGCACCTTGACCTCGGGCGCGAACGCAATCGCCAGCTGCAGGCAATAGCGCCCCAGGCCCCGGCCACGGGCGCTTTCGGCGATATAGATCGACACTTCGGCCGTGCCCGAATACGCCGGCCGGCCATAGAAGTTGGAGTACGACAGCCAGCCGATCACCGCTGGCGCTTCGCTCGTATCGAGTGCATCGTGGATCACCCACAGCGGGCGCCGGTCGGGCGTGTGCTCGTTGAACCAGGCTTCGCGCGACTGCACCGACACCGGTTCGGTATCGGCCGTTACGTCGCGCGACGCGATGGTGGAATTGTAGATATCGACGATGACCGGCAGGTCGTCGCGTCGTGCCAGGCGATGGACGTAGGAAGGCATGCAGCAGGAATGGGTTAGTTACAGAATTTGGTTAGTTACAAAGTGTGGGTGGCGCGCGAAGAGCGCAGCGCGGCGCCGAGGATTTCTTCGATGCGCTGGCGGGCGCGCTGGCCCGATTCGTCGGCCGGGAAATGCACGCCGATCCCTTGCGCCTTGTTGTTGTTGGCGCCCGCCGGCGTGATCCAGGCGACGGTGCCGGCAATCGGGTATTTGTTGGTGTCGTCCATCAGCGCCAGAATCAGGTAGATCTCGTCGCCGATCTGGTACGGCTTGGTGGTCGGGACGAACATGCCGCCATTGCGCAGGAACGGCATGTAGGCTGCATAGAGCGCTGCCTTTTCCTTGATCGCCAGCGACAGCACGGACGGCCGCGGGGCCTGGGCTGCGGTGGCATCTGGCAGATTGGCGCTCATCGTGGTCCTCTCATGTACAGCAGCCAGTGTACTCAAGCAGCATGTCCTCGACAAATAATTTTGCCGACAGCGGATGATCGGCCACCCCGCGCCGTTCGTTCATGGCCTTGATCGCGCGCAGCAGGTTGTTCGTCTGCGCCCTGCCGGCCAGCGCCGCCAGCTCTTTCTGATAGCGCGGGTAGTAACGGATCTTGCCCGACAATTTGTACGAGAATACATCGTACAGCCAGCGCTGGGTCCACGCCACCAATGCCGGCAGCTCGGCCTTGGCCAGCTTGTCGGCCGCCCGCAGCGCCGCATCCGGCGCCGGTCGCGCCAGAAACGCGAGCAGCACGTCGAGTTCTTCACGGCTGCCGTGCGCCGACGCGGCCAGCGCCGCGAGTGGCGCCCCGCCCTGCTCGCGCAGCCAGCTGTCGGCATCCGGCACGCTTTGCGCGTTGAGCCACGCCAGCGCATCGTCGTGCGATGGCATCGGCAGCGCGAACTTGCGGCAGCGTGACAGGATCGTCGGCAGCAGCCGGTCCAGGCTATTGGACGACAGCAGGAACACGGTGCCCGGTGGCGGTTCTTCCAGCGTCTTGAGCAGCGCGTTCGACGCCGGCGTATTCAGTGCCTCGGCCGGATACAGCACCACGACGCGCAAACCCTGGCGGTGCGTCGAGATATTCATGAAATCGGCCAGGGCCCGGATCTGCTCGATCTTGATCTCTTTCGACGGCGCCTTGGTCGATTTCGATTTACGATCGCCGTCGCCTTCTTCGTCGCCCGCGCCCGGTTCGTCCTCGAGTGCTTCGGGCCGCACGCGGCGGTAATCGGGATGGTTATGCTGGGTGAACCAGCCGCACGACGCGCACACGCCGCACGCCTGGCCGTCAGGCCGGGCGTTCTCGCACAGCAGCGCCTGGGCAAACGCTTCGATGAAGTCGGCCTTGCCGGTGCCGGCCGGGCCGTGGAACAGGATCGCGTGCGGCATGCGCGCGCGCAGCGCCTGCAATTGCGTCCAGGCTGCGCCCTGCCATGGATACATCGTCACAGCAGGCGCTCCAGGACAGCCGCTAGTTCGCGCTGGATCGCCTCGATGCTGCGCGTCGAATCGACGACCACGAAGCGCCCCGGGAACTGCGCTGCGCGGCGCAGGTACTCGGCGCGGCACCGGCCAAAGAACTCGGCCTGCTCGCGCTCGAACTTGTCGAGCGTGCGCGAAGCCGCAAGCCGCTCGCGCGCCACCTCGAGCGGCACGTCGAACAGCAGCGTCAGGTCAGGCTGCAGCGCTGGATGCACCCACGCCTCGAGCGCTTCCATCTTCTCGCGCGACAGGCCCCGACCACCGCTCTGGTAGGCGAAACTGGCATCGGTAAACCGGTCCGACAGCACCCAGTGGCCCATCTCCAGCTGCGGCGCGATCACCTGCGCGATATGCTCGCGGCGGCTGGCGAACATCAGGAGCGCCTCGGTCTCGAGATGCATCGTTTCGTGCAGCAGCACGTCGCGCAGCTTTTCGCCCAGCGGCGTGCCGCCCGGCTCGCGCGAGGCCACCACGGTCTTGCCGCGGCCCGCAAGAAAATCGGTGACGAAACCGATATGGGTCGATTTTCCGGCGCCGTCGATGCCTTCGAACGTGATGAACTTGCCCTGCATGGAACAACTTTCTGTCATTGGGTGGTGATCCCGCGCTGGTAGCGATTCACGGCGCGGTTATGGTCCGGCAGATTGCTGGAGAACTGACTGGTGCCGTCGCCGCGCGAGACGAAATACAGCGCTGGCGTGTCGGCCGGCGCGAGCGCTGCCTGCAGCGATTGCAGCCCGGGCAGCGAGATCGGCGTGGGCGGCAAGCCGCCGCGCGTATAGGTATTGTACGGCGTGTCGGTCAACAGGTCCTTCTTGGCGATCTTGCCGACGAACGCGTCGCCCATGCCATAGATGACGGTCGGATCGGTCTGCAGCAGCATGCCGGTGCGCAGGCGGTTGACGAACACGCCGGCGATCATCGTGCGCTCGCTCTTCTGCCCCGTTTCCTTCTCGACGATCGAGGCCATGATCAGCGCCTCGTACGGCGTCTTGTACGGCAGTTCCTTGTTGCGCTTTTCCCAGGCTTCGTTCAGGTGAGCCAGCATGGCCTGGTGCGCGCGGCGGTAGATCTCGATCTCGGACGAGCCCTTCGCGAACAGATAGGTATCGGGGAAGAACAGGCCTTCCGGATCCTTGTACTCGGTCGAGATCTTCGCCATCAGTTCGGCGTCGGTCAGCTTGACCGTATCGTGCTTCAGGCGCGTGTGGCTGCTGATCGCCTGGCGCATCTGCTTGAAGCTCCAGCCTTCGATGATCGTCACGGCTTCTTGCGCGAACTCGCCGCGCACCAGTTGCGTCAGCAGGCGGCGCGGCGACGTGTTCGGCTTGAGTTCATAACTGCCGGCCTTGATGCGGCCCGCATCACCCGTCAGGCGCGCCAGCAGCACGAACAGCGTCGGGTTGACGGGCACGCCGGCGGCGGCCATCTGCTGCGCGCTGGCAGCCACACCACTGCCGGGATTGATCGAAAATTCAATCGGCGCGCCGGGGACGGGCAAGACCTGCTTGGTCCACCAGGCAAAGCCGCTGGCGGCGGCGACGGAAACGATGACGCCGGTAACGAGTAATTTTTTTATCAGTGCCATGTCTTTGCGCGGTCAACGTGCGAAATGGACCGCGCCCGGCGCGATTTTCCACACAACTCTATAATGAGGCCGTAATGATAAAGCCTAATTGCCTAAATATAAGCGGATTTTGATGACGACCCAGACAGACATCCAGAACACGCCTTCGCCAGCACCTGACCATGACCAACCTGGCATGCATACAGAGGTTGCAGACACGGGCCCGCAGCTCACGCTCGACAATGTCGCCGCCGGCTTCATCGCGACGGTACGCGACCAGGGCCTGATCGCCGTGAATGGTGACGACGCTGCGAAATTCCTGCACACGCAACTGACCAACGACGTCGAGCACCTGACGGCGACGGACGTGCGCTTCGCGGGCTTTTGCACGCCGAAGGGCCGCCTGCAGGCGAGCTTCCTGATGTGGCGCAACAATGATGCCGTCTACCTGCAACTGCCGCGCGCCATCCAGGCGCCGCTGCAGAAACGGCTGTCGATGTTCGTCATGCGTTCCAAGGCCAAACTCGTCGATGCAACCGATGCGGCGCCGTTCGCCACGGTGCTCGGCCTGGGCGGCGCGCGCGCACAAGCGGCGCTCGGCCAGATCGTGCCGACGCTGCCGGCCACGCCGATGACCAAGACCGATGGCGCGTTCGGCACCGTGCTGCGCCTGAACGATGCGTTCGGCGCGCCGCGCTACTTGTGGCTCACGTCGGCCGAGACGGCCAGCGCTGCGCTGTCAGCGCTGGGCACGCAGCTCGCCGTCGGCGGCGACCAGGCCTGGCAACTGGCGACGATCCACGCGGCCGAGCCGCAGGTCGGCCCCGCCACGCAGGAACAGTTCGTCCCGCAGATGATCAATCTCGAACTGCTCGGCGGCGTCAATTTCAAGAAAGGCTGCTATCCGGGCCAGGAAATCGTCGCGCGCACCAAGTACCTCGGCAAGATCAAGCGCCGCGCGGCGCTGGCCCGTATTGACGACGCGGGCGCACGCGCCGGCGACGAAGTCTTTTCGCTGCTCGATCCGAGCCAGCCATGCGGCATGGTTGTCAACGTCGCGCCCAACGGCATGGGCGGCGTCGACGCGCTGGTCGAAATCAAGCTGGCGCAGCTGACGGAAGAAGTGCGCCTGGGTTCGGCCACCGGCGCACGCGTGAGCTTTTTGCCGATGCCGTACAGCCTCGACGCGATCGACGACTGACGATGGCCGACCTGTCCGTCTCCGACCTGTACGTGTATTACAAGGTGCGCGACGCCGACACCGCGCAACTGGCCCCGCTGGTGCGCGCGATGCAGGCGGCCCTCGTCGCCAGCGAAGGCGTGAGCGTACAGCTCAAGCGCCGGCCAGGCAATCACGATGGCCTGCAAACCTGGATGGAAGTCTACCCGTCCGTCCCCTTTGGCTTTGACGCCGCGCTCGCGCGCGCCGTCGACGAAGCCGGATTCGAATCCCTGCTGGCCGGCCCGCGCCGTGTCGAAGTCTTTACGGAGTTGCCGCCATGTGCCTGATCGTCTTTGCATGGCACGTCGTCCCTGGCGTGCCCGTCATCGCCGCCGCCAACCGCGATGAATTCTATGACCGCCCGGCCCTGCCCGCAGCACCCTGGCCCGAGCATCCGCACGTGATCGCCGGACGCGACCTGCAAGGCGGCGGCAGCTGGATGGGCGTGTCACTCACGGGCGCCAACGGCCCGCGCTTTGCCGCGTTGACCAATATCCGCAGCCCGGGCGAACGTCAGCCCGACGCGCCGACACGCGGCGCGCTGGTGGCCGACTACCTGGCCGGTGACCTCGATGCGGGCGCCTACGTCGCGCAGCTCGCGGCGCAGCCGGACCACTACAACGGCTACAACCTGGTACTGGGCGATGCCGAGAGCCTGTACTGGTACTCGAACCGCGGCCAGCATGATCCACGTAACGGCCAGCCGCTCGAGCGCGGCCGGATCTACGGCATCTCGAACGGTCTGCTCGACGCGCCGTGGCCAAAGGTGCTGCGCACGAAAGCGCAGTTCGCGAGCCTCTTGTGCCAGGGCGCGCCGGAAGACGCGTACTTTGAAATGCTGGCCGACACGACGCGCGCACCCGATCTGCGCCTGCCGGAAACGGGTGTGCCGCTCGAAATGGAGCGGATGCTGTCGTCGGTCTGCATCGAGTCCGAGGAATACGGCACGCGCACGTCGACGGTGGTCAAGCTGTACCTGAACGGCGCGCCCGACCTGCACGAGCGCGTCGTGGTGCCGGGCGAGCAAGCCGCAGCTTGATGCGGTAGAGGGGCGGCCGCTCAGCGCCGTCCCTTGAGTCCGGTTTTCAGGATATCCCGTAGATGCGGCGTGGCCGCATATGGATCGGGCGGCTGCCGGCCATGCACCAGCGCATCCGCATGCTCGGCGACGGTGCCCAGCGCCTGCGGATGCGAGAACACATAAAAGCGCTCGGCGCGGATAGCATCGAACGTCAGTTGCGCAACCTGCGCCGCGGACACCTTGCCCGACCCCACAGCTTTTTCGGTCAACGCCTGCGCCGCCATCTGGCTGGCCGTCATGATCTCGTCGGTGCGCAGTTCGTCCGGCCGGTGCCGGTGCGACTGGGCGATCTGCGTCGGGATGAAGTACGGGCACAGCACTGACGTGCCGATCGGCGCATCAACGAGCTTGAGGTCGTGATACAGCGTTTCGGTCAACGCCACCACCGCATGCTTGGACACGTTGTACAGGCCCAGCGCCGGTGAATTGATCAAGCCCGCCATCGACGCCGTGTTGACGACATAGCCCCGGTACGCGGGATCCTTCGCCGCACATTCGAGCATCACGGGGATGAACGCGCGCACGCCGTTGACGACGCCGTACAGGTTGACGCCCAGCACCCACTCCCAGTCTTCCTTCGAATTTTCCCAGATCAGGCCACCAGCGCCAACGCCCGCATTGTTGAACACCAGGTGCACCGCGCCAAAGCGCGCCATCGCCGAATCGGCCAGCTCCTGCACGTGCGCGCTCTTGCGCACATCGCACACCATCGCAATGACTTGGGCGCCGCCGTCCATCAATTCCTCGGCAGCTTTCTCGAGTGGCTTGCGCTGCACGTCGCCCAGCACCAGCTTCATGCCCAGGCTGGCGGCCATGGCGGCAAACTCGCGGCCCATGCCACTGGCCGCGCCCGTGATGACCGCGACCTTGCCTTTGAAATCATCCATCGTCTTGTCCTTTGACCGTGCGGTCAGACAGCGGTGACGCCGCCATCGACCGCCAGTATTTGTCCCGTGATGTGCTTGCCGGCGTCGGAAGCGAACAGCACCACCGCACCTTTCAGGTCTTCGTCGTCGCCCAGCCGTCCCAGCGGCGCTGCAGCTGCCAGGCCTTCGGCGCCATAAGCGGCCAGCACGCCTTTCGTCATCTTCGATGGGAAGAAGCCCGGCGCGATCGCATTGACCGTGATGCCATGGCGGCCCCATTCGCCGGCCAGCGTGCGCGTGAAGTTGATGACCGCACCCTTGGACGTGTTGTAGGCAATGGTCTGCATCGCGTCTGGCGGATTGCCCGACAGGCCGGCAATCGACGCAATATTGACGATGCGCCCGTAGCGGCGCGGGATCATCGACAGCTTGCCGACCGCCTGCGAAACGAGAAATACCGAGCGCACGTTCAGATTCATGACCTTGTCCCACGCTTCGAGCGGATAATCCTCTGCCGGCGCGCCCCAGGTAGCGCCGGCATTGTTGATCAGGATATCGACGTGGCCCAGGCGTGCGAGCGCCGTCTCGACCAGGCTTGTCGCGTGAGCCGGGTCGGACAGGTCGCCGGCAAAGCAGCTCGCCTCGATCCCCAGGCCGTGCAGCCAGGCGACGGCGGCGTCGAGTTCTTCCTGCTTGCGCGAGGTGAGGATCAGGCGTGCGCCCTGCTCGCCCAGCGCCTGCGCCATCTGCAGGCCGAGGCCGCGCGAGCCGCCGGTGACAATGGCGGTCTTGCCCTTCAGTGAAAACAGTTCCTGCGTGGTTCGCATACGGCCTCCGGTCAGAACGGCGTGGTCAGACTTCGTAATCCATGCACTGGCGAGCTTCGCGGATCGCGCCGATGAAGGGCACCACGGCCTGGTGCACCGGGTGCGCGATATACGCCGCCAGCGCAGCGCGGTCGGCGAATTCGGAATACAGCACGATATCGTAGGTCGCTTCGAGGTCGGGCTGCGCCAGCGTGACTTCGAACGTGATGATGCCGGGGACGATCGCGGCGCATTCGTCGAGCCGGCGTTTCATTTCGCGTGCATTGGTCGCGCGGTCTGCGCCTTCGGCTTCTTCCTTCAGCTTCCACATGACGATGTGCTTGATCATTCGCGCTCCTGTTGTAGGCGTTTTGGGCAGCGTCGCGTGCCCCTCGCAACCAGTATAGCGAGCGCACGACCGTTCGCCAAAACCATACGAAAAACATATTTACAGACGGTGTTCCTGGCCACCCATTTTGCAAGATTCGCGTAAGGTTCGAGGCGCACATTGGGTTGGCTGACCAACAATCAGCATTTCCGCTTAAACACAAAACAATGAACGGAGACCACCCATGGCCATCACACCCGGCAACACTGTCGGCGCCGTACCACCCACCACCACCACCGCCGGCCTGACCAAGGAAGAGCGCAAGGTCATTGCTGCTTCCTCGCTCGGCACCGTGTTCGAATGGTACGATTTTTACCTGTACGGCTCGCTCGCCACGATCATCGCCAAGCAGTTCTTCATTGGCGACCCCAACACCACCTTCATCTTTGCGCTGCTGGCCTTTGCCGCCGGCTTCATCGTGCGGCCGTTCGGTGCACTCGTGTTCGGCCGCCTGGGCGACATGATCGGCCGCAAGTACACGTTCCTGATCACGATCCTGCTGATGGGCGCATCGACCTTCCTCGTCGGCATCCTGCCCAGTTACGCGCAGATCGGCATCGCCGCACCGATCATCCTCGTCACGCTGCGCATCCTGCAGGGCCTGGCGCTGGGCGGCGAGTACGGCGGCGCGGCGACCTACGTGGCCGAGCATGCGCCGCACGGCAAGCGCGGCCTGTTCACGGCGTTCATCCAGACCACTGCGACGATCGGCCTGTTCCTGTCGCTGCTGGTCATCCTCGGTACCCGCACGCTGATCGGTGAAGAAGAATTCCAGGCCTGGGGCTGGCGCATTCCGTTCCTGATCTCGGTCGTGCTGCTGGGGATTTCGGTCTGGATCCGGCTGTCGATGAACGAGTCGCCGGCGTTTGCCAAGATGAAGGCGGAAGGCAAGACGTCGAAGGCGCCGCTGTCGGAAGCGTTCCTGAAACCGAAGAACGCCAAGATCGCCCTGCTGGCGCTGGTCGGTCTGACGATGGGCCAGGCCGTGGTCTGGTACACGGGCCAGTTCTACGCGCTGTTCTTCCTGACCAAGACGCTCAAGATTGCCGACCCGACGGCCAACATCCTGATCGCGATCGCCCTGCTGCTGGCCACGCCGTTCTTCATCATCTTTGGCGCGCTGTCGGACAAGATCGGCCGCAAGTGGATCATCCTGGGCGGCTGCGCGATTGCAGCGGCGACCTACTTCCCGATCTTCAAGGCCATCACGCACTACGGCAATCCGGCACTGGAAACGGCGCTGCGCACCGCGCCCGTGTTCGTCGTGGCCGACCCGGCCACCTGCAGCTTCCAGATCGACGCAACGGGCACCCGCAAGTTCCCGTCATCGTGCGACATCGCCACGCGCATGCTGACGGCCGCCTCGGTCAGCTACAACCGGATCGACGCGCCAGCCGGCACCGTCGCCACGATCAAGGTCGGCACGACCGAGTTCAAGTCGTTCAACGCCGTCATGACGCCGGATAACCTGAACTTCGACGATGCCTCGAAGGCCAGCGAAGCGGCGCTCAAGAAAGAGGTCAACGGGGCACTGGCCAGCGCGGGTTATCCGGAGAAAGCCGATCCGGCCGCGATCAACAAGCCGATGCTGGTCGTGCTGCTGTTCATCCTCGTGCTGTACGTGACGATGGTGTATGGCCCGATCGCGGCGATGCTGGTCGAGATGTTCCCGACCCGGATCCGCTACACGTCAATGTCGCTGCCGTATCACATCGGCAATGGCTGGTTCGGCGGGCTGTTGCCGACGACCGCCTTTGCGCTGGTGGCGTTCAAGGGTGATATCTATTACGGCCTGTGGTACCCGATCATCATCGCCATGACCACGTTCGTGATCGGTGCGCTGTTCGTGCGGGAGACCAAGGACAACAATATTTACGCGAACGACTAGTAATTTTGTTGTGTGCTCGATGCGTGGAAGGCGGCGCCGTCCACGCATCAAGCCGTTTTATGTTCAGGCGTTGAACGCGCCATTCGCCGCGGCCAGCCGCACCAGCAGCGGCGCCGGCGTCCACGCCTCCCCATTGCGCCCGCGCGCAAAGCCCTCGATTGCTGCAAGCACGGCCGGCAAGCCCACCATGTCGGCATACAGCATCGGTCCGCCACGGTGCAGCGGGAAACCGTAGCCACTCAGGTAGACCATGTCGATGTCGGACGCCCGCAGTGCGATGCCTTCTTCGAGGATTTTGGCGCCCTCGTTGACCAGCGCATACACGAGCCGCTCGACGATTTCAGCGTCCGCAATCGCGCGGCGCGCGACACCGATCTCGCCCGAGTACTGCGTCACCATCGCGTCGACGGTGCCTGAGGGCGTGGCCGCCCGCGCGCCCGCCTGGTAGTCATACCAGCCGGCGCCGGTCTTTTGCCCGAAGCGGCCCTGTTCACACAACAGGTCCGGCAGCTTCGAATACGCAAAGTCTGGTGACTCGATCGCACGCCGCTTGCGGATATGCCAGCCGATGTCGTTGCCGGCCAGGTCGCTCATCCGGAACGGCCCCATCGCAAAGCCGAACGCCTCGATCGCGCGGTCGACCTGTTCCGGCAGCGCGCCTTCTTCCAGCAGGTCGTACGCCTGGCGCAGATACTGCTCGAGCATGCGGTTGCCGATGAACCCATCGCAGACGCCGGAGACCACACCCGTTTTTTTGAGTTTTTTCGCCAGCGCCAGCGCGGTGACCAGCACATCGGCCCCGGTCTGTGCGCCGCGCACGATCTCGAGCAGCTTCATCACATGCGCGGGGCTGAAGAAATGCAGGCCGATCACGTCCTGCGGCCGGCCCGTGAATGCGGCAATCCGATTCACGTCGAGCGACGATGTGTTGGTAGCCAGGATCGCGCCCGGCTTCATCAGTTTGTCGAGCTCGCGGAACACCAGCTCCTTGACGTCCATGTCCTCGAATACCGCTTCGACGACGATGTCGGCCTGCGCCAGCGCGTCATACGACAGCGTGCCGGTGATGGAGGCCATGCGCTGCGCCAGCTTGTCGGCCGTGAGCTTGCCCTTGGCGACGCTGCGTTCGTACACGGCGCGGATGCCGGCCAGGCCCTTGTCGAGCGCGTCCTGCTTCGTCTCGAGGATGGTCACCGGGATGCCGGCATTGGCAAAGTTCATCGCGATGCCGGCGCCCATCGTGCCGGCGCCCACCACGGCCGCACTGGTGATGGGACGTGGCCTCGTGTCAGGAGGCACGCCCGGCACCTTGCCGGCGGCGCGCTCGGCAAAGAATGCATGACGCAGCGCCTTCGATTCGGGCGTCGTGGTCAGGTGCATGAAGCGTTCGCGCTCGAACTGCAAGCCGGCCTCGAACGAATCGGCGGTGACCGACGCGGCCACCGTTTCGACGCACTCGCGCGGCGCCGGGAATGGCCCCGCCGTCGCATCGACGCGCGCACGGGCCTCAGCCAGAAAGCCGGCGGCGTCCGGGTGGTCAACCGCGCGGTCGCGCACTTTGGGCAGCGGCCGGACAGCGGCAATGGATTCGGCAAACGCGACGGCGGCCGGCAGCAGATCGACGTCCGCATCAAATACGCGGTCGAACAGCGCCGTGCCGGTCAGCTTGTCGGATAACACCGGCGCGCCAGTGAGGATCATGTCGAGGGCTTTTTCCAGGCCCAGCACGCGCGGCAGGCGCTGCGTGCCGCCCGCGCCGGGCAGCAGGCCAAGCTTGACCTCGGGCAGCGCAATCTGCGCGCCGGGCGCCGCGACGCGGTAGTGGCAGCCCAGCGCCAGCTCAAGTCCGCCGCCCATGCACACGCTATGAATGGCAGCAACGACCGGCTTGGCAGCGCCTTCGGCAGTGGCGATCAGCGTGTGCAGCGTCGGCCCGGTGAGCGCTTTAGGGGACGTGAATTCACGGATGTCGGCGCCGCCCGAGAATGCCTTGCCGGCGCCGGTGATCACGATGGCCGTGACCGCCGGGTCGGCTTCGGCTTGCCGGATGCCGGCAACGGCTACCGTGCGGGTGGCCAGGCCAAGGCCGTTGACGGGGGGATTGTTCAGCGTGATGACGGCAACGCTGCCGTGCACCTGGTAGTCGGCGCTCATGTCGATTTCGTCTCCTGAAAGTGGGAATGACCGAGCCGCCAACTATACCGCAAATAAACGAACGAACGTGTTATTCGGGCAAGCCAGGATGGTGATTACCCGTTCAGAATTGGCCGCGCTGGCTCGCCTCGGCAATCTTCTTGTCGGTCTTGTACTCGTTCAGCGCGTACACGGCCCAGATCGCGGCAGGCAGCCAGCCGACCAGCGTGATTTGCAGAATCAGGCAAATGACGCCGGCAATAGGACGACCGATCGTGAAGAACGTCAGCCACGGGAAAATGAGGGCGATAAGCAGGCGCATGGGAATTCCTGTGAGTAGAAGATTGTTAAAAGTGACACAACTTTACCCGCCCGCCCCAAACTGCGTCGCACAACTATGTTTCGCGGCCCTGCGCCGATGGCAGGCGATGCTGCGCGTACGTTTCACGCAGCCGGTTCTTCTGGATCTTGCCGGTGCCGCCAACGGGCAGGCTGTCGGCAAACACGACGTCGTCCGGCGTCCACCAGCGCGCGACCTTGCCGTCAAACCAGCTGATCAACGCGTCGCGCGTGACGTCCATGCCGGGCCGGCGCACGACCACCAGCAATGGGCGCTCGTCCCATCTCGGGTGCGCGACGCCAATGCAGGCCGCCTGCAGCACGGCCGGATGCGCCATCGCCACGTTTTCCAGGTCGATGGTGCCGATCCATTCGCCGCCGGACTTGATCACGTCCTTGCTGCGGTCCGTGATCGCCAGATAGCCGGCGGCATCGATCGTGGCGACGTCGCCCGTCGGGAACCAGCCATCGACCAGCACATTGCCGCCCTCCTCGCGGAAGTAGCCGGAGACGACCCATGGCCCCTTCACCAGCAGATGGCCATAGGTCACACCATCCCAGGCCAGTTCGGCGCCAGCGTCGTCGACGATCTTCATGTCGACGCCGTAGATGGCGTGGCCCTGCTTGCGCAGCACGGCGCGCTGCGCCTCTGGCGACAGTGCCTGGTGCGCGCTATTCAATGTGCAGGCCGTGCCCAGTGGGGACATCTCGGTCATGCCCCAGGCATGCACGACCTCGATGCCGAACCGGTCCATCAGCGTGTCCATCAGCGCCGGCGGGCAGGCCGAACCGCCGATCACCGTGCGGCGGAACGTGGAGAACGCCAGATCGTGCTCGATGACATGGTTGACCAGCCCCAGCCAGACCGTAGGCACACCCGCCGAGAACGTTACGCCCTCACCTTCGAACAGGTCGTACAGCGAGCGCCCATCGAGAGCCGGGCCGGGAAACACGAGCTTGGCGCCCGACAGCGGCACCGAGTACGGCAAGCCCCATGCGTTCACATGGAACATCGGCACCACCGGCAGCACAACGTCGCGCGACGATACATTGAGCGCGTTCGGCATGGCCGATGCGTACGCGTGCAGGACCGTCGAGCGATGCGAATACAGTGCGCCTTTCGGGTTGCCGGTCGTGCCGGACGTGTAGCACAGGCTGGCGGCCGAGCGTTCGTCGAACTGCGGCCAAGCATAGTCATCGCTCTGCGTGCCGATCAGGTCTTCGTAGCACAGCAGGGTGTCGATGCCCGTATCACGTGGCAGCGCCGCACTGTCGCACAGGGCCACCCAGGCCTTGACGCCCGTGCAGGTACGCGCCAGCGCAGTGACAATCGGCAGGAAGGTCAGGTCGAAGAACAGCACCTGGTCGTCGGCGTGGTTGACGATATAGGCGATCTGTTCAGCGTGCAGACGGGGATTGATCGTGTGCAGCACGGCGCCGGAACCCGAGACGCCGTAATACAGTTCCAGGTGCCGGTAGCCATTCCAGGCGAGCGTAGCCACCCGGTCGCCCATGGCAATGCCCAGGCTGTCCAGCGCATTGGCCAGTTGGCGCGAGCGGGCCGCCGCGTCGCGCCAGGTGTAGCGGTGCAGGTCACCTTCGACGCGGCGCGAGACGATGTCGCCATCGCCATAGTGGCGCGCGGCGAATTCGATGATGCCGGAGACCAGCAGCGGTGCATCCATCATCTGGCCTTGCAAGGGACTCATCGGGTAATCAGGCATGTGGGCTCCGGGGTTCAAGGGTTATCAAGCTCAGCGGCAACGTAGAAAGTGTCGTGCGCGATGCGGCGCGGCGTCAACGCAATTCGATGATGCAGCGCATCATCGCCCATGCGCCCCTCGACTGACGTCGTTACAGGGTGTAACGCGCGCGAACCGGCGTGCCCGATCACGCGTAATATCGCGGTCGGGTAAAATCGTTTCATTGCCGACCACGCCAACGAGGACTGCTATCACTGCCGACGAACTTGCACTGAACAATTCCTTCGCCGAATTGCCGCCAGCGTTTTACACGCGCCTGATGCCCACGCCATTGCCTGCGCCGCACTTCATTGCGGCCAGCAAACCTGCGGCCGCCCTGATCGGGCTGACCGTCGAGGACCTTGCGCGCCCCGATTTTGTCGAAGTCTTCACCGGCAACAAGGTGGCGCCGCGTTCGCAACCCCTTGCCGCCGTGTATTCCGGCCACCAGTTCGGTGTCTGGGCGGGCCAGTTGGGCGATGGCCGCGCGATCACGCTGGGCGATATCGCCACCCCCGCCGGGCCGATGGAAATCCAGCTCAAGGGCGCCGGGCGCACGCCGTATTCCCGCATGGGCGACGGCCGCGCCGTGCTGCGCTCGTCGATCCGCGAGTTCCTGTGTTCCGAGGCGATGGCGGCGCTGGGCATTCCCACCACGCGCGCGCTGTCCCTGACCGGTTCGCCCCAAGGGATCGCCCGCGAAACGCTCGAGACGGCCGCCGTCGTGGCGCGCATGGCGCCGACGTTTGTTCGCTTCGGCTCGTTCGAGCACTGGGCCTCGCACGACCGCCAGGACGAACTGCGCCTGCTTGCCGATTACGTCATCGGGCAGTTCTATCCTGAACTCGCCGGCGAGGCCAATCCCTACGCGGCGCTGCTGGCTGAAGTCACGCGCCGCACGGCGCGCATGATTGCGCACTGGCAGGCCGTGGGCTTCATGCATGGCGTAATGAACACCGACAATATGTCGATCCTGGGCCTGACGCTCGACTATGGCCCGTTCGGCTTCATGGAAGCATTCGACGCCCGCCACATCTGCAACCACACGGACCAGGGCGGGCGCTATTCCTATGCCAACCAGGTGCCAGTGGGCCACTGGAACTGCTACGCGCTGGGCAATGCCCTGCTGCCGCTGATCGGCGAGCCCGAAGTGGCCGAGGAAGCCCTGGCTGTCTACCGGCCCGAATTCGGCCGCCAGATGGACATCCTGATGCACGGCAAGCTTGGCCTGCTCGAGACCCAAGAAGGCGACGCCAAGCTGTTCGAAGACACGATCGAGCTGCTGCAGGCCAATCACGCCGACTTCACGCTGTTCTTCCGCCTGCTGGGCGACCTGCAGGTTAACGCGCCAGAGCACGATGAACCGCTGCGCGACCTGTTCATCGACCGCGCCTCGTTCGACGCTTGGGCCGCAATCTACCGCACCCGCCTGCGCAGCGAACACAGCGTGGACGCGACCCGGCGCGCTGCGATGAACCTGGTCAATCCCAAGTACATCCTGCGCAACTACCTGGCCCAGACGGCCATCGAACAGGCCCAGAACGGCGACTTCAGTGGCGTGCACAAGCTGCTGGCCGTGCTCGAGCGCCCGTTCGACGAACAACCCGACAACGCCGCCTACGCCGAGCTGCCGCCCGATTGGGCCGCGCATCTCGAAGTGAGCTGCTCTTCATAACGTAATTAACGAGACACGAGGAAACCACATCATGACCGACAAAGTCACCAAGACCGACGCCGAATGGCGTAACCAGCTCGACCCGATGGAATACGAAGTCACGCGGAACGCGGCCACCGAACGCGCCTTTACCGGCAAGTTCTGGGACCACCACGAGCATGGCATTTACAGCTGCGTCTGCTGCAACACGCCGCTGTTCGAATCGGACACCAAGTTCGACTCGGGCTGCGGCTGGCCCAGCTACTTTCGCGCGCTCGATCCGGCCAATGTGATCGAGAAAACCGACCGCACGCACGGCATGGTGCGCACCGAAGTCATTTGCGGCGTCTGCGACGCCCACCTGGGCCACGTGTTCCCGGATGGTCCGCCGCCAACCGGCCTGCGTTATTGCATCAATTCCGCCTCGATGCGGTTCGACCCGGCCTGAGAGTGAATGCACGATGAAATTCCTGTTCGACTTTTTCCCGGTCCTGCTGTTTTTCGGCGTCTACAAGTATGGCGACAGCAACCAGGCCTGGGCGCATCGCATGGCCGTCGAGTATCTGGGGCCATTGATTGCGGGCGGCGGCGTGCCGCCGTCACAGTCGGCGATCCTGCTGGCCACTGCCGTGGCCATCATCGCCACCGTGTGCCAGGTCGGTTACCTGCTGGCACGCGGGCGCAAGGTCGATAACGCGATGTGGCTGACGCTGGGCGTGATCCTCGTCGCCGGTGGCGCCACGATCTATTTCCACGACGACCTCTTCATCAAGTGGAAGCCGACGATCCTGTACTGGGCATTCGCACTGGGTCTGTTCATCGCACAAGTGTTTTATCGCAAGAACCTGATCCGCTCGGTCATGGAACCGAACATGAAGCTGCCCGAGCCGTTCTGGAACCGCATCGGCTACATCTGGATGGCGTTCTTCGTCGCCATGGGTTTGCTGAACCTGTTGATGGCCTTCGTGGTCTTCCATAACGATACCGGCGCCTGGGTCAGCTTCAAGCTGTTCGGCTTCACCGCCATATTCTTTGCCTTCATCATGATTCAAACGATGATGCTCTACAAATATATCAAGGAGGAAGACGCATGACCAATCTGACAGACAAAAGCGATCGCGAACCACGCATGCGCGCCCAGCTCGAAGCCGAGCTGGCCCCTACCCTGCTCGAGATCAGCGACGACTCGCACCTGCATGCGGGCCACGCCGGCGCGGCCTCCGGCGGCAGCCATTATTCGGTCAAAATCGTGTCGTCGCGCTTCGAAGGACTCAAGCTGGTCATGCGCCATCGTCTTGTGTATGATGCCGTGCACGATATGATCAACAAGGCGGAAATCCACGCTCTGGCCATCAACGCCATCGCGCCTTCCGAGCTGACCTGAAAGCGGGTTTTCAGGCAGTTTTAAGAAATTTGCCCGACAATCGAACAGATAAGTACAGCACCTGAACTTCTCTCGCCCAGTTAAAACCCGTCACAGGAATACACATGACCTTTAAGCCTGCTCGCCTGCTGTTAGCCCTCGTTGCCATCGCATCGGCCCCGGCCTTTGCCCAGAACATCGCAGTGGTCAACGGCAAGGCGATTCCTTCGGCACGCGCCGACGCCGTCGTCAAGCAGGTCGTTGCCCAGAACCAAGGCAAGGACTCGCCAGAGCTGCGCGAAGCCGTCAAGAACGACCTGATCGCCCGCGAAGTGCTGATGCAAGAGGCTGTCAAGCAAGGCTGGGACAAGAAGCCTGAAGTGCGCGAAGCCATGGACAGCGCCCGCCAGTCGATCGTCGTCAATGCACTGGCCCGCGACTACATCGCCAAGAACCCGGTGACCGACGCCGAGATCAAGGCCGCCTACGACAAGGTCAAAGCTGAAACGGGCGACAAGGAATACCACGTCCGCCACATCCTGATGACGACCGAAGCCGATGCCAAGGCAGCCATTGCGAAGATCAAGGGCGGCGCCAAGTTCGAAGACGTCGCCAAGACGTCGAAGGACACCGGCACCGCCAACACCGGCGGCGATCTGGACTGGGTCACCCCGAACACGATGCCGCCTGAATTTGCGGCCGGCTTCACCAAGCTCGCCAAGGGTGCAGTCACCGACGTGCCGGTCAAGACCAATGCCGGTTACCACGTAATCAAGCTGGACGACACCCGCGCGACCAAGCTGCCACCGATGGAGCAGGTCAAGCCACAGATCTCCGAGACGCTCGCGCAAGAGAAGCTGCGTGACTTCCAGGAGCAAATGGTCAAGAAGGCAAAGGTGCAGTAAGATGTGCTGTCGCCGGCGCGCACACCGCGCGCCGGCATTCGTCGCCTGCGGCGATACTTTTCGAGTTTATATAGGATCTCAACGATGATTTTGAAGCCAGCCAGCCTGTTGTTCGCCATGATTGCAGTCGTTGCCGTGCCTGCCCTCGCGCAGAACGCCGCTACCGTCAATGGCAAGGCAATCCCGCAAGCTCGGGTCGACCAGCTGGTCAAGCAGGTCGTGGCCCAGGGCCGCGCTGCGGACTCCCCTGACCTGCGCGAAGCGATCAAGAAAGACCTGATCAGCCGTGAAGTATTGATCCAGGAAGCCGACAAGCAGAACATCGGCGCCCGCGCCGACGTCAAGTCGGCCATCGACAATGCCCGTCAAAGCATCATCATCAACGCGATGCTGGCGGATTACGTCAAGAAGAACCCGATCAAGGATGCCGACGTCAAAGCCGAGTACGACAAGCAGAAAGCGCTGATCGGCGACAAGGAATACCACGCGCGTCACATCCTGGTCGATTCCGAAGCCGATGCCAAGGGCATCATCGCCAAGCTGAAAGCGGGCGGCAAGTTCGATGAACTGGCCAAGCAGTCGAAAGACGGCAGCGCACAGAACGGCGGCGACCTGGGCTGGGCCAGCGCGGCCACCTATGTGCCTGAGTTCTCGAAAGCCATGGTCGCTCTGCAAAAAGGCGCCATCACCGAAACGCCTGTGAAATCGCAGTTCGGTTACCACGTCATCAAGCTGGAAGACGTGCGCGCAGCCAAGGTGCCGGCGCTGGAAGAAGTCAAGCAGCAAGTCACCGAAGGCCTGCAGCAGCGTCAGCTGGCAGCCTATCGCGAGACCCTGGTCAAGAAAGCCAAAGTGCAGTAATTCCTGCCCGGCTTGACCGCAAAGAGCGCACCTAAGGGTGCGCTCTTTTTATTTGGAGGCTGGCGTTTATGCATCCCGTATTTCGTGAGGCGGCGTACAACGATCTACCGCACATGAGCCGCATCCGCCTGGCGGTGACCGAGAACGTTCTGCGCGACCCGGCGCGGATCACACCGCAGATGTATGCCGATTTTCTGGAGAAGGATGGACGCGGCTGGGTGGCGCTGGTCGATGGCGAGATCGTCGCGTTCAGCTATGCCAACCGGATCGATGGGTCAATCTGGGCGCTGTTCGTCGATCCGCGTTTCGAGGGGCAAGGGCTGGGCAAGCAGTTGCTCGCGCTGGCAACGGACTGGTTGTTCTCGCTGGAGTTCACACGGGTGACACTCAGCACCGGGACGCACACCAGAGCCGCACAATTCTATACGCGCCGGGGATGGCGACTTGCATCATCGAGCACTGGCGACAGCGACTTCGTTCTCGACAGCCCGTAGGGTGGACGGCTATGCCGCCCACGCGTTCAAACTCGCTTGATGTCGTGGCGCGGCAAGGTTCGTTGGGCGCGTGGACGGCGAAGCCGTCCACCCTACGGCCGAGGTCGTGTCCGAATGTCAGACCTGACCCCGGCTGCGATTTTATACGCGACTGGGATGGCAGCTCGCATCATCGGGCGCTGGCGACTGCGTCTTTTTTCTCGACCGCTCGTAGGGTGGACGGCTATGCCGCCCACGCGTTCAAACTGGCTTGATGTCGTGGCGCGGCAAGGTTCGTTGGACGCGTGGACGGCGAAGCCGTCCACGCTACAGCCGAGGTCGTGTCCGAATGTCAGACCTGACCCCGGCTGTGCTACAGCAAAAAAAACGCCTCTGGAGAGGCGTTTTTCATTTCAGCCAGCCGATCAGCCAACCCACTTGCGTGCGTTGCGGAACATTCGCATCCATGGCGACTCGTCGCCCCAGGATTCCGGTGCCCACGAATGCACCGAGGCGCGGAACACGCGCTCAGCGTGCGGCATCAGGACCGTGAAGCGGCCATCGGCCGTTGTCACCGACGTCAGTCCGCCCGGCGAGCCGTTCGGGTTGAACGGGTAGGTTTCGGTAGCCTGGCCGCGGTTGTCGACGAAGCGCATTGCCTTGATTGAGGCGTCGTAATCGCCCGTCAGCGAGAAGTCGGCGAAGCCTTCGCCGTGCGCGATGGCGATCGGCGCGTGGGTGCCGGCCATGCCCTGGAAGAAGATCGATGGCGAGTCCAGCACTTCGACCATGCCGAAGCGCGCTTCGAATTGCTCCGACTTGTTGCGCGTGAATTTCGGCCAAGCCTGCGCGCCCGGGATGATCGATTTCAGGTTGCTCATCATCTGGCAGCCGTTGCAGACGCCCAGGCCGAAGGTGTCCTGGCGCGCGAAGAAGCGGGCGAACTGGTCCGCGAGCTGCGGGTTGAACAGGATGGTCTTGGCCCAGCCTTCACCGGCACCCAGCACGTCGCCGTACGAGAAGCCGCCCACGGCGATCACGCCATGGAAGTCGTCCAGCTTGGCGCGGCCGGCGATCAGGTCGCTCATGTGCACGTCGATCGCTGCGAAGCCCGCCTGGTGCATGACCCAGGCCGTTTCGATGTGCGAGTTGACGCCCTGCTCGCGCAGGATCGCCACGCGTGGGCGCTTGCCGGTCGCGATGAACGGTGCAGCGACATCTTCGTCCAGGTTGAAGCTGATCTTCGGCGTCATGCCGATATCGTGCTCGTCGAGCAGGCGGTCGTATTCGGCGTCCGCGCACTCTGGATTGTCGCGCAGGCGCGCGATGCGCCAGCTCGTCTCGCTCCACAGGCGGTGCAGGCTGCTGCGTTGTTCGTTGTAGATGACTTTCGCGTCGCGCGTGAATTCAATCGCGCCACGGTCATTCAGTTTGCCGATGATATGGCTGCAAGCGCCCAGGTTCGCTTCGCGCAGCACGTTCATGACGGCTGTCTTGTCCTCCACGCGCACCTGGAACACGGCGCCCAGTTCTTCGCTGAACAGCGCGCGCAGCGTCATTTCGTTGCGGCGCTCGGCCACCTGGCCGGTCCAGTTCTTGGCATCGCCCCAGTCGGCGCCGTGGCCGCTCTCCATCGTCAGGATGTCGAGGTTGACCGACACGCCGGTACGGCCGGCAAAAGCCATCTCGGCCAGCGTCGCGAACAGGCCGCCGTCCGAACGGTCGTGGTAGGCCAGCAGCTTGCCGTCCTTGTTCAGCGCCTGGATCGCGCCGAACAGCGCTTTCAGGTCGTCCGGCGAATCGACGTCCGGCACCGAGTCACCCAGTTGCTGCGTGACTTGCGCCAGGATCGAGGCGCCCAGGCGATTCTTGCCACGGCCCAGGTCAACCAGGATCAGGGCGGTCTCGCCCGCATCGGTCCGCAGTTGGGGCGTGAGCGAGCGGCGGATATCGGCCACCGGCGCGAACGCCGAGACGATCAGCGACACCGGCGAGATCACGGCTTTCGATTCGCCAGCGTCGTTCCACGTCGTGCGCATCGACAGCGAATCCTTGCCGACCGGGATCGACACGCCCAGCGCCGGGCACAGTTCCATGCCGACGGCTTTCACGGTGTCGAACAGTGCGGCGTCCTGGCCTGGCTGGCCGCAGGCCGCCATCCAGTTGGCTGACAGCTTGATGTCCGAGATGTCGTTGATCGCGGCAGCCGCGATATTCATGATCGACTCGGCCACGGCCATCCGGCCCGACGCAGCGGCGTCGATGACGGCCAGCGGCGTGCGCTCGCCCATCGCCATCGCTTCGCCGAGGAAGCCTTCGTAGGCCATTGCCGTGACGGCGCAATCGGCCACCGGCACCTGCCACGGGCCGACCATCTGGTCGCGCACCGTCATGCCGCCAACCGTGCGGTCGCCGATCGTGATCAGGAACGATTTGTCGCCCACGGTGGGATTCTGCAGCACGCGGCGCGCCGCTTCCACCAGCTCGATGCCGGTCAGGTCCACCGGCGGGAACGTGTTCTGCACGTGCTGCACGTCGCGCGTCATCTTTGGCGGTTTGCCGAGCAGGACGTCCATCGGCATATCGACCGGCGACGCATTCGGGCCACCGGACTGCTCTTCGTCGATCAGGCGCAGCTGACGCTCTTCGGTCGCGGTGCCGACGACGGCAAACGGGCAACGCTCACGCTCGCACAGCGCGGCGAACTTCGCCAGGCTCTCGGGCGCGATCGCCAGCACGTAGCGTTCCTGCGATTCATTCGACCAGATTTCTTTTGGCGCCAGGCCGCTCTCTTCGAGCGGCACCTTGCGCAGATTGAAGATCGCGCCGCGCTTGGCGTCGTTGACGATTTCCGGGAACGCATTCGACAAGCCGCCCGCGCCCACGTCGTGGATCGAGATGATCGGATTGTGCGCGCCCAGCTGCCAGCAGCCGTTGATCACTTCCTGTGCGCGGCGTTCCATTTCCGGGTTGCCGCGCTGGACCGAATCGAAGTCCAGGTCGGCCGTATTGGTGCCGGTGGCCATCGACGACGCGGCGCTGCCGCCCATGCCGATGCGCATGCCGGGGCCGCCCAGCTGGATCAAGAGGCTGCCGACCGGGATTTCATCTTTGTGCGTGTGCGCGGCCGAGATGCTGCCGATGCCGCCGGCGATCATGATCGGCTTGTGATAGCCGTAGACCGCGCCTGCTGCGCCGACGTTCTGTTCATAGGTGCGGAAGTAGCCGCCCAGTACCGGCCGGCCGAATTCATTGCTGAATGCGGCGCCGCCGATCGGGCCTTCGATCATGATCTGCAGTGGCGAGGCAATGCGTTCCGGCTTGCCGTACAGCGCATCCGAGCGCACCTGGCCCGTCACGTCCGACGCGTTTTCCCACGGCCGCACGGCATCGGGGATCACCAGGTTCGACACCGTGAAGCCGGCCAGGCCCGCCTTCGGCTTGGCGCCGCGGCCCGTTGCGCCTTCGTCGCGGATCTCGCCGCCGGCGCCGGTGGAGGCGCCCGGGAACGGCGAGATCGCGGTCGGGTGATTGTGCGTCTCGACCTTCATCAGGGTGTGCACGAGCTCCGTCGACGGGCCGTACTCTTCGCCGTCGCGCGGGAAGAACCGGGTGACGGTGGCGCCTTCGATGATCGACGAGTTGTCGCTGTAGGCGACGACCGTGCCGCGCGGGTTCAGCTGGTGCGTGTTCTTGATCATGCCGAACAGCGAGATGCTCTGCTTCTCGCCGTCGATGACCCAGTCGGCATTGAAGATCTTGTGGCGGCAGTGCTCCGAGTTCGCCTGCGCGAACATCATCAGCTCGACGTCGGTCGGGTTGCGCTGCGCCTTGGTGAAGGCGTCGTTCAGGTAATCGACTTCGTCGTCCGACATCGCCAGACCGAGTTCGGTGTTGGCGCGCACCAGTGCAGCGCGGCCAAGACCCAGCACGTCGATGCTCTCGAGCTGCTTGCCCTCGAGTTCATTGAACAGGTGCTGCGCGTCGTCGGCATTGCGCAGGACGGTATCGGTCATGCGGTCGTGCAGCAGGCCGATGACTGCCTGCAGCTCGTCGGCCGCCAGCTTCTTGGGCGCGCCGAAGCTGCTGCCAAGGATGCCGGTCTTGAGCACGACGGTGTAGCCGATGCCGCGCTCGATGCGGTGGACATGGCCCATGCCGCAGTTGCGCGCGATATCGGTCGCTTTCGAGGCCCACGGCGAAATGGTGCCCAGGCGCGGGATGACGAAGAATGCTTCGGTCACGCCTTCGTACAGGGTCTCCGGCGCAGGCTCGCCATAGGTGAGCATGGCCGACAGGCGCGACGTATCGTCGATGGACAGTGGCGCGCTGGTGTCGATGAAATGGTAGAAACGGCCCTGGACGGCGGCAATCGACGGGGCGACAGCTTGCAGTTGGCTCAGGAGGCGTTGGCTACGGAAGGCGGACAGGGCATTGGAACCCGGCAGAATCAACATGGCTTGGACAGTCGGTTGATGCAGCGTCGCTGCTAGGGTGGAAGATAGGCCGGTATTATACAGCCTCGCCCCTCTGGCCGGGCCGCCATCGACGACCGGCCGGCACCCCGCGCACGCAGCGAGCCGGTTTCCTTGATCGATTCCGCACTTGCCGGTATCTTAACGGTGGACAATCTTGCGATGTGCGCCGTCCGGCGTACGCGGCCAGAGCAGACGAGAGCGACGATGCAAGAAAACGCGAACCTGGCGGTGCTGGTGGTCGATCCCAATCCGGGCATGCGCACCAGCCTGCAAAACATGCTGGGCCTGGCCGGCATCACGAAGATCGAACACGCGGTCAATGCCAACACGGCGATCCGCCAGCTGCAGCAGCGCGCGTTCGACATCATCCTGTGCGAATACGACCTGGCCAGCGGCGCCGGCGAAGGCCAGGACGGCCAGCAACTGCTGGAAGACCTGCGCCAGCATCGCCTGATCACACCATCGACCATTTTCATCATGCTCACGTCCGAGGCCGAGCGCGACAAGGTCGTCAGCGCCGCCGAACTGGCCCCCACCGACTACCTGCTCAAGCCGTTCACGGTCGACTTGATCAGCACACGCATCAAGCGCGCGCTCGATCGCCGCGGCGCCCTGCTCCCGGCCTGGCAGCTGGCCGCGCAAGGCAGGCTGCGCGAGGCGATCCTCGCGTGCGCCAATGGCGCCCAGGCGCAGCCGCGCTTTGCGGCCGACCTCGCACGCGTGCGCGCCGAACTGCACACGACGCTGGGCGAACATGCCGAGGCCGCCGCCGTCTACCGCGACGTCCTGGCCGAACGCCCGCTGGGCTGGGCGGCGCTGGGCCTGGCGCGCACGCTGCTCGCGCTGGGCCAGGGCGACGACGCCCGCGCAATCCTGGAGGAACTGCTGGCGACCAACCCGCGCCTGATGGCCGCCTACGACCTGCTGGCGCGCAGCCTCGAAGCGGACGGCGAGCCGGCACTGGCCCAGGCCGTGCTGGCCGATGCGGTGGCCATCTCGCCTCACGTCGTGGGGCGCCTGCGCAAACTGGGCGAGCTCGCACTGGCCACAGGCGACATGGCCGTGGCCGAGACGTCGTTCCGCCAGGTCGTGGGCAAGGCGCGCTACTCGGCGTTTCGCGATCCCGAAGACCACGTCAGCCTGGTCAAGACGCTGGTGGCGCGCGGCGACCTGCTGCAGGCCAGCGGCGCGATCCGCGACCTCGAACGCACGCTGCGCGCGTCCCCGGGCTACGATGCCTGCCACGCTTATGCCAACGCACTCCTGCACGACAAGACCGGCAACAGCGGCGCCGCCGTGGCCGGCCTGCAGAACGCCGTGTCGGCAGTGCGCGCCAACAATGCGCTGTCTTCCAGCCTCAAACTCGAACTGGCGCGCGCCTGCCTGGCACACCGGCTCGACGAGCAGGCCGCCGGCGTCATGCTGACCGTGGTCAACGACGCCAGCAGCGGGGTCTCGCCCGACCAGGCAATGACGGTGTTCGTGAACGCCGGGCGCACCGACCTGCTGGAGAACATGGACCAGCAGCTCAAGGCACAGGCGCAGATCCTGCTGGGCGTGGCCGACGAAAAACGCAATATGGGCGACGTGCGCGGCGCGGTCCAGACGCTGCGCGAAGCACTGCACCTGGCGCCGCGCAACCTGCAGGTGATGGCCGCCACCGCCGGCGGCATTCTTCGTCAGATCAACGAGCTGGGCTGGGATCATCCGCTGGGCCAGACCGCCGCAGGGCTGCTGGACGGCATCCGGGCCCAGGATGCGCAGCATCCACGGCTGGCGACGCTGACCGAGGAATACCAGGCGGCGCGGCGCAAGTACGGGATTGCGGCTGGCTGAACGACGTGCTCATGACCCGCATCCTGGCCGGCCTGCTCTACGTCGCCATCGGCGCGACTGCCATCGCCGGGGCCGGCACGGCACGCGCCGCTGACGCGCAGTCGGCACTCAAGTACGATTTGTACGCCTGCCATCGCCCCGTCTGGCCCGCTGCCGCGCTGGCGCAGCACGCCAGCGGCACGACCACGCTCGAATTACGCATCCACGAACAAGGCTATCTCCTCGACGCGCGCGTGACCGGTTCTGCGGGCCGGGCCGACCTGGACGAGGCTGCGCTCGACAGCACGCGTGGGTGCACCTATCACGCGGTGGCGTCCACGGGCGAGGCGGCGGGCGGCTGGCTCAGGACGCAGTTCAAATGGTCATACACCGGCACATCCCCAGCGCCCGACGCGTCGCTGCTGGCGGCCACGACGGCGCAGGCGACCGGCGGCGATCCGTCGGCCCAGAACCGGCTCGGCACCTGGTACGAGCGTGGCACCCACGTCAAGACCGATCTCGCACAAGCCGCGCTCTGGTACGAAAGGGCAGCGCGGGCTGGCAATGCGCATGCACAGAACAATCTGGGCGTCCTGTACCTGCGCGGCGCTGGCGTAGCGCGCGACCGCCAGAAGGCAACCTGGTGGTACGCACAGGCGGCCGCACAGGGGCATGGCTGGGCGCAGGCCAACCTGGCCTGGAGCTACCAGCATGGCATGGGCAACGACCTCGACCCCGAACTGGCCACTGACTGGCTGACGCAAGCCGCCGATGGCGGCCTGCCTGACGCCCAGGTACGACTCGGCACCATGCTGATGCGCAGTGCAGTGAACGACGATGCACGCCATGCCGCTGCCGGCTGGCTGGCGCGCGCTGCGGCGCAGGATGACCCATCCGGGTTGTACCTGCTGGGCCGCACGTACGACTTGGGGCTCGGCAATGTGCAGGACGACGTCGAGGCAGCAGCGCTGTACCGCAAGGCGCTGGGCCGTAGCGACGGGCGGGCCGAGACTGCCCTCGGCGTCCTGCTCGATACGCTGCGCGCGCAGCCGCAGGTCGACGATGAAGCGGCGCTCCTGTACGAACGCGCCATGGGGGCGCGCCACGCGACGGCGTTCTACCGGTATGGGCTGCTGCTGGAACAGCGCGGCGAAGAAGCGCTGGCGGTAGCCCTGTACCAGCACGCCGCCGCGCAGCGCAACTGCGACGCCGTGTTCAGGTATGTGCAGTTGCGGCCCGCGGTGCTGGTGGCCGATCCCCGGGACAGCCATTCGCCGCAGTGGGCGCAGCTACAACGCTGGTGCAGTACCGGCCCCGCAATGCAGCCGCGCTTCGAATGATGCTGCAACCGGACCACAATCACATAGCATGGCACTGCCCTCTCTCGTTCTGACACTGCTGTCGGCGCTGACCTTCTGGCTCGCCATCACGATCTTCATCCTGCCGCCGCTGGCCGCGTATGCCGGTTATCGGGCGTATCGCATACAGCTGCAGCGGCAACCGCGCATGAGCCGGAGTCAAAAACTGCTGTGGATGCTGCCCATGCTGCTGGCCATCGTCGCCATGCCGCTCGAGTTGTACGTGCTCAATGCCGGCTATCGCGCCTAGGCCTGCCAACTTGACGCACTGCACAAGTTACGGTCTACTGTCGATGTCATTGTTATTACAGCGGCCCGATCGCCTTCCATTTTGCTCGACCTAATCAACGCCCTTCCCCGTAACCTCTTCCTGCCTCCCACCAGCCTGTTCCTGATCATCGCGCTGGGTTTATTGCTGTGGCGTTTCCGGCCCAGAGCCGGGCGCATCGTTGCCGGCACCGGGCTGGCCTTGCTGACCTTCATGTCGAGTAACGCCGGATCAAGCTTTTTGGTCGGGCCGCTGGAAAAGATGACCAAGCCGCTCGCGCGGCCCGAAAGTGCCGGCGCCCAGGCCATCGTCGTGCTGGCGGCGGGGCGATTGAGCAGCGCAGGCGAATACGATAACCGCGACATTCCCGACCACACCGCGCTGGCACGCCTGCGCTATGGCGCGCACCTGCAGCGGCGCACCGGCCTGCCCATCCTGGTCACCGGCGGCAATGGCGGCAGCGGCGCCGATCCGGCCACGATCGACATGGCCTATACCAAGGCCGACGCAATGGCCAGGGCGCTGCGCGAGGATTTCGGAGTACCGGTCAAGTGGATCGAGCGGCGCTCGCGCGATACAGGCGAAAATGCCATCTACAGCAATGTGCTGCTGCGCCCGGCAGGCGTCAAACGGATTTTGCTCGTGACCGATGCGATGCACATGCACCGCGCACGCAATGTGTTCGAACGCGAAGGTCTCGATGTGGTCGAGGCGCCAACGATGTTCGTCTATAGCCCGTACTACGGCTTCGATGCGTGGCTGCCGAGCGCGGAAGGCATGCGGCGCTCGTGGTATGCGACCTACGAATTACTGGGTTATGCGTGGTACCGAATCCGCGATCGCGAAGCACCAGGGGCAAAACAGGACCCGGTGGCGAGTCCGCCGCGCCGGACGGCGGTGGCGCCGCCGTTGACACCAGCGCCAGCGCCAGCGCTCGAACAAGCGCCGGCGCAGCTCGCCAATTAACGGACGTCGAGCAGCTCGACCTCGAACACCAGCGTGGCGTCCGGCGGGATCGGGCCTGCGCCGCCGGCGCCGTAGCCCATGTCGGCCGGCACGATCAGCGTGCGCTTGCCGCCGACTTTCATGCCCTGCACGCCCACGTCCCATCCCTTGATGACCTGGCCGGCGCCGAGCTGGAAGCTGAATGGCTCGCGGCCGATCGACGAATCGAACTCCTTGCCGCGCTGCTGCGGCGCCGCCGGCTCGTACAGCCAGCCGGTGTAGTTGACCACGGCGGTTGCGCCGGCAGTGGCTTCCTTGCCGGTGCCGACAACGGTGTCGATCTGTTGCGAGGCGACGGCTGGCGCGGTGGCGGTGCTGTCGGCGCTGGCAGCAGCGGGGGTAGCCGGTGCTTCGGCGCGCTTGCAGGCGGTGACCGTCAGGAGCATTGCCGCAACCAGGGCGGAGCAGGTCAGTACACGTTTCATGGTTTCTCTCGTAGGTGAATAATGTGGTGAAAATCGGTGCTGGTGCAGCATACAGGGCGCGCGGGCGCGCCACAATATGCTGCCCCTCGCTATGGCGTGCCGTAACCGCCGCCGCCCGGCGTCTCGATGACGAACACGTCGCCCGCGGCCATGTCGATCTTGCCGATATGCCCCACCTGCTCGATACGTCCGTCGGCGCGCTCGACGCTGTTCCGGCCGCGCTCTGCATCCCCGCCCCCAGCCATGCCGAACGGCGCGTGAATCCGGTTGTTCGACAGGATGGCCGCCGTCATCGGCTCTAAAAAGCGCACGCGGCGCACGCCGCCATTCCCGCCATGCCAGCGCCCCGCCCCGCCCGAACCGGGCCGGATCTCGTAACGCTCAAGCCGCACGGGGAAGCGGAACTCGAGGATTTCAGGATCGGTCAGGCGCGAGTTGGTCATATTGGTCTGGACCACGTCGGTGCCGTTGAAACCGTCGCCCGCGCCGGAGCCGCCCGAGATGGTCTCGTAATACTGGTAGCGGTCATTGCCGAACGTGAAATTGTTCATCGTGCCCTGCGCCGCCGCCATCACGCCCAGCGCGCCATACAGCGCATTGGTGATGCAGGTGGAGGTTTCGACATTGCCCGACACGACGGACGCCGGATAATGCGGATTGAGCATCGACCCGGGCGGAATGATCACCTCCAATGGTTTCAGGCACCCGGCGTTGAGCGGAATCTCATCGTCGACCAGCGTGCGGAATACGTACAGCACGGCCGCCATGCACACGGCCGACGGCGCGTTGAAGTTGTTCGGCAGCTGCCCCGATGTGCCAGTGAAGTCGATCTGGGCACTGCGCGCCGCAGCGTCCACGCGAATCGCGACGTCGATGTGCGCACCGTTATCGAGCTGGTAGTGGAAGCTGCCATCCTTGAGCGCCGAGATCACGCGCCGCACCGCCTCTTCGGCGTTGTCCTGCACGTGGCCCATATAGGCGCGCACGACGTCCAGGCCGAAGTGCGCGACCATCTTGTGCAGCTCTTCGACGCCCTTCTGGTTCGCGGCCACCTGCGCGCGCAGGTCGGCCAGGTTCTGGTCGGGATTGCGGGCCGGATAGCGCGCGCCCACCAGCAGCGCGCGCGCCGCGTCTTCACGCAGCACGCCATCCTGCCCGTCGATCAACTTGAAATTGTTGATCAGGACGCCCTCCTGCTCGATGTGGCTCGAGTCGGGTGGCATCGAGCCGGGCGTGGTGCCGCCGATGTCAGCGTGGTGGCCGCGCGAGCCGACGTAGAACAGGATCCCGGTGCCCGCTTCGTCGAACACGGGCGAGATCACCGTCACGTCGGGCAGGTGCGTGCCGCCGTTGTACGGGTCGTTCAGGATGTAGACGTCGCCTGCATGCATGCGGTCCGCGTTCTCGCGCATCACGGTCTTGATGCTCTCGCCCATCGAGCCCAGGTGCACCGGCATGTGCGGCGCATTGGCCACCAGGTTGCCGTCCTGGTCGAAGATCGCACAGCTGAAGTCCAGCCGTTCCTTGATGTTGACCGAGTGCGCCGTGTTCTGCAGGCGCAGGCCCATCTGCTCGGCAATCGACATGAACAGGTTGTTGAAGATCTCGAGCATCACCGGATCGGCCGTGGTGCCAATCGCGCGGCGTTCGGGCAAGGCTTCCACGCGCTGCAGCACCAGGTGGCCATACGGCGTCACGCGCGCTTCCCAGCCCGGCTCGACAACCGTGGTCGCATTGTCTTCGGCGATGATCGCCGGGCCGCGCACCGCGTGCCCCGGCTGCAGCGCGCCGCGCGCGTAGACACCGGTATCGTGCCAGCGGCCAGCGCTGTACATGCGCAGGGTGTCCTGCGGGGCCGCTTCGCCGCTTGGGGTGGTCGTCGCCACCACCTGCTCGGCCGGCGCATCGGACTGCCCAATGGCCTCGACCGACACCGCTTCGACGATCAGCGCGCGCGCCGGCATCAGGAATGAGTAGCGGCGTTTGTAGGCTTGTTCAAACTGCGCCGTCATCCCTGCCATGTCGCCCGCGAGCACGACGAGCGCCGAGTCGGTGCCTTCGTAGCGCAGGTGCACGCGTTCCACGAGCGTGATGCGCGCCGGCGCCACACCCTGCGTCTGCAACTGCGCGCGTGCGGCCTCGCCCAACACGCCGAGACGATCGGCCAGCGCCGGCAAGACCGCATCGACCAGGCGCTCTTCGACGGCCTGTTCGCGCATCGCACTCTGGTCGGCCAGCCCCATGCCGTAGGCCGACAGCACGCCGGCCAGCGAGTGGATGAATACCGTCCGCATGCCGAGGGCGTCGGCGACAAGGCACGCATGCTGGCCGCCGGCGCCGCCGAAACTGGTGAGAACATACTCGGTGACGTCGTGGCCGCGCTGCACCGAGATCTGCTTGATCGCATTCGCCATATTGCCCACCGCGATGGCGATGAAGCCTTCGGCCACGGCTTCCGGTGCAGGCCGTTTGCCCGTCGCGGCGCCAATCTCGTCGGCCAGTGCGTCGAAACGGCGGCGCACGGCGGCCACGTCCAGCGCTTCATCGCCGCGCGCGCCGAACAGGCGCGGGAAATAATCCGCCTGCACCTTGCCGAGCATGACGTTGCAGTCGGTGACGGCCAACGGGCCGCCACGCCGGTAGCTGGCCGGGCCGGGATTGGCGCCGGCGCTGTCGGGGCCTACGCGATAGCGGCTGCCGTCGAAGTGCAGGATCGAACCGCCACCAGCGGCGACGGTGTGGATGCTCATCATCGGCGCGCGCATGCGCACGCCGGCAACCTGGGTTTCGAACACCCGCTCGAACTCGCCCGCGAAGTGCGACACGTCGGTGGACGTGCCGCCCATGTCGAAGCCGATCACGCGCTCGAAGCCGGCCTGCCGGCTCGCGCGCACCATGCCGACGATGCCGCCGGCGGGGCCGGACAGGATGCTGTCCTTGCCCTGGAACGCGCGCGCATCGGTCAGGCCGCCATTGGACTGCATGAACTGCAGGTTCACGCCGGGCAGTTCGTCGGCCACCTGGTCGACGTAGCGGCGCAGGATCGGCGACAGGTAGGCGTCGACGACCGTCGTGTCGCCGCGCGCGACGAGCTTCATCATCGGACTGACTTCGTGCGAGACGGACACTTGCGTGAAGCCGATCGCGCGCGCGATGCGGGCCACCGCAGCTTCGTGCGCCGTGTAGCGGTAGCCGTGCATGAAGACGATGGCCAGCGAACGCAGGCCGGCGTCGAATGCCCGCTGCAGGCTGGCCTGCGTGGCCGCCTCGTCGAGCGGCTGCACGATATCGCCGTGCGCGCCGACGCGCTCATCGATCTCGATGACCTGCGCGTACAGCAGCTCGGGCAGCACGATGTGGCGGTCGAACAGGCGGGGCCGGTTCTGGTAGGCGATGCGCAGCGCGTCGCGGTAGCCGCGCGTGATCGCCAGCACCGTCGGCTCGCCCTTGCGCTCGAGCAGCGCATTGGTGGCCACGGTCGTGCCCATTTTTACCGCCTCGATGCCGGCCGCCGGCAGCGGCGCGCCCGCGGCGACGCCCAGCAGGTGGCGAATGCCTGCAACCGCCGCGTCGCGGTACTGCTCGGGGTGCTCGGACAGGAGCTTGTGCGTGACAAGTTGTCCATCCGGACGGCGCCCCACGATATCGGTGAATGTGCCGCCACGGTCGATCCAGAACTGCCAATCCATACTCACTCCCTGTGCTCACCAGATGATGGCAGCCATTGTAGTGCGGACGGCGCGCCAACGTTGGCGCGAATGCACGACAATGGTGGCATTCTCATTCACGCAAACGACCATGGCATACCCTCTTTACACCGTCGCGCAGCTGCGCGCCATCGAACACGCGGCCAGCAGCACGCTGGCGCCGGGCACCTTGATGACCCGTGCCGGCAAGGCCGCCGCTGACTATGCGCTCGAGTTACTGCGCGAATCAGCGGGCGCATCTCCGGATGACCTGCGTGGCGCGCCGGTGCTGGTGCTGGCCGGCCCCGGCAACAATGGCGGCGATGCACTCGAGGTGGCGGCCAACCTGGCCGAAGCGGGCGTCAACGCCACCGTGCTGCACTTGCCGGGCGAGGGCAACGACGACGCCTCGAGCGAAACCGCCGCGGCCTACGAGCGGGCGCGTTCCGGCACGGTCGGCTGGCTCGACATGCTGCCGCCCGATGGCCAGTGGGCGCTCGTCGTCGACGGCTTGTTCGGCATCGGCCTGACCCGCGCGCTCGCCGGCGAGTACCGCGACGTCGTCGCGGGCCTGGATGACGTGCGCTGTCCAATCCTGGCGCTGGACGTGCCGAGTGGCCTGGACGCCGACACGGGCGCCGTCATCGGCCCGGACGGTATCGCGGTGCGCGCCACACACACGATCACGTTCATCGCCGACAAGCCGGGCCTGCACACGGCCGACGGGCGCGATCACGCAGGTGTAGTGCGCGTGGACACGCTCGGCGTGGATGCTGCGGCCACGCCCACAACGGCAGCCATGAACGGGTTGCCGGCGTTTGCGCACTGCTTCACGGCGCGCCGCCAGAACTCGCACAAGGGCAGCTTCGGTGACGTCGCCGTGATTGGCGGCGCGCACGGCATGGCCGGTGCACCGGTACTGGCCGCGCGCGGCGCGCTGTATGCAGGCGCGGGGCGCGTGTATGTCGCGGCGCTGAACACGCCGCCCGGCTACGACAGCAGCCAGCCCGAAATCATGTTCCGCGCGGCCGACGACCTGGATCTGTTTGGGCGTACGCTGGTGCTCGGGCCGGGCATGGGCGACTCGGTCGACGCGATGCGGCTGGTGGCCAAGGCGCTCGACAGCGACTGCCCGCTGGTGCTCGACGCTGATGCGTTGAACCTGGTCGGCGCCAGCCCCGACCTGCAGGCGCGGCTGGCGCAGCGCACTGCGCCGGCCGTGCTCACGCCGCATCCACTGGAAGCGGCGCGCATGCTGGGCATGACGGTGTCGGTGGTGCAGGCTGACCGCCTGGCCAGTGCGCGCGAACTGGCGCAGCGCATGCATGCCGTCGTGATTCTCAAGGGGTCGGGCACCGTGATCGCCGGACCGGATGGCGCGGTGCTGATCAACCCGACCGGCAACGCGGGGCTGGCCACGGCAGGCAGTGGCGACGTGCTGGCAGGGATCTGCGGCGCCCTGCTCGCGCAAGGCTGGCCGGGCAAAGAGGCGGCAGCGGCGGCGGCCTGGCTGCATGGCGCGGCGGCCGACGCGCTGGTCGACGATGGCGTGGGGCCAATCGGCCTGACCGCGGGCGAGCTGCCGGCGGCAGTGCGCAAGGTGCTCAACGCGCAGGTGCGCGCAGGTGCACGCAGGTGCGCGCAGGCAGCTGATTAATTATTTGACGAGGCGGCCGGCGGCGATCGTGATCGTCCGGCCGCAGCGCGCGGCCATGCCCGGATCGTGCGTGACCAGCACCAGCGTCGAACCGCGCTCACGATTGAGTTCGAACATCAGCCCGATGATCGATTCGCCGGTGGCGGCATCGAGGCTGCCGGTGGGCTCGTCGGCAAACAGCAGCGGCGGCTGCGTGACAAAAGCACGCGCCAGCGCGACGCGCTGCTGCTCGCCGCCCGACAGAAACTTGGGGTAGTGCTTCAGGCGGCTGCCCAGGCCAACCCGGCCCAGCATGTCGGCGGCCTTTTCGCGTGCACCGGATTCGCCCCGCAATTCGAGCGGCAGCATCACGTTTTCGAGCGCGTTCAGGTGCGTGAGCAGCTGGAACGACTGGAACACGAAGCCCAGTTTGGCCTTGCGAAACGCTGCGCGGCCGTCTTCATCGAGCGCGAAGATGTCGGTGCCATCGAGGCGCACGGTGCCGGATGATGGCGTGTCCAGGCCGGCCAGCAGGCCGAGCAGCGTCGACTTGCCGGAGCCGGAAGCGCCGACGAGCGCGAGCGTCTCTGCCGGTTGCACGGTAAAATCAATCTCTTGCAGGATGGTTAGCTCGCCGCTGGCGTCTGCGACCTTCTTCGACAAGCCGCTGACCTCAATCGCGGGCGGCCGGCCTGTCATTACATCGACGTCAGTGACGTCATTTTTGAATGCCTCGGGATGATCACGCATGCTTGCTTTTCTTAAGAACGCAGTTCTCGGTAAATTAATTGTCGGCGCTGCACTGGGGTTGAGTCTGTCCCTGGCGGCGACGGCGAACGCTTATTCTGCACCAAAAACCGTCCTCGTGGTGGGCGACAGCCTGTCGGCCGAATACGGCATCGCACGTGGCGCCGGCTGGGTCGCGCTGCTCGAAAAAAAAATGAAGACCGAAAAAATCGACGCGAAGGTCGTCAACGCCAGCATCAGCGGCGAGACCACCAGCGGCGGCAAGGCGCGCCTGCCCGCCCTGCTGGGCCAGCACAAGCCGGACCTGGTCGTGATTGAACTGGGCGCCAACGACGGCCTGCGCGGCTTGCCCGTGCCGTCGGCGGAAGCGAACCTGCGCGCGATGATCGCCGCAGCACAGGCGCAGAAAGCGCGCGTGCTGCTGGTGGGCATGCGCATGCCGCCCAACTACGGGCGCGCCTACACCGAACGCTTCTTCGGCATGTTCCAGACCGTGGCGACGTCGACGAAGTCGCCGCTGGTGCCGTTCATGCTCGAGGGCGTGGCTGACAAACCGGCCCTGTTCCAGCAAGACCGCCTGCATCCGACCGCGCAGGCGCATCCCATCATCCTGAACAATATCTGGCCGACGTTCGAGAAAATGGTGAAGCAACCATGAAGTACCCGGAAGTCGCAGGGTTCGACGCCCTGCTCCCGCGCCTCGGTGAATTCGACACCATTATCGACGTGCGCAGCGAAGCCGAATTCGCACTCGACCATATCCCCGGCGCGATCAACTGCCCGGTGCTGAACAACGACGAACGCATCCTGATCGGCACGCTGTACAAGCAGACCAGCGCATTCGACGCCAAGAAGGCGGGCGCGCCGATCATCGCGCGCAATATCGCGCACCACATCGACACGCTGTTTCACGACAAGCCGCGCGACTGGCGTCCGCTGGTGTACTGCTGGCGCGGCGGCAACCGCAGCGGCGCGATGGCGCTGATCATGGCGCGCATCGGCTGGCCGGTGGCGCAGCTGGACGGTGGCTACAAGAATTACCGCGCCTGGGTCAGCGCGGCGCTGGCCGAGCCGCCTGCCGTTGATTTTCGCGTCGTCTGCGGCCCGACCGGCAGCGGCAAGAGCCGCCTGCTCGAAACGCTCGACGGCATCGGCGCGCAGGTGCTCGACCTGGAGCAGCTTGCCGCCCACCGCGGCTCGGTGCTGGGCCACTTGCCGAACGAACCACAGCCAAGCCAGAAGATGTTCGAGACGCTGGTGCTGGCCAGGCTGCGCAGCTTCGACCTGGCCCGCCCCGTATTCGTCGAGGCCGAGAGCAAGAAGGTCGGCAACCTGCGCGTACCTGATGCGGTGATGACCCGCATGCGCGCCGCGCCCTGCATCGACCTGCAACTGGCGCGTCCCGCGCGCGTGCGCCTGCTGATGGAAGACTACCAGCACTTCTGCGCCGATCCGTCGGTGCTGGCCGATCAGTTGACACACCTGACGCTGGTGCACGGCCGCGCGAAGATCGCCGACTGGCAGGCGATGGCGCAAGGCGGCGCGCTGCCGGCGCTGGTCGACGAGCTGCTGGTGCAGCACTACGACCCGGCCTACCTGCGCTCGATCGACCGCAACTTCGTGCAGTATCCGCAGGCGCAGGTGGTGGAACTGGCCGATATCGGCACCAGCGATTTTCTGGCAGCGGCGCGGCGCCTGCACGACGCGCCAGCCTGAGGCTACGGCGCGATAAGGCGGGTCTCGTCGATCGCAACATCCTGCCAGAGCGCGTCGTCGCCCGCGTGCTGCGCCGCCCACACGCGGTAGACGCCAGGTTCGATGGCAAAGCCCGGCGCGTCGTTGCCTACCCGGTAACGTGCAAGGATGCGCGGCTCGAGGTCGATCTCGACGCTGGAATGCTCGCCGGCTGCCAGCACCGTTTTGGTGAACCCGGCCAGGCGCTTGACGAAGCCGTCAGCGCCGGGTTTGGCGACATAGATCTGCACCACGACTGCGCCCGTGCGCGCACCGGTATTGGCCACCTCAACGCTCGCGGTGTAACGCCCGTCAACGCCCACGCGCAGAGCGCTCAGTGCAAACGTCGTGTACGACAAGCCGAACCCGAACGGGAACAGCGGCTGATGCCCTTCGCGCGCGAACCAGCGGTAGCCGACATCCGACCCGTCGATATCGTAGTCGAGCGCGATGATGCCGCCCTTGCGCGGCGTGGCGGGATTCGACGTCGTGGTCTCCGGATCGATCTGCCCGGGACGCGGCAACTGCGCCTCGCTGGCCGGGAACGTCACGGGCAAGCGGCCCGAGGGATTGACGCGCCCGAACAGCACGCCCGCCACGGCCGGCCCGCCGCCCGATCCCGGGTACCAGGCCGCCAGGATCGCGGCCACGCTGTCCCGCCACGGCATCGTGACGGGTCCGCCCGACTGGATGACGACGATCGTCGCCGGGTTGACACCGGCGATGGCCTCGATCAGCGCATCCTGGTCGTCAGGCAGTGCAAGGCCGACGGCATCCAAGCCTTCCGAGCGCCACTCCTGCGCGAACACGATCACCGCATCGGCCTCGCGCGCGGCGTCCAGTACCTGTTGCCGATCGGTGCCGTCGACGAACACGACGGCGCCTGCGCCGCTTTCTTCTTTGATTGCGGTAACGAGCGACGACGGCTGGACGACCTTGGCCACGTCCATCCCCATGATGCTGGTGCCGGACAGCTGCAGGCTGCCGATGGGCGTCACGGCCGACGAACCGCCGCCACACAGCACGCCATGGTCGGCATGCTCGCCGACGATCAGCAACCGGGCCAGGCGCTGCGGCAGCGGCAGCGTGGCGTTCCGGTTGGTCAGAAGTACGATGCCTTCCTCGGCTTCGCGCTGCGCAGTCAGCTTGTGCTGGCTGAAGTCGATCGGCTGCGTGCGATCGTCAGGCGGTGTCTCATCGAGCACCCCATCGAGCGCACCGACGTCAATCAGGCTCGTGAAGATACGCGCCACCATATCGTCGATGCGCGACTGCGGCACCTGGCCGTCGCGTACCGCGTCGCGCAGGGCCTGGCCAAAGTAATGCACATCGTCGAGATTGGCGCCCGATTGCACGTCCAGCCCTGCCAGCGCCGCCTTGACGGTCGAATGCGTGGCGCCCCAGTCCGACATGACCCAGCCGGCGTAACCCCATTCATCCTTGAGCACCTGCTGCAGCAGGAACGCGTTTTCGGATGCGTAATGGCCGTTGACCAGGTTATAGCCGGGCATGACGGCGCCCGGCTTGCCAATCTCGATGGCGATCTGGAACGCCAGCAGGTCGGATTCGCGCAGCGCCGCTTCGCCCAGGTTCGCGCTGACCATCACGCGCCCCGTTTCCTGGCCGTTGGCGACGAAATGCTTGACGGTCGAGACAACGCCCTGCGCCTGGATGCCGGCGACCGAGTGGCCAGCCACTACGCCGGTGAGCAGCGGGTCCTCACTGATGTATTCGAAATTGCGCCCGCCGCGCGGTTCGCGAATCAGGTTCGCGCCGCCTGCAAGCTGCACATTGAAGCCCTTGGCCCGGGCTTCGCGCCCGACCAGCGCGCCGCTGTCGTAAGCGAGCTGGCGGTTGAAGGTGGCGCCCAGCAGCAGCGAGCTGGGCAGGCCAGTCGCATGGTCGCCGGGGCGCACGCCGCCGATATTGCTGATTCCGAGACTGGCGTCGGCCTGCTGCATGGCAGGAATGCCCAGGCGCGGGATGCCGGGATAGAACGCGGCCGAGCCGATGGCGCCCTGCGCTTTGAGCTCGTCCGTAAGAGGAATGGCCATCGGGCCAGACAGCCAGGCGAACTTTTCGTCCCCGGTCATGCGCGCAACCAGGTCCTGGGCGCGCTGACGGCTCGTGGTGGCAGGGGTCAATGGAACGGTCCTTTCATGATTGCGCGTCGCTGATCCGTCCAGTGTTCCAGATGCCATCTTCCGGGTCGGTTAAGCACATCGCAAAAAAGCCCGGCTGCTTGCGCAACCGGGCTTTTTTCAGCTAGGGCCGAACAGGCGACGATTTACTGCGCGTCGGTATTCGTGCCCAGTTGCGACGCCGTGGCCGTTACCTTGGCCTTGGCCTTGACCTTCAGCGCTTCGACGTAGTCGACCATCTGCTGCTGGCCCATCATGTTGCCGATCTGGTCGGCTTCCTGCTTGCGGCGCGCCGCGTCGAGCTGCGCCGGCTGCGAGACCTTGTTGATGCGGTAGACCGCGTAACCCTGGCCCGGCACATCGACACCGACATACGCCGGCAGCTTGGTGGCGTCAGCCTTGAGCACGGCAATCGCGCCTGCCTGGTTGATCGTCGGCTTCATGGTGCGCGAGACCGTCACGGGAGGGCCGAAACCGGTTGCGTCGCCTGCTGCCTTGGCTGCGGCCAGCTTGGCTTCGCCGGCCTGGCGTGCCAGGCGCACAGCTTCCTCGATCGTCACGCGCTGACGAATCTGCGCCTCGACCTCGGCCAGCGGACGCTTGGCCGCCGGACGCAGTTCAACCACACGACCTGCCACCAGCACGCTTGGCGCGACTTCCACTGCTTCGGTATTGCGCTTGTTTTTCAGCGCATCGTTACTGAACAGCGCAGTCAGGAACTTGGCGTTGTTGAACGGTGCATCCCCCAGCGCCGGATTCGGCGTACGGGTCAGGTTGTCGACGGTCTGGATCTGCAGCTTGAGCTTGTCGGCCACCGGCTTCAGGCTGTCCGACTGGTCATACGCCGTCTCGCTGAACACGCCAGCCAGTTCGGTGTACTTGGCAGCCATCTTCTGCTTCTTGAGGTCGCCCGCAATCTGTTCGCGCGCCGTGTCCAGCGACTTTTGCGTCGCCGGCTTGACCGAGTTCAGCTTGATGATGTGCCAGCCGAATTCAGACTGCACCAGGCCGCTCGTTTCGCCTTCTTTCAGCGTGAAGATCGCATCGTCCATCGACTTGCTGAACGTGCCCTTCGCTACCACGCCCAGGTCACCGCCCGACGGGGCCGAATCGGTGTCTTGCGAGTTGGCCTTGGCAATGGCAGCGAAGTTCGCTGGCGCTGCGCGCACTTGCGCCAGCACGGCTTCCGCCTTGGTCTTGGCGGCTGCCTGTGCGGCGGCACTGGCGTCTTTCGACACCGTGATCAGGATGTGACTGGCGCTACGCTGCTCGGGCGTCGTGTAGTTCTTGAGGTTCTTGTTATAGAAGTCGCTGATTTCGGCGTCCGACACCTGCACCTGGTTTTCGACGGTGGCGGCATTGAAGACGACGTATTCGGCCTTGACCTGCTCGGGAATCTGGAACAGCGGCGCGTTCTTGTCGTAATAGGCCTTGACCATCGCATCGGTGACTTTCACCTGCGGCAGATAAGTCGCGATCGGGAACACGATCTCCTGCACTTCACGTTCCTGGTCGTTGATGTTCGACAGGCGCGTTGCGACGCTGCGCGGTGCGAATGCCGTGGCCTGGATCGAACCGGTCAGCTGCTGCACGGTGAGGTCGCGGCGCAGGCGCTGGTCGAACATCGCCGGCGTCAGGCCTTGCGCTGCCAGGGCGGCCTTGTAGCCTTCCATGTCGAAGCCACCGTCCGGCTGGCGGAACTGCTGGATCTCCATGATGGTCTTTTGCAGCGTCGCGTCGCTCACGTTCATCTTGGAACGGGCAATTTCGGCGCTGATGGCCCGCTCACCGACCAGATTGTTGAGGATCGTTTTCTTCGCTTCGGCCGTCTCGAACATCTTCTGGTCGAACTGGGCGCCCATCATCTGGCGTGCCTGGTCGATCTGGCGACGCTGCGCATCTTCCCATTCCTGGCGCGAAATCTTTTCGCCGCCAACGGTGGCAACGTGGGTTCCGGCATCATTACTCTGGTAACTCTCCATCCCGACAAACACGAACGATGGGACGATCAAAAGAAGCAGGATCCCGTACATCCAACGCTTGTTGTTCCGAATAAATTCAAACATGGTCAGCCATTCAAGGTTGAGAATGCAATAACAGCACAAGTTAAAAAAAAAGGCGAACTCGCGTTCGCCTCTTCTCATCATGAGGCGGCTCAGCGAGCCACCCCTATTTTACGCAATTCTGGCGGAGCGGACGGGACTCGAACCCGCGACCCCCGGCGTGACAGGCCGGTATTCTAACCAACTGAACTACCGCTCCAGACATAATGTTTGTGCGTTTTTTGTGGCGGAGCGGACGGGGCTCGAACCCGCGACCCCCGGCGTGACAGGCCGGTATTCTAACCAACTGAACTACCGCTCCAGCAAAAAACACACCAACGAACATCAGGGACTACACAACAACCCCTGTTGCTTTCCTTCGCTTGTCACCGCGAAGAAGGCATTAGTTTACAGCATCTTTCAGCGCTTTACCAGCCTTAAATTTCGGGACGCGTGCAGCCTTGATTTTGATGGGCTCCTTGGTACGCGGATCGCGGCCCGTGCGTGCCGCGCGCTCGCCGACCGTGAAGGTGCCAAAGCCGACCAGGGTCACGCTGTCGTTCTTTTTCAGGGTCTCGGTCACGGCGTCGATCACGGCGTCGAGGGCACGCGCTGCCGATGCCTTGGTAATGTCCGCGGACTTCGCGATTTCTTCGATCAGTTCTGACTTGTTCACTCGTTCCCTCGTTTCCCGTTCGTGACGCACATGCGCCGCTGCTGCAAAAGTGCAGGCCGTATTAAACAAGGGCAACATGACGCTGTCAAGCGAGGCCGCTTCAACGCAGGTTCATCTGTGGCATAAGACGCGCCATCCCGACGACGCAAAAAAAAACAGGCGCCACCCGGGCGCCTGTTTCAGAAAGCTGCAAGCAGCTCGATACTATTTAGTGCTTGACCACTTCGGGCTTGGCTTCCACTGGCGCCGGCGCGACGGCCACTGCGGGATCTTCCACCAGCGGCTGCGGCTGACGCTCCAGTGCGATCTCCAGCACTTTCTCGATCCAGCGCACCGGCACAATCTCGAGCTTGTTCTTGACGTTGTCCGGAATCTCGGCCAGGTCCTTCACGTTCTGCTCGGGAATCAGCACCGTCTTGATGCCACCGCGATGCGCTGCCAGCAGTTTCTCTTTCAGACCGCCGATCGGCAGGACTTCACCGCGCAGCGTGATCTCGCCCGTCATCGCCACATCGGCGCGCACCGGGATGCCGGTGAAGGCCGAAACCAGCGCCGTCGTCATGCCGATACCAGCCGACGGACCATCCTTCGGCGTCGCGCCTTCCGGCACGTGGATGTGGATGTCGGCCTTCTCGAACGCCTCGTTCTTGATACCGAGGCGTGCGGCGCGGCTGCGCACCACGGTGCGGGCGGCTTCAATCGATTCCTTCATCACGTCGCCCAACGTACCGGTGCGGATGATGGCCCCCTTGCCCGGCACGTTGACGGCTTCGATCGTCAGCAGATCGCCACCGACTTCGGTCCAGGCCAGACCGACCACCTGGCCGACCTGGTTGTCTTTCTCGGCCACGCCGAAGTCATAGCGGCGCACGCCCAGGAACTTGTCCAGGTTCTTGCCGTTGACGATGACGCGCTTGTCGGCGCCCGCGCCCGGCTTTTTGAGCAACAGCATCTTGACGACCTTGCGGCAGATCTTCGACACTTCGCGCTCGAGCGAACGTACGCCGGCTTCGCGGGTGTAGTAACGGATGATGTCGCGGATCGCGGTCTCTTCGACCTTGATTTCGTCTTCCTTCAGGCCGTTGTTCTTCAACTGCTTCGGCAACAGATAGCGCAGCGCGATGCTGGTCTTTTCGTCTTCGGTGTAACCCGACAGGCGAATGACTTCCATCCGGTCCAGCAGCGCTGGCGGAATGTTGTACGAGTTCGAGGTCGCCACGAACATCACGTCCGACAGGTCGAAGTCCACTTCCAGGTAATGGTCCGAGAACGTGTGGTTCTGTTCCGGGTCCAGCACCTCGAGCAGGGCCGACGACGGATCGCCACGGAAATCGGCGCCCATCTTGTCGATCTCGTCGAGCAGGAACAACGGGTTGCGTACGCCGACTTTCGCCAGCGATTGCAGCACCTTGCCCGGCATCGAGCCGATATACGTGCGGCGGTGGCCACGGATCTCGGCTTCGTCACGCACGCCACCCAGGGCCATGCGCACGAACTTGCGGTTCGTCGCGCGGGCGATGGACTGGCCAAGCGACGTCTTGCCGACGCCCGGAGGACCGACGAAGCACAGGATCGGCGCTTTCAGCTTGTCGACGCGTTGTTGCACTGCGAGGTATTCCAGGATACGTTCCTTGATCTTGTCCAGGCCATAGTGATCCTGTTCCAGCACGGCTTCGGCACTGGCCAGATCGATCGCGACCTTCGACTTCTTGCGCCATGGGAGCGACACCAGCGTATCGATGTAGTTGCGCACGACGGTGGCTTCGGCCGACATCGGCGACATCAGCTTGAGCTTGCGAATTTCGGCCTGGGCTTTTTCCATGGCTTCTTTCGGCATCTTGGCAGCGACGACTTTCTTTTCGAGTTCCTCGATGTCGGCGCCCTCTTCGCCCTCGCCCAGCTCTTTCTGAATCGCCTTGACCTGCTCGTTCAGGTAGTACTCGCGCTGCGATTTTTCCATCTGGCGCTTGACGCGGCCACGGATACGCTTCTCGACCTGCAAGATGTCCAGCTCGCCTTCCAGCTGGCCGAGCAGGTGCTCGAGGCGCTTGGCGACGTTGAAGATCTCCAGGATCACCTGCTTCTGCTCGAGCTTGAGCGGCAGGTGCGCAGCGACGGTATCGGCCAGGCGGCCTGCGTCATCGATGCCGGCGAGCGACGCCAGGATTTCTGGTGGAATCTTTTTGTTGAGTTTGACGTACTGGTCGAACTGCTGGACGATCGCGCGGCGCATCGCCTCGACTTCGGAGTCGTCGCCGATTTCCGATTCGACCGGCGTCAGTTGCGCCGTGAAGTGCGTGGCGCCGTCATTGATCGTATCGATGCGGGCGCGCTGCGAACCCTCGACCAGGACCTTGACGGTGCCGTCCGGCAGTTTCAGCATCTGCAGAATATTGGCGACGCAGCCGATCTCGTAGATGTCTGCGGCGGACGGTTCGTCCTTGGCGGCGGCCTTCTGGGCGGCCAGCATGATGCTTTTGCCCTGCTCCATCGCGGCTTCCAGAGCCTTGATCGATTTAGGGCGGCCAACGAACAGAGGTATCACCATATGCGGGAACACAACCACATCGCGCAACGGCAGAAGTGGCAGCGTCGTTTGCTCGGTTAATTTCGAAGTTGTCATGGCATACCTTATAAAAAGCGTGTTCTGAACTTGGGCGCTGGACAGCCAAAACACAAGACCGTCCGGTAAAAATATATTCTGTAAGTAAAAGAAAACGTACTTGTCAGAGCATATAGCCGTTCCAATAAAAGACCCTCGGAAAATGAAAAAGCCACCGCACGGCGTACCGCGAGTGGCTTTTCGAATGAAGCCGGGATCTCTTATTGAGATTGATTGTACCGAGTTGAATCCGTGCGGCAAGCAATTTGTCGCTTGCCGACGGATTTTTTTCAGTTTTCTCCCGAAGCTTTTGCCGTTTCGCTGTAAATCAGCAAAGGTTTCGCGCCGTTCGTGATCGTATTTTCATCGATCACGACTTTCACGACATTCGACTGGCCTGGCAATTCATACATCACGTCAAGCAGCGCGTGTTCGAGAATCGAACGCAGGCCACGTGCACCGGTTTTACGGGCCAATGCTTTCTTTGCAATTGCATGCAGCGCTGCCGGACGAATCTCCAGTTCGGCGCCTTCCATTTCCAGCAATTTTGAATATTGCTTGATCAAGGCATTCTTCGGCTCGATCAGGATCTGGATCAGCGCTTCTTCGGTCAGCTCGGACAAGGCAGCCACCACCGGCAGACGGCCGACCAGCTCGGGAATCAGGCCGAACTTGATCAGGTCTTCGGGTTCGGCTTCGAGCAGGATCTCGGCGTTGTAGCCAGAATCGAGACTCTTGACCGTGGCGCCGAAACCGATGCCGCTCTTGACCGAACGGTTCTGGATCACCTTGGCCAGGCCATCGAACGCGCCGCCGCAGATGAACATGATGTTGGTCGTGTCGATCTGGACGAAGTCCTGGTTCGGGTGCTTGCGCCCGCCCTGCGGCGGCACCGATGCCATCGTGCCTTCGATCAGCTTGAGCAGCGCCTGCTGCACGCCCTCGCCCGACACGTCACGGGTGATCGACGGGTTGTCGGACTTGCGCGAGATCTTGTCGATCTCGTCGATGTAGACGATGCCGCGCTGCGCCTTTTCAACCTCGTAGTTGCAGCTCTGCAGCAGCTTCTGGATGATGTTCTCGACGTCTTCGCCGACGTAGCCGGCTTCGGTCAGCGTGGTCGCATCGGCGATCACGAACGGCACGTTCAGCATGCGGGCGAGCGTCTGGGCCAGCAGCGTCTTGCCGGAGCCGGTAGGGCCGACCAGCAGGATGTTGCTCTTGGCCAGTTCGACTTCGTCTTTCTTGCCCAGGTGCTTGAGGCGCTTGTAGTGGTTGTACACCGCCACCGACAGGATGCGCTTGGCCGTTTGCTGACCGATCACATACTGGTCGAGCAGCTCGGTGATTTCAAGGGGCGTCGGCAGGTCGGACTTGGCGCCCGTGACCGTTTCGACGTTCGAGGTTTCATCGCGGATGATGTCGTTGCACAAGTCGATGCATTCATCGCAGATGAACACCGACGGTCCTGCGATCAGCTTCTTGACTTCGTGCTGGCTCTTTCCACAGAACGAGCAGTACAACAGTTTTTCGCCGCTGGAGGATTTTTTCTCTGACATGGGGGCAGGACTCTATTGAATTGCTATGAATATAACGCTTAACCGGAAACGCAACAAGGGCGAATCCAAGGGCGCAACTGGTGCGCATGCGAACATGCTACCCGAAATAAAAAACAAACGCCCGAACGTGTTCGCGTCCGGGCGTTTTTTTCCAACATCACGCTGGATGCTCGGGCAATTTCTTAACCGCGGTGCGTGAGGACCTTGTCGATCAACCCATATTCGACCGACTCTTCGGCCGACATGAAGCGGTCACGGTCGGTGTCACGGTGGATCTGTTCGATGCTCTGGCCGGTGTTATCGGACATGATGCGGGCCAGACGCTCGCGCAGGTACAGGATTTCCTTGGCCTGGATTTCGATATCCGAGGCCATGCCTTGCGAGCCACCCGATGGCTGGTGAATCATGACGCGCGAGTTCGGCAGCGAGAAACGCTTGCCCTTGGCGCCGGCTGCCAGCAGGAAGGCGCCCATGGAGGCCGCCAGGCCCGTGCACAGCGTCGAGACGTCGGGCTTGATGAAGTTCATCGTGTCGAGGATCGCGAGGCCGGCCGAGACCGAGCCACCCGGCGAGTTGATGTAGAGCGAGATATCCTTGTCAGGATTTTCGCTTTCCAGAAACAGCATCTGGGCGACGATCAGGTTGGCCATCTGGTCATTGACGGGACCGACCAGGAAAATCACGCGTTCTTTCAAGAGGCGCGAGTAAATGTCGTAGGCGCGTTCGCCGCGACCACTTTGCTCGACGACCATCGGCACCAAGCCGAGTGCCTGTGTATCCAGTGCTGGATTGTGCATCATACCTGTCTCGTTCCTTGTTAGGGGTTGGTCAAATGGGCCATTGAAAAAAGCCGGCCTCGAGGGGCCGGCCTGCTTTTCTTAAGCCTGTGGGACGCTGCCCATCAGTTCATCGAAAGCGACGGTCTTGTTCGAGACCTTGGCCTTGCCAAGTACGTAGTTGACGACGTTTTCTTCCAATACAAGGGCTTCGACTTCACCGAGGCGACGACGATCACTGAAATAGTACTTCAGGACTTCTTTCGGGTCTTCGTAGCTCTGCGAGAAATCTTCGATCTGGGCTTTTACCTGGTCTTGCGTGGCTTGCAGATCGTTGTCGGCAACGAGTTGCGACAGGATCAGACCCAGGCGCACGCGGCGCTCGGCCTTGTCCTTGAACATCTCGGACGGGAATGGCAGCTTGGCCACGTCCATGCCGCGCTGTGCCATGTCCTGGCGGGTCATTTCGGCCAGACGCTCCGAATCCTGCTCGACCATCACGGTCGGCACGTCCAGTTCGGTGGCCTTGACCAGTGCATCCATCACGGCTTCCTTGTTGCGGGCCTTGACGCGGGCGCGCACTTCGCGCTCCAAGTTCACCTTGATGTCTTCGCGCATTTTCTCGATCGAGCCGTCTTCGATTCCCAGCGACTGGGCGAATTCGGTGTCGACTGCAGGCATGTGCGCCCACTCGAGTGCTTTCAGCGTGATGGTGAACTCGGCGGTCTTGCCGGCGACGTCCTTGCCATGGTAGTCCTCTGGGAACGCCAGCGGGAAGGTCTTGGCTTCGCCGACTTTCAGGCCGATCGTTGCAGCTTCGAACTCAGGCAGCATGCGGCCTTCGCCCAGCACGAATGCGTAATCTTCAGCCTTGCCGCCGTCGAATTCGACGCCGTCCAGCGTGCCGACGAAGTCGACGGTGACGCGGTCACCCTCGGCTGCGACTGGCTCGCCGCCGGTGCCGTGTTCGCCCTCTTCGCCCTTGGTGTGGTAGTGCACACGCTGCTTGCGCAGGATGTCGATGGTCTTGTCGATTTCGGTGTCGGACACTTCGGTCACGACGGTTTCGACTTCAACGGCTGCCAGGTCGCCAATGACGACTTCAGGATAGACTTCGAAGGTCGCGTTGAATTCGAGGACGCCTTCAGGAGCGTCGTCTTTTGGCTCGATTTTCGGGAAACCGGCAACGCGCAGTTCGTTGGCGACAGCGGCTTCGTTGAATGCGCGGCCAACTTTGTCGTTGAGCACGTCCGATTCGATCTGGTAGCCGTACTGGGCAGCGACCATCTTGAGCGGCACTTTACCCGGACGGAAGCCAGGCGCCTTGGCGGTCTTGGCCTGCTGTTTCAGGCGCTTCTCGACTTCAGTGCGGACGTCAGCGACCGGAAAAGAGATCGTCAAGCGACGTTCGAGTTTACCCAGGGTTTCGACTGCAGTTGCCATTGTAAAAATCGTCCAAAAAAATAATTATTCGTGGTGCGAGGAGGGGGACTCGAACCCCCACACCATTGCTGGCGTCAGGACCTAAACCTGGTGCGTCTACCAATTTCGCCATCCTCGCTCAGGATTGCAATATCGCCTCAAAAACAAAGGGCGCCCGACAGTAGAACCCGGCCGCCCTGCACTCCATTGTTTAGGGGCTACAACTTCAATCGATTATTTTACTGGAATTTCTGACACTATTGGGCATCATTTTTTCCAGTGCGGGGGTGAGTGCATTCATTTGCCGCCCACCCCTGCCGGCTTTTTCACGCGGAACCACGCCGCGTACAAGGCCGGCAGGAATAACAGCGTCAATGCCGTTGCCACCATCAGGCCGCCCATGATCGCCACCGCCATCGGGCCCCAGAACGTCGAGCGCGACAACGGGATCATCGCCAGCGCCGCCGCGGCGGCCGTCAGCAGGATCGGCCGGCAGCGGCGCACGGCCGCTTCGACGATTGCATCCCACGGATGGCTGCCGGTGGCAATGTCCTGCTCGATCTGGTCGACCAGGATCACCGAGTTACGGATGATCATGCCGAACAGCGCGATCACGCCCAGATTCGCGACAAAGCCGAACGGCCGGTCGAGGATCAACAGCGCCATCGCGGCGCCCGCCACCCCCAGCGGGCCGGTGAGGAATACCAGCAGCGAGCGCGAGAAGCTGTGCAGCTGCAGCATCAGCAGCGCAAACACGATGAACAGCACCAGCGGCACATTGGCGGCGATGGACGCCTCGGCTTCGGAGCTGTCGGCGGCGGCGCCTTCGATCGTCAGGCGGTAGCCGGCCGGCAGCCTGGCGCGGATCTCACCCAGCTGTTTGTCGACCTGCGCCGTCACGGTCGGCCCCTGGATGCCGTCGATCACGTCGGCCTGGACCATGATGGCCCACTCGCGGCCTTCGCGCCAGACGACGCCCGGTTCCCAGACGAAGCGCACGCGCGCCACCTGGCCGATCGTCACGGCCTGCCCGCTGGCGGTGGGCACCAGCGTTTCGGACAGGCGCGTGATGGTCGAACGCTCTTCCAGTGGCTGGCGCACGACCATGTCGATCAAGCGGTTCGATTCGCGAAACTGGCCGACCGCCGTGCCGGTGAGCGTCGTGTTGACCGCGCGCCGCACGGCCTGCGACGTCACGCCCAGCGCGCGCAGCTTGTCCTGGTCCAGATCGAGACGCAGCACCTTGATCGATTCGTTCCAGTTGTCGTTCACGCCCAGCGTGTTCGGATTGGCCAGCAGCGTCGCCCTGACCTGGTCGGCAATCCCGCGCACGACGCCGATGTCCGGCCCCAATACCTGGAACTGCACCGGGTACGGCACCGGCGGGCCATTGGCCAGCAGCCTGACGCGGCCGCGCACTTCGGGGAAATCGTGCTTGAAGATGTCGACGATCTTCAGCCGCAGCGCGTCGCGCGCAGCCGTGTTCACGGGCAGCACGACCACCTGCGAGACGTTCGACTGCGGGAAGATCTGGTCCAGCGGCAGGTAGAAACGCGGGCTGCCGGTGCCGACATAGCTCGTCACGCTCTGCACGCCCTGCTGTTTGGCCAGAAACGCCTCGAAGCGCTTGACGGTCGCCTCGTTGGCGGCAAAGCTCGTGCCCTCGGGCGACCACAGCTCGACCATCAGTTCGGGCCGGCTCGAATCCGGGAAGAACTGCTTCTCGATGAACGTGAAGCCGAAAATGCCCAGCGCGAACACGGCGAGCGTCAGCGCGATGGTCGTCTTGCGCCACTCGACGCACCAGGTCACGATGCGCCGGAAGCGCCGGTAAGCCGGGGAATCGAACACTTCATGGCCACTCTCGCCATGCGCGTGCGGCTTGACCTTGAGCAGCATGAAACCGATGTACGGCGTGAACATCACCGCCACCACCCAAGAGATCAGCAGCGCCAGCCCGTTGACCGAGAACATCGTGAACGTGTACTCGCCCGCAGCCGATTCGGCAAGACCGATCGGCAGGAAGCCCGCCGCCGTGATCAGGGTCCCGGTCAGCATCGGCATCGCGGTGGACGTGTAAGCGAAGGTGGCGGCTTCGAAGCGCGACAGGCCCTCTTCCATTTTGCGCACCATCATTTCGACGGCGATGATGGCGTCGTCCACCAGCAGGCCCAGCGCGATGATCAGCGCGCCCAGCGAAATCTTGTGCAGCGAGATGTCGAGCATGCGCATGGCCAGGAACGTGATGGCCAGCACCAGCGGGATCGACAGCGCCACCACCAGGCCCGGGTAGATATCGATGCGCCACTTGGGCTTGGTGTGCAGGCCCAGGGCGAGGAACGACACGACCAGCACGATGACGACCGCCTCGATCAGCACCTTGACGAATTCACCGACCGACTCCTTGACGGCCTGCGGCTGGTCGGCCACCCGTTCGAGCTCGATCCCGACCGGCAGCTGCGCGCGGATGCGGGCCACCGTGTCGGCCAGCCCCTTGCCCATCGTGATGATGTTGCCGCCCTTTTCCATCGATACGCCCAGGCCGATCACTTCCTTGCCATTGAAGCGCATCTTGTCGGCCGGCGGGTCCTGGTAGCCGCGCTTGACGGTGGCGAAGTCGCCGAGGCGGAACGTGGTGCCGCCGGCGCGCAGTTGCAGCGCCTCGATCTGGTCGAGCGTGCCGAGCGCGCCCGTCACCCGCACCGACAGGTTGTCTGTCGGCGTGACCAGCACGCCGCTGGCCTCGACCGCGTTCTGCGTGGCGATCTGGTTCACGATCTGCTCGAACGGGACCCCGAGCTGGGCAAATTTCTTGCTCGAGAACTCGATATACACTTTTTCGTTCTGCACGCCGAACTGCTCGACCTTTGCCACCAGCGGCACGCGCAGCAGTTGCTGGCGCACGAAGTCGGCGTAGTCGCGCATTTCGCCGTAGGTGAAGCCGTCGCCTGACAACGCGAAGATCGACCCGTAGGTGTCGCCGAATTCGTCGTTGAAGAACGGACCGATGACGCCCTGCGGCAGCGTGGCGGTGATGTCGCCGATTTTCTTGCGCACCTGATACCACGCGGCCGTTGTCTCCTTGGGCGGCGTCGATTCACGCAGCTCGATCAGGATCGTGGTTTCACCCGGCTTGGAAAAGCTGCGGATCGTGTTGACGTAGGGTGTCTCCTGCAGCTTGCGCTCGAGCGGGTCGGTGACCTGCTCGGCCATCTGCAGCGCCGTGGCGCCCGGCCACACGGCGCGCACGACCATCGCGCGGAAGGTGAATGGCGGGTCTTCGTCCTGGCCCAGTTCGAAGTAGCTCAGGATGCCGAACAGCAGACAGGCGGCGATCAGGAAGCGCGTGAGCGGGATGTGTTCCAGCGCCCAGCGCGACAGGTTGAAGCCCTTCATTGTGCGGCCCCGCCGTTGGCGGTCATGGCGGCTTCGGCGTCTGCCCGGCGCGCGATGTCGGCGGTGAGGATGCGCACCTTCTGCCCCGGCTTGAGCAGGTTCACGCCGGCCGTGACCACGTTCTGGCCGGCGCGCACGGCCCCGGAGACCAGCACGTCGTTGTCGACCTGGCCGGCCACCTGCACCGGCACGAGCCTGACGGCGCCGTTTTCGACCACCCAGACGCTGCTCGCGCCCTTGTTGTTGACCAGCGCGCTCAACGGCACACGCAGGCCGCCGGTGGTCGCCGCGCCTGTTGCCAGCTCCACCATCGCGCTCATCCCCAGGCGCGCATCGGCGCGGGCGGGCAGCGCGACTTTCACGGTGTAGGTGCGGGTCGCCGCATCGGCCATCGGCGCGATTTCGCGGATCTTGCCCGGGATGGTCTGCCCGGCATCGGCCCACAGGCGCACGACCACGTCGGCCGACTGGCGCAATCCGTCCACCTTGTTCTCGGGGATGCCGATCACGACTTCCTTCTCCGCGGTGCGGGCCACGTGCACCACTGGCGTGCCAGCCTGGACGACCTGCCCCACTTCGGCATCAATGGCCGTGACGACGCCATCGACGTCGGCGACGAGGGTCGTGTAATCGGCCTGGTTCGACTGGCCGCGCAAGCCGGCGCGCGCGGCGTCGACGTTGGCCTGGGCCGCCTTGAGCGCGCTTTGCTTGGCGTCGAGGACAGCCTGGCTGACGAAATTCTGGGAGCGCAGATTGACGTGCCGCTGGTAGTCGGCAGCGGCCAGTTCGCGCTCGGTGTCGGCAGCGCGCAGCGTGGCGCGGGCCTGGGTTTCCGCCAGCTTGACGTCTTGCGGATCGAGCCGCATCAGCACCGTGCCGCGCTTGACGGTCGCGCCCACATCCACCTTGCGTTCGATGATCTTGCCGCCGACCCGAAAGCCCAGCTGCGACTCGTAGCGTGGCCGCACGTCGCCTGAAAACTGCGACCGCTCGGCGCCCGCATCCGCCACCAGTTGAATCACCCGCACCGGACGGATATCCTCAGTCGGCGGCGCGGGCTTGGAGCATGCAGCCAGGGCGCCGGCGGCGCAGAAGGCGAGCAAGGCCGCCCGCAGGATTGGGGAAGAAAATCGGACAAACACGGTGGTGATCCTTTGACTGGGCATGCGGCGTCTCGCGCCGAAGCTGGCTGCGCGTCGCATGCTGCGTTGGCGCCAGTTTGTAATTCAGCAATTATAATCATGCAAATAGACAATGTGACGACTTTAGCGTCTTCCCTCTAAACATGGCCGTCAATCACTACGAGAACTTTCCTGTTGCGTCGATCCTGATGCCGCGCCGCCTGGTGCCGGCGGTCGAGGCGATCTACGCCTTTGCGCGCAGTGCCGACGACCTCGCCGACGAAGGCGACGCCGCGCCCGGCGAACGGCTGGCGGCGCTGCAAGCCTATGACCAGCAGTTGGACCGCATCGAGGCCGGCGCCGTTCCCGATGAGCCGATGTTCGCGCGGCTGGCCCATGTCGTGGCGCAATACCAGCTGTCGGTCGGGCCGATGCGCGATCTGCTGTCGGCCTTCCGGCAGGATGTCGTGACGCCCCGCTACCAGGAGTACGCGAGCCTGCTCGATTATTGCCGCCGCTCGGCCAACCCGGTCGGACGCCTGATGCTGGCCCTCTACGACACGGACGACGCGGTCAATCTGCGCGACTCGGATGCGATCTGCAGCGCGCTGCAACTGATTAACTTTATCCAGGACGTCGGAATCGACCTGGCCAAGGGCCGGATCTACCTGCCGCTGGAAGACCTGGCGCGGTACAAGGTCAGCGAAACGGCGCTGAAGGCAGGCGTCGTCGATGCGCCGTTCCAGGCCCTGATGCGATTCGAGGTCGAGCGCGCCCGCGCGTTGATGCTGTCGGGCGCGCCGCTGGCCAGGCGGCTGCCGGGACGCATCGGCTGGGAGCTGCGCATGATCGTCCAGGGCGGCCTGCGCATCCTCGACCGGATCGAGCGGGCCGGTTACGATGTGTTCAACCGCCGCCCGACGCTGGCCACCCCGGACTGGGTCGCCGTGGGCTGGGGCGCGCTGCGCATGTAAAAGTCACGGCGCACATCGCCGGCAGCGCTGTCTACCCTGCTAGAATGCTCGCCTGACGGTACAGCCGTGCCGCAGCCGCCCAACCAGCACTCCACGACGATTTTCATGTCTCCAGACGAATACTGCCAGCAAAAGACCGTTCAAAGCGGCTCCAGTTTCTACTACAGCTTCCTGTTTTTGCCGCCCGAACGCCGGCGCGCGATCACGGCGTTGTACGCCTTTTGCCGCGAGGTGGACGACACCGTCGACGAAGCCACCGACGGTTCCGTCGCGCGCATCAAGCTGGCCTGGTGGCGCACCGAGGTCTCGAAGATGTATGCGGGCACGCCGACGCATCCGGTGATGCTGGCGCTGCAGCCCCATATCGCCGTCTACAAGCTCGAAGAACAGCACCTGCAGGCGATCGTCAACGGCATGGAGATGGACCTCGACCAGAGCCGCTACCTCGATTACCCGGGCCTGCAGCGCTATTGCTGGCACGTGGCGGGCGTCGTGGGCATCCTGTCGGCCAGCATTTTCGGCTACACCAATCCGCAAACGCTGGCGTATGCCGAAAAACTGGGCCTCGCGTTCCAGCTGACGAACATCATCCGCGACGTCGGCGACGACGCGCGCAAGGGCCGCATCTATCTGCCGGTGAACGAGTTGCAGCAGTTCGGCGTCACGGCGAACGACCTGCTCAAGCTTCAGCACAGCGAAAAATTCGAAGCGCTGATGGCGTTCCAGGCCAAGCGCGCGCAAGCCATCTACGACGAAGCGCTGGCCCTGCTGCCAAAGGAAGACCGGCGCGCCCAGCGTCCGGGCCTCATGATGGCGTCGATCTACCGCACGCTGCTCGATGAAATCCAGCGCGACGGCTACCACGTACTGAATCAGCGTATCTCGCTCACGCCACTGCGCAAACTGTGGCTGGCGTGGAAGACGTATGTCCGCACCTAGGCTGCGCGTTGCAGTCGTCGGCGCGGGCTGGGCCGGCTGCGCGGCGGCAGTGACGCTGGCGCGCAAGGGCGCAGACGTCATCCTGTTCGAAGCGGCGCGCACCCTTGGCGGGCGCGCCCGTGGGGTCGACGTACGCGGCCTGGCGCTGGACAACGGCCAGCACATCCTGCTGGGCGCTTACGCCGAATCGCTGCGCATGCTGCGCGAGGTGGGCGTCGATCCCGATGCAGCATTGCTGCGCCTGCCGGTGCAGATGCGCTATCCGCCGGGTGGCGATGGCATGGACTTCGTCGCACCGCGCCTGCCAGCGCCGCTGCACCTGGCGTTCGCGCTGCTGCGCGCGAAGGGCCTGGCCCGCGCCGACAAGCTGGCACTGGCCCGCTTCAACAGCGCCGGGCGCTGGATGGGCTGGGCGCTGGACGTCGATTGCACGGTGGCCGAACTGCTCGAACGCTTCGACCAGACCGAGCGACTCACAACACTGATGTGGCGTCCGCTGTGCATCGCGGCGCTCAATACGCCGCCCGAACGCGCATCGGCCAATGTATTTTTGGCCGTGCTGCGCGACAGCCTGGGCGCCAGCCGGCGCGCGGCGTCGGACATGCTGCTGCCGCGCGTGGCGATGGGCGCCCTGTTTCCGGAGCCTGCCGGCGCCTGGCTGGTTCGCCAAGGTCACAGTGTGCGCCCTGGCGTCAAGGTTGCGGCGATTGCGCGCGAGGGCGACGGCTGGTGCCTGACGACGGGCGCTGGCGACGAGCGGGTCGATGCCGTGGTGCTGGCCACGCCGGCAACGGCCAGCGCCACGCTGCTGGCGCCGTTTGCCGACTGCGCCGCGCTTGGCGCGCAACTGGATGGCTTCACCTACGAGCCGATCGCGACCTGTTACCTGCAATATGCACCGGGCACGCGCCTGGAGCTGCCGTTCTACGCACTGCTGGACGATCCGCAAGCGGGCCGCTGGGGCCAGTTCGTGTTCGACCGCGCCCAGCTCGATCCTGGCCAGGAGGGCGTGTTTGCCGTCGTGGTCAGCGCCGCCGCCGAGGCTGCTGCGCTGCCGCGTGAGGCGCTCGCGGGCGCCATCGCGGCGCAACTGGCGCACGACTTTGGCCGGCCCGAACTGGGCACGCCAGTCTGGACCCAGCTGATCACGGAAAAGCGCGCCACGTTCACCTGCGCCCCCGGCCTGGTCCGGCCAGCCAACGTCACGCCGCTCGCGGGCGTGGTGCTAGCCGGTGACTACACGGCCAGCGATTACCCGGCGACGCTCGAAACGGCGGTGCGCAGCGGCCAGGGGGCGGCGACGGCCATCCTCGCCTACGGCGCCCTGCCCCGCGAAAAGCGCAGCCTGTCGCACGGCGATGGTGCAGCGGCGGCCGGCGCCGTACAGTAGCACCATCGAAACACCCCTGATGGACACCACCATGACACCCCGACTCGGACTGCGAACGGTCGCCCTGCTGCTTCTTGTGGCGGCCAGCACGCTCGTACTCGTCATGCCCGAACTGATCGGCGGCGCCGCGCACGGCACCGCCAGCGCGATCGGTGCAATCCCGGTCCTCGGTCACCACTAGGCCGGCGCGTATCGTATGGCGTACTTTTTCTCCAAGCTCGACTACCTCGACGCGCTCAAGCGCGCGCTGATGGGGCTGCCGCCCGACGTGCAGGCCAAGACGCTCGCGTGGTACGAGCAGCGCTTCGTCGACGGCGCAGCAGTCGGACGATCCGAACAGGATGTGGCCAAGGAGCTCGGTGACCCGCGCGACGTCGCGCTGACGCTGCGCACCAACGCTCATTTCGCGCAGCTGGCGCAAAAGCCGGCGTCCCCGGCGAGCTCCTTGGCGCGCACCGTCGTGTCGGGCTTTGGCCTGCTGGTCTTCAACCTGTTCATGCTGATTCCAGCGGCGGTGTTTGCGTCGTTGCTGATGGCGCTGTACATGTCGGCCTTTGGCGTCTATGTGTCGGGCATCGCCGTCACCGCCAGCGGCTTGGCCGGCTCGAACGAGCTGGTGCTGAGTGCCCCGCTGAGCCGCCTGGAAATGACGAACGACGACGACGGCGCGAGCGAAACGCAGACCCGGGTGTCGATCGGCGAGCATGGCATTCAGGTCTATGAAGAACCGGTTTTGAGGCCGGATTTGCGCTCCGAGGCCGGTGACGGTGGATCGGCCGCCGACAGCGAGAACCGTCATCAGCGTTCGCGCGTGCTGCGCGGCGCCGAGGCCGTGGCCGAACGCCGTATCCAGATCACCACTGACCTCGATCCCGATTCGCGCACGACGCAGGTGGTGCTCGGGTGCGCGCTGATCCTGGGCGGCATTGCGCTGTTCCTGCTGTCGCTGGTGTTCAGCAAGTACACGATCGCCGGCATCCGCCGCTACGTGAACATGAACATGTCATTGTTGAGGGGATAGCCGCCATGCGCTCATTGATGAAAGTTGGTTTCAGCCTGCTGCTGCTGGCAGCGGTGCTCGTGGCGCTCAGCTACAGCATGCTCAAGGCCAGCGGCACGGTCAGCGCCGCCGAAGGCCGCGCCGTCGCGCAGGACACGCGTCCGGTGCCGGCCGGCGTGGAGATCGTCGAACTCGACGGCCCCATCGACCTGAACCTGCGCTACGGCGCCACGCCGATGCTGCGGGTCAGCGGCGAGCAGCGCATGCTGGGCAATGTCGAGGTCACGGGCGACGGCAAGATCCTGCGCATCGGCATCCGCGGCATGGTGCTGCGCCACCGCGAACCGCTGGTGGTCGAGCTGGTGCTGCCGGTACTGACGTCGGTGACGATCGAAGGCAGCGGCGACAGCACGATCAGCGGCTTTTCGGGCGACGCCATCGCAATCCAGCTCAACGGCTCCGGCAGCGTGCGCTTCAATGGCCGCTACCGCGACGCCACGGTCGGCCTGACCGGCAGCGGCGACCTTGACGTGAATGGCGGCGCCGCGATGGACCGCGTCGAAACCCGCCTGATGGGCTCCGGCAGCATCACGGTCTCCGGCACCACCCGCGCCCTCGAAGCCGACACGACAGGCTCCGGCCGCCTCGACGCCGAACACCTGCGCGCCAGCGAAGTCACGCTAAGCCAGACCGGCTCCGGCGACAGCGTCGTCCAAGCCCGCAACACCATCCGCATCACCCTCAGCGGCAGCGGCGACGTCGAAGTCTACGGCAACCCCGCCGAACGCAGCACCAGCCGCACAGGCAGCGGCAGCGTCACCTACGAAGAATAACCCCCCAACAAATAGGGTCAGTGTCGAATTGTTTGACAACTTCAGTAAATCAGTTGCTCAATAATTCGACTCTGACCCCAATTGTTGGGCAATTGTCTTTTGGATAATTGGGGTCAGAGTCGAATTGTTTGACAACTTCAGTTAATCAATTGCTCAATAAATCGACTCTGACCCTACTTTTTGCTTAGCAGGCGGTGGGTTTCAGGCGTTCGACTTCGAGGCCGAAGAAGGGGCGCAGGCGGGTGCCGACCACGTTGCCGATGAAGGCGACGACCAGCCACAGCCAGCCGTGCAGGCTGCCCGACAGGATGCCGCTGAAGTACGCGCCGATGTTGCAGCCGTAGGCCAGGCGAGCGCCGTAGCCCAGCAGCAAGCCGCCGACGATGGCGGCGATCAGCGAGCGCATTGGCAGGCGCCAGACTGGCGCGTAGCGGCCGGCCAGCGCCGCCGCCAGCATCGCGCCAAGCACGATGCCGATGTCCATCACCGACGTGACGTCCTGCGAGATTGGCGAGGCCAGTGCGGCGGCATTGGCTTTCGTGGACCAGTACGCCCAGCTGGCCGTGTCGATGCCCATCACCGCGGCCGCTTTCGCGCCCCACAGTGCGAAGGCTGATGTGACGCCCCACGGACGACCTGACAGCGCCAGCGTCGCGAAGTTGAGCACGACCAGCGCGAGCGCGCCGGCCAGCAGCGGCCACGGGCCATGCAGCCATGGGGAGCGATGCGGCGGCTGCACGTGCGCCGGGACCAGTTTGCCGTGGCGGCGCTTTTCGACGACGATCGTGATGAATGCGATCAGCGCGAAGATGCCCCAGTTCAGTGCCAGCGCCGGCGCCAGGCCCAGTTCCTTGACGGCCGATAGCGGCGCCAGTTGCGGCATCGAGGTCCAGAACGGCATGTGCGCCGTGCCGATCAATGAGCCAATGATGAAGAACAGCAGCGTGACGATCATGCGCGTGCTGCCGCCACCGACCGTGTACAGGGTGCCGGACGCACAACCGCCGCCCAGCTGCATGCCGATGCCGAAAAGGAACGCGCCGACGATCACCGACGTACCGGCCGGCTGCACCAATCCAGTTACCGGCGCGCCGAACAGCGTACCGGCGGCCAGCGCCGGGAAGAACAGCGCCACGCCGACGGCCAGCATGACCATCTGCGCGCGCAGGCCGGCACCGCGGCCGTCGGCGATGAACACGCGCCAGGCCGACGTGAAGCCGAACGCCGCGTGGTACAGCGCCACGCCGAGCAGCGCGCCGACGATGTACAGCGCCGACTGGCGACCGCTCACCGCTTGCGCGAGATACCACGCGCCAAGCACGAGCAGGAACAACGCAACGCCAAGCGGGCGCACATTGAGGTCGACACGGGGCGGCATCGACAGAGTGGAAGAATTGGACATGACAGGCACCGTGCAAATGAAAGTAGGCCGGTATTGTCGTCGCTTTTGACAATCATTGCAGGCAACCCGCCAGTTTTGCACATCGCAGACACGGCAGGCAGCAGGCCGGCACGCCAGCGCTTACAATGCGCCAGCTGCTGCGAACCTGCACGGCGCATCATGCAACCAGGACCAAGATGGCCGCAATCACTCCACATATCAATCCGGCCGAGGTCGAATTCACCGCGATCCGCGCCCAGGGCCCGGGCGGGCAGAACGTCAACAAGGTCTCGTGCGCCGTGCATGCGCGTTTCGACATCCCGGCGTCGTCGCTGCCACAGCCGGTCAAGGAGCGGCTGCTGGCGCTGCGCGACACGCGCATCTCGCACGAAGGCGTGCTGGTACTGAAAGCGCAACAGTCGCGCAGCTTGGAACAGAACAAGGAAGACGCGCTGCGGCGCCTGCAGGAGCTGGTCGACAAGGCCGCGATCGTTCCCGTCACCCGCCGCCCCACTCGCCCGACACGCGGCTCGCAACTGCGGCGGCTCGATGGCAAGACGCGCAGCAGCCAGACCAAGGCGCTGCGGGGCAAGGTTACCGACTGAACGTCACGCGGGAGCGTGCAAAGTCCCGGACTCCACGCCGTCCAGCGCCGCATACCACGCCGCATACGGCGTATTGACCGCCATGCGCCGGTTGTAATCCGGCGCGCCATCGGTCCACCAGACCGGCCCCCGCTCTCCCAGTGCCCGCTTGGCCTCGTCGACACCGGCGCGGGCCGTGCGCTCGGCCGCCTCGTCACGCACCTTGAGCGCCGCCCCGACCTGCCGCCGTGCATCCATCAACCGGTTTACCCATTGTTGCCGCTCGTCCGGCGCCAGATGCGGATTACTGCTGCGCCAGAGGCGCCCCTTGACGACGAAGTAGCGGCCGTCCGGCGTGTTCGGATAACGGGGAGAAGAAGGCATGATGTTGACTATACCCGCCAGCCCGGGATGCCAGCGCCCGGCAGCAGGATACTCAAGGCATCACGCCATAGCGGTCGATGAAGTACTTGACCCCGCCGGGATTGGCCGCCATCCAGGCCTGCAGCGCCGGCCGGTACGCCTGACGGAACATCAGCAGCAGGATGGCCGGTTCGAGCTGCCCTTCACGCGCCAGCGCCCGCACCTGCAGCAGGCCCGGATCAAGGATACCTTCGCCGCTATTGGCCTCGGCCTCGTCGGCGATCTTCAAGGCCAGCCGCCACGCTTCGAGCTCGATCCCGAACGCCGACTTGGCCTTGGCCTTGTCTTCGGTGCGTAGCCGGACTTCCGTCATGCCCAGCGCCAGCCGGAACGCGTGATCAGGCGTCTTTTCCGCATCCGTTTTCGAATCGAGACTGATCACGTATTTGCCGTCCGCGTTTTCCGCCACGCGCACGCCACGGCGCAGGCCCAGCGCCTTCAAGGGCAAGCCGGCGCCGGCACGGTACATGGCCAGCTTGCTCCAGTTCGGCCGCTGCGACGGATCGGCCTCAATGGCCTTGTACAGCATCGCCTCGGCCGCGCCCCGTTTGTCCTGGTAGAACAGCGCGTCGGACAAGTAGCGCCAGGCCTGCGAATTGTGCGGCTCGATTAGGGTCGCCTGGCGAAACAGCGCCTCGGCGCCCTTCCAGTCCCGTTGCACGTAATAACAATTCCCGGCGGCGACCCAGGCACTGGAATACTGCGGATCGGCCAGCATCGTCGCCTCGTACTTTGCCAGCGCGGCCTTGATGTCCTGGCGCGCGAACGCCGCCTCGCCTTCGGCCATCAATTTCGCCACCCTGGCGTTTGGCTGATGCAGCGGTGGCGGCGCCGGATCGTCCAGCATGCGCAACACTTCCTGCGCCACCGGATCGTCGGCTGCCAGCAGGGTTGCCCGCTCGGCCAGCGCGCGCGCCATGTCGCGCAGCTGCGGCGCCTTGTCCTGCGGCGCCACCGTCGAGAGTTTCAGCACCAGGCCTGCCGCCAGCGACAATGGGATCGACGCGGTCGGATCGGCCAGTTCGGCCTGCTTGTACTTCGTCAGCGCTTCCTGGTAGCGGGCGCGGCCCTCCAGCGCCTGCGCTTCGAGCACCAGGCCACGACACGGCTGGCCGCAGCCGACGTCTGCATGGGCGCTCGGGGCGCCGGCGACATGCGTAGCGGCGAGAAGAGCTGCGAGCGTCAGTACGCGAAGAGAAGTCATTAAGGGGCCGTGGCGCGAAACGCTGATGAAGCGCTTATCTTACCAAGCACGCGCGCCGGAATAATTCACGGAATGTCACCGCTGTGCAGCATCCAGCCAGGCCAGCACGTCCCGCCCCGCCGCACGTCCGCTGGCAAAGCAGGCAGTCAGCAGGTAGCCGCCGGTGGGCGCTTCCCAGTCCACCATTTCGCCGGCGACGAACACGCCCGGCAGCGCGCGCAGCATCGCGCTCTCGCCGTCCATCGCATCGAATTGCACGCCCCCCGCGCTGCTGATCGCCTCGTCGATCGGGCGCGGGCGCAGCAGCGTCACCGGCAGCGCCTTGATGGCAGCGGCCAGCCGCGCCGGATCGGCAGAATCGGCTTTCGACAGGCACTCGTGCAGCAACCCGGCCTTGACGCCCTTGATCCCGAGCCGGCTTTGCAGGTGACTGGACATCGAGCGCGAACCGCGTCCTCGCGTGACTTCATCAAACACCCGCTGCGCACTGTGGTCCGGCGCCAGGTCGAGCCACAGCGTGGCCTTGCCATCGCGCGCAATCGCGTCGCGTAGCGGTGCCGACAGCGCATACACCAGGCTGCCTTCGACGCCGCCTGCCGTGACGACGAACTGGCCCTTGCGCCAGGCGATGGCGCCGTCGGCACCGCGCACGCCGGCCGCCACTGTCAACAGCGGCGCGCCGGCAAAGCGGCTGCTGAAATGCGCGCTCCAGCCGGTGTCAAAACCGCAGTTGGCCGGCGCCAGCGGCGCCACCTCGACACCGCGCTCGCGCAGCAGCGGCACCCAGGCGCCGTCCGAGCCCAGGCGCGCCCAGCTCGCGCCGCCCAGCGCCAGGATCGTCGCGTCGGCCTCGACCAGCCGTTCGCCGTCCGGCGTGGCAAAGCGCAGGCGGCCATCCTGCCAGCCGAGCCAGCGCTGGCGCATGTGAAAGCGCACGCCACTTTCCTTCAGGCGGTGCAGCCACGCGCGCAGCAGCGGCGCGGCCTTCATCTCGAGCGGGAACACGCGGCCCGACGTGCCGACGAAGGTCTCGATGCCAAGGTCGTGGATCCAGGCGCGCACGGCGTCGGCATCGAACCCATCGAGCCAGCCGTTCACGTGCACCTGGCGGTCGCGGTAGCGCTGCACGAAATCGGCATACGGTTCCGAGTGCGTGATGTTCATGCCGCCCTTCCCGGCCAGCAGGAACTTGCGGCCGACGCTGGCCATCGCATCGTAAACGTCGACCTGCACGCCCGCTGCCGCCAGCGTCTCGGCCGCCATCAGGCCCGCAGGACCGCCGCCGATCACGACGACACGGGGCGAGAAGGTGGAAGCGGCGGGCTGAGTCATGGTGACGAACGAGAAAAAGCGGGACCCGCATTGTAGTCGACTTCCCGCTCCAAAAAACGCTGTAAAGGATGCTTGACATCACAAAATAACGGGCCTACGATGTAAAGCATCCTTTACTAACCAAGAGAGGCACCAGATGGCTGCGAGCAAGCATGAAAAACGGGTTTACAAGGCGTACCTGCGCGAGATGGCCGGCGCGTTTCTGGTCTATGCCGTCCTGCTGATGGCCTCCATCCGCTTCGGCCGGCCGATGGACGACGGCCTGCCCCGCATCCTGGTGCTGCTCTCGCCGATGCTCGGCTTTTGCCTGGCGCTGTGGGCGATCGCCCGTCATCTCGGCCGGGTCGACGAATACCTGCGCAGCTTTTTGCTCGAATCGTTTGCGCTGGCCGCCGGGCTGACCGCCGGGCTCACGTTCAGCTACGGGTTCCTCGAGACCGCCGGCTATCCGCGCATGTCGATGTTCTCGGTCTGGATGGTGCTGTGCGGCGCGACCATGCTGGTATGCCTGGTACGCTCGGTGCACGAGAAGCTGCAGACACGATGAAAAACCGTATCCGCGAACTGCGCGCCACGCAGGGCTGGAGCCAGGCCGACCTGGCCGAGCGCCTGGACGTTTCGCGCCAGAGCGTCAACGCGATCGAAACGGGCCGTTACGATCCCAGCCTGCCCCTTGCCTTTGCCATTTCCCGGCTGTTCGGCCTGCCGGTCGAAGCCATCTTCACACCTGATCAGGAGACCGCATGAAAGCTGCACTGTTGTTGACCCTGGCGCTCGGCGCCGCCCCCTTTGCCGCAGCACAGTCTCCGGCCCCGGCAACCCAGAGCGCGAACCGCTTTGCCGCCAGCATCAAGCCGGCCGAAACGTTCGAATCCGGCGCGCTGCTGGTCGAGCGCCATGGCAGCAAGGGCCGCCCGGTGATCCTGATTCCTGGCCTGGCCAGTGGCCCGTGGGTGTGGCAGGACGTGATCCGCCAGTTCAAGGACGAGTTCACGCTGTATGTCGTGACGCTGCCCGGCTTCGACGGCCGTCCCGGGCCCACTGGCGAACCCTTCGAAGGCGCGCGCGCCGCACTGGAAGGCTTGATCGCGCAGCGCAAGCTGAACAAGCCGATCCTCGTCGGCCACAGCCTGGGCGGTACGCTCGCCTACGCCGTGGCGCAGGACCTGGGCAACGGCATCGGCGGCGTCGTGGCGCTCGACGGCTTGCCGGTGTTTCCCGGCACCGAAAACATGCCGCCCGCACAGCGCCCGCAAGCGGCGCAACGCGTGCGCGACACGATGGCCGTCGCCGATCCGAACGCCTGGGCCGCGCAGCAGCGCCAGTATATGCGTGGCCAGGGCGTACTCGACATCGGCAAGGCCGACGACATCACGCCGCTGCTGCTGCGCAGCGACCGCGCCGCCGTCGGCGCCTACGTGGCCGACGCGCTGGCGCTCGACCTGCGTCCGGGCCTCGAAAAAATCACTGCGCCGCTGCTGGTGGTGGCGCCGTTTTACCAGTACGATGGGGCGCAGGACACCATGACGGCCGACGACAAGGTCGCGCACTACCGCAGCCTGGTCGAGGGCATTCCCTCGGTCGAGGTGGTGCCCATCGCGCCGTCCCGGCACTTCCTGATGATCGACCAGCCGCTGGCCCTGGCCGGCATCCTGCGCCGCTTTTTCGACCGTCGTTGAAAGGAGTTTTCCATGCGCCCTGTCACCTACTGGATCGGCCAGTTCCTGCTGGCCGCCGGCACCATGTTCCTGCTGCTCGCCGCCGTCGACCTGATGCGCGGCGACAGCCTGGCCGCCACCTGGCCCGCGACGCTGGGCTGGTCGGCCGCGGCGGCGGCGATCTTCGTCGCCTCGCGCTGGCGCCAGGCCAGCCGCGGGATCGGCTGCGCTGTCTGCAAGGATGAGCAGGCGCGCTGACGATTACCGGTCAGTCTATTCCTCCAGCATGTTCGGTTTGTCAGATCTGCAATATTCTGCTTGACATGCCGCGCAGCAGGCATATTCTTGTCGTGGCCAGCTGCGAACGATGACGCCCGCACCGACGAGGCACGCCACGATTCGCCCGGCAGTCCGTTACAACATCTTGGAGGATGTATATGTCGGTAGAAATCGAATCGTTCGCTACGCGCAGGACAGTACTCGGTGCGCTCGCCACCAGCCCGCTCTGGATCGGCTCGGCGTGGGCCCAGCCCAACAATCTCAAGATCTCGCACCAGTTCCCCGGCGGCAGCATCGCGCGGGGCGACTTTCGCGATCGCCTGTGCCGCATGTTCGCTTCCGAGGTCGAAAAGCGCACGCGCGGTGGCGTGAAGTTCTCGATCTATCCGGACTCGACCATGATGCAGCCGGGCGCGCAATTCGGCGCACTGCGCAGCGGCAAGCTCGACATGGCACTGGTGCCGCTGTCGTACGCGGGCGCCGAGGCGCCGGAAGCCAATATCGGGCTGATGCCGGCGCTGGTCACGTCGTACGAACAGGGTTATGGCTGGCGCAATGCACCGGTCGGGCGTGAACTGTCGCGCATCCTTGGCGAACAGGGCCTGGTCATCGTCAGCTGGATCTGGCAAGCGGGTGGCGTCGCGTCGCGCGGCGACCCGATCATTGCCCCGGAAGACGCGCGTGGCCTGAAAGTACGCGGCGGCTCGCGCGAGATGGACATGCTGCTGCAGAACGCCGGCGCCACGGTCGTCAACATGCCATCCAATGAAATCTACAACGCCCTGCGCAGCGGCGCCCTCGATGCGGCGCTGACGTCATCAACGTCGCTGATCTCGTTCCGCCTGCAAGAAACCGCCCGTTCGCTGACGACGGCGCGTGCCGGTTCGTACTGGTTCATGTTCGAGCCGCTACTGATGTCGCGCACCGTGTTCGAGCGCCTGACCAAGGCGCAGCAGCAGGCGGTGATGACGGTGGGTGCCGATCTGGAAAAGTTCGCGATGAATTCGGCGCGCATGGACGATGCCGAGGTTGCGACCGTCTACCGCGGCGTTGGCGCGCGCGTGGTCGACCTGAATCCCGACGCGTTGCGTAGCTGGCAGGAAGTCGCGCGCAACACGGCGTGGAAGGACTTCGCAGCCCGCAACAGCAACTGCGCCAAACTGATGGCGCTGGCCGAGCAGTCGATCGCCGCGATCTGACCTTGTGAAAGCCTACCCGCCTGTCACGGGCGGGAAGAATGCCACTTCAGCGCCGGCCGCCACGGGTGTGGCGCCGTCGCACATCACTTGCTGATGGGCCATGCGCACTGCGCGCTCGGGCGCCAGCGCCTCGGCCCAGACGCCACCGCGCGCGCGCAGCAATTCACGCACGGCACCCACGGTCGCCACATCAGGGGGCAGGTCCAGCTGTTCCTGCCCCGTACCGACTGCTTCGCGCAGCGCGGCAAAATACTTCACGTTGATCTTCATGACTATCCTAATGCTGTAGTTCTGCGAACGGAATGAAGCGCACCAGATCGCCCGCTGCAATCGCATTGCCCGGCGGGTTATCGATCAGGCCATCGCCCCACACGGTGGACGTCAGCACGCCGGAACCCTGGTTCGCAAACAGTTCGAGGCCACCGTCTGCATTGAAGCGCGCGCGCAGAAATTCGTTGCGGCGGTCGCCCTTGGGCAGATCGAAATCGGCGCGCACCAGATAGCCGCGCGGCTCGACCGGACCACGCACGCCCTGCAGGCGCAGCAGGAACGGCCGCACGAACAGCAGGAAGGTAACGAAGCTCGACACCGGATTGCCGGGCAAGCCGAGGAAGAACGCATCAGCCTCATTGCCCTCTACCTCGCGGCGCACCTCGCCAAACGCCAGCGGTTTACCGGGCTTGACGGCGATCTGCCACATCGACAGGCGCCCTTCCGCCTCGACGGCCGGCTTGATATGGTCTTCTTCGCCCACCGACACACCGCCCGACGTGATGATCAGGTCATGCGCCTGCGCAGCGTCGCGCAACGTGGCGCGCGTCGCGGCCAGCGTATCGGGCACGATGCCGAAGTCGGTGATCTCGCAGCCGAAGTTTTCCAGCAGCGCGCGCAGCGTGAAGCGGTTCGAGTTGTAGATCGCACCCGGTGCCAGATCCTGAGCCGCCACTTCACCCGGCATGGCCAGTTCGTCGCCCGTGAAGAACACGGCCACGCGCAGGCGCCGGTGCACGGGCAGCGCGGCCAGACCGACCGAGGCCGCCAAGCCCAGCTCCTGGCTGCGAAGACGGGTACCAGCGCTCAAGATCACGCTGCCGTTGCCGATGTCTTCGCCTTTGCGGCGGATCCACTCGCCGTCGGCCGGCGCGTGGCGCACGGTGACGCTGTCGCCTGCGGCCTCGCACTGCTCCTGCATGACGACGGCGTCGGCGCCCGGCGGAATCAGCGCGCCCGTAAAGATGCGTGCTGCCGTGCCGGGTTCGAGTGGCTGGCCGACGTGGCCGGCCGGGATGCGCTGGGCCACGCGCAGCGTCGCCTCGCCGCTCGCGCAGTCGGCGGCGCGTACGGCGTAGCCATCCATCTGCGTGTTGTCGGCCGATGGCACGTCAATGGTGGCCAGCTGGTCGTCCGCCAGCACGCGGCCGTTGGCGTCCAGCGTGGGGATCGTTTCGATGTCCGTCACCGGGCGCGCGGCGGCGAGCAGCACGTCCAGCGCCTCGCGCACCGTCAGCATCGGCGGTCGTTGTCCTGGTGCGTTCATGTTACAGCCCCGTGTGGTCGGCGATGTACGCCTTCATTTGCGCCACGTCGGCAGGCATCACGACATAGCGCTGCGGCAGCGCCTCGATGTCGTCGAAGCCGGCCGGCCGCTCGGCATCGGTGCCCAGCGCTTCGAGGATCGTCTCGTTGAACTTGGCGGCCAGCGCTGTTTCCAGCACGATCATCGGCACGCGCGGCGCCATGTGCTCGCGCGCGACCTTGATGCCGTCGGCCGTGTGGGTGTCGATGGTGATGTCGTAGTCGTCGGCCACGTCGCGGATCGTATCCAAACGGTCGTTGTGTGTCGAGCGGCCCGAGGCGAAGCCGAAGCGGGCCACCTGCTTGAATTCGTCGCCATCGGCGCCCGGCTTGCCGGACAGGTCGAAGCCGCCATGCGTGTCGACCTTGCGGAACAACGCGTGCGTACGGTCGGCGTCGCGCCCGACCAGGTCGTAGACGAAGCGCTCGAAGTTCGACGCCTTCGAAATATCCATCGACGGGCTGCTCGTGTGGAACGTCTCGGCCGCCTTGCGCACGCGGTACACGCCGGTGCGGAAGAATTCGTCGAGTACGTCGTTCTCGTTGGTGGCGGCCACCAGCTTGTCGATTGGCAGGCCCATCATGCGGGCGATGTGGCCGGCGCAGATATTGCCGAAGTTACCCGACGGGACGGTGAACGAGACCTTCTGGTCATTGCTCGTCGTCGCTGCCAGGTAGCCGCGGAAGTAGTACACGACCTGGGCCACGACGCGCGCCCAGTTAATCGAATTGACAGTGCCGATCTTCTGGCGCGCCTTGAAGGTGAGGTCGTTCGAGACGGCCTTGACCAGGTCCTGGCAATCGTCGAAGTTGCCCTTGACGGCGATATTGAAGATGTTCGGGTCTTGCAGGCTGAACATCTGCGCGGTCTGGAACGCGCTCATCCGCTCGTGCGGCGACAGCATGAACACGCGCACGCCCTTCTTGCCGCGCATCGCGTATTCGGCGGCGCTGCCGGTGTCGCCCGAGGTCGCGCCGAAGATGTTCAGTTCATCGCTGTTTTTGGCCAGCGCATACTCGAACAGGTTGCCGAGCAACTGCATCGCCATGTCCTTGAACGCCAGCGTCGGGCCATTCGACAGCGCCTGCAGGATCAGCTTGCCATTGCGGCCGTCTTCCAGCACGCGCAGCGGGGTGATCTCGGCGGCGGACTCGCCGGCACGCGCGTTGCAGTACACGGCGGGCGTGTAGGTGCGCGTCGTGATGGCTTTGAGGTCGGCATCCGGGATATCGGTGGCGAACTTGCGCAGGATCTCGAAGGCCAGGTCGGCGTACGACAGCGTGCGCCATGCGTCAAGCTCGGCGCTCGTGACCTGCGGGTACTCGGCTGGCAGGTACAGGCCGCCGTCCGGGGCCAAGCCGCCGAGCAGGATGTCACAGAAGTTCTCGGGATTGCGTGCTGCGGACGCGCTCGTCGCGCGGGTGGACACATAGTGCATACGGTTGTAGATCCAGTTGGCTCGGGTGGATCGTCAATTATAGTGGGAGCCAGAGAAATTGTATGCTGTGCTGCAAAAAAGTCATGTCACCCAATAAAATTGGGCGGCCGATGCTCTGGCCGCCCAACGATTGCCGAACCGGCCTTAGTCAGCAAGCGAATCAGCAGGCGGCGTGATTCACCGTCACGACGTGGATGGCCAGGCCGCCCAGCGACGTTTCCTTGTACTTCACCTGCATGTCGGCGCCCGTCTGGCGCATCGTTTCGATCACGCTGTCCAGGCTCACGAAGTGCACGCCATCGCCCTTGAGCGCCAGCGACGCCGCGGTGATCGCCTTGATCGCGCCCATGCCGTTGCGCTCGATGCACGGGATCTGCACCAGGCCGCCGATCGGATCGCAGGTCATGCCCAGATGGTGTTCGATGCCGATTTCGGCCGCGTTCTCGATCTGCTCGTTGGTACCGCCCAATGCTGCCACGAGGCCCGCCGCCGCCATCGCGCACGCCACGCCGACCTCGCCCTGGCAGCCCACTTCGGCGCCCGAGATCGACGCGTTCTTCTTGCACAGCATGCCGATCGCGGCCGACGTGAGCAAAAAATCGCGCACGCCGCGCTGCGGATCGATCGGGCGGCAGTCTTCCGCGTAGTAGCGCAGCACGGCCGGGATGATGCCGGCTGCGCCGTTGGTCGGCGCCGTGACGACGCGGCCACCGGCGGCGTTTTCTTCGTTGACGGCCATCGCGTACAGACTGACCTGCTGCACGGCGTCGTGCGGCAAGGCGTTCTGCGGCTGGGTTTCCTGCGCCTGCTTCCACAGCGCGGCCGCGCGGCGGCGCACGTTCAGGCCGCCGGGCAGGCGCCCTTCTGTCTTCAGGCCCTGGCAGATACAGTCGCGCATCACGCGCCACAGGCGATCCAGGCCGGCATCGAGGTCGGCGTCGCTCATGCGCACGCGCTCGTTCGCGCGCAGCATGTGCGGGATCGTCAGGCCGTGCATGCGTCCGTGCTCGAGCAATTGCACCATCGTGTCGAACGGGTACGGCACCGGTGTGCCGACCGGTTCCGCGGCGCGCGCCTGCGCTTCGCCGGCTGCCGTGATGAAGCCGCCGCCGACCGAGTAATAGATGCGCTCGATAATGCTGCCGTCACGCAGCTGCAGCACGAAGCGCATGCCGTTCGGGTGTTCGGGCAGCGTCGAGGCCTTGTGCCAGACCAGGTGGACACGGGCGTCGAACGGCACGGTCTTGATGCCCAGCAGTGCGATCTGTCCATCGAGCGCGGCGAGATCGAGCTTGTCGTCGACCGACGCTGGATCGAGCTCCTGCGGCGTCTCGCCCATCAGCCCCAGGATCACGGCCTTGTCGGTTGCATGGCCGACGCCCGTCAGCGCCAGCGAACCGTACAGGTGCGCCTCGACGCCGACCGCCTCGTCCAGCATGCCGCTCTCCAGCAGAAAGCGGCGCGCGGCGACCATCGGCCCCACCGTGTGGGAACTCGACGGGCCAATGCCGATCTTGAACAAATCAAACACGCTCATGTCCATCTTGTGTCTCCTGCTTTTTTATTATTGAGGCGAGGTCTTACGCTGCCGCCTTGATGCCGACATCGATATTGGCCAGCATCGAATCGACCATTTCATCGATGCCGATGCGGGATTGCCAGCCCCAGTCCGCCGTCGCGCGGCTGTCGTCCAGGCTTTTTGGCCACGAATCGGCGATCTGCTGGCGGCTGTCCGGGGCGTAGGCAATGGCGAACCCGGGACGCGCCTTTTGAATGGCGGCGGCCAGTTCGCGCGGGTTGAACGAGACGCCGGCCACGTTGTACGACGAACGGATCGCGACCTGTTCGGCGGGCGCTTCCATCAGCTCGATGGTGGCGCGGATCGCGTCGGGCATGTAGATCATCGGCAGCGTGGTCTCGGGGCCGAGGAAGCATTCGTAGGTCTCGCCGCGCAGCGCCGCGTGGAAGATCGCGATCGCGTAATCGGTGGTGCCGCCGCCCGGTGGCGACTTGTAGCTGATGATGCCCGGGTAGCGAATGCTGCGCACGTCCACGCCATACTTGCTGTGATAGTACTCGCACAGGCGCTCGCCGGCCAGCTTGCTGATGCCGTAGATCGTGGTCGGGTCCATGATCGTGAACTGCGGCGTCTGCTCGCCCGGCGTGTTCGGGCCGAAGGCCGCGATCGACGATGGCCAGAAGACTTTCAGTGGCTTGCCGGCCTCGCCCCGTTCACGCGCGATTTCGAGGATGTTGAGCAGGCCATCCATGTTCAGGCTCCAGGCCTTGAGCGGCGCTTTTTCGCCGGTGGCCGACAGCATGGCGGCCAGCTGGTAGACCTGGGTGATGTCTTCGGCGGCGATCAGGCTTGCCAGCGCATCGTTGTCCAGCACGTTCAGGCGGGTGTAGCGCGCGGCGCCGTACAGGTTGTTCTCGCCGATGTCCGACGCGATGACGTTCTGCGCGCCGTGGCGCTCGGCCAGCGCGCTGACCAGTTCACTGCCGATCTGGCCGTTGGCGCCGATGATGAGGATGCGTTCCATGCTGTGATTCCTTGCGTGTATTTATTATTTATTGTTGCTTGATGATGTCCAGCTCGCGGCCGGCTTGTTCGAATGCCTTGAGCACGAAGTCCAGTTGTTCGCGGGTGTGCGCAGCCGACAGTTGCACGCGCACGCGCGCCTGGCCCATCGGCACCACCGGATAGAAGAAGCCCGACAGCAGCACGCCCAGCTCGAACATGCGCGCCGCGAATTTCTGCGCGACCGGCGCGTCGAACAGCATCACCGGCACCACCGGGTGCGTGCCCGGCTTGATGGTAAAGCCGATGCGCTCGATCTCTGCGCGGAAGTACGCCGTGTTCTCCATCAGGCGGTCGCGCAGTTCGGTCGACTTGGAGATGCGCTCGAGTACCGCGAGCGAGGCGCCGGCAATCATCGGCGCCAGCGTGTTCGAGAACAGGTATGGGCGCGATTTCTGGCGCAGCGTTTCGATCACTTCTTTTTTGCCCGACGTGAAGCCGCCCATCGCGCCACCCAGGGCCTTGCCCAGCGTACCGGTGATGATGTCGATCTTGCCGATCACGCCGCAGTGTTCATGCGTGCCGCGGCCGGTCGCGCCCATGAAGCCCGATGCGTGGCACTCGTCGATCATCGTCAGCGCGCCGTACTGCTCGGCCAGTGCGACGATCTTGTCCAGCTGGGCAATGGTGCCGTCCATCGAGAACACGCCGTCGGTGACGATGATCTTGTGGCGCTTGCCGGCTTCAGTGGCGGCGATCAGCTGCTTTTCCAGGTCCGCCATGTCGTTGTTGGCATAGCGGTAGCGCGCCGCCTTGCACAGGCGCACGCCGTCGATGATCGACGCGTGGTTCAGCGCGTCCGAGATGATCGCGTCGTTCTCGTCGAACAGCGGCTCGAACACGCCGCCGTTGGCGTCGAACGCGGCGGCGTACAGGATCGTGTCTTCGGTGCCCAGAAAGTTCGACAGCGCCGCTTCCAGTTCCTTGTGCACGGTTTGCGTGCCGCAGATGAAGCGCACCGACGACAGGCCGTAGCCGTACTTTTCAAGCGCGGCGGCGGCTGCCTGCTGGGTCTCGACGTCGCCCGCCAGGCCCAGGTAATTGTTGGCGCACATATTGATCAGGGTTCGGCCATCCTGCGCGACCACTTCGGCGCCCTGGCGCGAAGCCAGCACGCGTTCCGGCTTGAACAAGCCATCGCTACGCAAGGTGTCGAGTTTTTGCTGCAGGCCGCTGTAGAAAGTCTGGTCGCTCATGGTGTTTTTCCTGTTCCGTGGATGGTCCGGCTTGACCGGCAGTTGGCGGATGCTGTACCGTGGGTTTGTTCGAAGTAGAAGACTTATCCTGTATATCGAACAAAGATTCAATATAGTGGATATTACCCGCGCCCAATCGACTTGGCAAGCCGGCCCTTATAACCTTATGCGGCAATGAATACAATTTCAACCAACAACGCGCCACCCGAAGTCGGCGCCACACTGCAACGCCTGCGCCTGGCCCGTGGCCTGACGCTGGAAGACCTGTCGCGCATTGCCGGCGTATCGAAATCGATGCTGTCGCAGATCGAACGCGAAAAAGCCAACCCCACCATCGCCATCACCTGGCGCCTGGCCAATGCGCTGGGCGTGCAGATTGGCGAACTGCTGTCGTCCGAAGTGCGCCCGACGGAGCTTATCCGGCTGGTGGACGCGCACGAAATCCCCACCCTGCCCGGCGCGCATGCCGGCTATTCGCTACGCATCCTCGGCCCGATGGATTTGGCAGGCAAGTATGAATGGTATGAGCTGACGCTGGCGCCCGGTGGCGAACTGGCGTCGCAGGCGCATGATCCGGGGACGGGTGAACACCTGACGGTGATCACGGGGACTGTGGAGCTGGAAGTGGGACCGGAGAAGAAAAAGGTGCGCCACGGCGCGACGGCGCGCTACCCGGCCGACCAGAATCATGTGATCCGCAATACGGGCAAGACCGAGGCCAAGGCGGTGCTGGTGGTCGTGCACCGATAGTGTAAGCCCCAGGCAGCGGCTGCACAAAACAACATGGCCGCCGGATCGCTCCGGCGGCCATGTTTGCATGCGCCCGGTATTACTTGGCGCCGGCGGCCGTCACGGCGGCGTCATTCATGTGCAACTCGCGCGACAGGAAGCCCCAGCGATCTGCCACTTCCTCGATCTGCTTGCCCGTCGGCTTGCCCGCACCGTGACCCGCCTTGGTGTCGATGCGGATCAGGATTGGCGCGCTGCCGGCCTGCGCCGCCTGGGCAGCGGCGGCGTACTTGAAGCTGTGCGCCGGGACCACGCGGTCATCGTGATCGGCCGTCGTCACCATCGTCGCCGGGTAGCAGGTACCGGCCTTCAGGTTGTGCAGCGGCGAATACTTGACCAGCGCCTTGAATTCATCCGGGTTCTCGGACGAACCGTAGTCCGAGGTCCAGGCCCAGCCGATCGTGAATTTGTGGAAGCGCAGCATGTCCATCACGCCCACCGACGGAATCGCCGCCGCGAACAGGTCCGGGCGCTGCGTCGTTGCCGCGCCGACCAGGAGGCCCCCGTTACTGCCGCCGCCAATGGCCAGCTTCTGTGGCGACGTGACCTTGTTCTCCACCAGCCACTCGGCCGCGCCGATGAAGTCGTCGAACACGTTCTGCTTCTGCAGCTTGGTGCCCGCCTGGTGCCACGCTTCGCCGTATTCGCCGCCACCGCGCAGATTGGCCACGACATACACGCCGCCCATTTCCATCCACGCCAGATTGGCCGGCGAGAAGGCGGGCGTCAGCGAGATATTGAAGCCGCCATAGCCGTACAGATAGGTCGGGTTCTGGCCGTTCATTTTCAGGCCCTTCTTCGACACGATGAACATCGGGACCTTGGTGCCGTCGCGGCTCGTGTAGAACTGCTGGCGCGTTTCATAGTCGGCCGGATTGAACGCGACCTTCGGCTGGCGGAAGACGGTGCTCTGGCCGGTGGTCATGTTCAGGCGGTAGATCGTGGTCGGATTGGTGAACCCCGTGAACGAGTAAAAGGTTTCGGTGTCGCCACGCTTGCCCGACAGGCCGGCGACGGTGCCGATCCCCGGCAGCGCGATCTCGCGCACCGGCTTGCCGTCGAGCGAGACCACACGCACGACGCTGCGGGCATCCTTCAGGTATTCGAGCACCAGCTGGTTGTTGACGATGTCGGCGCCGGCCAGCGTGTCGGCGCTTTCGGCAACGACCTCTTTCCAGTTGGCCTCCGCAGGTTTGCTCACGTCGATCGCGATCACGCGCTTTTTGGGCGCCTTGCGGTCGGTGCTGAAGTAGAACACGCTGCCGACGTTGTCGATGAAGTCGTAGCCGGCGTCGAAGTTGTCGATCAGGTCGACCACCTTCGCGTCAGGCTTCGACAAATCCTTGTACGACACGCGGTACTTTGGCGCCGTGCCCTTGGTGGTGGTGATGATCAGGTAACGGCCGTCGTCCGTGGTCTGGCCGCCGAAGCCCCATTCCTTCTGGTCGGCGCGGTCGTATACCAGCGTGTCGGCGCTTTGCGGGGTGCCGATGCGGTGGTAGTACAGCTTCTGGAAGTAGTTGACGTCGGCCAGCTTGGTCGCTTCCTTCGGCTCGTCGTAGCGGCTGTAGAAGAAGCCCTTGCCATCCTTGGTCCAGGCGGTGCTCGAGAACTTGACCCACTTGATGTGGTCCGGCAGGTCCTTGCCGGTCTCGATGTCGCGCAGCTTGATTTCGTTCCAGTCCGAGCCCGACGCGGCGATGCTGTAGGCCAGCAGCTTGCCGTCGGGGCTCACTTCGGCGCCGGCCAGGGCGACCGTACCGTCGGCGGCCAGCTTGTTCGGGTCAAGCAGCAGGCGCGGCTCGTCATTCAGGTTTTTCAGCGTGTACAGGACCGCCTGGTTCTGCAGGCCATCGTTGCGCGTGTAGAAGTAGCGGCCGCCTTCCTTGCCCGGCACGCTATAGCGCTCGTAGTTCCACAACTGCGTCAGGCGCTGGCGGATCGCTTCGCGTTGCGGGATCGCGGCCAGGTAGGCCTGGGTGACCTTGTTCTGGGCGTCGACCCACATCTTCGTTTCGGCGCTGTTGGCGTCTTCGAGCCAGCGGTACGGATCGGCGACGACGGTGCCGTGGTAATTGTCCGTCTGGTCGACTTTCTTCGTCACCGGATAGGTCGGCCCGGTGCCTTGGGTGGAACAGCTTTGTGCGAGCGCCGGATTGGCGCTGAAGGTCGTGGCCAACACGGCGGCAAGCGTGGCAAGTTTCATGTGCATGTTGTTCTCGGTCTGTGAATGATGAGGTCGGCTTGTGGCCGCAGGGCATCATAGCGCGAAACGACAACAGTGCAAACCGCCCGCCGGCGGCGCCTACATCAGGTCAAGGGCGCGCCTGGCCACGGGATTGCCGGCGCCCGCCGCATGGCGGTACCAGTACAGGGCGCGCGCACTGCTGGCCGTCACGCCCAGGCCACGCGCGTACATATGCGCCAGCTGGACCTGCGCGGCCACGTGCCCCTGCAGTGCGGCCTTGCGGTACCACGCCATCGCCAGCGGATGGCTGACCGTGACGCCCAGCCCATGCAGATAGCCGTGTGCCAGCTGCGCCTGTGCGCGCGCCATGCCCTGCTCGGCCGCCCGGTAGAACCAGCTCAGTGCAGTGGGATGCGACAGGGTCACGCCGCGGCCCTTGCGGTAGAGCAGGCCGAGATTGTATTGCGCCGAGCGATCGCCCTGCTGCGCTGCGCGGCGGAACCAGCGTGCAGCGAGCGCGTGGTCGGGCGGCACGCCCCGGCCGCTGTAGTGCAAGGCACCGAGATGGTTCTGGGCATAGGCCAGGCCTTGCGAGGCGGCGCGCGCCAGCCAGGCGGCGGCCTGCGCGTCGTCGCGCTCGACGCCGTGGCCGCGCAGGTAGAGCTGGGCCAGGTTGAACTGGGCGTACGGGTTGCCTTGCCAGGCAGCGCGGTGGTACCAGGAGAACGTGGCGGCGCCGGCGCGGGCGGCATGGTCGGAGCTCATCCAGATCCTTTCGGCAAGTCGTGCGAACGGCCGCACTTGCGACCGATTCCATTGCCAAAAGTTTAAGTAGATCGGCGCTGCGCGGTTTGCGAGCGCGCAATCAGCGCTTCAGGTGCAATCAGCTGCAGCTGCCATCCGGCGTTCGCGCACGGTGGCCGCATATTTTTCGAGAAATACCGGGATCTTGGCGGCAGCAACCTTGTTGATCGAGACCAGCAGACTCGGCTCGACGCGCTCGATGCCGCAGGTGCGGCCAAGATGCCGCGCAGCATGCAGCAGCACGTCGGCCGCGACCTGGGCGTCGGCCTCGGCCCGGTGGGCGGTGCCGACAAAGGGAATGCCAAGCTGGCTCGACAGCTGGCCCAGCTTGTAGCTAACCAGGCCGGGGAACAGACGGCGCGACAGTTTCAGCGAGCACACGAGGCCCACGTGCTGCGTCGTGCGGCCCAGGCGCGCACCTTCGGCCTTCAAGAATTTTTCGTCGAAGCTGGCATTGTGCGCCGACAGCACGTCGCCGCCGATGAAGTCGAGCAGCTCGGGCACGACCTGGTGCGAAGGCGGCGCGCTGTCGACCATCTGCTGGGTGATGCCGGTCAGGGCCGTGATGAACGACGGCACGCGCACGCCGCAATTGACGAGCGAGACATAACGCTCGGTCACTTCGCCGCCAACGATGCGCAGTGCCGCCACTTCCGTGATGCGGTCGCCCATGTCGGGCGACAGGCCGGTGGTCTCGAAGTCGAGCATCACCAGCGGTCGGTCGTACATACTCATCCTTGCTCCTTTGTGTGCTTTTCCAGCGGGGTGTCAGCCGAACTTGCGCAGCGCGTCGAGCGCCAGCCCGGTGCCGATGCTGCCGAACAGGTCGCCCTCGACGCGGCGCGCATCCGGCACCATTGCACCAATCCGCGCGCGCAGCAAGCCCACGCCGCTCGAACCGCCGGTGAAAAAGACCGTGTCGACATCGCTAGGGCGCACGCCAGCATCGGCGAACAACTTGCCGACGGTGGTGGCGACCTGCTCGACCAGCTGCGCGATGGCCGCTTCGAACTGCGCGCGCGCGATGTCCAGCGACTCGGGCGGCGACAGGCGGTCGAGCTGCAGATTGACCATGTCGGCGTCGGACAGCGCAATCTTGGCGCCCTCGACCTGCATCGCCAGCCAGTGGCCGGCGCGGTCTTCGATCAGGTTCTGCAGGCGCGCGATGCGGGCCGGTTCGGCCGCGTCGCGCGCCAGGTCGGCCAGTTGCGTCACGCTCTTGCGCGTGTAGGCCTGGTTGATCGTGTGCCAGGTGGCCAGGTTGAAGTAATAACTCGACGGGATCTCGGCGCCCGAGCGCAGCTTGCTGCCATAGCCGAGCAGCGGCATGACGCTCGCGAGGCTCAGGTATTTGTCGAAATCGGTGCCGCCAATGTGCACGCCGCCATTGGCCAGGATGTCGTCGCGGCGGTCGGGCCGGCCGGCGCGCTCGGGGCCCAGGCGCACCAGCGAAAAGTCGGACGTACCGCCGCCGATGTCGGCGATCAGGACCAGTTCTTCACGGTCGATGCGCGATTCGTAGTCGAAGGCGGCGGCGATCGGCTCGTACTGGAAACCGATGTCGCGAAAGCCGACCGAACGCGCCACGTCGAGCAGTGTATCCTCGGCCAGCTGGTCGGCCTGGGCGTCGTCGTCGATGAAGAACACGGGGCGCCCGAACACGGCGCTCTCGAACGGCTGGCCGGCCTGTGTTTCGGCGCGGTGCTTGACCTCGCCGATGAACTGGGCCAGCAGCGAACGGAACGACACCGAACGGCCCGCGACCTCGGTCTGGCCGTCGATCAGGCTCGTGCCCAGCAGGCTTTTCAGCGAGCGCATCAGGCGGCCTTCGTAGCCTTCGAGATATTCGGCAAGCGCGGCGCGGCCATAGCTGACGCGGTCGTCGTCGGCGTTGAAGAACACCACCGACGGCAGCGTGGGCTTGCCGTCCTCGAGGGTCAACAGCGCCGTCGGGGCGGATTGCATCATGCCGGGCCGATACCAGCCGACCGTGGAATTTGACGTGCCGAAGTCAACGCCGCAAGCGTGCACCATAGGAACCTTTATCTTGAAGGGGCGGTATGGTAACAGATTCCGTCAAGTATCGCTTCGCCGCTTCCCGCTGTAAGCAAGCTCTTACAGGGAGGCGGCAGGCGTACCGATATGGTGTGGTTGGTGAACACCGGATAATCGCCCGGCAATGCACTGCCGGCGCTGTACGCTGGCCACGACAACAATAAAGCAGAAAGATTGACCGCATGAGCAATACCCCCCACGCTGGCGCCGTTGTCGTTCACGGCGGCGCCGGCACGTCGCGCGACCATGAAGACGGTTGCGTGCTCGCCGCGCGCCGCGCCCTGGCGCAACTGGAAATCAATGGCGATGCCCTCGACGCCGCCATCGGCGCCGTGACCACGATGGAAGATGATGGCCGCTTCAATGCGGGCAGCGGCTCGGTGCTGGGCCTGGATGGCGCCACGGTCGAAATGGACGCGGCGATCATGGACACGCGCGGCCGCCTCGGCGCCGTCGCCTGCGTGCAGTCGGTGAAGAACCCGGTGCGCCTGGCGCACGCGGTGGCCGACACGCCGCACTGGCTGCTCGTCGGCGAAGGTGCGAGCCGCTTCGCGCGCACGATCGGCATGCCGGACGCGGCCCCGGTGACAGAACGCCAGCGCACGGCGCACCGCAAGCTGCTGGCGCAACTGGCTGGCTCGATGCCGGTGATGCCGGGCCTGGACCGCAATCTGATCGAGCACTACTGGAATTACAATACGCCGGTGTGCTTGCCTGCAGGCGTGGCCTGCGACACCGTTGGCGCCGTCGTACGGGGCGCCGATGGCCACTTTGCCGTGGCCTGTTCGAGCGGCGGCTCGGCGCCGGCCCTGCTGGGCCGCGTCGGCGATGCGCCGATCATCGGCAGCGGCTTTTTTGCCGGCCCGGAAGGCGCCGTCGCCGCCACCGGCATCGGTGAGCAGATCGTGCGCCATCTGCTGGCGCGTACCGTGTACGGCTGGATTGCCGATGGCATCCCGCTGGCCGATGCGCTGCAGCGTGGCGTCGCCCTGTTCACCCCGGACATCAAGGTCGGCCTGATTGCGGTGAGCCGCACGGACGCCGGCGCCTTCAGCAATAGTGATATGCCTACTTCGAAAATGGTACAACGATGACCCAGGAAATGAACGCACCGCGCAACGGCCACCTCGTCATCATCGGCGGCCACGAAGACCGCCAGCACGACATGCAGATCCTGTCGCGCTTTGTCGAACTGGCCGGCGGCGTCGACGCACGCATTGTCGTGATCACGGCCGCCAGCCAGATCGCCGACGAGATGTGGAAAATCTACGATGACGCCTTCGGCTCGCTTGGCGTAACGCGCCACAGCCACCTCGAAATCACGAGCCGCGACGATGCCAACGACGAGAACTTCGTGCGCCAGGTCGCCGAAGCCGATGGCATCTTCATGACGGGCGGCGACCAGAAACGCCTGCTCGCGCTGATCGGTGGCACGGCGCTGGACGCCGAAATGCACGCCGCACTAAAGGTGCGCGGCGCCACCATTGGCGGGACCAGCGCCGGTGCATCCGCCATGTCCGGCCACATGCTCGCGCAGGGCCGCACCGACCTGCTGCCCGAAAAAGGCTCGGTTAGCCTGGGCGCGGGCCTGGGCTTTCTGCACCGCGTGGTCGTCGACCAGCATTTCTCGGAGCGCCAGCGTCTGTCGCGCCTGTTGTCGATCGTCGCGCAGAACCCTTACCTGCAAGGCATCGGCATCGATGAGGACACGGCGCTCGTGATCGAGCGCGGCGTGGGCATCGAGGTGCTGGGCGAAGGCGCGGTGACCGTCGTCGATGGCCGCTCGATGAGCAGCAACGTCGCCGAGATCAAGGACCGGGCCATCCCGGAACTGATCGACGTGCGCCTGCACCTGCTGCCTGCCGGCGCCAAGTATTCACTGCCGATTGGCGACGAACAGGTCGGCAGGCGCATTCCGGCTTCGCTGCTGGACTTCCTGCAGATCGTCACGAAGCGTACGCCTCTCTCATGAAAGTGATCGAAAAGCGCCTGCTGCGGGGCCCGAACCTGTATGCCGGGACGCCGTGCCTGATGGCGGTGGTCGACAACCTGACTACGAAGGGGCGTGGCTTCGGTGCGCGCCTGCTGGCGCTGCTGCCGGAGCTGCCCGCTGCGGCGGCCGTGCGCTTGTCTGACGATGCGCTGCCCGTCGATGCGCTGGAACCGGCCATCATGGAACTTCAGCGTCTGGCGGGCATCCCGGGTGAGCACAGTGCGACGCTGGCAGTGCTCGGTTACGAGCAACGCCGCCGCATCTTGTGCGGCTATGGCGTCGAGCAGGTGGCCAGCGAAGCGCTGCGCACCGGCGTCAAGCTGCTGGCCGCGCTGACGCGCGATGAAGCATTCGATCTCGATGCCGCTGTCGCGGCGTTGCGGGAGATCGCTTCGGCGCATGCGATCGGCACCAGCACCGGCGCCGTGCTCGATGCGGCGCACCAGCGCGGCATTCCATCGCGGCGGCTGCTTGATGACACCAACCTGTTCCAGCTGGGCTGGGGCAGCCGCCAGAAGCGCTTGCAGGCGACGATCACCGGCGCCACCAATTCGATTGCGGTGAGCATCGCCAGCGACAAGCACCTGACCAAGACGCTGCTCGCACAGGCCGGCGTGCCGGTGCCGCGTGGCGAAGTCGTGACCACAAGCGTGGCCGCCCAGCGCGTCGCACGCCGGCTGGGCTGCGCGGTGGTCGTCAAGCCGCTGGACGCGAATCAGGGCAAGGGCGTGACAGTCGATTGCGCCACGCCGGACAGCGTCGAACGGGCATTCGAGCACGCGCGGCGACACGGTCGCCGTGTAATCGTCGAGCAGTACTTACGGGGACGCGACTACCGCGTGCTGGTCACGGGCGGCCGCATCGCCGCTGCCTCGTGGCGGCGCCCGCCTGGCGTGACGGGCGATGGCCACTCGACGATCCGCGCGCTGGTCGAGCGTGAAAACAGCAATCCAGCCCGGGGCGACGGGCACACGAATATCCTGACAAAAATTCCGCTCGACGCATTGGCGCTCGAGACGCTGGCCAGCCAGGGTTACGAGCTCGATACGGTGCTCACGGCCGGCATCGGCGCCGACCTGCGGGGCAACGCCAACCTGTCCACCGGCGGCACCGCCGAAGACGTGACCGACCTGCTGCCGGGTGAAACGCGCGACATCTGCATCCGCGCTGCGCGCACGATTGGCCTGGACATCGCGGGTATCGACATCATCTGCGACGACATCGCCCTGCCCTTGCGCGATCAGCGCGGCGGCGTCATCGAAGTCAATGCCGCGCCGGGGATCCGGATGCACCAGTATCCGAGCCGCGGCGCGCCGCGCGATGCGGGTGACGCGATCGTCGAAGCCCTGTTCGGGGCCGACGACGGCCGCATTCCCGTGGTCGCCGTGACGGGCACGAATGGCAAGACCACCACCAGCCTGTTGATCGAACACGTAGTACGGCTGGCCGGACTGCGTACCGGCGTCACGACGACCAGCGGCGTGTACCTGGACGGGCAGCTGGCCTATGAAGGCGACTGCACCGGCTACCACTCGGCACGCAGCGTGCTGGGATCGCCCGATGTCGATTTCGCCGTGCTGGAAACGGCGCGCGGCGGCATCCTCAAACGGGGCCTGGCCTACGACCGCTGCGATGTGGCGGTGGTGCTGAATGTCTCGGCCGATCACCTGGGGCTGGATGGCATCGACACGATCGAGGATCTGGCCAGGGTCAAGGCGGTCGTCGCGGCCAGGGCGACGCGCGCGGTGGTGCTCAATGCCGAAGACGTCCTTTGCGTAAAGATGGCGGACACGCTGGCCGACGGCGTCGAGATCATCTATTTCGCGCTCGACGCCGAAGACCCGGTACTGGTGCCGCACATCGAACATGGTGGCCGCGGCGTGTACCTGCAGGATTCGACCATCGTACTGGCTGGGGGCGTGCGGCACGAGGCCTTGCTCGACGTGCGCGACATGCCCGTGTCGCTGGGCGGTCGTGCGCGCTACAACATCGCCAACGCGATGGCGGCAGTGGCAGCGCTGATGGCCAGCGGCTTCAGCAACCGTGACATCGCCGCCGGCTTGCGCGGGTTTGTCTCGGACAACAAGCACAATCCGCTGCGCTCGAACCTGTACGACGTCGACGGCGTGACGGTCGTCGTCGACTACGCCCACAACTGCGCCGCCTACGCCGCGCTGGCCGAGATGGCGCGCGCCATGACGGCCGGCCGCCTGGTCGGCGTCGTAGCCGCCCCGGGCGACCGCCGCGACGCCGACCTGATCGACATCGGCCGCACCTGCGCCGCCGGCTTCGACGAACTGGTCGTCTACGACAGCGAAGCACGCGGCCGCGCAAAGGGTGAATCCGCAAGACTCATCGCCCGCGGCGCCCAGCTGGCAAAGATTGCGCCAGACCACCTGCAGATCGAGCACGACGTCCACTGCGCCATCCGGCTTGGCCTGGCACGCTGCGTCCCGGGCGACGTCCTGGTCTTCGGCTGCGGCTCATCCATCTCCGAACTCACGGAAGCCCTCCGCCCCACCCGTCCGGACCTGGCTAATAAAATCGAAGCCGCCGCAATTTAATCCCCAACGACAAACGGCCCCAAAAGGGCCGTTTTTTTACACACCGTCAGTGCTCCCGAATCAATTACCCAACAATTCGACACTGACCCCAGTTAATCATTGCACTAGGGCTCTACCCAAAGAAACTGAACAATTAGGGTCAGTGTCGAATTCTTTGATAACTTTTTCGAATAGGCAAGCCTGTATAAGCTGAGACTGCTTCACTCGGGAGAAATTGCCCAACAATTCTACTCTGACCCTGATTAAATCTTTTGCCTCAGATTTGCAATTAGAAACTGAACAATTAGGGTCAGTGTCGAATTGTTTGATTACTTTTCCAGATTAGACGGACTCAATTGGCTGAGTCCGTCTAAATCCGGAGCAATTGCTCAATAATTCTACTCTGACCCTAATTGTTCGTGATCTTCGGGTTAGGCGGTTTGGGCGGCGATCAGGGCTGCGCTTTCGGGGTCGGTGACGCGGATGGCGTCGATGAACACTTGCAGGGATGAGCCGCAGGCGAAGATCAGGACGTCGCCGGGGTTGCACAGGTCGAGGCCCAGGCGGATAGCGTTGCCGACGTCGAGCTCGCGGTGCAGCGTGTCGCTGATGCCGACCACTTCTTCGGCGCCGGACAGGATCAGGTCGACCGCTTCGCCGGGTTCGCGGCCGCGGCTTTGCGATTCGTAGACCACGAGTTCGTCGAACCGCTCGCCGCAGACGCGGCCAACCTGTTCCAGGTCGGTGTCGCGGCGGTCGCCGGGCGCCGTCACGATGCCGATCAACTGGCCGGGCAGCATGCCGCGCGCCATGTCGGCCATGGCGGCGTAGGCGGCCGGGTTGTGCGCATAGTCGACGATGACCGTCACGCCGCGCACGTCGAACATGTTCGTGCGCAGCGGATTCGTGCGGCCGTTCGAGACGAACGTCGACAGGCCGGCGGCGATGTGCAGGTGGTTGAAGTTGGCGGCCATCAGGCCAGCGGCGGCGGCCAGTGCATTGGCGATATTGAAGCGTGCCAGTCCGCCGAACGAGATCGGCATGCTTTCCACCCGCAGCAGCGCTTGCTGGCTGTGGCCATCGGCCAGCACTACCGCGCCATCCTGCAGATACGCGCCGCGCCCGCCGTCTTCCAGGTGCTTGAGCATCACCGGGCTTTCCGGATCCATCGAGAAGAACAGCACTTCGGCGCCCGGCTTGATGCGGCGCGCCATCTGCACGCACAGCGCGTCTTCCGCGTTGAGCACAACGGCCTTCGAGGCCGACTGTGCCACCACGGCCTTCACCTGCGCCAGATCCTCGATCGTGTCGACGCCATCCAGGCCAAGGTGATCGGCCGCGATGTTCAGCACGATTGCGACGTCGCAGCGATCGAACGCAAGGCCACGTTTGAGGATGCCGCCACGCGCCGTTTCCAGCACCGCGACCTCGACTTCCGGTGCGCCCAGCACCGTGCGCGCCGACCAGTAGCCGGTGCAATCGCCCTTGACGACCTGCTTGCCGTCGATGAAGACGCCCTCGGTGGTCGTCACGCCCGTCACCTTGCCTGCCATGCGCGCCGCGTGCGCGACCAGCAAGGTGGTGGTGGTCTTTCCGTTGGTGCCGGTCAGTGCGATGACGGGAATGCGCCCGTCCGTATTGCCCATCAAGCCTTCGACGATGGCGTCGCCTGCATCGCGCGGTTCACCGGCGCTCGGGTACTGGTGCATGCGGATGCCCGGTGCGGCGTTCACTTCGATGACGGCGCCCCGCTGCGCTGCGAGCGGCTGCGCGATGTCCTGGCACACGATGTCGATGCCGGCCACGTCCAGGCCGATCTTGGCGGCGGCCCGCACGCACAGCAGGCGTGTCGATTCCGGCAACTGGTCGGTCACGTCTTCGGCGGTGCCGCCGGTCGACAGGTTCGCATTGCCGCGCAGTTCGGCCGTGACGCCCACCGGCAGCACGCTGTCGAGGTCGAAACCCTGGCGCGCCAGCATGTCGTTCGCGTGCTCGTCAAGGGTGATGCGGGTCAGGATGGTCGCATGCCCGGCGCCGCGCGCAGGGTTCGCGTTTTCGATCTCGACCAGTTCGCGGACCGTCAGGTTGCCGTCGCCGACAACATGCGCCGGGCGGCGGCATGAGGCGGCCGCCACGCGCCCGCAGGCCACGAGCACGCGGTAGTCGCGTCCTTCGACATGGCGTTCGACGATCACGCGCCGGCCGAAGCCACGGGCAAATTCGAACGCCAGCGCCACGTCTTCCGGTGTCGCGCAGGCGACCGTGACGCCCTTGCCCTGATTGCCGTCGAGCGGCTTGAGCGTGACCGGCACCGCCAGGCGCCGCGCCACGCGCTGCGCTGCCTCAACGGTGGTGACCACGTCGCCCTCGGGCACCGGCACGCCGGCTTCCTTCAACAACGCTTTCGTTAACTGCTTGTCGCTGGCGATCTTGACCGCGATGAAGCTGGTCTCGCCCGTGGTCGTCGCTTGCAGGCGCTTTTGCCGTACGCCCCAGCCGAGCAGGAACAGGTTCGCCTCTTCGGTGATGCGCTGGGTCGGGATGCCCCGCTCGTGCGCCGCCGCCAGTACGGCCGCGGTGCTGGTGCCGATGACGTAGCGCCCGGCGATGCCGCGCAGTTCTTCCAGGCGCGGCTCGAGTGCAAACGCTTCGCCGCGTGCCAGCGCCGTCACCAGGTCGACCGCCAGCTCGAAGGCCGGCTCGGCCAGCTTTTCGCAGGTGTACGCGACAACCACGCGGAACTGGCCCGGATGACCATTCACCGGGCGCGTACGGCCAAAGGTGGCGGGCGCGCCGGCCAGCGATTGCAGCTCGAGGGCGACGGTTTCGATCACGCGACCCAGGTAGGTGCCGGCCACCAGGCGCTGCGCGAAGCCGCCCGGGGCGCCATCGGACAGGCGCTCGCCGCGCAGTGCCGGCAGCAGGCCCAGCAGCGCATCGTTGAAGCCAGGGATATCCCGCGTCGAGAGGCCGTACAAGTCTTCCAGATCGACGACGGACAGCAGGCAGGGTGAATCGGCGTGGACGTTCGGTCCGCGCAGAAAGCGTTGTTCCAGGATTTGCACGTTGGTGTTCCCTTGTTATGGTGTTGATGAAGCGACGGCCGGCACACGCTCTCTACGTGTACCGGCCGCTTTGTGCACTGTACGGACGCCTCAGGCGTCGAACAGTTGCGTGTACATCCGGGTAGCCATCAGGCCCACCGTGGTGTGATGCACTTCCGGCGACAACAGGCGCGCCAGCAGCGCCATGGCCTCCTGCTTGCCGCTGCTGGCCGCGACTTGCTGTTCCAGCACGCGCAGCTCGTTGCCTGTATCTTGCGCATCGGCGCCCGTGTGGCGACGGATCAGGCCACGCACCGGGAATGCGGTCCCGCGCTCGGTGCCCAGACCGTGCTGGTCGAGCGTGCGCTGGCGCGCCCGGGCGGTCAGCACGCGCGGGCCGGCGGCCTGCCCGCCGTCCGGGTGGCTCGTGATCCAGTCGCGCAGCACCTGCAATTCGTAGGCATTGAAGACACCGAACATCTCGGCGCGCTCGCCTTCGACCAGGCGCCAGAAGCGGCTGTGCTCGACCGCTTCACCGCGCTTGATCCAGCCAGCTTCTTCGAGCGCGGCCAGGAAAGCGGGAATCCGCGCAGGTTCGGCCAGCCAGTCGTTGACCGAGCGCCCCGCCACACGGCAGTAGTCGGAGTGCATGTTCTTGCCGACGATGCTCTTGGCCGCCATGATGTCGACCAGCTCGTCCTGCAGATCGAACTCGCCAATCACCGACGTGGTGCTCGCGCCCAGCTCATTGAGCCGGTAGCCATTGACCACGCGCTGCCAGAAGGCATCGCGATCACCCACGCGCGGCATCAGATCGTGGACCGACTGGACCGCCTTGCGGGCATGGCCGCTGCCGGCGTTGTCGACCGTCACGTGCAGCGTGAAGTAATACGGGTCGATGCCCAGCTCGTTGAGCTCGTAGGACGTGATCAACAGGTGCAGCGGCAATTGCTCGTAGCCGAGGTTGTAGCCGATGATCTCCGGCAGGTAATGTTCGGCGTTGTGACCCAGCGCCAGTTGCAGCGCGCCCTGCAGGAAATGGCTGTCGCTCAGCCCTGCCCAGCTGTCGCAGCCGTGCGTGGCCAGCAGCTTGCGGTACAGCGTGACGTGGTTCTTGTCCGGCAAGCCGTCACCCAGCTCTTCGAGATACGTCTTGATCAGCGGGTGGAATGCGACGTCGTCCCACTGGCGCACCAGGCCATACAGCCAGGCGCCGTCGACCAGCTTGGTCGGGGCCACGCCCTTGATGAAGTACAGCGCATGGGCGCGGGTGCTGAAGTAGCGGCGCGGCGCGCCATTCTTGCGCGCAGCCAGGTATTCGCGGTATTCCTGTCCGACGATGTCGGCGCGCTCTTCGATCCACGCTTGCAGGTCATTGATATTCGATGGCAGGTCGACCGGCAGCTCGCGCGCGAGCACGAGCTGGTCATCGACAAACGCCCTGGCGACGTCGGGCTGCGCTGCCGGATCGGCATACAGCGAGAAATACAGATTCCGCGCACCCTGCCCGGTAGGCAGTGGCGCGTGGTGGACGCCTGGCGCGTCGGCTAACAGCATTGGGCTCATGTCTCGATTCTTGAAATGCGTTCTATGGACGGTGATGCATTATCCGTGCTGAACCGTGTCAAGAAAATCGGTAGGCGCCCTGTGAGCCTGTAAGATAGGGATTACAAAAATATTATCGAGTGACGCAGGTAATCACGCTGCTGCGCCCAGAGTCAAGTGTGCAACCGGGTCTGCAACCAGGCCTGTGCCCGACAGTTGCACCGGTACGGCACCGGCATCGAGCATGCGCGCCTGCGCACGCGCGCCATCACCCGTATTGACATTTACCGCGCGCATCGCTTCGGTCGCGAGCAACACCTCGAACCCTGCCGCCAACCCATCGACCACCGTATTGAGCACGCAATAATCCGTTGCCAGGCCGCACACAGTCAGGCGCCGGATGCCGCGCTCACGCAGCGTGGCGGCCAGGCCAGTACCGTTGAAGGCCGAATAGGCATCGACATCGACGGTGGTCGCCTTGGAGACGACCACGGCATCACCGAGCTGCAGCGCGTCGGCAAAGCGCGCGCCATCGCTGCCTGCGACGCAGTGCACGGGCCACGGGCCGCCCTGGTCGGCAAACGAACAATGCAATGCAGGATGCCAGTCGCGCGACACATACACCGGCAGCGCATGCGTGCGGTACAGGTCGATCAGGCGATTGATCGGGGCCAGCACGGCGTCGCCTTGCGGGACGCCCAGGCTGCCGCCGGGAAGGAAGTCGACCTGCGGGTCGACGATCAGGAGGGCGTCGCCCCCACCCAGCACGATGGCACTCATGGTTGTTTCCTTTGCTGTTCGTTCACATGACGCCATGACAGCGTCGCCAACGAAAGCCTACCATGAAGCCCCCGTGCTGGCAGGGGCGCAAAACATGCAACTTATTGTGGTGCCTTACTGCGGCGTGTTGTTCAGCAGCGAGTGCTTGCGTGCATAGCCGAAGTAGACGATCGCGCCGATTGACAGCCAGATCGCGAACGCGACCCAGGTATGCCAGCTCAGGAACGACATCAAGACCAGGCAGAAGATGATCGCCAGGATCGGGATCAGCGGGACGGCCGGGCAACGGAACGCACGTGGCAGGTCAGGACGCTTCTTGCGCAGCACGATCACGGCGATCGAGACCAGCGTGAAGGCGGCGAGCGTGCCGATATTGACCAGCTCGGCCAGCACCGTCAGTGGCACCACGGCAGCGATCAGGCCAAAGATGATGCCCACCAGCCAGGTCGCGAAGAATGGCGTGCCGTATTTCGGGTGCACCTTCGACAGGCGCGCCGGCATCAGGCCGTCACGCGACATCGCAAACAGGATGCGGGTCTGGCCATACGCCATCACCAGCATCACGGTGCTCATGCCCAGGATCGCGGCCAGGTCGACGAAGCCGGCGACCCAGTCTTCACCAGCCACCTGCAGCGCCAGCGACACCGGATGGTCGACGCCCTTGAAGTTCATGTGCGGCACGATGCCGGTCATGATCGCGGCGACCACGACGTACAGGATGGTGCAGATGATCAGCGAACCGATGATGCCGATCGGCAGGTCGCGCGCCGGGTTCTTGACTTCCTCGGCAGCCGAGGTGACGGCGTCGAAGCCGATGAAGGCGAAGAACACCAGCGCGGCAGCGCTCATCACGCCCGTCATGCCGTATGGCATGTACGGCTGCCAGTTCTCCGGCTTGACGTGGCCCACACCGACCGCGATGAACAGCAGCACGACGCTGATCTTGATGATCACCATCACGTTGTTCAGGCGGGCCGACTCACGCATGCCGAGCGACAGCAGGAACGTGATGGCCATCATGATCAGGAAGGCCGGCAGGTTGAACAGGGTCTCGACGCCGGGGCGCGCGCCGGGGGCGGCGGTCAGCGCATCAGGCAGCACCAGGCCGAAGCCCGACAGCAGCGACTGGAAATAGCCCGACCAGCCGACCGCAACGGTCGATGTGGCCAGGCCGTATTCGAGCAGCAAGTCCCAGCCGATCATCCAGGCGACGAATTCGCCCAGCGTGGCGTAGCTGTAGGTATAGATGGAACCAGCGACCGGAACGGTCGAGGCGAATTCGGCGTAGCACAGCGCGGCGAAGCAGCACGCCATGGCCGCGATGACGAACGACAGCGACAGGCCGGGGCCGGCCGTGACGGCGCCGGTGCCGGTCAGCACAAAGATACCGGTGCCGACGATGGCGCCGATGCCGAGCAGGATCAGGTCGGTCGGGCCGAGCACTTTCTTGAGGCCGCCCGGCTTGGCGCTTGCGGCGATCATCGCATCCAGATTCTTGGTTCTAAAAATACTCACTACGTGTTCTCCAATCAAATAATGGTGTGGTCCCGCGTCTTGTCATTACTGCGCCTGCCTGATGGGCGGGCGCACTCCCGGGATCCTGCCTGGTGGGCCGGCTTGCCTGACCTTGAAACCGCTGCTGCTTGTACCTGTCATCTCCAGCTTTTTTGCAGGTGTGCCAATATAACCAGAATGTTGTCTCGAATCAAAGCAATCTGCGGAAACAAGTGCAATTTACGTGCCTGCTGGCAAATCCGACAAGCGTTGCGTAAACAGCGCGCCCGCGTCGAGCGCTCTTGATTTCCCAAGTGCAACATTCGATAATGGGTGGTAGCCACCGCCCCAGCTCGCATGGGCCGCCTCCCGCCGTTTGGACACCGCTGTCCCCCGCCATGATTGTCACCTCAGGACACTTGATTACCGGACTGCTCGCGCACGCCTCGAGGCAGACCGGACTGCGGCCACGACTGCGGACTGGAATGCGCCGCGCATTGGTAGCCTGCAGCGTCACACTGGTGCTCGGCGGCGCACTGGCAGCGCCGCATCCGGCTTCGCGCCTCGAGGACATTGCCGTCATCGCTGAACAACATCATGGGCAGGCCCGCACCCTGCTGGTGCAGGAAGGCCCGGCACTGATCGCCGGCGCGTCCTATGCGGTGCGGATCCGGTATCTGTTCCTGCTGCGCCGGGTACAGGTCGATGGCGGCAATTTCCGCGAAGCGTACGAGACCAACGAACAGATCATCAAGTTGGCCACGACCGCGCACGATTCACGCAACCTGGCACTGGCCAGCCTGGGCCGCGTGGTTCGCCTGATTGAAAACAATGATCCCGCCGCTGCGCTGGCCTTGCTGGAAACGCTGGGCGCCCGCTACCGTGATCTCGACAGTCTGGAATTCAAGGCCGGGTTCGATGCACTCCAGGGCGCCGCCTTCAGCGCCGTCGGCCAGTACGATCGCGCGCTGCAGCGCTTCCTGCCCGCGCTCGAGCTGGTCAACAACCATCCCGACCTGTGGAGTCCGCGCAAAGCCGATATCCTGCTGGCCATGGCGCGCATGTACGTCAACGCGCGCGATCCCGTGCGCGCGCTCGAGGTGCTGCGCGAAGTGCGCGCCAGCAAGGCAAGCCTGCCGCCGCGGCTGGATGCGGCGGCGTCGTTCTTCGAAGGCCGTGCGCTCATTACGCAAGACCAGCCCGATGCCGGCCTGGTGGCGCTCGAGCGGGCGCTCGGGCTGGCGCAAACGCATCAACTGCTGTCGGTCCAGGCCAATGTGCTGGGCAATATTGCCAACGCCTACCTCAAGCTGGGCCGCTACGCCGAGGCCGAAAGGGCCGCGCGCGCCGCCTTGACCCCTGCTAAAGACAGCGAAGACAGGATCAGCCTGCAGATGGCAACAGCGAACCTGGGCTTTGCGCTGTTCGGCCAGCGCCGCTATCAGGAAGGCATGCACCTGGTCGACGAGGTCAGCGCGGCCATGCGCCACGCCGGGGCCCTGTCCACGCTGGGGCGCATTCTGGCCGAAAAAAGCCAGGCACTGGAGCGGGCTGGCCGTTTCAAGGAAGCGCTTGCCACGCTGCGCGAGCGCGAAACGGTCATGCAGCAACTGGCGCTGAATGACCGCAACAAGGCGATCTCGGCGCTGCAAGAACAGTTCAAGTCGCGCGAGCGCGTGGCCCAGATCGACAGCCTGCGCCTGGAAAACGCCGCGAAGGACGCCGCACTGCGTCACCGCACGCTGATCCAGACGGCCGCATCGCTGGGGACCGCGCTGGCGCTGCTGCTGTGCTCCGGCGTGCTGTGGCTGTATCGAAAATCGGAACGTACCGGCCAGCGCCTGTCGGAACTGAACGCCGAGCTGGCCCACCATTCGGCGCACGACCCGCTGACCGGGCTGCACAACCGGCGCTCGTTTCAGGACCGCATGCGCAGCCGCACCGGCGAAGCGGCGCCGCAGCCGGACGCCGCAGACTGCTTCACGCTGCTCGACATCGACCATTTCAAGCGCATCAACGACGACTACGGCCACGCGGCCGGCGACGCCGTGCTGGTCGAAGTGGGCAAGCGCCTGCGCGCCACGCTGCGTGAGTCGGACATGGTGCTGCGCTGGGGCGGCGAAGAATTCCTCGTGTATTCGCAGGGCGTCACGCCGGCGCAACGGCCGCTGCTGGTGCAGCGCATCCTCGACGCGCTGGCGAGCGCCCCGGTCCTGCTGGCGGACGGCACACTGCTGGCCATCAGCGCCACGGCCGGCGCCGTGGCGCTGCCGTTTGCCACCGATGAAGATGAGCTGCCAGCGCCGTCGATGGATTGGCAGCAAGCCATTGCGCTGGCCGATCGCGCCATGTACAAGGGCAAGGAAGCAGGCCGCAACCGCGCGTATATCGTGGCCGGCCTGCGGCGCCCGGAAGGCGCCCTCGAGCTCGACCTGGTGTTGCCGGGCGTGGCAGCCTGAAGGTAGACCTGGGCCTGGACCTGGACCTAGACCGGCAGCGGGGTGCGGCGCGCGTTGACGGCCGCCACGGTCTGCAGCAGCGCCGCCGGCACCAGCGGCTTGGCCAGAAATTCATCGAATCCTGCCGCCAGCACCTTCTGTTCGTCTTCCTTGCGCGAAAACGCGGTCAGTGCGATCACCGGCACGCTGGCGATCAGGCGATCCGGCAAGGCCCGCACCTTGCGAATGAAATCGAACCCGTCGATGACCGGCATGCCGATGTCGCTGATGATCAGGTCGGGCCGGTACAGCGCGATCAGGTGCAGCGCTTCCTGGGCGCCGGTGGCGGTCAGTATCCTGGCCTGGCTGGGCGCCAGCACGGCCTGCACCAGTTCGAGCGAATCGAGCGCGTCGTCGATCACCAGTACTGTCAGGCCCTGCAGCGCCAGCGCCGTCAGCGGCAAGCCTGGCGCAGGCGCCGCCGCGGCGGGCGCCGGGGCGCAACCGCTTGCCAGCGGCATGCGCAGCGTGAAGGCCGCCCCCTGCCCTTCGCCCGCGCTGGCCACGCTCAGCGTACCACCCTGCAAGTCGATCAGCTGGCGCGCAATGGCCAGCCCAAGGCCCAAGCCGCCATGGCGCCGTGAAGATGAGCCATCGGCCTGGCGGAAGCGGTCGAACACGAATGGCAGGAACGCGGCCGGGATCCCGGCGCCGGTATCCTGCACGGTGATCACGCTGGCGTCCGCGAGGGTGCGCAGCGTCACGGTCACGACGCCGCCCGGCTCACTGAACTTGATGGCATTGGACAGCAGGTTCACCATCACCTGCTGCATACGGCCGCTGTCGCCGAGGATGCGCCCAGCCCCGGCGTCGAGATCTGCGAGCAGCGTCACCTGGCGCGCCAGGGCTGCCGGCCGCGTCGTGTCGAGCGCAACGTTGATGAAGTCAGGGGGCGACAGTGGCACGGTATCGATGCGTACCTTGCCGGCCAGCAGGCGGCTCATGTCGAGCATGTCTTCGATGAGTTCGGACTGCGCGCGCGCATTGCGCTCGATCGTGGAAAGGCCGCGCTTGAGCGACGCGTCATCGCGCCCGCCCTGCAACAGCAATTGCGACCAGCCGAGCATGGCGTTGAGCGGCGTGCGCAGCTCGTGCGACAGCGTGGCCAAAAAATCATCCTTCATCTGGCTGACATTTTCCGCGTCGAGCCGCGCCTGCTGCTCGATCAGGAACAGCTTCTGACGCTCGGCCGCGGCGACGAGCGAGGCGGCAATCGTCTGGTTGCGCTCCTCGAGGCGCGCGTCGAAAATCGTTGCCAGCAGCGTGATGCTCAATAGCGCCACCGTCGTGACCGTAACCAGCGCCGCCAGGTAATCCTGGTCGACGCCCACCAGCGCCGCGCCGCAGACACTGCCCGGCGCAAAGTTCGCGGCGGCCATGCCGGTGTAGTGCATGCCGGCGATCGCGCCGCCCATGACGACGCTGGCCGCCAGTTGCAGCGTGCGGCGCGAGCGGGCGCCCTCCTGCATGCGCATGCCGATCTGCAGCGCCAGCGCCGACGCGCCGATCGCGATCGCGACCGAGAGTCCGAACAGCCAAGGCGAATAGGTGATCGCAGGATGCATCTGCATGCTGGCCATGCCGGTGTAATGCATGGCATTGATGGCAAGGCCCATCAGCAGCGCACTGGCGACAAGATGCCGCGGGCGCACCGTGTGGTATCGCAATTGCCAGAGCGCGAGGCCAGACGCCACCACCGGCAACAGCCACGAGACGAAGGTCGTCGTGGTGTCGTAGCCGATCGGCAGCGGCAGGCGAAACGCCTGCATCCCGACGAAGTGCATGGCCCAGATACCGCTTCCCATGGCCATGGCGCCGCCGGCCACCCAGACATACCGTGTACGTCGCTGCGCCTGCCTGACGCGCATGGCCAGACTCAGTGCAGTGTACGACGCAAGTATGCCGACCAGAATCGAGACGACGACCAGCAAGGGTTGGTAATGCCCATTCACCATGAAAGCTTCGCTGCTTGAGTGTTTCGGACGCCGGCACGTGCCTGGAGGCACGGTGTATGCCGCGTGGTTGTACGACAAGTGTACAGGGCGAAGCCACGGGCGCGGTTGGATTCCGGTCGTCTTGCGACCTGTTTGACCGCGTTTTTGTGACAATAACGCATGTCAAAAACATGCGTGACGGTCGGCGGGCTGACAGGCTAATCGGCGCGAAGGGGGATGCACAATGCAAAAAAGGCTTGCACAGTAAAGTGCAAGCCTTTTTGGTCAACCATATTCGTTGGTGGGAAGTGCAAGTTTCGAACTTGCGACCCCTGCAGTGTGAATGCAGTGCTCTACCCCTGAGCTAACCTCCCAGCGAGGCCGTATTATGCCACAGCCGATAAATTATGCCAAATGGCAATCGACTGCGTGCATCCGGTTGGCGCACCGTAAAAACCTGCACAGAAACGAACAAGGCCAGCATCTCTGCTGGCCTTGCAAATTCTTGGTGGGAAGTGCAAGTTTCGAACTTGCGACCCCTGCAGTGTGAATGCAGTGCTCTACCCCTGAGCTAACCTCCCGAAGCGAGGCATATTATGGCACAGAATTTTCTTGGCGTCACCCCTGCGCCGCGCAATCAGCTCACTTAATCAGCTCACTTAATCAGGCCCCGTAAGTCCGCCAGACGCAGTTGCCCTTCACACTTTTGTCCAGGCCAGCCAGAACCGTATCGTGCTCGGCCAGTTCATCGCTGCTGGCCGCCACGACGATGATCTCGCCCAGCGGCACGATCTCGAGCGCCTCACCGTCGTTGCTCGTCTCTTCTTCCACATCCATGGTCAGCGAATTCTGGCCACGCGTCATCGCCAGGTACACATCGGCCAGCAATTCCGAATCGAGCAGCGCGCCGTGCAGCTTGCGGTGCGCGTTCGAGATGTCGTAGCGGTCGCACAGCGCGTCGAGCGAGTTGCGCTTGCCGGGATGCAGCTCTTTCGCCTGCACCAGCGTGTCGATGACGCCGGCGCAATACTGGACGAACGGCGGCAGCCCCATGCGCGTGAACTCGGCGTTCAGGAAACCCAGGTCGAACGGCGCGTTGTGGATGATGACCTGCGCGCCCTGGACAAAGTCACGCAGTTCGTGCGCGATCTCGTGGAACTTCGGTTTGTCGCTCAGGAACTCGGTCGTCAGGCCGTGCACGGCCAGCGCGCCCTCGTCCGACTCGCGCTCGGGATTGATGTAGCAGTGGTAGTTATTGCCGGTCAGCTTGCGGTTGAAAATTTCAACGCAGCCGACTTCGATGACGCGGTCGCCGGTGCGGGGGTTCAGGCCTGTGGTTTCGGTATCGAGAACGATCTGACGCATGGTGCAATTCTTCAAAGTGGGTGCGGGCGCAGTATAACAACTGCGGCGGCGGGATGCTCAGCAGCGGCTGCTCAGCGCCGTACCGATGCAGCGCCCTTGTTGGCCAGCACATCGGCACGCTCGTTGCCCGGGTGGCCATTGTGGCCGCGCACCCAGCGCCATTCGACGGCGTGCTGCTGCTGGGCCAGGTCAAGGGCCTTCCACAGGTCTTCGTTTTTGACGGGCTCTTTCGCCGCCGTCTTCCAGCCACGCGCCTTCCAGCCGTGGATCCACTCGGAGATGCCTTTCTGGACGTACTGGCTGTCGGTGTGCAGCACGACCTCGCATGGCCGGTTCAGCACGCCCAGCGCTTCGATCACGGCGCGCAATTCCATGCGGTTATTGGTGGTGTTGGGTTCGCCGCCGAAGATTTCCTTTTCGTGCCCGTTCGACACCAGGAGCGCGCCCCAGCCGCCCGTGCCCGGATTGCCCTTGCAGGCGCCGTCGCTGAAAATCTCGACGCGGGTCGGGTTGACGTCGCTCTTTGCTTCAGTCATTGCCTCAGTCGTTGTTTCGTTCGTTAAGTCGCTCATGCCCTGCTAATCACTTTCTATTCGTTCAATGCGGTTTGCCGCCGGCACTGCCGCCGGCCGCTTGCTGGTTTTCTTGTTCCATGCGGGGCCGATCAGATGCATGCCCTTGACGCGCTTGATCGCATGCACGACGTAGACGGCGCCAAGATATGGCCACCAGCGCCCGCCGGCCGATTCCATCATCGCAAAGCGGCTGAGCCAATGGGCGGTGCGGCATGGTGGCGCATAACAGCCGAAGTGGCTGCGCGTCGCGCTCAGGTTGAGCAATTTTAGCCAGTCTTTCAGGCGCGGCATAGAAATGAATTCGCCCGTGTCCGGCAAGTAGCCATTGCGCGTGACCCGCCCGATCCCCTGGCGCATGCCCCACAGGCTGGCCGGATTGAAGCCGCAGATGATGACCTGCCCTTCGGGAATCAGGATGCGTTCGACTTCGCGCAAGACCTGGTGTGGTTCTGCAGCGAACTCGAGCACGTGCGGCAGCACGACCAGGTCGATGCTGCTCGACGCAAATGGCAGCTCGGCGAAGTCGGCCGCGGCGGCGATCTGGCGGCCGCTTGAGGCAAACGCGAGCTCGTCCGCATTCGACGTGCGCGTGGCCACCTGCCACCGGTTGGGCATGCGGCTAGCGGCCAGCGCATCGAGCTGCGGCACGCCAATCTGCAGCGCGTTGTAGCCGAAAATATCCGCCGTCAGTTCCTCGAGGCAGGCTTGCTCGAATGCGCGCACGTACGCGCCGGCTGGCGATTGCAGCCAGTTGTCGAGCGCTATAATGGATTTCTCGGCAGCGCTATCCATGCCACCTCTTGACCATACACATGACCATGACACCTCCACGGCAGCCGGCCCTGTCGGTAATGACAGTGCCGGCCTTCAAAGACAATTACCTCTGGCTGGTTCACGACGGCACCCATGCAGCCATCGTCGACCCGGGCGACGCAGCACCGGTACGCGCGGCGTTGGCCGCGCACGACCTGCGCCTGACTGCCATTCTACTCACCCATCATCATGCTGACCATATCGGTGGCGTGCCCGCCCTGCTGGCTGAATGGGATGTGCCGGTGTTCGGCCCGAAGAACGACGGCATCGATGGCGTGACGCACCCGTTGGCGCAGGGCGATCGCATTACCGTGCCGGGCATTGACCTGACGCTCGATGTGCTGGATGTACCGGGCCATACGCTGGGGCACATTGCCTATGTGCGACGCGATGCGGACGCGCCCTGGCTGTTCTGCGGCGACACGCTGTTTGGGGCCGGCTGCGGACGCCTGTTCGAAGGCACGCCGGCGCAGATGGCCGCGTCGCTGGAGCAATTGGCGCAGTTGCCGGACGAGACGCTGGTGTATTGCGCGCACGAATACACGATGTCGAACCTCGCATTCGCGCAGGCCGTCGATGGCGGCAACACGGCACTGGCTGCGCGCGTTCAAGCCGATGGGGCCAGCCGCGCTGCCGGCCAGCCGACCATCCCCTCGACGATTGCGCTGGAAAAAGCCACCAATCCGTTCCTGCGCACGACGAGCGCGCCAATCGTGCGCAGCCTGATCGCTGCCAGCCGCGTGACTGAAGGGGCAGCGCCGCTCGAAGTGTTCACAGCGCTGCGGGAGTGGAAGAATACGTTCTGACGCGGCGTCAGATTTCTTCGTACAGCGGCAGCGTCAAAAATTCCGCGAACGCCTCTGCCGTCGACATCTCTTCGAAGATGGTGGCGGCGCGCTCGTAGCTCGCGTGCGTGCCATCGGCCGCCACCAGCTTCACATTCTCCAGCTCCTCCGGAATCATCGCGCGCACCATGTCGGCCGTGACCTTGCGGCCGTCTTCCAGCACGCCCTTGGCTGACCGGATCCACTGCCACACCTGCGAGCGGCTGATTTCGGCCGTCGCGGCGTCTTCCATCAGATTGTGGATCGGCACACAGCCATTGCCGGCCAGCCAGGCGCCCAGATAGTGGATGCCGACGTTGATGTTGTAGCGCAGGCCCGCCTCGGTGATCGGCGCTTCCGGCTTGAAGTCAAGCAATTGCGCGGCCGTCACGACGACGTCGGGTCGCTGCTTGTCGAACTGGTTCGGCCGCTCGCCCAGCACCTTGGTGAATTCTTCCATCGCCAGGCCCACCAGCCCCGGATGTGCGACCCAGCCGCCGTCATACCCATCGGTCGCATCGCGCGCCTTGTCGTTGCGCACGCCGCCCATCGCGATCTCGTTTTTCTCCGGATCGTTCTTGATCGGGATCAGCGCGGCCATGCCGCCGATGGCCGGCGCGCCCCGTGCATGGCAGGTCTTGAGCAGCAGCAGCGCGTAGGCGCGCATGAACGGCGCCGTCATCGTCACTTTCGCGCGGTCGGCCAGGCAGAAATCGTTGTCGCGCTTGAACTTCTTGATGCACGAGAAAATGTAATCCCAGCGCCCCGCGTTCAGGCCAGCGCTGTGCTCGCGCAGCTCGTACAGGATTTCGTCCATTTCGAACGCGGCCAGGATGGTTTCGATCAGCACTGTCGCCTTGATCGTGCCCTGCGGGATGCCGAGCAGGTCTTGCGTCATGACGAAGATGTCGTTCCACAGCCGCGCTTCCAGGTGCGACTCGAGCTTCGGCAGGTAAAAGTACGGACCGGCACCCCGTGCCAGCAATTCTTTCGCGTTATGGACCATGAACAGCGCGAAGTCGAAGATGCCGCCCGAGACGCGCTTGCCGTCGACCAGCACGTGTTTTTCATCCAGATGCCAGCCGCGCGGACGCACCAGCAGCGTGGCCACCTTGTCGTTCAGGCGGTACGACTTGCCATTTTGTTCGAGCGAAATGGTCTTGCGGATCGCATCGAACAGATTGATCTGGCCGCTGATCTGGTTATCCCAGTTGGGCGTGTTCGAATCCTCGAAGTCGGTCATGTAGCTGTCGGCGCCCGAATTCAGCGCGTTGATGACCATTTTGCGCTCGACCGGGCCCGTGATTTCGACGCGGCGGCAATGCAGCGCGGCCGGAATGGGCGCGATGCGCCAGTCGCCGTCGCGCACTGACGCGGTCTCGGGCAGGAAATCCGGACGCTCGCCGGCATCCAGGCGCTCTGCCCGCTCGGCACGCGCGGCCAGCAGGGCCTGGCGCCGCGGCTCGAATGCGCGCGTCAGCGTGGCCACCAGCGCCAGCGCGTCGGGTGTCAGGATCTGCTCGTAGGCCGGCTGGATGGTGCCGGTAATTTCCATGCCTTGGGGGATGCTGAGGGACATATCGACTCCTGAAGATGAATGAAAATCGCGTGCGGCGCTGCGCCGGGACTGGCCCTGCTTGGCGTTCCTGTTGGCATCCAGTATATTCACCCGCGTAACGCTAAACGAGACAAATACGCACTTCATCTGTGTGTTTTTGTATTAAATCAACGCCAGCAGCAGGATCGTTTGCATGAGCAAGTTCACCCAGATGGCCACCTTTGTCGAGGTCGTGGCGCGCGGCAGCCTGTCGGGCGCGGCGCGCGCCGAGGGCATTGCACCAGCGATGATCGGGCGCCGGCTCGACGCACTGGAGGCCCGACTGGGCGTCAAGCTGCTGCGCCGGACAACGCGCAAGCTCGTGCTGACCGACGAAGGCGTGGCGTTTCTCGAGGATTGCCAGCGCATCCTGGCCGAGGTCAACGAGGCAGAATCGGCGATCTCGGAGCGCAGCGGTCGTGCATCGGGCCACCTGACGGTGTCGGCCCCGGCCGGCTTTGGCCGTCAGCACGTGGCGCCGCTGCTGCCCTCGTTCCTGGCCGAGCACCGCGACGTGACGGTCAACCTGAACCTGAACGACCGCGTCATCGACCTGATCGGCGATGGCGTCGACGTCGCCATCCGGATTGCCCGCCTGGGCGACTCGAACCTGGTGGGCGTGAAGCTGGCCGACAACGGGCGCGTGCTGGTTGCCGCGCCCGCTTACCTGAAGCGCCACGGGACGCCACGCACACCGGGAGACCTGGCGCGCCATAACTGCCTAGCAATGAGCAGCGAAGGCAGCCAGCGCGGCTGGACCTTTCTCGAGAACGGCAAACCCGTCACGCACAAGGTCAGCGGGAATATGGTCTGCAACGACGGCGCCGTGCTGCACGCCTGGGCGCTGGCCGGCAAGGGCCTGGCGTGGCGTTCGATGTGGGAAGTGGGCGAGCAGATCGCCAGTGGCGAACTGTGCACGGTGCTGGACGCCTTCGCGGCGCCCGGCAATGACATCCACGCCGTGTTCGCGCAGCGCCGCCACCTGCCGCTGCGTATCCGCGCCTTCGTTGACTTCCTGCGCCGCAGCTACGCGGCGCCCGACTACTGGCGTCAACGCTGACGCGCGGCCCCCAAGCGAAAACGCGAAAGGTACAGACGAAAAAAATCCCCGGCAGTTCCGGGGATTTTGGTCTCGCAACGCCTGTTAGGCGATTACAGAGGCTGGATGTTCGAGGCTTGCTTGCCCTTAGGGCCGGTGGTCACGTCGAACGAGACGCGCTGGTTTTCCTGCAGCGACTTGAAGCCGTTGCTCTGGATAGCCGAGAAGTGCGCGAACAGATCTTCGCCGCCTTCATCAGGGGTGATGAAGCCGAAGCCCTTCGAGTCATTGAACCATTTAACGATGCCAGTTGCCATTACAATTTCCTATTTCGGTTAGTTGGGCTTGCGCCCGTTTTAGATCGTTTGAAGAAGCAAGAAAGAAATGACAGACAGACTGCACTACTACCTCGAACCCAACGATCCCACATTATACCGAATATTTCTCGCGCATGCCCTGTTCGTTGAATAAAAATACGTAAGTAGGCCTACGATTCCTAGTGTCAATAAATACGACAGCGGGATTTTTTAATTCGGTATGCAGCAAAGAATAGAGGCAAGGACGGTTAATTTGTTTGCGCTTGATCAAATTCCGGTCTGCCCGACAATTGTGCGCGCGGCTTGCGCGGCCTGTATTTCAGGTCAGTGCCTTGGGGTCGCGCAGCGCAGCGGCAATGTACTCGTCGAGCTCGGCGCGCCAGGCTTGCCACTCGCCCGCGGCCACGGCATCGAATGCCCGCAGCACGCGCAGCCGCTGTTCGAGCAGGCGCGCGTGATGGCCCAGGCCGCGAAACCCGAAGGTCGCTGCTGAACCAGCCAGCGTGTGGAGCATCGCCTGCAGCTCCCCGGCTGGCCCGGCCGGGTCGAACCCGGGCGCGCCGGCCGGTGCGAGTTCTTGCGACAACTGCGCCAGGCGCCCGAACGTGGATGGCAGGCGCGCCGCGAACTTGTCGTTCAGTTCGGCCAGGCGGGCGAAGAATTGCTGGTCAGCCGGCTGCGTCATGGTCATGCCGGCCTTACTTGGTGCCGAAGATACGGTCGCCCGCATCGCCCAGGCCCGGGATGATGTAGGCGTGTTCATTCAGGTGCGAGTCCAGCGAAGCGACGTAGACCTTGACGTCCGGATGCGCGTCCTGCACCACCTGGATACCTTCGGGCGCCGCGACCAGCGCCAGGAACAGGATCTGCTCGTCCGGCACGCCGCGCTTTTTCAGCACGTCGATCGCGTGCACCGCCGAGTTGCCAGTGGCAATCATCGGATCGCACAGGATGAAGGTGCGATCGGTCGTGTCCGGCAAGCGGACCATGTACTCGACCGGCTCATGCGTATCAGGATCGCGGAACACGCCGATGTGCCCGACGCGCGCCGATGGCACCAGCTCCAGCAGGCCATCGCTCATGCCGATACCGGCGCGCAGGATCGGCACCACGGCCAGCTTCTTGCCGGCGATGACTGGCGCATCGATCGTCACCAGCGGCGTGCGGATCTGGCGCGTCGTCAGCGGCAGGTCGCGTGTGATCTCGTAACCCATCAGCAGCGTGATTTCGCGCAGCAGTTCGCGGAACGTGCGCGTCGACGTATCGTGCTCGCGCATGTGCGACAGCTTGTGCAGGATCAACGGGTGGTTCAGGATGAAGAGGTTCGGGAAGCGCGGATCTTGGTTCATGGCGGGGCTCGACGCAGTCGATGAAGCTTGTAAGCCAGCATTATCACAGGCACAACGTAATTTGTCCCGGCTCTGGCCGAAATAATTCTGGGTCGACGCTGCCAGCATGCAGTTGCCGACGGTCTGCGGTCCCCTGCCCGTCAGCCGTCCGTCTTCGCCGTTCATCATGCCGGATGACGCAGGCAGCCTGGTCCAGCACATGAATGTGTCACGATGACACAAATCTGGTTGCATTAAAGCATTAAATTAAGCGATAGATATTTTCTACTCAGCAATAATCAGCGACAATACGCAGACGCCGGGCTTGCCTGTGAACCTGCAGGATGCACACAGGCGCAGGCCGGCAAGCGAACGCGCCGTACGTTGCTCATTCTGATGCAGTACGGAATTTTTCAGTGATAGACTCGTCCCTGGTTTGTTGCCCGGCACGGATAACAAGATGATATCGGCATGGTTCGAGCATGCCGCGAAACGAGAGCCCTGACCGACCATGCTGACCCCACCTTCCGCAGCTTCCCATCCGCCGACGGCGCACCTGCCGCCGGCGACGCTGCTCGACGGTCTGCTGGAGAGCGCGGGCGACGCCGTGTTCCGGGTGGTGCCCAGCGGGACGATCCGGGCCGCAGGCACCCGAGCCCAGCGCCTGCACGGGTATGCGCCGGGCTGTTCGCTGGTCTCGCTCGTGCACGATGTCGACCAGGCGGCTTTGCGCCACGCACTGGACGGCGCCGCGACGGCGCACGAAGCAGCGCTGGTCGAAGCGCGCTTTCGCAGCGGCGAGCGTGACATCTGGTTCGAACTGCGCATTGCCCAGCTGACCACGGGCGACGATGCGCAAATCCTCGTGATCGGGCGCGACATGTCGGCGCAGCACGCGACCGAAGAGCGGCTGCGCCACATGGCGACCCACGACGCGCTGACCGAATTGCCGAACCGGCTGCTGCTGGCCGACCGCATCCGCGTCGTGATCTCGAATGCGCGCCGGTCCGGCCAGGGCTTTTCGGTTGTCGCGATCGGCATGGATGGCTTCAAGAAGGTCAACGATGGCCTGGGCCACCCGCTGGGCGACGCCGTGCTGCAGATGGCCGCCACGCGCCTGCGCCGCGTCTTGCGCGACAGCGATACGCTGGCGCGCGTCGGTGGCGATGAATTCGTCGCCGTGCTGCCCGGCACCTTCGGCGACGCCCAGATCAAGCTCGTGACGGGGCGCCTGATGGCCACGCTGCAGTCGCCGTTCGAGACGGGTGTCCACACGATCTACCTGGGCGCCTCGATCGGCGTGACGGTGTACCCTGACCACGCCGAAGACGAGGTGCGCCTGGTGACGCTGGCCGACGCCGCGCTGTCGCGCGCGAAGGAGACCGGCAAGGGCCGCATGGTGCTCTACAGCCCGCGCGACCAGGGCCCGCCCGAGCACGACATCTCGCTCGAGGCGGCCATGTTCAAGGCCGTGCGCGAAGGCGAGTTTCTGCTCTACTACCAGCCGATCGTCGACGCCCGCACGAAGGTCATCGAAGGTTTCGAGACGCTGATGCGCTGGAAGCACCCGACGCTTGGCATGGTGCCGCCGGTGCGCTTCATCCCGATTGCCGAAAACAATGGCCTGATCAACCTGCTGGGCGCCTGGGCGCTGAAGGCGGCCTGCATGCAGATCCGCCAGTTCCAGGAAGTGGCGGGCCGCGAGCTGTACATCTCGGTCAACATCAGCCCGCGCCAGTTCCGCAGCGACCGTTTTCTGTCGGAGCTCGACGACGCGCTGGCGATGTCCGGCGCCCAGGGGCACCAGCTGGTGCTGGAAATCACCGAAGGCACGCTGATGGTCGACCCGGCCCACGCCGAGGCCGTCATGGCAAAAATGGTCGAGCGTAACGTCCGCATCGCGATCGACGATTTCGGCACCGGCTATTCGTCGCTGGCCTACCTGAAGCGCTTCCCGATCTCGGTGCTCAAGATCGACCGCGCATTCGTCAAGGACCTGCCCGGCTCGCACAAGGACGCCGCCATCTGCAAGGTCGTGCTCGACCTGGCCCGCCACCTGAGCCTGGCGGTCGTGGCAGAAGGCGTCGAAACCGAAGACCAGCTGGCCTGGCTGGACGAACAGGGTTGCCACTATGTCCAGGGCTACCTGACGGGCAAGCCGATGCCGGCCAACGTGGCCGTCACGGCCCTCAAGGAAAACCTCTATACCGCTCTTCTGCCGGCTGACACCCGGACAGGGAAACCATGACCACACCAATGACCACCGCGCGCTCGGCGAAAGCGCAAGCCACTCTCGCCCTGCTGTGGGAACGCATTCGCCGCCAGGGCGACATGCCCGGCTTCACCAAGGCCATCAATGCCATCCTGGCGTCGATGCGCGGCGAAGACGAGCGCGATTTCTCGATGACGCAAACCGTTCTGTCCGACCCGGTGCTGACCCAGAAGGTCCTGCGGCTGGCCAACAGCAGCATGTACGCGGCGTTCGGACAACACGTCAACACGATTTCCAGGGCCGTGCTGGTGCTGGGTACCGAAAGCATCGGCCACCTTGCGCTGGGGCTCAAGCTGATCGAGGAGCTCGGGCGCAGCACGCCGGACACCGAGATCGCGCACATCGAGATGGAAAAAGCCGTGCTGGCCGGGATGGTGGCGCAGCAACTGGCCACCGGCGCGCAGGTGCGCAATCCCGAAGAAGCCGTGGTCTGCTCGATCCTGCACTCGCTGGGCCGCATGATGATCACGTTCTACATGCCCGAGCGCTGGACCCTGATCCAGGCGGGGGCAGCGGGCGGCGACGACACGGCGGCGGCCCATGATGTGCTCGGGTTGCATCTCGAGGAACTGGGCCGCGCCACCGCCGCTCACTGGGGCCTGCCCGGCAACCTGGTGGCCGGCATGCGCCGCGTCGAACCGGGCGAACGGGATGAAGGCTTCGACCACGACGACTGGCTGGCGGCGCTGGGCACGATATCCACCCGCGCCGCCGACGCGCTGTGGGCCGACGACGCCGCGGGCGCCGGCAAGGTGGCCGAGCTGGCCGAACAGTTCGCACCGATGCTGGGGATCTCGCCGGCAGGCATCCTGGCTTCGATCGACAGGGCCCGGACCGAAGCGGCGGCCGATCTGTCGATCGCGCCGCTAGCCCGGCCGGCCGAGAAACGCGCGCGCCTGGCCGCAGCCACGCGCGACCGCATCGCCGGCAACCAGATCCTGATGGGCGGCGTGGCCGACATGCGCGACGCGGGCCTGAACGCGACCGCCGGCCAGATGATGTCGCTGGCGCTGGAAACGATGCACGAGGGGCTGTCATTCTCGCGTTCGTTTGCCTTCCTGCGCAACCGGCGCGAAGGACGCTACGCTGCGCGCCTGGCGCTGGGCGAGAACGCCAAGGCGCTGCAGCATGACCTGACCTTCGACGACACCTTTGAGGCGAACGTATTCCACGCGGCGCTGGCGAGCGACCGCGTGATCTTCATCGAGAATGCGCACGACGCCAAGTTCGCGGCCAAGCTGCCGGACTGGTGGAAGGACACGCTGTCGGAGGCGCGCTGCTTCATCGTGATTCCGCTGTGCGCACACGGCCAGCCGGCCGGCTTCATTTATGGCGACTGGGACGGCACCTATCCGCAGGTGATCCTGAGCCAGACGGAATTTGGACTGCTCAACGACCTGCGCACGCTGGTCGTGCGCACGGTGGAGCGCCGCCACCAGATGGACGCGACCGCGACCCGCGCCTGAGCGGGCGGGCCTGGCAGAGCGCTCAGGTGCAGTCCCCGGCCGTTACGTCAGGCGGGGCGTGGCGACCTTCACGTCGCCGCACTGCGCGCGGTGCATCAGGGCGTGATCGATCAGCACCAGCGCCAGCATGGCTTCGGCAATGGGCGTTGCGCGGATGCCCACGCACGGGTCGTGGCGACCGAAGGTTTCCACCAGCGCCGGATTGCCTTCCTTGTCGATCGAACGGCGTGGCACGCGGATCGACGAAGTCGGCTTGATCGCCAGCGACACCGTGATGTCCTGCCCCGTTGAGATCCCGCCCAGCACCCCACCGGCATGGTTGCCGATGAAACCTTGTTGCGTCAATTCGTCGCCATGCTCGGAACCGCGCTGCGCGACCGAGGCGAAGCCGGCGCCGATTTCCACGCCCTTGACGGCATTGATGCCCATCATCGCGTAGGCAATGTCGGCGTCGAGCTTGTCGTAGATCGGCTGGCCCCAGCCAACCGGCACGCCGCGCGCGACGACGTCGATGCGCGCGCCGATCGAGTCGCCATCGCGGCGCAACTGATCCATTGCATCTTCCATGCGCGCCAGCAGCGCGGCGTCGCCCGTCGCAGCGAAGAACGGATTGGCGTGCACGTGCTCCCAGCCGTCGAACGGCACGTCGATGTCGCCCAGCGCGCGCATGCAGCCCATGAATTCGGTCCCATACTGCTCGCGCAGCCACTTCCTGGCGACGGCGCCGGCGCCCACCACCGGCGCCGTCAGGCGCGCTGACGAACGCCCGCCGCCGCGCGGATCGCGCACGCCGTACTTGTGCCAGTACGTGTAGTCAGCGTGGCCGGGCCGGAAACTCTCGGCGATATTGCCGTAATCCTTGCTGCGCTGGTCTTCGTTGCGGATCAGCAGCGCGATCGGCGTGCCGGTCGTGACGCCCTGGTAAACGCCGGACAGGATCTCGACCCGGTCGGGCTCCTGGCGCTGCGTGACGTGGCGCGACGTGCCGGGTTTGCGGCGGTCGAGGTCGGCCTGGATATCGGCTTCGGTCAGCGCCATGCCGGGCGGGCAGCCATCGATGACGCAACCGATCGCGGGACCGTGCGATTCGCCAAAAGTGGTGACGGAAAACAGCTTGCCAAATGTATTGCCGGACATGGATATGGAGGGGTGCGGTTTAATCGAAAAAGCATTTTAACAGGCCATCCGGGGAGCAGAAACGGACAATCTGCAATCGACCCTCGCCAAAATGTTTCTGTCAGGATATATTTACCAATATATATTCATTCTTCAACGATCGCCGACTCACTTTCCTGTTTACAAATGCCTATATACTCGACGTATACATGCCAAGCCTCCCTGGAGACGTAGCACATGCCAGCTTCGACGCCGCCCTCCGATGCACCGCAGAATGACCCACTGAACGATGACCTCGTCTTCGCCGACGAAGTCGATGCCATCGACGTCAGCAGACGGCCACCGTGGCGCATCCTGATCGTCGACGACGATGCCGATGTCCATTCGACGACCACCTTCGCGCTGGACAACGTCGTCATGCAGGGCCGTGGGCTGGCCTTCCTGCATGCCTACTCGGCTGATGAAGCATTCGCACTGCTGGGCCGCGAAAGCGAGATCGCCGTCATCCTGCTGGACGTGGTGATGGAGCGCGCCGATGCCGGCCTGCAGCTGGTGCGCCGTATCCGCGACGAACTGGACTTGCATGACGTGCGCATCATCCTGCGTACCGGCCAGCCCGGTTATGCGCCCGAGATGGAGGCGATCCGTGGTTACGACATCAACGATTACCGCACCAAGTCGGAACTGACCCGCACCAAGCTCTATACCGCCGTGGCCGCCGCCATCCGCTCGTACGAACAACTCTGCGCGCTCGAAGCAAATCGGGTCGGCATGGAGCGCATCGTCGCGGCCTGCGCGCAGTTGATGGCGCTGCACGGCGTGCGCGACGTGGCATACGGCATCCTGGCCCAGGCCGCCGGGCTGGTCGGGCAGCGAGTCGACGGCGTGCTGTGCACGCGGGAGTTCAGCGATGGCACTGGCACCGGGGCCTTCGGCCCGCTGTCCGTGGTGGCCGCCTGTGGCGACAGCCGCGACCTCGATGGCTGCGAGCTCGGCGCGCAGTACGGCGATCCGCACGTGACCCGGCTCGCATTGGCCGCCCAGCGCACGCTCGCGCAGCGCGGCTGCACGACCGACGACGGCATGCTGACCTTGTTCTTCCCTGGCAAGGCCGGGCGCGATTTCGTGGCCTGCATGCCACTCGAACGCGCGATCAGCGACGTCGAGACGCGCCTGCTGAAGGTCTTTTGCGGCATGGTGGCCGTCAGCCTCGACAATTGCGAACTGGTGACCGACCTGAACAAGTCCGCGTTCCACGACCCGCTCACCGGCCTGCCCAACCGCACGCGCATGATTGAACTGATCGATGCCACGCTGGCCGCCGGCGCCGACAATGACGCCGTGCTGGCGCTGGTCGACATCGACCACTTCGCCGAAACCAATGACGCGCTCGGGCACCGCTTCGGCGACCTGCTGCTGGCCGCCGTTGCCCAGCGCCTGTCCACGCGCCTGGCGTCCCCGCTGGCGCCCGGTCTCGCACCGACCGTGCATATCGGCCGCATCGGCGGCGACATCTTCTGTGTGCTGGGCAGTGCCGACCTGGTCCGGCCGGCCGCGCTGCAGACCCTGTTTCTCGACGCATTCCACATCGATGGCCAGGGCGTGCAGGTGTCGTCGACGCTCGGCCTCGTCTGCCTGCGCGAACACGATGGCAGCGGCGCCGATGCACTCAAGGATGGCGACATCGCGCTCAAGCGTGCCAAGCTGCAGCAGCGCGCCGGCCACTGTTATTTTTCGCGCAGCATGGGCATCGAGATTCGCGAGCGGGTGCGCATGATGCATGCGCTGCGCAGCGGCTTCCAGCGTGGCGAACTGTTTCTTGATTACCAGCCGCAGATCGACCTGGTCACCAATCGCGCCGTCGGCGCCGAGGCGCTGCTGCGCTGGCGCCAGCCGGACGGCAAGCTCGTCCCGCCCGACCGTTTCATCCCGATTGCCGAATATTCGGGCCTGATCGTCGAGATCGGCGAATGGGTGCTGCGCCAGGCCTGCACGGAACTGCTACGCCTGCGCGCTGCCGGCCACACGGCATTTACGATGTCGGTCAATGTCTCGCAGGTGCAGTTGCGGCATCCGCACTTTCTCGACATGCTGCGCCGCGCGCTCGACGATACGGGCGCGCCGCCCGACTTCATCGAACTGGAAATCACGGAATCGATGGCCATGGAAGAGCCGGCCGCGCTCATCGAAAAACTGGCGCACGTCAAGCGCACCGGCGTCTCGATCGCAATCGACGATTTCGGCACCGGGTTTTCCTCGTTGTCGCACCTGCAGCGGCTGCAGGTGGACCGGCTCAAGATCGACCGCACGTTCGTCACCGAGATTACCGGCTCGGCGCGCGGCAGCAGCATCGCGCAGATGGTGGTGCAGCTGGGCCGCAACCTGGGCTTGTCGGTGATTGCAGAAGGTGTGGAAGACGAGCGCCAGGCGCAGATCCTGCGCGAACTCGGTTGTCCGCTGGCCCAGGGTTACCTGTATTCGCGGCCGTTGTCGCCCGAGGCGCTGCTGGCCTGGCTGGCCGGTGAGTCGGTCACGCGCGCGGCGTGACCGTTGGGGTGGTCAGTCCGGGGCGTTCTGCTCGGCTGGCCAGTCGCGGATATAGGCCTTGAGCATGCGGTTTTCAAAGCTTTGCGCTTCCAGCACCGCGCGCGCCACGTCGTAGAACGAGATCACGCCCAGCAGCGTGCGCGCGTCCATCACCGGCAGATAGCGCGCGTGCTTTTCCAGCATGATGCGGCGCACCTCGTTGACCTCGGTGTCCGGCGTGACGGTGATCGGGCTGTCGTCCATGTGACGGCGCACCGTGCCGGCACCGACTGCGCCGCCATTCGCGTGCAAGGCCTTGAGCACTTCACGGAACGTCAGCATGCCCACCAGGTCGCCGTATTCCATCACGACGAGCGAGCCGATATCGTTCTCGGACATCGTGGTTACGGCCTCGACCAGGGGCTGGTCAGGCGTCACGGTGTACAGGATATTGCCCTTCACTTGCAGGATTTCCGAAACTTTCATGCTGGCCACCCCCGCGCGGTCAATACTGCTGTTGGATAAATTTGTATAAGGCATAACGCCGACTGTAGCCTATGCCCGGTAAAAAATCCAGCATTGCGCCACCTCAAGGTGCGGGCACGGCCGCAGAATGGTGCAGTGCAGATTGCGCAAATAGCCAACGCTGCTAGGATGGCGCTCTTCCATCCAGACAGGCTATCTGACATGCAATTCACGATCGACGGGCATACCGCCTTTTGCCATACCGGCGACAACCCGTTCGACCCGGCGCTGCCCACGGTCGTGCTGGTGCACGGCGCCCTGAACGACCACACGGTGTGGACGCAGCAAAGCCGGGCGCTGGCCGCGCGCGGCTTTGCCGTGCTGGCGCCCGATTTGCCCGGCCATGGACATAGCAGCGGGCCGGCCCTGCGTTCGGTCGCGGCGCTGGCCGACTGGCTGATCGCCCTGCTCGATGCGGCGGGCGTCGAGCGTGCGCTGCTGACCGGTCACAGCATGGGTTCGCTGGTCGTGCTGGAAGCGGCGTCCCGGGCGCCGCAGCGCGCCGCCGGCCTGGCCTTGCTGGGCGCCACGTTCCCGATGAAGGTGGCCGACGCCCTGCTTGCCACGGCGCTCGAAGATCAGCAGGCCGCCATCGACATGGTCGTGACCTGGTCGCATGCGGCATGGAGCGAACCGTCAGTTGCCGACGCCGCGCGTGACATGATGCAGGGGCTGGCAGCCGGTAGCAGTGAGCCGTTGCTGCACATCGATCTGGCCGCGTGCAATGCGTACGCCAACGGCATGACGGCCGCCGCGACAGTCACCTGTCCGGTCGTGTTCGTGCAGGGAGCGCAGGACAAGATGACGCCGCCGCGCAAGGCTGCTGCACTGACCGATGCGATTGCCCATGCAACCATCGTCACGGTCGATACGGGCCACGCAATGATGCAGGAAGCGCCCGAGACGGTGTCGAACGCGCTGCTGGCACAGGCTGAACGACTGATCAGCTGACCGGCTCGGCAGCTGCGTCGACGTCGGCTGCGGCGTCCCCGGCATCGCCAGTGTCGCCGAAGTGCTCACGCAGGGTTTCGCCCAGCCCGGCCTCGACCGCCTCTTCGACCCGGCGCGCCAGCGCGCCGGTGTCGAGCGACAGGGCGGTATCGGGGCTGGCCTCTTCTTCGCGCTGCACGGCCTCCTCCACCGCGAAGTCGAACACGAACAGGCGGTACACGTCGGCCAGACGCAGCGTATCCGGGTCGGCCAGCAGCACCCAGTGCTCCTGACTGGCGCGCTTGGTGTGGCGCCAGCTGATCTTCGCCGGCGCCTGGTCGTGCACGCGCCCGACCCAGCCTTCGGCCACCATCCGGTGCAGCAGGCGCGCCAGTTCGTTGTAACCGATGCGCGTGTGATGGCGGATGGTGCTGCCGGACACGAGCGCCGTGCCACTGAGCTTGGCGCTGCCGTGCAGGACCTTCAGCACCGACATCGCGTCGACGAAGGCGCCGCCGGGCGCGGCCTGGTACCACCAGCGTTCGTATTTGACGACCGGCAGCGCCGCCGTCAACAAGGCGCCCACCAGCGTGATCATCCAGGTGACATAGATCCAGACCAGGAACAACGGCAGCGCGGCCAGCGCGCCGTAGATGATCGCGTAGGTCGGAAACTGGCGGATAAACAGGCCAAACACGCGCTTGGCGACTTCGAACGCGATCGCGGCGGCGAGCGCGCCCCAGAACGCGTCGCGCCAGGTGACATGGCGATTCGGCACCGCCACGTACAGCAGCGTGTAGCCACCTGTCGTCGCGGCAATCGAGGCCAGCGTGAAGGCCAGCGTGGCCAGCACGCTGGCATCGCGCTCCAGCCCGCCGGTGACGTCCACCAGCTGCGACGTGAAACTGAGCGACGCGCCGAACAGGATCGGACCCAGCGTGATCAAGGCCCAGTAGACCAGCAGGCGCTGGGTCCACGGACGGGGCTGGCGCACGCCCCAGATCTGGTTGAAGACCCGCTCGATCAGGCTCATGGTCGCGGCCGTCGTAAACAGCAGCGCCACGGCGCCCAGCGCCGACAGGCCCTTGGCCTTGCTGGCAAACTGCGTCAGGTTGCCGCTGATCGTGCTGGCAATGGCCGGCGGCATCAGGTTCTGCACGAACCACGCGTCGACCATCGTGCGCACCTGGCCGAACGCCGGGAACATCGTGAAAATGGCCAGCACGATCGTGAGTAGCGGCACCAGCGCCAGCGTGGTCGTAAACGTCAGGCTGCCGGCAACCTGCGGCAGGCGCTCTTCACGCAGACGGCGCAGCGCAAAGCGCACGAGATCTTTGGCCTCGGCCCGTGTCAGGCCGCGTTCGAGGCTGCCGTCGGCGCTGTCGGCGCCGGGGTGGGACAGATGGTGGGAAGGATGCTGCGGCGGTTGGTTCGGCATGGCCATGAAAATACCCGATTCAGGCCGCGAATTGGGCGTCAACCCGGGCATGTCACTTCAACAAAGCGCACTATAATACCAAGGATGAACACGATCCCTTTGAGCATCCTGGTTTTGTACTACTCCCGCCACGGCGCCACACGCAAGCTGGCAGAGCTGATCGCCCAGGGCGTCGACAGCGTCCCCGGCGCCGAAGCGCGCCTGCGCACCGTGCCCGCCGTGTCATCGGTGGCGGAAGCAACTGCCCCGTCGATTCCCGAGGATGGCGCGCCGTATGTCGAGGCGGCCGACCTGGCCGAATGTGCGGGCCTCGCGCTGGGCTCGCCCACGCGCTTTGGCAATATGGCCTCGAGCATGAAGTACTTTCTCGACGGCACGGCCGCCGAATGGGTCAATGGCACGCTGTCCGGCAAGCCGGCCGTCGTGTTCACCTCCACCGGCAGCCTGCACGGCGGGCAGGAGGCGACACTGCTGTCGATGATGATTCCGCTGCTGCACCACGGCATGCTCGTGATGGGCTTGCCCTACACGCACCCCGAACTGATGAATACCGCGAGCGGTGGCAGCCCGTATGGCGCCACCCACTGGGCCGGCGTCGATGGCAAGCGCGCCATCACCGAGGACGAGCGCGCCTTGTCGATCGCGCTTGGTCGCCGCCTGGCAACCGCGGCCCTTAAACTGCACGAAGGTCAATAATGGGCAAAGGCAGAGTCTTTCATATCGGCGCGGTACTCAGCCTGGTCTGGCTGATCGGCTGGCTGGTGGCGTGGGAAGCGTTCGTCGCACCGCTGCAGCCGGGCAGCTGGCTGCTGGCACTGAAAGCGCTGCCGTTGCTGCTGCCGCTGCGTGGCGTGATCAAGCGCGACCTGTACACGCTGCAATGGTCGTCGATGCTGATCCTGATCTACTTTGCCGAAGGCGCCGTGCGGGCCTGGGCCGATACCAGCCCGCTGTCGCGCCAGATGGCCATCGGGGAAGTCGTGCTGGTGGTCGTGTTCTACGTCTGCGCCCTGCTGTATCTGCGCCCGTTCAAGAAGGAAGCGCAGCGCATGGCCAAGGAACTGCTGGACAAGGTCAAAGTCCCGCATGGTTGACCAGTCAGCGGCCGCCTTCCTGCAAGGGCTGCGCTCCATCGTGGGCGTCGACCACGTCATCACGATTGATGCCGACATGGCGGGCTACCTGGCCGACTGGCGCGGCCGCTACAGTGGCCGTGCGCGCGCCGTCGTTTTGCCGCTGGACACCGATCAGGTCGCTGCAATCGTGCGCCTGTGCGCTGATGCCGGTGTTCCCATCGTCCCGCAAGGCGGGCGCACGGGCCTGGTCATGGGCAGTGTGCCCGATACGTCGGGCGACGCCATCGTGCTGTCACTGCGCCGCCTGAACCGTATCCGCGCGATCGACCCGGCCAACCGCACCATGACGGTCGAAGCCGGCTGTATCCTGGCCGACATCCAGGCCGCCGCCGCAGGGGCCGGCATGCTGTATCCGCTGTCGCTGGCCGCGGAAGGGTCATGCACGATTGGCGGCAACCTGTCGACCAATGCCGGCGGCACCGCCGTGCTGCGTTACGGGAACACGCGCGACCTGTGCCTGGGCCTCGAAGTCGTCAACGCCGAGGGCGCCGTCTGGGATGGGCTGCGCGGCCTGCGCAAGGACAACACGGGCTATGCGCTGCGCGACCTGTTCATCGGCGCCGAAGGCACGCTGGGCGTCATCACGGCGGCCGTGCTAAAACTGTTTCCGGCGCCGCGCGGCATGCTCACGGCCCTCGTCGCGCTGGACTCGCCGCGCCAGGCGCTGGCACTATTGAACTTGCTGCAGGCGCGCTGCGGCGCGGCGCTGACGGGCTTCGAGCTGATGTCAGCCGTCTGCATGGATCTGGTCGCGCAACAGTTCCCTGCCCTGCCACAACCGTTCGCGACGTGCCACCCGCAGTATGCGCTCGTGGAATTGTCGAGCAATGAATCCGAGGCACATGCGCAGGCGCTGCTCGAATCGGGCATCGGCGCCGCGCTGGAAGACGGTATCGCGCGCGACGCCGTCGTGGCAACGTCCAGCCAGCAAGCGCTTGGCCTGTGGCGCCTGCGAGAACACATCCCCTTGGCGCAGGCGGCTGCGGGCAAGAACATCAAGCACGACATCTCGCTGCCGGTCTCGACGATTCCGGATTTCATCGCGCACACCGACGCCGCACTCGAGCGCGCGTATCGCGGTTGCGTCCTGGTGACGTTCGGCCACCTGGGCGATGGCAACCTGCACTACAACGTCGCGCCGCCACCCGGTGTCGCGCACGACACCTTTCTGCTGCAGCAAGATGCCGTCAACCGCATCGTGCACGACGCGGTGGTCGCGTTTGCCGGCTCGATCTCGGCCGAGCACGGCATCGGCGCGCTGAAACGCGACGAACTGGCGCGCACCAAGTCGCCGGTCGAACTTGGCATGATGCGTGCCATCAAAGCCGCGCTCGACCCGCTGGGCATCATGAATCCCGGGAAAATACTATGACCGGGAGCCTGCCATGCGTTGCCTGTGGTGCATTGTGTTGTGCGCGACGTGCTGCGCCATGTGCCGTCTGGCCATGGCAGGCACGGTCTACAAATGTCATGACGGAGCGCACGTGAGCTACGCTGACCGCCCCTGCCCTGGCGCTGGCGTCCCGCTCGCGCTGCCGCCCGCCCCTCAGCCCGATCCGGCGCAGGCCGCGCGCCTCGCTGCCGCCCGCACCGCATTGGCAGCCATCGACGGAGCACGTACCGCGCAGGCTGCGCGTGATGCGCATGAATTCGAGCGCACTGCGCGCGCCGCGCTGGCCCTGCGCAAGCGCGGCGACAAGCTGCGTCTGCAGGCACGCTGGGCCGACGAAGACCTGACGCGCAGCACCGATGCGGCAAAAGCCATCGCCCGCATCAAGGCGCGCCGCATGTCTGAAACACTGGCGGTCGAATGCCCGGGTTGAGCCGGCTCACGCGCTGGCTGCTGCTCGGCGAGTGGCGTGCGCACCCGGTCCGCGCGCTGGTGGCGATTGCGGCGATTGCCGTCGGCGTGTCGATGGGCTTTGCCATTCACCTGATCAACGCTGCCGCCTTCAATGAATTCTCGGCCGCCGTCAAGAGCCTGTCGGGCCAGGCGGATATTCAGGTCCAGGGGCGCGAACTGCTGTTCGACGAAGCAGTGTACCCGCAGCTGGCCAACCATCCGGACGTTGCGGTGGCCGCGCCTATCCTCGAGGTGCAGGCCGGCGTGCCGGGCCAGGACACGCCGCTGCGCATCATCGGCATCGATGCCTTCCGCGCCGGCTTCATCTCGCCCGACCTGACCGGCGTGCCGGGCAACGGCCGCATGCTGGACGTACTGGCCGACGATGCGCTGTTCCTGTCGCCGGCCGCCGAAGCGTGGCTGGGGAAGCGGCGTGGCGACTCACTGAATCTGCGCGCGGGCACCGGCGTCATCACGCTGCGCGTGGCCGGCCCCGTGCAGCGGGCGCGCAGCGGCCAGCGCCTGGCCGTGATGGACATCGGCGCGCTGCAGTGGCGCCTCGAACGCGTCGGCAAGCTCTCGCGCGTGGACCTCAAGCTGCGCAGCGGCGTCGACCGCGCTGCGTTCCAGCGCGCACTGACTGCCGATCTCGAGCGTACCTGGCCGGGCCGCTTCACGGTCGGCCAGCCGAACGACGCCGACCAGGAAAGCCGCACGTCGAACATGAGCCGCGCCTACCGCGTCAATCTGACGGTGCTGGCTTTGGTCGCGCTGTTCACCGGCGCCTTCCTCGTGTTCTCGACCCAGGCACTGTCGGTCATGCGCCGGCGCAGCCAGTTCGCGCTGCTGCGCGTGCTGGGCTTCGAACGGGGCCAATTGCTGCGCCAGGTGCTGCTCGAAGGCGCGAGCCTGGGCGTGGCCGGCAGCTTGCTCGGCATCGGCGCCGGCTACGCGCTGGCCGCCACGGCGCTGCATTACTTTGGCGGCGACCTGGGCGCCGGTTACTTCCCCGGTATTCGTCCGCAGGTCGCGTTCACGCCCGGCGCTGCGATCGTCTTCTTCGGCCTGGGCCTGGGCGTGGCCCTGCTTGGTTGCCTGGCGCCGGCGTGGGAAGCGGCGCGCGCGCGCCCGGCCGTGGCGATCAAGTCCGGCGCCGACGAAGCGCCGCTGTCGCGCCTGGCGCGCGTCTGGCCGTCGCTTGCCTGCCTGGCGATCGCTGCGCTGTTCGCCTTTGCGCCGCCCGTGTTCGAGCTGCCGCTGTTTGGCTACCTGGCGATCGCGCTGCTGCTGGTGGGCGGCATCGGCCTGATGCCGCGCTTTGCCGCCGTCACGTTCCGCGCGCTCGAAGGGTTGCTGTCCAAAAAACGGCATCCGATGCCGGTACTGGCGCTGTCGCTGGGGCGCCTGGCCAATGCGCCGGGCCAGGCCTCGATTGCGCTGGGCGGCATCCTGGCCAGTTTCAGCCTGATGGTGGCGATGGGGATCATGGTGTCGAGCTTCCGGGTCTCGGTCGATGACTGGATGGGCCACATCCTGCCGGCCGACCTGTATGTGCGCACGCTGGATGCGGGCGGCACCGGTTACCTGAGCCCGGCGCAGCAGGCCGCCTTGACCGCGCTGCCCGGCGTGCAGCAGATCCAGTTTCTGCGCACGCGGCGCGTGTCGCTGGCGCCCGAACGCCCGCCGGTGGTCGTCATCGCGCGCGACATCGACGTGCGCGATCCGGCGCGCCTGTTGTATCTGGTGGGCGACAGCGCGCCGATTCCTGCCGGCGCGCGGCCAGCCTGGGTATCCGAGGCGCTGCTGGACCTGTACGGCGCGCGCGTCGGCCAGACGCTGCGCCTGCCGCTGGGCGGCGCCGAGACGCCGTTCTTTGTGGCCGGCGCCTGGCGCGATTACGCCAACCAGAGCGGCTCGGTCGTTATCCAGCTGGCCGACTACCGCAAGCTGACCGGCGAAGGCGATGTCACCGACGCGGCGCTGTGGACCGGCGACGGGGTCGACGCGGCCGCGCTGGAAACCCGTTTGCGCGCGCTGCCGTTCGGCGCGGCGCTCACCTTCATGCGCCCGGGCGACATCCGCGCCGCGAGCCTGAAGATTTTCGACCGCAGTTTCGCAGTCACGTACTTACTGGAGGCGATCGCCATCGCGATCGGACTATCGGGCATCGCGGCCAGTTTTTCGGCCCAGACTTTGGCACGGGCGCGAGAATTCGGTATGCTGCGCCACGTCGGCGTCACGCGGCGCCAGGTCTTGCAGCTGCTCGCCTTCGAAGGCGGCCTGCTCACCGGCCTGGGCGTCATCGCCGGTTTCGTGCTCGGGCTGACCATCAGCCTGATCCTGGTATTCGTGATCAACCCGCAGTCGTTCCACTGGACCATGGGCCTGCACCTGCCATGGCCACTGCTGGGCAGCGTGGCCGCGGTGCTGGTGATCGCGTCCGTCGCCACCGCGCTCGTGTCAGGCCGCCAGGCCTTGTCGGGCGGTCCGGTGCGCGCTGTCAGAGAGGATTGGTAATGCGTTTCATCCTGGGTGTACTGCTGTCGCTGTTGACGTTGCTGGCGCTGCCAGCGCGCGCCGAACCACCCGTGTTTGCGCCCGTCACGCCCGGTGCGGCGCTGACGTTCCCGCGCGACTACGGCGCCCATCCCGAGTTTCGTACCGAATGGTGGTACGTCACGGGCTGGGTCGAGACGCCCGACAAGCGCCCGCTGGGGTTCCAGGTCACGTTCTTTCGCAGCCGCACGGGCGTCGACGGCGCCAATCCGAGCCACTTCACGCCGCGCCAGCTGGTGATCGGCCACGCGGCGCTGTCCGACCCGGCGGTCGGGCGCCTCGTGCACGACCAGCGCAGCGCGCGCGAAGGCTTCGGCCTGGCCTGGGCCCGCCCCGGCAACACTGACCTGAAACTGGACGACTGGCGCATGGTGCGCGACCAGGACGGCACCTACCGCGTGACCATCCGCTCGAACCAGCTGACGCTGGAACTGCGCCTGCGTCCCACGCAACCGGTGCTGGCGCAGGGCCAGGGCGGCTATTCGCGCAAGGGCCCGAGCGCGCAGCATGCCAGCTACTACTACAGCGAACCGCAACTGGCCGTCACGGGCAGCGTGGGCCGCGCCGGCATGGCCGCCACGGCGGTGACTGGCAGCGCTTGGCTCGATCACGAGTGGTCGAGCGAAGCCCTGCAGCCCGATGCCGTGGGCTGGAACTGGGTCGGCGCCAACCTCGACGACGGCGGGGCGCTGATGGCTTTCCAGATCCGCGACAAGCAAGGTGGTAAACTATGGGCGCACGCCACCCGGCGCGACAAGGCAGGCAAGGTCACGCACTACGCGCCGGAGCAGATCACGTTCACGCCGAAAACGCTGTGGACGTCGCCGCGCACGCAGGCGACCTACCCGATCGCCACCACGATCACCACCGGCGACCAGGTATGGCAGATCGTCCCGCTGCAGAACGACCAGGAGCTCGATTCGCGCCGCTCGACGGGCGCCGTGTACTGGGAAGGCGCGGTCACGGTCCAGCAGAACGGGCGCCGTGTCGGCCGCGGCTACCTCGAAATGACCGGCTATGTGCAGCCGATGAAATTATAAGAATCCCACGAAGACACGATGACGACGCGTACCACCAGCTCCACCGCCTCCCCCGACGCAGACATCCCGAGCAAGAGCAGCCTCTCGACCCTCAAGGGCTTGATCCCGTTCATGGCGCCCTACCGGCGCCAGTTCATCCTGGCCGGCATCGCGCTGCTGTTCGCGGCCGGCGCCACGCTGGCCATCCCGGCGGCGTTCAAGCAGATGATCGATCTGGGCTTCGGCGCCTCGGCCACCGCGCGCGGCATCGAGAACGTCAACGCGACCTTCCTGGCGCTGTTCGGGGTGGCCGCCGTGCTGGCGGTGGCCACGGCTGCGCGCTTCTACATGGTCTCGTGGCTCGGCGAGCGTGTGACGGCGGACATCCGCAGCGCGGTGTACCGTCATGTGGTGCGCCAGAGTCCCGAATTTTTCGAGACCACCCGTACCGGCGAAGTCCTGTCGCGCCTGACGACCGACACGACGCTGATCCAGGCGATCGTCGGCACCAGCATCTCGCTCGCGCTGCGCAACACGCTGCTGTTCATCGGCGGCCTGGTCATGCTGTTCATCACGAGCCCGCGCCTGACGTCGATCATCCTGGGCCTGCTGGTGCTGGTCGTGCTGCCGATCGTGCTGTTCGGTCGCCGCGTGCGCAAGCTGTCGCGCGATTCGCAGGACCGCATCGCCGATGCATCGGCCGTTGCCGGTGAAATCCTCAACGCCATGCCGACCGTGCAGGCCTTCACGCGCGAAGGCTACGAGGCCGGGCGGTTCAAAGTCGAAGTCGAAAGCGCCTTCACCACCGCGATGCGCCGCATCCGCGCACGCGCAACCCTGACGCTGCTGGCGATCGTGCTGATTTTTGGGGCGATCGTGTTCGTGCTGTGGCTGGGCGCGCACGCCGTGATTGCCGGGACCATGACCGGGGGCGAGCTGGGGCAATTCATCCTGTACGCCGGCATCGTGGCCGGTTCGGTCGGCGCCCTGTCCGAAGTCATGGGCGACGCCCAGCGCGCCGCCGGCGCCACCGAGCGCCTGCTCGAACTCCTGGGCGCGCGCTCGGACATCCAGGACCCGCTGCACCCGGCCACGCTGCCCACGCGCACCGCCAACGGCGCGCGCGTGACGCTCGACGGGGTCACCTTCGCCTATCCATCGCGCTTGCAGGAAGCAGCGCTGTCGCATCTGGCGCTCGAGATCCAGCCTGGCGAGACGGTGGCCGTCGTCGGCCCGTCCGGCGCCGGCAAGACCACGCTGTTCCAGCTGCTGCTGCGCTTCTACGATCCGCAATCGGGCAGCATTCGCCTGGACGGCGTCGACGTGCGCGACCTGACGCTGCAGACGCTGCGCAGTGCGGTCGGCATCGTGCCGCAGGATACGGTCGTGTTCTCGCTCGACGCGATGGAAAACATCCGCTATGGCCGTCCCGACGCCACCGATGAGGAAGTGATCGCGGCGGCGCGCATGGCGGCTGCGCACGAATTCATCGAGCGCCTGCCGGAAGGCTACCGCTCGTTCCTGGGCGAACGCGGCGTGCGCCTGTCGGGCGGCCAGCGCCAGCGCATCGCCATTGCGCGCGCACTGCTGAAGAACCCGCCACTGCTGCTGCTCGATGAGGCGACGAGCGCGCTCGACGCCGAGTCGGAACGCCTCGTGCAACGGGCGCTCGAAGCGGCCATGATCGGACGCACCACGATCATCATTGCCCACCGCCTGGCAACCGTGCAGCGCGCCGATCGCATCGTCGTGCTCGATGGTGGCAGGATCGTCGAGATGGGCACCCACCACGAACTGGTCGAGCTGCGCGGCGTGTATGCGAACCTGGCCGCGCTGCAGTTCCAGGCGCATGCGCCCGTGGCGGCCTGACCGAAGCGCCAAACGTATTGCGGGTGTTGGCAACTGAATCGTAACTTCTCGTCACATTCCGTTGCATCGTTGCATCGGCACAGCGTAAAGACTGCCAAAACTCACTAAATGTTGCCATGAGAAAAGGTTGAAGCGTATGATCCGGGGTTATACCCTCCGTCATCACTCGACTACCATGAGCAACCAAAAATATAGTTTAGCCAGCTGGAGCGTAGGCACCCGCATCAGCGCCGTCACCTTCGCCCTGGCAGGGTTCATCATTGCCGTGCTGATCGGCACGATCACGCTGTCCACATCGAGCATGCTGGAAAAGCGCGCCATGGAGAGCGTGACGAGCGAACTCAAAGGCGTGGCCAACACGGTCGAACTGTTCAACAAGACCGTGTCGAGCCAGGCTGTCAGTTTCGGCCGCATCTTCAGCGCCGGTCTGCCGGGCGTGTATGCGCTCGACGAAGCAACCACCGTGGACATCGGCGGCCGCCAGGTGCCAACCTTGAGCCTTGACGGCAAGCCATTGAACCTTGACTTCGCCGTCCCCGACAGCTTTACCGAACGCACGGGTGCCAATGCCACCGTGTTCGCCGTCGCCGGTGACGATTTCGTGCGCGTGACCACGTCGGTCAAGAAGGAAAGCGGCGAACGCGCCGTCGGCACGGCCCTCGACAAGACCGCGCCGGCCTACGCCGCGCTGCGCGCCGGCCGCACCTATGTCGGCCTGGCCACGCTGTTCGGCAAGCAGTTCATCACCCAGTACGAGCCGGTGCGCGACGCCGCAGGCAAGGTCGTCGGCGCACTCTACGTGGGCGTGAACATCAGCCAGGACATCGCCTTCCTCAAGGAACGCATCAAGGCGATCAAGGTCGGCGACAGCGGCTACTTCTACGTGTTGTCGGCAGCGCCCGGCAAGACCTACGGCGACCTGCTCGTGCATCCGAAGAGCGAAGGCAAGAATATCCTCGACAGCAAGTCGGCCAACGGCCATGAGTTCGTCAAGGAAATGCTTGAGAAGAAGGAAGGCACCGTGCGCTACGACTGGCAGAACCCGGGCGAGAGCGCTTCGCGCGAGAAATTTGCGGCCTACAGCCACATGAAGGACTGGAACTGGGTCATCGCCGGCGGCACGTATATCGACGAGATCACGGCCGCCGCCACGGAACTGCGCAACCGATTCATCCTGCTCGGCCTGGGCGCACTGGGCGTGCTGGCCACCCTGCTCTACCTGCTGGTGCGTTCGACCGTGACGCATCCGCTGGCTGCTGTCGAGGAAATCGCACGCCGCATTGCCGGCGGCGACCTGACTGCCCGGATTGCGCCCCGTAACAACGATGAAATCGGCCGCCTGACAGTGGCGATCAACGAGATCGGCGAGAACCTGTCGGGCGTGGTCGGCAAAGTGCGCGACGGCGCCGAGCACATTGCCGCGGCCTCGCAGCAGATTTCGACCGGCAACCTGGACCTGTGCAGCCGCACCGAAGAACAGGCCGCCAGCCTGGCCACCACTGCCTCGTCGATGGACGAGCTCACCACGACCGTGCGCCAGAACGCGGACAATGCGCGCCAGGCCAACGAATTCGCTCAAACCGCATCGAACGTGGCCCAGAAAGGCGGCGACACCGTGTCGCAAGTGGTCGCCCGCATGGATTCGATCACGGTTGCCTCGCGCAAGATTTCGGACATCACGAGCGTCATCGATGGCATCGCATTCCAGACCAATATCCTGGCACTGAATGCCGCCGTCGAAGCGGCACGCGCCGGCGAACAGGGTCGCGGTTTCGCTGTCGTGGCGTCCGAAGTGCGCAATCTGGCCCAGCGCTCGGCCGCAGCAGCCAAGGAAATCAAGGGTCTGATCGACGCCTCGAACCACGAAGTCGGCGCCGGCAGCGCGCTGGTGGCGCAAGCCGGCACCACGATGCAGGATGTGCTCACGAGCGTGCAGCGCGTCACCGCCATCATGGCCGAGATCAGCAACGCCAGCCAGGAACAGACCCAGGGCATCGAGGAAATTAACCGCGCCGTCGTCGAGATGGACACGACCACGCAGCAGAACGCGGCACTGGTCGAAGAAGCCAGCGCCGCGGCGCAGGCGATGCACGAGCAGGCCGACGCCCTCGCCCGTTCGGTGCGCAGCTTCCGCCTGGCTGAAGACGGCCCGAATCTCGGCCACGATGCGCTTGCATCGACGCCACGCCGCCCGGCGCTGACCCACGGCTGAAGTTCGGCCGATCAAGAGCCTCGCGCCCGGCCATCGTGCCGGGCGCTTCCTGAAGCATCCCCGCGCGGTGTAGAGTAGCGTTCCTGTCTTTCGGAGTGCACCTTGTCAGAATCCGCCCTGCAGCGCCGCTGCCACACCATCTTCCCCGGCCATCGCCAGCGCCGTCCTGCGGAACATTTTGCAGCGATGGCCGCCTGGTGCGAGCAGCACGACATCGAGCACGACGTGTACGGCAATGGCGACCTGATCCAGTCCTTTGAAGCCAAGGTTGCAGCCACGCTCGGCTTCGAGGCCGCCGTGTTCTGCGTCAGCGGCACGATGGCGCAGGTGACGGCGCTGCGCCTGGCCTGCCTCGAGCGCGCCAGCCGCCTGGTGGCGCTGCACCCGACCTCGCACATCTTCGTCCATGAACGGGCAAACTACCAGTTACTCGACCACTTCCAGGCACTGCCCGTGGGCGACCGGCACCGGCCATGGACGGCCGCCGATCTGCTGGCCGTGCCGGACCGCCTGGGCGCCGTGGGCCTGGAGATCCCCATGCGGGAGATCGGCGGGCAGCTCTCGCCCTGGGACGAACTCGAGGCGATCAAGCGCGGCTGCCGTGAGCGCGGCATCCACCTGCACATGGATGGCGCGCGCCTGTGGGAGGCAGCAGCCGGGTACGGGCGCAGCGCGGCGCAGATCGCGGCCGGCTTCGATTCGGTGTACGTGTCGCTTTACAAGGGCCTGGGTGGCCTGGGTGGCGCGATGCTGGCCGGCAGCAGCGCGTTTGTGGCGCGCTGCGCCGAATGGTTCCGGCGCCAGGGTGGCAACGTGATCCATCGCTCACCGTACGTGGTGGCCGCCGCGATGGACTTCGACGCGCGCCTGGCGGCCATGCCCGATTACTTCAGGCGCACGCAGTTCGTGTATGCGGCGCTGCGCGCGCACCCGGCAATCCGCGTCAATCCGGCCGCGCCCGAGGCCAATATGCTGCACCTTCACCTGCCAGTATCGCGCGATCATGCGCTGGCGATCCGCGACGCGCTGGCCATCGAGGATGGTATCTGGATGTACAACCGCGCCGCCCATGGCGCGCTGCTAGACACCAGCGTCGTGGAAATCTACGTGGGTGACAACCTGCTGGCGATGCCCGATGACGCGCTGCGCCAGGCGTTGCAGCGCTTCGCCGATCGCCTCGGCGAGCCCGCTAGCGGCGGCGTGGATAGCCCGTCTGCCGCCACCTGCACCGGATGATAGAATGGCAGGTTGTCCGTCTCCTCATACCGTCTACCCGCAATGCGCCACCATGCCGACTTCCTGAGACCTGCCCGACAATATGGCGCAGGCGCCCGATGCCGGATCCAGCCATCTCGCGGCGCAAACAACGCATCCGGCCACGCTTACCGGTAACGTGCGCGCCCAAGCCCGATCACTGCCGCTGACCGGCGCACGAAGGGTACAGGCCAGCAGCGCTGCGCTCACCGGGCCATCAACACCAATCTTTTTTTGCACATCATGAAACAATATCTCGACCTGATCCAGACTGTTCTCGACAACGGAGACTGGCAAACCAATCGCACTGGCATCCGGACCCTCAGCGTTCCCGGCGCCATGATGCGCTTCGATTTGCAGAAAGACGGCTTCCCCGCGATTACCACCAAGAAGCTGGCCTTCAAATCGGTGGTCGGCGAGCTCGTTGGCTTTCTGCGTGCGAAAAGAAGCGCTGCCGATTTCCGCGCGCTGGGCTGCAAGGTCTGGGACCAGAATGCCAATGAAAACAGTGCATGGCTGAACAACCCGTTCCGGGAAGGCCCGGATGACCTGGGGCCAGTTTATGGTGTTCAGTGGCGCCAGTGGCCTGCGTACAAGCTGCTGGACGCAGCAAACGAGCGGCAGATTGCCGACGCAACAAGCCGGGGTTACAGCATCGTATCGACTGTACAGGAAGATGGTTGCACCAAGGTCTTGCTCTACAAGGCCATCGACCAGTTGCGGGAGTGTCTGGATACGATTATCGATAATCCGACGAGCCGCCGGATTCTGTTCCATGGATGGAATTGCGCAGAACTCGATGCCGTCGCGCTTCCCGCATGCCATTTGCTGTATCAATTCATGCCGAATCCGGCGACGTCCGAAATTTCTCTGTGCCTGTACGTGAGGAGCAATGACATCGGATTGGGGACGCCTTTCAATCTGGCTGAAGGCGCCGCGCTCCTGCATCTCGTGGGGCGATTGACCGGCTACAAGCCAAAATGGTTCACCTACTTTATCGGGGACGCCCATATCTATGAGAATCATATCGGGATGGTCACCGAGCAACTGACGCGCGAGCCCTATCCGGCGCCGACCCTGGTTCTGTCCGAACGCATTCCGGATTTCGCGCTGACAAAAGAATATGCGCCAGAATGGCTCGAGAAAATCGAACCGGCAGATTTTTCACTGGTCAATTACATGCACCATCCGGCGATCAGTGCGCCCATGGCGGTATAACGCCCGTCGTGCGATAAAAAGGCAGCGCGCTTCCCGCGAACCGTGAGCGCGCTGCCAGACGTGGCAACGCGCACGCGGCCGCACGCAGCGACGCTGCGCGGTGCCACCCCCACACATCCTCATGCGCAGCCTTCCCCGGTTGCCGCCGCACGCAGTCAGCTTCATCAGCACTTGATGCTGAGTACGCCTTTCGGGCCTGTCGTCCTCCCCACGCAACAGCAAGCAGGGATATTATTGCCACTCATTGTCAATACAAACGAACCTGCCGATCCGTCCCTTTCTATCATGACCAAACCACCATTCGTTCCGAATGATGCCGAGTGCCGGGCGTGGCTCGATACGCTGGACATCGCCGCTCCCGATCCGGGCCCGGCCGTCGAGCGAAGCGCCCGGCTTGCGGCGCGCCTGCTCGATGCACCAGTGGCATGGATCACCTTGGCTGATGGCCCGGGCCGATGGATTCGATATGCAACCAGAGGCGCCGGCGCGCAGCTGCCCGGCCATTTCTCGTCGATCGCCGACACTGTCCGCCAGACAGGTCCGTTGCTGGTCATGGATGCCGGTCAGGACGAGCGCATCGGCGCCATCCTGGCATGGCCCGGCGGGCTGCCCTTGTCGTTCGTGGCCGGGGTGCCAATCAAAAACAGCGATGGTGAACCGATCGGCGCACTCTGCGTTGCGCGCAGCGGCGCCCCCGGCATGCAGCCGCCTGATCTTGGCGGGCTTGACGAACTTGCCGGCGTGCTCGCGCAGTGGGCCGAACTGCGGCAAATGCTGGGGCAGGCGCGTGCACACGTTGGTGAAGCAGGCCGGGTTGCACTGGAAAGCATTGCACGAATTACTGCAATTTTCGACGAGTCCAGTGTTGGCGTCGCCCTGATCGGCACGGACGGCTGCTGGCTGCGTACGAACATCACCCTGTCGACGATGCTGGGCTACGGCCGGGACGCACTCGACGGCAGAAATATCACCGGATTCAGCCATCCTGAAGACCTGCCATCGTATCTGGCCGTGCTCGATCGACTCGCCGCCCGTGAGGCCCCCAGTACGAGATCGAACAGCGCTACCGCACCGCACAGGGCGGTTACATCTGGCTGAAGATAAACATCAGCGGCAGGTTCGACCAGCATGGCAACGTCGAGTACTACACCACCGTCTACAACGACGTTTCAGCGCAGAAGGCGGCCCGGGCTTGCCTCGAGCGCATGCATGCCGAACTTGAACAACGCGTGCAGATGCGTACTGCCGAACTGCACGATGCCAATGAACGACTGGCCGCCGCCCTTGCAAACCAGGCCCTGACCAAAGAGTCGCTGCGAGAGCGCACGGCTGAACTGAGCAACATCCTCGAATACGCCAGCGATGTCTACGTGTCGCTGGACGACAGCGGCGTCGTCACGGCCTGGAACCGGCAGGCCGAACTGGTCCTGGGCTGGTCGCACGCCGAAGCGATCGGCAGACCACTGGCCGACCTGATCGTGTCTGCCGACACTGCCTCGGCTTATCATGAGGACATTGCACGCTTTCGACGAACCGGCGCCCTCGCGATCGCGAACCAGCGGGTGGAGTTTCCGGTACGCCGAAAAGACGGCAGCACGCTGACCGTCGAAGCCCGGGCCAATACGCTGGAAGTGCAAGGCCGCCGCATCATCAGTCTGTTCTTGCACGACATCACGGAGCGCAAGCGCATGGACGCACAGCGCGACTACGAGTCGCGCCACGACGCCCTGACTGGCCTGCTGAACCGCCGTGCACTGGGGGATTCGCTGCCGCTGGCCCAGGCCAGGGCGCACCGCAATCGTCAGGCCATGGCCCTGCTGTTCATCGACCTGGACGGGTTCAAGGCGGTCAATGACCGCTGGGGCCACGACGGTGGCGACCTGCTGCTGAAGGTGATCGCCGAACGCATCGCCAAGTCCCTGCGGCAGAGCGACGCCGCATTTCGTCTGGCAGGCGACGAGTTCACCGTGATCCTTGAAGGCCTGGTCACGGGCTACCAGGACGCCGCGGCGGTGGCCCGCAAGCTGATCGACGTGATCTCCGCGCCGGTCCCGGTGCCGGGTGGCACCGCACAGGCCGGCGCCAGCATCGGCATTGGCATCTTCGTTCCGGACAGTACCGATACGGCCGACGAACTCGTCAAGAAGGCGGACGCATGCATGTATCGCGCCAAGCACGCCGGCCGCGGCCAGATTTTCCCGTGCCCCGGGGCCTGGGATCAGAATGACCCGACATAGTTTTCCGCCAGCGCGGTAGCCATCGCACGCGACGCGACAACGTTCTCCAGTTCGGCACGCTGAACCTCGCGCTGGAACGACGACGCATCCGCGAACGTATGCAGCATGCTGGTCATCCACCGTGAGAAATACTCGTCGCGCCAGATACGCTTGAAGGCGTCCTGGGTGTAGCGCTCCAGGCGCTCGCTGGTTCCCCGCTGGTAGAACTGTTCGATGCCCCTTGCCAGCAGATTCACGTCCGACACCGCCAGATTCAAGCCTTTCGCGCCGGTTGGCGGCACGATGTGGGCAGCATCGCCGGCCAGATACAGGCGGCCTGCCTGCATCGGCGTCGACACGAAGCTGCGCATTCCGATGATGTTCTTCTGGAAGATCTTGCCTTCGGTGAGGCGCCAGCCGTCGTGACCTTCGGTACGCGCGTGAAGCTCGGACCAGATGCGGTCGTCCGACCAGTGATCGACACTGTCGTTCGGTCGAACTGGAAGTACATGCGTTGCACAGTCGGGGAACGGGTGCTCACGAGCGCAAAGCCACGCTCGTGACGCACGCCGGCGCGAATGGTCGACTCGATGTCTTGCCTGGTACGACTCTCCCGGACGATCGACTCGATACCTTGCAGTTGAAGCAGGTGGGAAAGCAGCAGGCCTGCCGGGCCGGCGCCGATAATCGCGACTTGGGTACGCATGGTTGTCTCCGATGAGTGTTGCTAGCAATCATCGTAGCGCCGGGCAGGTGCAAAAAGAATGGATCAATCTGGACATGACTTGTACTATTTTTACACCCAAAATTGCTTGCGCACTTCACATGACGACGTCGATCACGACCGGCAAACGGGCCCGCCCCGCCCGCGATATTCCCCAGTTCGCGCTGTATGGCGAGCCGGCGAAGGCCGGGCGCGCCGAATTTGCTCACAACGAGCTGATCGAGACGCGCAGCCGGCTGTATGACTGGCATATCCGCACGCATGTGCACCGGGGACTGTTCCAGGTACTTTTCCTGTTTGGCGGCCGTGTCACGGCCAGCATCGGCGATACCACCTGGGAACGCACGGGGCCGGTGGCGATCACGATCCATCCTTCCCTGGTCCACCGTTTCGATTTTTTTCGAAGCGCAGGGCTATGTTCTGACGATCGACCAGCAAGTGCTGTTCGACTCGGCGCGCGACCATGGCGATCTGTTCATGCCGTTGGTCATGGAGCCGCTTGCGATCGCACTCGCGCCCGCCGGGCCGACACGTGTGCGCCTGGAGTCACTGCTCGAACAGTTGCTGGCGGAAGCGGCCTTCCCGCAGCAGGGCCATGAGCTGATCCAGGAGTGGATGGCGCGCTCTGCGCTGCTGCTGCTGGTACGGGCCCAGGCCGAGCGCCGCCTGGCCGACCAGTCCGGTCGCGGCGACTTCGCGCTGTACACCCGTTTTCGTGAAGAGGTCGAACTGCATTACAAGGAACAATGGCCAGTCGGTCAGTACGCAGCGCTGTTGCGGTTGACGCCGACCCGGCTCAACCGGCTGTGCCTGAGAATCGCGGGACGCTCCGCTTTCGACATCGCGCAGGATCCGGCCTACTTCAGCCGCCTGTTCAAGAAGCGCTTCGGGGTATCGCCCAGGGAGTACCGGCTCGCACCGCGCCAGGGCAGTACCGTGCTCGTCGGGACAGAATGACCTGCAGAAGTTCGTTGCCAGTGGCAGGCATGGCGCAGGTACATCCCCATCGCGGCGCCAGCTCAGCGCACCGTCTTCAATCTCGCTGAACTGGTAGAATGCCTGGTTCGCGGCGCCACATGCTGCTTCCATGTCCGATGCGCACGCGCCGTACATGGCTTCACGCCCACTCATCCACAGCGATGAACAAAATCACGGGATACGACCCGCATCCGGGTAGCAAGGCGCCGGTTTCCGTCTGCCGGCGGCCAGCTTGACCCGCCTGCGCCAATGCGTCGGCCACGACGCCATTCTGATTGGATCGACATGACATTTCCACCGAACGCGCTGATCCTGCGCGTGCTTGCGCCCCTCTTCTGCACTGCGCTGACCGCCTGCGACGTAGCCACCCCCGCCACCGGCGCACACGGCGCCGTGTCCAATACAGCGCCGGCACCCGGTGGCAACCTGCCGCTGCAAGGGGCAGCCGGCAACATCGAAGCGTCGGTGCATGTCGCCACGGTAGCGCACTCGAGCGCGGCGCGAACATCTGCGGCCACGAGCGGGGGGCAGGCGCCCTTCGGCAGTTATCTGCGCCCTTACGCGGCAACGTCCTTGTGGAATGCACGTCCGGTCAATCCGACGTTTGGCACGTTCGTGATTCCCCGATCGAGTTACTTCCCCACCGTGGCGTCGGGCGCTTATTCGACCGGGGTGTTCCTGGCGTCGGCGACGGACAAGCCCATGACCATCGTCGGGCCTGGCTCCACCGGCGCACACACGGTGGGGGTGGCCGACCCTGACAATGGCGGCAACCGCGTCATCACGCTTCCCCGCTGGCCTGCGGGCGTGTTGCCGGCCTCGGGCACGGATGGCCATGCCGACATCGTCGACCCGGTAACGCAGACCATCCATTCGTTCTGGCAGTTGAAGCAGAAGGATGGCCGCTGGACGGCAGCGCTGTATTCGTGGAGCAAGCTGTCCGGCAACGGATGGGGCGATCCAGCGCACTACTACCAGGGCGCCCGTGCCGTGGGCATTCCGGCGTCCGCTGGCCTGATTCGCAAGCATGAAATAAAGGATGGTCTTGCCGCCTACCCGCATGCGCTCGCGATGTCACTGACGAAGAATGGCCTGGCCAATGGTGTCACCAGCCCAGCCTATGTCTTTCCCGCCACATCGGCCGACAATACGGCAGCGGCCAATACCGGCGCCATTCCCCAAGGCGCGCTGATCATGTTGCCGCGCAATTTCGACAGCAGCGAAATCACCAACCCCGACCTGAAGAAGATCGTCGAGACGCTCAAGTTGTACGGCGCCTATGTGGTCGATTACAACACCGGCACGCCGTTCGTGATCTATGTTGAAAACGACGCCGGCTTCAACCTGATGCCCACAGGCTGGGACGGCAGGGTCGCCAGCCAGCTCGACGAGATTCGCGCCAGCCTGCGCCAGGTGACGGCAGTCCAGGGTTGGATCGATGGCAACGGCAACACGGCAAACGCGGCGGTCAAGGCGCAGCAGAACATGAACATCCTGTCGATGCGGGGTCCATGGTCGCGCCAGTCGGGCGCCGGCACGGCAGCCTACGACTCGGCCGGACAGCGTCTCGTGTTCGAACCGGCGAGCGGCAAGAGCGTGTATGTCAATGCAAGTAACGCGGGCCTGACCCGCGTTACCTGGGCAAAACCACCGGAAGGCGCCCACGTCGAACTAGCGGTCAGCGCAACAGGCGGCGCCACGTTGCGCCTGCAGGTCAGCAGCAATGGCGTCGTGACCGAAGAAACCAAAGACCTGCAGAACGGGCAATCAAAACGGTTCATATGGCCTGCCGACGCGAAGTTGACGCTGACGGCGACCAGTGGTGCCAGCGGCGCATCGTCCGTCAAGGCATCGCTGGTCAAGCTGCCTTGAGATCAATTGCAATTACAACCATAAGCCCGGCGCGATGGTCCGGGCGACCATACGCAGTTTCTCTTTTGCCCTGTAACTGGCACTGCGATAATTCGCATTGGAATACCCGGAATACCCGTCGATAATCGGCTGCACACGAAAACGCGGGATGATCTGCTTGTTCCGCTTTTCCAATTCCTCTTTCATGGTTTGAAAAAATTTCTTTTCAAGCACAAATGATTTGGAAAACTCGCCGCGGAAATACCGGTCGTAGGCATCGCGCCGGAATGCAAAGGTGCGCAATTCCATCCACAGGTTGCCACCCAACGACTCGCCAATGAGTGGCACGTCCCTGAGGTCACAATACACCTCGTAGTCTGCTGGCGCCGAGCAGATCAATTGCTTGATATTTAAAATTTTCAAGCGCCCGGTTACCTTCCAGATGTGATCGTCCGACTGGATCAATTCACTGGCCAGCAGGCCTTCATCGAACATTCTGAATTCGCCATAGCCCTTGCCTCTGGACGGCGGATAATCCGAGCTGACGCTGAGGAATTCCACGTTCTTGTACGACTTGCGCTGCAAGGCGTTTTTCAGCGGGGTCAGGTCGGTGTCGGAGTTCTCCAGAAAAACGATCCGGTCGACGACCTCGGGCGCGACTGCCTCGTAGTGCCGGAGCGCTTCGATATAGTCGTTCATGCGGATGGCCGGATCCATCCGCGTCGAGCCGGGCATATCCTTTGATGGCGTGATGGTTGCCGACATCAGGATCACATTCGGTCTCGGTGGGTTCGTCATCGTTTCCTCGCGCTCTGGCTGGCCTCGATCATGAAGTCTTCTTGCAATTTCCATATCCTACCGCTTTGACCCCAGCTCAGCCAACACAAATTCTGGCGCGCCTACCCCAGCAAGCCGGTCTGGCCATTTGATTCGGCCAGTATTTAAACAGTGATGCTCGTCAATACGATTGCCGCTGTGTAATAACGGGGAAATTTCTGACGGCAGGCTGAAGTTTCCCAATCTCAGTTTATGAGAAACACAAGTGTCTTGAGTGCGTCCTTTCAATTCGATCACATCATCCGGTAATACTTTTTTAATGCCCATAGCAAGACGGGCAATCTTCTGTTGCAAATCCCCAATAGTTTCCTATAAAAATCTTTTTTGCCGTGTGGAATTGCTTTCCCTAACGTAATATTGGCGTCATCTAACAGGCTGAGAGCGAAGAGCCTGATACCGCATCCGATACTCCCTGATATTGAAGATACCCATATGACACTATTTTCACGTACGGTGACCGTCAAGGTCGTCTCCACGCTACTGTGCACGTCGCTGGCTGCATGCGGCGGTGGCGGCGCTGACACTGATTCTGCTACTGCGGCAATGACTGTATCGAACATCGCCCCGCCAGTCGCTGCCGCGACGGCGCCTGCTGTCAACAACGGCGACTCTGCCAAAGACACGCCTGAGAATGTCGTGCCAACGGACAGCGCCAGTCAACCCGTGTTCCAGTCGATTGGTTCGGCCTCCACTGCGCCCGTCCCATCCACGGTGAGCCCGTCTGTACCTTCCTCGACGACCCCATCCATCGTACCTTCGGCGCAGGTCCCTTCGGCGCAAACGACGCCTGCGCCGGTCACGCCGACGACCGGTGCCAGTCAACCCGCTTCCCAATCGGCAGGGTCGGTCGTCCCCGCGCCCGCCGCATCCACGGCGCGCCCGAATGTACCATCCTCGACGACCCCATCCGTCGTACCGTCAACGCAGGCGCCCTCGGCACAAACGCCCTCTTCCACTACGCCCGATGGCGTATTTGGCACCTATCTGCGTCCTTATGCAGCAGATTCCCTGTGGAACTCGCGCCCACTCAACCCGGTCTTTGGTACATTCGAGATTCCGAAGTCCAGCTATTTCCCGACCGTCGCCTCCGGCGCGTATTCCACTGGCGTCTTCCTCGCTTCCGCGACCGATGCACCGATGACCATCGTCGGCCCGGGTTCGACTGCCACCAGCACCGTCGGCGTCGCTGACCCCGACAGCGGGACCAATCGCGTCATCACATTGCCTCGCTGGCCTGCGGCCGTGTTGCCGGCTTCCGGTACCGACGGCCACGCGGATATCGTCGATCCGATCACGAATATCGTCCATTCATTCTGGCAGCTGAAGCAGCAGAACGGTCGCTGGACTGCGTCGATGTACTCCTGGAGCAAGCTGGGCGGGACTGGCTGGGGCGATCCTTCGCACTACTACCAGGGCGCACGCGCGGTGGGCATTCCTGCTTCAGCCGGCCTGATTCGCAAGCATGAAATCAAGGATGGTCTTGCCGCCTATCCTCACGCGCTTGCCATGTCGTTGACCTTCAATGGCCTGGCCAACGGCGTCAGCAACCCAGCCTATATATTCCCGGCAACGGCGGCCGACAACTCGGCAGCCGCCAACACCGGCGCCATTCCGCAAGGCTCGCTGTTAATGCTGCCGCCGAATTTCGACAGCAGCGCGATCGTCAACCCGGATTTGCGGAAGATCGTCGAGACGCTCAAGTTGTACGGCGCCTACGTCGTTGACCGGAACACGGGTACGCCGTTCGTGATTTATGTCGAAAACGATGCCGGCTTCAATCTGATGCCAAAAGGCTGGGACAACTCGGTTGCCGACCAGCTCGACAAAATCCGCGCCGCCCTGCGTCAGGTGACATCGGCACAAGCCTGGGTCGACGGCAACGGCGACATGGTGGCTGCAAGAAACACACCGCAGCAAAACACGAACATCGTGTCGATGCGCGGCGGTTGGTATCGGCAGTCCGGCACGGGCACAGCCGCCTACGACCCGGTTACGCGGAATTTCTCATTTGATGCGACGACGACCAAGACGGTCTACGTGAATGCCAATAACACGGGTTTGACGCCAGTCAAGTGGGCCACGCCGCAAGCGGGCACGTATGTCAACTTCACGGTGCGCGCCACCGGCGGCGCCCGGTTGCGCATGCAAGTGAAATCGGGCAACTCGTTCACGCACGACACGTGGGACCTGGTCGACGGAAAATCGGTCCGCATCCTGTGGCCAGCCAACGCGTCGATCGTGCTGATTGCATCCAGCGGGACGGCTGGCCCATCGTCTGTCAACGCGACGCTCGTTCCGTCAACCTGACTTTTTTTGCTGTATCAGTGTCAAGCCGCGCCGTGTGCGCGGCTTTTTTTCGGGCGCAGTCAACGTTAAATAGAGACCAGCTTTGAACTGAAGAGCACTTCAGCACTTCAACGGTCCAACTCCTGTCCCCAGCGTCAGGAGTCAATCATGAAAGCGCCACGTTTCAAGGGTTGGTTCGCAAAACTGCCTTCGCTGAACCAGCCCCAGCGCCGGCAAGTTCTCGATGCCCTGCATCCTGCAGCCGGGCTGGCTCAGGTGGTTGCGCTCATCACTGAGGTCAGAGAACCAGGCCGCTGCTGTCCCCGATGCGGCAACGACCACTGCTACCGGCACGGGTTCGCCAACGACTTGCAGCGCTACCGCTGCTGCGCTTGCGGCCGCACCTTTAATGACCTGACGAACACGCCGCTGGCGCGGCTCAGGCACAAGGCCAAATGGCTCGCCTATTCGCAGGTGCTGCTCGATTCACTGCCCGTGCGCAAGGCAGCAGATCGGGTCGGGGTACACCGCAACACGGCCTTTCGTTGGCGCCACCGCTTCCTGCATTGGGTCAAGCTCGACCGGCCTGCGGCGCTCAATGGCATCGTCGAAGCTGACGAAACATTTCTGCTCGAGTCACAAAAGGGTTCGCGCACGCTCGATCGGCCACCGCGCCGCCGCGGCGGTCATGCTGCCAAACGGGGCATTTCCAGTGAACTTGACTGCATCCTGGTCGCGCGCGACCGCGAGGGGCGCACGGTCGACGCCGTTACTGGCCGCGGTGCACTCACGGCTGCGCAACTCGACCGTGACTTGCTGCCCAGGCTCGATCGGCAGGCGTTGCTGGTCAGTGACAGCAACGCCGCCTACCGCGCCTTTGCACGCAAGCACAGGATCGCGCACGAGACGGTCAATCTGCGCGCCGGGGTGCGTGCGAGGCGGCTGGGCAACCTTGCCATCCATGTGCAGAACGTGAATGCCTACCACCAGCGTTTCAAGACCTGGCTGCAGGGCTTTCGTGGCGTGGCGTCGCGCTACCTGCCCAATTACCTGGGCTGGCGCTGGGCGCTGGATGGAGAGCGGGTTACGTCTCCAGAACAATTGCTTCGTATCGCTATCAGCGTCATCAACAGATAACGCTGACTGCGCCTTTTTCGCAGATGCGCCTCATCGATCGATACGCCAGCCGATGCCCCCTCGATCGCACTAGCCTGGCCAGTACAGCGCGACACGTGTGTTCGTTACCATTCATACATCTGAAATTTCGCTTATGATATTGCTACTGATCAAAATAGCGGTAAATAGCGCATTCAGCCGTATGGCTGTCAGTGCTGCCGCGCCGGTGGGGTTGCCTTTGCAAGCCACCGTGTCCAGCCTGACAGGCCCCGGCCATCCATTTTTAGGAAAACATTCCCTTGATTCAAGCGTTTTCGATCGCCCTGCTGATGTTGCTGTGCATCATTTTGGTGCCAGTCATGGTCCTGCTGGCTCAGGCACTGCTGGCCTGGCGCCCTGTGCGCAGTGCAGCACCGGTGCCCGGCCCGCGTCCGAGCATTGCAATCCTGATACCTGCCCATAATGAAGAGGGCGGCTTGCTTGCCACCCTGTCGAGCCTGCAGCCCCAGCTGAGCGCCAACGACCGTATTCTCGTCGTTGCTGACAACTGCTCCGACCGCACTGCCGAGGTGGCCCGTCAGGCCGGGGCCCAGGTCATCGAGCGCAGCCACGCGCAACTGCGCGGCAAGGGCTATGCACTGGACTTCGGCGTGAACGCCCTGGCTGCCGCGCCGCCGGACGTCGTCGTGATTGTCGACGCCGACTGCATCGTTGGCGAAGGCGCCATTGCGCGCCTGGCAACGCTGGCCGCCCACCATCGCCGGCCAGTCCAGGCGCTGTACCTGATGCACGCGCCGGCCGGAAGCGGACCGTTGAAAAAAATCGCTGAATTTGCCTGGCTCGTGAAAAACAAGGTGCGACCGCTGGGCTGGTTCCGGCTGGGCTGGCCATGCCAGTTGATGGGCACCGGGATGGCTTTTCCGTGGCAAACGATCCGCAGTGCCAACCTCGCGACCGGCCACATCGTGGAAGACATGAAGCTCGGCCTGGACCTGGCGCTGGCCGGCCCCCCCCCACTGTTCTGTCCGCACGCGCTGGTGTACAGCCATTTCCCGAGCAGCGCCGAAGGCGTGCAAAGCCAGCGTACGCGCTGGGAGCACGGCCATCTAAGCGTCATCGCCAGCGCCGCCCCGGCTGCGCTGTTTGGCGCCATCCGCCGCCGCCGTGCCAGCCTGTTCGCGTTTGGCCTCGACCTGTGCGTGCCGCCGCTGGCGCTGCTGGTGCTGCTGGTCTGCGCGATCACGGGCTTGAGCTTGCTGCTTGCCCTGGCCGGCGGCCCGGTTGCGCCGCTGCTGCTGGGCGTGCTGGCAGGCGCCGCGCTTGGCGTGGCGATCCTGCTGTCGTGGTGGCGTCATGGCCGCGCGGTGCTGAGCGGCAAGGAGCTGGCACTGGCTGTGGTCTACGTCCTGGCGAAAATACCGTTGTATTTCCGCTTTCTGTTCCGTCGTCAAGTCGCATGGGTGAGGTCAAAACGTGACAGTGAATAATCTTCTGCTGACCCCGCATGAGCGTGCGCCTGTCGTCACCGACTTCACGCGCCCCGTGTATTGCGTACTGGGCCTGCCATTCGACGCGCTGGACATGGGGCAAACCGTTGACTTGCTGCTGGCGCGCGCCGGCAGTGGCGAGCGCTGCTTCTTCTCCACGCCCAATCTGAATTTTTTGATCACCAGCCAGCAGGATCCGGCGTTCCGCGACTCGGTGCTGCGCTCGTCGCTGTCGCTTGCCGACGGCATGCCGGTCGTGTGGCTGGCGAAGTTGCTGGGGTTGCCGTTCACGGCCCGCGTTGCGGGGGCAACGGTCTTCGAACGCCTGCGTGACCAGCGCGCGATGCCGCTCAGTGTGTTTTTCTTCGGCGGACCGGATGGCGTCGCGCAGCAGGCAGCCGATGTGCTCAATGCCGGCGAAGGCCGCATGCGGTGCGTGGGCGCGTACTCGCCAGGCTTCGGGACGATCGGCGACATGAGCACGCCCGCCATCATCGAGCGCATCAACGCCAGCCATGCCGACCTGCTCGTCGTGTCGCTTGGCGCCAAGCGCGGCCAGGCGTGGATCGAACACAATCTGGCCGCGCTGGATACGCCGCTGGTCAGCCATCTGGGCGCCGTGGTCAACTTTGTCGCAGGCACGGTCAGCCGCGCCCCTTCCCTCGTGGGCCGGCTGGGCCTCGAGTGGTTGTGGCGCATCAAGGAAGAGCCGGCACTCTGGCGGCGCTACTGGGGCGATGGCATGGCGCTCGTGCGCCTGCTCGCCACCCGCGCGTTGCCCGCGGCACTGGACGCGCGGCGTCTGCGCGCAGCCAGCGCTGCCCCCGTCCTGCAAGAGAGCGACGATGGCCAGCTGTACACACTGACTCTCGGCGGCGCCTGGCGTGATGGTGCGCTTGGCGAACTGCGGGCTGCGCTCGCGCGCGCCACGGCGCAACCACGCCGGATGCATGTCGTGCTGCGCGACGATTGCAGCCTCGACAGCGCTGCGCTTGGCCTGCTGCTGCTGCTGTACGGGCATCAGAGCAGAACGGGCATGGCCCTGAGCGTGGACGCTGCCAGCGCTTCGCTGCGCCGCACGATGCGCCTGCAGAATGTCGATTTCCTGCTCCGTGGCCTCCCTGGCCACGTTGCCTGATACCGGCAACCCTTGTTTTTCACTTGATTGGATCGTGCAGCATGGATTGGCTCGTATTGTCGCCGTTCGTTAAGACTACCTGGCCTGGCTGGTTGATGCCGTTCATCGACGCGCGCCTGCACCGCACCCGGCAGGTGCCGGCCGATTACGATCACGACCGTTCGCGCGCCGTGTCGTCGCGCCGCGAGTGGTTCGATTACCTGCGCCACGGCTGGCGGGGTTTCAGGCAAACGTTCGGCAAGCACCCGACCGGCATCGTCACGGCATTCCCGCAGCTGGCCGTCATCGTCGCACTGCTCAAGACGCTCAGTGGCCGCAAGAACGTGCCGCTGATTGCGTGGTGCTTCAACCTGGCCCAGCCTTACGGCGGGATCAAGGGCAAGCTGGCGCGCTTCTGCCTGCCTGCGGTCGACCTGTTCGTCGTGCATTCCCGGGCCGAGATCGACATCTACAGCACCTGGCTGCGGCTGCCACGCGAGCGCTTCGTCTTCGTGCCGCTCAGCGCCGAATTGCCGGATACCGACATCTGGACAGACGAGCTTGACGACCCGTATATCGTTGCGCTGGGTACTGCCAACCGCGATTACGCGCTGCTTGCCGACGCGGCCGGGCAGCTGGGCTACAAGACCATCATCGTCGCCGGGACGCACGCCACCGCCCATATCCAGGCACCACCCTGCGTGAGCTTTCGCTCCAACCTGACGCTGGCGCAGTGCCACCAGCTGGCGCTGCACTCGCGCGTGAACGTCATTCCGATCGCGGACGTGAATGCGCCCTCCGGCCAGGTCACGGTCATCGAATCGATGATGCGCGGCGTGCCCATGGTGGCGACTGCCTGCGCCGGGACGGATGATTATGTCGTCGACGGCGTCGATGGTTTATTGGTCGCACCAAACGACGTCCCGGCCATGGTGAAGGCGCTGCGCACGGTCTGGGAAGATGCCGCACTGCGCGGTGCACTGTCGCGCAACGCGCGCCAGGCGTCGCTCGACAAGTTCACCTTCCCGGCGGCTGCGGCGCGCCTGACGGAATTGATGACGCAGCTGGCCAATCGCCAGCCACGCCGCGATTGACCTGATGCTGGCAGTTGAAACACGTGTCGGCGCCGGCGTCTGGACAAACACTTCATCGTGGTTTACACGGAGACCGAATTGATCGCTTATTTATTACTGGCGCATGGCAACCCCGCACACCTGCAACGGTTGATCGCGCGCCTGCGCTCGGACGGAACGGCGTTCTTTATCCATGTGGACAAGAAAGCCGACCAGGGTGCATTTGGTCACCTGCGGGCAAACGACGTCACGCTGTTGCCGGCACCAGTTGCCGTGCACTGGGGCGACTTTTCTCAGGTGGAAGCGATTCTGCTCCTGATGAAAACGGCACTCGCGGCAGGCCCTTTCACACGCTTCGTGCTGCTCAGCGGCGTTGATTATCCGTTGTGGCCAACGGCGTCCATCAGCGCCTTCTTTGCCGGCCAGCCGGACGCCGAATACATCAATCTCGTGCCGATGCCCTGCGCAGCCGCCGGCAAACCACTGGCGCGCTTGACGACGTACACGCTGCGCCCGACCTTGTCGCCCCTGCACCGCTTGACCCTGCGCGTGTTGCTCAAAGCCCGCATCATCCCGCGCGAGCGCGATTACCAGCGGGGTTTGGGCGCATTGAAACCCTATGGCGGCTCGACCTGGTGGGCACTCACGCGGGCGGCGTGCGAATACCTCGTTGACTACGCCGGGCGCAATCCGGCACTGGTCCGGTTTTTCAAGGGCACCCAGTATGCGGACGAGACGTTCCTGCATACGATCCTGGGAAATTCACCGTTGATGTCAAACGTCAGGCGCAACCTGACCTATACGGATTGGAGCGCAGGCGGCGCCAGCCCGGCCAATATGTCGGCACGGCACGTGGATTACTTCCGGACCACGACGCAATTTAGCCCCGGCGATGTCTACGGCAGTGGGCCGATGGTGTTCGCCCGCAAATTCAGCGACGGTGACGACACGCTGTTGCAGGCAATGGATGCGCAGCTGGCGCATGGCGATCGCGTCCTGCGCCAGTGATGGTTCGATGGTCGCCGATGACCGAATAAATGAAGATTGCAATGGATGGCTGCGCCTGGAGGCAGCAGACCGGATCAGGAGAAGATTTGTTGAACACGAAGCACGCAATGGTTAACCGCGGCAAAAAATACGGACTCCCTGTCTTTGCGATGGGTGATGCCATCCCAAAACTGATCCACCAATGCTTTTTTGGTGCGCGGACCTTCACTGAAGAGCTGGCGAACAACGTCGACTACATCAAGGGTCTCAACCCTGACTGGACGCACACCCGGTATGACGAGCCCATGATGAAGCAATTCATTCTGGATCACTATGGCGCGAAGATCCTGCGCTATTACGAGCGGATCAATCCAGACTACGGTGCAGCGCGCGCTGACCTGTTTCGCTATCTGCTGCTGTATAAATTGGGCGGCGCCTATCTGGACATCAAGAGCACGATGACGCGCCCATTCGACGACTTCATTACGCCGTCGGATCGCTATCTGCTGGGGCAATGGGACGATCCGGACAACCTGGACCGCCTGGGCTGGGGCATCCACCGCGAGCTCGCGCATATCGACCGCGGCGAATACCAGCAATGGCACATCATCTGCGTGCCGGGCCACCCATTCCTGCGCGCCGTGATCCTGTCCGTGCTGGCCAATATCGATCGCTATCTGCCATGGCGTAACGACACCGGCGCACACGGTACGTTCAGGCTGACCGGGCCGGTCGCCTATACACTGGCCATTCATCCTTTGACTGCTTCTCAGCCATACAGACTCATCGACAGCCGCGAGAGTGGCCTCGTGTATTCGATCCTGACCCAGCGCAGCCACGCCAAGCTGTTCACGTCCCATTATTACCGGCTGACGGAATCCATCGTCAAGCTCAGTACATTCTGGATCGTCGTCGGCAAGCTGCGCGATTTCCGGGCGCAAACGAAAGCGCTGATCAAGCGCCGGCTGAAAAAATTGATCGGTCGACCGACTTAGCACGCTGCGCTGCGCAGCGATGCATGTTAACGGATCGAATTGGCCAACGACATCTTGAACTTGCCGGCCCTGATCTTCTTCAACGCGAATTTGGCATGTTTTGAACGCAGCATGACGCCCAGATCGCTGAGCGTCAGCCGTATCTGGTCGTAACCTGCCAGCGAATAGAGCAAGCCGGCCCGGTCGCACGGCTGGCAATGCTTTTCATAAAACAGGTGGGCAGCGCGGACGATTTTCTCGGATGACTTCTTGGTGATCCGCTCGAACTCGTGCGAAATATCCATGATGTAGGTGTTGGCCTGGATGCTGTACGCCGGGCCACCCGTCTTGATCAGCCGCACCCACATATCCCAGTCCTGCCACGCGGGCATCGCCGGATCGAAGGAGCCGGCGTCCTTCATGCGCTGCGGTGTCGTAAACACCTGATTGCCAACGGCGTTCGACTGGACGATCTCTTCGGCCGAGACCGATGCTTGCGTATCCCACAAGGCCACGCTGTCGCCATCGTTGATGATGCGCCGGTCGAACAGGCATGAGAAGCGCACGCCGCTTTCCTGCTGGCGGCGCCAGGCTGCCAGAAAGGTCGCCAGCCGGTGCGGAAGAAAAATATCATCGTCGTCCAGACCGGTGATGAACTCTCCGCGCGCCACCTGAATGGCCTGATTGCGCGCCGCGCAGGCCCCCACCGACGTGTCATTGTGAATCAGCGTGATCGCGATGTTTTCGTCCAGCCCGTTCACATAGTCGCACGTGCCATCCGTCGAACCGTCGGACACGATAATGAGTTCGATCGGCCGGTGCGTCTGCGACAAGACGGAATTGACAGCGCGCTTCAACAGATCGAGGCGGTTCTTGGTGGGTATATAAACGGTAATCAGGTTTTCCATATGAACGTCGTCGATCTCGATAAGGTGTAACAGCGCGGGACTCGCAACATGCCGGGCACGATCACCCGGCTTTCATGCCAATCATTTGTTTGCAGCTCTGTACCACTGCTTTCGAAAACAGCATGATCAATGCCCCGTAGATCACGACGCCTGTTACGGTGACCGCGATCAAAATCGTCTGTGGCGCATGACCGCCGTTCGACAGCACGTTGAACAGCGGATAAATCACCGCGACCATCACCATCGAATACATCACCGGTTGCCAGATCACGCGCAGCAAGCTGGCCAGGCTGGTGTGCAATTCACGCGTCGCGTAATAGAAATGCGGCAGGCCATTGAGGATATTGGCGACCAGATAGCAAGCCGCAACGCCCTCGATACCCCAGTTGACACCGATGAAAAAGCTGCCGACCTGCAGGACGGAGCCCAGCAAGCCCAGCCGCATCATCAGATCGGTGCGTCCGGTCGACATGAAGACGGAACCCGTCGTGGAAATCAGCGATTGCAGAAAGCCGACGGGCGCCAGCCAGGCAAGAACGATCGGGACCTGCGCCCACTGCTTGCCAAGTGCGATGGCAACGAACGGCTCGCGCAGTACCCACAGACCCGCCATCATGGGGGCGGTCAGGGTGGCGATCATCGCCAGGGCGCGGAAATACAGCCCCGCCATCTTGTCGCGCTCGGCTTGCTGCCGGCTCATCACCGGGAACAAGGCCCGGCCCGCGACATAGCTCATGCTTTGCAACGGGAACATCATGACTTTATAGGCCTGGCCATAAATACCCAGCTGCACCGAACCCAGCACGCGGCCGATCACCATGCTGTCGGCATTACGCGCGAAAAAGTTGATGAAGTTAAAACCGGTCAGATTGCCGCTGAAGCCCCACAAGGACCGCAGTTCAGGCGCGCTCCAGATTTTCTTCGGCCGCCATGGGCTCGCCAGCCACAGTTGCGTGGACGAAAGCGCTGCCGAGACCAGTGAATTCCACACCAGGCTATACACACCGTAACCCAGATAGGCCAGCGTGATCGCGACCGTAAGGCCGACGACCGATGACACGATCTCGATGCGCGCCAGCGTCTTGAAGCCGGACCGGCGTTCCACCAGCGACTGGTGGACGGCACTGGCGCTGGTGATGGGGAACACGATCGACAACAGGCACAGGACCGGTGCAAGCCGGTCGATACGGAAATACGCCGCCAGGAATGGCGATGCGAGGACCAGGGCCAGCGTCAGGAACAAGCCCATCGCCATGTTCAGCCAGAACACGGTGCTCGTGGTTTGCTCGGTCAGGTTTTCCTTTTGCACGACGGCGGCGCCGGTGCCCATATCGCGCAGCAGAAAGGCGAAATTGGTGGCGACAGTGGCCATCGCCAGCAAACCATATTCGGAAGGCGGCAGCAGCCTCGAGAGAATGGTCAGCGAAATGAGCTGCAAGATGATTCTTGAAGCCTGCGACAGCGTCAGCCAGCGCGCATTGGACATTGCAGACATTACGTTGTTTTTCTTTCTGTATCAAAACCGTAGGCACCGATCATCGCCCGGATCTGGTTATCGTTCATCATCGCTCCCAGATTGTCTTTCCATAGCGCGACCTCCTGGGTACCTTCCCAGGTATGGAATTCCTGTTGGTGGGATACGCGCCTGAAGGTGGCGCCGTTGGCACGCGCCATCCACCAGAACCAGATATCGTCACCACGCGGGCAATGGGCCGTGAAGGCATCGACATTCAGTACTTCGGGCCCGAAGACATTCGGCGGATACAGGACGCCCCCGATCCCGGTCGGGAAATTCAATCGGCTCGATTCGCGATTGGCTGTCTCGAATTCCCATTCGTTGTAGGCGACAGGCAGCCCGTCAGCGCCCAGCTTCACGCGGTGCATCCGGTGGCAGATCACCTCAAGCCTGGCCGGATCGCGCGCCCCCATCAGTTGCTCCAGCCACTCCGGCCAGTAATGGACGTCGTCGTCGGCAATCACGATCGGCGCGTTGCAGCCCTGCTGCAGTAACGGGATCATTTTCTTGTACGACTTCAGGTCGTCGCAAGGGATGATTTCCAGTCCAGCGGCGCGCAGCTTCGTCACCGCGGGTGGCAGCGCGGCCATGTCGCCGCGTGCGATCCACAAAATGGTGCGGTCGGCCACATGGGACTGCGAAAGCAACGATTTCAGTGTCAGGTGCAGCGTGCCGAACCGTGGCGGATACGACGTCAGCGAGACGATCACGCCGCTGCCGGAACGCTGGCGGCGCGCATACCAGCGCCCGCGGATCAGCCAGTCCAGTTCGCGTTTGGTGTGCAGCGCCAGCATGTTCAAACGCCAGCGCAGCTTGATGTAGATATCTCTAGTCCAGCTCATCATGAATCGTGCTTTCGGAGTGCCAAAAAATTGCGGTCATGGCCAGTTACGACCTTGCCTCGTGTGATGCCCGCGGTACTGCCGTTGGCACGTCTGCAATCGGCGTCAATGGTGTCACCGCCCAGGGCAGCGATGGCGCGCCGTCACCAGCGGCGCCATCGTGCCGGGCGTGTGGGCGTCAAGCCCCGGTCTGGCGCATCAGCTGCGCCAGTTTCGCCGCTTCGGTGTCGACGGCGTGGCGCGCCAGCACGCGCTGATGACCGGCCTCGCCCATCGCCTCCAGCTGTGCCGGCGGCGCCGCCAGGCACGCTTCCAGTGCAGCAGCCAGCGCAGCCACGTCGCCCGCCGGGAACAGCCAGCCTGTCTCGCCGTGCCGCACCAGTTCGGGAATGCCGGCGATGTAGGTGGTCAGGACCGGGCGGCGCAGCGCCATCGCTTCCATCACGACAACCGGCAACCCCTCGGCAAAGCTCGGCAAAACCATGGCGCGCGCTGACAGCATTTCTTCACGCACCTGGTCGCCGTTGATCCAGCCGCTGATGCTGATATGGTTGCCCAGATTGTTGGCGGCAATCAGCGCCTCGATCTCGCCACGCATTTCGCCGTCACCGGCCAGCACCAGATGGATCGGGATCCCTTTGGCCACTACGGCCTGGACCGCGCGCACCAGCAGCATCTGGCCCTTCTGTTCGCACAGGCGGCCCACGCACACCAGCCGCGGCGCAGCCGGGCTCGGGCGCGGCGGCACTGCATGAAAGCCCGGGTCGATGCCGCAGTGAACGACCTGCACCTTGGCCCAATCGGCGTAAGCGGCCCAGCGGAACAGCTGGCTGCGCCCGAACGAGCTGACGGCGACGACAAACGCCGAACGGCGGATCTTCTCGCCCAGCCACAAGAGTTCAGGCTTGTCGAATTCTTCGGGCCCGTGCACGGTGAAGCTGTAGGCCGGCCCGCCAAGCATGCTCGCCAGCATCGCCACTTCGGTGGAATTGGTGCCGAAGTGCGCGTGCAGATGACGCGCGCCGTGCGCCGCCATCCACGGCACGATCCGGCAGGCTTCCGCCAGGTAGATCAGGTGCAGCGGCAACGGGCGATCGGCCCGCAAGCCGATCTTGCAGGCCAGCGCCAGCGCCCTGGCAAACCGCACCGGCCGCTTGACGGCCATGCGCAGCACGTCCATGGCCATTGCCAGCGCGCCATCCTGGAGCACATAGCGCGTCACGGCGCGCTCACGGATGTCCTCCTCGTCGCGTAATTCGTCTTTCCAGCCACGCATGGCCAGGCGCTGCACCTTGTAGCCCTGGCGCTCGAGCGCCAGGATTTCGCGCCGGATGAAACTGTGGCTGATTTTGGGGTACTGGTTCACCAGGTACGCGATGTTCATACTTTTCCTTCATGATTGCCCGGCAGGCCAGACAGACCGGCCCCGTGGCGTGCTGCGCCGGCCCTGACCGTGCGCGCCTTGCTGCCTGGATGCAGATTCACCAGCGCGCACGCGCCGCCGACGATGAACCAGAGATACCAGTTGAACACCAGGTAGCGGAACATATTGTCCGAGAACGACACGATCAGATACTGGATCACGATGGCGAGCATCAGGAACCCGGACACGGGATCGACGCGGGCCAGTGTGCGCAGCGTGCCCAGCACGCGCGCGTATAGCCACAGGTAGCACAGCAGGCCAACGGCGCCCATCTCGAAGAAGAACTGCACATAGACATTGTGGGCATCCCAGCGGATCGTGCGGTCCATCGGGAAGAACGTCCCCACGTGGTACCCAAAGCCGTCCAGTCCATAGCCGAGGAGCATGCGCTTCGTTTCCATCCAGCCGATGGCCGATTCCCACAGCATCACGCGCCATGCGAACGAGTTGAGCTGGGCGTTGCGCACCACTTCGTTGCCCTGCCCCAGGTCCATCAGGCGTTCGTTCACCGACGGCACGAACAGCAGCAACGGCAGCAGCAGCAGGTACAGCAGGTAGCTGCGCTTGAAGATCAGCGCATACAGCACGAACACGAGGAAGGATGCGAGCCAGGCGCTGCGGGTCTGCGTCAGCAGCAGTTGCACCATCAGCATCGGCATATACAGGCACACGGCGACGCGCCCACGCGGCGTGATGTTGTACAGCGGGCTCTTGAGCATGTACAGCCCGAGCACCAGCACCAGCGTCAGGTAGAAGGCCAGCACGTTCGGATGCGAGAACGTCGACTGCAGGCGAAAGTCCCCGCCGCGCATATGCAGCGCGATATCGACGACGGCATACAGCGTGGGCAGCAGCGACGAATACATCACCAGGCGGATGGCCTTGTTGAAGTCCTCGTTCGAGCGGACCATGTAAATCGCAATCATGAAGATCGCGAAATTCGACAGGATGCCCAAATACATTTTCAGCGCATTCGTCTTTTCGTACGACAGCACCAGGCCCACGCTCATCATCAGGACAAACGGCAACCAGAAACGCGCCAGCCGGCCAGGAAACGCCTTCGGCTTTTCCATCACCATCATGCACGCGATGATGATCACGAACAGGTTGATCAGGCCGCCAATACCCATGCGCACGCTGCCGATACCAAACTGCGTCGATTCCAGCACCATGTCGCCGACCGACCGGAACAGCAGGATCAGCATCACCAGTTTTTTATAGTCGTAGATCAGCAGCACACCCAGCAACAGCAAGGCGGGCAGCGCCGCCAGGCGGCCGAACTGATACCCCATGCTGTCACCAAACATGGGAATCACGGCGCCGACGGACAGGCTCAAAACGACCAGGGCCATGATGGTCCAGGTCGGAACGCCGAAGGGTTCCCTCAGCCAGTTAAGCAGTTGCACTGATCTCTTTACCATTCCCTGCTGCCACTAGACCAGTTCAGGCGCGACGCTGATGCGGCGCTTGCCGGGATACCGGCGCACGAGCCAGCCACGCACTGCGTGCCACTCACCCGTTTCGGTGATATCGCCGGAACGGAAGCGGTTGTAGCGCCACAGCAGAGACGCCCAGTTGCGGGTCGAAATCGCCTTACGATAGCGCAGCTCGCGTTCGATCTCGGGCGATGCGCCAAACACCTTGCGCACGCTGCGCGCCATGGTCTCGAATTCCGCGTCGAAATTGCTCTTGCCACCGACGTCCATCAGGATGCCGCCGTGGTTGCAGAACGGCGCCGGATCGAACCATGGCAAGTTGTGCATCGTGCAGAACGAGCGCGTCAGCGAGCGCGAAATCGCCAGCGAGACTTCCATCTGTTCGGTGAAACTGGTGATGCTGACGTTCTTGCCGTGCCAGCGGTACTTCAGCAGTTTCTGCGGCAGATTGGTCACCTTGCCCAGGATCGCGAGCTGGCCGAAGAGGAAATAGTCTTCCGCCAGCGACGGCACATCGATGCGCTGGTCTTCGGGCAGGACTTTCAGAATGTCGATGCCGTAGCGCACACCCATCTTCTGGACCGGGTCGAACCGCAATGCCGAGGCCGGATGCGACACCGGATTCCGGAACAGGCTGGCCGCGCCGATGCGGGCGGTGCCGACCGGCAGGAGCAAATCGTCGAGCTTGTTACCGGCAGCGTCGATGACGTCGGCCTGGCCACTGACGACGATGCATTCCGGCTGCGCCTCGAACGCGGCCAGCGTCAGCGCCATGCGGTCCGGCAGGCAAATATCATCGGCGTCATGCCGCATGATGAATTCGCAGTCGGCAATGTCGATGCCGCAATTCAACAGGCCGGACAAGCCCTTCGCCTGCGGGAACGAATGCACCTCGATACGCGGGTCGCGCGCATGATAGGCCTGGGCCATTTCAACGCTGCCATCGGTCGAACCGTGATCGAGCACCAGCAGGCGCCAGTCGGTGTAGGTCTGCGCGATGACGCTGTCGATCGCTTCCGCCAGGTAGTCCTTGCCGTTTTTCACTGGCAGTAAAATATCAATTCGGGCCATTCTTTACCTCAGTTAAAGCTGATTTTTTAGAGCTGATTTTTTAGAGCTGATTCTTGTTCGCCACGCATGGGCAGTTGACGCCCTGCCGCCAGCGCATCGATCGCGTCGAGCACGGGCGCAGACGCCGCAGAAAACTTGCGCGCAAACAGCACCTCGCGCCGTTCGCCAGGGCTGTTCTTGAATTCCGATGCCTGGATCAGCGGCCCCGCAAACTGGGGCAGATAAGCCGCATCGAGCATGTCAGGACCGGTCTTGCCGGGCGACCAGCGGGTGAACGTCAGGCTGTGGCTGATGCTGGCTCTGAACGGCGAATTCCACAGGATGTACTGGAAATAGAATTCATCGGGACAATCGACCAGCTTGCAGAACCGGTACACCTGCGGCGCGCTCGCCGTCACGTCCAGCACATACTTCACGGCGTCGCCGCTCAGGCTCCACCACTGCGATCCCGTGACCAGCTCGCCGGTCAATACCTTGCGATAGTCGCGCAGCGGCAGCACCCTGTTCAGGAAGTGCTGCAGCGGCCAGCGAAAGCGGCCAAGCGGCTTGCTCTTGCGGATCGACACGCGCGCGATGCGCTCGAGCGTCTTGCCATATCTGGTGTCAGGCAGTGCAAACGCCTCGATGAACTCGGTGCCGCGATGGCGCTCAAAATACGCCTCGATATCCGCGGGCGTGTAGAGCGGATAGCAGGCGCCGCTCAGCAAGACGTAGCGGTCGAAGCCACCGGGTTCGGCTGCTGCGCACCGCATCAATTCCAGCGTTGCCTTGACCAGGGAAATATCGCCCCAGGCGCCATTGATGCGGCGCTTGCAAAACGTGACCGCCGGGGCCAGTGCAGCAAATGCGGCCAGGTCCGACTTCGCGTCGATGTGCACGAAGAATGCGGCACCGGGCGCGGCCAGGCGCGCGACCAGCCGCTGCAGATGCGCTGGCTGGTCGTGCGCGAGGATCAGGTACGCAATTCGCACAGTCAACCCTGCACCATGCCCAGGAAGGCGCAGCGCAACAGGGGCAACGTCGGCACTCGAGGGCGCACGCGGCGGGTAGTCAGGCGGGGCATCAGGCGGGGCATCGTCATCATCGGTCAGTACTCGTTGAGCACGGTTCCCACCAGATGCACACGCGCATCGGTCAACAGATCGACGAGGTCGCGCATCTTCTTGTAGTGACTATGGTTCTTGTGCGCCACCATCACGGCGGCGCCGGCGCGGCTGGCGACCACCTGGGCATCGGCATACTCGGCCCCGGCCGGCGTGTCGATCAGGATCACGTCGTAATCGGCGCCCAGTTCGCGCAGCAGGCGGCCAAATGCCGGTGAACCCAGCAGTTCGGACGGGTTCGGCGGCAGCGCGCCGGCCGTCAACACCGACAGGTCGACCAGCGCCGGTACGCGCTGGATCGCCTCGTGTCCGCTGCGGCCGGCCAGCACGGCCGACAGGCCGGCGCGGTTTTCCAGCCCGAACAGTGCGTGCTGACGCGGCGCGCGCAGGTCGGCATCGATCAGCAGGGTGCGCTGGTGCTGCTGCGAGAACACCACGGCCAGGTTGGCGGCCAGGAAGCTGCGGCCATCGCCCGATTCGGCACTGGTGATCGCCAGTGCGCGGCGCTCGTCACCCGTTTCGAACCAGCGCCACAGCAACTGGTTGCGCAGCGCGCGCAGCGATTCGACGCGCGCGGTGAACGGTTCGTAGGCGGCAACCACCTCGTCGCTGATGGCGCTCTGGCCGGCCAGCAGGTACGGATAATCGTACTGGCGCGACAAGGCGAGCTCGATGTCGGCAACGGTCAAGAGACCCATTTCGACAGCGGCGTCGCCAAAGCGCAGATTGCGTTCGATCGAAGCACGCATCACCTTGTCGGCGTCGGCCACCGACAGCCGCCCGTTGCGGATCAGGATGGCGCCAATCGAATCGTGCGACTGGTGGCTGGCGGCGCGCTCGCCACGTGCGGAATGGCCCGTCACTGCGACGGCCGGGGTAGTGGAATTCATCGTTGACGCTCCATGCTGGTCATTGTGCTGATGCGCCATTACGTTGGCAGCGTCATGTTGCCCGTGCCCTTGGCGCCAGGCGGCTTCGAAAACGGCTTCTTGCCCTTGGAGGACACGCGCGGTTGCTGGATCACGCCCAGCATCGGCAGGCCGAACGCGTCGACCAGATGCGAAGCCGAACGGATCCGCTGGTCCAGCAATTCAAGCACCAGCACAGCGCCCAGACCCAGGATCGTCCCGGCAATGATTGCCAGCACGATATTGAGCGAGACGCGCGGACCGGATGGCTGCAGGGGTGGCGTGGCAGCGCTCAGCACCGCGATGTCGGCCTGCTTGGACTCGCCTTCCAGGCTGATCGTGTTCAGGCGCTGGCTGGCCGATTCATAGGCGCGGCGGGCGTTTTCCGCTTCGTTGGTCAGCAGGTTGAATTCGTCACGGGCACCGTTCAGGGATTGCACGCGGTCCTTTTGCGCTGCCAGGGCCGCGCGCAGTTCGCCTTCGCGGCGCTCGCTGATGTCGGCCGAGGCCACCACGCTGCTGGACGAATTGCGCTTCTGCTGTTCCAGGTTCGAGCGCAGCTTGGCCACTTCGGACGCGGCCGCCTTGTACTGCGGGTGGTTGGACGCCAGGCGCTGCGAGATGTCGGCGAACTTGGCTTCAGCCAGCGACAGGCTCGTTTGCAGGGTCTGCACCACCGGGTTGTTCATCACGTCGGGCGAGCTGCTGGAGTTGCCCTGGGCCTGGCTGCGGCGCGAGGCAGCGTCCATGCTCTGGCTTTGCACGACCACCAGCTGGCTCGACAACTCGTTCAGGCGTGCGGTCTCGACATCCAGGCGGTTGTCCGCGCTGTAGATGTTGTTGTCCTTCTGGTACTTCGACAGGCGCGATTGCGCCAGCTCGTAGCGGTTGCGCAGGGTCTTGATCTGGTCCGTGATATAGCTGCTGGCGCGCTGCACCGGGTCGGTCTTGAGCTGGACACTGACGTCCAGATAGGCATTGGCGAACGCATTGGCCGCCTTCGACACGAACTGCGGGTCGGTGCCACGGAAGTTAATCGTCAGCACGCTGCTTTCGCGTGCCGGCACCACGTCCACATTGCCGCGCAGCGAATCGGCCAGCCACTCGCGCAGCGTGCCGCCATTGCCGCCGGTGGCATTCTGGAAGCGCGTCTGCGCGTCTGGCGCATTGGCCAGCCCCAGATCGTCGACGACCTTCAGCGCCACGCTCTTGCTCTTGATGATATCGACCTGGGTCGCAATGTAGCCAGGCATCAGCTGCGCGGGTGCGCTCAGGCCGGTGACCGGATCGACGCCCTTGTAATTGACGACCATCGCCACGGTGGCTTCATACTTCTTGGGCTGCATCATGCTGAAGATGACGGCGGCGAGCACGGTCACGCCGAGCGCGAGCAGCACGATCTTGTAGCGCGCGCGCAGGGCGAGTAACAACAGGCTTGGGTTCATGGTTGGCTTTCAATAAGGTGCAATGGCGCGCGCACGTGCAGCGCTTTCCGGACAGGGCAACGGCGCATGGTCAGAACAGGCTTTCCTTGACGTACACGACGTCATCGGGCTGGAGCAGATCGTCGCCCTTCACACTGATGACCTGCATCTTGCCGCTCGCGTCGCGGCGCTTGACGCGAAGGCCGCGCTCGGTACCGCGCGCAGTCAGTCCGCCGCCTGCCGACAGCCCCTGCAGGACCGTCATCTGGCGCTCGAGGCGCAGCATGCCTGGCCGCTGCACTTCGCCGTAGATGTAGAAACGGGGCGCGCGCTCGACGAAGATGACGTCGCCACCCTGCAGATCGAAGTTGCCCGCCATGTCAGCGGTGCGCATCAGCTCGGCCGTATCCAGCGCATCCTTCATGACCTTGCCGTTACGGGTACGCACGATCGTGACGATGTCGCCGCCGTTGGTGTCGATGCCGCCGGCCAGCGCCAGCATGTCCAGCACACTGCGGCGACCGTCGATCGCGTAGCGCCCTGCCTTCTTGACCTGGCCGAGCACCGACACCTGCTGGCTCGTCAGCGCCGTGATCAACAGGTTCACCTGCGGCTTTTTCACGAAATTGCCGCGCTCGAGCATGCTGGCAATCTTCGCTTCTGCCGCAGCGCTCGACAGGCCGGCAACGGCGACCTGCCCGACCAGCGGCATGGTGATGAAGCCTGATTCGCTGACGCGCGTTTCCACGGCCAGATCGGGGTTGCCGAACACGGAGATCTTGACGACGTCTCCACCGCCGAGCACCAGCTCTTCGGCGTGCGCACTCCCCATGCTCCATGCCAGCAAGACGGCGAAGATACCAAGCAAGATTTGTTTCATGTTAAGTTCATTCCATTCACAAAGTGTCAATAGTGCACATCAGGTCGTTCGTTGGTGCCGGCGATCGCTGAACGTCGATACAGCCCGTTCTTCGCCAGTTCGTTGCCAGTTCTTCGCCATCAGTCAGTTAAATTGCAATGTGGCGTTGATGGATCCGCCATTTGCCTTGTAGCTATTCGTTCCTGCGGCGAGGCTTCCCGAGCGCTGCTCCTGAAATGCCCGCGCCTTGATGGTGATATTGCGCAGCGGCTTGTACACGAGTCCCACCGACCGCGTATCGCGGCTATCGCTGGCCAGATCGGCAGCGGCAACTGGCTCGGCTGCCCCGCCGAACGGCTTGAATTCACGCTCTTCGTGCCGCACATCCACCTCGGCCTGGATTTTCGCCGAGACGTCCCAGGTCATCTGTGCGCTGGCGCCATTGGCCAATGCACTGCCGATCAGCGCGCCGTCGATGGCGGCAAATTCGCGCCAGGCCTGGCCGGTGAACTTCACCTTCCCTGCCGGCGTGTAGTTGACGATCAGCCGTGCATTAGTGCCGCTGTCGTCGCGCGTTGACTGGCCCATCTGCTTGCGCTGCACCCAGCCGCCAAGAAACAGCACTTGCGTGCTCCCCGTTGCCAGCCATAAAACATTGAGTTTCGCTTCGTCCTGGTCATAGCCGTTGAGCACGGTGCCCGTGTTGCCGACCGTGAGCCAGTTCGGGTATTTGCCTTCCAGCCGGCGCAGCTGGAAACCGGCGGTGCTGCCGCTGCGCGCCAGGTAGTCGAAGCCCGCAACCCAGGAATCCTCGGTGCGATCGCTGGCACGCTGCGACGCCAGTTCGTAGGCGTATTCTTCTTTCGACACCTCGCCGCGCAATTGCCAGCTTGGATGGAACCGCCACCGGCCATCCGCGTAGCGCTTCTTGCTCACCCGCAGATTGCGCTGGACCACGTCGAAGTCGGCGAATGAGGCGAGCTCCTGGCGGTAGTAGCCGCCGATATGCCCGTCGAAACGCGACGCGACAAACCAGTGCCAGTCACCGCGGAGGTCCTTGCGGAGATAGTCCAGCTGGCTGTTGCGGTCAAATTTCACCGACGAAAAGTCGGCAAACGCGGTAATGATCTGACGACTGACTGGTCGTTCAAAGCGCGCACCGCCACCGGCACTGCGGTAGGTATCGCCACGTGCTGCCGAACGGGTTGCCTCGTCGCTTGATGCACGAAACAGATTGTCGTCATGCTCGACACCGGCACTGACAAACGGCTGCAGCGTGCCGGCCAGCGCGGGTGTGCCGGACAGGGAACCGGCCAGCACCACACATGCTGCCGCAGTCAGCTTCAGGCATAGACGACTGGCTGGCAGCCGGCCTGCCGACCGCGCAGCACTGGAGCCAACATGACGTTCGCAGGTTCGCAGTAAATACAAGAAGAATCCCATCCCAAATAATATTTTTTCACGCTTCTTCCCGCTTGCTTGCAACACATGCACGCCATACACCTTTTTATCAGCGCAACAAAGACAGCATGAACCTAGCGGGCAAACATGTTTTTTAATCAGGATAAGTTGCAATTCTACTACATGACATCATGAACACGCGTTCGATACGCGTGCCTGAAACGGCGTGTCCTGCAACGGCCAGGCAGCGCACTGCCCGGGTGTCAATATGCTGTCTTGTGAAACCACACCGAAAACGCTGTCATGACAAGAATCTTCATGTCCAGCATCAGCGACCAGTGCTCGATGTAATGCAGATCGTGCTCGACGCGGCGCTGCATCTTGTCCAGCGTATCGGTCTCGCCGCGGAATCCGTTCACCTGCGCCCAGCCCGTGATGCCTGGCTTGACGTTGTGACGGGCGTAGTACTCCGAAATAATCGCGCCGAATTCCAGGTTGTGCTTGATCGCATGGGGCCGCGGACCGACGATCGACATATGGCCGAACAATACATTGAAGATCTGCGGCAACTCGTCCAGGCTGCTGCGGCGCAGGAAACCGCCAACACGCGTGACCCGGCTGTCAAAGCGCGTCGCCTGCTTGACCTCGCCGCTGGCACAGTCGTTCACCTTCATCGAGCGGAACTTCCAGACCTCGAATTCCTGGTTGTTGAAACCATGACGCCGCTGCTTGAAAATCACCGGGCCAGGACTATCGAGCTTGACGGCGAGCGCAATGATCGCCAGCACCGGGCTGACCAGGACAAGCAGGATGCTGGAGATCACGAGATCTTCGATCCGCTTCAGGCGCCCCATCTGCTCGCCAATGCGGCTGTTGGCGATCGTCAGGACCGGCACGCCCGCAAGGCGCTCCATATTAATGGATGGGAATTGCCAGACGACGTTGTTCGGCACGAGGTCAATCCGGACGGGCACGGTGCGAAGCTTCTTGAGCAGCGCCTCGACACGCTCGGTCGCGAGCCAGGGTAGCGCTACCACGACACGGTCGACGGGATTGGTGCGGATGTAATCGAGCATCGTGCACGTCGAACCCAGCATGTGCTGGCGCAGTGTTTCCGGGATGCCCCGCTCGACGCGGTCGTCGAACACGCCCAGCACGCGGATGTTCGCGTGGCTGTTACGCTTGATCGCATTGACGATCAGCTCGGCGCGCTCGTTGGCGCCGACGATGATGATCGACTCGTCGAGCATGTTTGCCATGCGCGCACGATAAATCATTCGGGTAAGGATGAGACGGTTTGCCAGCAGCAGCACGAACCAGGCGCAGGCACTGGTGGCCACCCAGACGCGCGAATACTCCGACAAGGTACCGGACAGGTAGCCAACGATCATGATCAGCGAAAGACCACCGAAGAAGCCCAGACCCAGTTTGCTCAGCAAGGCGTTCAGCGACAGTATCTCACGCTCGCGATAAGCCTGCGCGCAGTGCAGCGAGACGATGATGACGAGCGTGCTCAGGTAGATAAAGAGGTGGCCGGCCGTCGTCAGCCGGGCGTCGAGGCCAAAGCGCACGAAAAAGCCGCCGAAGCCCGCGAGCAGCAGGACGGCAATATCGGAGATCTTGAGCAGGTTGATGAAGAACGGTAGCCAGTATCTGGCGGACGATTGCGCACTGCCCTTTTTCAGCAGTGAACCAAGGTCGCCGGTGGCATCGGGCGATCGATGTTTATCGTGTTCGCCGACAACGGCGGCAGGGTCGAAGTTTTTCATCGTGACAGATCCAATCATCATGAATTGAATAAGGTGCGCAACTACCGCCAGCAAGCACGCTTTCATGCGACCCACCGAGAACGCTTGCGACCACGATAAAGGCGCGATGGCCTCCTGGCGCCGGTAGCTCTATGACTACCGGACACCGCCCCCCAGGCGTGCCGCAGAAGCTGGATTTGCTTCCCTATCCAATTGTTTACTGCAGCGCCGCGAAACGCGTACTACTCAAAAAGAAAAAATGAAACCGACTTCATCAAGGAATAACGCAAAATTATGTTTGCATCATTTGATGCACATCAATAACATAAATAGACTATATGCTAATTAAGCTCGAAAGTCAGTAGTTTTGACGCGTCGCAGCAAAATATATAAATTACAACTAGCAATGCAAATTTCCCCTTCGCAAGCAGCTTGCATCGGCGACATGCGCTATAGATCAGCGCAGCCGTTCCAGATGGTCGATACGCGCCTGTTACTCGGGGTTTCGGGTCGGGGACCGCGCATGACGCCCTGTCCACGACTGTTGCCAACCTGGCGCTGACATTAACCCGGCCGATAGGGACGGTACATACTGCTTACTTTTTATTACTGTTTCGTCTCGCGCGCAAAAGCTGTTGTCAGTACAGCATATACGTTGCAGATTGCTGCACCTGCTGTCCATTAACTGTATAAATATTGGTATCATGCAAGGTCCAGATTCCTCCAGACTCCACAGGACCCTCCGATGCCAGCTCCCAACGCCGCGACCGTCACGCGCCCCCTGCCATGACCGCGCACCTGACCCTGGTAGTTGCCATTGACCGTGACAATGGCATTGGTGTCGATAACCGCATGCCGTGGCACCTGCCCCACGACCTGGCGCACTTCAAGCGCGTCACGCTCGGCAAACCGGTGATCATGGGCCGCAAGACCTTCGATTCGATCGGCCGCCCGTTGCCGGGCCGGCGCAATATCGTGATCACCCGTAACCCCGACTGGTCGCATGACGGCGCCGAGCGCGCCGCATCGCTGGACGCGGCCATCGCGCTGCTGGCCGGTGCGCCGGCCAGCATCATCGGTGGCGCGCAAATCTTCAATGCGGCGATCGATCTGGCCGATGCCATGATCGTCACGCATATCGATCACCGCTTCACCTGCGACACGTTCTTTCCACGGATCGACCCTGCTGTGTGGGTCGAAACCGCGCGCGACACGCACCATCAGCCACAGCGTGACGACGAACCCGGGTTCGACTACGCCTACGTCACTTACCAGCGCAGCGCCGGCAAGGGCGCGCCATGAGCAGGCCGCTCCGGCCTCCTGGCTCGCGCGGCGGCGACGGCTTTGCAGGCCGCGTCGCCGTCCTGATCGCCGTGCTCGCCACGATCGGCACGCTGTTTGCCTTCCTCGGCACCTCGTCACACAACGACGCAAGCCTGTTCAAGACAACGGCAGCGATGGAAAAGACCAGCGCGGCCAACGCCTGGGCCCATTACCAGGCCAAGTCCAGCCGCCAGAACCTGGCCGAATTGGCCGCCACACTGCCCGGCGTGGATGCGGGCCGCTACACCCAGGAGGTGGAGCGCTATCGCGTCGAGAAAGACATCATCCGCAAGGAAGCGGAGCGCTGGGAAGCCTCATCGCGCGACTGGAACCGGCGCTCCGAAGAAGCCCTGCACCGCCAGCGCCAGTGGGCAGCGGCGTCGGTCGCGCAGCAGATCGCGATTTCACTGGCCGCGGTCACGCTGCTGGCGCGCCGCACCTGGCTGCTGACGCTGACCGGCGCCGTTGCCACCTTCGGCATCACGCTGGGCCTGTTCGCGTTTCTGGAAGGCACGACGACGGCCTTGTCGCCCGTGCCGCTGGGCGCGGCGCTGGCTGCCGCGCTGCTGACCGAGGGGGTCCGGCGTGCCGGGCGCCACCTGGACAGCTAGGGTGCGACACCGAACTGCGTGAGTGGTTAATGTAGCAAACAAGCCGGCACACAGGCTGGCAAAAAAACCTGCACCGGAGCCCGCAATTTCTGCGAAAATCCGCTACTCATTTTCTACGGTGCCGTGCGCGGCGGCCCTGCTCCACCTCGGAATGATCCGGGATGGCGCGGCCGCTCCCCACGGCGCTTCGCTTTGGAGCTGTCCATGAAATTTCGTTTCCCCATCGTCATCATCGACGAGGACTTCCGCTCGGAGAACACCTCCGGCCTTGGCATTCGCGCCCTCGCGGCGGCGATGGAACAAGAAGGCATGGAGGTCGTTGGCGTGACCAGCTATGGCGACCTGTCCCAGTTCGCCCAGCAGCAGTCGCGCGCATCGGCATTCGTGCTGTCGATCGATGACGAGGAATTCGGCAGCGGCTCGCTCGAAGACACCGACTCGGCGCTGGTCGGCCTGCGCGCCTTCGTCAAGGAAATCCGCCACAAGAACGCGGACATCCCGATCTACATCTATGGCGAAACCCGCACCAGCCGCCACATCCCGAACGATGTGCTCAAGGAGCTGCACGGCTTCATCCACATGTTCGAAGACACGCCCGAATTCGTCGCGCGTCACATCATCCGCGAAGCCAAAGCGTATCTGGACAGCCTGGCGCCGCCATTCTTCCGCGCGCTGGTGAACTACGCCTACGACGGTTCGTACTCGTGGCACTGCCCCGGCCACTCGGGCGGCGTCGCCTTTTTGAAGTCGCCGATCGGCCAGATGTTCCACCAGTTCTTCGGCGAGAACATGCTGCGCGCCGACGTCTGCAACGCGGTCGAGGAGCTCGGGCAGCTGCTGGACCACACGGGCCCGATCGCAAAATCCGAACGCAACGCCGCGCGCATCTATGGCGCCGACCATTGCTACTTCGTGACCAACGGCACGTCGACCTCGAACAAGATGGTCTGGCACTCGACCGTCGCGCCGGGCGACATCGTCGTCGTCGACCGCAACTGCCACAAGTCGATCCTGCACTCGATCATCATGTGCGGCGCGATTCCCGTGTTCCTGATGCCGACCCGGAACAACCTGGGCATCATCGGTCCGATCCCGCTGTCCGAGTTCACGCCCGAATCGATCGCCCGCAAGATCGAAGCCAATCCGTTCGCGCGCGAAGCCGTCAACAAGAAGCCGCGCATCCTGACGATCACCCAGTCGACCTACGACGGCGTGGTGTACAACGTCGAGACGCTGCGCGAAATGCTGGACGGTAAAATCGACACGCTGCACTTCGACGAAGCGTGGCTGCCGCACGCGACGTTCCACGACTTCTACAAGAACATGCACGCGATCGGCCAGAACCGCCCGCGCGCGAAAGAGTCGATGATCTTCTCGACCCAGTCGACGCACAAGCTGCTGGCCGGCCTGTCGCAGGCCTCGCAAGTGCTGGTGCGCGAATCGCAGTCGGTAAAGCTCGACCAGGATGCGTTCAATGAAGCGTACCTGATGCACACGTCGACCTCGCCGCAGTATTCGATCATCGCCTCGTGCGACGTCGCTGCCGCGATGATGGAAGCGCCAGGCGGCACCGCGCTGGTCGAAGAGTCGATCCTGGAAGCGCTGGACTTCCGCCGCGCGATGAAGAAGGTCGATGCGGACTTCGGCACCGACTGGTGGTTCCAGGTCTGGGGCCCGGACAAGTTCTCGGAAGAAGGCATCGGCACGCAGGACGACTGGATGATCCGCGCCGAAGAATCGTGGCACGGTTTTGGCGACCTGGCCCCGGGCTTCAATATGCTCGACCCGATCAAGGCGACCATCGTCACGCCGGGCCTGAACCTGTCGGGCCAGTTCGGCGAGACTGGCATTCCTGCCTCGATCGTCACCAAGTATCTGGCCGAGCACGGCGTCATCATCGAGAAGTGCGGGCTGTACTCGTTCTTCATCATGTTTACGATCGGGATCACCAAGGGCCGCTGGAACACGCTGGTCACGGCGCTGCAGCAGTTCAAGGATGATTACGACCGCAATGCGCAGATGTGGCGTGCGATGCCGCAGTTCGCCGCGGCCAACCCGCGCTACGAAATGCACGGCCTGCGCGACCTGTGCACCGAGATCCACACGTTCTACAAGTCGCACGACGTGGCGCGCCTGACGACCGAGATGTACCTGTCCGACATGATCCCGGCAATGAAGCCGTCGGACGCATTCGCGCACATGGCACACCGCAAGATCGAGCGCGTGGCGATCGACGAACTCGAAGGCCGCATCACCGCGATCCTGCTCACGCCCTACCCACCGGGCATCCCGCTCCTGATCCCGGGCGAGCGCTTCAACCGCACGATCGTCGATTACCTGCGCTTTGCACGTGACTTCAACGAGCGCTTCCCGGGCTTCGAGACCGATGTGCACGGCCTGGTCAAGCGTGAAGTCGATGGCAAGCGCGGCTACTTCGTCGACTGCGTGCAGCAGGACGACTGATCCCGCAGGCTGCGCCATCAGGCCAGCCAGTAAGGACAACGCCAGCCAACCGGCTGGCGTTGTTGCATCAAGCGTGCATGCTCAGCGCGGCGCGCACTGCGGCAAGGCGGCCCGCGTGGCCAGCAACGCGCGGCTGTCGTCCACTGACGGCGTGTTGTCGGTGAACTTGCAGCCGTACTGCGGATCGGCCACGATCGACGGCGTCAGCACATCGTCGCCTTCGGGTTTGACACCCTGTTGCTCCCACTTGACCATCGCGTCGAATGCTGAAGCCTGTTCGGCGATCGTGAAGTCGCAGTGGGCGATCCCGCGGATGGCACGCTGGACCAGCAGGTTCGACGTGCCGAGTGCATCGGCGCGGCGCTTGTAGATCTGCTCCATCTTGAACGGCACGTACAGGTCGCCCAGCGTGTGGATGGTCACCACCGGGACCTTGATCCGCGCGTTCGTCTTCGGCACCCAGCGCAGGCCGTCGCGGCGCAGCCGGTTCGCGCCCGGTGTGGCAGGCACGCGGAAGATGCTCGCATTGTAGGCGACCTCGTCGGCGCTGATGGCCGGGTCGGCATCGAGCTGGAAGAAGATGTCGCTCGTGGTCACAACATCGTCGAGAAGGATGCCCTGCATCTTGCCGTCGCGCCCGAACGTGCCCCAGACCGTGGCCTGGTACGCGCTGGCATAGGCATAGTCGAACAGCGGACGGGTGCCGCCGCTGAGGCTGGCAACGATCTGCTTCAACCGCAGGCCTTGTTCGGTCGGCACTGCCTGCGCGGTGGGGGTGCTGCCGCCGGGGAAGCTGGAGAACATCTTCGCCCTCACCTGCGGGCCGATGGTGGCCCAGTCGGCCGGCGGCCAGCGCGTGGCCGGCATGCCTGCCTCCACCATGGCGGCAGTCTGGTAAGCGGCGAAATAATCGTAGAGTTCCGTGTCGCCCAGCACGCCGCACATCGGCACCGCACCGTTGTAGCGGATCTTGTTGATGGCCGTCTCGATGTTTTCCTCGTCCACAGCAGCCGCCGTGACATGGCCACCCATCGAGGTGCCAATGATGTAGGTCTTGCTCGGCGCTGTCAGCGTGCGGCCGTTCTTGCCGGCGATGTCACGGAAGGCCAGCGCCAGCGCGTTCGTGTCTTCGACGCCAGCGCGCACGTCATAGTAATTGGTGCTGTAGCTCGATGCAGCCCACGCATAGCCCTGGCTGATCAAATGGCGACGGATCGCTGGCGGCGCCACTTCCAGCGCCGGGCCCGTGCCACCATAGCCATGGGCATACATGACCAGCATGCCGTTCCAGTTCTTCGGCACTTCGATCTGGTAACCCGCCTTGTTCAGCACGCCCCACCAGCGGTCGGTCTCCGGCGCATTCGCCATGCTATTAAATGGCAGGTTGCTTTCGATGACCGCGTAGGTGCGCCCGTCTTGCGGGCGGAGTGGTTCGGGCTGGATGGCAACCGGCGGCGTGGTCGCCAGCGGCGGTGCGCCGACATCGTCGTCATCTCCACCGCAAGCGGACAGCGCCAGGACGGCGATGAGTGACGGTACTACCCGCGCCGCGATGCGGCGGGACGTGCAGGGTGCAAGCTGCGTTTTCATCAACACGGTCTCCATGATTTTAGTTTTGCACAGCGAAACCAAAAATCACTGTGTGATTTATTGTAGATCGAAACCGTGTGCGCAGGCGTGCCGGATCGCGCAGGGTGTTGCAGGCAGATGGAGGATGCGGCTTGGCGGTAAGGAAGCGGAGGTGCAGGCCTGACCGGGTGTCAGGCCCGTGGTGTACGGGGCAGGTCAGGCCGCCCTGCGGCGGTCAGATTGCCCCGACTGAATGCAGAACGGTGGTGCAGTTGCTCAGGCTTTCGGCAGCGTCACGCCGATCTGGCCCTGGTACTTGCCGTCACGGTCCTTGTACGACGTTTCGCAGACTTCATCGCTTTCGAAGAACAGCACCTGCGCGCAGCCTTCGCCGGCGTAGATCTTCGCTGGCAGCGGCGTCGTGTTCGAGAACTCGAGCGTCACGTAGCCTTCCCATTCCGGTTCGAACGGGGTGACATTGACGATGATGCCGCAGCGCGCATAGGTCGATTTGCCCAGGCAGATCGTCAGCACATTGCGCGGGATGCGGAAGTATTCGATCGTGCGCGCCAGCGCGAACGAGTTCGGCGGGATGATGCAGACGTCGCTCTTGATGTCGACGAACGAGTTCGAGTCGAAGTTCTTCGGGTCGACGATCGTGCTGTTGATGTTGGTGAAGACCTTGAATTCATCGGCGCAGCGGATGTCGTAGCCGTATGACGAGGTGCCGAACGAGATGATCCGGCGGCCATCCTGCTCGCGCACCTGCTGCGGCTCGAATGGTTCGATCATGCCAGTGCTGTGCGCCATGCGGCGGATCCAGTTGTCGCTCTTGATAGTCATTTGTGGGTTTCCAGCAGGGAGAAAATCACGCGATTTTACGCGAAAAGGCGCTGGCCGTGAGGCTTTGACAATGATTGATTTGCTACCCGCCCGCCTCGGCGCCGTCCAGCAAACGCTTGATCATCGCGTGGACCAGCCGCGCCGTCTCGGCCGGCTTTTCGAGCGGATACAGATGGCCGCCTTCGATCATCGCCAGATGCTCGCCCACCAGCTTGCGCGTGAACGCGAGCCCTGCCTGCCGCATCTCTTCCGACTCGGTGCCGGCGATGAAGCCAACGGGCACCGGGAACGGCGCGCGGATCACGCCTCCCATGTGGTGCGGCAGCGTCTGGTAAATGGCGGATTCGACGTCACGCCGGAAGCGCAGCGTGACGCCGTCGGGATGCGGCGCCAGGCCGTGCTCCATGTAGTCGTCAAGCGCGCCCGGCGCCCAGGCCTGGAACATCGACTTGGCGTGGAAGTGGCGGTACGCGGCGTCGCGGTCCGGCCAGTGCTCGCGCCGCTTGTACGAAAAGCGCGCCGGGGACAGCCGTGCGCCCCACCCTGCCAGCTTGGCCAGGCGCCAGACCAGCGCGCGCCACCCGGCCACCACGGGGGAATCGAGCATCACGACGCAGCGCACCAGGTCCGGCCGGCGCCGCGCCGCCATCGTCGACAGCGCGCCGCCCAGCGAGTGGCCCACGAGGATCGCCGGCTGGCCATAGCCCTCGAGGTGCGCGATCAGCTCGTCGGTCAGCGTGTTCCAGCCATCGCCCACCGGATAGCGCGGATCGTGGCCGTGCATGTCCAGCGTACGCACGTCGTAGTGTTCGGCGAGCTGCGCCAGCAGGCGATTGTAGGTGCCAGCCGGGTAGCTGTTCCCGTGGGCGAAGTGCAGCAGCGGTTTGGGCATGGTCAGCGATGGTGGTCAAATTGTGCGGCCCATTGTAATGGCGTCTCCTGCCCCGGCGCCGATCTTCGGGGCGCGTTTAGAGCGTATTCACCAATTTACGCCGACTGTCAGCGTGGCGCTGTAGCCCTGGCTGGCCGTGCCCGTGACGCTCGCCATCTGCAGCGCCGTCCCGTCGCTGAACACGTTATCAAGCGCAAAGCTCATCCGCGCCAGATTGCCGATGCTGCTCGCATAGCCGCTGCTGGCGTAGGCCTCGTTGGCAATCACTAGCGGGAACGTGAACTGCGATGTCTTGACGCGGTTCGCGGCGCTGGTCGCCTTGGCCAGCGACGGATAGACCTCGAAATGCACGTGCGGCATGCGACCGTCATAGCAGCCCGGGAAGATGGTGGTGAACGTGACGTAGCCGTCGCTGTCGGCTTCCTGCACGCCGCGCAGATAGTTCTCGCCCACGATGCCGCTGCTGTACATCGAATAGCCGCCTTCGCGCGTACAGTGCCACAGGTAGACCGTGGCGCCGGCGGCGGCCGCGCAGCCCTGCGCCACGTTCTCGATCTTCAAACGGATCGTCAGCGGCACACCGGCCGCCACGCCGCTGGCGCCGGCGACGCTGGACCGGATATCGCTGCGCACGATGCCGGACAAGACCAGCGCATTGGCCACGCCATTGGCATTGCCGTTGGTGCCATCGCCCGGGTAGGGGCCTCCCGTTTCTTCGGGAATCACCGAGCAGACCGCGCGGCCGCTGCCGGTGCTGGCGGCGCCGGTCGTGGTGGTGGAGCTGGACAGGCCAAAACCATCGTCGGCGCTGCTGCTGCCGCCGCAACCGGCCAGCGGCAAGACCGCACTGCCCGCGCCGGCAAACAGCCAGCGCAACGACTGGCGCCGGGTAGCGGCCCGGGTCAGCATACGGGCAAGGTCGGCGCCCAGGCTCTGGTGATGATCAGCGTCGTGGTCGGCGTGCTGCTCGCTGTCTTGATGATGGCGTGCTGCGTTCATTTTCTGCTGTCTCCCTCATGGGTATTGTGTCGTTCACGATCAGCCTTGCGGCCCCTGCCACGCGGCGCGTCGAGCTGCGCACGCTGTTGTGGCGTGAGCACTGCCTTGAGCATGGCGCGTGTCTGCAGTCGCAGCAGCTCCTGGTCGGCGATCGCCTGGCCCAGCGCCTGCGCGGCGGCGGATGCTGCGGCCCCGTCGAACCCCGGTGCACCTGCCACCGAGCGCAGCGCCGCGTCGGCCTTGCGCCCGGCAAGATCCAGCGCGCGCCGCCGGGGCGCCTGGCCGTGCAGGATCGTGAAGACGCGCTCGTTCTGCGCATCGCTCAGGTTCAGGCCGCGCAGGAATGGCGGCGTGCCGAACAGACCGGCTTCGCCGTCGCGCTCGTGCAGTTGACCGAACGGCGGGCCGTCGTGCCCAGGACCGTCCGGTGGCGGCATTGGCTGGGCCAGGACGGCGGGCGTGGCCAGCAGGCAGACGGAGAACGCCGTTGCGGCGCGCAATCCGGAAAGTGTGGGGAGCGGGGAAGCTGGCCGTGTCATCGTGGACCTCTCGTGTTGTGGAAGCGGCCATTGTGTGGCGGCGGCGTGTAAAGCGCGTCTAAGCCAGGTAAATCCGCGTAAAGCACCGCAGACGCGACCGACCTGCTGCGCTATCCTGTCAACATGAACAACGTTTTACTCATCGACGACGATGTCGAACTGGTCGGCATGTTTGCCGAATACCTCGAACAGGAAGGCTTTCCCGTCACCTGCGTGCACAATGGCGAGGACGGGGCGCGCGCCGCGCTGACCGGCGGCTATGCCATCGCGGTCCTCGATGTCATGATGCCGGGAGCGGGCGGCATCGAAGCGCTGCGCCAGATCCGCGCCGGCAGCCGCATGCCGGTCCTGATGCTCACGGCGCGCGGTGACGATGCCGACCGCATCCTGGGCCTCGAACTGGGCGCCGACGATTACGTGGCCAAGCCCTGCACGCCGCGCGAACTGACAGCGCGCGTGCGCGCCATCCTGCGCCGCACCCAGGCCGTGCCCGAGAGCGGGCCCGCGGTGGTGCTCAGCATCGGCAAGCTGACCATGCTGCCCGAACAGCGCCGCGCCACCTGGGACGGCCAGCATCTCGACCTGACCAGCACCGAATTCAATCTGCTCGAAGTCCTGGCACGCAATGCCGGCCGCCCGGTCAGCAAGAACGACCTGTCCGAACAGGGCCTGGGCCGGCCGCTGGCGCGGTTCGATCGCAATATCGACGTCCACCTGAGCAGCCTGCGGCACAAGCTGGGGCCATTGGCGGACGGCCGCTCGTGCCTGCAGACGATCTACCGCCAGGGCTACCAGTTGATCAAGGAGTAGCATGGGCCGGTTGTTCTGGAAGTTCTTCCTGTGCATCCTGCTGGCGCAGGTGGCCGCGACCATCGGCGTGGGCGGCGTGTTCTGGCTGCGCGACCAGGCACGCCAGCGCGCGACGCCCGTGCTCGACAGCGGTCCGCCGGCAGCGATCGCGCTGGACGCCGCCGCCGCCACGCTGCGCCACGGTGGCTTGCCCGCCCTGCGCAGCCTGCTGCCCGACATGCGGCGCCCCCAATTGTTCGTGCTCGACGCATCGCGCCACGAACTGCTGGGCCGCGCGGTAACGGCCGAACTGATGCATGCAGTCGAACGCGAGCTGCGCGACGGCGCCCAGGGTGGCGACAGCGCCGTGTGGCGTGGCGCGCGGCGCCTGGTCGGCCCGGGCGGCGAGCAGTACATCGCGTTCGTGTCGCGTGACTTCGGGCGCCAGATCGGCCGTGACGGCCGTGAAGCCGGCCGCCAGGACGGGCTGCGCGAAGGCGCCGGGCCCGATACGCTGACGCCCGGCCTCGGGCCCGGTCCCGGCCCGCGGCGCCGTATCGGCCAGAGCGTCGTGATCGGCGCCACCGTGCTGGCCAGCCTGCTGTTCGCGGCGCTGCTGGCCTGGTATTTCTCGCGCCCCATCCGCGCCCTGCGCAGCGCCTTCGAGGCCGCCGCCGCCGGGGACCTGGCGCCGCGCTTCGGTCCCGGCGCCAAGGGCGGCGACGAACTGGTCGACCTGGGCCGCGACTTCGACCGCATGAGCGCACGCCTGCGCGCGCTGATGGATGGCCAGCGCCGGCTGCTGCACGACGTGTCGCACGAACTGCGCTCGCCGCTTGCGCGCATGCAGGCGGCGCTGGGCCTGGCGCACCAGCAGCCGGAAAAGATCGGCATCACGCTCGAACGCATCGAGCGCGAAAGCAACCGCATGGATAAGCTGATCGGCGAACTCTTGACGTTGTCGCGCCTGGAAGCATCGCCCGACGCGCTGCGGCGCGAGCCGGTGGATCTGGTGGAATTGGTCGACGGGCTGGTCGCCGATGCGCGTTTTGAAGCTGGCCAGGCGGCCGGCGGCGCGGCGCTGCGCGTTGACTTCGACGCCGACGACAGCGTCAACGTCAGCGGCGACCCGGATCTGCTCTGGAGCGCGCTCGAGAACGTCGTGCGCAATGCGGCCAGACATGGCGCGCCGGGCGGCGTCGTGGCGGTGTCCGTGCGCGCCGTGGATGGCGTGGCACGGGTCGAGGTATGCGACCGGGGGCCAGGCATCGCGCCCGAGGATCTTCCGGCGATTTTCCAGCCGTTCTTCCGCTCCGGGGCATCGCGCACCGGTGTCGACGGGCACGGGCTTGGACTGGCCATCGCGCAGCGCGTGGTGCAGGCGCATGACGGCGAGATCGTGGTGGCCAATCGCGATGGCGGGGGCTTGCGGGTGACGATCACACTGCCTGCGGCCGGATGATGACGTCTGCAGCTCAACGCCCGTACCAATAGCGGGCGTGGGTTGCGCGGTAGGTCGTCACGTCCAGGCCGGTCCCGAACGCCAGCGTGACGGCGCCCCGCTCATCGGTGCGAATACGCTCGATGCCCATGGCGCCATAGCGCGCGTAGACCAGCTTTTGCGGGTGGCGATAGCGATTGCGATGGCCTACCTGGAAAATACCGACTGTCGGCGCGACCGCGTGCAGGAATGCCGCGCTCGACGAGGTGCCGCTGCCATGGTGCGGCGCCAGCAGCACATCGGCGCGCAGACGATCGGCATCAAGGTCCAGCAGTGCGGCTTCCTGCGCCGCTTCGATATCGCCGGCCAGCAGGATCGCTTTGCCGCCCGCGCTGATGCGCAGTACGCAACTGCGCGCGTTGGCCTTCAGGCGCGGGTTGACGTAGCTGGCGACACTGGGTGCGAGCATCTCGAAGCGCACGCCGTCCCAGTGCCAGGCCTGGCCGGCGCTGCAGCGGGCCGGGCGCGTGGCCTTGCCCAGCACCCGGTGGCCATCGGGAAGTGACGAGATCAACTGCCCTACTCGTACCGTTTTCAACACTGCCTCGGCGCCGCCGACGTGATCGAGGTCGCTGTGCGAAATCACCAGTGCATCGAGCCGGCCGATGCCGCGGCCACGCAGGTACGGGAGGATCACGCGCGTGGCGCCGCTTGCGCCGGGCGCGTACAGCGGGCCGGTGTCGTACAGCAGCCGGTGATGCTGCGTTTCGACGAGCAGCGCCATGCCCTGGCCGACATCGAACGCCGTGATGTCGAACCGGTCGGCCACAGGCCCCGTCGGCATGTGGGTCAGCAGCGGCGTCCACGCAGCCAGGCCCGCCCAGCGCTGCGGCCAGCCGCGCGGCGCCAGCATCCACACGGTGCCGGCCAGGGCCAGCACGAGGATCCAGGGTGTTGGCGCGGGCGCGGTCCACACGGCCAGCGCGGGCGCGGACAACCACGTCAGGGGCCACACCAGGACGACGATCGCCAGGTGCGCGCTGCCCAGCACCAGATCGGCCAGCGGCGACGGCAGCACGCTGCCGGCCAGCGCGAGCGGCGTGACGAACAGGCTGATCACGGGAATGGCCACCGCATTGGCAAGAGGGCTGACCAGCGACACCTGCCCGAACAGCAGCAGTGTGAGCGGCGCCAGGCCCAGCGTGACGGCCCACTGGGTGCGCCCCGCCACCACGAGACCGGCGCGCCAGCCGCGCGTGGGCACGCCCAGCCGGCCACTGCACGCATACAGGATCGCCGCCACCGCCCCGAACGACAGCCAGAAGCCCGGCCACAGCATCGCCCACGGATCGCGCAGTACGGCCACGCCAAGCGCGAGGCACAGCACGTGCGACATCGAGGCGATGCGACCGCACCATAGCGCCAGCGCGACCACCGCCAGCATGTAGAAGGTGCGCTGGGCCGGCACGCCGAAGCCGGCCAGCAGCACGTACAGCAGCGCCACCACGGCGCCCGCCAGGGCGGCCGCCTTCTGCGCCGGCAAGTGCAATGGCAGGTTCGCACCGGTGAAGAATGAGCGGCGCCACAGCCACGACGTGGCCCACGCGGCCAGGCCCGCCAGCATCGTGATATGCAGGCCGGAGATCGAGACGAGGTGGCTGATGCCGGTGCGGTTGAACACGTCCCACGACCCCTGATCAATGCCGCGCTGGTCGCCGATCACCAGCGCGACGATCACGCCCGCATACGGCTTGCCGCCCAGGGCCGCCAGGATGCGGCTGCGCAGCCAGCCGCGCGCCCGCTCCACGGCGTAACCGGCGTCCGGCGTCCATGCCGCCAGGCGGGCATTGCGCGTGCCGGCCGGGCGGACGTAGCCCGTCGCGCGCACGCCCTGTGCCAGCAACCACGCCTCGTAATCAAAGCCGTGCGGATTGGCGTTGCCGTGCGGGCGCTGCAGGCGCACGACAAGACGCCAGCGTTCACCGGGCTGCACGAAGGCCGGATCGGCGGCGCTGGCGCTGTACCAGGACAGGATGATGTTGGCCGGTACGGTGGCGCCGGGCGTGTCGACGTGCGCAACGTCGAACTGGAAGCGCACGCCGCCGTCGAAGCGGTGCGGCAGGCTCGCGACGACGCCGGTCACGGCAATCTCGCGGCCTTCGTCCGCAAGCGGCAATGCGTCGCCGAGCGCACTGTGGGCAAGGAGCGCTGCCCAGCACGCGCCGAGCAGGACCCCGGCAACCAGCATGCGGGGCAAGCCGCGCAGGATCACGCAAACGGCGATGGCCGTGAACACGCACGCAGCAAGGCTGGCTGGTTCCGGCAATGCGGGCCGGGTCTGGAGCCAGGCAGCGCCCGCGGTAAAGGCAAGGATGGCGCTGCGCATGGGTTGGCGAACGAACGTCGGTCAGGCGGCCGGGCGGCTGTCGCCCGACTTGTGCCCGATCGGCATTGCAGCGACGAAGCACCTACCCGTTGCCACTGCGGTCGGGCGGACCATCCAGTCTTTCTGGCGCGTCACCGGTCCGTCCATGACATCTCCTTCGTGTTGTCGCGTCAAGCGGCTGTTCGGATCGGATCGATGCACTCAAGGCTCGCTTGCAAGCCGCACCAGTGTCCAGCTGCTGTGCCGGCGAACGCGTTGTGCGAACGATGCACGTGGCAGCAGGCTGCCTGCGGCAAACCAGCGCGTGCCATCGAGCGCATCGCTGTCGTCACAGCGCCACCATCCGCTGGCCGGACAAGGTGCACTGCTTTGCGCGGCGCTGCCGATCAGGGCGTCGCGATGTGGCATGAGGTCCGTTTCGGGCCTCACGCCGGACGTAACATCATGCTCCAGACCGGTCGCGAGACCGGGCCCAAGGTCAGACGCATCAAGGGGCGCGAGATCGCGCACGCCACCGGGCTCGGCTAACCCGGTCACGGCAGGCGCTGGTGCGGACTGAACCGGTACGCGCGGACGGTGGCGCTTGTCCGCCAGGCGCCACCGGGTCGGGCTCCGGCTTTCATAGCTGGGCTGCAAACCCCTGACCCGCTGCCAGACGGTTGGTTGCGGCAGCAGCAGCGCTTGCGGCATGCGCTTGCCTTCGGCGATGAACTGGCGTTGCCCGTTGTAGACGCGCACGCGGGCGTTGACCTCGGTGCATTGCCACCAGCCCGTGTGCGGACAACTGTCACCGGCGAGCGCGATGGCGCCGAGCGCAGTGGCCGGCGCTTCAACAGCCGCTGGCGCCTGGATCGCAGTTGGCCTCAGCCGCAGGCTGCCGGCGATCCGGTCCCACAGATCGATTAGCGCCTGCTCGGACAACGTTGACTGCACCGGCTTGCCGCCACCCGCCGGATCGGTGCCGGCGGCCAGTTCCAGTGTCATGAACGGCGTGGTTACATCCGCCTGGCGCCCGGGCATTTCCCACTGAAACGAATAGCCGGTCGTGAAATTGGGCTCGCGCACCCGCATGACCAGTTCATCGCCGTCGAGGCCATTGATGGCGCGCGCTGCTTCACGCAGATGCGAGAACGCAAGCTGCATGAACAGCGGACGGCGGTCGACCGTGATCGCATGCCGTTCGAGCAGGCGCGGAGCGGGCGTCACCCCTGCCATCGACGAGAGCACGATACTCACGTCAGGATGGCCTGGCAGGCCGGCGAACAGCACGACGCTTTCCGTGTCCGCGTCGTCATACGGGTCGAGCACGATGGCGTGGCCAAGGCAGAATCCTGGCTCGCGCGGTATCTCGCCGGGCTGCATCGCGCGAAACCGCCGCAGCACGCGTGCCAGCCCGTCCCCGCTGCCCGGCGCCATGCCCTGCGCTTGCGCGTCAATGCTGATGTGGGGCAGTCTCAGCAGGCCGTGCACGTCCACGTCCTCAATTGCCACAATGTGGCCGTTTTCGATGGTCTGGGCCGGTCGCCGGTTGTGCACGAATACCTTGCCCTGCCCCGTCGCAGACAGCAAGTCTTTCGCCGACTCGAGCTTGCCATACTCGCTTTTCCCGTCAAGCAGGGTGTTCTCCAATGCACCGAGACGTTCCGTGAAATCGTCATCCGTTTCACGGTCGGTGCTGGCGACATCGTAACCGCCGACGAAGCCACGTCGCAGACGCACCGTCGCCTCGGCGGGAAGGTCGATCAGGAAACGGCCTACGCAGACGGTCTTCATCGTGCCGGTCATCTTTGCCACCTTTTGCCTATCCTCGTCGGTCTGGAACGAGTTCGCGAGAAAGGACACCAGCGTCAGGGCTGACGCCATCGCTATACCGACCCAACGCACACGGCGGCTCTTCAGCCGCTTCATCGGACTTCCTGAACGATCTTGACGATGAGATGGCGCGTCAGCAGCAGCATGTCTTCGTGCTGGAAACTGTCCTGGTGCCGGAAACCCGTTGGCGCAAACGCGCCACGCACGTGCGCTGCCGCCCCTGCGCCGGACTGCAGCGGCACGGTCTCATCGCCTTCTTCGTCCTGCGGCCACAAGACAAAGCGCAGCCGGACACCGTTCGCGGTTTCCACCTCGCGCATGCCGGCACTTCCTTTTCCACCATCGGCGACCAGCTTTGCCGCCCGTACGTTTGCGGTCGTAAGCACCGCTGGCGACGTCGAGGGCATGCGCGCCACCCAGCGAATCTTGCCGTACGCTTTCAGCGTTTTGTCCGCGCCATAGAAGGCGTAAGAATGGCGGTGATAGTACGGCGTGCTCTTGCCGCCCTTCCCTTCGACGCCCAGAACCTGGCGATGAAAGCGTTCCGCCTCGTTGATTGCGTCAAGAATTTTCTTGACCGGGCCGCCATGCAGCTTGGCGTAGCGCCGCGCCGGGTCCACCAACCCCGGGTCGATCATCCGGTGCCACGAGGTCATGTCCCGATACATATCGTAGGGATTACCATCCGGCAGTGACACCATGTCGCGCATATCCTCGTGCGCGCTGACGCCGCGCACCGTTTTGATCACCAGCCACGGCGCCGGGTACAGATGATTCGGCAGCAGTTGCAGCAGGCCGGGCGCCACTGCCATCACGGGCATCGTTTTGGCGCTCGTGTCGCCAGCGATGTCGGCGAACCCGGACGCCGCAAAATTGGCCAGTGGCCCGTTGGTGAAGTTGCCTGCCTCGGTGCCGCAGGCCATGCGCCGGTATGCCACCGGGGCGCCCAGCGCGGGCATCACGGCGTGCACGATGCCGGCAATATCCGAGGCACCACCTGCGCCCTCGCTCAGGCGCGCACAGGCGCGCGCGACCAGCCCGCCCATCGAGTGGGTCACCAGGATCACGTGGCGGCATGCATGCTTGCGGTCGGTCCAGAAGGCGCGTATCCCGTCGATCCGCGTGCGCAGGTTTTTTGCCGCCACGTCGCACGACGCCAGCCAGTTGTAGCCGAAGGCATAGACGGGATACTGATAGCCGGCGTAGTGTTCGAGTTCAGCTTCGGTGACATGCTCGATCTGCCGCACGCCCCAGCGTTCGGGGTCGCATTGCATCACCCGCTTCCAGTGCAGGCGCACCAGGCGCGCGCCCTGGGGCGAGAGCTGGAACGTCTTGTCCAGGTGGCGTTGCAGGTCGACCAGCAGCGCGCCGTACGAGTCGGCGTGGATTTCTCCCCAGCCCCGCTCGCGCATGACGTCAGCATCCAGGCCGCAGAGTGGGAAGTCGAGTTCGCCGTCAGGGTCCACCTCGAGGATGGCGGGATCGAGGATGCGCTGGCGCAGTGCAGGCGCGCGTGTCTCCCATACGTCGGCCTCGCGGTATTTGCCAGCGAGATGATTCGGTGGCCGCCATGCGGGCTCGCCCGGGCGCAGCGCGTCGTCGTCACGCTTGTTCAAATTGGCGCGCGCCCGCAGGTTCGAGCCCATGCTGCCAGGAACGAAAATGACGGGGATGACCTTGCGCGATCCGATCGTGACGCGGGCGCGCACCTTGAATGCGACCGGCGTGGCGACCGTATGGGCCACCAAACTGCCATCGCGCTCGACGGTGGGCTGGTGGATCGGCCGGGTTGGCTCGCTCATGCTCTGTCCGTGCTGGCGGGCGTTGGATCGCTGGACTGGTCATCGGCCAGCAGGCGGATTTCGATGTCGCCCATGGCGTAGCTATGCAGGATGCCCGTGCGGCCTTCATCGTCGGTGATGCCTTCGATGCTGGTACCGTCCTCGTGCTGTGCGATATAGCGCTGCCCCCTGGCCGGCAAATTCGTCTGGCGGTCGATCACCACCACACGCTCATCGGTTTCGAGGGCGGTGGCCGGCAGCCGCAGGCCGGCCGGCATGCCGCTACCGCCTGTGAGATAGTCGACGCTGGCGGCCTTGATGACGTGGTTGCCGCTGCTCTGGTGCGTGATTGCGCCGCCGTGCCAGTCGGTTTGCGTCCCCTGCGACACCACCTTGACCGACGGCGCTTCGAGTTCGATGCCGGTGGCGGCGATCAGGCGAATCCGGTTGGACGACTTGATTTCGATATCGCCCTTGTGGGTTTCGACGACGATGTCGCCGCGCGCCGCAATCAGCTTCATGCCGAGGTCATACGCGAACAGGCTGAGCGCGCGCGACGCCCGCAGGAACAAGCTGCGCCCGGCCGCCACTTCGGTGTCGCCGGTCGAGACGATGTCGATCTTGGTGCGCGCGCCCAGCGCGATGGCGTCGTCGCTGGCCAGCACCACCCCGGCCGGCGCGCTGACCGCCACCATCGGCGCGCCGCCCTGCGCCAGGCCTGGGGCCAGGTTGGAACCGTCATGCCAGCGGCGCAAGCGTTCGGTGAGCTCGGCCAGGCGCGGGCTGGCCGCATGATCTTCGCCATGCGCGCCCGCCAGCCGGCCCAGTTCATCGAGCACACCGTGCATCATCTCGGCGATGCCGACAAGCGCGCCGCGCTCGAGCTGGGCGCCACGGTCGGCATCGCTGCCGCCTGCACTGAGCAGGATGCCTTCGCCGCCGCGCACGGCAACGGCCTTGCTGCTGCGCAGTTCGGCGCCCTCGCCGCGTGCACCGGCCGTGCCATTCGTGCGTGGTTCGGACAACCAGCCCAGATTGAGTTTGGCAGCAGCATGGTCGCTGGCCAGCTGCACGCCGATCTGGCCCGGGGTATCGTCGAACAGCAACTGCCCGCCGCGCGCGCCGCCAATCTCGCGGCTGCGCATGCCGGCCAGGTAGCGATTGCCCGGCAAGCCACCCGCGCGGCTGAGCGCCGGGGGCTGCGAACGCTCGTTGTACAACTGCGACAGGATCACGGGCCGGTCAGGGTCGCCACCCATGAATGCCACCAGGACCTCGGTGCCCACGCGTGGCATGCCAAGCGTGCCCGATTGCTGCTGGCTGCCGGCGCCCGCTCCGGCCCAGTTGGATGCGACGCGCACCCAGGCCGAATCCGCAGGCGTATTTGATGCCCCTGCGCCATGCGCATGCCGGTGGTCGTCGGTACGCATGCCAGGGAAGCGGATCTTGACCCGGCCCAGCGCATCGCAGTGGACCTCTTCGCCGGGTGGCCCCGTCACGATGGCGCTTTGCAGTTGCGGATGCGGCAGGTCGGTGCGCGGATCGAAACCCGGGGCCAGCGGGATGCCGCGCCGCACCGCGTCGAAGGTGACGCGCACGCGAACGGGACCGGATGCGAGCGACGATGCGGGCGCATGTGCCGGCGCAGCCCCAGGCGCAGACGCCAGCACCGATGCCGCAAATGCGTTGTCGGCTCCCGAGAGCGCGGTGCCCATCAGCCGCCGCACGCGTTGCGCGACGTCAGCCGGCAGGTTGTTCTCGGCCTCGACCTGCAATGCGGTGATGACGAAGTCGCGTTCGGCGGCCGGGTGCGTGTCGATCTCGGGATGACCGCTGAGCGTGAACCATTCGCCGGCGCGCAGGTCGCGCACGGTGCCCGCGCCATGAAAGCACTTGGTGTCAAGCTCGTGCCGGTTCATGCGCAGCTGGCCCAGGCGCCAGTGGTCTTCGACGTCGTTACCGGCATGGGGCATCTCGACCTGGTAGTCGTCCAGGCTGGCGGCAAGCCCATTGCCACTGGGGCCCTGGTCGGCCATGCTACGCGCGGTGGCCGTCATGAAACTGGTGCCCAGCGGATTGCGATAATCCCAGCTATGCCGCGTCGTGCTGCCGGCCTGCAGGCGGCGCGCGGCGCACCACGAGACGATCGTGTCGCGCTCTTCGCTGGCGCCGCCCTGGTGGTAGCGCACGGCGCCGGCGCTGTTGCGGGGCAGCGTGTTGGGATCGTTGAACAGCACCAGCGTGTGGGCAGGCGATGCGTCGCGTTCGCTGCCTGGCGCCCTGGTGCGCGCGTGGCCGGGCCGGAAAGTCCAGGCTACGCCACGCCGGCGCAGCAGGCGGCGCACGAAGGCGGCGTCGGACTCGTTGTATTGCATGGTCTGCTCGCGCGGCGGAAACTGGCGCGGGTCGAACAACGGATCGAGTTCGTAATCGAAGGCACTGGCCAGCACGCTGTTCGACAGGCGCCATTCGTCGAACAGCACCTGCACGATCTCGAGTTCGTTCTGGTAGCGAAATACACGGCTGTTGATGCGCTTTTCCATGATCGCAAGCGCGTCGCGGATCACGAGCTGGTACACGCCCAGGCCGCCGTCGAAATCGCCGGCGCGTGCTTCGGCCACGATGCCGCACACGCCGCGCAACCCGCCCCGATCGGTGACGAGCCCGACCTCGGCCGGCAGCGCGATCAGTTCCTTGAGCGGCAGGCGCGGGGTGGACGCGACGCAGGTAACGGTGTACTCGAGGCTGCCGCAAATGGCTTCGCTGCCCGTGACACGCTGCGGCAACAGCACAGTGGCAAGCGGATGATCAGCATGGCCAAGACGCAGCCGGATGGGCCGGTGCGTCCCCGATAGCGAACGGTCGTTCTGCAGCATGCGCAGGAATTCGCTGGCGTTGTCCACGTGAATCTCCTGTCCATGCAATGCGCTTCGGGGGGAAGCACATCTTGGCACGCCGTACTGATGGCGTTTTGTCAGGTGTCACAGATGCCGGACGCCGTTTCGGGAACTTCGCCGGGCCGCCTGGCTAGACGGCGGCGCACAAGCCGGCCAGGCGCGGGATCGCAGCCAGCGAGGCGCGATGGGCCGCGATGCGCACGACATCCGTGTCAACGCCGCGCAATTCGGCCAACGCCGCGCCGATGCCCGGCAGGTTCTCGGGGCTGTTGCGGCCCGGATGAATCCAGCTGGGGGCGATGTCGGGTGCGTCAGTTTCCAGCACGATCCAGTCGAGCGGCAACTCGGTGGCCAGGCGCCGGATCTGCAGCGCGCGCGTAAAAGTCAGGTTACCGCCGAAGCCCAGGTGCAGGCCGAGGTCGATGAAATTCTGCGCCTGCTGGAAGCTGCCATTGAAGGCATGCGCGATGCCGCTCGGCGGGCGAATCTGGCGCAGGTGCTTGAGCACCTGGTCCTGCGAGCGGCGCACATGCGTCATCACGGGCAGTCCGAAGTCGCGCGCGATGCGCAACTGTTCGCGGAAGAACCGCGCCTGCTTCTCGCGCATTTCGGGCGTGGTGAGTTCGGGGATGAAGAAATCCAGGCCGATTTCACCGATGCCGACAAAACGCGGATCGTCCATCGCCGCTTCGACGCGCGTGCGCAGGTACGCCAGGTCGTCGTCGTGCGCCTGCGGCACGCACATCGGGTGGATGCCCAGTGCGTAGCAGGCGTTCGGGCTGCCTGCAGCAAGGGCCGCGACCGTGTCGAAATTGCCCCGCTCGACTGCCATGATGACGATCATCGAGACGCCGGCCGCTTCGGCCCTGCGCGCGACGCCGGCGCCATCGCCGCCGTATTCGCGGGCGTCGAGGTGAACGTGCGTATCGATCCACATGGCGTCAGCCCTCTGCTGCCTGCAGCCCGTGCTCGGTCATGCGCAGCACGCGGTCGCAGCGGCGCGCCAGTTCCATGTCGTGCGTGACGATCACGAAGGCGGTGCCGAGGGTGCGCGACAGTTCGAGCATCAGGTCGAAGATGATCTGCGCAGTCGTGTGATCGAGGTTGCCGGTCGGTTCATCGGCCAGCACGCAGGCCGGTTGCGTGACCAGTGCGCGCGCCAGCGCGACCCGCTGGCGCTCGCCGCCGGACAATTCGCCCGGGCGGTGCATGACGCGTTTGCCCAGGCCCACGCGTTCGAGGATTGCCTGCGCCAGCGTCAGCGCCTCGGCGCGCGGCATGCGGCGGATCAGGAGCGGCATCATGACGTTGTCGAGCGCCGTGAATTCGGGCAGCAGGTGGTGGAACTGGTAGACGAAACCCAGCGCCGTGTTGCGCAGTTCGCCGCGCCGGGATTCGGACAGGCTGGCAAAATCCTCGCCGCGCAGGCTTACCGTGCCGCTGCTCGGCGTATCCAGGCCGCCAAGCAGGTGCAGCAGCGTCGACTTGCCCGAGCCGGACGCGCCGACAATCGCCACGCGCTCGCCGCGGTACACGGCAAAGTCGATGCCGTCGATGACGCGCACGATGGCGTCGCCCTGATTGAAGGTCTTGCCCAGGCCACGGCAGGCCAGCACGGGTACGTCATTGGTGTTGTTCACGTCGTTCATCGCATTGTTCTTCACATTATTCATAGCGCAGCGCCTCCGCCGGTTTCACGCGCGAGGCGGCCCAGCTTGGGTAGATCGTGGCCGCAAAGGCCAGCACCACCGACACGATGCCGATGGTGACGACGTCCGGCGTGTACAGCTCGGACGGCACGGTACTGATCAAATAGATATCCTTGGACAAGAACTCCACGCCCAGCAAGCGTTCGATGAACGGCACGATGACACCGATGTTCTTGCTCACGCCCACGCCCATGGCCACGCCCGCAAGCGTGCCGAGCACACCGACGACCGCACCCTGCACCATGAAGATTTTCATGATCGAGCCGGGCGAGGCGCCCAGCGTGCGCAGGATCGCGATGTCGGCCTGCTTTTCGGTCACGGTCATCACGAGGCTCGAGACCAGGTTGAAGGCGGCTACCGCGATAATCAAAGTCAGAATAATGAACATCATCTTTTTTTCGGTCTGCACTGCAGCGTACCAGTTGGCGTTGAGCTTGGGCCAGTCGCGCACGACCAGGTCGCCCTTCATCGAGGCCTTCAATTCGGCCGCAACTTGCGGCGCTTCGCGCATGTTCGCGATGCGCAGGCGCAGGCCCGATGGCGCCTGCTGCCGTTCGAGCCGCTGCGCATCCTCGATGTGCACGAACGACAGCGCCGCATCGAAGTCGAAGTGCCCGGCCTCAAAGATACCGGCCACCGTGAAGCTGCGCGTGCGCGGCACCATGCCGGCTGGCGTCACCTGGCCCTGGGCCAGCACCATGGTGACCTTGTCGCCCATGCCCACGCCCAGCGCGCGCGCCAGCGCATAACCGAGCACGATATTGAAGCTGCCGGGTTTGAGCGCATCGAAGCTGCCGGCGCGGATCTGCTTCGCCACCGTCGACACATTGTCTTCCACGCCCGGCAGCACGCCGCGCACGATCGACGGACGCATGATCCCGTCGCGCACCAGCAGGCCCTGGGTCTCGACGAACGGCGCCGAGCCCAGTACGGCTGGATTCTGCGCCGCTTCCTTGGCCCTGGCCTGCCAGTCCGGCATGCTGCCCGATGCATCGAATACCTCGATGTGGGCCAGCACCGACAGCATGCGGTCGGTGACCTGCTTCTGGAAACCGTTCATCACCGACAGCACGATGATCAGGGCCGCCACGCCGAGCGCGATGCCGGCCACGGAAATGAGCGAGATGAACGAAATGAAGCTGCTACGACCGCTGCTCTTGCCGGCGCGCGTGTAGCGCAGGCCGACCTGCCACTCGTACGGCAGTTTGTGGATGATGCTCATGAATTCTCGTGCTTCGGATTGGAATCGGGGCAAACGACGCAGGCGCGGTTACTCATAGCGCAGCGCCTCTGCCGGTTTCACGCGCGAGGCGGCCCAGCTTGGGTAGATCGTCGCCAGGAACGACAGCAGCACCGCCACGCCGCCGATCCAGCCGACGTCGGCCCACAGCAGTTCGGACGGCATTTCGCTGATCAGATACACCTCTTGCGACAGGAAATGCACGCCCGAGATGCGCTCGATGGCCGGCACGATGACGTCGACATTGAGCGCCACCAGCACGCCCAGGCCCACGCCGAGCAGGCCGCCCAGCAGGCCGACCAGCGTACCCTGCACCATGAAGATTTTCATGATCGCGCGCGGCGAGGCGCCCAGCGTACGCAGGATGGCGATGTCGGACTGCTTGTCCTTGACGGTCATGACGAGCGTCGAGACGAGGTTGAACGCGGCCACCGCCACGATCATCGTCAGGATAATGAACATCATGTTCTTCTGCGATTGCACGGCCGCGAACCAGACGGTGTTGACCTTGGTCCAGTCGCGCATGATCAATTCGCCCGGCATCGACGTTTGCAGTTCGTAGGCCACGCGTGGCGCCTGGTGCAGGTCTTGCAGGCGCAGGCGGATGCCGGCCGGCGCCGTCGCGCCTGTGGCCACCTGGGCGTCGTCGATATTGATCAGGGCGAGCGTGGAATCGAACTCGAAATGGCCGGCTTCGAAAATGCCGGACACGGTCAGCGCGCGCGTGCGCGGCAGCGGGTTCTCGCCCGGCGTGCTGGCGCCGCCCAGGATGCCGCTGCTGGCCACGAGCAGCGTCACGCGGTCGCCCACATCGACGCCCAGTGACTTGGCCAGCGCGCGGCCCAGCACCACGTTGAACGAACCGGCGCGCAGCGATGCAAAGCTGCCGGCCTTCATCTGGCGCGTGATGTCGGATACCTGCGCTTCTTCGACCGGCGCCACGCCGCGCAGCAGCGCCGGCTTCATGACGCCGTCGACCAGCAGCATCGATTGCGCATCGATGAACGGCGCGGCGGCCTTGACCTCGGGGTTACGCAGCGCCTGCAGGCTGGTGGCGCGCCAGTCGGGCAGCGCGCCGCGGCTGTCAAAAATCTCGACGTGCGCCAGCATCGACAGCATGCGGTTGGTGACTTCCTTCTGGAAGCCATTCATCACGGACAGCACGACGATCAGCGCGGCCACGCCGAGGGCGATACCAGCCACCGAGGCCATCGAAATGAAGGAGATGAAGCTGTTGCGGCCGCTGCGCTTGCCGGCGCGCGTGTAGCGCAGGCCGATCTGCCATTCGTAGGGGAGTTTGTGGGTGATGCTCATGCTGTCCGTGTCGACCGATCCGCTGTGTTTTTTTATTAATAGCGCAGCGCCGGGCTGCATCAGCCCGGCAGTTTGCCAGACAAACCGGGATTGTGGCGCAATTATCAAAAACCCACTAGGGCATTCCAGCGGGCATGCGGGTGAAGAATCGGGGTGGCACCCCGCTGGTGGTGGCGATTTGCCCTAGAATAGCGGGATGGCTCATATTACGCTCGTCCTGCCGTTCGCTCTGCCGCTTCCCGAATTTGCTCCCGACCTGATCCGTGCGATGAACACGCCGGCGCTGGCGCTGCTGCTCTCACGCACGTCGGGCGCCACGCGCACGCGCACGGCCGAACATACCCACGCCCTGCCCCACGAAACCTGGCTGGCGCGCGCGCTTGGCCTGGGCGCCGCGGGCGGGGTCGACGTGGCCGTTGCCGCCATGCGCGGCTTCGGGCTGGAACCCGAGGGCGGCAACTGGTACATCGTGTCCCCCGGTCACATCCAGATCGCGCGCACCCACCTGACGATGGCCGATACGCGCCAGGTTCCACTGGACGATGACGACAGCCGCGCGCTGTTCGCCACGGCTGCCGACCTCTGCGAAAGCATTGGCCATGCGCTGCGCTACGGCGATGCGCAAACCTGGTTCCTGCGCGCTGACGACTGGACCGGTTTCGAGACCGCCACGCCCGACACAGTCGTCAACATGGACCTGACGGACTTCATGCCGAAGGGCCAGCCGGCGCTGGCCTACCGGCGCCTGCAGAACGAAGTACAGATGGCGTGGCATGCACATCCGGTGAACGCCGCGCGCGAAACGCGCCGCCTGCCGATCGTGAACGCGTTCTGGATGTGGGGTGCGGGCCGGACGGCGCGCGCGCACACGCAGCCGCTGGCAAGTTTCGCGGTGCCGGGCTGGCTAGGTGCACTCGGCGATCAGCGGCTCGATTCGCTTGAGGGGTTGCCCGATCTGCTGTCGACCGACCGCATGCTGGTCGTCGGCCCCCTGGCCGAAGCGGCGCAGGCCGCCGACTGGGGCGTCTGGCTGCAGGTGATGGAGCAACTGGAAGAAACGCTGTTCGCGCCGCTGTTGGCTGCCGTGAAAGCTGGCCGCGTGAGCAAGCTGACGCTGGTGCTGAGCAGCCGCGAAGGCCTGCTCGAGACGACGACGAGCGCGCTGGCGCAGCGCAAATTCTGGCGCAGCCCGACGCTCGACGCACTGAAGTGAGAACACTGGTGAGCGCACTGAAATAACCCGACCGAGACAGACATTGACACTGAAGACCCGACTTTCCACCCGTCCCTGCCCGTTCCGCACCTCCGAACTTCTGCGCCAGGATGGCGTGCACCCTGTGCTGGCCCGCATCTACGCATCGCGCGGCCTGCTCGATGCACGTGAGCTGTCGAGCGAACTGGCGGCCCTGTCGCCGCCGTCCGGCCTGAAGCACATCGATGCCGCCGCCGCGTTTCTTGCCGACGCCATCGGCGCCGGCAAGCGCATGACGATCGTCGCCGACTACGATTGCGATGGCGCCACCGCCTGCGCCGTCGCCCTGCGCGGCCTCCGTGCAATGGGCGCGCAGGTCGACTACATCGTCCCGAACCGTTTTGAATACGGCTACGGCCTCACGCCCGAAATCGTGGCGCTCACCGCGCGCGAAAAGGCGCCCGACATCATCGTCACGGTCGACAACGGCATCGCCAGCGTCGACGGCGTGCTGGCGGCGAACGGGTTGGGCATCGACGTCGTCGTCACCGACCACCACTTGCCGGGGGACGTGCTGCCGGCGGCGCGCGTGATCGTCAATCCGAACCAGCCCGAGTGCGGCTTCCCGAGCAAGAACCTGGCCGGCGTGGGCGTGGTGTTCTACGTACTGCTGGCCCTGCGCGCCGAATTGCGCCGGCGTGGCGTGTTCGATGCGCAAACGCAGCCCAAGCTCGACAGCCTGCTCGACCTGGTCGCGCTGGGCACGGTGGCCGACGTCGTCAAGCTCGACGCCAACAATCGCATCCTCGTCGCGCAGGGCTTGAAGCGCATGCGCGCGGGCCGCATGCATGCCGGCGTGGCGGCGCTGTTCCGGGTGGCCGGGCGTGAAGCGCGCTGCGCCACGCCGTTCGACCTGGGCTTTGCCGTCGGCCCGCGCCTGAACGCCGCCGGCCGCCTGCAGGACATGGCGCTCGGCATCGAATGCCTGACCACCGACGACGAAGGCCGCGCCTGGGCCATCGCGCAGCAGCTGAACGAAATCAACCTCAAGCGCCGCGAAATCGAAGCCGAGATGCAGGACACCGCGCTGCTGCACCTGGACACGTTCGAGCCGACCGGCGCCAGCACGATCACCGTGTTCGACGAAGGCTGGCACCAGGGCGTGATCGGCATCGTCGCCTCGCGCCTGAAAGAGAAATTCTACCGCCCGACATTCACCTTCGCACCAGCCGGCGACGGCATGATCAAGGGCTCGGGCCGCTCGATTCCGGGCTTCCACTTGCGCGACGCGCTGGACCTGGTGTCCAAGCGCGTACCGGGCCTGATCGACAAGTTCGGCGGCCACGCGATGGCCGCCGGCCTCTCGCTGCGCCACGACAATTTCGACACCTTCTGCCAGGCCTTCGAAGCCGTCGGCCAGGCCTGGCTGACCGAAGCACAGCTCGAACGCATCATCGAAACCGACGGCCCGCTCGAGGACGAGTTCTACTCGACCCAGTTCATCGAACTGATGGACGGCCAGGTCTGGGGCCAGGGCTTCGCACCGCCGGTCTTCTGCGACGAATTCCGCGTCGTCAGCCAGCGCATCCTGAAAGAACGCCACCTGAAGCTGCAGCTGGAAAAGAACGGCCGCCGCTACGACGCCATCTGGTTCGGCCACACCGACAGCCTGAGCGACCGCGCCCGCGTCGCCTTCCGCCTCGACGCCAACGAATACAACGGCGTCACCAAGGTCCAGCTCCTGGTCGAACACGCCGAATCCGCCTGACAAGACAGGCCAAGCGCCTGAGCAATTGCGAAACAATTCGACTCTGAGGCAATTACCCAATAATTCGACTCTGACCCTAATTGTTATGTTTGCTGCAGAGCCTGCCTAACAATTAGGGTCAGAGTCGAATTGTTTGATAACTATTTGCGGGCGGGATACTTACAGGCGACATGATCCTGGCGTGTTCGCTATGATGAGCCGGTTTGCCGGTTTGGCCATTCCCCCCTCATTCCCTATGCGCTGGCTGGCTGCCGGCGGGAGCATGCATGTTTTCGATCATTATCAATTTCGTTGGCTCGCTGATGCATTTCTATGTGGCGCATCGCCTGTATGCGCTTGGCGCCGTGCGCGGGCGGGTGCCGGCGCGTGTCTGGTGGGTGGGCGCCGTGGCGCTGTGGGCGTTCTATCTGTGGGGCGTGCAGCTCGGGGATGCGGCGCTTGACTGGCGCTGGTGGCCGGGGCAGTTCTCGATGACGTGGCTGGGCGTGCTGTTCTGCATGACCCAGTATCTGCTGCTGGCCGATGTCATCACGGGCTTCGGCCTCTGGCTGCGCACCTGGGCCCCGCGCATTCTGGCCCTCGGTGCAATTGCGGGTGTGTCGGTCAGCAGTTTCGCGATCTTCCAGGCGATGCGCGCACCGGCCATCGTGGAACAGGAAGTCACGCTGCCCGGCCTGCCCAAGGCGCTCGACGGCACGGTGCTGGTGGCGATCAGCGATACGCACCTCGGCGCCCAGCGCCGCGCAGAGTGGCTCGGCAAGCGGGTCGACCAGATCAATGCCCTCGATCCCGATGCCGTCGTGATGCTGGGCGACCAGGTTGAAGATGAACCGATCAACGACGCCCTGCTCGCACCTGTCCTCAAACGCCTGCGGCCCGCCATGGGCGTCTGGGCCATCACCGGCAACCATGAATACTATGGCGACGCCGGCGGCACGATTCACGAGTTCGCAGCCGGCGGCGTCAAGTGGCTGCGCGGCCAGCACGTCGAGATCGCACCGGGCCTGCACCTGGCGGGCCTGGACGATATCGGGCGCGCCCGGCGCGGTGGACGCGATGTCAATGCCGGTCTCGAACGCATGCTGCCGAAGCGGCTGGACGGCGCGACGATCCTGCTCTCGCACATTCCCGACCCTCTACTAATCGAGCGCGCCGCGCAAAAAGACATCGACCTGATGCTGTCCGGGCACACGCACGGCGGCCAGGTCTGGCCATTCACCTATCTGGCCCAGCGCGAGTTTCCCTATTTGGTGGGTTGGTACCGCATCGGCCACATGCAGCTGGTGGTCAGCCGCGGCGCCGGCGGCTGGGGGCCGCGCATGCGGCTCTGGCAGCCGGGCGAGATTCTCAAACTGACCCTGCGCGCCCAGCCTTGAAGTTCACGCACGCCCCATCCGCCGCCACTCACGGCGAGATGGGTGGCTTGTACGTTTGCCCGTGCCGCATCACGAAGAACGCGTCGTCCGCCACACCCTGCGCCGCGCGCGCCAGCGCCAGGTCGCGCGGCGCCTGGTCAAGGCGCTCCTGCCCCATCGGGTAGGTCCCCCAGTGCATGCCCACACTGCGCTTGACGCGCAGCTCGCGGTGGATGCGCACCGCCTCGTCGGGACTCACGTGCGAATTGCGGTACCACAGCGGCTGGTAGGCCCCGATACCGATGGCCGCCAGGTCGAAGCCATCGAAGCGCGCGGCGATGTCGCCGATATCCTTTGAGTAGCCCAGGTCACCCGAGAAGAAGAATGCAAACCCCGGACGTGTAACGGCAAAGCCGCCCCACAACGTTGCATTGCGGTCCCACAGCGAGCGGGCTGACCAGTGATGCACCGGCAGCAGGTGCAGTTCCAGCCCCCGGTACACCGTCTTTTCCCACCAATCGAGCTTGACGATGCGCGAGCGGTCGCCGCCCGTCACGTTCTTCGCGAGCCAGACGTCCACGCCCAGCGGCGCCACCAGCAGCGGCGGCCCGCCCGGCTGGCGGTACAGTGCGCGCAGCGATGCCTTCGACAGGTGGTCGTAATGCGAATGACTGAGCAGGACGACGTCGATGCGCGGCAAGTCGGCAAGCAGCACACCGGGCGCCTGATGGCGTTTGGGTCCCGCGAACGGCAGCGGCGACGCGCGCTCGTCGAACACGGGGTCAGTCAGGATGTTCACGCCGGTCCCGCTCTGGAACAAAAACGTCGCGTGGCCGATCCAGGTCAGCGCCGGTTCGCTGCGACTGGCATGAATGAAGGCCAGGTCGGGCGCCACCGGCGCGATCGGCGCAAGCGGCGCCCGCACGGCGGCGTCCTCGGTCCAGTTGGCGATCCGCGCAGCCCAGCCCTCGAAGAAGCCGCGCGGCGGCCGTTGATACGCAGGGTTGGATGGATAATTGTTCGCAAAGCCTTCGACCCGATGATGGGATCTGGCGGCGTCGTAATACGGATTGCGGTGCGCGCAGCCGGTCGCCAACAGCGCGCACGCAAGGACGGAAACAGACAGCAAGGGAGTCAGTATGGTGCGCATGCGGCAATGCCCGGAGGGTCAAAAAAGCCAGTATAGGCGGTGTTACCAACGACGCGGGGGATGCGAATCGTCGCGTCGTTTCGGCGCGTAACGACGCGTCTTTTATCAGCGGCCAATGTTCTTTCTCGCTGCTTTACGGTAGGATAGCGCCTTTTCCCGGTCACGATCGTACGCTGGCGCCCGCGACATTGGCATGACATCACCGGTGAAAAATTCATTGCCCGAACCCCGTGCGCAACGCACTTGCCGGGTTCTTCGACTGGAAGCGAATGGAGAAGTCCGCGATCCCCCGGCCGCCTAGACATCATGCGATTCTTCTCGGCGGCTTGCTGCTTGCCGTGCTGGTGCTCGTGATCGCGGCGGAGGCGCTGCGCTGGCGCGGCGCGTCTGGCGCCGCCGCCATGGCAGCTGCCGTGCCGACTGTTCCGAACCTGACCACGACCAGCCCTGGCCGCGTGACACTCACCGAACTTTCGCACGCCCACATCCCCGCGCCGCGCGGCATGCCATCAGCCCACGCCAGCACGCTCGCCGCCCTGCCTGGCAATCGCATGCTCGCGTTCTGGTGGGCTGGCAGCCGTGAGAGCGGCCCGGACGTCAAAGTCTTTGCCTCGACCTGGGCCCATGGTGCGTGGAGCGCGCCAAGGATGGTCGCCAGCCGCGATACGCTGGGCGCCGAACTGGGTTTCGGTGTGCGCCGCATCGGCAATCCCGTCGCCTGGACCGACCGCACCGGCAAGATCCACCTGTATGTGGTGGCCACGGGCCTGGGCGGCTGGGCCGCGGCCCGCATTGCGCACCTGGTGTCGAACGACCAGGGCGCCACCTTCCATGTGCGCCGCATCCTGCCGACTTCGCCGCTGTTCAATACCAGCGCGCTGGTGCGCACCGCGCCGCTGATGCTGAGCGATGGCGGCTGGTGGCTCCCCGTGTATTTCGAGATCGGCAACAAGTATCCGATGCTGATGGCGTTCGACGCCGACGGCAATCCGACCACGCTGGCGCGCATCGGCAACAGCACCACGACGCTGCAGCCGGCCCTTGTCGCCATCTCGAAGAACGAGGTGCGCGCCGTGATGCGCGACGACAGCGAGCAGCAACTGGTCCAGCATGCAGCGAGTCTCGATGGCGGCGCCACCTGGCGCGATCTGCCGGCGCTCGATCTGCCCAACTACAGCACGTCGGTCGCCGCGATACGCCTTTCCAGCGGCCAGTTCCTGATGCTGCATAATCACGTCGAAGGCGGCGCATCGGCGCGCAGCATCCTGCGCCTGTCGATCTCGGACGACATGCGCACCTGGCGCACGATCGCCGACATCGCCAAGGGGCCGGCCGGTGACGAATTTTCGTACCCATCGATGCAGCAGGTCGGCAACGAGCTGCATATTACCTACACCTGGCAGCGCCAGGCGATTGCGCACCATCGCTACCGTATTCAACCGGAAGGTTCCACCTAGATGACACTGCCGGATCTCGCAAGCCAGATCGTGTACGGCCGCATTGGCTGGGCGATTGTCGCTGCCACCGTGGCCTGTGCGCTGTGGCGCGGCGCGGCGCCGCTCGCGCGTACCGGCGTGGCTGCCATCCTGGCCGGCGCACTGGCCCTGATGGCGCTGCCCGGCAACCTGTCGCCCGCATGGTACCTGGGTCTGGCGTTCCAGTATCCCAGCGGCCTGCTGGTGGGCTGCTGCCTGGTACGCCTGACGGAGGGCTGGAACGGCGCCCGCCGCAGCGCGGCCATGCCGGCATCGCTGGCGGGCGTGCTGGCCGTCGCCGGGACCCTGCTGTACCTCGACGCAGTCGGCTTTCTCACGAGCGGTTACTATTACGCCGGTTTCGGCGGCGCCCTGGCGCCGGTCGTCGCGGTCATCCTGGCCGGCGCCTGTGCGCTGGCGATCGCGCGGCATCACGCGCCGGGGATTGCGGCAGCGGTGCTGGGTGCGGTCGTCCTGTTCTCGGTGCTGCGCCTGCCAAGCGGCAACCTGTGGGACGCCCTGCTCGACCCACTGCTGTTTGGCTGGGCCATTGCGGTGCTGCTGGCCGGCGCGCTGCGCCGCACGGGGCGCCGCGTCGCTGACCGCAGCACATCAAGCGATGGCGATCCCGATCCCGCACCGGGCCCTGCGCTGCAGCCAATCGCGGCTGAACATTTTACGTCTCTGAAGGAGCAAGTTGGTGGTCAATAAGTTAGCAGTCAATCATCCCTGGTACAAACATCCGGTCATCATGTCGGCCACCATCATCAATGCATTCATCCTGCTGCTGGCATTGGCATGGTCAGGCAATCCGCACGAGCTCTCACGCCTGCTGGTGGAAGACGGCATCGTCGAATGGATGCAGTTCCTGGCGTTCTCGCTCACGTCAGGCCTGCTCGGCTACGTGGCGGTGGACCGCTGGAAGAACGGCGGCATGCGGCTCGAAGTGCTGGTACTGCTTGGCCTGACCGGCCTGGTGGCCGTGGCTGCGCTGGAAGAAATCAGCTGGTTCCAGCGCATCCTGCAAATCCAGTCGCCCGAGTTCTTCGTGCAGAATAACCGGCAGGCCGAAACCAATCTGCACAACCTGGGCTTTGGCGAGGAAAGCCTGCACAAGGCCGTGCTGCTCAAGGTCATCCTGATTTCGGGCCTGATCCACAATCTGTTCCTGCCGCTGCTGGCGCGCAAGCGCCCTGCCGTTCGCACCTTCGTCGAACGCTTCGGCCTGTACCTGCCGCCGCTGGCCGCGTCGATTCCGTACCTGGTGCTGGTGATCCTGTCGCACCTGCTGATCGACCATCCGCGCAAGGGCGAACTGGGCGAGACGTTCGGCGCCGTGCACTACCTGGCCACCGTGTTTGGCGCCTACTTCGTCGGCGTTGCCTACGACAAGAAGCCGCTGTTTGCCGGCCTGGATGCGCGCCGCGTCTCGGTGCTGTTTACGCTGCTGATGTTCTATCTCTTGATGACGGGCTGGATGCTCAGCGCCGGCGCTGGCGCGATCGTCACCGCGGTTGGCGCGGACTGAGTCGATCGGCGCCAGCCATACGGGGCTTGCGATTGATCCCAAATTGGAGTATAAATACTCCAAAACCGGAGGAATCATGAGCCTTGCCTATGCCTACCCCAAGAGCCGTTTCGAGCCGGCGACGTTGGTCGACCTGACATCCAAGGCCGAGCGCGAGCGTTTGTCCCGCTCGGCCCTGACCGGCTTTTTCCGGCTTGCTGCCGCCTGGGGCCTGCGCGACGACGATGCGCGCGAGCTGCTCGGCGGCCTGTCATCGTCGTCGTTCTACGACTGGAAGAAAAACCCCGACCGGGTGCTCGAAGTCGACCGCATCACACGTATCTCGTACCTGCTCGGCATCTACAAAAGCCTGCACATCCTGTATGGCGACAAGCTCGCGGACGAATGGGTACGCCTGCCCAACACCAACCCGATTTTTGCCGGCCGCACGCCGCTCGCCTTCATGCAGGCCGGCGGCCTGCTGGCGATGCAGACCGTGCGCAAGCTGCTCGACGCCAGGCGCGGCGGCCTGTGAGCTCGCCCGTCACGCCAAGGCTGACGCTGCTGCGCCAGCTCGATACCTGCCGCCTGATCCCGTCACGTTTCGCCGATGTCGAAGACTCGGTACTCGCGCCCCTGGCCGACAGCGACGACGCGCTGCGCGACCTGTTCGACCTCGATAACGCCACCAATGAACGCCTGCGCGCCGAATCCGGCCAGGCCCCTGGCATCGGCATGGACGAACTGGTGTTCGGCGTGCCGAACTTCCGGATCATCAACGCGGCGTTCACGTATGCGCGCCCGGAAGGCAGCCGTTTCAACGACGGCGAGCGTGGCGCCTGGTACTGCGGGTTCGACGCGGCCACGTCGCTGGCCGAAGTCATCTTTCACAAGACCGTCGAATACGCCGAGATCAACCGTTTCGACGACAGCGTCAGCTACCAGTGCCTGCTGGCGGACTTCAGCGCGACCTTCCACGACCTGCGCGGCATCGCCGCCTTCGAGGCCTGCCTCGACCCGGCCAGCTATATCGCGTCGCAGGCGCTGGCCAACGAGTTGCTGGGCGCCGGTTCGCTCGGCGTGATCTTCCCGAGCGTGCGCCAGCCTGGCGGTACATGCCTGGCGTGCTTCCGCCCGGCGCTGGTGGGCAACGTGCGCAAGGCGCACACCTATCGGTTAACATGGGCGGGTTCGCCGCAACCTGCGGTCGAGATTCTTTGACCAGATGACCATGCACATGAAGACCAAACCCGAGAACGACACCGAACTGCACGACAAGATCAACCGCGAAACCGGCCGCGTCGCATGGAGCGAGCTGCAACGCCACTTTGCCAGCGGCAGCGTGGTGTGGGTGTCGAGCACGCTCGACCTGATCGATGTCGCGCTGCGCATCGCGCACGACGACCGTGACAGCATCACACGCTGGATGGGCGATGGCCAGGTGGCCAAGGTCAGCGACGAGCAGGCGCAAGCCTGGCTGGCAACGGATGCGACGCTGTGGGCGTCGGTGGTGAGCCCGTTCGTGCTGGTGCAGGACGAGAAAAAGCCGGTGCACTAAATAAAAATGCCGGCCCAAGGCCGGCATTTATCAGGGTACGAATGCTTACTTCGACAGATCGACCGCGTACAGCGCCGTCCCCTTGCCGCTGCCATCATCGGCCCTCACCTGGCTGACATTGCCCAGCCCCGCTTCGCGTGCCAGCCCTTCCAGGCCTGGCGCCGAATGAAACACCACCTGCCCCTTCGTCTCGACGCGCGCAAAACGCCAGCTGCGCGCCGCGCCATGCGATGCGCGCGTCAGCTCCTTGGCTGCGCGGATATGCGCAATGAGGATATCGCGGTTGTTGTCGGGCGACGCGATGACGACATTGCTGCCGTCGAGCCCCGGGAAGCCGCCACCGCCACTGGCCCGGTAGTTGTTCGTCGCGACCAGGAACGCCTGCGTCGGCGCCACCGGCTTGCCCAGATACGTCAGGTTCACGATGCGCTCACCGGGCTTCTTGGTCACGTCGATCTCGTAGCTGACATCCTTCGACGTGATCGTGTCGAAGTTAAAGCTCGGGAAGCGCGTGTTGACCAGCTCCTGCGGCGCGCTCACTGCCGGGTCGATCGTGTTGAAGCGCTGCGCCGCCGTCTCCAGCCACGCCTTCAGCCCTGCGCCATCGACCTTGACGGCATACAGCGAATTCGGAAACAGATACAAATCCGCCGCGTTGTTCAGCGCCAGGTCGCCAGCTGGGACGTCGGTGTAATCCGTCACGCTCGGAAAGCCCGCCTTGAACGGCGCCGACACCGACAGCACCGGCAAACTGGCGTACTGCGGCAGGTTGGTCTTGACGTAGTTGCTCACGTACTCGGCCTGCGCGCGGTTGACGACTTCGAGCGCCGACGGGTCGCCCACATCCGCGAAATAGCTCGTCATGCGAAACGCCGAACGCCCCACCGGCGTCTTCACGTAGGCGATCGTCGCTTCGTGCTCGGCGCGCACCAGGGCGGCTACCTCGGCGTCCGGTTCGACGAAGGTCTTGGGCCCCGTCTGCGTGGCGCGCGCCTGCACGACAGTCTTGTCCTTGTCGACCGACCAGGTCTTGCCGTCGTAGGCCAGGTGCAGCTGGACCACGCCCAGATGCTTGCCCCACTGGCCCGGCATCACGGTTGGCACGCCGTGCACCAGCCCGCGCGCCTTGTCCACGCCCGGCAGGTTGAATTGCGGGATGGTGCTGTCTGCGTTCGGGAACAGCTGGTGCGCGTGCCCCATCAGCATGACGTCAATGCCCGGTACCTTGGCCAGGTGCCAGTTGGCGTTTTCCATGGCCGGCGAATACGGGGCATCATCCAGGCCACCGTGCGACAGCGCCACGATCAGCTGCGCGCCCTTCCGGCGCATCTCGGGGATGTATCTTTCGGCCGTTTCGCGCACGCCGGCAGTGACCACGCGGCCTTCCAGCCAGCGCTTGTCCCACGCCATGATGTCGGGCGGCGTGAAGCCGATGATGCCGACTTTTACCAGCGTCGCGACCGGCTTGCCATCCGGGCCGCGCGCCGTGATCTTCTTGTCGATGATCCGGTATGGCGCGAACAGCGGCGCTTTTGTCTGCAGGCTGTTCACGTTGGCCAGCACGATCGGGAACGCCGGACCGGCGCAACGTGCGCCCTTGTCGACGCCCTTGACCTGGAACTGGCTGCCCGTGATCCGGTTCAGGAACGGCAGGCCGTAGTTGAATTCGTGGTTGCCGACCGTGCCGCCTTCGTAGCCCAGCGCGTTCATGATCTTGTAGATGCCCAGCACCTCGTTGCAGGCGGGCGGTTTGACCAGCGCCTGGTAGTCGGCGAATGCGGTGCCCTGGATCGTGTCGCCGTTGTCGAGCAACAACGTATTGGCGAATTCCTTGCGCGCCTGCCGGATCAGCGTAGCGGTGCGGTCGACGCCGATCGACGGTTCGGCGGCCAGCTTGTAGTAGTCGTAGCCGACGACGTTGGCGTGCAGGTCGGAGGTTTCCAGCACGGCCAGGACAGCGGTGGCGCCGGCGGGCGCTTTGGCCGCATAGGCGGGAGCATTGACCAGCAATGGGGCGAAGGTGGCGACGAGCGCGGTGCTGATCTGATAACGCAGGGAGCGGTTCATGGGTAATCCGGGTAACGAGACCGCGCGATGGTACCCCTTGCCCTGCCGCCGGGCAAGCCATACCGCCGCAGCGGCGCTACTCCTCGGGTATAATCCCCGGTTCGATTCAACCCACATTGAGACTGCCGATATCATGGAAGCCGAACGCATCAACGCCATTTCCGCCCTGCTGAACGACCTGACGGGTCGTGAGGCCGAACTTCGGAGGTATCTTTGACTTCGATAAGAAGTCAGAGAAACTAGAACAGGTCAACCAGGAGCTGGAAGACCCGGCCATCTGGAACGACCAGAAGCGCGCCCAGGAAATGGGCAAAGAGAAGAAGGCGCTCGAGGGCGTCGTGCTGACGCTCGAGAAAGCCAAGGCCGATCTCGCCGACGCCCTGGACCTGTTCCAGATGGCGCGCGAAGAAGGCGACGAAGACACGATGGAAGCCGTCGCGGGCGACGTCGATGCGATCCAGAAGATCATCGAGGCCATGGAATTCCGCCGGATGTTCTCCAATCCGATGGACCACGCGAGCTGCTTCATCGACATCCAGGCCGGCGCCGGCGGCACCGAGGCGCAGGACTGGGCGTCGATGCTGCTGCGTCAATATTTGCGCTACTGCGAACGCAAGGGCTTCAAGGCCGAGATCCTCGAGCAGTCCGACGGTGAAGTCGCGGGCATCAAGACCGCCACCATCAAGGTCGACGGCGAGTACGCATATGGCCACCTGCGCACCGAAACCGGCGTGCACCGCCTCGTGCGCAAGTCGCCGTTCGACTCGGCCAATGGCCGCCACACGTCGTTCACGTCGCTGTTCGTGTATCCGGAAGTCGACGATTCGATCGAGATCGAGATCAATCCGGCCGACGTGCGCATCGATACCTACCGCGCGTCCGGCGCCGGTGGTCAGCACATCAACAAAACCGACTCCGCAGTGCGCCTGACGCACGGCCCGTCGGGCATCGTGGTCCAGTGCCAGAACGACCGCTCGCAGCACCGCAACAAGGCCGAAGCCTGGGACATGCTGCGCGCCAAGCTGTACGAACTCGAACTGCGTAACCGCATGAGCGAGCAGCAGAAGCTCGAAGACTCCAAGACCGACGTCGGCTGGGGCCATCAGATCCGCTCGTACGTGCTGGACCAGTCGCGCATCAAGGATTTGCGCACCGGCTTCGAGACCGGCAACACCAAGAACGTCCTGGATGGCGACCTCGATGATTTCATCTCGGCGTCCCTGAAGCAAAACGTATAAAGGCTTACCCCGCATGACGACACCCGCCCGCGCACTGATCTTCGACATGGATGGCACCATCGTCGACAATATGGACTTCCACACCCGTGCGTGGATCACGTTCTTCGCGCGGCGGGGGCAAACCATCGAGCCCGATGCGTTCTTTCGCGACACGGCCGGCCGTCAGGGCAAGGAAATCCTGCGCCACTATCTGGGCGCAGACCTGGACGACGATGCGCTCGGAACGCTGAACCACGAAAAGGAAGTGCTGTACCGCGAGCTGTATGGCCCGCACCGGCGCACGATCGACGGCTTCGACGCCTTCTTCGACCGCGCGCGCGAACAGGGCTGGGCCCTGGCGGTGGCCACGTCGGCCTCGCCGGGCAGCGCAAGTTTCATCCTCGACGAGATGGACCTGCACCGCAAGTTCGACGCCGTTGTCGTGGGCACCGTGGACGTCCCGCGCGGCAAACCGCACCCTGACGTGTTCCTCAAGGCCGCCGACCGCTGCAGCGTACTGCCGGCGCACTGCATCGTGTTCGAAGATGCGCCGCTGGGCGTGGAAGCGGCGCGCCGTGCCGGCATGCGCGCCGTGGTGCTGACCACCACGCTGCCAGCCGAGGCATTTGCCGAATTCGATAACGTCATTGCGATCGTCAACGACTTCACGCAGCTGGACGTTGAAGCGCTGCTCTCGCTGTCCTAACTACTGCTGAATGCATCGCAGGCACGTTCAACCAATATTAACAACAACCACTATGACCACCGAGAACCAAGAACAGGCACCGTTGCAAGGCGCCGACGAAAACAAGATCATGGCCGAGCGCCGCGTCAAACTGGCGGCGATCCGCGAAAAAGGCGTCGCGTTCCCGAACGACTTCGTCCCGCAGCACAAGGCGGCCGACCTGGTCCAGGCGTACGGCGAAAAAACGCGCGAAGAACTCGAAGCAGAGCCAATTCCGGTGGTGCTGGCAGGTCGCATGATGCTGCGCCGCGAGGCGGGCAAGAAGGCGGCGTTCGCAACGCTGCAGGACAGCTCGGGCCCGTCGGCCAGCGGCCGCATCCAGATCTACATCACGCTCGACAGCGCCGGCGAAGCCGCGATGGACGAATTGCGCAGCTATGACCTGGGCGACATCCTGGGCGTCGAAGGCACGCTGTTCAAGACCAAGGTCGATGAACTGACCGTCAAGGTCAGCCAGCTGCGCCTGATCACCAAGGCGATCCGCCCGCTGCCGGACAAGTTCCACGGCCTGGCCGACCAGGAAACCAAGTACCGCCAGCGTTACGTCGACCTGATCATGAACGAGGACACGCGCCGCACGTTCAAGGCGCGCACCGCCGCGATGTCGTCGATGCGCCGCTTCATGGAAGACAACGGCTTCATGGAAGTCGAAACGCCGATGCTGCACCCGATCCCGGGCGGCGCCGCGGCCAAGCCGTTCGTCACGCACCACAATGCGCTGGACATGGAAATGTACCTGCGCATCGCACCGGAGCTGTACCTCAAGCGCCTGGTGGTCGGCGGCTTCGATCGCGTGTTCGAAGTGAACCGCAACTTCCGCAACGAAGGCGTCTCGGTCCGTCACAACCCTGAATTCACGATGATGGAATTCTATGCGGCGTACACCGACTACAAGTGGATCATGAACTTCACTGAACAGGTGATCCGCCAGGCGGCAGTCGACGCGCATGGCAGCGCCGTGCTGTCGTACGGTGGCCGTGAGCTGGACCTGTCCAAGCCATTCCAGCGCCTGACCATCATCGAGGCGATCGACAAGTACGCACCGGGCTACACACCGGAGCAGCTGAACGACGCCGAGTTCATCAAGGCCGAACTGAAGAAGTTTGGCGTGAAGCCATTCGCCACCGCCGGCCTGGGCGCGCTGCAACTGGCGCTGTTCGAGGAAACCGCCGAAGCGCAGCTGTGGGAGCCGACCTTCATCGTCGACTACCCGGCCGAAGTCTCGCCACTGGCGCGCGCATCGGACACCCGCGCCGGCGTGACCGAGCGTTTTGAATTGTTCATGGTCGGCCGCGAGATCGCCAACGGCTTCTCGGAGCTGAACGATCCGGAAGACCAGGCAGCGCGCTTCCTGGCGCAGGTCGAAGCCAAGGATGCGGGCGATGAAGAGGCGATGTTCTACGACGCCGACTACATCCGCGCGCTCGAATACGGCATGCCGCCGGCAGGTGGTTGCGGCATCGGCATCGACCGTCTGATGATGCTGATTACCGATTCGCCGAACATCCGCGACGTGCTGCTGTTCCCGCATTTGCGCAAGGAAGACTGAGTGTCGGGGCGTTGACGCCCGCATGAAAAAGGCCACCTTCGGGTGGCCTTTTTTTATGCTTACTGCACGATCGTGTAGCAAGGCGTATACGCCTTGCCCGGCAACTTCATGCGGCTTTGTTCGACGAATGACGCCAGCAGCGCATCCATCGGCCCCATGATCGCGGCTTCACCGCGGATCTCGTACTTGCCGAATTGATCGATCGCACGGATCCCCTCTTCCTTCACGTTCCCGGCCACCACGCCCGAAAACGCCCGGCGCAGATTGGCCGCCAGCAGGTGGGTCGGGATACCCCGGTGCAGGTCGAGGTTGCGCATGTTCTCGTGCGTCGGGCGGAACGGCTTCTGGAATTCGTGGTCGATCTTCAGGCGCCAGTTGTAATAGTAGGCGTCGCTGTGCGCCTTGCGGAAGGCCCGCACTTCGCTGATGCCCTTGACCATTGCCACGGCTACCGCATCCGGATCGTCGATGATGATCTGGTAGCGCTTCTGCGCCGCCTCACCCAGCGTCAACGACAGGAAGGCATCGATCTGCGTGAAGTAGTCGCGCGACGATGCCGGGCCGGTGAAGATCAGCGGGAACGGGATCTCGGCGTTATCGGGATGCAGCAGGATACCGAGGATGTACAGGATTTCTTCTGCGGTCCCCGCGCCACCCGGGAACACGACGATGCCGTGCCCGGTGCGCACGAAGGCTTCGAGGCGCTTTTCGATGTCCGGCATGATCACCAGGTCGTTGACGATCGGGTTCGGCGACTCGGCCGCGATGATGCCCGGCTCTGAAATGCCCAGATAGCGCCCGCCCGCCAGGCGCTGCTTCGAGTGGCCAATCGTGGCGCCCTTCATCGGCCCCTTCATCGCACCCGGGCCACAGCCCGTGCAGATATCGAGTTCGCGCAGGCCCAGCGCATAGCCGACCTTCTTCGTGTAGTTGTACTCGATGCGCGAGATCGAGTGCCCGCCCCAGCACACGACCAGATTCGGGTTGCGCTGCGCCTGCAGCACGTTGGCGTTGCGCAGGATATGGAATACCGCGTCGGTGATGCCGTCAGTGCGCGTCAGGTCGAACTTCGGGTTGTCGGTGACGTCGAAATTGACGAACACGATGTCGCGCAGTACGGCGAACAGGTGCTCGTGAATCCCGCGGATCATTTTGCCATCGACAAACGCGCTGGCCGGCGCGCCGCGAATATCGAGCTTGATGCCGCGCTCGCGCTGCAGGATGCTGATGTCGAAGCTCGCGTACCGCTCGAGCAGTTCCTTGCCGTCGTCGATGTCGCTGCCGCTATTGAGTACTGCGAGCGCACATTTGCGAAACACGTCGTACAGGCCGGTGCGGCCGGTGTCGAGAAGCTTGCTGACTTCAGATTTGGACAGCACTTCGAGCTGGCCTTCGGGCGAGATCAGCGTGTCGACCACTTGCCGGCTTTCGGGGGACAGCTCGGTATCTACTACGGGTAATTCACTTGCTGCTTGCGTCATGATGGGATGTCCTCGTTCGATTCTGTGATGCGGATGCCAATAATCCGACCGTCCTGTACAGCAATATACGCCAATCCGATGGCGCATGCGCGCCCCAAAACAGGGTGCAGTGCACCATGTTCGAGCCCCGTCTGCGCACCGGGAAAAAAGCTTCGTACGATGCAGGATATGCACTAGAATGCGTGCCTATTGGAATGTTCGCCCGTCGAATAGCGCCATATAACAATTACCTTGTCATTACATTTTCGGGAGGAACCGCATGAGCGGTGCAGCTACTACCCCAGCTCGGGGACCTCTTCCAGAGTTCAAGCAGATCATGGGCCATCCAGCACCGCTGTGGATGCTGTTCATGACGGAATTCTGGGAGCGCTTCGCTTTCTATGGCATTCGTTGGGCACTTGTCCTCTACATCGTCGGCCAGTTCTATGCCGGCGACGCGGCTGGCCAGGCCAGTGCCAACCTTACCTACGGTTCCTACCTCGCGCTGGTGTATGCCGGCGCCGTCTTCGGCGGCTATGTGGCCGACCGCGTCATCGGTTATCAACGCTCGATCCTGGTCGGCGCCACCTTCATGGCGGCCGGCCTGTTCATGATTTCGATTCCGAACCAGGACGTGTTCAAGCTCGGTCTGGCCACGATCATCGTCGGTAACGGCATGTTCAAGCCGAACATCTCGGCCATGGTCGGCCAGCTGTACGCGCTCAACGACACCCGTCGCGATTCCGGCTTCACCATCTTCTACATGGGCATCAACGTCGGCGCATTCTTCGCACCGATCCTGACCCAGCTGCTGGCTGAAAAAGTGTTCGGCACCGCCGCCATGCCGGCGTACAAGATCGTGTTCCTGGCCTCGGGCATCGGCATGCTGATCTCGCTGGTCTGGTTCTTCATCGGCCGCAAGACGCTCCAGGGCATCGGCGCACCGGTCGGCGAACTGGCCAGCCCGAAGCGCCTGGGCGTCGTCATCGTCGGTTCGCTGATCGTGATCCCGATCGTCTACCTGCTGCTGCAAGCGGGCGCCGCCAACCTGCAGATCCTGCTGACGGTCCTGTTCATCGGCCTGGCCGCGATGCTGATCATCGAAGGCATCCGCGAAGGCAAAGTGGCTCGCGACAAGACATGGGCGATGATGATCATCTTCTTCTTCAACGTCCTGTTCTGGTGCTTCTTCGAGCAGGCCGGCAGCTCGTTCACGTTCCTGGCCGATAACATCGTCGACCGCGACCTGAACGGCTGGACCTTCCCTGTGGCCTGGTTCCAGTCGGTGAACTCGGTGGCCATCATCGTCTTCGCACCGATCATCGCCGCCGTCTGGGTCTGGCTCGGCAAGCGCAATGCCAACCCATCGATCCCGCGCAAATTCGGCCTGGGCCTGATCTTCAACGGCATCGCGTTCGGCCTGCTGGTCTACGCCCTGTCGCAGCTGATCGACGGTAACGGCAAGATCCCGTTCTGGACGCTGTTCGCGGTCTACGTGATCCAGTCGGTCGGTGAGCTGTGCCTGTCGCCAATCGGCCTGTCGATGGTCACCAAGCTGGCCCCTACCCGCCTCGTCGGCCTGGGCATGGGCGGCTGGTTCCTGTCGACCGGTATCGGCAACAACCTGTCGGGCATCTTCGCCTCGCACGTCTCGGGTGAAACCGGCATGACGGTGGCATCGGCACTCGACGGCTACAACTTCGGCCTGCTGTCGCTGCTGGGCGGCGGTATCCTGCTGGTGCTGCTGGCGCCGGTGATCCAGAAGCTGATGCACGGCGTGAAGTAAGCGTCATTCGCACCAATAAAAACGGCGGCCTGCGGGCCGCCGTTTTTTGTTTCTGCCAAAGCCGGGGTCAGGTCTGACTTTCGGACACGATCTCAACCAAAAGCCGGGGTCAGGTCTGACTTTCGGACGCGATCTCGACAGTCGGGGAATTAAAACCAGCTGTCACAGAGCCATGCCAATGCTGGCAACACGGCGTTGGAAGTGGCTAAGGCCAAGGTCGTGTCTAAATGTCAGACCTGACCCTAGCTTTATTAGCTGTATTGGACGTGAGCAAGGCTGAGGTCGTGTCCGAATGTCAGACCTGACCCCAGCTGTTGCCTTAGCCGACTGCGCGTCCCGGTCCGCCCTACCTCACCGGCTTTTCACGCGCCACCCAGAACAGCAGGCCTACGATCACCGCATATGGCAGCATGCTCAGCACGTTCGCGCTGTCGCCGGCGAAGAACGGGTTGTAGGTTTCGGCCCAGCGCGCTGCCGCGGCGTCGAAGTCCGTCAGCACGCCCGCTGTGATCGCGATGATGATCCCGGCCAGCGCGCCGCCGGCGATATAGCCCGATGCCAGCAGCACGCCCGAGCTGCGGTCGTTCGCGGCCTGGCGTTCTTCTTCGTTCAGGCCCAGGTTCTGCGGCAGCTTGTTGTTGCGGCGGTCTGCCAGCCAGCGCACCGTGCCGCCAATGGCGATCGGCAGCGTCGCCACCAGCGGCAGGTAGACGCCCACCGAGAATGCGAGCGACGCGATTCCCGCCATTTCCAGCACGATCGCGATCATCACGCCGAACAGCACCAGCGTCCACGGCAGCTCGCGGTCCAGGATACCCTTGATGATGTACGACATCAGCACGGCTTTCGGCGCATCGTATTTCTTCACTTCGGTGCCGTCGGGCCGCGTCTTGTGGTGGCCGTTGATGCCCGGGTCGACCAGGTACACGGCCTTGCCCGCGTTGTCGACGAAGTACTTGCCGGCCGGGCCGCCGACCGTGTCGGTCTTGTGCCAGACTTTATAGGTGTTCTTGTCGGTCTCGGCCTGCGGGCCATGCAGCGTGCCGGTGTCGGTCAACCGGGACGCATCGACCGTCAGGCCTGGCGCCACCTGCGCTGCCGGCACGTACACGGTGCCAGCATCATTCAGCTTGAGCAGCACCGGCCCCAGGATCAGCGCCGATGCAAACGCGCCGCACAGGATCGCGTACTGCTGCATGCGCGGCGTGGAGCCCACCAGGTAGCCGGTCTTCAGATCCTGCGACGTGGTGCCGGCATTGCTGGCGGCGATGCAGACGATCGCGCCGACCGATAGCGCCGTCACGTAATACTGGCCGCCCGTCCAGCCCATCAGCAAGAAGATCAGGCAGGTAAACAGCAGCGTGGCCACGGCCATCCCGGAAATGGGATTGGACGACGACCCGATCTCGCCCACGAGCCGCGACGACACGGTCGCGAACAGGAAGCCGAACACCAGGATCAGCACCGCGCCGAGCACGTTCATGTGCAGCGGCGTCGCCAGCGAGATCACGGCGACGATCGCGAGGCACCCGATGACGACCCACTTCATCGGGATATCGCGGTCGGTGCGCAGCGAAGCGTCGGCGCTGCTGCCGTTCTTCATGCCGGCCAGGCCGCCGCGCAAGCCGTTCCAGATCGTCGGCAGCGAGCGCGCCAGCGAGATCAGGCCACCCGTGGCCACAGCGCCAGCGCCGATGTAGAGAATATAGGCGCTGCGGATATCGTCGCCCGTCATGTCGCGGATCGGGATCGTGCCGGGCGAGAGCGGCGTGCTGGCCAGCTCGCCGAAGAATTTGATCATCGGGACCAGCATCAGCGACGCCAGCACGCCGCCGGCGGCCATCGTGAAGGCGATGCGCGGTCCGATGATGTAGCCCACGCCCACCAGCTCGGGCGAGATCTCGGCGCCGATGCTACCCGTCTTGAGCGGCGCGCCGAACTCGAAGTTGACGGTGTCGCGCCACCCCTTGAACGACACGCTGAGCGTCTTGTACAGGATGCCGATGCCAAAGCCCCCGAAGATCAGCAGCGCGCGGCGCTTGGCGATGCGCGCCGCGTCGCTGCCGGCGATGCGCACTTCGCCTGCCGCGTCACGTGAGACGTCGGTGGCCGCGGCCTTGAGCACTTCGGCGCAGGCCGTGCCTTCCGGGTATTTCAGTTCGCGGTGCTGGTCGACGATCAGCGTGCGGCGCAGCGGGATCATCATCAGGATGCCCAGCAGGCCACCGAGCACGCCCACCAGCAACACGCGCGAGATTTCCAGGTCAAAGCCCAGGATCAGGATCGCCGGCATCGTTACCCCCAGGCCGAAGGCCAGCGATTCGCCGGCCGAACCGGCCGTCTGCGCGATGCTGTTTTCCAGGATCGTCGATTCGCGCGCGCCAAGCTGCTTCGCCACGCCGAACAGCGTGATGGCGATGACCGCCACCGGGATCGAGGCGCTGACGGTCAGGCCGACCTTGAGCACCAGGTACAGCGACGACGCGCCGAAGATCATGCCCAGGATGACGCCCATGATCAGGGCGCGTGGCGTCATTTCTGCCAGTTGGGCATGGGCGGGAATATACGGTTTGAAGCTTGAGTCGGGCGGCATGGTGTCCTTGTTGTCGGGCGTAGCTCGCCACTGCGGACGAACCGAAAGCAGGAATATCGCACATGCACGTACGGAAAGAAAGCGCGCGCTGAAAGCGGACTATAATCGCCCGATCCCGGCCCACCACGTGGCCTGCAGCAAGTTTCACAGTGAGAGTTCGGCATTGAAAGCGACCAACCAACAGTCCGGAAAAACCCTGCTGGGCATGAAGCGCGCGTACGCGTACGTGCTGATCTTTTTCGCTGTGCTGTTGCTGATCGCGGGCGGCCTGGCGATCGGTGTGTGGAGCGCGATCAGCGCCAAGGTGCCGCCGATCGACGCCGTCACTGACTACCGCCCCAAGATCCCGCTGCGCATCTACACGCAAGACAATGTGCTGATCGGCCAGTTCGGTGTCGAGCACCGCGACTTCGTCCCGATCGCGAAAATCCCCGCGATGATGAAAAGCGCCGTGCTCGCGATCGAGGACACGCGCTTCTATGAACACGGCGGCATCGACTTCATCCGCGCGATGGGCGCGGCCCGCGCTAACCTGCGCGGCGGTTTCCGCCAGGGCGCATCCACCATCACGATGCAGGTCGCGCGCAACTTCTTCCTTACTAATGAAAAGACCCTCACGCGCAAGCTGACCGAAGTCGCCCTCGCCTACAAGATCGAAAACTCGCTGACCAAGGACCAGATCCTCGAGCTGTACATGAACCAGATCTACCTGGGCCAGCGCTCGTACGGTTTTTCGAGCGCCGCGCGCAGCTACTTCGGCAAGACGCTCGATCAGCTGTCGCTGGCCGAGACGGCGATGCTGGCCGGCCTGCCGCAGAATCCGGCGCGCACCAATCCCGTGTCGAATCCAAAACGCGCAGCGGCGCGCCAGCACGCCATCCTCAAGCGCCTGCTCGAACTGGGCACGATCACCCAGGCGCAGTACACCGCGGCGCTGGCCGAACCGCTGCGCGTCAAGCGCGACGCCGGCCAGAAATTCGATACGCCGGCCCAGTATGTCGCGGAGCTGGCGCGCCAGGCGGTTTACGAACAGTTCGGCGAAGAAGCCTACACACGCGGCATTGTGGTCACGACGACGATCCGCGCGGCCGAGCAAAAGGCCGCGTATGAGTCGGTGCGCCGCAACGTGCTGGCCTACGATGGCCGCCATGGCTACCGCGGCCCCGAGGCGCGCGTCGAGCTGCCAACGGAGCCCGAACAACGCGACGAAGCCATTGCCGATGCGCTACAGGCGCGCCGTTCCAGCGACGGCTTGCTGGCCGGTGTCGTGCTGGCGGCCAGCACGAGCCAGGTACGGGTGACGCTGCTGTCCGGCGAAGACATCGTCGTCAAGGGCGCCGGCCTGAAGTTCGCCAGCCCCGGCCTGCAGCCAACGGCGCGCGAGTCGCTGCGGATCACGCCGGGCGCGGTCATCCGCGTCAGCAAGGACAAGGCCGGCGACTGGGCCATCGTGCAGGTGCCGCAGGTCGAGGCGGCGTTCGTCGCGATCGACGCCGACACCGGCGCCTACCACGCGCTGGTCGGGGGCTTCGACTACAACCTGCAAAAGTTCAACCACGTGACGCAGGCGTGGCGCCAGCCGGGATCGAGCATCAAGCCGTTCGTGTATTCAGCCGCACTTGAAAAAGGCTATTCGCCCACCACACGCATTCTCGATGCGCCGATCGAACTGCCCGGGGCCAGCGAAGACAATCCGTGGCGCCCGCAAAACGACGACGGCGTGTTCGACGGCGAAGTCACGCTGCGCCAGGCGCTCGTCAAATCCAAGAACGTGCCGACCGTGCGCGTGCTGCGCGCGGTGTCGGTCGATTTCGCGCACCAGTATCTCGAGCACTTCGGCTTCGACCTGGCGCGCCATCCGCGCAACTACACGATGGCGCTGGGCACGGGCGCCGTCACGCCGCTGCAGCTGGCCGGCGCGTACTCGGTGTTTGCCAACGGCGGCTACCGCGTCAAGCCCTACCTGATCCAACGCATCGTCGATGGCAATGGCAGCGTGATTGCCGAAGTCCCGCCATCCCAGGGCCCGCAGGAAGCCAACCGCGTGATCACGGCGAGAAATGCCTTCGTCGTCGACAGCATGCTGCGCGACGTGGCCCGCTTCGGCACCGCCGCCGGCTCGGCCAGGCAGCTCGGCCGCACCGACCTGGCCGGCAAGACCGGCACCACGAACGATGCCATTGACGGCTGGTTCGCCGGCTACGCGGGCAAGGTGGTGGCGGTATCGTGGATGGGCTACGACGAACCGCGCTCGCTGGGCGGCCGCGAATTCGGCGCGACGCTCGCAATGCCGATCTGGATTGATTACATGCGCGTGGCGCTGGCCAAGGTCCCGCCGCAGGAGCGCACGCCGCCGGACGACCTGGTCAACGATGGCCAGGACTGGATCTATCCCGAATACGCGGATGCGACCGAAACGCGCACCATCGACATCGCGCTCGCACCGCCGGCTGCGCCCGTCGACGAATTCCAGCAGCCGCTCGACGATGCGCCGCTCGAAGGACCGTCGCCGCTGGAGGCCCTGCCCAACGTGGCGCCGTCTGCGCCGGTGCAGCCGCCCCAGCAACCGCAGCCGCCCGCGCTCCCCCCGCAACAGCCCCCGCAAGCGCCACCACCCGACAACAGCCTGTGGTAGCCTGAGGTTCCCGGCATCAGCGTCGGGAACCTCGTGCGCCGTGTACTGGTTGGTTAAAGACGCGCGCCGCGCATCCAACCGTCCAGGGAGATCCACATGGCATATGTCGATGGTTTTGTCCTTCCGCTTCCCACCTCCAGCATCGAAGCATACCGCGCCCAGGCGCAGCTGGCCGGCGCCGTCTGGCGCGAGCATGGCGCACTTGAATACCGTGAATGGATCGCCGACGATGTTCCGGCCGGCGTGCACACATCGTTCCCGCAGAGCGTGCAACTTGAAGAAGGCGAAACGGTGATCCTCGCCTGGGCCGTCTACGAATCGCGCGCCCATCGCGACGAGGTCAACGAAAAAGTCATGAACGATCCGCGCCTGGCCGCCATGATGCAGCCGGGCGGCGTGCCGTTCGACGGCAAGCGCATGTTCTTTGGCGGGTTCGAGAACTTCGTCACGCTCTAGACCCGCACACGCCGCTAGACGTCGCTGTCGATGATCCAGTCGGCCAGCTTGCCGCTCGCCCCACGCGGCAGGCGCGGCCCGAACGAATAGGCCGCCGGGCATTCGGGCGCTGCCAGGCGCTCGCTGAGCCAGGCCTGCAAACCGGCCTGCAGACCGGCGTCAAGCGTGACGCCGTCACGCACCACCACAAAGGCCTTGAGCCGCTCGCCTTCATCAGGCCGCATGCGGCGCACGCTCGCCTCCAGCACGGCCGGATGCAGCCGCAGCACATCGGCCACATAGCCCGGAAACACATTGATGCCGCCGACCTGCACCGCCTGGTCGATGCGCCCGTCCGGCTGAAAACGCCCGTCGTCGCGCCACGCCAGCCGGTCCTGCAACACCGCTGGCTGACGCGTCCCGTCCGGACACTGGCGCTCCAGGTCATTGGCCTGACCAGTGCGTGACCAGTACGGGAACAGCGTATAACCGCCCTCCGGTTCGTCGCGCCAGCCGACGCCGGCGGTCTCGGAGCTGCCATACACCTGCACCAGCCGCGCCAACCCCGTGCCGAGCGCAGCGCGGGCCACATCTGGCGGACACGGCGCCGTCGACGTCACGCCGACGACGTCCGGCGCCAGCGGCCCCGCAGCCTGGCCGAACGCGCGCCACAGATCGGGATGCCCGATGACGAGGTCGCCCGCCGTCAGCCGGGCCGCCAGCGCCGCCGGCGCGTGCCCGCGCAGGTCGCACACAGCGTCGATACCCAGGCGGCGCGGCAGCAGGACCGTAAACAGGAAGCCATAGATATGGTGCGCCGGCACCAGGCTGACGATGCGCCGGCGGCCGGGCAGCAATTGGGCGAGCGCCTCGACCTCTTGCCACAACAAGGCCAGCGGATGCGTGCATGGCTTGGGGGTGCCGCTGCTGCCCGAGGTACGAAACGTCAGCGCGCTCCCGTCCGCATCCAGGCCGGCGCGCGCCGCGGCCAGCCAGTCTGCCAGGCGCGTGCGCACCAGCAATGGCGCGTCGGCCGTCCCCTGCAAGTGCAATTGCGTTTCCAGCGCCGACGCCAGACCCATCAGCTCGAGGGAATCGGCGCCCAGGTCCACGCGCAGATCGAGCGATGCAGGCCAGGGTTGCGCCAGCGTCTGCCTGCCAGGCCGCAGCGCCGCCAGTTCTGCGCCCAGCAGGTCGGCGACCAGGCGCTGCAAGCCCGTCCCGTCGCGCCACCAGCAGGCCGCATCATCCGGTTTATGTGTCATGAAATGTGAGAACATGAAGAGGAAAGCATGGTGACGTTGAAACGTGAGGCTGTCAATTTGCCGCGGACTGTGGTGAAAGACACATTCTCGCAATTAAATAGTGAATTGTTGCAATCGGGCAATTGACACGTGTTTATTGCACATGGCAACATCGATGACCAATATCCAATGGCCGCGCGTCGGCACCCAATTCATGACTTTTGCCTTTGACTTTCCCGAGCTGGCCACCCGACTCGACGCGTGTTCTTCCGAAGAACTGGACCAGCTCGATTTCGGCGTCATCGGTTTCGACGCGAACACCGAGGTCAACCGGTACAACGCATTCGAGTCGCAGGCCGCCGGCCTGTCGCCACAGCGCGTCCTGGGCCAGCCGCTGTTCACCAACGTCGCACCATGCATGAACAATTTCATGGTCGCGCAGCGTTTCGATGACGCGCTGGAACAGAATAATGCCCTCGACGAAACCATCGACTACGTCCTGACGCTGCGCATGCGTCCGGTAAAAGTCGCCCTGCGCCTGCTGTCCACCCCGGGCAACGCGACGCGCTACGTTCTCGTCAAGCGACAGCCAAAGTGACTGACGACCTCGCCCAGCTCAGCGCGGAATACGAGGCGCTGATCCAGTTCCTGTATCTCGCCCCGGTTGGGCTGGTGCAGCTCGACGGCGATGGCGACATCGCCATGATCAACCCGATCGCGGCCCAGCTCCTGATGCCGCACTCGCGCAATGGCGGGCTGGACAACCTGTTCGTCGCGCTCGAGGACATCGCGCCCGACCTGCGCAACCTGTGCCAGCAAAGTACAGTCCAGAGCGGCAAGATCTGCGACGGCATGCACGTGCACCTGCATGCCGGCAGCGGCTGCAGCAAGCGCATGCCGCAGATCCTGTCGATCACCCTTCTCCGGCTCGACGCCAGCCGCATCATGGCGGTCATCGACGACATCACCGAGCAGGTGCGGCGCGAATGCCGCCAGCGTCAGAACGACGCCTGGCTCAATGCGGTCCTGACCGGCATCACCGATTACGCATTGGCCAGCCTGGATTCCCAGGGCCGCCTGTGCGAATGGAACCCCAGCATCGGTCGCGTGACCGGCTTCGGCCCCGCCGCCGAGGGCCAGAGCTACACGATGTTCTATCCAGACGATGCGATCACGCCCGAGCGCGCGCTGGACCGCCTGCGCGAAGCCGACGCCGACGGCTGGGCGCTGGACGAAAGCCGCCTGCTGCGCGCTGACGGCAGCGCATTCTGGGGCAGCGTGATGATCGCACCGCTGCCGGAAGCCGACCGTGACGCCGCCGACGGCGCGCCGAGCCTGCCCTGCGAAGAGGGCCCGGCCTACTGCCTGATCCTGCGCGACGTGTCCGACAAGCGCGACATCGCCGAGCGCCGCCGGCGCGAAGCGTTCAGTGACCACCTGACTGGCCTGGCCAACCGCCGCGCGCTGTTTGACGCGGCCAGCCAGGAGTTCGAACGCAGCCGCGCCGCGCCGCGACCGACGGCGATGATCATCCTCGACGCCGACCACTTCAAGGCCATCAACGACCGCTACGGGCATCCGGGCGGCGACGCCGTGCTGCAGCACCTGGCGGCGATCCTGCTCGACTTCTTCCGCGAAGTCGATGTCGTGGCGCGCATCGGCGGCGAGGAATTCGCCGTGCTGCTGCCGTCGACCGACCTGGCGCATGCGCTGGATCTGGCCGAACGCCTGTGCGCGCGCGTCGCGCTGGACGCCAAGAGCTTCGACGGCCAGGCGATCGTGTGCACGATCAGCGCCGGCGTGGCGGTCTCGGTTGACGGCCAGTGCGGCGTCGACCTGCTGATCAAGCAGGCCGACCAGGCCCTGTACACGGCCAAGCGCGCAGGCCGCAACCGCGCCCTGGCCTGGCAATCCGAAACCGTCGCTGCCCCCCAGGAGGCGCTCGATGGAGCCTAAAGTGCAGCACGAGGCGGTCGACGCCTATGAAGCGCTGGTGCAGTTCCTGTACCGGGCCCCGATCGGCCTGGCCCAGACCTCGCTCGACGGCACGGTCGACATGCTCAACCCGATGGCGTCGCGGCTCCTGATGCCGCTGGCCACCGCGCAGGGCCTGGACAATCTGTTCGACGTGCTCGCGCCCGTGGCGCCGCATCTGGCGTCGATGGTCGAGGCCTTTCTCGAACCGTCCGGCATGATCTGCGAAGGTCTGCGCCTGCCGGTGGGCGTGCCGCACGCCGCCAGCGGGAGCCTGCAGGTGCTGGCGCTGAACCTGATGAAGCTCGACCCCGAGCGCCTGATGGCGACCGTGGCCGACGCCACGTTCGAAGTGCAGCGCGAGCAAGAGGTGCTGTCGCGCCGCCTGCGCAACGCCGCGCGCACCGACAACCTGACCCGCATGCCCAACCGCGAAGCGGTGCGCGACGCGCTGCAGCACCTGCTGGCGCAGCCGGTGTCCGACGTCGGCTTTGCGGTGCTGACCGTCAATTGCGACCGCTTCCGCCAGCTCAATGACAGCCTGGGCCAGGCGGTCGGCGACCATCTGCTGATGCACATGGCCGACCGCCTGCGCGGCGCGCTGCGCCCGGCACTGGGCCGTATTGAACCGGGCACGCAGGCCGGTCAGCTCGCAGCCCGCACGGGCGGTGACGAATTCGTCGTCCTGCTCGACGGCCTGCGCGGGCGCGCCGACGCCGAACGCATCGCGCTGCGCCTGCTCGACGCGCTGGCCCACCCTTACCTGGTCGACGGCCACGATATCGTCTGCGGCGCCAGCGTCGGCCTGGCATGGAGCCTGGACGACCCGGAGATCGCACTGCGCGAGCCGGACGACGTGCTGCGCGACGCCGGCATCGCGATGGTCGAGGCCAAGCGGACCGGCGGCAACCGCCACGTGGTGTTCGCGCCGAGCATGCGCGAACGCGCCGCACGCCGCGCCGGCATCGAAGCCGAACTGCGCCAGGCCCTGGTCGAAGAACAGCTGTTCGTCGTGTACCAGCCAGTCGTGCGCCTGCTGCCGTGTGGCGGCGTCGATTACGCCGCCGGGGTCGAGGCACTGGTGCGCTGGCGCCATCCGGTGCGCGGCATCGTGCCGCCGATCGACTTCATCGAAGTGGCCGAGGAATGCGGCCTGATCGGCATGCTGGGCGACTTCGTCCTCGAACGCGCCTGCCGCGACTTTCTTGACTGGCGCGCACGCCTGGGCGAGCGTGCCCCCGGCCTGATGGCCGTGAACCTGTCGCGCGCGCAGCTGGCGCAACCAGGGTGGATCGACGGCGTGCGGCGGATCCTGCGCGACACCGGCATGCCGCCGGGCTGCCTGCAGTTGGAGGTGACCGAAAGCCTCGCCGCGCAGGACCAGGATATCCAGCAGCGCCTGCACGACCTGAAGGCTCTGGGCATCCAGCTGGCGCTGGACGATTTCGGTACCGGCTATTCGTCGCTATCGAGCCTGCACCTGCTGCCCGTGGACACGGTCAAGATCGATCGCTCGTTTGTCTGCCAGGCCGATACCAGCGCCCATCATCGCGTGCTGATCGAAGCCACCGTCAAGGTTGCCCGCAGCCTGGGGATGACCACGGTGGCCGAGGGCATCGAGACGCAGTCTCAGCTGGACGTGGTGCGCAACCACCTGTGCGACAAGGTGCAAGGCTATTTCTACAGCAGGCCACTACCGGCTGCCGAGCTGCTTGCCTGGCTGGCCACCCACGATGCGGAAGTTCACTGCCCCCTGCACTGACGCTTGCGCTGACGTGCGCTGGGCGTGTCGTCCTACAAGAATGAACTCTTTGTTCCTATTCGTGTAAACCCGTAGTGGCTTGATGATAAGACAACTTAATCATCACGGAGACTACCATGACACGCACCCTCGGAACCGCACTGATCGCAGGCATGATGGCATTTGGCCTGGCAGCATGCGACACCCCAAGCAAGACGACCGACAGCATGTCGGGCTCGAGCAGCACGATGTCGACCACCGGCTCGGCGCAGGCCCCAAGCACCAACGCAGGCCAGGGTAGCTGGAATTCGGGCGCCACCGGTGCTACCGGCGTGAACAGCGCCTCGGGCACCACCAGCAACAACGAGCCAGTCACCAACTCGGCCACCGGCCGCTGATCCGGCAGCAGTAGCAGAAGCACGATCCCACAGCGGTGCACCGTGCGCGTGGGTAGTCAGTCGGCCACCTCCAGGTGGCCGCACCTGACCATGTCATTCAACTCTCAAGGAGCAATGCTATGAAAACTCTTCACACCGCACTCATCGGCGGCATCATGGCCTTCGCACTGGCCGGCTGCAACACCACCGACACCATGGGCACCAACAGCAGCAGCGGTTCGTCCTCGATGGGCTCCACTGCTGCCGGTTCGACCGGCAATGCGACGGTCGATGCACAAATGGGCATTACCCCAACCAATGGCACCAATACCGGTGCGCCAATGGCCACTGGCACTGCAAACACGCCAACCAACACTGGTCACACGACGACCAGCTCGGATACGAAGCAGTAATGTGATTCACGCATGGCCGGGTCCCCGGTCGTGCGTCGGGCTGGCGCGGTAGAATCGCTCCATGCCCATATTTTTCCAGATCTCTTTCCCATGAAGCGCTGGCTCGCACGCCTGTTCGGTGCCGTGCCCGCAGGGCCTGTCGACCACTCTCCCTCCCCGTCTACCTTGCCGCCGTCCGATGCCGTGACCGCGCCGATCGCTCACGAGCAGCCCGCGCCTGACCTTGACCTCGCGTTTTTCCATTGGCTGGCCGGTCCTCACGTGACGGGTGCAGCAGGCGACGAAACCCTGGTGCTCGACGAACTGGCGCGGCTCGTGCGCGACCCGCACACCGCAAGCACGCTCGTGCCGCGCGTGCCGGCCGTGATCCCGCAAGTGCTGCGCAGCCTGCGCAGTGACGCCGCCTCATCGGCCGACCTGGCGCGCCAGGTGGCGCAGGACGCCGTGCTGGTGGCGGAAGTCCTCCGCGAAGTCAACAGCCCGTACTACCAGCCAAGTTCGCCAGTGCACAACCTGGAAGGCGCGCTGCTGCTGCTTGGCCAGAACGGCCTGCGCATGCTGCTGGCGCGGGTGGCGTTTCGCCGGATTATCAGCCTGCAGACCAGCCGCCTGGCGCGCCTCGTCGCGCCGCAATTGTGGAATCAGTCCGAAAAATGCGCGCAGGCGGCCAGCCTGCTGGCGCCCAGCCACGGGGCCGATCCGTTCGAAGCGTATCTGGCGGGGCTGATGCACAATGTCGGCCTGGTGGTGGCGCTGCGCGTGATCGATGGACTGCTGCCCACCGGCGGTTTGCCAGACAGTGATGCCTTCGGCCTGCGCCTGGTGCATGCCGCGCGCCTGATCTCCGCCGGGATTGCCGGCCAGTGGGAACTTCCGCCGGCCATCGGCCACGCCATTGCGCATCTGGGCGACGCCGCGACCGTGTCCACCAGTCTGCCCGCTGCGCTCGGCGAGGCCGACCGCCTTGCCAAGCTGCACATGCTGGCCGGGGGCGGCCAGCCGGTATTCGTGGGCGCCGCGGCAGCCTTGCCGGCAGGCCTGCGCCAGGTCTACGATACCTTCAACGACACCGACAACACCAACCGGCAGGACACCTGAATGCCCTTTCCCATCGAAGAAAAACTCGTGATCGGCGTTGCTTCCAGCGCGCTGTTCGACCTGTCCGACTCGCATCAGGTGTATCTGGACGAGGGCCCGGAAGCCTACCGCAGCCACCAGGCGCGCCAGCGCGACGTGATCCTGGCGCGCGGCGTCGCGTTCCCGTTCATCCGGCGTTTCCTGAGCATCAACCGGTGCTTTCCGCAACAGGCGCCCGTCGAAGTGGTGCTGTTCTCGCGCAATTCGCCCGAAACGGGCCTGCGCGTGATGCGCTCGATCGCCCACTACGGCCTGGACATCTCGCGCGCCGTGTTCATGAGCGGTAAATCACCCTACCCGTACCTGCCCGCGTTCAACACGGCCCTGTTCCTGTCCGCGAACGAAGAGGACGTCAAGAGCGCCATTGCGGTCGATTACCCGGCCGGTCTCGTGCTGCCGTCCGCGATCGCCGACGAAGAAGACGACATCGAGCTGCGGGTGGCATTTGACTTCGACGGCGTCATCGCCGACGATGAATCCGAGACGGTCTACAAGCGCAACAACGACCTGGGCGAGTTCCACGCCCACGAAACCCTGCACATGGCGCGCCCGCACCAGCCTGGCCCGCTGGCCCGGATGTTTCGCAAGCTGGCCATGCTGCAGCAGCTGGAACACGACGCACAGCAGGCCGACCCGGACTACCGCCGCATCGTGCGTATTGCCATCATCACGGCGCGCAGCGCGCCGGCGCACGAGCGCGTCGTGACGACGCTGGGCAGCTGGGGCGTGTCGGCCGACGAGACGTTCTTTCTGGGCGGGATGGACAAGGCGCGCGTGCTGTCGGTGTTCAAGCCGCACATCTTTTTTGATGACCAGCTCACGCATCTCAAATCCGGCCCGGGCGGCACGATCCCGATGGTGCACGTACCGTTCGGCGTTGCGAACCGGCGCGTTGTCGAACGCACGGACACAATTCCCTAGAGCCGCGGCAGCGCCATCAGGCGGTCGAGTTCCGGCTGCATCGCCTTCGCCCAGATCGCATAGCCCGCTTCGTTCGGATGCAGCAGGTCGGGCATGATCGTCTTGCTCAGCGTGCCAGCCGGCGTCAGGAATGCGCGGTTCACATCCAGGAACACGACCCGGTTGCCATCGGCCAGCGCCGGCAACTGCGCATTGATTGCTTCGTTGGTGCGCCGCAGTGGGCTCTCGGGCGTCGCATCGCGCGGGAAGATCGCCACCAGCAGGATGCGCGTGCGCGGCAGGCGTTGCTTGATCTCGTCGAGATTGCGGCGAATGCCCGCCACGGTACTGGCCGGGAAATCGCCGCGCAGGCCCGTGTTGTTGGTCCCGATCATCAGCACCGCCACCTTCGGATCGAGACCGTCGACGGCGCCATTCTGCAATCGCCACAACACGTTTTCGGTGCGGTCGCCCCCAAAGCCGAGGTCCAGCGCATCAAACTTCGCATAGTGCGTCTGCCAGACGGGCGCCCCTTCCTTTTCCCAGCCCTGCGTGATCGAGTCGCCGATGAAGACCAGTTGCGGGCTGCGCGCTTCGCGCACCATCTGCTGTGCCTCGTCCAGTTTCTGGCGATGGCGGGGCAACCACCAGTCGATCGACCAGGCTTCGTCGAGCTTGGCGGGCGTGACGGCCACGGTGCGCCAATCTGCGCATGCCGTGTTGGGCGTGCCGCCCGCTGCAATGGCCACGTTGGCGATGCTGACCTGGCCGCTGCCCGTGCCTTCCAGCGCAAACGGCCTGGCGACCTGCGAGAAATCGTCGCCATCGCGCGCGAAGCACGACAGCGCCAGCACGACGCGCTGCCAGCCCTTGCCCTGCGCGGCGCGCCCCGGAAGCACGTACGGCACCTGGCGTTCGCAGGATGGACCGCACCCGACCTTGACCATGAGGCCACCGGCGTCGAGCGCATCGACCTTCAGGTCGAACGCCAGCGTGCCGCGCGCCAGGAATGGCCGCAGGTCCCGCGGCGCCGTTTGCAGCGCCACGCCGCTTTTCCAGATCTTGCGCCATTGCAGCGTGAGCGCCGCGCCGCCCTCGGTCCGTTTGCTGCGCACAAGTTCAATGGCGCTGTCCGGGAAGGTCGTGCGCAGCGCGGCGTCAGCGGTGACCTTTTCGCCATCCAGCCGGTGCGTGGTATCGGGCGCCAGCGCCAGGATGGCGACACCGGGTCGCGGCGTATCGCCCAGCAGGACCACCGGCGCTGGCGGCATCGCACTGGCTGCTCCGCTCAGCAGGTATGAAACAAGCATTGGCAAGGCCGTGTAGACAGGGCGCATCGTATCTCCATTGTTTTTATGTTAGCGCAATCATGCCCGTGATTCAGTTTCAGGACAAGCCGCCGCTCTCCACGCGGCGCGGCGGGCGGACACGCCTTCGACTATAATTGGCGACCACTTTCCAGCGCATTTTTCACGGATATCTCAAGCACGCGGCATGCCTTTCGACCTCGAGAAACACCTCCCCAAAGCAGGCCATCGTTTCGTCCTGCCGCTCCTTCACGGTTCGTCCGACGCCTATGCGCTGGCGGTTGCCGCCCTTGCTCTCAAGGCCCAGGGCCAGATGCTCACCGTCGTCGTGGCCAATGCCAGCGACGGCCAGCGGCTGCTCGATGAAATCCCGTGGTTCGCCGATGGCAAGCTGGCCTGCCACCTGCTGCCGGACTGGGAAACGCTGCCGTACGATGCGTTCTCGCCGCACCAGGACCTGGTGTCCGAACGCCTCGCCACGCTGCACGAGATCCGCAACGGCCAGTGCGATGTGCTGATGGTGCCTGCGACCACGGCGCTGGTGCGCCTGGCGCCGCCGTCGTTCCTGGCGGCCTATACCTTCTTCTTCCGCCAGGGCGAGCGCCTCGACGAAGCACGCCTCAAGGCGCAGCTGACGCTGGCCGGCTACACGCATGTGTCGCAGGTGATGTCGCCGGGCGAGTACTCGGTGCGCGGCGGCCTGATCGACCTGTTCCCGATGGGTTCCGCCCTGCCCTACCGGCTTGACCTGTTTGGCGACGAGATCGAATCGATCCGCACGTTCGACGCCGACACCCAGCGCTCGCTGTACCCGGTGCGCGAAGTGCGCCTGCTGCCAGGCCGCGAATTTCCGATGGACGAAGCGGCGAGAACCGGCTTTCGCGGCCGCTGGCGCGAACGCTTCGAGGGCGATCCGTCACGCTCGCCGATTTACCGCGACATCGGCAACGGCATCGCCGCTGCCGGTATCGAGTACTACCTGCCGCTGTTCTTCGACTCGACCTCGACGCTGCTGGATTACCTGCCGGACGGCGCATCGCTGGCACTGGTCGGCGATATCGAAGGCGCGATCAACCGCTTCTGGATGGACACCGAGTCGCGCTACCGCTTCCTGAAAAGCGACCGTGAGCGCCCGATCCTCGAGCCGACCGAACTGTTCCTGAGCACCGAGCAGTTCTTCACCTGCATCAAGCCGCACGGCCGCTGGAACATCGCGCGCGACCCGCTGGCACCTGCATCCGAACTGTCGGCGCCGATTCCCGATGTTGCCGTCAACCGCCGCCTGGACGATCCGCTGGCCAGCCTGCGCACCTATCTGTCACGCAGCGACACGCGCGTGATGATCTGCGCCGATTCGGCCGGCCGGCGCGAAACGCTGCAGCAGTACTTCAGCGAATACCGGCTGGATCTGACGCCGGTCGAAGGCTTCGAGGGCTTCCGCGCCAGCGACGCCCGCCTTGCGCTGGGCGTGGCGCCACTGCAGGCTGGCTTCGAGCTGCTCGATGCGGGCGCCGGCCACCTGGTGTTCATCACCGAGACCGAGCTGTATGCCGGTTCGGGCCGGCGCGCCGGCAAGAAGAAACAGGAAGCGACGAGCCAGGTCGAGTCGATGGTGCGCGACCTGTCCGAGCTCAAGATCGGCGATCCGGTTGTGCACATCAACCACGGCATCGGGCGCTACATGGGTCTGACCAGCATGGACCTGGGCGAAGGCGAGACCGAGTTCCTGCACCTGGAATACGCGAAGGACACAAAGCTGTACGTGCCGGTCTCGCAGTTGCACGTCATCGCCCGCTACTCGGGCACGGCGGCCGAAGACGCGCCGCTGCATTCGCTCGGCTCGGGCCAGTGGGAAAAGGCCAAGCGCAAGGCGGCCGAGCAGGTGCGCGATACGGCTGCCGAACTCCTGAACCTGTACGCGCGGCGCGCGCTGCGCCAGGGTCACGCGTTCGAATATTCGAACGTCGACTACGAAAACTTCTCGCAGAGCTTCGGCTTCGAAGAGACGCCCGACCAGGCCGAGGCGATCCACAACGTCATCAAGGATATGACGTCTGGCCGCCCAATGGACCGGCTGGTGTGCGGTGACGTCGGCTTCGGCAAGACCGAGGTCGCGCTGCGCGCGGCGTTCATCGCCGTCATGGGCGGCAAGCAGGTCGCGATCCTTGCGCCGACAACGCTGCTGGCCGAGCAGCATGCGCAGACCTTCGCCGACCGCTTTGCCGACTGGCCCGTGAAGATCGCCGAGCTGTCGCGTTTCCGCACCGGCAAGGAGATCAACAATGCGATCAAGGGCATGGCCGACGGCACGCTCGACATCGTGATCGGCACCCACAAGCTGCTCTCGCCGGATGTGAAATTCACGCGCCTGGGCCTCGTGATCATCGACGAAGAGCACCGCTTTGGCGTGCGCCAGAAAGAAGCGTTGAAGTCGTTGCGCGCCGAAGTCGACGTGCTGACGCTGACCGCGACGCCGATCCCGCGCACGCTGGGCATGGCGCTGGAAGGCTTGCGCGACTTTTCGATCATCGCCACCGCGCCGCAAAAGCGCCTGGCGATCAAAACTTTCGTACGGAGCGAAGACGGCTCGATCATCCGCGAAGCCTGCCTGCGTGAACTCAAGCGCGGCGGCCAGATCTACTTCCTGCACAACGAAGTCGATACCATCGAAAACCGCCGTGCAATGCTGCAGGAGCTGCTGCCCGAGGCCCGCATCGGCGTGGCCCACGGCCAGATGCACGAGCGCGACCTCGAAAAAGTCATGCGCGACTTCGTGGCGCAGCGTTTCAACATCCTGCTGTGCACGACCATCATCGAGACCGGCATCGACGTGCCGACCGCGAACACCATCATCATGCACCGCGCCGACAAGTTCGGCCTGGCGCAGCTGCACCAGCTGCGCGGGCGCGTGGGCCGCTCGCACCACCAGGCGTATGCCTACCTCCTGGTGAGCGACGTGCAGAACCTGACCAAGCAATCGCAGCGCCGCCTGGACGCCATCCAGCAGATGGAAGAACTGGGCAGCGGCTTTTACCTGGCCATGCACGATCTGGAAATCCGGGGTGCGGGCGAAGTCCTGGGCGAAAACCAGTCCGGCGAGATGCTGGAGATCGGCTTCCAGCTGTATTCGGACATGCTCAACGAGGCGGTGCGCTCGCTCAAGGCCGGCAAGGAACCCGACCTGGCCGCACCGCTGTCGTCGACCACCGAGATCAATCTGCACGTGCCCGCCCTGCTCCCGGCCGATTACTGCGGCGATGTGCACGAGCGCCTGTCGATCTACAAGCGTCTGGCCAATTGCGAAAGTGCGGATCGCATCGACAGCATGCAGGAAGAGCTGATCGACCGCTTCGGCAAGCTGCCCGAGCCCGTGAAGGCGCTGGTTGAGACGCACCGGCTGCGCATCGCCGCCAAGGCCGTGGGCATCGTCAAGATCGACGCCCACGGCGAAGCGGCCAGCCTGCAGTTCATGGAAAAGCCGCCGATCGATCCAATCAGGATCATCACGCTGATCCAGAAGAACCGCCACGTCAAGCTGGCCGGCCAGGACAAGCTGCGCATCACGGCCAGCATGCCCGACCTGTCGGCGCGCGTGAACCAGATCAAACAGACCATCAAACAACTACTCGCATGAACACGACGATGAATCTGGTGCTGCAAGGCCCACAGGCCGACCAGGCCACGCTGGCACGCCTGGCGCAACTGGCCAATCCGCAGCGCACTATGGGCCTGGGCGCGCATGCGTTGCGCTGCGAAGGCGTGACATTCGACGCCGAGCTGAAACAGCGCATCGACGCTGCTACGTTCGAGGCTGGCGTGGACGCGACCTTCATCGCCCCCGGCCGCTCGCTGGCCGATGTGCGCCTGGTGGCGATGGACATGGATTCGACGCTGATCACCATCGAGTGCATCGACGAAATCGCCGACATGCAGGGCCTCAAGCCGCAGGTGTCCGAGATTACCGAGGCAGCGATGCGGGGCGAACTCGATTTCTCGGAAAGCCTCAGGCGCCGCGTGGCCCTGCTGGCGGGGCTGGACGCGGGCGCGCTGCAACGGGTGTATGACGAGCGCCTGCGCATCTCGCCGGGTGGCGAGGCGATGCTGCAAGCCGTGCAGGCGGCCGGCATCAGGACGCTGCTGGTGTCGGGCGGGTTCACGTTCTTTACCGAGCGTCTCGGCGCGCGCCTCGGGCTCGACTACACGCACGCGAACGTGCTCGAGATCGCAGATGGCAAGCTGACTGGCCGCGTCGTCGGCGGGATCGTCGATGCGGAAGAAAAGAAACGTACCGTCGAACGCGTTTGCGCTGAACTGGGCATCTCGCCATCGCAGGCGGTCGTGATGGGCGACGGCGCCAACGACCTCGCCATGATGAGCGTTGCCGGACTGTCGGTGGCGTTTCGCGCCAAGCCGGTCGTGCGCGCGCAGGCCGATGTGGCGTTGAACTTTTCCGGGCTGGATGGGTTGCTGACGATTCTGGCCTGATGGCTGACCACGCTATGTACCGGTAGTTTGCAAGCTGTAACAGCGTGTAAAACCGTGCGCCGCCTTGTCCGCAAGCTCGTATGATGGCTTGATCAGGAGGAGCGCCATGAAAAATCTTGCCATCATTATCGTGTCTCTGGGCGCGCTGGCCGGTTGCGCCGCGCCAGGCCCCTACTACAGCAATCAAGGTTATGCCCAACCGGCAGATCCGAGCCAGTGGCGTGTCGTGTCCGTGACGCCCGTGCCGATCGGCACCGGTGCACGTGTGGCATCGTCGGGTGGCAGCACCGTCACCTCGACGCCCGTGCCTGCGACCAGCTATTCGACGCCGTACTATACGCCGCAGCAGCCGGTGTATGTCCAGCAGCAACCCGTGTATATCCAGCAGCAGCCGGTCTACGTACCGCAGCCAGTGTATGTCGAACAGCCGAACTACTGGTATCCGCCGATCTCGATCGGACTGGGCTTCGACTTTGGCCGCAGCAGCTGGCGCGGCCATCGCGGTCGAGGCTGGGGCGGGCATATCGGGTCGCATTTCCCGTACCGCAGATAATGCACAACGAAGCCGGCTGATGCCGGCTTTTTTTATGCATCAATACTGGTGACTTTGCTCTTTTGGGCCAGAAACACGATCAGCACAAGCGAGCCGATGAAGGGAATGAGAATAAGAAGCTGCCACCAGCCACTTCTGCCGGTGTCATGCAGCCGACGAGAGGCGCTGGACAGGGACGGAATAAGCAGTGCTACCAGCCCGATGAAATTAATGACGTCAGGCGAGAAGTACAGTAGAACCGTGACAAGCACGTTGAACAGATAAAACCACCAGAACTCGGACCTGACAGCGGTACCACTAAAATCCGCGTACTTCTTCAAACAGCGAATGACTGCAGTAGACATGTTCATCGAGTTGGCATTTTTCGTTCTATTTGACGAGGAATCAATTGAGCGCCCGTTGGACCGGCACAGTTCATACGCTGCCCGTCATCGGTGCTCAAGCAGATAAAGTCAGTACATGGCCGAATCTGACACTCGACTCACTATATCAGGCGGCGAGCAACGAAAACGCGCAGACTGTCACAGTGGTTGAAAAGAAAAGCGGGGGTTATCGATTCTGATTCTGGCCGGATGCTCGGCGATCAATTTGCAAACAGATCGTGCGAATCGAGAATGGCCCATGCGATCTCGGGCCGCATGTTCAGGCAGCGCCGCACTGCAGCCGGCACGGATTGCCGCACCTTCTTGCACAGACCGGGCCGGTCTTCGAGCACGATCACAATGCCACGCACGCTGCGCACTTCATTTGGCCCCGGCGCGATGTGCAGCGTCGCGCCAATGTTCTTGTGGATCAGTCCCTGCACGTGCTGCAGGTCGGCGTAACTGTCGACGCGCTCGATCCGCTCGATCAGCTTGAGCTCTTGCTGGCGCGTGATCATCAGTGGTCGCTGATCCAAGTGAGGATCGGCCAGGACGCGCGCCCGGTCGCAGACGCAGGCACCCGGTGGGCACTCGACGCGCAGGGGCACGGCGACAGGCTGCGGCCCTGGGTTCTGGCCCGGCTCTGACTGGACGGCGGTGGATGAGTTCACTCGGACAGCACGGTGACGTTTGGACCCGCTGATTCTACCCCCCCCAGTCGCCCGATGGAGCAACTTCATGCGCCATCAGTTCGAGCGCATTGGGCACGGCCGCGCCCTCGGCTGTATTGTCGAAGATGCACCACACCGTGCGCCCCGCCGCGACCTCGCAATCGATGCGGCTGCGCCAGCGGACGATCTCGTCAGCCGGATACGCGGAATAATAGATACGCGGCGCGCCGTGCAGGCGCACGTAGACGTGGGTATCGCTCGTCGGCTCGTGCTCACCGGGCTGGCCGGCAGCAGGATCCGCGATGACGCGTACTACGCCGCACTCGCGCAGCGTCGCCGTGGCAGATTCCGAAAACCAGCTGGGGTGACGCGCTTCGAACGCAATGCTGCACCCGAAACGTTCACGCACCTGTCCGAAGAATGCATGCGCCAGCACGTCGTCGAAACCGAAACGCGGCGGCAGCTGAACCAGCAGGCAGCCCAGCTTGTCGCCCAGCATGCCGGCTTCGCCCTGGAAACGGTCAAGCAGCGCATCGACATCACGCAACCTGGCGTCATGCGTGATCGCGCGTGGCACCTTGACCGCGAAGCGGAAGTGTTCGGGCACGCTGGCGGCCCAGCGCGCATAGGTTTCGGGCTTGTGCGGCCGGTAGAACGATGAATTGATTTCCACCGCAGGGAACACGGCGGCATAGCGCTCAAGGTGGCTACCCTCTGCCGGAAACGCGGCGAAGTCCTTGCTCCCAAGGCTCCAGCCGGCGCAGCCGACCAGGGGGCTGCCGGGGGTATTCTGCTCAGGCATACGATCGTCTCATTTGTATTATTGCAACCATTCTAGCGAGCCGGGGCAGCGGGCGGCGCATGGCAGCGTGCAGGCGACGTCAAGGCGGAGCCCCGCTTACAATAAGGGCATCGTATCGAACGGAGGAAGCCAGCATGACCGAACCAACCCACATCGTTTGCCCGCACTGCGACGCCGTCAACCGCATGCCGCACTCGCGCCTGCAGGACGCGCCCACCTGCGGCAAATGCGCGCAGCCGCTGTTCACGGGACGTCCGCTGGACGTCGACAGTGCGCGCTTCGAGCGCCACATCGGCCGCAACGATATTCCCGTGCTGGTGGACTTCTGGGCCGAATGGTGCGGCCCATGCAAGATGATGGCGCCGGCGTATGCCCAGGCGGCCGGGCAACTCGAGCCCGCCGTACGCCTGCTGAAAGTGGACACCGAGCGTGCGCAGGATCTGTCGGCGCGCTTTGCGATCCGCAGCATCCCGACGCTGGCGCTGTTCAAGGGCGGCCGTGAAATCGCGCGTCAGTCCGGCGCGATGGATGCGGTGCGCCTGAGCGCCTGGATACGCCAGCACACTGGGTAAAGCGGCGCGGTAGCGACCGCTGATGGTGCTGCTACAATGGCAACAAAGGGGGTTGTCCCCGCACGAGGAGACGGTATGTCGCAAGAACTGATTCTGGAACGAGGCGTCGAAGACAACAAGCACTGGGCGCGCATCCTGTATGTGATCCATGCGCTGACGTTCTTCTTTTCGCTCGGCATGCTGTCGATCGTGCCGGTGATCGTCAACTACATCAAGCGCCCGGACACGGCCGGTACGATGGTCTACACCCACCACACGTGGATGATCCGCTCGTTCTGGTGGTACGTGGTGTGGATGGCGGTTGGCGCGGTGCTGTTCGCCACCATCATCGGCATTCCCGCCGCGTGGGTGGTGTGGCCCGTGGCGTGGATCTGGAAAGCGTATCGCCTGATCCGCGGCTTCATCGATCTGAACAACAACCGCGCGATGCCGGTGTAAAAAAATGGGGCCAGCGGCCCCATTTTCATGTCATAACGCGTTGAAGGCCTGGGCCAGATCGGCGATCAGGTCGGCCGGGTCTTCCAGACCCACATTGAAGCGCACCAGTACCCCGCCCTCCCACTGATCGCGCAAGCTGTTGATCCGGTACGGCATCACGAGGCTGTTGGGTCCGCCCCAGCTGTAGCCGATGCCGAACAGGGTCAGCGCATCGACCATGCGATCGACCTGCGCCTCGTTCAATCGTGCGTCGAACACCACCGAGAACAAGCCACCTGCCCCGGTAAAATCGCGCTGCCAGAACGCATGGCCCGGGCAATCCTCGAATGCCGGATGCAGCACCTTCGCGATCTCGGGCCGTGCCTTGAACCAGGCGGCCAGTTCGCGCGCGCTGGCGTCGTGCCGCTCGAAGCGCATCTTCATCGTCGGCAAGCCGCGCTGCACCAGATACGCATCGTCCGGGCTCACGCCCAGGCCCAGGCGCATGTGCGCCAGCGCCAGCCGGTCGTTCAGCGCGCGGTCGCGCGTGATCACGGCGCCCATCAACAGGTCGGCGCCGCCCGACTGGTACTTGGTCAGCGCATGCATGACGATGTCCGCGCCCAGATCGAACCCGCGCAGCGCGAGGCCGGCCGACCACGTGTTATCGAGCGCCACCAGCACGCCCCGTTCGTGCGCCGCGTGGCACAGGGCCGGCAGATCGGGCACTTCCATCGACACCGAGCCCGGCGCCTCGGCCCACAGCAGCTTGGTGTTCGGCTGGATCAGCGCAGCGATGCCGGCGCCGATCATCGGATTGTAATAGCGTGCAGTGACGCCGAAATCCGCGCTGAGCCAGCGGCCCAGTTCACGGTTCGGGTTGTAGACGTTCTCGGGCAACAGCACATCGTCGCCGCTTTTGAGCAGCGCGAAGTCGACCATCGCGATCGCCGCCAGGCCCGACGGCGTGAGCAGGCAATGGTTGCCGCCCTCGATCTCGGCCAGCTTGCCTTCCAGCGTGAACGTGGTCGGCGTGCCATGCAAGCCGTAGGTGTAGGCGGTCTTGTCTGTCCAATGGCTCGCGCGCATCGCCGCCGTGTTCGCAAACAGCACGGTCGACGCGCGGTGCGTCGCCGGCGGGAAGGCGTCGAACCCCGCCGGTGCGACATAGTCGCTATGGACCAGCGTGGTCTGGATCGACTTGGCGCTCATGGGCTCAGCCGCTTAGACGGGATTGGCCCACAGGTCGTGCGCATCGGCCTTCGTGATGACGACATCGGCGAACTGGCCGACGACCAGTTTGCTCTTGCCCGGCACGAGTGGCCGCTTGATGTGCACGACGCCGTCGATCTCGGGCGCATCGGCGCTCGAACGGCCGATCGCTTCGCGCGCGCCCACTTCGTCGATCAGTACGCGCAGCGTCTTGCCGACCTTGGCCTGCAGGCGCTTGGCCGAGATCTCTTCTTGCAGGAGCATGACGCGCGCGCGGCGCTCTTCACGTACTTCTTCCGGCACCGGGTTCTCGAGCAGGTTGGCCGTCGCGCCTTCGACCGGCGAATAGGCAAAGCAGCCCAGGCGATCGATCTGCGCTTCTTTCAGGAAGTCGAGAAGATACTCGAATTCGGCCTCGGTCTCGCCCGGGAAGCCGGCGATGAAGGTCGAACGGATCGTCAGGTCCGGATTCATCGAACGCCATTTCAGGATGCGCTCGAGGTTGCGCTCGCCGCTGGCCGGGCGCTTCATGCGCTTTAAGACATCCGGGTGCGCGTGCTGCATTGGAATGTCGAGGTATGGCAGCACGTGGCCATCGCCCATGAACGGGATCGCATGGTCGACGTGCGGGTATGGGTAGACGTAATGCAGGCGCACCCAGGCGTCGTACTGGCGCGCGAGCTGGCCCAGCGCTTCGACCAGCTGCGTCATGTGCGTCTTGATCGGGCGGCCATTCCAGAAGCCGGTGCGGAACTTGACGTCCACGCCGTAGGCACTGGTGTCCTGCGAGATCACGAGCAGTTCCTTGACGCCCGACTTGAACAGGTTCTCGGCTTCGACCAGCACTTCGTCGATGCGGCGCGAGACCAGGTCGCCGCGCATCGACGGGATGATGCAGAAGCTGCAGCGGTGGTTGCAGCCCTCGGAAATCTTCAGGTAGGCGTAATGCTTCGGCGTGAGTTTCACGCCGTGGTCCGGCACCAGGTCGATGAACGGATCGTGCGGCTTTGGCAGGTGCAGGTGGACCGAGTCCATCACCTCGGCCAGCGCATGCGGACCGGTCACGGCCAGCACCTTCGGGTGCACCTTGGTGATGATGTCGTCGCCGGCAGCATCCTTCTTGGCGCCCAGGCAGCCGGTGACAATCACCTTGCCGTTTTCGGCGAGCGCTTCGCCGATGGCGTCGAGCGACTCCTGCACGGCAGCATCGATGAAGCCACAGGTGTTGACGATCACGAGATCCGCCCCGTCGTACGAGTTGGCGGTTTGATAGCCCTCGGCGCGCAACTGGGTCAGGATCTGCTCGGAATCGACCAGCGCTTTCGGGCAGCCAAGCGAGACAAAGCCGACCTTCGGCGCAATCACGCCGGGCATGGGCGCCGGAATGATGACGCCAGGCGCCTTGGCTGCGGCAGCCAGGCTGCTAGAGTTGGCGGAAGGACTACGACGAAGTTCAGTCATGGGCAGCGGAAAAGTGTTTGGGCAATCCGCGATTGTACCTGAACCGGGCCTCGAAGGTGAGGCCCTGCTGCCCGAATACCGGGTGGTTTATTTCTTGTCCGTCGGCGGGGGCGTCATGCCCGGGAACGGGAACACGCCGAACATCGCCTTGCTCTGGCTTTGCATCTGTTCCTGCATCTGGATGAACAGGTTCTTGCTCTGGTCGATGTAGTTGTTCATCATGCCCTGCATCATCGGGCCCTGGACGTTCATGAACTGGGTCCACATCTCCGGACTGAACGGCTTGCCCTCGATCGCGCCGGCGGCGTTGCTGGTGAACTTGTTCTGGATGTCGGTGAACGCCTGGACGTTCTTTTCCAGGTACGAGCCCATCATGCCCTGCATCGCATGGCCGTAATAGCGGATGATCTGCGCCAGCACCGAGCTCGAGAACATCGGCACGCCATTCGCTTCTTCTTCGAGGATGATCTGAAGCAGGATCGCGCGGGTCAGGTCTTCGCTGCTCTTGGCGTCGACCACCGTGAAATCGTCAGCGTCGAGCACCAATTGCTTGACGTCCGACAGCGTAATGTAGGAACTGGTCTGCGTGTCGTACAGGCGACGGTTGGGGTATTTCTTGATCAGGCGTTCTGCACTCTTCTTCACACTGCTCATCTCTGGTTCCATGGTCTGCGGCGCCGCTTCATGAGCCGCGCACTTATGATTATTCTGGCCAGCGTGGCCGGCTCGTCTCCACCCAGCCCACGGCCGAATCGACCGTGGGGGATAACAGACACCTTACCATGCAATTGTGGCGGTTGCAGCAATTACCAGATGCATCACAAGTATGGCTTTTATGTCAATACGTAGCATCGACTGCTAGTCGGCCCTGACCTGCACATAGCGCCCCGGCGCTGGCTCGGACGGTGGATAGTCGCTGCTGCCAGCGACGCTTGGGGCCGGCACTTGCGCGCCGCCGTTCTCCGCCAGAAATTTCGCCCACGCCGGCCACCAACTGCCTTTGTGCTCTGCAGCACTCTCGAACCAGGCAGCATCCGTCTTCGGGCGTGACTTGCCACCCTTGTCGTTGGCCCAGTAACTGCGCTTGTTTTTCGAGGCCGGGTTGATCACGCCGGCGATATGGCCCGACGCACCCAGCACGAAGCGGTTCGCTTTCGGGTTGCCGGGATTGAGCAACTGCATCGAGGCGAATGCCGCCGTCCACGGCACGATATGGTCTTCCTTCGAGCCATAGACGAACACCGGCGCATCGATGGCGCCCAGATTGACCGGCACACCGCACACCGTCAGTGCGCCCGGTTGCTTGAGCTTGTTTTCCAGATACATATTGCGCAAGTACCAGCAGAACATCGGCCCTGGCAGATTGGTGCTGTCAGCGTTCCAGTACAACAAGTCGAAAGCCGGTGGTTCCTTGCCCTTCAGGTAATTTTGCTGGACATAGTTCCAGACCAGGTCGTTCGGCCGCAGCGACGAGAACGTCGTCGCCAGGTCGCGGCCCGGCATCAGGCCGCCAGCGGCGAGCTTCTGCTCGCGCAGCGCTACCTGGGTTTCGTCGATGAACACCTCGAGCACGCCGGCGTCCGAAAAGTCCAGCAGCGTGGTCAGCAGCGACAGGCTGGCTGCCGGCTGGCGCCCGCGCGCCGCCAGCACGGCCAGCGCCGTGGCGGCGATGGTGCCGCCGACGCAGAAGCCGAACACGTGTGCTTTCTCTTGCCCGGTAATCTCTGCCACGACGTCGAGCGCGCGGATCGCGCCATCTTCGACGTAATCGTCCCAGCGCAGGTGCGACTGGCTGCGGTCCGGGTTGCGCCAGGAGACCATGAACACGGTGTGGCCCTGCTCCACCACGTAGCGCACCAGCGAATTTTCGGGCTGCAGGTCGAGGATGTAGAACTTGTTGATGCACGGCGGGATCATGACCAGCGGCACGCTGTGCACGTTCGCCGTGGTCGGCGTGTACTGGATCAACTGGAACAAGTCGTTTTCGAACACGACCTGGCCGGCCGTATTACCGACATTGCGGCCCACTTCGAATGCTGCTTCATCCGATTGCGAAATGCGGCCCTTCTGCATGTCGATCAGCATATTGCTCAGGCCCTTGGTCAGGCTTTCGCCCTGGGTCTCGATCATGTGCTGCTGCGCTTCCGGATTCGTGGCCAGGAAGTTGGCGGGCGACATGGCGTCGATCATTTGCTGGACCGAGAAGCGCAGCTTCTGGCGCTCGCGCGGACCGACCTCGACCGCATCGGCCATGGCCATCATGCATTCGGCATTCAGCAGGTACGAAGCGGCCGAGAACGCCGACAGCGGATTGCCGCGCCATTCGGCTGCCGCGAAGCGCCGGTCGCTCAGCTCTGGCGTCTTGCCCAGCATGACGTCTTGCCACAGCTGGGTTGCTTTCTTGAGATAATCGTCACGGATCGCTTCCATGCGGGCCGTGTCGATGCCGGCGCCGGCGTCTTTCAGGAAACCGGCCAGCGGACTGGCGCCGCCAGGGGCCGGCATCACTGGCATGGCTGGCATCGTGGACATCATCGTCATCCAGGGCTGCCAGGCGGCAGGATCGGACCATTGGGACAACCAGGCGGCGGCAAGCGCTTGTGGATCAGGCATGTTCATGTGGGCATCCGTTGTTAGAATCGCGTGTCTTCAACCAGGAACTACAACAAGGAACTACTGCATGTGGATCGTTGCCATTGCCTGGATCTATGTCGTGGTGCTCATGGCAGCAACCGAGCCGACCGTCGTGGGCGGCATCATGACCTTCGTGTTTTATTGCGCACTGCCATTATCCATACTTTTTTATATCACCGGCGCGAGACGGCGCCGCGCGGGCAGGCAAACGGCGCAGTCACGGCGTCACGCCGGTACGCGGCGGGAGTCGCCCGCAGAGGACATGGATGACGGGGGCGGTGACGGCGACTGAGCCGTACCGCATCGCGCACCGGGTCTATTCAAGCCAGATAACACTGGCCTGGCGGCCGGTCACGCCATCGCGGCGGTAGGAATAAAACCGCTCCGGCGCACTGGCCGTACACAACCCGCCACCATGCACGCGTTCGACACCGTCACGCGCCAGCATCAAGCGGGCCAGCGTGAACATGTCAGCGAGGTATTTACCGGGGCGACCCGGGTAGGCAGAGAAGCAGGCACGTGTTGCGTCACCCGGCAGCGCCGCGGCAAATGCCGCCACCACGTCGTCGCCAACCTCGAACGCATCGGGACCGATAGCCGGCCCCATCCACGCTGTGATCTCGCCCGCGCCGGCCGCACGCATGGCGCGCACGGTCGAACCCAACACCCCACCGGCCAAGCCGCGCCAGCCGGCGTGCGCCGCGCCCACCACCTTGCCATCCAGATCGGCAAACAGCACCGGCAGGCAATCGGCAGTCAGGATGGCGCACACGACGCCAGGCATCGTGGCGATGCTGGCGTCGCCCGTGCGCACCGGCTGGCTCGGGCCCACAGTGCCGGCGTCGACGACGTCAGCGCCATGCACCTGGGCGATCCAGGCCGGACGGCCCGGCAGCCAGGCTTGCAGCAAGGCGCGGTTGGCGACGACGGCGTCTGGCGCGTCGTTTACGTGCAGGCCCAGATTCAAGCCCCCGCCGCCCTTGCCGTCGTCGTACGGACCGACGGAGACGCCGCCATCGCGGCTGGTCGCCAGCGCGCCGACGGTTGCCGGCAAGTCCGGCCAATCGGGCCAGACCAGCGCTGACCGGTCCAGCGTGCTCATGCGCGGTAGGTGACGACGCCGTTGTCGTCGTCCGCGGCGTCCTCGGTCGCCGTGCCGAACTCGCCCAGCTCCGGCTCTTCGATCCCTGCACGCGCGATCAGCTCGGCGAAATCGCCGGCCAGCGGCACGGTCCATTCGCATTGCTCACCAGTGGTGGGATGCACGAGGCCCAGACGGCGCGCCTGCAGCGCCTGGCGCGGGAACACTGGCGTCAGGTGACGCTTGCCGTAGACGGCATCGCCGACAAGCGAAAAGCCCAGCGACTGCATGTGCACACGAATCTGGTGGGTGCGGCCTGTTTCAAGGCGGCAGCGCACCAGCGTGACCGGACGCCGATCGAGCTCGCCGGAAATAACGCGCTCGTAATGGGTGATCGCCGGCTTGGCGAACGGGCTGCTCGAGACGGCCATCTTGACGCGGTCTTTCGCGTCGCGCCCCATCGGACTGTCAATCGTGCCGGACAGGCGCGGCGTGCCCCACACCAGCGCGAAGTATTCGCGCTTGACAGTGCGCGCCTGCAGCTGGCGCACGAGGTCGGTCTGCGCGGCCAGCGTTTTACCCACGACCATCAGGCCACTGGTATCCTTGTCGAGACGGTGGACGATGCCGGCGCGCGGCACGCCGACCAGTTGCGGGCAGTGATGCAGCAGGCCGTTGAGCAGCGTGCCGGTCCAGTTGCCCGAACCCGGGTGCACGACGAGGCCCGCCGGCTTGTTGACGACCATGATGTCGTCGTCTTCGTACACGATGGTGAGATCCATCGCTTCCGGCGCGAACGCCGTGTCTTCAGGCGCAGCTTGTGGCACGACGACAATGGCTTCGTCGCCATAGGCCGTGTCCTTGCCCCGGGCCGGTTTACCGTCAACCGTGATGTGGCCGCTTTCGAACCATTGCTGCAGGCGGCTGCGCGAGAACTGGGGCACCAGGCCAGCCACTACCTTGTCGAGGCGCTGGCCGCAATGTTCTTCTTGCAGCGCCAGGGTGATGGGCGACAGATCGGTGCCTGGCAACGGGACGAACCCGATCTCCAGTTCATCGTCAAAATCAGGGTCAATCGGTAAATCCGCCGGATTCGGCGCAGGAGTTAATATCACGTGAGTCCCATCGGCTATAATCAGCCGTTCGTTGAATCTAGGTAAAACATTTCTTGCAAAAAGCTATGCAAAAAAAATTGTCTGTGTTGGTCGCTACTTGCGCCCTCGTCGGTCTGTCGGCATGCAGTATGCTGCCAAAGGCCAAGGACGAGTCCAAAAACTGGTCGGCGGAGAAATTATACGCTGAGGCGCGCGAAGAGATGGCAGGTGGGCACTACGAAGCCGCAATCCCGTTGTTCAACCGGCTCGAAACCAACTTCCCGTTCGGCGTGTACGCAACACAAGCGCAGATGGAAGTGGCGTACGCCCACTACAAGTCGGCTGACCAGGCGCAAGCGCTGGCGGCGGTCGAGCGCTTCATCAAGCTGCACCCGAACCACCCCCAGGTCGACTACATGTACTACCTGCGTGGCCTGATCAATTTCAACGATCAGCTCGGGTTCTTCAGCTTCGTGTACTCGCAGGACCCGACCGAGCGCGATCCGCGTGCAACGCGTGAAGCGTTCGCGGCGTTCAAGGCGCTGGTCGACAAGTACCCGAACAGCAAGTACGCGGCCGACGCGACCGAGCGCATGAGCTACCTGATCAATGCGATGGCCCAGTACGAAGTGCACGTGGCGAATTATTACTACCGCCGCGGCTCGTACCTGGCGGCGCTCAATCGTGCCCAGGATGCGGTGACCAACTACACCGACGCCCCGGCGCGCGAAGAAGCGTTGTTCATCATGATCCGCTCGTACGACAAGCTCGGCATGCCGCTGCTGCGCGACGATACGCAGCGTGTGTTCGCGCTGAACTATCCGGACAGCTACTTCCTGAATCCGAACGCACGCGGCGATGCGCCGTGGTGGAAGTTCTGGTCCAAGGGTGGCGCCAAGGCGGCGCCGAAGGATGCAGTGCAGTAGGGTGGACGGCTGTGCCGTCCACGCGTTCACACCTCGGTGCGCGATAGGCAAAGGTGATTTGAACGCGTGGGCGGGGTACCCGCCCACCCTACGACGTTTACGCGACAGCGTCGGCGATGCGGCGCCGGAACACCCACGAGCGCTCGTTTGACGCCGCCGGCTCGAATGCGTAGCCATCCATATCAAAGTCCTTGAGCCCCTCGGGATCGGTGATGCCGTTCTCGGTCGCATAACGCGCCATCATCCCCCTCGCCCGCTTGGCATAGAACGAAATGATCTTGTACTGGCCGTTCTTCCAGTCCTGGAACACGGGCTCGATGACGGGCGCGGCCAGCAGCCTGGGCTTGACCGACTTGAAGTACTCGGTCGAGGCCAGATTCACCAGTGCCGCCGAGCCGTTCTCTGCCAGTTGCTGGTTCAGGGCAGCGGTGATCGTCTCACCCCAGAACGCATACAGATCCTTGCCGCGCGGGGTAGCCAGCCGGGTGCCCATTTCCAGGCGATACGGATGCATCTGGTCCAGTGGCCGCAGAACGCCGTACAGGCCCGACAGGATGCGCACGTGGCGCTGGGCAAACGTCAGCGCCTCAGTGTTCAGCGTACGCGCATCGAAGCCCGTGTACACGTCACCATTGAATGACATGATCGCCGGCCGCGCTTCACCATGATCGACATCCCAGTGGGCGTAGCGCCCGACGTTGAGCATCGACAGCGCGTCGGACAGGTCCATCAGTTCGCTGATCGATGCGGGTGAATGGCTGCGCAAAACCTCGATCAGTTCGCCTGCATGGGCAATGAAGTCGGGCGTGGACTGGTGCGGCGTGGTCAGAGGCGATTCGAGATCGAGGGACTTGGCGGGAGACAGGACAATCAGCATGGCCGTACGAAACTTTTCCATAAATAAACAACCGACATGATAACCGCTCCAGCCCCAACCATCGTCATCGACACCAATGTGCTGCTCGACCTGTTCGTGTTCCACGATCCGCGCTGGACCGACCTGCTCGCCGCGATCGAATCGAAGGAGATCGACGCCATCACGCGCGCCGACTGCCGCGCCGAATACCTGGCCGTGCTGCACTATCAGCACCTGCCGCTGGACGACGACAGCCGCCTGGCGGCCGCCGCCCGCTTCGACGCCCTGCTGCGCCTCGTTGACATCGATTCGAAAGCGATTCGCCTGCCCGTGTGCACCGACCGCGACGACCAGAAATTCATGGAGCTCGCGCGCGACGCCGGCGCGTCGATCCTGATCAGCAAGGACAAGGCGCTGCTCAAGCTCGGGCGCAAGACGGCGCAGGCGGGGCTGTTTCGCATCATGCTGCCAGAGGTGTGGGTCGCTATGTGGCGCCAGGCCAGGGCCGAAGGCACGCTAGAATAAGGCTTTACCCAACTGCTTTCGATCAGGATGCATTCATGAGCCTTCCACCGCTGGTCTCCCGCCTGCCGCACGTCGGCACCACCGTGTTCACCCGCATGTCGCAACTGGCCATCGACCATGGCGCCGTCAACCTGGGCCAGGGTTTCCCCGATTTCGCGTGCGATCCGGCGCTGGTCGACCTGGTGACCGACGCAATGCGCGCCGGGCATAACCAGTATCCGCCGATGACCGGCCTGCCGGCACTGCGCCAGGCGATCGCGGCCAAGATCGAGGCGACCTACGGTCATCGCTACGATGCGAATACCGAAATCACTGTGACTGCCGGCGCCAGCCAGGCCATCCAGTCGGCGATCCTGGCTGTCGTACACCCGGGCGACGAGGTGATCGTCATCGAGCCGGCCTACGATTGCTATGCGCCGGCCATTGCGCTGGCGGGCGGTGTGGTGGTGCCGGTGACGATGCGGCTGGACGCCGATGGCTACCGCGTGGAATGGGCCGACGTGCGGGCCGCGGTCACGCCGAGCACGCGCATGGTCGTCATCAACACGCCACACAACCCCACCGGCACGATCCTGCGCCAGGCCGATCTCGAGGCCCTGGTGGCGATCGTGCAGCACACGCAGATCCTGGTGCTGTCGGACGAAGTCTACGAGCACATGGTGTTCGACGGCGAGCCGCATGCATCGGTAGCGCGCCATGCTGCGCTGGCCGAACGCGCGTTCGTTGTGTCGAGCTTCGGCAAGACGTTTCACGTGACCGGCTGGAAGATCGGCTATGTCGCCGCGCCGGCAGCCCTGATGGTCGAGTTTCGCAAGGTCCACCAGTACAACGTCTTTTGCGTCAACGCGCCGATGCAGCACGCGATCGCCGCTTACCTGGAGGACCCGGCGCCGTGGCGCGACCTGCCGGCGTTCTACCAGGCCAAGCGCGACCTGTTCCGCGCCGGGTTGACCAAGTCGCGCTTCACGCTGCTGCCATCGGACGGCACCTACTTCCAGTGCGTGCGCTACGACGCGATCTCGGATCTCGGCGAAGCGGACTTCGCCGAATGGCTGACGCGCGAGATCAAGGTGGCCGCCATTCCCGTCTCGGCGTTCTACAGCCAGCCGAAGGAATCGCACGTGGTGCGTTTCTGCTTCGCGAAAAAAAACGAGACGCTGCAGCTTGCGCTGGAGCGTCTCGCACGGTTGTAGGCTCAGTCGTAAGCGCAGTTTCGCCGATATTTAGTGGGCGGCAGGCGTCGCCGCCCCGAGCGCCTTCTGCCCCGGGTCGAGGCGCTTGACCAGTATCTGGTCGATCCGGTGATGGTCGACGTCGAGCACCTCGAAGCGCATGCCTTCGTATTCGACGCTGTCGGTCTGCTTGGGCACCTTGCGCAGCATGAACATCATGAAGCCGGCCGCCGTTTCGTAGCGCTCTTCTTCCGGCAGCGACTGCAGGTCGATCACGCGCTTCATCTCGGCCACCGGCGTGCTGCCGTCGATCAGCCACGAACCATCTTCGCGCTGCATCGTTTGCTGGTCCGCTTCCAGCGGGCTGCCCCAGCGGCCCATCACGGTCACCATGATGTCCGACAGCGTGATCACGCCAACCACAAACGCATACTCGTTGATGACGACCGCGAACGTCTCCTTGCTGGAGCGGAAGCGGTCAAGCAGCTCGGACAGCGTCAGGCTGTCCGGGATGATCAGCACCGTGCGGATCGTCGATTCGCTCAGGTGAAAGTGCGACTGGTTGTTCAGCAGGCGCACCAGGATGTCGCGCGTGTCGACATAGCCGACCACGCGATCGATCACGCCGTCGCAGACGGGGAATTTCGACAGCGAGTGCGCTGCGATCTTCTGGCGCACGCTCTCTTCGGGTTCGGTCAGGTCGAAGAACACGATGTTCTCGCGCGTCGTCATCGTCGACGTCACGGCGCGCGACTCGAGTTCGAACACGTTCTCGATGAAGTGCTGCTCCTGCTTTTGCAGCACGCCGGCCTGCGCGCCCGCTTCGACCACGGCCGAAATTTCATCGAACGTGATGCGGTCTTCGCGCGTCATGTTGATGCCGAATAGCTTGAACAAGCCGTTGGCGATCACGTTCAGTGTCCACGAAAACGGCTTGAACAGGCGGATGACGAACAGCACCGGGCGGATCACCGCCATCGCCGTCGTCTCGGGCGAGATCAAGGCCAGGCGCTTGGGCATCAGGTCCGAGAACAGCACGAACAGCGTGGTGACGAACACGAACGACAGCGTGAAGGCGATGTTTTCGCGGCCCGGGCCCGTGTAGAACACAGACAGCCACTCGAGGAAGAACGGGCGCAGCGCCCCTTCGCCCAGGATACCGCCGAGGATCGCAATGGCGTTCAGGCCAAGCTGCGAAGCGGCAAAGAAGTCGGCCGAATGCGCCTGCAGCGCCATGACCTTGCGGGCACGGTCATCGCCCGCCTCGGCCAGCAATTTGAGTTTGATTTTGCGGGCGCCTGCCAGCGAAATTTCGGTGAGCGACAGGAAGCCCGCCGCAAGCACCAGCACGGCCAGCAAGGCCAAATGTTCGAACAAGTTCATGGGACACCCGGGGTACTGTTATTGGGTCACGCTCGTTGACCGGGGAGCTGCGCAGGGGTACCTGCGCAGGCATGACACTTTACCATGCCCGCCCTCCCCGGCGGCGGCCTCAACGACCGGGTTGGCCCAGCCGGCGCTCGACGAAGGCCTGCAGTTCGGGCGACAGCGTCCCGCTGGCCTGCGCCTGCATGAAGGCGGCGCGGCTTTCGGCGTCGCGCTTGTCAGCCTGCAGCGCGATGCCCAGGCCCATCCACCACACACCGTTGCCGGGCGAGCGCTTGAGCGCGGCCTGGTAATGATCGGCCGCTTCATGCACACGGCCTTCGCGCTGCAGCACGCCGGCCAGGAATGCGTGGTACTCGCCATTGCCCGCCGCATAGGGCAGCGTGCGCGTCATGGTCTCGATGGCCGGCCCGCCCCGTTCGAGCTGCAGGCGCGCCAGCAGCATCGCCAGCGCCGGCTGGCGCGCGTCGATTGCGAGCGCGGCCTGCAACTGGCGCATCGCATCGTCCGGACGGCCCGCTTCGATCAGCAGGCCCACCAGCGTCTGGCGCGCCGCTTCGTGGCGCGGATCGATCTGCAGGCCCGCTTGCAGCGTGGCGATGGCTTCCGTCACGCGGCCGTCTTCCAGCACGCCGAGCGCGCGCCGGTAGGCGTTTTCGGCCCGTTGCGACGGCGTGTCGGTGCGGCCGGCAGGCGGCGCAGCCGGTGTGTTCTTCGCCACCGAAACCGTGCGTGGTGCGGGCTTGGCGGTTGGTGCCGGAGCGACCGGCCTGACACGCTTGGGCGCCGGTGCTGGTGCCGGTGTGGGCTCGGGTGCTGGTTCCGGTGCCGGCTCCGGCTCCGGTGGCGGCGCTGGCACGGCTGGCGCCACATCGACCACCTGCACCGGCGCCGCCGCCGGCATGTCCACTACCACCGCCGTGCGTGCCGGGGCCGGCGCAGCCGCCAGCATGGCCGGCGTTGGCGCAGGCGCCGTCTGCATCATCTTCCAGCCGGCGACACCGGCGCCGACCGCCAGCAGCGCGCCACCAAACAGCGCCGCGCGCAGCACCGGTCCACGCCGCTCGGGCGCCGCCACGGGCCGCACGTCGGCCGGCAGCGGCGCCGCGCCAGGCTGGCCGGCACGGGCATCGAGGTCCTTGAGCATCTTGTTAATGGGGCTCATGGCGCCACCACCCAGGCAAACACGCCAAGGGCGCCCATGACGATTGCGCCGCCCGTCAGCCACTGGCGGATCGCGCGGCCCACACCCACCGTGTCACGCGCAGCGATGGCGACATGGCCACCTGCGACCTGCTGCTTGCCCTGGCCATAACTGAGCATCATCGCCTTGTGCGCCATGATGTTGACCAGGCGCGGCACGCCGCCGCTGGCCTGGTACAGGCTGCGGATCGCGGCGCTGGAAAACAGCCGCGCGCCGGTGAAGCCGGCCACGCGCAGCCGGTGCGCCAAATAAAAATCGATGTCGTCGCGGTTCAACGGTCCCAGGTGGTAGTGGAACGTGATGCGCTGGGCCAGCTGGCGGATCGAGTCCAGTTGCAGCTTGCGATTGAGCTCGGGCTGGCCGAACAGGACGATCTGCAGCAGCTTGCGCTTTTCCGTTTCCAGGTTCGTCAGCAGCCGCAGGGCTTCCAGGCTGTCGACGGGAATGGCCTGCGCTTCGTCCAGGCACAGCACGACGCGCAGGTCCTGCGCGGCCAGTTGCAGCAGGCGCAGGTTGATCGCCTTGAGTAGCTGGTGCTGGTCGACGTCGCGCTCGAGCACGATCTCCAGTTCGTCGGCCAGCGCCAGCATCAACGTGCGCGGTTCGAGGTACGGGTTCGGGATGTAAGCCGTGACGAATCCCTCACCGAGCGTCGCCATGAACTTGCGGCACAGGAGCGTCTTGCCGGTGCCGACTTCGCCCGTGATCTTGATGAAGCCTTCGCCGCTGCGCGCCGCCACCAGGAGCGTGTTGAGGGCTTCCTGCGAACGCGGGCTGCCGAAGAAAAAGCTGGTATCCGGCGTGATCCCGAACGGCAGCTCGCGCAGGCCAAAATGCGCCGCGTACATCAGTCAACGCCCCAGCCAGCAGCACGGCTGCGGGGATCGAGCTGCTCGATGCGGCGGCTCGCGTCCATCATGTCTTCGCTCCAGTCGCTGGCGCCTTCGACGATGGTCGGCTTGATCAGGACAACCAGCTCGCGCTTCTGGTTGGTCCGGTTCTTGTTGCGAAACAGGTTGCCCAGGAGCGGGATCTTGTCGGCGCCCGGCAGCTGGTCGGTGTCGCCGGTGGAGGCCTGGCGCATCAAGCCGCCGATGGCAACCACTTGCCCGTTACGGCCGCGCACGATGCTGTCGAGTTCCGACGTGCTCGATGCTGCCAGCGGCAGGCGCAGCGTGCCGCCCGAGCCCAGGTCGACATCCTTGTTGACGGTGGTGACCTGGCTGACCGACGGGTGCACGTGCAGCAGGATATTGCCATTGGCGTCGATCTGCGGCGTCACGTCGAGCACGACACCGGAGAAGAACGGCTGCACCGTCACGCTCGGGCTGACGATGCTGCCGTTGTCGCCGGTCGTGATGTTGTTGGTCACACCGGTGACGAAGAATTCATCGGTGCCGATCTTGAGCACGGCCTTCTGGTTGTTCACCGCGGCGATGCGGGGGCTCGACAGCACGTGCACACTGCCCTGCGACTCGAGGAACGTGATCAGCGCCGCGAAGTTATTCGTCTGGAAGGCGAAGCCGAACAACGAACCGGCCGCCGTGGCAGCATTCGACAGCGAGAAGCCGGTGCTGGCCGCGAGGCCCTGGCCGCTGTTGATGACAGGCGGCTGGCCGCCCGTGTACGGCAGTGGCGCCAGGTTGGCGCCGGGCGAGATCAGGCCACCGGAAACGCGGTTCGGGTGCGAGCCGCGGAACGATGCGAACGAGGCCCAGTTGATGCCGCTCTGGAAGCTGTCGTTGAGTTCCACCTCGAGGATCTTGGCTTCCAGGATCACCTGGCGGTCGACGGACAGCTGGGTGGCCTTCAGGTAGGCGTCGACGTTGCGCAGTTCGTCCGGCATCGCGCGGATCACAAGCACGCCCGATTGCGGGCTGACGACGACGCTGCGCCCGCCTTCTGTCGAGCCGACGATGGCGGCAATCGACAGTTTTAAATCGCCCCAGAAGTCGTTGTCCGAGTGTGTGCGCACGTCGGTGCTGTTGGTCTGGGTCTGGCCGTTGCTGCTGTTGTTGTTATTGTTGTTGCCGTTGTTACCGTTCTGGTTGCCGTTGTTCTGGCTGCGGTTGTTGTTGCCGCCACCGCCGCCGCCGCCGTTGTTATTGTTGTTGCCATTGCCGGCGTCGGCCACCGAAGTGGAAGACACGCGCAGATTGGAACTGCCGCTGCGCTGGGCCGTCAGGTAATTCACATGGAACATGCGGGTCTGCATCGTCAGCGGGCGGATCGCGATGCGGGCGCCGTCGATCTTGTAGTCGTAGCCATACATGTCGCGCACCGCTTCCAGCGTTTCGACCAGCGTCACGTCCTTCAGGTTGGCGCTGATATTGCCCGTCACGTCCGGGTGCACGAGCATGTTGTAGCGGGTGCCGGCCACGATCGAGCGGAAGAACTGCTGCGCCGGGACGTTGTTGAAGGCGACGTTGAAGCGCTCTTCCAGCGCCGGCCTGGCCTTGGGCAGCTGGCTGGCCAGCGTCGCTGCCGGCGGCAGCAGCGCATTGGCCACCGCGTCGTCCACTGCGGGGCGGGCGCCCTGCTGGGTGCTGGCTTTCGTCAGCTCTTTCGTGATCGCGTCATAGGTGGCGTTCTGTGGCGCGCTCTGGCAGCCGCCAAGGAGCACGGTGACGGCGAGCGCCACGGCCAGCGCGCGCGGCGCCATTACAAACTTGGGTGTCATGGTGGGTACGTACTTCATTGGTTAGCGGGCAACCGGCGTCATGCCGGACAGCGGTGCATCCATGCGCAGCACCTGGCGCGCGTTGCCGCGCACGAGGATGACCTCGCCAGGCTTGATACTCGTGATCCGTGCGCCCTTGTAGCTCTCGCCCAGGCGCAGCGTCTCGCCGTCGATGACGGCCACGTGGCGCCCGCCCGCATGCGGCGCGATCAGCACCGATTGCAGGCGCGGGACATCGCGCTGCACGGCCGGATCGAGCGCGATCCGGTCCATGCCGGCCGGCGGGCGGGTCGGGTCCTGCAACGGCTGCGCGACGGCAGGCAGCTGGCACAGCGCAAGGCATGCCAGCACGGTCTTGGTCAGGTTCTTCACAGCTTCATCCATTGTCGGTCCAGGCTGAGCGTATGCAGCGTGAGCGTCAGGCGCGCGGTCGGATAGGTTTCGACGTCGAGCTGGGCGCGGCCCCAGAACATCCGCGTCGGCATCGCGTCGAGTGTGCTCATGTAGTCGACCATGTCGAGGTAGTTGCCACGCACGGTGACTTCGACACCGTGCCGGTACAGCAAGGGCACGTCGCCCCCCGCTGCAGGCGCAGGTGTTGCCGGCGCTGCCGGTGCTGCCGTGGCTGCCGTGGCTGCAGTGGCGCCCGGTGCGGCCAGCGGTTCGGCCGGCAGTGTCCGCATCGAGACGAGCTTGAGGCGGCCGTTGGCGCGCAGGATGCCTTCGACCAGCGGTCCCATGCGCTCGGGCGGCACCAGGCCGTGTTCAAGCGCCAGCAGCTCGCTGCCCAGTTGCCCCATCTCCTGCTGCATCGTGTTAAGGCGGGTGCGGGACTGGGCGTCGGGGTCGATCCGGGAAGCCTCCACGCGCGCCGTGATCTCGCCATCGATGGCGGTGCTCGCGGCCTGCTGTTGCTCAATCTGCGTGCGCAGCGCTGCCTGCTTCGCATCCTGCGGCGCCAGCACGAACGTGTGCCCGGCAAACACCAGCACGGCGATGGTGGCGCCGAACACCATGCCGCGCTCGCGCAGCGACAGGGCGTCGATACGCGCCGCAAGCTGGAGCACGCGCTGCCTGATCGACGCGCTCATGGCCGTGGCTCCTCGGCGACCGACTGCAGGCTGAATTCGACATACGGCGCGGCGCGGGTGGCGGGCTGGCCGTCCGCGCCGGGCGCGGCTGCCGGCACCGGCAGCGGCGCCGCTTCGCCGATTTGCAGGCTGGCGAACGACTTGCCCTGCATCAGGGGCTCGCTTGTCAGGCGATTCAGGTAGCCAGGCACCATGGCCGGGTCCATGGCACGGCCGCGGATGCCGATCTGGGCGCCGCCCGCATCGACCGTCACGCCGGTCAGCCACAGCCCCGGCATGCTCTGGCGCGCGAGGGCCTTGAAGTAGCCGCCGAAGCCGTTCGTGTCACCCAGTTCGCCCCGTGCCAGCGCGCCCGATACGTGGCGCATGGCGGCCAGCTTGCGGTCGGCGCCAAGGAGCTGGTCCGCCATCGTCGCGTCTTTCGCCCGCGGCACGAATTCGGTATTGACCGAGGCCAGGCGTGCTTGCTGCTTGTCGAGCTGCACCGCACCGGCATCGGCCTGCTGCTGCAGTTCGGCCGTGCGTATGCTCCCCATCAGTGCCAGGCCGGCGATGCCGACGACGATCACGCCGGCGGCCAGCGCCAGCTGCGCTGCCGACAGCACGTGCTTTTGCGGCTGGAACGCCGGATTGAACAGATTGATTTGCTGGCTCATGCGCCCTCCCCGTCCCGCAGCGCGCCGCCGATGGCCAGGAAAAAGCGCTGCTGCTGGGCCAGGTCGGCCAGCTCGGGCGTGCGCGACAGGTCGAACAGGCTCGCCAGGTTCAGCGTTTCGACCGGCGTGTACAGATTGCTGGACAGGTATTCGTCGAGCCCCGTCACGGCCGATGGGCCGAGAATGAGCTTGGCGACGCTGATGAACGAATACTGGCGTTCGAAATGGTCGAGCGAGCGCTGCAGCTCGAGCGTGATCTTATCGAAGCTCGCGTTCTTGCGGTCGTGGTCGGGTTCGAGCAATTGCGCCAGCGTGACATCGAAGCGGCGCGACAGGTAGAGCTCGCCGCGGTACGACACCGTCAGCAGGCCACCGTCATTGCCAAACGACAGCATGGCAATGCCGCGGCCTTCCGGCTCGAGCATGGCCGACAAATTGCGCTGAGCCATTTCCGGGATATCGATGGCGGCCAGTTCGACCTTGGCGTCCAGGAACAGTTTCTGGCGCGGCGCGATGATGCTGTTTTTTGCCGCGACAACGAACACCGATTGCTGGGCGCGCGAGTTGGCGTCCAGCGCGATGTCGAGCACGTCGATGGTGGCTTCGGCGGCGGGAAAGTCGAGGACGTCCTTGAGGCGCCAGCGCATCGCCGTTTTCATCTCTTCGCGTGGCACGCTGGGCGCTTCAACGTTGAGCATCTGGTATTCGCCGCCACTGAGCAAGGTGCTGCAATGGCGTAGGCTGGCCTGGCTGTCGCGGCCAACCTTGTCGATGGCCTCGGCAACCGATGGGGCAGTCACCGGCGCGGCAAGGCGCAGGACGGGCTTGGCGTCCGGCATGCGCTCGACACTGGCGGCCAGCACGTGCTCGCCGGCAATGACAAAAGCGAGCCAACCGGTTTTCTTCCTGGATTTCTTAAACAAACGCATGCAGGCCGCTGATTGTTAGCAGTAAAGGTCGTCACCGACAAAGTCTTGATTATAGACAAGAGTGATTGAGAGAAATCACAAAAAATCACAGTATCGGTGATGTTGATGTGCAGCATGTGGCAACCATGCCACCAGCGATAAAAAAAGGCGCTGCCATGGCAGCGCCTGTTCGATCGGCTACTGGCGAATTATTCGCACTTCTCGGTATTAACGACGATGACTGGCGCTGGCACGGCAGCCGTGGCTTCGTTGTAGGAGACAAAGCACGTTCCATTCAGCGCTGCCGGCATGTTAGCTGGCCTGAAGATGATTTGCTGACCATTCGGCGTCGGCGTGTATTCTTTTGGATCCAAACCGGCTGCCAATGCGATCGTGCCTTGGGTTGGGTAGCCAAAGAGCATGTCAATGCTTGCTCCTTCAACGACGATTGTGCTCGCGTTATTGATCAGCCACTTACCATGCAGCATCGACGACGCAGCGGAGATCGCGCCCCTCGCGCCTTTCAGCGAGGCCCCGCGTGCATCGCCACTCAGGCTCGCGAACTTCGGCAGCGCCGTTGCTGCAAGAATGCCCAGGATGACGATCACGACGATCAGTTCGATCAGGGTGAAACCGCCTTGCGCGCCTTTGTTGAAACCTTTGTTCATCGCTACTCTCCGTATGATTGAAAGGATGAAAATCCTTTCGACTGTATGATTGAGGACCGGTGCACCAAGGCACGCAGTAGACCGATCCCTCTGATATCTTTGCCCTCATCCCGGCCTGACGGCGGAGAGCGCACAAAGAATTCTACATTGGCCTAGGGAAATTTCGATATACAGGAAGAACTTTCCACAAAGTATTTTGAGCTAACGCGAATTTCCCGCCCGGCAACCCCCGATTTGGTGCCATTACGCAACACTCGTCTGCGACCCGTGTTATTTCGGATGCAATGCGGCCTGTCCCAGATCCCAGATCGGCAGGAAAATACCCAGCGCCAGAATCAGCACCATAACGCCCAGGAAGGTAATCAGGATCGGCTCGATCTGGCTCGAGAGCGTCTTGAGCTCATAGTCGACTTCGCGCTCGTACATCAGGGCGATCTCATCCATCAGGTCATCGATCGAACCGGTTTCCTCGCCCACGGCGATCATCTGCAGGACGATCGGCGTGAACACGTTCGCAGCGGTGGAGGTACGCAGGATGCTCTCCCCGCGCTCAACGCCATCGCGCATCTGGTCGATACGCGAACTGAGATAGGCGTTATCCGCCGTCTGCGACACCACCGTCAATGCCTGCACGATCGGTACGCCACTGCGCAGCGACAGCGCGAAGCTCCGCGCAAAGCGCGCCATCGTTCCTTTGTGGATGATCTTGCCGGCAACTGGCAGGCGCAGCTTGACGCGGTCCCAGATCAAGCGGCCATTCACCGTGCGGGCCCAGGCCTTGAAGCCGACGATCGACGCAACGGTCACGCCAGCGAGTGCTGGCCACCAGGCGATCGTGAATTGCGAGGTCGTCAGCAGCACGCGCGTCATCAAGGGCAATTCGGCGCCAAACGACGCGAACACCGAGGCAAACTTGGGGATCACAAAAATATTCACGACGACCATCGCCAGCACCATGGCGATGACAACAAAGGTCGGATACCGCAGCGCCGTCTTGACGCGCTCGCGCATGTCGCGATCGAACTCGAGGTGATCGAACAAACGCAGGAAGACTTCCTCCAGGCGCCCCGTCATTTCACCGACCTTAACCATCGACAGGTAGAACGGCGTGAACACGAGCGGGTGGCGGCCCATCGCGATCGACAGCTCACGGCCGGCGTCGAGCGACTCGCGCAGGTCCTTGATGATGCGTGCGAACGACGTGCTGATGGCCGACTCCTGCAGACCGGCCAGCCCGCGCATGATCGGCACGCCTGATTTCAGTAGCGTGTAGATCTGGCGGCTGAACAGTTGCACGTCCATCGACGTCACCTTTTTTTCGAACAGGCGCTCGCGCCAGCCCAGGCTGCTGCCAGCGCCGCCGCTGGTCGCGCGGCGCTTGGTCACGCTGATCTCGAGCGGCGTCACGCCGCTGCCGAACAACTGGTCGGCGACGGCGCCGCTGTCGGCGCCTTCGAGCACGCCCTGCAGCAACTCACCGCGTCCGTCGCGGCCTTTGTAGGCGAAAAATGGCATCGTTTATTGGCCCTCGCCTTAATCGTCGAACTGGTTACTGACCCGCATCGCCTCGGAGATCGTCGAGCGCCCCTGCACGGCCAGGCTCACCGCATGGCGGCGCAGCGTGTCGCCGCGCATCTCGGCCTGGGCCACTTTCAGGAAGTGCCCCGGATCAGGATGGTTGACGGCCTCGGTCACGGCGCGCGTCATTTCCAGCAATTCATAGACGCCGGTACGGCCCCGGTAGCCGGTGCCATTGCAATGCGAGCAGCCCTTGCCGTGGAAGAAGCGCGTCGTCGCGGCGAGCTCTTTCAGTTCCGAGCGCAGCCATTCGACTTCGTTTGCGGCCGGCTGGTAGTCGACCGTGCAGCTCTCGCAGATCACGCGCACCAGGCGCTGGGCCAGCACGGCCTGCAGCGAGCCGCCGACCATGTAGCGCGGCACGCCCATGTCCATCAGGCGCAGCGGCGTGCTGGCCGCATCGTTCGTGTGCAGCGTCGAGAGCACCAGGTGACCCGTCATTGCAGCGCGCAGGCCGATCTGCGCCGTTTCCTGGTCGCGCATCTCGCCGACCAGCACGATGTCCGGGTCTTGCCGCAGCGCCGAGCGCAGCACGCGCGCAAACGAGAGTTCGATCTTGTCGTTCACCTGCACCTGGTTGATGCCAGACAGGCGATACTCGACCGGGTCTTCGACCGTGATCAGTTTTTTCTCGACCGAATTGAGTTCGGCCAGCGCGCTGTAGAGCGTCGTCGTCTTGCCGCTACCGGTCGGCCCGGTGACCAGCACCAGCCCGTTCGGGCGCGCGACAATCGCGCGGAACCGCTCCACCAGGCGCGCCGGCATGCCGATGGCGTCCAGGCGCAGATTCGTGCCGCCCTGGTTCAAGAGGCGCATGACGACCGATTCGCCGTACTGCGTCGGCATCGTCGAGATACGCACGTCGATGCGCTGGTTGCGCACCTTGACAGCAAACCGGCCATCCTGCGGCAAGCGTTTTTCGGAGATGTCCAGGTCGGCCATCAGCTTGAGGCGCAGCGCCAGCGGCGTGGCCACTTTCAGGTCGGCCTCGGTCTGCAGGTGCAGCACGCCGTCGATGCGAAAACGGATCTGCAGGCGCCCGTCCTGCGGTTCAATGTGGATGTCCGATGCGCGCACCTGGGCGGCATCGTCGAACACCGATTGCAGCAGCTTGACGATCGGCGCTTCTTCAAGCCCCGGGTTGGCCGCCAGCGCACCGAAGTCGATGGACACGTCGCCCAGGTCGGCTTCGACCTCGCGCGCCAGGCCCGTGATCTCGCCGGTGCGGCGATAGATACGGTCGATCGCGCCCAGCACTTCGGTCTCGTTGACCACGGCCAGCTCGACGCCCTTCTTGATCAGGCGCGCGATTTCATCGTAGGCGAACAAATCGGTCGGGTCAGACACGCCCACCAGCATGGCGTCGCCCCGGTCTTCCAGCACCAGTGCGCGAAAACGGCGCGCAGCCGTCTCGGGCAACAGCCGCACCAGGTCGGCGTTGATGTTGTAGAACTTGAGGTTGATATACGGAATATCGAGCTGGCGCGCCAGTGCGCCGGAAATCTGGTCCTCGGTAACATAGCCGCTTTCGACGAAAACACGCCCGAGCTTGCGGCCGGTGCGCTTCTGGTCCGCGAGGGCTTGCTGGAGTTGTTCTTCACTCAACAGCTTTTGTTGCATCAATACTTCGCCGAGACGCACTTTCTCTGGCCGTGCCATACCGTTCCTTGGTCTAATTCTTGCAGCAGAGATTCTATGCCAGAAAGAATAAAAATTGATTCAAGGAATTAAAATGTGTCGGCTTTTGGCGTCATCCTATGGCCGCACAATGACGAAATCCTATCGAAACCTGCAATCGCAGCATTCCAGGCTGACAAACCCGGCGTCAGACTACTGATGCCCAAATGCCTATGGCGCCAGACCAGGCTGGCGCCATATTGATCGGGCAGCGCATCATGGCCGCCCTGCGGTGCAAGTCAAGATGCTTACTTGACCTTGCGACGGCGGCCGATCATGCCCACGCCGGCCAGACCAGCCAGCATCAGCGCGATCGTACCTGGCTCAGGCACTTCGTTGATCTCGTTTGGCAGGATCAGGCTCGGGTCAGCGGCGACCGGTGCTGCTGCGCCCGCATCCGTTGCTGGCTGGGTGGCATTGCCACCACCCATGTCGCCCGTCACAGGCGGCAGGCTCACCTCGACGCTACCGCTGCCACCGGCTACTGGCGCGGTGCCACCGCTAGCCGCACCGGTGCCAGTGCCGCTACCACCAACTGCCGCGCCGCCGCCGACAGCGCCGCCAGCCGCTGGCGATGTTGCGCCGCTGCCGCTCTGACCGGTTTGCCCTTGTACGATCTTGACGCCGTCGCCATCGTTGATGACTGCTGCCGAGTTACCAAAGCGCGCTGCCAGCAGGCCGTTACCGGCGCTCAGCACGTAGCTCGCGTCGATGCCTTGCTGCACGAACAGCTTCTGGGCATCCGATTGCGACAGACTGGCGCTGGCTTTGCCGACGAGCACTGACGTCAGGTCCGTATTGGCATTGTGCGCAATGCCGCCGACCAGGCTGACACCGCTACCGAGCACACCGGAGCCAATAACACTGGAACCGTTGCCCGAGTTCCAGCCGGTTTGGAACACCGGTTGCGAAGCCGAGGACACGACATCAGCCTGGGCTGCGCCTGCAGAAATCAGAAGCGATGCAACAACGAGGTGGCGAATTGACATGAACGTAACTCCTAGGAAAGTAAAAATTATTATTTTTGCAAGCACGAAGCCATCCTAGCATGCGTTTCGGAAAGGGAACTATCGGTTGCAATCAAATTGTGCATCCCATTTATCGTCATAAAACGGTTGACTCATGCCAATATGTATTTGAAAAAAGCATAATTCGCATATTCCAAGCGAAAAGATAGAAATTTAGTGATCAGAATCCGCAAAGCAACCTAGATACTTTTATGACAATTCTCGTATTATTTTGTCACCATCGTCACGTCAGACGGGTGGTATGAATGAAAAAGGCTGCATCCGGGAGGATGCAGCCTTTTTTGTGTGGCGCGACGTCGTCGCGCGACGAATGAGACGCTTACTTGACGTTGGCGCTAACCGCGCCGCCCGCTGGCGCGACGACCATGTACGGCATTACGCGCGATGCCATCCGCGTGTCCGTCTTGAGCATGCTCACCTCATCGGCGAGGATGTTGGCCGCCTCTTGCAGCATGACGTCCTTGGCATCCTTGGCCGCCTTCTCTGCTGCCAGTTCGGATTGCAGATTGCGCTCGTCTGCCTGCAGGCCATCATCCTGACGGGGCGTACCGCGCACGGCGACGACCGATTTCTTGGCCTTGGTCGGGTCCGGCGCTTCGGCGCGCTTTTCCTTGCTGCCCGGGCCGCTGACAGGTTCATCCGGCGTCGCCGACGTGCCACCCAGGCGGGCTTCACGCAGCTTCGAGCGGGCATCCTGCGTATCGCGCTCCTTGCGGCGGATGGTCTCGTTCAGCGAAATCACGTTCTCCTTGCGCAGCTTGAGCACTTCAGCGATGTCTTCCTGCAGGAACTGGAAGTCCTTGTCCTTGGCGATGCGCGCTTCATGCCGTTGCTGCAGCGGCGCCACCAGTTCCTTCAGGTCGCCCGCCGGCAGGTAATTGGCCGGCTTGATCGCCACCCATGGCAGGGCGTTGTCGTACGACGATTCGCCAAAGCTGTCGAGGTCGGTCATGACCGGCAGCTTGATGTCCGGCGTGACGCCGCGCAGCTGCGTGGTGCCGCCATTGATACGGAAGAACTGGGCGATCGTCATCTTCAGCTCGCCGTAGCGGGCTTTTTCACCCGGTGCGAAGCGGTCAAGGTCGATCAGCGTCTGGACCGTGCCCTTGCCGAAGCTCGGCTCGCCGATCACGATGCCGCGGCCGTAATCCTGGATCGCCGCTGCAAAAATCTCGGACGCCGAAGCCGAACCACGGTTGATCAGCACGCCCATCGGGCCATCCCACGCCAGGCCGGCCTTGACGTCGCTTTCGACTTCGACGCGGCCTTCCGCCGTGCGTTGCATGACAACCGGGCCCTTGTCGATGAACAGGCCGGTCAGTTCGACGGCCTCGGTCAGCGAACCGCCGCCGTTGTTGCGCAAGTCGATCAGGACGTTGTCGACCTTGTCTTTCTTGAGCTCGACCAGGATGCGCTCGACGTCGCGCGTGGCGCTGCGGAAGTCTTTTTCACCCTTGCGGCGGCCTTCGAAGTCTTGATAGAAGGTCGGCAGCGCGATCACGCCGATGCGGCGCTCGACGCCGTTTTCCTTGACCTTGATGATCGACTTCTTGGCGGCCTGCTCTTCCATGCTGATCTTGTTGCGGACCATCGAGACACTCACGTGCTTGGCGTCGACGCCGCCGTCGCCCGGGATCACGTCGAGGCGCACGGTGGTGCCCTTCTCGCCGCGCACCAGCGCGACCACGTCGTCCAGACGCCAGCCGAGCACATCGGTGAACGGGGCATTGCCCTGTGCAACGCCGACGATGCGGTCGCCCACCTTGAGCTTGCCGGACTTTTCAGCCGGGCTGCCAGGCACGACTTCGCGGATGATCGTGTAGTCGTCGCGCGACTGCAGTACGCAGCCGATGCCTTCCAGCGACAGGCGCATCGCGATATCGAAGTTGTCGGCCGAGCGCGGACCAAGATAGTTGGTGTGCGGCTCGATGGCGGTGGCATACGCGTTCATGAACATCTGGAACACGTCTTCGTTGTTCAGCTTGCCGATGCGGTTGACGTAGTTCTCGTAGCGCTTGTCGAGCGTTTCGCGGATCGATTTATCGTCCTTGCCGGCGAGCTTCAGGCGCAGCCAGTCGTTCTTGACGCGCTTGCGCCACAGATCGTGGATTTCGTCTTCGCTCTTGGCCCACGCCGCTTTTTCGCGGTCCAGCTGCATCGTCTCGTCGGTCGAGAAGTCGAAGTTGCCCTTGAGCAGACTACGCGCGTACGCCATGCGTTCGCCGAAGCGCTTCTGGTACATGTTGTAGATCGAAAACGGCGCGCTCAGGTCTTCGTTGTTGATGGCGTCGTCCATCTTCGTGCGCAGGGCGCCAAAGCTGTCGAGGTCAGCCTGCACGAAGTACAGCTTTTCGCTGTCAAGTCCTTCGAAGTATTTATCGAAAATCTTCGCCGACATCGCGTCGTCGAGCGGGACGGGGCTGTAGTGGTAGCGGCCGAGCACGCGCGAGGCCCACAGCGCGGCCTGGGTCTGGGCAGCGATCGGCTTCATGTCGGCGGGAACGGCCGGGGTGGCGGATTTGCCGGCGGGCTTGGCAGCAGACTTCGCCGAATCGGCGGGCTTGGCCGGAGCCGGTGGCGTTGCGACGGCAGCGGATTTCTCGGGCTGCGCGGTCACCACATGGGCGGACATGGCAAACGCCATGGCGGCGAGGAGCACGTGCTTCTTCATTCTGCGATTCTCCGAACGGGATTCCTGTTGCGGTTGCGGCATGGCGCAAGGCAAACCTGCCATACCGCGCTTTTCGCTTCATTCTACAGGTAGATCAGCCTGTTAGCGCCGGCCTGACCCGCTTGCGGCGCCGCAAATGCTGACAATTAAGGTTGCCGTAAGCCTGCCCACACCCCTGTATTTACCCTTTGACAAGCGTCAATAGCGCGTCGCCGTAATACCAGAGCACGGCGAGCAGGATCAGCAGCGGCGCCCACGGCCACGAGCGGGCGGCCAGCTTCCAGTCGACCGGCGACGGCCAGAACGACAGGAACTGCGGCGCGAGAAACACCATCAGCGCGAGGTCGACCGGCTGGAAGGCCAGCCCATGGCGCGTGCGCCACCAGGCCACGCCCAGCGGCACGAACAGCACCAGGAGTGGCGCCAGCGCGGCCGGCGCCGCGTTATACCAGCGCAGATTGGCAAACGTGACCGAGCCGAGTTCCCAGTTGTGCCCGCCGGCCTTGCTGCCCCTGGCCCGCTTGATGCGGCGCGGCAGCACGCTCATCCCGACGGGTTCGGCATTGGTGAGCAGACCCACCGAGAAATGCGCCAGCTCGTGGCACAGCGTGCCGGCAGCGGTGAATACGAAAAAGACAGGGTGCGCGGCCGAGGCAATCCACAGCAGGAAGGCCAGCGCTGCCGATGGAATCAGGTAGATCAGGATGTCGGGCGACGCGGCTGCCATGGCGCAGGCGGCGGCGGGAAGCCAGGCGCTGCAGCCGGCGAGCATCGCGTCAGCGTGCGTAGAAGCAGCGCCCGCACGCCTGGCGGTAGCTTTCGTTGCCGCCGATACTGACCTGCTCGCCCTCGCGGATACGGCGGCCCTGCTCGTCGACGCGGATATTCATCGTCGCCTTCTTGCCGCAGGTGCAGATGTTCTTGATTTCCTCGATATCGTCGGCCAGCGCCAGCAGATAGGCCGAGCCGGGGAATGGCTCGCCACGAAAGTCGCTGCGCAGGCCGTAGCAGATCACGGGCACGCCACGCAGCTGGGCCAGCTGGTGCAGCTGGCTGACCTGGGCCGCCGTCAAAAATTGCGACTCGTCCACCAGCAGGCAGGCGACGTTCTCGACCTGGTCGAGGAAGTTGGTGTCTGCGTGAAAGACTTCGGCTGGCCGCTGCGCGCCCAGGCGCGACGTAATCACGCCGACGCCATAGCGGTTGTCGATTGCCGCCGTGTAGAGCTTGACTTGCTGGCCCTGCTCTTCGTAGTTGTGCGCGACCTGCAACAGGGCCGTCGATTTGCCGGCGTTCATCGCCGAGTACCTGAAATAAAGTTTGGCCACTGCCCTGTCCTGCCTGTCTATCCAATGCGACGAAGGCTGCGATTATAGCGTGCCGGTAACCTGGATCGCCAGCCAATCGCCACCGGATTTTCACTTGCCCGGATGGTATTTCCGCTCGAGATTGCGCTCGATATCGTCCTTGTAGAACAGCACGTCCTTGAACTCGCCGCGCGCATACATGGCAGCCTGATCGTTGAAGTGCGGCGAACGGGGATCGCTGCTCTGGCCGCCGGCCAGGATGCTCTTGGCGCGCACCTTCGGGCCGAACTCGACGGCGGCGACGAAGCTGTTGCCGCGGTCGCCATAGATACGCTTGGTCGTTTGTTTGGCCGTCATGCCGAACGAGGCCAGCGAGCCCCAGTTGGCGGACGTGAACGGCACCGGAATACTCGGCTTGCTGTCATCGTATTGCTGGTCGACCGCGCCCGAGAGGCGCTGGAAGCGGTTGATCTCGCCCCATGGCGTGCGCCAGTCGCCGAAGTCGGCCGTCAGTTTGTCCGACGCGCGCAGCAAGCTGTCGAGCCGGTCCGCCGGGCTCAAGCGCTGGGCGATGTAGTCGACCGGCGGAATCGTCTCGAGTTTTGCGCGCGCGCCGTGCTGCGCCACAAGGTCCTGGCCCCAATACACGGCCAGCGACGTGGGGACCGAGTCGATGGCGTAGCGCATGTTCCAGCTGCGCAGCGCGTCGATCTGTTCGGCCAGCGCCGCCTTGCGCGGGTCTTCCGGCGGCAAGGCGTCGTAGTCGGCAATGACGGCCGGCACCAGCGGCTCGAACGCCTGCAGGCGCGTGTCGTACGAGGCCGCGATCAGGCCGTCGATATCGAGCCCCTTCGCCTCCTTGAAGACGCGCGCGGCATTGCGGCCACGCGCATTTTCGGGCAGCGACCACATGTACGACGGGTAGTTAGCGCACTTGGGGCTGCTCACGCCGGCCGCCGTGCAGGGCCAGTTGTTGGTGTTGAAGATGTAGCCGCTGGCCGGGTTGAACAGCGTGATGGTCTCGTCGATCTCGTGCAGGCGCTGCCATTCGTTGGCGGGATTGCTGCCGTCCACCGGGCGGGTCCAGTCCACGCGCGGGTCGCGTTTCGGGATGAAGTTACCGTGGAAGTAAGCGATATTGCCCTTGGCATCGGCATACACCGTGTTGTTGGACGAATTGGTGCGCAGCTCCATGGCCTTGTAAAAGGCGCTGTAGTCACGCGCCTTGGTGCGGGTGTACGACTGGGTCAGCGCATTGAGCGGGTCGTCCATCAGCTTGACCGATACCCACTTGCCGCCCTCGGCGCGCACGACGGGGCCGTGGTGCGTGAAGTAGGCGGTGACGCTGCGGCTGGCCATCGTCCCATCGGGCATCCTGTACGGCAGCGCAATGGCGACCTTGCGCATCGGCGCCTCGTGCTTGCCGTATTTGTAGAAATACTCGCCGTTGCGGTCGACGACCGTTTCCAGGTATTCGTCGATGACGTCGCCGCCACCGGACGTGTGCATCCAGCCCAGCTTGTCGTTGAAGCCCTGGTAGATGAAGAACTGGCCCCAGGTCACGGCGCCATAGGCATTCAGGCCCTCTTGGCTGACCATGTGCACTTCGGGGCGGAAGTAGAACGACGTGTGCGGGTTGATCATCAACAGCGCGTGGCCATTGGCGCTCAGTTTCGGCGCGATGGCAAAGCCGTTCGAGCCGCGCGGTTCGGGAGCGAAGCCGCGCGAATCCTGGCGCTGCGTGTTCAGTTGCGCCAGCGCCGGGCGCTTGCCATAGAACGCGGCCAGGTCGGCCAGCTCGATCGACTCGATATCACCGCCGATGCTGCCTTCGCTGAACGTGAGCGCCATCCACGGCTCGAAGTGGGTCAGGAGCTTCGGCTTGACCTCGGGATGCGTGTACAGGTAATAGTTCAGGCCATCGGCAAACGCCTTCATCAGGTTCTGCAGCCAGGCGGGACTGGCCGCATATTGCGCCTGCATGGCGGCCGGCTGAACGTACAGCTTCATGCGCAGGTCGCGCCAGATCTCGGCCTCGCCCTCGACTTCGGCCAGGCGCCCCATCGCATTGATGTAATTGAGTTCGATGCGGTTGAAGTCGTCCTCGGCCTGCGCATACAACGTGCCGAACACGGTGTCGGCATCGGTGCGGCCAAACACGTGCGGAATGCCCCACTTGTCGCGCATGATCGTCACGCGCTCGGCCGTTGCCTTCCAGCGCGCGACCGTGGCCGCGCTCGGCGCAGCTTGCGCGCTCGTGGCCGTGATCGGCGTCTTTTTGGGCGCAACGGCGAACGATGGCGCGGCGGCGCCGATCAGGAGCAAGCCGAGCAATGCCGGCGTGAACGAACGTGACGTGGGCATGGGGGCTGGCTCCTTGAGGACGTGGCGAGGTTCAGTCGGCGCCGAGACCGGCGTTGACGAGGCGTTGCTTGAGGCGTTCGTTTTCAGTCAGCAGCGTGGCAAGGCGGTCCTTCATCGCCGCGCGTTCGCTGCGCAGCGTAGCCAGCTCGTCGGCTGGATCGACCACTTCTTTCTCTTTGCGCGGGCGGGCCGCACTTTTCTGTTCGCGCACCTGGCGCGCGGCCTGCTGCAATTCCTTGCGCCCGCCGGCCACGGCGGCCAGCTGCGCCGACTCGGGCAACTGCGCCACATTGGCGGCGGCATTGATCGAGATGGTGCCCGTACGCACGGCTTCGCGCAGCTCGGGCGTGGCCGCTTTCTGGATGCGTTCGATCTGGCTGATCGTGTTGCTCGACACGCGCGCCGCACGCGCGACATCTTCACGCGTGTTCCATGGCGGGGATCCGGCATCGGGCGCGGCGTCGGCATCGCCTGCCTCATCGGCAGGACGTTCGGCCACGCGGGCCGAGACGATCTCTTTTTTCTTCAGCGCCAGCACACCGCGCTGGAAGTCCGAGACGCTGCGGCGCGCCAGGTGGTTATCGATCATCCACAGCATGACGTCCTCGATCGACTCGAACGTGTTGTTGTGGACGGTGCGGAACGGGATGCCGTGCTTCTGGCACAGCTCGTAGCGGTTGTGGCCGTCGATCAGCGTATCGCGCCAAAGTACCAATGCATCGCGGCAACCTTCGGCGAGCAGGCTGCGCTCGAGCGCGGCTTGTTCGATCGGGCTGAGTGGATCGACGAAAGAGCGCAATTCGTCGTTGATCGTGATATTCAATTCGGGTCCTTGCATGTCGTGCTGGGGAGTGTCGTGGTGCGGCGGCGGCATTGAGGCGCCGGATGGCATGCTACACCATCCGGCCGAGGCCGCTGACCTGCGCTTGCCATGACGGAATGTATGGACAGTCGCACATCGGAGCGAGTGCATCGGCGCTGTCGCGCCATGATCGGCGTGGAGCGCCAGGATAATTCGTGGTGCGGGCAGCCGGAATCGAACCGGCACGCCTCACGGCGGCAGATTTTAAGTCTGATGCGTCTACCAATTTCGCCATGCCCGCGCCGCCCGGATTGTACTACGTGGAGCAACCCGGGTGTTAGTGGCTGAGCTGCGCCGCTGGATTTAAACACGTACTCTCAACATGGCTATTAAACCAAAATGCTTCAGGTTTCAAGGGAGCGCGGCCTTCACGCGAGCTGACATAAAATCAATTCATTATCTTGTCATTTCTTTTCGCCTGGGCGGCGCCATCGTCTCGACGCCAACGCCACGGTGAACAACGTACTGTATAGAAGGAACTTCCAAACATGGAACAATTCAGGGAAATCAAGCTGTCCCGGCGCGATGTATTGATCGCCGGCGCAGTATCGGCCTCGGCCGTTGCAATGCCGGGCGCAAACGCGCAGACGGCCGCCAACGCCCCGGCCGCCAACCCGGAGCCGGTCAAGGTCGGCGTCTCCTTCAACGTCAACGGCAAGGATGTCACGCTCGAACTCGACACGCGCACGACGCTGCTCGATGCACTGCGTGAGCACCTGCACCTGACCGGCTCGAAAAAAGGCTGCGACCAGGGACAGTGCGGCGCCTGCACCATCATCATGGATGGCCGCCGCATCAACTCGTGCCTGTCGCTGGCGATCATGCACGACGGCGCCAAGATCACGACGATCGAGGGCCTCGGCACGCCGGACAAGCTGCACCCGATGCAGGCTGCCTTCGTCAAGCACGACGGCTACCAGTGCGGGTACTGTACCCCGGGCCAGATCTGTGCCAGCGTGTCGGTGATCGAAGAAATTCGCGCCGGCATGCCGAGCCACGTCACGGCCGACCTCAACGCCAAGCCACAGATGACCGTGGAAGAAATCCGTGAGCGCATGAGCGGCAACATCTGCCGATGTGGCGCCTACTCCAACATCATCGACGCCATCAAGGAAGTCGGAGGGGTCAAAGCATGAAGGTCTTTACTTACCAACGCGCCACCACGCCTGCTCAGGCTGCGCAAACCGTCGCCCGCACGCCAGGCGCACGTTTCATCGCCGGCGGCACCAACCTGCTCGACCTGATGAAGCTCGAGATCGAAACCCCGGGCGCCCTGGTCGACGTCAATAAACTGGGCTTCGACAAGATCGAGCCCACCGCCAACGGCGGCCTGCGCATCGGCGCCTTCGTGCGCAACACCGATCTGGCATCGGACCCGCGCGTGCGCAAGGATTACGCCGTGCTGTCGCGCGCCCTGCTGTCGGGCGCCTCGACCCAGTTGCGCAACAAGGCAACGACGTCGGGCAACCTGCTGCAGCGCACCCGCTGCTCGTACTTCTACGACACCGCGCAAAAGTGCAACAAGCGCGAGCCGGGCAGCGGTTGCGCCGCCATCGGCGGCTTCACGCGCAACCTGGCCGTCGTCGGCACCAGCGACGCCTGCATCGCCACGCACCCGAGCGACATGGCCGTGGCCATGCGCCTGCTGGACGCCGAAGTCGAGACCGTGCGCGCCGATGGCAGCAAGCGCACGATCCCGATCGCCGATTTCCACCGTTTGCCGGGCAACACCCCGCACATCGAAACGGTGCTCGAACCGGGTGAACTGATCACCTACGTGACCCTGCCAAAACCACTGGGCGGCGTGCACGCGTACAAGAAAGTGCGTGACCGCGCATCGTACGCGTTCGCGCTGGTGTCGGTTGCCACCGTGATCCTGCCGGACGGCAGCGGCCGCGTGGCCGTCGGCGGCGTGGCGCACAAGCCATGGCGCGTCGAAGCCGCCGAGCAGCAGATGGGCGCCGGCGCCAAGGCCGTGGCCGATCGCCTGATGGCCGGCGCGAAGACCACCGAAGAGAATGCCTTCAAGGTTCCTTTGGTACACCGTATTTTGGCCGCAGCAATGCAAGACGCAAAGAAAGCCTAAGCCATGAAATTCCTCACTCCAGCAACCACCAATCCGATTGACCGCATGCGCTATGTCGGTCAGCCGACCAACCGCATCGACGGCAAACTCAAGACTACCGGCACGGCGCCCTACGCGTACGAGCATCACAAGGACGTACCGAACGCCGCGCAGGGCTTCGTCGTCGGTTCCGGCATCGCCAAGGGCCGCATCGCATCGATCGATATCGAAGCAGCGCGCCGCGCACCGGGCGTGCTGGCCGTCGTCACCGCCGAGAACGCAGGCAAGCTGGGCAAGGGCGACATGAACACCGCCCACCTGCTGGCCGGTCCGAACATCCAGCACTACCACCAGGCCGTCGCGCTGGTGGTGGCGGAGACGTTCGAGCAGGCGCGCGCTGCTGCGCATCTGGTCAAGGTCAAGTACACGGTCCAGAAGGGCCGCTTCGACCTGGACGCCGAAAAAGGCAATGCCGTCAAACCCGAGGGTGAATCGGATCCGCCGGATACCAAGACGGGCAACTTCGCGCGCGGTTTCGAGACTTCGCCCGTCAAGCTCGACGCCACCTACCACACGCCCGACCAGTCGCACGCGATGATGGAACCGCATGCCTCGACCGCCTTCTGGGAAGGCGACAAGGTCACGGTCTACACGTCGAACCAGATGGTCGCCTGGTGCCGCGGCGACCTTGCCAAGACGCTGGCCATCCCGAAAGAAAAAGTGCGCGTGATCTCGCCGTACGTCGGCGGCGGCTTCGGCTCGAAGCTGTTCCTGCGCGCCGATGCGCTGCTGGCAGCCCTGGGTGCGCGCGCGGCCAAGCGGCCGGTCAAGGTGTCGCTGCACCGCCACCTGATCTTCAACAACACGACGCACCGTCCGGCAACGATCCAGCGCATCCGCATCGGCGCCGGCCGTGACGGCCGCATCATGGCCATCGGCCACGAAACCTGGAACGGCAACCTGCCAAAAGGCAGCGCCGAAGTGGCGACCGCGCAAACGCGCCTGCTGTACGCCGGGGCCGATCGCATGACCGCCACCCGCGTGGCCGAGCTCGATCTGCCGGAAGGCAACGCGATGCGCGCACCGGGCGAAGCGCCGGGCATGATGGCGCTCGAAGTGGCGATGGACGAGATGGCCGAAAAGCTGAACATGGACCCGGTCCAGTTCCGCATCCTGAACGACACCAAGGTCGATCCGGAAAAGCCGATCCGCAAGTTCTCGGAGCGCCGCTACATCGAGTGCATGCGCATGGGCGCCGACAAGTTCGGCTGGGCCAAGCGCAATGCGAAGCCGGGCCAGGTCCGTGAAGGCCGCTGGCTGATTGGCCATGGCGTGGCGTCCGCCTTCCGTAACAGCCCGGTGATGAAATCGGGCGCCCGCGTCAAGCTGGGCACGGATGGCCGCGTGACGGTGGAAACCGACATGACCGATATCGGTACCGGCAGCTACACGATCATCGCGCAGACCACGGCTGAAATGCTGGGCGTGCCGCTCGATCGCATCGATGTGCGCCTGGGCGACTCGGACTTCCCGGCATCGGCGGGTTCGGGTGGCCAGTGGGGCGCCAACAGTTCGACATCGGGCGTGTACGCAGCCTGCGTCAAGCTGCGCGAGCAGATTGCCGCAAAGCTGGGCGTGAACGAAGCCGACGCCGAATTCGTCGACGGCACCGTGCGCGTGGGCAGCAACAGCCAGCCGCTGATCAAGGCGGCGGCCGGTGGCGAACTGGTTGGAGAAGACACGATCGAATTTACCGGCGGCCTGGACAAGAAAAACCAGCTGTCGACCTTTGGCGCGCACTTCGTCGAAGTCGCGGTCGATTCGGTCACCGGTGAGACGCGCGTACGCCGCATGCTGGCCGTGTGCGCAGCCGGCCGTATCCTGAACCCGATGCAGGCACGCAGCCAGGTCATCGGCGGCATGACGATGGGTATCGGCGGCGCGCTGATGGAGCACCTGGTGGTCGACAAGCGCCTGGGCTTCTTCGCCAACCACGACATGGCAACCTACGAGGTCCCGGTGCACGCGGACGTGCCGCACCAGGAAGTTATCTTCCTCAAGGAAGAAGACGAAATCTCGTCGCCCATGAAGGCCAAGGGCATCGGCGAGCTGGGTCTGTGCGGTGTTGCTGCGGCAGTTGCCAACGCGATCTACAACGCAACTGGCGTGCGTGTGCGCGAGTATCCGATCACGCTCGACAAGCTGATCGAAAAGATGCCGCTGTCGGTTTGATGTTGTTCTGAAGTGCCAGTGGCGGAGGCATGATGCCGTTCGCCACATTGCCCTCGTGGCCCCGTCCCCTGGCGGCCATGAGGCGCTCCTCTCTTTTTCCGGTGCACCGAACCCCTCCCCCGCGCCATGCGGAGGCGAACAAAGGCCGAGCCCATGAAATTTACTACCCCTGCTACCACTAATCCCATCGACACGCTGCGCCACGTCGGCAAGCCGTACGACCGCGTCGATGGCCCGCTCAAGTGCACCGGCCAGGCACCGTATGCCTATGAACACCACGCTGCCGTACCGGACGCCGCCCACGGCGTGATGGTCGGCGCCACGATCGCCAAGGGCACGATCGTGAGTATTGACGATGCGGCAGCCCGCCGCGCGCCCGGTGTGCTGGCCGTCGTCACCGCCGCCGACGCCGGCGCACTGGGCAAGGGCCAGAAGAATACGGCCCGGCTCCTGGCCGGGCCCGAGGTCATGCACTACCACCAGGCCGTTGCCCTTGTGGTCGCAGAGACATTCGAGCAGGCGCGCGCCGCCGCCCACCTGGTCAAGGTCAGCTACCGCGAGGCCAAGGGAAGCTTCGATCTGGCCAGCGTCAAGGACAGCGCTACCCCGCCCAAGGGCGAACGCAACGCGCCGCCCGACACCCGCGTCGGCGACTTCGAGCACGCATTCGACAGCGCTCCGGTCAAGCTCGACGCCACCTACACGACGCCCGACCAGGCGCATGCGATGATGGAGCCGCATGCGACCACGGCGCGCTGGGACGGCGACAAGCTCACAGTATGGACCTCGACCCAGATGGTCGACTGGTGCCGCACCGATCTGGCCAAGACGCTCAATATCGGCAAGGACAAGGTGCGCGTCGTCGCGCCCTACATCGGAGGCGGCTTCGGCGGCAAGCTGTTCCTGCGCACCGACGCCGTGCTGGCCGCGCTGGGCGCCCGCGCTGCCGGCCGCCCCGTCAAAGTGGCCCTGCAGCGCCATCAGATCTTCAACAACACGACGCACCGGCCGAAAACCATCCAGCGCCTGCGCATCGGCGTGGGCCGCGACGGCCGGATCCAGGCTATCGGCCATGAAACATGGAACGGCAACCTGCCGGGCGGCCGGCCCGAGGTCGCCACCCAGCAAACGCGCCTCCTGTACGCGGGCGCGCACCGGATGACGGCGACACGCGTGGCCGTGCTGGATCTTCCGGAGGGCAATTCGATGCGCGCACCGGGCGAGGCGCCGGGCATGATGGCGCTGGAAATCGCGATGGATGAACTGGCCGAGAAGCTCGGGATGGACCCGGTGCAGCTGCGCATCCTGAACGACACGAAGGTCGACCCGGAAAAGCCGAACCGTCCATTCTCCGAACGGCGCCTGGTCGAATGCCTGCGCACCGGGGCCGAACGCTTCGGCTGGAAGAATCGCAATGCGAAACCGGCCCAGGTCCGTGAAGGCCAGTGGCTGATCGGGCACGGCGTCGCGGCGGCTTTTCGCAACAGCCCCGTGGTCAAGTCGGCCGCCCGCGTGCGCCTGGGTACGGATGGCATCCTGACCGTCGAAACGGACATGACCGACATCGGCACCGGCAGCTACACGATCATTGCGCAGACGGCTGCCGAGATGCTGGGCCTGCCGCTCGAACGCGTGAAGGTGAAGCTGGGCGACTCGGACTTTCCCGTGTCCGCCGGCTCGGGCGGCCAGTTCGGCGCCAACAGCGCGACGGCCGGCGTGTACGCGGCCTGTGCCAAGCTGCGCGAACAGATCGCGGCCAAAATGAACATGACGGACCCGGTGTTTGCCGACGGCGCCGTACGCGCTGGTGGCGCCAGCCAGCCGCTGGCCAAGGCGGCCGAGGGTGGTGAGCTGGTGGCCGAGGACGTCATCGAATTTGGCGATCTGGCAAAAAAGAACCAGCTCTCGACCTTTGGCGCGCATTTCGTCGAAGTCGCGGTCGACTCAGTCACGGGAGAGACGCGCGTGCGGCGCATGCTGGCTGTCTGCGCGGCCGGCCGTATCCTGAACCCGAAGTCGGCGCGCAGCCAGGTCATTGGCTCGATGACGATGGGTGTGGGCGGCGCGCTGATGGAGCACCTGGTGGTCGACCAGCGCCTGGGCTTTTTTGCCAATCACGACATGGCGACCTACGAGGTGCCCGTGCATGCCGACATCCCGCACCAGGACGTGATTTTCCTCGACGAGGAAGACGAGTATTCGTCGCCGATGAAGGCCAAGGGTGTGGGTGAACTGGGGCTGTGCGGCGTAGCTGCCGCGATTGCCAATGCGGTCTACAACGCCACTGGTGTGCGGGTGCGCGAGTATCCGGTCACGCTCGACAAACTGCTGGAGAAGATGCCGCTGTCGGTGTAGTTTGTTGGGGCCGACGCTGCCGCCGGGATCAGGCTTGCTGGCCGAGCATGTGCCAGGCCATGGCGCAGCAGAGGATCACGACGCAGGCCAGCAGGCCGTAGACGAAAATGCGCATCGACGTGGCCAGGCCGGTCACGGCGCGGTTGGCGTTATCGCCGAGCTTGCCACGCTTGCGCGCGCTATTCATCAGCATCGAAAAAAAGATGAACAGCGTCGCGCAAATCAGGACGACTTTCATAACGGCCTTTGTTTAACTAGGTACGCACGGCCACGAGCACGAGCGCCACGACCGACAGCAGACCGGACAGCGCTGCCGTCGCGCCCATCCACGTCATCTTCTGGCGCTGGGCATCCATCTTGGCGATGAGCTGCGCATTCTGGTCGGCCAGGTTGGCGATGATTTCGGAGGCCGAACGCATCTGGTTGCGCAGATCGGTGATCTCGGCATCATTGCGCTCGACGCTGCGAATCAGGATATCGAACACGTCTTCTTCTTGCCCCGCCATCCCAGGGGCTACGCCCATCGGCTCATCGGGCATGCCTTGCCGGTTGCGGTTGACCGTGTCCCACAGCCGCCGCGCGCCATTGGCCACCTGCGGCGCTGCGCTGATTACGTCGCTCCAAGGAACGGTTCTTAATACTGTCCACCAACCTGCTGCCATACCTGCTCCTCATCAATCGTTGTATTCCTGAGCATACCATTGCGGCGTGCTGCGGCCAAATGCCACACGCGTCGCGCGCCCGCAGAACACGGTGCGACGCGTCCAGCCGCCTTGCGCTACCATTACCCGCATGTGTGGACGAATTGACCAAAGCCAAACGGCCCGTTACTACGCCAGCGTCATGGGCTGGCTCGACGCCGTATATGACAGCGAATCCGAACCGGCCTATAACGTGCCGCCCGGCACGTATCGCCCTGTGCTGCATCTGCAGGACGGCGAGCGGCGCGTGGACGACGTGTACTGGAGCTACCAGGCGCGCTGGGCCAAGGGCAAGGTGCCCGTGACCATCAACGCGCGTATGGACAAACTGGACAACCGCTACTGGCGCGGCCTGCTCAAGTCGGGGCGCGCGCTCGTGCCTGCCTCGGGCTGGTACGAGTGGACGGGCGAAAAAGGCAGCAAGCAGCCGTGGCATATCCACCGCAAGGATGGTGCGCCGCTGTTCATGCTGGCGCTGGCCAACTTTGGCAGTTTTACCGAAAACCGCGCCGAGGCCGGCTTTGTCATCGTGACCGACGACGCCTCGGGTGGCATGCTCGATATCCATGACCGGCGGCCGGTGGTACTCGACGCCCAGGATGCCGAACGCTGGCTCGATCCGGCGCTCTCGAGCGAAGAAGCATTGGCGCTGGCCCGCTCGGCCGCCCTGCCCCCGGATGCATTCGTCTGGCACGAAGTGAGCACGCAGGTCAATCGCGCCGGCGCCGGTGGACCTGAGGTGGCGCAACCCATCGACAGCGACGCCTGAGCCGTCCCGCCGCGCAATCCGGCGGTGCGACTACCCTGAAACCCGGCCGTTGTCTGATCTGGATCGAACCGGGGATGCAACCAAACGTCGTGTTCGCCAGTCTTACCGGATTGCTACCACACGTGAGGTGAATCCATGGGCGAATACATGCAAATCCGGGGCCTGCTGCAAGAGGGTGAAGAATACGCTGGTCTCATCCTTGGCAAAGACGACCCCGACTACCACCTGGTCCTGCTGCCAGGCGACAGCGCGGACGTCAGCTGGCCCACGGCCGCCGACTGGGCCGCCAGCCAGGGCGGCGCCCTGCCCACGCGGCGCGAGCTGGCGCTGCTGTTTGCCAACCTGCGCGAATCATTCCAGCGCGACTGGTACTGGTCCAGCGAACCGCACGCCACGCGCGCCCAGCTGGTCTGGGGGCAGAATTTCGCCAGTGGCATCCAGACCATCTACGGCCGGCCGTACCGCGGGCATGCGCGCGCGGTACGGCGGATCAGTACGGCGGCCTGAACCGCGGGCTGAACCGCGGCCTGACCCGCGTCACAGCGCCGGCACGCTGGAGCGGCCAATTGGCTGCTCCATATTGGCCAGGTACCAGGCCGTCGCCGCCATCAGCGCCACGTTGCGGCGCAGGCTGTCGGGATCGACCTTGTCCAGCGTGTCGGCCGGCGTGTGGTGGATATCGAAATAGTTCGCCGTGTCGACGATCGGCGCGAAGCTTGGCACGCCTGCGCGTTCCAGGCCGGCCAGATCGCCCGTCGCCAGCACATCCTGGCGCTGGAACACGCCGGCGCCGATCGGCTGCAGGGCCGCTTGCAGGGGCGCGAACAGCTTGACCGACTGCGGCGTCACGCTGGCGCGCAGGCCGAACGGGCGGCCAACGCCGTTGTCGCTTTCGATCGCGCCGAAGTGCTTGGCGGCGTTCGCCTGTTCGGCGGCAAGATAGGTGCTCGCGCCGCGCATGCCGTTTTCTTCGTTCATCCAGGCGATGAAGCGGATCGTGCGGCGCGGCCGGTAATCAAGTTTTTTCAGTACGTCGAACACAGCCATCGCACTGGCCACGGCGGCAGCGTCATCGTGCGCGCCGGGCGACAAGTCCCACGAATCGAGGTGGCCCGAGACGATGACGATTTCTTCCGGCTTGTCCGTGCCCGGCAGATCGGCGATCACGTTGAAGCTGTCGGCGTCGGGCAGGTTTTTCGGGGTCAGCACGAGTTTGAGCTTGACCGGGCCGCGTTTGGCCAGGCGCGCCATCAGCATCGCGTCTTCGGCCGTCACGGCGGCTGCCGGGATGCGCGCGTCGTCCGACAGGCCGGACGAACCCGTGTGCGGCAACCGATAAGCAGCGCCACCGACGGAGCGCACCAGTGCGCCGACAGCGCCCAGCTCGGCCGCCAGGCGCGGGCCGTTGCGGCGGTAGTTCGAGCCCGCACCATAGGCCGGGCCGGCCAGGCCGCGGTCGGCCATGTGCTGGTCGAAGGCAACGTCGAACAGAACGATCTTGCCCTTCACTTCGGCAGAGCGCGCCTTGAGTTCCTCGAAACTGTTTAATACCACCACCGGTGCGACGAGTCCCTCGGCCGACGTGGCGCCCGAGCCACCCAGCGCGGTCAGCACGATGCGCTGGGTGATGCCTGCCGGGCGGCCCGTGTAATCGACCAGTTCGCCCGTCTCGATCCCGCGCACCCAGTGCGGCACCTTTACCGGCTGCAGCGTCACCTTCGCGCCCAGCTTGCGCATGGCGTCGGCAACCTGGGTCACTGCTGCCGCTGCGCCAGGCGAACCCGACAGGCGCGGGCCGATCAGGTCGGTCATGTCTTCCGTGCGTTGCCAGGCGTAGTCGCTCGTCATCGCCGATTCGCGGATCTTGACCAGCGCAGCAGGATCGTTGCCGGGACTGGCGGCCAGGGCTGGTGTCACGATCAGCGCGCCAGCGATGGCGCCCAAAATGGGGAGACGGCGAAGATGGCGAACGGGGAAGTTCATGCGGGAATCCTTGCGGTATTGGAAAGATTCAAACAATAGCGCATCCGGCAAGGTTTTGCCCCCACTTTCCTGATGAAGGGGCCAGGCCCAGGCCCGGCTATCAGGCCGCCACCAGGCGCACCAGCGTGATTTCCGACGGCGCGCCGAAGCGCTTCGGCGGGCCCCAGTAGCCGGTGCCACGGCTCGTGTACACCCACATCTCGCGCACCCGGTTCAAGCCAGCCACGAACGGCTGCTGCAGCGGCACGAACAAATTCCACGGGAAGAACTGGCCGCCATGCGTATGGCCCGACAGTTGCAAATCGAACCCTGCGGCCGCTGCCGCCGTCGCGCTGCGCGGCTGGTGCGCGAGCAGCACGCGCGCACCGATGCCGGCCGGCGCGCCGGCCGCTGCGCGTTGCGGATCGCTCTTGTGCTCGGGGTGGAAATGGTGGGCATGATAGTCGGCCACGCCCGCGATCATCAGGCGCGCGTCGCCCTTGTGCACGATCACGTGCTGGTTCATCAGCACATTCAGACCCAGGCGACGCACTTCGACAATCCACTCGAGCGCGCCCGAGTAGTACTCGTGGTTGCCGGTCACGAAATACACGCCATCGCCCGCACGCAGGCGGCCCAGCGGCTCGGTGTGCGGCGCCAGGCGCTGCACGCTGCCGTCGACCAGGTCGCCCGTGACGGCAATCGCGTCCGCTTCCAGCGCGTTGACCTTGTCGACAATCGCATTCAGGTAGGCGCGTTTGATGGTCGGGCCCACGTGCACGTCCGAAATCTGCGCGATCGTGTAGCCGTGCAGCGCTGCGGGCAAGTCGCGGATCGGCACGTCCACCTTGACGATGCGCGCGACCCGGCGCGCGTTGGCATAGCCGATCAACGTCACCGCCAGCGCGACCAGCGGCACCGCCAGCGCGCTGATATACAGCACCGGGGCCGTCACCGCGCCAACGACCATCAGGACGAGCAGCACCAGATCGCGCAGCATGGTGGCGACCAGCAACGACGAGAACAGGCCCATCGACAGCAAGCCGACCCAGGCGACGGCATCGGACCAGCGGCGCCGGCGCATCGAGGCCGACATCAGCCCGACCGGCACCAGGATGCCCAGCAGGCACAACAGTAATCCGGCAATCAGGTTGCCGACCATGCCGAGGGCCAGGTCGGGCAACAGGCGCATGCCGATATACACCAGCAGCATGACCATCAGGAAAAGAACGACAAGGAAGCTTCGGCTTGGACGCATGAGGGAAATAGATGAAAAGCAATAGGAGCTACATGGGGCACATGGGCCGAGATGCAAGCGAGGATGTTACAGACCGGGCATGACTTGTAAAAATCTGTATTAGCAGATGGCACTATTTAAAACCAAGAATATAGTGATTCCTACCCGGTGAGCGAGAACATCATTCCGATCTCCGCCGGGGTAAAAAGGAAAAGCCATGTTGAAATCGAAGACCTTTGGTGCTGTGCTGCTGGCCGCCGTCGCCGTATCGCCGGCGGCAATGGCCGGCGATCGTGGTACGAATACGGCCATCGGCGCCGTGCTCGGTGCAGTCGTTGGCCACACGGTCGGCGGTACCGGCGGCGCGGTGGCGGGCGGTGTGATCGGCGCGGCCGTGGGCAACTCCGTCCACTCGCGCGACGACCGTCGCCACTACGGCGATCGCGGTAACTATTACGACAATCGCGGCGGGTATTACCAGTCGCAACCGGCCTACGTCCAGCAGCGCCCGGTGTACGTGCAGCAGCGCCCTGTGTATGTCCAGCCACGCCCGGTGTACGTGGAATCGCGTCCGGTGTACGTGCAACCGCGACCGGTCTACGTCGAATACCGTGACGGTGGCCGCGGCTGGGACCGTCATGACCGCCGCGACCGTCATGATCGCCATGACCGCTGGGACCGCGATGACCGTCGCGGCTACGGCCGCTAACCCCGAAAGCCGCGCACTGCGCGGCTTTTTCTTTGCCCGCAGCCCAGCCGGGGTCAGGTCTGACATTTGGACACGATCTCAGCTTTAGCCACTTCCAACGTGTCATTCCCAGTATCGGCGGGCCCTTGGCAAGCCAGGTTTGACTTGGCGACTGTCGAGATCGTGTCCGAATGTCAGACCTGACCCTGGCTTTTGCGCTGCGCTATGCCAGTCCTTTCTGCTTCCCTCCGCTTTGCTTCCCCATCGGCGGATTGCGCCATGCTCGGGGGACACCATGTACGACGCAGGCACCGTCATTTCGCTCACCGGCGGCCAATACCGCCTGCGCGAACCGCTGGCCGGGGCCGCCTATGGCGTCGTCTGGCGCGCCGACTGCCTGCACGCCACCGGGGCCGTTGCCCTCAAGCTCGTCAATCTCGACCAGATGGCGCGCGCCCCGGCCGCATTGCGCACCCGCTGGCTGGACAGCGCCAACACCGAGATCGCGTTCCTGCGCAGCCTCGCGCCATGGGATGGCCGCCACATCGTGCGCTTGCTCGACAGTGGCGAGCATCTTGGGCTGCCGGCACTGGCCCTGGAACTGCTCGATGGCGACCTGGCCGCCTACCTGGCGGAGCAAATCGCTGCCGGCCGCACGATCGCGCCGGCACGCGCCTTGGCCTGGACCGGTCAGGTCAACCAGGCGCTGGCCAAAGTCCACGCCAATGGCTGGCGCTACCTCGACCTGAAACCGGGCAACCTGCTGCTCGATCGCGCCGCCGACACCCTCAAGCTTGCCGATTTCGGCACCAACCGGCGCCTGGACGACTTGCGCGCCCATACCTATGCCGGTACCGCCAACTGGCAGGCACCGGAACAGTTCTTCCCCGACGCCGACGGCTACGCCACCGAAGCGCGCACCGACTATTTCGCCCTCGGCGCCCTCTTCTATTACCTCGTCTGCGGCCGCCTGCTGCGTTACAGCAGCACCTGCGGCCAGGCCTGGCAAACGCATGGGCGTGATGGCGCAGCCACGCTGCTGGCCACGCACCAGGCGCGCCCGCCCGTGCTGCAACTCGATGAAGCGGCGCTGTTCGCCAACCACCTGGGCCAGGCCGCCGTGCCGGGCCTGGCGCTGCTGCGCCGCCTTCTGGCCGACAGCCCTGCCGAGCGGCCGCAGCATGCACTGGAAATCAGCCGCCTGCTCGGGCAAGCGACCAGCCTGCTCGGGGCCGAGCCAGCCAGGAGCGCAGCATGACACCCAGCCGCCAGCGCATGTCCTTCGGCGCCGCGACGGTCTCGGTCCTGCTCGCGCTGCTGTGCGCCGTGCAGTTGCTGGCCATCTTGCGCGCGCCTGCCGCGTGGCTCCCGCGCGAGATCGCGGTAACCCTGCAGCCGGGCACATCGATCGTACTGGGCCGCGCGGAACTGGGCGCGCCACGCGCCGCCACGCGCCAGCTGACGCTGCGCCGCGATGCCGGCGGTGCGTGGTGGCTGCGCAATCTGGAGCCGGTCCAGCCGATCGTGCTGCGCCGTGGCGACGCCCGGGTGCGCAGCAGCGACGTGCCGCTGGAGCGCGGTCAACAGATCCAGACCGGCGCCACACGCTTCGAGGTGCTCGCGCAGGATGCCGGCAGCGTGACGCTGTCGAACGGCGAGCGTACCTGGCGCTACGACGGCGCCACGCTGCTGCAGGACGGCGCACTGCAGCCGGCCTGCCCCAACGCGCCCCTCGCCAGCCGCGCGCTCGCGCTGTGGAACCGCGTCACGCCGCCCCCCCTTGGCCTGGCGCGGCCCGTCAGCCTGGGGGGCCTGCTGTACTGCGGCAACCGGCTGGCCAGCAGCACGTTCGAAGCGGGTATTGCGTCGCTGGGGCATCTGCCGGATGGTCGTGTCGCACTGTCCGTACGGGGCGATCAGCCGGTACTCGTCTCGACCGCGCACGGCTGGGAAGACGCTGCCCAGCGCGAGCAGCCGCTGGCGGCCACCGATGCCTTTACCGTCGGCCGCACCGTCTTCACGCTGGCGCCAAACGGCGACATGCTGCACTTGACGCCATCGGGCCAGGTCGCGCTGTACAACGCCCCGCAGGTCCAGTTGCCCGACGCCGTGCGCTGGCAGTGGCAGGAACGCACGCTGTTCACGCTGCCTGCCCCCACGCCGCTGGCCTGGGCCGCCGCGCTAGGCGTGCTGCTGCTGGGTGCGGTCAGTGTACTGCCCCTGCTGCGCCAGCGCGTCGCCCGCGCAAGTGTCGCCATGCCGGTGATTGCGGCACTGATCGCCGCCAGCGCCACACTGCTGCTGGTGGCACAACGCAGCGGCGGCACGCCCGGCGTGGGCGTCTCGCTGCTGCTGGCCTGGGCCACACTGTGGCTGACCCTGCGGTTCCAGGCGCGCATCAGCTTGCTGTCCGCCGCCGCCGTGCTGCTGCTGGGCGCCGGTCTGCTGGTGCAGCTCGAGATGGGCCTTGGCGCAAGCGACACGGCCTGGCTGCGCCATTTCCAGAACTCGACCGCGCTGCTGGGCCTTGGCTTGCCCAGCGCGCTGCTGCTCTTGTCCTCCGTCGGCCGCAACAACCTGTCCCGCCCCGTCACCGAACGCGTGCTCTTGGTCCTGGCCGGGATCGCGCTCGTCGGCGTACTGCTGCAGGTGTGCTTCGGCAGCGAGACGGGCGTGTTCGACATCCAGCCGTTCGAATTCGCGAAGTTCGCGCTGGCCGCGCTCAGCGCCCACTGCCTGGCGCTGGTGGCCGGCGGCGCCACGCACCAGCAGCGCAACTGGCGCTTCTGGCTGCGCATGGCTGCGCCCGTGCTGTTGTTCGTGTTCCTGCTGGCCGTTGCGCTGGTTCGGGTCGATGATTATTCGCCGCTGGTCCTGCTGCTGGTCTGGAGCAGCGCGATGGCCCTGGTCTGGTGCGCGAGCCGTGGCCGGCGCGCGGCCCTTGTCACGACCGCTATCGCCATCTGCCTGCTGATGGCTGGCGGCGCAGCAATGCGCAGCAGCGGCGCATTGCTCGGGGCGATGGGCTTTTACCCTGAACGGTTCCAGGTCTGGAGCGCACCGACCGTCCACCCGCACACGGGCCAGCAGATGCTGCTCGGCGCGCGCGCCATCGCCCAGGGCGGCTGGCTGGGGGCCGACAATGCCTTCGGTCTGGCGGCGCTGGGCGGGGCGGCCGGCGACGCGCTGGCAATCCCCGCGATCCAGGATGACTTTGCGCCCGCCTTCCTGCTGCAGCGCCACGGCCTGGCTGCCGGCCTTGCGCTGTGGACGCTGCAGGCGCTGTTCCTGGTGGCGCTGGTGCGCGTCGCGGCGGGCGCCTGGGGCCGCGCGCTGGCCGCCAACGATTTCCGGCGCGCCTGGCTGGGACGCTTCCAGTGCTTCGCGCTGTGCGGCGGCGCTGCCTTCGTCGCCGGCCATCTGCTGCTGGCGTGGGGCACCAACCTGGCGATGTTCCCAATCATGGGCCAGCCGATGAGTTTTCTGTCGGCTGGCGGCTCGCACCTGCTGTTTTTCATCTGCCCCCTGCTAGCGTTTGGCATGGCAAGCACCCCATTCAACGAGGAGATTCAATCATGCCGGTCTATGTCCAACACGAAGTCCTGGGCAAGGTAGAAGACGTGTTCAACGCCGACGCGCTGTGGCAGGCGCCCGGTCTGTCGCTGTTCTCGCGCCGCGCGCTGCTGCGGGACCTGCTCGAACGCTCGCCGCGCGAACTGCGCGGCCGCGCGGCGACCCGCTGCTTCTCGCATGTGACGCTGGTGCTGCCGCAGGACGACGTCGACGACGACCGTCACCTGACGCGCGGCGCGCGCGTGCGCGACCTGGCGCAGTCGCTGGCCGCGCTGCACCAGAAGGATTTCGGCGACCTGCTCGGCGGCGATGAGGTGCGCTACTTCATTTCGGGCGACGAGCGCATCGCGCCGGGCGAAGTGCAGGTCAAGTTCGGCCACGCCGTCTACCTGCCGGCGCCGGGCGAACAGGTGCAGTACACGGTGACCGCCTCGCGCGACAGCGCGATCTGGCAGCCGGTATGCGCGATCTACCCGAACCAGCGCCTGACCCTCGTTGGCATGGATCCCGCCAACGCCACGTTCGCCGTGCCTGGCTGGCCGTTCGGCCCGGACGGCGGCCTGCTCCTCGTGAATGACGGACCGGAAGCGCCCCTCGAACTGCAGGTGCGCCCGAAAGACAGTTTCGACTGCGTCTTCGACACTGCCAATGGCTACTACGTCCTGCGCGGAAAAGGTGCGAGCGCCCAGCGCCTGCTGCTCAGGATCAGCCGCGCCGGCGCAGCCCTGAAGCCGCCGATGTCGGTGGCGGCTGCGCCTGCAGCCTCAGCTGCCCCAGCCACCGCACTCCAGCGCAGCCCCGCTGTCTGGAAGTCGCGCAGCAGCACGCCGCCGGCCGACCTGACCGCGATGCCGCTGGCAGCGCCAGCGCCCGTGGCCACCCCGGCGCCTGCACCGACGCCAGAAGCCGACGCCACCTATGCGCCCGTCGCGCGCCATCGCATCACGCTGGCCGCGCTGGCCTTGCCGCGCCTGAGCCGCTATCGCGACACGGGTGCACAGGCGCTCGAAGTGGGCCTCGACGCGCAACTCGTACCTGCTGCGCCGGGCAAGGACAACGTGATCCGCTTCGCCATCGACGATGCCGACGAACTGCACGCGATTACGCCGGCCGGTCGCCAGCGTATTGCCGTGCCGTCGCAGTTCTCGCCGATGGACGGGGCCAGCATCGGCCTGCTCGCCGCGCCGCAGTCGATGGCAGAGCGCTACAGCGCCCTCCTGGTGCTGCCGCAAGGCCCGTCGCAACCGGCGGCAGGCGGCTCGCGCCTGACGTTCGGACGCGGCATGCCGTCACTGGCCGCGCTGCGCGTGCTAGATGCGCCGCAGTTCGTGCGCCAGGCCGACGGCGGCGCCGCCAGCGCCGACCGCCTCGGCCTGTCGCGCAGCGCCTTCAGCTGGGAAGCATCTAGCGATGGCCTGCGCGTCGTGCGCCTGTCGCCGAGCCAGGCGCTGTACCACCTGGACGCCGAGCTGACCCTGGTCGCGCAGATCGACGTGGCCACCCAGGATGCCCCTTACCTGATCCCGCCGGGCCACCACCTGGTGGCGGGCCATTATGTGCTGCGCTTCGACGCCTGAGGCCAGCATGCCATCGTCGACCCACATCGCGGCGCATTTCGCCACGTACATTGGCGCGTTCGGCGCGGCCCTCGTGCTGACGCTGTGCGCCTGCGCGTGGCTCACGCCCCGCGCCTGGTGGCGCCGGCCCAACGCCCGCGCGCTGGGCGTGCTGGTCGCCGGTACCGCGGCCGGCGGCGCGCTGCTGCTGGCGTTGTTTGGTATGCCCGGCGCGCTGCCGCCACCGGTCCAACTCGCCGAAGCGCCGCTGCCGGCAAACGACGTGCCCGTGGCCGGCGAGCCCTACCGCGTGCGCGATGCGCTCAACCTGCGCGTCGCGGGCGGCATCGGTGCCGAGCGTTTGCTGGTGGTGCCGGGCGGCGCACGCGTGATTGCGACCGGGCGCCGCGATGGCGACTGGTGGCAGGTGCGCGCTACGCTCGATGGCAAGGATGTCGAAGGCTGGGCCAGCAGCCTGTGGCTGCGGCGCGCGGACGAACGCTGATTTCCAGCGGCGCCCACGCATAGCGAATGATTCCGGGGCTGGCGTACTTCGATACGCACCGCCATTCTGCGTGCAGTTGATGAAGCGTAGCCCGAGACCCAGGACCCCGCCGCGATCGGCGTCATACCGAAGCCGGCCAGCGTGCGCCGTTCCTGTCTCTGCCTGTCCAGGCACGGCCTGAATGCGCTGTGAGTAGTGGCCAGTTGCGCGTGGCTGATTAAAACAGGGCAAAAAAAGCTTTTTGGGTCTAAATCGGTTCAGCTGAAACTGCAGCGATACAGCAAGCGACAACCCGTAAAAACACCTGAGAAAAATGCTAGCCCGCTACGACGCGACCGTAAGACCGCATCGGTCCGTTAGCTTACCGGAATTAGTTACTCGTTAAGCAACACGCTTCAGTCGGAAGCCTTTACCTTGCATGCACAATTTGATAAGTTCTTGCTGTTCAGTCACTGGAGTCTTGTTGAGCTTGACTTGATACTGACATTCTGAAATAGCATCAGTTTTTTGATGCGACGATGCGCCTTCTTTGACATAGTCAAATTTAGGGGTGGAGGCACAAGCTGACAAAAATGCAGCGACGAGAACGACTGAAAAATTCAATTTCATAATAGTCAGATAAAATTTGTTGATTAACTTATAACAAGATGCACAAAGGCAACTTATAATAACTGATCGAAGAACTGAGCGGAATTAAAAAATGGTGACGTTGGTAAAAAAGAACAGTAAATCCTCCTGCCCATGCTGGTGTCCGATAACCCTCTCAGTTCGCTTTGATCTGCACAGGCTGGTTGCTGAACAGCTGACTCAGAAACAGCAGACGCTCCAGTGTTGAGCGCCCGACGACGAAAGTATCTCTGATGATGGAACTACGCGAACAACTCAAGGGAGTGAATGACGAAGCGACGTTTCTCGCCTTTGTCCAAGCGCTAACTTTCGACCGAAAAAATGATGCTGAACGCTGGGAAAATAGGTCTATTCAAGACTTTCTGGACTCTGCGTGCGCCTGGGCTGAAGATTCAACATTCGGCGCTCAGCAAGGTCTCTCAGAAGCATCACCGTGGAGGAAATTCGCAACGTTTCTATACTGCGGAAAGTTCTACGAATAACGAAGCCAATTCGAGCGTACTTGATCGCTAACGAAAGTCAGCAATGGATCGACAGCTATCTGTCGAACAGCAGGTGACTTGCCACCCGGCGATCTACCATGCTGCGGCAAATGGTCCAGTTCGCTAGAATCAGTCTTTCGACGTTTAACGAGAACACGAATTGATGAGCACTCCAGATCGAACTCACTGGAGTGTCCATAGGGGACGGGTTTGCCTTATCTTGCAAAAATTTCGCAACATTTATGTTAACGATAGCGGCGATAGGCGCAATGCAACACGGGCATTCGATGTTCTAAATGTCAAATTGGCAGATTTTTCTCCGCCTTCCAGAGTGCGTGAACTACACCAGAGCCTGCCCTTGTAATCGGCAAGCACTCCTCTACCTTGATCCACGGTGGTTTCTCAAAATACTCGTATCAACCTATGGCTGCGGCGTTTGTGCATAAATCCTCGTCACTCAAATGTTCTAAGTTTTTTTTGACTTCCGAACGATTGCCTGGAACGCCGGGATCAGCATCCATTCATAGAAAGCCATTAACGTCGCGAGCAGCCTGTTGCTGCGCCGCGCAGATGACGGTTAATTCCCGGCGGCGTGCTTACACACCTCGTCGCTGGCGCTGAAGCTCAGCGCCAGCGCATACGTCTCGCTCGTGTAGCGGGTAATCACCAGCCCCTGCACGCTGCCGTACGTGCCGCCGTTCTGCGCGCGGTCGGTCAGGCACACCTCGAGATCCTCGACGCCGTCGCCGTTGACGTCGCGGCGCCCCGTCACCTGCATGCGAACATACCAGTCCCCGGGAACGTCATAGATCAGGTCGTTGTCCGTCGCCGTAGTCGGCGTCATACCGAAGTCGGCCAACGTGCGCTGCCCAGGTCTGTTTCGAGGCGGTCCAAACGAGCTTCGGATACTGGCAAGGTCGAAGTGGCTGGCCAGGAACGGGCCTAGCCCCTGCTGCGGAAAATGGCTGACGACAGGGGCCGCACGCAGCACGCCCGCTGTCCCCAGGCAGGTAAGGCTGACGGCCAGCAACATCAACGTCTTCATTAGGGTCTCCGGTAAATCGCTCAATCACGCGCAGTCCGCCATTCCTGCTGCCGGGCCGGTTCTTCATCCTTCGGACAGGTCGTGTAGCGCTGCTTGCCGTGCTTTTCGAACATCTCGACACCGGTCGTCGGCGCGCGGTCCGTCAGGCAGTAGGTGCCGTTTCCGGTAATCACACGGGTGCGCCGCGCGCCGTCGCCCGTGTTGTTGACCAGTTCGACGACGCGCGGCGCCTCCCACAGGCGCGGGGGCGCCATCTCGCGCGCATGCTCGATGCCGCGGCGCAAGCGCAGTTGCGGGCTGTCCGGCGGGAGCACGATCGTCGGCTGGCGTTCCTTGCGCAATGCCCGATCGATGTCGCCGATGCTGCGGCGCGCGCTGTCCATGATCGCGGCCGTGCTGGGGATGGCGGGTTCAAGCGGCGCTGGCGGCGCATCCGGCGCCGACGCGGTCACCGGAGCCGGTGCCGGTGCCGGATTTTGTACCGGCGTCTCTGCCTGCACCACAGGAACAGACCGCAGCGGTGTACTGGACTTCCGAGTTAGCGCAGCCTCCGCTTGAACCGGCGGGACGACGGCAATGCGCGGCACCGGCAGCGGCACACGCAGCCACAGCATCGCCGCATCGTCCCCCTCAACCGGCGCCGGCAACGTGCGCGCCATCTGCCACGCGAGAATCAACAACGCATGCACGAGCAACGTGGCCGCCAGGCCCGCGCTGCGGGGGTCATTCAAACGGTAACGCCAGGTGGCCCGGTTCATCTCCGCAGTATAGCCACCCCGATGGCGTCACTTACTCAACAATTCTCACCGCAGCGAGCCGTCTTCCGTCACGCGGCGGCAGACACCGGCGCCTTGGCAGCGTGCAGCGCCATCAGCGACGTCACCAGGTGCGCCGGCAGCGGACGGCTGACCAGGTAGCCCTGGATCTGGTCGCACCCGTGCGCCAGCAGGAAGGCCTTCTGCGCCGGCGTCTCGACGCCTTCGGCGACGACCTGCACGTTCAGGCTGTGCGCCATCGTGATGATCGCGTTGACGATGGCGGCGTCGTCGGCATTCGTGGTCACGTCGCGGATGAAGGCGATATCGATCTTGAGCTTGTCGATCGGAAAACGGCGCAGATAGGCCAGGCTCGAATAACCGGTGCCGAAATCGTCGACCGAGACCTGGATGCCGTGTGCACGCAGATTGCTCAGGCACTGCATCGTGCGCTCGGTGTTGATCATCAGCGACGTCTCGGTCAGCTCCAGTTCCAGCAGTGCGGCCGGCACGTCATGCTCCGCCAGCGCGCGCAGTACGTCGCCTTCGAGGTCGCCCTCGGCGAACTGGCGCCCGGCGATATTGACCGACACCTGCACCGGCCCCGTTGCATGAAGCGTCCACGCCTTGATCTGGCGGCAGGCCGTGTCGATCACCCAGCGGCCCACGCGCACGATCAGCCCTGTCTCTTCGAGCACCGGCACGAACAGGCCCGGCGACACCAGCCCGTGACCGGGCCGGTCCCAGCGCAGCAGCGCTTCGACACCGGCGATGGTGTCCGCGCCGAGCAGCAGCTTGGGCTGGTAATACAGTTCGAATTCCTCGTTCTCGACTGCCTTGCGCAGCGCGTGCTCGAGATCCTGGCGCTGCAGCGCATCGGCATTCATCTGGGCCGTGAAGAAGCGGTAGGTGTCGCGCCCGGCCTGCTTGGCCTCGTACATGGCGGTGTCGGCGTACTTGATCAGCACCTCGGGGTCGGCGCCATCCTGCGGATGAATCGTGATGCCCACGCTGGCCGTGACGATCACCTCGAACCCACGCAGGTTAAACGGCGGATACAGCACCTCGGCGATCCGGCCGGCCACGGTCGCCGCGTGCGCCGGGTCCTGGTCGAGCATCAGGATCAGGCCGAATTCGTCGCCGCCCAGGCGCGCGACGGTATCGCGCTCGCCCACGCAGGTGGCCAGGCGCGCGCTGAACTGCACCAGCAATTCGTCGCCCATGGCGTGACCGAGCGTGTCATTGACGTTCTTGAAGCGATCAAGGTCGAGAAAGACCACCGCCACGCTGGGACTGGCGCTGTGGGCTGCCCGGACCGTGCCGTGGAGCGCCTCGTAGAACCAGGCGCGGTTGGGCAGGCCGGTGAGCACGTCGTGGCTGGCCTGGTACTGCAGGATTTGCTGCGCGACCCTGCGCTCGGTGATGTCGCGCACCACGCTGACGATGATCCAGTCATTGCCGGACAACAGGGCCTGGCGGTGGATTTCAACGTCCACCAACCCGCCATCCTTGCAATGCAGCGTGACCTCGCTCAGCCTCGGTTTGATCCGGCCGCCCGGCGTGGGCTCGAACATCGCTTCCAGTTCGTCGTGGGTCGCCGCGCCCAGAGCCACCGGGCCCAGGGCCAGCATCTCGGCGCGCGTGTAGCCCAGCATGGCGCAGGTGGTGTCGTTGACTTCGACGAAGCGCATCGTGTCGCGGCTGACCAGCATGAGCGCGTCCGGCGTCGCATTCATCGCCGTGCGAAAGCGCAGCAGGTCGGCGGTGCGGGCGGCGATTTTCTGCTCAAGCACCAGCACCTGGTCTTCCAGGTCGCCCATGTCCTTTAGCCGCAGCAGATTGCGCACCCGCAGTCCAAGCTCCGTGGGGTCGACGGGTTTACTCAGGAATTCCTCGGCCCCGGCCTCCAGTCCCGCCTGGCGCATGCCGGTGTCCTCCACGCCGGTGACCATGATGATCGGGATATTCTCGGTCGCCGGGTCGGCCTTGAGGATGCTGGCCACCCGGCAGCCGTCGATGCCCGGCATCGTCTGCGCGATCAGGATCAGGTCCGGCGCTTCGGACGCGACCGAGGACAATGCCTCTTCCCCGCTGGCCGCGCTTGTCGTCTCATAGCCTCCGGGCGCCAGCAGGCAGGCCAGCCGGTCGCGGCTCTTGGCTTCATCATCGACGATCAGGACAGTCGGGGCAGAGGTGGTCATGAGGTACTATCCTTGGAAAAAGCGGGCATGCAGTCAGACCTTCACCAATCGCACCAGATCGCTGTGAGCGGTCCATTCGTCGATGTACGTGGAATTCTTGCCGTAACTGTTGTCGATCACGGTGTGGTGCTTATCCATCAGGCACGCCAGGATGTGGCCGTGCAGGCGGTCGGTCACGATATGGTCATGGCGCGCGAACAGCGCCACGGCCCTGGACGAAAAGCGCTGCGCGACCGGTATCCAGTACCATGGCCCGATCAGCTTCTTGCAGGTTTGCCAGCCGCGCTTGATAAAGGCGGCCTGAATGCGCCAGGCAAAATCGATCAATCGCTTTTCGGTGCCCACGACCTCGATCCAGTCGGTTCGGGTATCGAATTGCGCATCCTTCAGCGACGCCGGTACGACCGGCTTTTCCGTATCCACGCGCTCGATGCGCAGCACGCCGCTGGCCCTGCCGCCGCTGGCGATCGGATACAGGTGGTGCGCCATATCGGGCGCCAGATACACATTCCCGGAAAACAGATTCGCAATCTGCTGCGACGCTTTATCTCGAACAAAAATGTGGACATCGGCATGCCGCCGGAACACGGCGACCGACCGGTCACGCGTCGCTTCACTCGCAAAGAACACGGTTTGCGGCAACATCACGATGCGGTTATCCGGGAAGCGCGTGATGATTTCTTCGCGTATCTCGTTGATATTCGCGTAGAGGTCGCCGAAATTGCCGCCCCCGTGAAACACCAGGATATCGCCCGGCTTGACCCATGACGGATCGAATGCCCACGACGTCGATATCGTGCGCGGCGACAGGCGCTTTTTCTTGAAGAACGCCAGCGTGCCCTGCATGATGAGCAGATCGCCGATATTGTCGTGCATCGGAATATCGATGTAATGAAAGTCTCTGCCCTTCAGCAAATCATGAATGGTGTCATGCTTGTTTTGCAGATCCTGCATCATCAAACGATGGTTACTCAAGGCTACTCCCGAAAAATCAAGTTACTTGGCGCGCGTTAGCAGCCGGCGCAGGATGGCAAGGTCGCCGCGGGTCGGGATGAAATCGGGCATCGGCTCATTGAGCCGGCGCACCCCGAGAATGATCGTCGTGATCAAGCGCAGACACGCCCCCGCCAGCATCAGCCCCGCCAGCCAGACATACGTATTTTCCTGCGGCAGAAACGGAATGGCGATCAGCACCGGGACCACGGCGATGATCTGGCGCGCCAGCACCAGCCCGGGTTGTCCGGCCGCGGTGAAACGCTGCGCCAGCGTCCAGCTGGCGCCGCCGATCACGCATTCGAACAGCAAAATCGCAAACGGCATCGTCATCGCCGCAAAGGACTTGCCATAGACAAGGTTGAGCAGCCACGGCGACAGCGCACCGCCGATCGCGGCCAGCACCATCAACGGCACAAACGTCACGCGGAAGGTATTGCGCACCGCCTGGCTCAGTGCCTGCTCATCCCGGCCGGCAAAACGCGAAAACAGCGCGACCGACGCCGATTCCTGTACCGCGCCGATCAGGCGCGACGTGGTGAATGCGAGCGCATAGAAACCGTATTCGCGGATGGTGCCGCGATTGAGCAGGAACAGCTTGTCGAAATTGACCAGAAATAAGCTCAGCAACCCAATGCCCTGCTGGTGAAAGCCATAGCGCAAGACGACCCAGGGCTGTACCGGGTCCTTGACCTCGACCTTCAATTGCCAGACCCGGTGCTTGCGCGCCCACCACAATCCCATGACCGTGACGCCAATCAGCATCAGCAATTGCGTGGCCAGGATCTGTTCAAAGGTCACCACGTCGAACCACAGCACCAGGGGCAGCATCAGGACCAGATTCCCGAACACCTGCGTAAAGCGCAGGATGTTGAAGAAATGCAGATCCGAGTGCAGTTGGGTGAGCGTGAAAATATAGATCTGGCTTGCCATGAACGCGGCAAACGCCAGGATCAGCCACATGAACCGGTGCAGCTGCACCGCGTCGCTCAATTGCAACCCGGCGGCGGCCAGCGCAGTGGCAAAGATGCTGATGCTCAGCAGCGACAGAAGAAGGAAGCGCAGATACGGAAACTGCCGCGCCGCACCGAAGTGATACAGATAGCTGCTGCCCATGCCGCACTGCGCGACACCCGCAGACAGCGAACAGACCAGGATAGCCGCCGACAGCAGGCCGCGCCCTTCCGGCCCCAATATGCGGGCGGTAATGACGGATGAGATGAATCCCACCACGGTCATGCCCATGGTGGTCATCAGGGTTTTGCCGAACGCGCGCGAAATGGAAGGCATTGACGGCGCTGTCGCGCTCATGCCCGTGTCTCCCATGCTGTCTTGGGCAGGACGTTTGCAGAAAATGTGCGAATCAGGTTATTCAGAATCATCATCAAAACTCATCGAGCACGGCGCACCAATGCGTCGCTCACGCCCGATCGATACGGACCGACTGCCATTGTAACCTGCTGCCAAAACGAAAAATTTTGTCGCGAGGCAATATATACTGAAAGTGCACAGCGCGTCACCTTATGCTTGCACGACGAAGGTCCGACCCGCTCAATCCCCCGCCCAGGCGAGGTGCATCGGATTGAACGACAGTCCCTTGACGCACTGGGTCGGCCCCACGCGCACGAAGCCGAGCCGCTCATACGCCGGCACGGCGTAGTTCGACGCGTTGACCGTGAAATTGCCGTCCCCGCCGCGTGCGATGGCGGCGGCGCGCGCGGCGTGCCACAAGCGCCGCGCCAGTCCCTGCCGCTGCCAGGCCGCGCCGACGAACAGGTGAAACAGATGACTGTTGTCGCGGATCGCGATAAAGCCGGCCAGCCGGTCGCCATCGAGCGCCACATGGCAGACGTGCCCGCGTGCCAGGTAGCCGCGGATGCCTTGCTCGTCATTCTCGGCCAGGAAGGTGGCGGCCCCGAGCGGCGTTGATTCGTGCACGATGAATTCCAGCGCCAGGCTGCGCAGCAGCGTGGCCATGGCCGGCACCAGGACCGGCACGTCGGCAGAATCGAGGGGGCGGATGTCCATGGCGCGTTGCGAAAAGGTGATGGAGAAACGTCAACATACCATGACCGGTGTCCCGGCTTGCAAATTCATTGCCCGTGGGCGACGCGGATAACAGCAGCTGTTCAACGCATGAATTGCCAATAAACAGTAGTACAGTGGCATCACTCAGAGTCATCACACGATTACGCCCCAGCCCATGCCGCCAACGCTCGCCGACTTTCGCTTTGCCCCCTCCTTCGATGTCGCCGTGACCAGCCGTGTGGGTGTGGGGCCCGCTACCCGTAGCGAAAACCAGGATAACTTCGTCGTCATCGATTTCGACGGCCGCGCCTGCCATCTGCACGACCAGTTCCCGGTCATCACGACGATTGTCGGCTGGCCTGCCGGGCATGGCCGTCTGGCAGTCCTCGACGGGATGGGGGGCCATGGCCACGGGCGCGAAGCGGCCGAAGCGCTTGCCGCTGGCCTTCTCGCCATGCCGCCCTGCACGACACTCGATGCGCTGGCGGCCCACCTCGATGTCCTGCACGCCACGCTGCAGGCGCAGTTTGCCGATGGCGCCGGCGCGACGGGCCGGCCCGGCACGACGCTCACGCTGCTCGAACTGCCGCCCGGCGCCGCGCCGCTGCTGTACCACGTGGGCGACTCGCGGCTGTATGAACTCGATGCGCAGCACGCGACGGCGCTGACGATCGACCATGTGCCGGCCACCGGCGCCGCACTCGCAGGCCGGCTTGGCGAAGCCGACTGGTGGCGCGACGTCCATGGCCGCCACGCGCCGCAGATTGCCCAGGCCTTCATTCTGGGCAATGCCTTTGCCGATCCATCGCGCTTGTCTGACGGGCTGTTTGCGCTCACGCCCGCGAACCTGCCATGCTGGCTGGCCCACCTGCCCGACCGCCGCGCGCTGCAGTTGCGGGCCGACGCAGCGTATCTGCTGGCCACCGACGGCTTCTGGTCGTGTGCGCAGCCCGACGTGTTTGTCGCGCGCTGGCCGGCACTGCTGGGCGATTCTCCAGCTGCGGCAACGCTCCTCAAACGCCTGTTCGGACTGATGGAGAACGATCCGCCAGCTGGTTTGCAACCGGATAATCTAACCGCGCTCGTGCTGCGACCCCTGCCCCGCCACGCCGACGAAACCGCCTTGCCGCTGGACGACGACGGCGCAAGTTATTGAACGTTGGAAAGATGGCAAAATAAGTTGATTTCGTAGGTAAATAATGTTGATAATCAACGAGCTCGGTGCGCCGTGCCTGCTGAAAACAGCGTAAGCTTGCAATACCGTTTTCGAACTTTCCTGACTGGTCAATCTGACATGAACCGCTGCCGCAATCCCGCGCATCCGCACTGCACCGTCTGGGTCGCCCCCGGCGAGGTGCGGTGCGCGCACGGGCATGCCCAGCCCGAGGCTGCGGCCGGTGCGTACCAGGCGCACGCCGCGCCGTTGCCGCCGTCGGCAAATGCGGTGGTCGATGGCTTGCCAGCCAGTTTCGATACAATCAGCGCCGTGCGTACGCGCCGTGACACGGTCGTCCCGGCCACGCCACCAGCGCCGACCAGCCTGCAGCGCCCGCAACTGCACATCAGCGGGTTCGATCCGCGTGCAGCTGGCGGCCGTCAAGCACTGCGGCTCGAGTTGCGCGGCATGCCGATGGATTGCGCGCCCGACGTGCGCATGCTCGTGCATTCGGCGCTGCGCCTGCACGGCGGCGAGAGCTACTGCTTCCAGCGCACTTCGCGCGGCGACTGGCGGCCGCTGTTTCTCGAATTTTCATCGCGCGGCCTCGAACACGGCCAGTACCGCATCGAGATCGAACTGCACAGCCGCCACGCCCATGCGCCCGACGCCAGCCGCACCTGGACCTGCTCGCCCGTGATCCTGGTGCCGCGCCAGGATGCCAGCCTGGGTGAAATCCACCAGACCTTCCTCGCCACGCACAAGAATGTGCGCGTCACGGCCGACGACGCCGGCATTGCCCGCGTCAATGCACCGGGCGGCGGGCGCATCGATATCGATGTCGTGGCCCGCAACGCATCCATCGCCCACCTGAACCTGGACGGCGGCAATGGCAGCGGCAAGATTGACATGGGCATGACCACCATTGCCTGGGACGAAGACCTGATCGAGATCGACCTGCCGGCCCAGCCGGCCACGCATCCGTGCCTGACCGACAGCGCGTGCCTCGTGCACGCCGAAGCCGATTCGGCCACGCAGCGCCACGTGCGCCTGTTCGCGCTCGACGAATTCATGCTGGGCCGCTTCGAGTTCGACGCGCCCGACGCCGACGTATTGCTGGCCCACCATGGCGAAACCGGCATGGATAGCGGTGGCCTGACGCGCCGGCTGTCCGGTCGCCATGCCATTATCCGCCGCAGCCGCGCCGGGTTCGAGATCGAAGACGTGTCACGCTACGGCTTGCTGCTCGACGGCGTCTGGCCCGGCAAGCACATGCCGGTGCAGCTGCGCCTTGGCATGCGCATCGAACTGACCGCCAGCATCAAGGGCATCGTCACGCTCGAAGTAACGGCGCTGCTGGCGCATGCGGTCGTACTGCACCGGCTCGATGCGGGCGCACGGGCCGAGTGTTTTTATCTGATGGCGCCGGATGCCGTGCCGCCCGTTGGTCAGGCCGCACTCAACGGCGCCAGCGCTGGCGTCCAGCCGATGGCGCTGCCGCGCGCCGCCGCCCTGCCGCTGCTGTTCCACCGTCATGGCGGCTTTTGGCAACGTGACCGGGCGAACGGCCGCGACGCGCCGCTGGCGATCAGTGGCACGCTCGACCGGGTGCAACAACCCGGCATCGGCATGGCGGCGCGCTTTGTCCCCAATGCCTATCCCGAGGCGCGCGCCGACCGCCGCAGCGTCGACCGCCGCAGTTTGCTTGCTGCCGCCCTCAGCGCCTGATCAGCCGTAGGACGGCACCAGCACCAGAAAAACCAGCGCCGCACCCGCCAGCAACACGGCTTGCAGGGCGAACACGATCGCCGGCGCACGCAGGTGTTCAGGAATTTTCATGGCATCTCCTCCCTCGTATTGACACGCGCAGAGTGATCCCAGATTACGCCCGCCCGCACCGAACCGGCGCGCGTTAGCCGCGCGGCAAGGTCAATCGCGGCGCCAGGTTGGCGGCCACTGCGGCAGCGGAATGCGTTCATTGTCGCCCGCCAGCGGCACGAAGCGATCGTTTTCCCAGTCGCGCGCTGCCTGTTCGATGCGCTCGCGGCTACTCGACACGAAGTTCCAGAAAATAAAGCGCTTGCCGTCGAGCGGCGCCCCGCCGATCACGACAAAACGCGCGCCGGCAGCGGCGCTCACCCGCACCGCCGCCCCCGGCTCGAGCATCGCCATCGTGTTGGCGGCCACCGGCTCGCCGTCGATCTCGATCGTGCCGAACGGTGCGTACAGCGCGGTTTCATCGGGCAAGTCGTCCAGTTCGATGGCCGCCCCGGCCGCCAGTTGCACGTCGAGGTACAGCGTCTGGCTGAAAGTCGGCACGGGCGACGTCTGGCCGAACGCGCTGCCCACCAGTAGCCGCACCGTGACGCCCGGCAGTGCAATTTCGGGAATCTGGTCGGCCGGCGTGTGGCTGAACGCAGCAGGCGTTTCTTCGTGCTCGCGCGGCAGCGCCGCCCACAGTTGCAGGCCGTGCGTGCGGCGCGTGCGCTCGAGCAGATCTTCAGGTGTGCGCTCGGAATGCACGATGCCGCTACCGGCCGTCATCCAGTTGACGGCGCCCGGTTCGATGCGCTGCTCGGTGCCCAGGCTGTCGCGGTGCATGATCGCGCCCTCGAACAGGTACGTGACCGTGGCCAGCCCGATGTGCGGGTGAGGCCGCACATCGTGACGGGCGCCGGCCGGCGCTTCCACCGGACCCATATGGTCGAAAAACAGAAACGGGCCGATGGACTGGCGGGCTGCAGCGGGCAACAGGCGGCGCACGGTGAAACCGCCGCCCAGGTCCTTGTCGTGGGATCGAAACAGGTGCGCGATGGCCATGGCAGGTGTCGTAGAAATGAAGGCAATGCCTGACTGTACACCGGATCGCCCGGCGCCTTCCAGTCTTGTCTACATCAGTTCGCGCACCACGCGCAGGCCGACGATGTCGTTCGACAGCACGGCCGAGAAACCGTTGCGCAGTGCCGAGCGCAGATAGCGCGGGTTGTACAGCCACGAGCCGCCGCGCAGGATGCGGCGCACCTGGTCGCCGCCCGTTTCCCAGGCGCTGCCGTCGCCCGGTGCGCCGTCGTAGTTCTCGTGCACGACGTCCTGCACCCATTCCCAGACATTGCCGTGCATGTCGTGCAGACCCCAGGCATTCGGTGCGAAGGTATCGACCTTCGTGGTGCCGTGCCGGAACTCGCCGCGCGGCCCGCCGTTATAGGTGAACGTGCCGTCGAAATTGGCCTGCGTCGTGGCGATCGTGTCGCCCGTGTTGAATGCGGTCCTGGTACCGGCACGGCATGCATATTCCCATTCGGCTTCGCTCGGCAGGCGATAGCGCTTGCCGGTCGCTGCGCTCAGCCACGCCACGTATTGCAGCGCGTCGAACCACGTCACGCCAACCACCGGATGGTCGTCGGTTTGCGGGAAGCCCGGCGCAGCCCAGTCGACCTCGCCGGCCGGCTGCCAGCTGCTTGCCTGCGCGAAGGCGCGCCACTCGCCCACCGTCACCGGATAGCGGCCCATCGCAAACGGACGCTCGATGCCGACCCAGTGCTGCGGGGTTTCACGCGCGATCCAGTTCTTTTGCGAGCCGGCCGCCATCGCGATGCGGCGCTCGTGCTCGGGAGAACCCATCTGGAAGCGCCCCGTCTGGATCAGCACCATCGCCGGGCCACTGCCGCTGCCGTCGATGAAGGCGTCGCGCAGGATGCCGGTGTCGGCGACCGGCGCCGCCGCCGTCGGCACATCTGCCACTGCCACGGCCGCCGCTACGTCGGGCGCCCGTTCCTGGCTGACGGGGTCGCTCACAGTGCCCGCAGCAGCCTCCTCGCGCGCCTTTTTCTGCTGTGCCAGATAGGCTGCCGCGGCCTTCAGTTGCGCGGCCTTGCGCGCTGCTTCCTCTTTGGCCGCCTGGGTCTTGGCGACTTCTTCGTCGCGCCGTGCCAGCAGTTGCTGGCGCAGCGATTCCTTGCGCGCCAGGCGTGCCTGTTCGGCCTCGAGCCGTTCGCGCCGCTGCTGTTCGCGCAGTTGCACGCGGCGCTGCTCGTCCTGCTGTGCCTTGATGACGGCGGCCGCCTCGGCCTCGATCGCGCGCCGCGCAGCCAGTTCGCGCGCCACGCGTTCCTGCTCGATGCGCTCGCGCGCGTCCTGCGCGGCCTGTTCGAGGGCGGACGGCCCGGCCGCCGCGCGGATCGCAGCGAGCAGCGCGTGTACGCTGGCCGGGCGCGCCGCAGGGTCGCGCCCGAAACCGCCGCGCAGCACCTCCCACTGGCGCGCGCCCAGCGTTTCGGGCACCGTGCCGCCCGGTTCGCCAGGCAGCACGCCGGTGAGCAGTTGGTGAATCATGACCGCGACCGCATACACGTCCAGTGTGGGCTCTGGCGTGCGGCCTTCGATCGCCGCTTCCGGCGCGCGGTAGCCGGCCGTGCCGGACGTGGCCGGTGCATCGAGCTTCGACGCCGGGCCGCTGGCCCGCGCGCGCGCCGCGATGCCGAAGTCGAGCAGCTTGACGTCGCCCTTGGTCGTGACGAACACATTGCCCGGCTTGATGTCGCGGTGGACCAGGTGATGCCGGTCCCACGCATAGTCCAGCGCAGCGGCGACCGGGTCGAGCAAGGCCAGCACGCGCGCCAATGGCAGGCGGCCTTCGCGCGCCAGAACGGCGTCGAGGTCCTCGCCTTCGAGGTATTCCATGATGAGGAAAAAGCTCGACGTGGCCGGGTCCTGCGCCCACTCGTAGACCCGCACAATATGCTCGTGCGCCAGGCGCCGCGCGCGCGTGGCTTCCTGGATCAGGAGCTTGGCGTGGCTGGCGGCGGATGTCGCATGCGCCGGCAGGATCTTGAGCGCGACCTGGGCGCTGTGCCCCAGTTCGGCGTGCGTGGCCAGGTCGGTCGCCTGCCACACCTGGCCCATGCCGCCGTGCGCGATCAGGCGTTCGAGCCGGTAGCGCCGGTTTTGCGGGCCGATTTCCTGCCCCGTCATCAGGCCGATTTCGGTGCCCGGGCGCGCTGCAGGTGCAGATGCGTCGTACAGCGCGTCCGGATCCGCAGGCCGCTCGCCGGGCTGGTAGGCCGCGTCGAGGATCGCGTTCTTGCGCAGCTCGAACTCTTGCCGGCTCAACAGGCCGTCGTCGTGCAGCGCGCGCAGTTCGCGGATCTTGTCGATGGCAGTTTGCATTGATCGATCAGGCAGACGGCGCCCCGCCGCAGGCGGCGCACACGCGATCGTCGCGTTGCAGAGCATGACCGTGGACGCACTGGCGCGCACCCGCCACACCGGCCTGCGCATGCAGGGCAGCCTTGTTCACGTCGTTCTGCAGTCGCAAGAGGTCGAGCTGATGGCGCCGGTCCTTGTCCACTTCGTGTTCGCGGCGCGCCTGTTCGTCGCGCACCAGCTGCGCCGCCGCGCGCGCTGCTTCGCCCAGGTCGACCTTGCCGGCGCCGGCCACGCCGGCCAGCGCCGTCAACTGGTCGGCATCCATGTCGGCATGCACGCGCGTTTTGAGGTAATCGGCCAGCACGACGGCATTGGCGGCGTCGGCCAGGGCCAGCTTGGCCGTATCGTCCATCGCGCCCAGCGCCGCGGCGCGTTCCATCGCCAGGCGGGCAAGCGCGATCTCGTGTGCCCGCTCGCCCGCACGCGCCGCCTCGCCCAGACCGGCACGGCGTTCGTCGGCGTGCAGCGTCACGTCCTGCAGCGAGCGTGCCTGCAATGCTTCGAGCTCGATCGTGCGCTGCAGTTTGTCCTGCTGGGCCTCGGCATCGAGCTTGCCGGCGCCGCGCCGGGCGCCCTCGATGCGCTGGCGCGCCTGTTCGTCTTCCCATTCCTGCGTACGGCCTGCCTCGCGCAGGCGCGCATCGTTGGCCAGTTTCAGGGCCTGATAGCGCGCCTGGTATTCGGCTTCGTCGATGTCGCGCATGCGGCGCGCCGCTTCGGCTTCGCTCTCGCGCAGGCGAATCAGTTCGTCACGCTGGCGCGTTGCGTCCTCGATCAGGCGCGCCTGGTCGATCTTGTGGCGGATCTGCTGCTGCAGCAACTGCTGCGAGAAGCGCTGCTGCGCCGACTGGCGCGCATGCTGCGCTTCCTGCTGGGCACTGGCGACTTCGGCGCGCATGTGCACACCGGCCAGCGTGCGCAAGTGCTGCCACTGCGCCGCTTCGTCGGCGCGCTGCGCGCCCTTTTGCGCGGCCTCGTGCTGCAGCTCGGCCAGCACTTCACCGGCGCCCTGCGCCAGCGCCTGCTCGCGCGAGTTCGCTTCGAGGATGCGGCCATACAGTTCGATCTGGCGTGCCCGCACGCCGTGTGCGCGGTCGGCGCCCTGCAGCGACATCTCGGCGCGCGCGATCGCATCGTCCTGGCGCAGCTCGGCGCGCCGGATGCGCAGGCGCGCTTCTTCTTCGCTGCGCTTGATGCCCTGCCATTCTTCGGCCGTGTACAGCTCGTCCAGGTGGCGCTTGTGCGCCAGTTGCACATGCTGCTCGTCGGCCGCCAGCCACATGCTGCCCACGCGGGCGCGGTTGGCGTCGTATTTATCGTGGCGCAGCTCCACCGTCTGCACACTCGTCACGGCCAGGCCGTAATCGGCCAGCAGAAGCTTGAGGCCACCCTGCAGGCGTTCGTCGAATTCTTCGCGCAGCGCGCCGCCGGCCGCCATCTCGCGGATCGAACGCGCGCCGATGAATTCCAGCGCCAGCTGGCGCACTGGGTGGGCCAGCAGTTCGCGCAACTCGGGCGTGCCGATGGTGCCAGGCGTGGTCATGAAGTGGCGTGCAAAGGCCGGGACGTTTTCAATTTTGATGCTGACCGTAAAGCGCACCGAAATGGCAAGCTGCTCGCAGGTGGGGATGTCATCGAAGTCGAACGGCACCGGCAGTGCCGTTGTGCGCGTGACGAGGATTTCGGCGTGCTGGTCGCGCAGCAGATGGTTCAGGCGCGTGAAGAAACCTTCGAGTTCGTATTCGCCCTGCGGCACTTCGGTCGCCTTGTCGCCCTGCAGGATGAAACCGCGCGCCGTGGCGGGTACGCGCAGCGTCTTGACGAACAGCCCGGACAATTCGCGCAGGCCAAAGAACACCGCCAGTTCATCGGGCGCGGGCACCCAGCGGTTCTCGACCAGCACCGGCTTGCTGCGCGGCGCCCCCAGGATCACGCCGCAGCCCGCGCAGTAGCGTGCATCAGCCCCATTCTTGCGCTCGCACCGCGGGCAGCTGGCGCCGTTTACTCCGAACATGTGCAACATAGCCGACTCCGTTTTCTCTCTTGCCTTCTGCTTGCCAACCTGCCGTCCAAGCCACCGATTCTAGCAGCGCACTGTCTGCGGCCGCGGTGCGCTCGCGCACGCCCGCGATGTCAAACCAGTGATCTCAAATGATGCCGATGCGCTCCACACAGGCCAGGCTCGCGCCGCGCGCACGCAGCGCTTCGCGCATCCCCTGCGGCAGCGCACCTTCCCATGCCTTGGGCAGCAGGATGCGGTCGCCCGGCCCCGCTTCGCGCAGGATCAGCGCGCACTTCGGCGCCAGCGCATCCACGGTCTCGACCCTGCCCGCATGCCAGGCGCTCGACGTGCCGGTGGCGATCACCCGGCCCCGCGCCATGAATTCACGGCCGCGCGCGATGCGGTCGGCCATCACCAGCGCCAGACCGTACGAATCGCCGGAAAAGTCCGTCTCGCCAAACCGCACCGTCGTTTTCCATTGTCCCTGGCCACGCCCGTCAAAATGCCGGGCGCCGGCCAGCACAGCCCGCACCTGGCCCTGGCGCAGCGCGTCCAGGTCGGGCACGCTGATGGCATCGTCGTCGGCGTCAAGCGCACCGGCCAGCGGCCGCACGCTCACCTCGACCCAGCCGAGATCATCGTGCTCGCCGCCGCTGTGCAGCGGGAACCAGGCGCGCGCGCTGGCCGTGGCTGCGACAGGATCCGGCTGACCCGTCAGCGCGCCCAGGTGCGGCAAGGCGTCCGGGCCGCCCGCCAGCACGCCGTCGGGCACATTGACCAGGGCACGGCCATCGATCCGGCCCAGGTGCCAGGCGTCGGACCAGCCATTGGCCACCACGGGTCGCGCCGCTTGAAACACGCCGCGCACGATGCGGTCGGCCAGCACGGCGGCCAGTTCCCAGTCGCGCGCGGCCGGATCCAACGCGCGATCTGCGCTGAGCACCACCTGGTCGCGGCTGTCGTAGCGCGGCTCGGTATGGCGCGCCAGGCGCACCACCTGCTGCATCCGCTCGGCCTGCGCCGGCGCGCCGGGCACGCTGCACTTGACGTCGGCGCGGCCCGCGCGCGGGCGGCGCGTGGCGGTGATCGTGAGCATGCTGCCGTCCGGCAGGATGCTGCGGCAGCTCGCTTCGAACACAGGCGCCGTCATGCTGCCACCTCGTCCTGCACGTGCGTGACGCGGCGCGCGCTCATTTCGGCCTCGAGATTGGCGACGATGCGATCGGCTTCGTCGAACAGCACGTCGAGCGGTCCTTCGCCGGCGACCTTCATGCGTGCCAGCAGTGCCCAGGCTTCATCGAGCGCGGCGGCGGCGCGGCGACTGTGGCGTGCGCGGCGCAACTGCTCCTGGGGTTCCAGTGGCTGACCGGGCGCAGCCAGTTCGAGCGCCGGCATCGTGCCGACCGACAGGCTGACCAGGTCGAGCCGGCGCAGCAACTCCTGGTGCTGGCGGAACCGCCCCTGATCGGCCGGCAGCACTGCCATGCGCACCGCGCACATCAGGCAAGGCAGTTCCAGGAACAGGCGCCGCAATGCGCGGGCATCTTCGCAGGCTGGCACGAACGCTTCGGCTGGCATCGCAGCCGCTGGCTCAGCCGATACTGCCGCCGTCACGGGCACGGCCTGCGCCGCCAGCCGTGCTTCCAGCAGCGCCGGGTAATCGTGCGCCGCACCGAGGTCAACCGGCACGCAATCGTCGACCGTCACGCCAAAGCGCGTGTACATCAACTGGTTGAATCCGGACCGGAACGTGTTCCACTCTTCGAGCGTCGTGCAGGGCGGCAGGTCGAAATTGCCCTGGGCCAGCTCGCGCTGCAGCGCCGTTTGCGCCAGCGCGCCAAAGCCCGCGAGGTCGACCGTGCTACCCGCTTCGCTGGCCAAAAACAGGTCGAAACGCTGGTGCGTGGCGCGCGGATCACTGGCATCGACGGCAAAGCTCACGCGCAGGCCAATCTCCGGCGCGCCGGCAAACGGGACGAGATCACAGGTGTACGGCCCCGGATGGACGCACCAGGCGGTTTCCCCATCGAGGGCTGCGATGCGGCTGCCGGCCGCCAGTCGGCGGCTGCGGCCACCGCGGTCGACCAGCACGACGGCGCACGGCGCAGGAATGGTGATCCCGGCTGGCGCCGGCAACGCGATTGCCACGCTGCCGAGCAGGGTCGCGTCGAACGCGTCCTGCCGTGGCGGGCGTCGCAGGGGATTCCTGAACAGTGAACCTAGCATCGTTATCCTTGAGCGAATTCGGGAACTGCACTATGTGGATGGGGGCACGGGCATCACATCGAAGCACGCCCCGTGCCGTTGAAAATGGACCGACGGGGTGGCTGCAAACGGCCACGGGCCTTCGCACTCGCCGTCCGCGTCCAGGCTGCCCTGCACGATCACGCTGCCGGCGCCGTCGCGCACGGCGATCGCCGCGCGCGCAGCCAGCAGTTGCGCAGCGCCCGGCGCGTCCAGATCGAGCTGGACGACCACGCCGGGCACGCCGCCCTGGTCGACGAAGTGCAGGCGCCACATCTGGTCATCCGTGCGCAGCACCTCTAAAGGCGCGCCGCTGTCGGCCGCGCGGAGCAGTCCCGCGCTGCCGGTCCAGGTCATGTGCTGCGTGCGGCGCACATCGGCCAGATGGCGCATGCGGCGCAGCGTCAGGGGCGACGCCTGCAGCGCCGCGCGTTCGCCGTGCGTCAGCGGCCGGCTGCCGTTCAGCGCCTGCAGCAGGACGGCGTCGGCCAGCATCAGGCCATCGCCTTCCACGCGGCGCGCCAGCAACGCGCCGGCCTGCAGTTTGCGATCCAGGTTCGTCATGCCCATCGTTGTTCCTCCTGTAGTCCAGCCACCTCGTTCAAGCGCAGTATCGCGGCGTCGCGCCGCTTGCGCAGGGTTGGCAGCGAGACGCCGTCGAGCTGGGCCAGTTGGCCCATCGTCGGCAATTCGCCCGTGGCGGGGTCGCACCATTCGGAAGGGTAACAGTCGTCGAATGGCCCGAGCAGCTTGAGGTACACCGCGAGGCGTACCGGCAAGCTGTCCTGCGCCATCCGGCGCGCCGCCCAGCTGGCATGGTCCTCGACCGTCGCTGCCACTACCAGGTAGTTGGGGGGCAGTGAAACGCAGGGCGCGATGCAGGTCAGTGGTGCAGTCATTGGCGCTTCGATGTCCGGATCTGCATCCAGATCGATGTCCAGCGCTTCCTGGCGCGCTTCAAGGATCTGGTCCGGGCCCGGCGTACTGCCCTGTTCGGACTCGTTCAGCACGCGCCAGTAATCGTCGAGCCAGGCGTCGGCCGCGCTGGCGTCCTGCAGCCAGTCGCTGTCGCGGTTGGCCGACAGCGCGTCGTACTCGCCGATTTCGCGCAGCATCGCGCCGATCTTGTCGGGATTCGATTTGAGGCTGGCGAAGCGTTTCGAGCGCGTGTGCAATGGGCCGGGTGCGCCCGTGTGCGCCTCCTGGCTTTCGCTCCAGCGCAGGATCCATTCGGGCTTGCAGTCGGCGATCGAGCGCAGCTGACGCACTTCGATCGGCATCGCCTCAACGCTGCGGCCCAGGATCGCGCCGACCTGCGGCCCATGTTCGCGCCAGCCCTCGAACAGGCGCGCGATGTCGTGGTAAGCCGTGTCGAGCATCCGGTACGCGTACATGCGGTTCGGGCTGCAGGGCCGGCCGCACGCCACCTGATAGTGATCGCTGTCGACCTTGTCGCGCAACACCGCATACAGGTCATTGAATTTCTTGCGCAGCAGCGCGTCGCCGCCCGGTTGCGTCCAGAACGGGCCGATGCGCGCAGATTCGGAGGCCACGGCCGTGCACAGTGCGGCCCAGTCGGCGGGCCGCGCCTGCAGTTCGTAGACGAGGCTCAGGGCCAGCTCGGCGGTCGTCTCGCCGTAGCTGTTACCGGGGGCATGCGCGCGGCTGCCGCCTGCGTGCAGGATCGGCGCGACCGCCTCGACATACGCGGCCAGCGACGCGTCCGTATCGGCGCCCTGCAGACTGGCAGGGTCGATGCGGGCGAGCGCCTGCAGGGAACACTGACCCAGCAACTTGCGGACCTGCTCCCAGCCGTGCTCCTGATACCGGGTGCCCGGTAAACGCATACCTTCCTCGTCCTCGATTTCGCTGCGCACGTGTTGCACAGTGAAATAGATGATGCCATACAACTACAGCATTCAGGCGCGATGGAGACCCCTATTTGTGCCTCTTTTCCAACGACTGCCCGGCCATGGATGCCAGCAGCGCTGCCACGACCGGCGCCGCATGGCCTCCGCCCGTCAGCGCCGAATGACTGACAAAGGCGGCAAATGCCAGCCGGCGGGTCTGGCCCGGCAAGCTGCCCGGCTCCAGGTAACCCATGAACCAGACCGTGGCCAGATCGTCAGTGCCGACCGGCGCGGTGCCCGTCTTGCCATACAGGCCGGGGCGCAGTGCAGAGAATGCCGGGCTGCGGAATGCACCGGCCGCCGTACCGTAATCGATCACGCCCTTCATGCCGGCGCGTACGCGGTCCAGCCGCACGCCAAGAGGCGCGCCCTCGCTGGACGCAGCGTCGCGGCCGTCAAGCGCCAGCAGCAGGCGCGGTGTCACGCTGCGCCCCTCGCCGACGCTCGCGGCCACCAGCGCCATTTGCAGGGGCGTGGTCTGCATGCGCAGGCCAATTGCCATCTGGCGCAATTCATGGCGGCTGTGGATCGGATCGAGCTGTGACGCGGACGCCGACAGCGCATCCCAGTCGCTCCAGCGGTAATCCGGCGGGAGCAAGCCGCCGTCGAGCCGCAGCGGCTCACCAAAGCCCAGGCGCGCCGCCATCGCGGCCACCGGCCGCGCCGCATCGAGCGCCCCCGGCTCCAGCGCGGTGGCGCCCGGCATGCCCCCGTCTGGCTGGCCGAGCAGCGTGCGGTCGCTCAACTCACCGGCCCAGGCAAACCACGTATTGACGCTGTGCGCTATCGCGCCGGCCAGGCCCAGGCGGCCGTCTGCGGCGCGCGCACCGATGATCTGGTCACGGAAATTGGTGATGCGGGCGCGCGTGCCGCCCGCCGGATAGCTGGGCGCATCGGTGCGGAAGTCGTAGCCGCCATCGCCCGCAATGCGGTCGACCTGCGGCAATGGCAAGCCGCCCAGCAGCGCGTCGAGCTGCTTGTCGCCGCGCGCGGCCTGCTCGAGCCCGAGCGCGGTGATCACCTTGAAGGTCGAGCCGGGTGCGCGGTGGGCGCCGCCGTCATGCTGGAACGCGGCGATGCGCAGCGGGCTGCGGGCCGGATCGGCGCGGTCGAAGTCGCGGACCTCGGGCCAGTTGTCGGGCGCAGCGGTGTGGCCGCCGCTCGATGCCGCCGCCAGGATGTCGCCCGTGCCGGCGTCGAGCAGCACCAGGCCGGCGCGCCGCTCGGCGGGCGCGGGCTGGGCGCCACGGCAGACGCGCCCATCCCACTGGCCGCCCTGCTGGCCTATGCAGTCGAGCAGCACCTGGGCCCGCGCTTGCAGCGTCAGATCGAGCGTCAGGCTCGCCGCATGGTCGCTCCCGCCCAGGCGCGCCAGCATGCCGGCCACGCTGCCATCGTGCTGGCGGTGCACGCCGAGCAGCGGCGCCAGGCCGGCCAGCGTCGCGTGGACCGACGGCGCGCCATCCTGCCACAGGGCTTCGCCGTTGCGATCGGTCAGGCGTACCGCAGCGCCGGCGGGCCGCACGCTGCGGCGGCCAGCCGGCAGCGCCTGCCACGCGAGCGTTCCCCGCTCGACCTTCAGATGGCGATAAGGCGCGTCGGCGCCGCCGGACAATCTCGCCAGGTCGAGCGGCTCGATCTCGACCTTGACCGATGTCGCGCCCGGCAGTGGCGACAGCAGCAGGTGCGCCACGGCGCCCGCGTCCGGACAGGCGCGCCCGTCGCAGACGCCGCGGGCCGCCACCGTGGCGCCCAGCACACTGCGCACGCGGCCGGCGACCAGCAGTTCCAGCGGCCTGCCTTCTGCTCGTGTGCTCAGGCTCAAATTCAGGATCACGAGGCTGCCACGCCGCCCGCCCTCCCAGCCGCCGACACGATTCCACGGCGCCCAGTCTTGCGGCAACTGCGCGAACAGGCGCATCGCTGCCAGCGGCAGGCCCGCCTCGCGCACGGCCGGAGTACCTGCCACTGCCGCTTGCCAGATTGCCGTTGCGCCGGGCCGCACGCGCCACGCCACCAGCCGCCGTTCACTGTTAAAGACGCGCACCTGTTCGCGCACGAAGGCGCCGTCGGCCCGGTGATGCAGGCGCTCGAGCAGGCGCCGGTCGCCTGCATCGAGTTGAAAATCCTGCCAGCCGGGCAGCGGCGCGCGCACGGCCTCGTCGGCCTGAAGCCAGGCCAGCAAGTCGCGCGGCGCCAGTTCGATCAAGCCGTCGCGGCCAAGGCGCAGCAAGCCGCGCGCCCGCAGCACCTCGAACAGCGCCTGGTCTTCCAGGCCGGTGCCCGGGACCAGCGGCACGGTCCATACGCCGGGGCGCAAGCGCAATGTGACGGGGGCGCCGACTGCCGGGAAGGCCTGCACGAAGGCCGCTTTGGCGACTTGCTCACCAGGCTGGAAATGCTGCAGCACCAGTTCACCGGCCTGCGGGCAGGCGCCGCTCGGCTGGCGCGTGAACCGCAGCGCTTCGCCACGCCACAACAGCCAGCCTGCTCCGCCCAGCGCAGCCTGGCCCTGGCGCGCATGCGTCGCCACCCCGCCAGTCGCGTCGCTGATCCAGCTGGCGGTGCCGAAGCCGGCACTCCAGCCGATGGCCAGGCCAGTCACGGCGTTGCCCGTGATGTCGATGCGCGGCATGGCCGAGCCGTCGCGCGCCAGCAGCACGCTGCGTGCTGGTCCATTGCTACTGCGCGCAAGCGCTGCCGCTTCGCTGAACGGATAACCGACGCGCAGCGGCAGCAGCCGTCCGTTCGCCGGGTCGAGCATCTGTGTGCACAGGTCGACCCGGACCGCCGGCCCGGTCTGCATGCCGCTCGCAATGACGAGCGCCAGTGCCCCGCGCTGCGTCAGCGACACGCCGCTGTCGGCCGGCACGACGAGTTCCAGGCCCGGTGCCAGCGGCTGCAGCGCTGCCAGTGCCTGCGCGCCAGGAACATCCTGCGCATCGTTCGGCAACGCACGCGCGTGCAGCGCCAGCGCGACCGCACCGCCCATCACCAGCGCCAGCGCGGCCCAGGCCCAGGCCGGGCCGAGCGAAATTGTCCAGCCCCGGCGCAGATTGCGGGCGCGCCGCCGCGCCGTGCGCGACGCGGCGATGTTGCGGGACAGGGTGGCGAAGGGGCCGGTCATGCACGTTTCCCGAGGATAGCGTGGCGCCCATGCGCCGTTGCGCAACGCTAGCGGAGGGGCGGTGAAACCGCTGAGCGGATTGACGCTGCGCGCACAGGTTCAGGGCCGCCCTGATGCAGCTCACCCCCCATTTTCTGCGGCTCGTCGCACACCGCTGGAAGCCTTGCGGGGACGCGCCTAAAGTACACACATCGACACACCACTCACCCACCAAGGAGAAGCAAAATGAACGTCCTCAAACACATGGAAGCCGTCTTCATCGCCGCCGCCCTGATCGCTGTTCCTGTCGGCTATCTGGCCAAGGTATCGGACGCCAACGCCAACGTCTTCAATGCAAGCAGCGCGGCAATCGCCAGCGGCGCCAAGATCGCCACCGTGACCGTCACCGCCAAGCGCCTGAACAGCGTCGAGAAGTCGCAACTGCTGGCACTCGACACCGTCACCGCAGCGAGCCGGCTGTGACCGCGGTCGGTCGTCGCGGCGCCCCCAACGGGCGGCGCGCGGCGGCCAGGTGGACGGCAAACGCCACCAATCTGTGTCAGATGTAATAACTTGCTTCAGGCTTCGCGTCACCGATCCCGGATTGCTATATTCCGCTTATCCGCTTACGGATCTGGAGACGACCATGAAATCCCCGCTTATTCTTGCAGCCCTGATCGCCATTGGCGCGGCTGCCGCCATCCCGCTGTCTGCACAGGCCCAGCCGCATGTCTCGGTCGTGATCAGCAGCGCCCCGCCCGCCCCCATTTACGAGCGCATCCCCGGTCCGCGTCGCGGCCACGTCTGGGCGCCCGGCTACTGGGAATGGCGCGGCCATCGCCATGACTGGGTGCCCGGCCACTACGTCGTCGCGCGGCCTGGTTATGTGTACGCGCCGCCGAGCTGGCACCATCGCGGCAACCGCTGGGTGATGGAACCGTCGCGCTGGAACCGCGGCCCGCGCCACCACTACGGCCCGCAGCCCGTGTATGTGCGCGGCCATGACGGCTATGATCGCGACCGCGGCTACCGCGACCACCACCGTGATCGCGATCGCCACCACGGCAATGGCCGCGGGCGCGGACCGGACTTCGACCGTGACGGCGTACCGAACTACCGCGACCGCGATCGCGACAACGACGGCATCCGCAACCGTCACGACCGGGACCGCGATGGCGACGGCGTGCGCAACCGCCATGACAGCCGGCCGGACAATCCCTATCGTCGTTAATTGACTTCCTGGCGTTTCAGGTGCTTGTCCAGAAACGCCAGGATCTTCGCGCTCGCTTCGGTCTGGTTTTTCTTCTTCGAGAAACCATGGCCTTCGTCATCGAACACGACATACTCGACGTCGACCTTGTTCTTGCGGACCGCTTCCACGATCTCGTCGCTTTCAGGCCGGATCACGCGCGGATCGTTCGCGCCCTGGATCACCATCAGCGGTTTGATGATGCGGTGCGCGTGGAACAGTGGCGACGTCTCTACCAGAAATTCCTTGTCCTTGACCGGGTCGCCGATCTCGTCATACAGCGCCTTGCGCTGCGCTTCCCAATACGGCGGAATGCTCTCGAGCGTGCGCACCCAGTTACTCACGCCAAAGATGTCGATGCCGACCTTGAATGCCTCGGGCCGGAACGCCAGCGCCGCCAGCGTCATGTAGCCGCCGTAGCTGCCGCCCATGATCCCGATGCGCTCGGCATCGATGTACGACTGGCTGGCCAGCCACGTCTTCGCTTCGATGCAATCCCACAGCGGCTCCATGCCATGCTTGCGGTCGTCCGCGCGGAAAAACGTCTTGCCATAGCCCGAGCTGCCCCGGTTGTTGATGCCCAGGACCGCGTATCCGTGATTGACCAGGTACTGGATCTGCGCGCTGTAGCCACGCATTGTCTGTCCGCCTGGCCCGCCGTGCACGTACACCACCGCTGGCACCTTTGCATTCGGCGCTGCGCCCTTCGGCTTGTAGTAAATCGACGGGATCACCGTGCCGTCGAACGATTTGAAGCGCACGACTTCGGCTTCCACCAGGTCGTTCGGATCGATGGCCGGGTTCAGGCTGCGCGTGAGCTGGGTGGTCTTCTTGCTGCCAAAGTCGTGCACGTACAGGTTGTTCGGCGAGCGGTCGCCATTCAGATAGAACGCCATCAGGCGGCCACTGGCCGAGAACGTCACCTGGCGCATCTCGCCGCCCGGCAGCTTGGGCAGCGTGACCGGTTTGCCGGCAGCGTCGAACACGCGCACGTCGATGCTGCCGTCGCGGTTGACGATGCTGACCCGGTTGGCGCCATTGCGCGAGTAGCTGGTATCGAGCAGGTCCCAGTCGGCTTTCTCGACATCGCTCGTCGCGCCACTGGCCAGATCGTATGCGGCGATGCGCGTGAACTCGCCGCCGGCATTGGTGGTGAATAGCAGGCGCTTGGATTGCGGATCGAACGTGGCGGCCGAATGGCTGGCCGGTGCAGTGTGCGGCGTGATGTGCTTCATCGTGCGCGTCGGCAGGTGATACACGTAGACGTCGCTGTCGGACGTGGTGCTGGACTTGTCGAACGCGAGCCAGTTGCCGTCGCGGCTGATGTCCGAGACGTTCATGCCGCTGTCGTTCTGGTACACCATCGTGCGGTCGTAGCTGCCCGCGTCGTACAGATAGATGTCGAAGAATTTCGGATCGCGCTCGTTGGTGGCGACGTAGAAGCCGCTGCCATCGGGCTTCCAGCCGGCGAACGAGGCCTTCAGTTTGCCGGGCGTCAGGTCGCGCTCCTTGCCGCCTGGTTCAAGCACGTACAGGTGATTTTGCTCGTCGCCGCCCGTGTCGCGCGTGAACAGGATGCGGTCGTCGTTGTAGAAGTAGCCCACCGCGTAGGTCGAATCGCCGGTGGACGTGGTCAGCGCGCGCGGCGTGCCGCCGCCCACGGGCAGCGTGTACGCATTGAAGATGCCGGACGCGTTACTGCTGAACAGGATCTGCCGCTCGTCCTTGCTGAACGAGGCGCCGGTCACGGAGGTCGTCGCCATGAACTGCTCGATGGTGTAGCGCTTGCCCGGCTTGAGCGGTGCTTTCGCCAGCGGCTGCGCGCCGGGTTTTTCAACCTGCGCCGTGGCGTGCAACGGCATCGACGCGGCGCCGACCAGCACGGCGAACAGGGACAATCGGACTGCATGGCGGGACGGACGCATCACTTCTCCTCGTGTTGGACAGCATCGATCCAGTGTTTCAAAAGTCTTAACTTCTGTCAACGAATCAAGATCGGTTATGCTCTCGCCATGAACGACCTGAGCCTTCTGCGCGCCGCCGCATTCAAGACCGAACTGGCGGCCAGCCGGCGCCTGATGACGCGCGCCGGCCTGAGCGAACTTGAGGCCCTTACCCGCACGCTCACGCACAGCGCTGGGCTGGCTGGCCTGGCGCACCTGCTGGCCGAACGCGCCGCGTTGCGCCAGCATGCGGCGCAGCAGTCAGACCGACGCGCAGCGCTGGCCAGCGCAGCACGCACACGGGGCGCGGGGGCTGGCAAGACGGCGTGGCGGGCCTGGTTCGACGGCTCAGCGCGCCCGAATCCCGGTCACTGCGGCATCGGCGCCGTCCTCGAAGGCCCGGGCGGCGTGCGCGTCGCCATCTCGCACGACGCCGGCTACGGCAACAGCAGCGAAGCGGAATACCTGGCCCTGATCGCCGTGCTGGATGCGGCTGTCGTGCACGGCGCGCACGATGTGCTGGTGGTTGGCGACAGCCAGGTCGTGATCGACGACGTGAACGGCCCCGCCAGCGCAAGTGCGCCCAGCCTGCGTGAGTACCGCGACCGCGCCTGCGCCCTGCTCGCGCGCCTGCCGCAGGCGCAGCTGCGCTGGATCCCGCGCCACAAGAATTCAGAGGCCGATGCGCTCTCGCAGCGCGCCGTGCCGCCTCTTTTACCGGAAACATCAACATGCTAGAACGTACTCCGACCGATTTCGCCGCCTGGCGCACACAACTCATTGCGCTGGCGGCGCAGGATGCCGGCACCGACGGCGCCCACGATGGCGCCCACCTCGACCGCGTCTGGCGCAACGCCCAGGCCCTGCTCGCGCACCACCCGGAAGCCGACCGCCTGGTGGTGCTGGCGGCCAGCTATCTGCACGACCTGGTGAACCTGCCGAAGAACGACCCCGCGCGCAATCAGGCGTCGCGCCGCTCGGCCGAACTGGCGCGCGAGTCGCTCGCGCCGCTGGGCTTCCCGCCCGAGAAACTCGACGCGGTCGCCCATGCCATCGAAGCGCACAGCTTTTCGGCGGCAATCCCCGCCACCACGATCGAGGCAAAAATCGTGCAGGACGCCGACCGTCTCGACGGCCTGGGCCTGGTGGGACTGGCGCGCATGTTCTACATCGCGGGGCGCATGGAAAGCGGCCTGGCGCATCCGACCGATCCGCTGGGCGACGACCGCGCGCACGACGATCGGCGCTATGCGCTCGACCACATCGTCGTCAAGCTCGACAAGCTGCCGGACATGATGCAGACGGAAGCTGCGCGCGCCGTGGGCCGTGAACGCCTTGATCAGCTGATGACGTTTCGGGCGCAGTTCGCGGCCGAGTGGAGCGGCGCCTGACGTTTGCTAACGGCATGCAGGCGTTGCCGCAATGCTAAGATAGGCGACCGCCAACTGCCGAGGTGTCCATGACCAGTACGACCACCGTGCCGCAAGCATCTAGCGGCAACCTCAATTTCGTGCTGGTCTGCGTGTTCATCGACATGCTCGGCATTGGCCTCATCGTACCCGTGCTGCCGCTGCTGGTCGGGCAGTTCGTCGAAGGCGCCGACATGCGCGCGCTCTGGTACGGCGTGCTGGCCACCGTGTTCGGCCTGCTGCAATTTCTGTTCATGCCGGCGCTGGGTGCGCTGAGCGACCGCGTCGGCCGGCGCCCGGTACTACTGTATTCGATGGGCGGCATGTGCCTGAACTTTCTCGTCACGGCCTGGGCGCCCAGCCTGGCCTGGCTGTTCCTCGGGCGCGTCATCGGCGGCATGTCGTCGGCCAGCATGTCAGTGGCCTCGGCCTACGCATCCGACATCTCGACCCGCGAAAACCGCGCCAAGAGCTTCGGCAAGATCGGCGCCGCCTTTGGCCTGGGCTTCATCTGCGGGCCGATGCTCGGCGGCGTGCTTGGCGAGAGCAACCTGCACCTGCCGTTCTACGTCGCCGCCGCGCTCTCTGGCGCGAACCTGATATATGGCTACTTCGTCGTGCCCGAGTCGCTGGCACCCGGCGCGCGCCCGCCATTCGCATGGGCGCGCCTGAACCCGTTCACGGCGCTGATGCGCCTCGTGCGACGCCAGGACATCCGCGGTCTCGTCGTCGCCGTGTTCCTGGCCACCTTCGCCCAGATGATGCTGCAATCGACCTGGGTGCTGTACACCACCTTCCGCTTCGACTGGACGCCGCGCGACAACGGCATCGCCCTGTTCTGCGTGGGCCTGACGTCGGTCATCGTGCAGGCCGGGCTGCTGGGCATCCTGATCCGGCGCTTTGGCGAACCGCGCCTGGCCCTCCTGGGCCTGGGCTCGGGCGCCATGGCGTATGCCGCCTACGCCCTGGCGACCGAAGGCTGGATGATGTACGTCTTCATCATGTGCAATGTGCTCGCCTACGCCGCCGGCCCGGCGCTGCAGGGGCTCGTCTCAAAATCCTCGCCGCCCGACCAGCAGGGCGAGTTGATGGGCTCCCTGCAGTCGATCGGCAGTCTCGCGGTGATCATCACGCCACTGCTCGGCACGGGCATCCTCAGCGCCGTAAGCCACTTGCCGCAATCGGACTGGCGCGTCGGCAGCAGCTTCTACCTGTGCGCGCTCATGCAACTGCTGGCGCTGATCGTAGCCTGGCGCTACTTCTGCAGCCACAAACCGGACGAACCACAAGGCCAGATCCAAAGCCGGGGTCAGGTCTGACATTTGGACACGACCTCAGCATTGAGCACTTGCCTGGATGACGATTGCGCAGTTTTCGACGTGGGTTCAGGCACCAGTGCCGGAATTGATGCATTTGCCAAGAAATAGTGCTGAGGTCGTGTCCGAATGTCAGACCTGACCCCCGCTTTTTGACCCCCGCTTTTTTTGGGCGCTACTTCAAGGATCACAGCATCAAAACGCCAGCTGATACGTGAGCGTGGCCCGCAGCGGCCCGGTGAAATAGAACCTGCGTCTTTCCAGGCCCGTTACCGGGTCGGCGTACGACGGCTCGAAGCCTTCATTCTCGCGCAGCAGATTGGCCAGCGACAGCCGCAGCAAGCGCTTTGTATCGATGCGCCAGGCGGCGTACGCGTCCAGGTCGGTGCGCGGCGCGGTGTAATAACCGCGATTGGCTGTCACGCGTACCAGGCCGTTGCGCTTGTGCGCCACGCTGCTGCCCAGCGTCAGCGCGCCCCGGCGGTAATCGATCCCCAGGTTCGCCGACAAGGGCGTTTGCCGTTCGAGACGGTTATCGGGGCCGGGTACGGATTCGACGCGCGACCAGTGGCGCGCCACGCCCGCCCGCACGTCGATTTCCGGCGCATCCGCAAACAGGGACTTGAGCGGAAACTTCGTTTCCAGCTCTACTGAGCGGGTCTCGGCGCGGCCGTCGTTCACCGGCGTGAAGATCCAGCGGTAGCCGTCAAAATAAATGCGGTTGCTCGTGTAATCGTCAATGCGGCGCAGCGAGGTGGCGATCGACACCATCGCATTCTCGGCCCAGTAATGCTCGTACCCGGCGTCGATGCCCCACGCCAGTTCGGGTTTGAGGTTCGGATTACCCTGGAAGTCGGCCTCGGTGGCGCTGTTGTTTTCGAACGCCTGGCGACGCGGCAGCAGGTTCCACAAGTCCGGCTCCTTGTAGGTGCGCGTGAGTGCAAAGCGCATCTGGTCGCCCTTGCGGCCCGGGATCTTCCACAAGGTCTGCACCACCGGACTCCAGACCCCGGAGCCCGTGCGGGTCGAGGCAAACGAGTTGCCGGATGCGCGCGTGCGGATGCCCTCCCAGCGCAGGCCCAGGTACATCGACCAGTGCGGCGTGATGTCCCATTCGTCCTGCGCATACATGGCGAGCCGGGTCACGCGCGCGTCGAACGTTTCGTCCAGCGCCAGCCCGGACGGGAATGCGCGCACACGATCCTGCTCGACGCGCGTTTCATCGCGCCAGGTGACGCCGCCATCCCACCCGGCGGCCAGTGCATGGCCGGTGCCGAGTTTGCGCATGGCCTTGCCGGTTGAATTGACGCCCCGGTCGCGCCGCGCGCCGTCGATGCGCCCGTCCGTCTCGGGATCGCCGGCCGCGTCGCGCCCATCGCGCAGACTCACATTCTCGCTGCGCTCACCCGTCAGGCCAAGCTTGGCTTCGATGCTGGCGCCGGACGGGAAGCCCCTGCTCCAGCGCAGGTCGGTGCGCGCGGTTTCGTCATCGGCGCGGTAGTGCGTGACCAGATCGGGCGCAGGTGGCGGGCCGCCGATCAGCGTGGTGACAAGGGCATGGCCACGGTGGCGAAACCGGGTCACGTTCACAAACGTTTCGGACGTGATCTTGTCGCCGCCAGCCAGTGTCCACTCCAGGCGCGGCGTCAGGTTCAGGCGTCGCATGCGGCCACGTTCATCGGTCGCCGTCGTGCGCAGCAGGTCGATGGCGCCGTCGGTTCCCGTGTTTTCCAGCACCATGCCATTGACGCGGTCGAACCGTTCGCTCACGCCATCGCCGGCCAGCGACCAGGCGAAGCCCTCGCGCCGGTCGCTCAGTTGCAGGGACGCGCTTGGCCCCCTGAACACATCCGAACCGAGCATGCCCAGCTTGAATTCGCGCTCCCGTGTCTTGGCCACGTGGCGCAAGACGATGTTGACCGTGCCGGCCACCGCCTGCGTCGACAGGTCTGCCGTCGCGGCGCGCAGCACCTCGATGCGCTCGACCACCTCGGGCGACAGCGTGTCGAAGCTGAAGTTGCCAGGTGCCCGTTCGCCGTTGATCAGTACCTGCGTGTAGCCGGCGCCCAGGCCACGCAGCTGGATCGTTCCGCCCTGACCACTGCTGCCGTCAACCGTCACACCGGGTACGCGCCGCAGTGCATCCAGGATGGAGCGGTCGCCGTAGCGCGTGAGTTCGTCGCGCTTGATGATGATGCGGGTGGCGGTATCGTCGCGACGCGCGTCGTAACCGGCAGCGCTGCCCCGGATGTCTACCTGCGGGATGCCAGGTTCAGTCTGGGCAGCTGCCGGTATCGGCAGGCTTGCAGCGATCAACAGAGACACGGTGTAGTACGTTGGCAGATTCGTCACGGCGGCTTCTCCAGGTTATTGAACACGCCGGGCCAGAATATGCCACTTTGTAGCAAAGTGTAAACGTAAATATAGAAATCTTTGATTCTATAAATGAGCATCAATCATTACTATTGAATGGAATCTAAAGATAATAGCCAAGCGAATGCTTGCACTGTCCGCCATCCCCCGGCTACCTGCGGTACACTCGCCTCAACAGTGTTAAAAGCGGCAACAGAATTTCCGTCTGACATGCCCAGCTATAATGCGCACTTTTCCGCGAAAGGCGATCGACCGTGTCCAGACTCAAAGTCCTGCCCCAATATGTGATGCCGAAGCAGGCAATGACCAACTTCGCCGGCCGCGTTGCCGGCCACCGTGGCGGGTCGATGACGACTGGCCTGATCCGTTGGTTCGTGGGCAAATATGGCGTCGACATGAGCGAAGCGGCCAATCCGGACATCGCCAGCTACCCGAGCTTCAACGAGTTCTTCACCCGCGCCCTGCGCGATGGCGTGCGCCCGCTGGCCCAGGCCGATTACGTGTGCCCGGTCGATGGTGCGATCAGCCAGTTCGGGGACATCGATGACCACCAGATCTTCCAGGCCAAGGGCCACAAGTTCACCACGGCCGAACTGGTCGGCGGCGACCAGACGCTGGCGGCGCACTTCCAGCATGGCCACTTCGCCAACGTCTACCTGAGCCCGAAGGATTACCACCGCATCCACATGCCGTGCGACGGGCGCCTCACGCGCATGATCTATGTGCCGGGCAAGCTGTTCTCGGTGAACCCGACGACGGCGCGCGGCGTGCCGGGGCTGTTCGCGCGCAACGAGCGCGTCGTGTGCGTGTTCGACAGCGACGAATTCGGGCCATTCGTGATGACGCTCGTCGGTGCAACGATCGTCGGCAGCATGGCCACCGTCTGGCATGGCGTCGTCAATCCGCCGCGCATGGCGCGCATCTGCGACTGGCAGTACGAGCCGGGCCAGGTCACGTTGAAAAAAGGCGACGAGATGGGCCGCTTCCTGCTCGGCTCCACCGTCGTGATGCTGTTCCAGAAAGACGCGATCCGCTTCAATCCGGCCTGGGCGCCCGAGGGCAAGGTACGCCTGGGCGACGTGATGGGCAACCGGCCGCTGCGCTAACCGGACTCAGGCAACGTCCGACGCACCGTTCTCCAGCGCGGCCTTCGCCCTGAAGGCCGCAGCGATCTGCTCCGGCCCATGACCATGGGCGGTACAGGTCTCTTCCATCATCGCCAGAAATGCGCGCGTCTTGGCCGGCATCAGCTTGCGGCTCGGGAACACGGCCCAGCCATTCGCGGTCGGCATCTCCCACTCCGGCAGCACCCGCACCAGTTCACCCGTCTGCATGTACGGTTCGGCAAACAGCGTCGAGCTGAGCGCAATCCCGGCGCCGCGCGCAGCGATGCGCGCCAGCAGGTCGGGGGAATTGGCCGTCAGCCGGCTTGGCAGCGCGCGCTGCCAGCGCACCTTCCCGCGAATCAGCGTCCACGGCATCGGGCCGCCGCTGCGGCTCAGGATGCACAGCACATCGTGCGTCGCCAGGTCGTCGGGATGTTCAGGAATGCCGTGGCGCGCCAGGTAAGCCGGTGATGCGAACAGGCCGGGCTGCTCGAGGATGAACGGACGCGCGCTGAGCGTGGCGTCGTCCGGCAAGTCGCCCATGCGGATGGCAATGTCGAAATTCTCGGCCACCAGGTCGACCCGGCGCGGCGTCAGATCCATCTCGAGCGTCACCGCCGGATAGCGCTCGAGAAAGCGCGCGATCACGTGGTTCAGGGTGCTGTTGGCGAAGTCGCCCGGCGCCGAGATGCGCAGCTTGCCGCTCGGCTCACCCTGGCGGTGCTGGGCCAGCGCGCCGGCCGCCTCTACTTCGTCGGCCAGGCGCCGCGCGTGTTCATACAGGCTCGCGCCGAATTCCGTTACCACCAGCTTGCGCGTCGTGCGCTGCAGCAGCCGCTCGCCGAGGGTCGTTTCGAGCAGCGCCAGGCGGCGCGACACGGTCGACTTCGGCAAATTGACGCGATCGGCCGCGCGCGTAAAGCTCCCCGCCTCGACGATGCGGGCAAACAGCAGCAGGTCATTCGGTTCGACGTCCATGATTGTCCCATCAGCAGAATAATGTTATCCATTTTACGGGCTTTCGCATTGTTTTTGGAAAGACTAAAGTAGACCCATCGCTACTCCAACCACGAAGGGACCACCACCATGAACATCCTGCACATCACCTCGAGCATCCGCGGCGACGCCTCCGAATCGACCCGCGTCACGCAACAGATCGTCGACAAGCTGGTCGCCGCCAACCCGGGCGCGACCATCGTGCGCCGCGACCTGGGCGCGGCCCCGGTCCCGCTGCTCGACGGTGCAGCCCTGGGCGCGCTGTTCACGCCGGGCGAGCAGCGCACCGCCGCGCAACTGGCGCGTGTGGAGCAGGACGATGCGCTGATCCTCGAAGCACAGGCGGCCGACGTGATCGTGCTGGGTGCCCCGATGTACAACTTCTCGATGCCGGTGCAGCTGAAAAGCTGGTTCGACGCCATTGCCCGCGCTGGCGTGACGTTCCGCTATACCGAGACCGGTCCGGAAGGCCTGCTCAAGAACAAGAAGGTCTATGTGGCCGCAGCGCGTGGCGGTGTGTATGAAGAGGCGCAGGATCCGCAAGTGCCGCAGATGCGCGCGCTGCTGGGCTTCCTGGGCCTCTCGGACCAGACCTATATCTACTCGTCGGGCATGGCGATGGGCCCCGATGCCGTGGCTGCGGGCCAGGCAGCGGCCAACGCCGCCATCGAAGCGGCACTGGCGTAATACTGGCAACACCCCGGCCGCCGTCAGGCGGCGCAACCAACAGGAGAACAGATTGACCACTACCGTCCCGCAGCCGGTCACCACGGCGCCTATCGTCAAAAGCCGCGGCGTCGAGCGCATCATCAACGGGCAGTTCGTGATGGATGGCGCGGGCGTACGCATCAACCGTATCCTGACTGGTCCCCTGCAGCGCCGCCTGGACCCGTTCCTGATGCTCGACGCCTTCGGCAGCGACAAGCCGGGCGACTACATCGCCGGCTTTCCGGAGCACCCGCACCGGGGCTTCGAGACCATCACGTACATGCTGGCCGGGCGCATGCGCCACCGCGACAGCGCCGGCAACGAGGGCCTGGTCACCGATGGCGGCGTGCAGTGGATGACGGCCGGGCGCGGCGTAATCCATTCCGAAATGCCGGAGCAGAACGCCGGCCTGATGGAAGGGTTCCAGCTGTGGCTCAACCTGCCCGCAAGCGACAAGATGACGGCGCCGTGGTACCGCGACATCCCGCTCGAGGAAGTACCGCGCCTGACAACGTCTAACGGCGTGACCGTGCAGGTGATCGCAGGCCGCACGCATGGCATCGACGGCGCGGTGCAGCGGGCGCATACCGAGCCGCTGTATCTCGACCTCGAGATCCCGGCCGGCGTGACGTTCGAGCAGCCGATTCCGGCCGGGCACAATGCGTTCGTTTATGTGTTTCGCGGTGAAGCCGTCATCGACGGGAAAGGCGTGCCGCAGACGCGCATGGCGATCCTCGACAATGCCGCCGGCGCCGACGGCGTGCGGATCAAGGCGATCGCACCCACGCGCCTGCTGATACTGGCCGGGCGCCCTTTGAGCGAGCCGATCGCGCAGTACGGACCGTTCGTGATGAATACGCAGGCCGAGCTGCATCAGGCGGTCGAGGATTTTCGCGCCGGGCGTTTCGCGTAAGCGCTTCGTCAGCGGCCATTCTACGTACCTGGCAGGCATGCGCTACACTCTCGGCATGACACAAGCGCAACACAGCCTGCCATGGCACTGCTAGACACCCTGGGCGACCTGCTCGCCCGCGCCAGCTACGCGCTGGGGCTGGAAAACGCCGACCGTTTCCCGCCCGGTCACGCCGCCACGTACACCCGCTGGAACAAGGCTTACTTCGACATCCCGTCCGACCTGAAGGCCGAGCGGATGGAAACCATCATCTGCGCGGCCATCACCAACACGCCCTATGTGTTCGGCGAGATCCGTAATCCCACGCCCCGCATGCAGCGCGCGCTCCTGGCCATCATCGAAGCACGCCTGCGCCGGGCCGATGCGCCAGCAGATCTGGTGGCGCTGCTGATCAAGGCGTACCGTCAGCCGCACACGCCCGACATCGTGCCTGGCCTGCGCGCGACGATCGCGGCAAACGCGCAGTTTGATGCCAATATTCAGGCGCATGCCGTGCTGGCGTATCTGGGCGATGCGCCAGCGGGGTTTGGCGTGATCGAGGCGCGGGGCTAGTCCAACCAATCGATCGATGGTCAGGCCACTGTCCCAACTTCGTTGGCAGTCAATTTCACGTATTGGATGTTCAACGTGATGGCTTCATCGTAGCGAAGCACAAAACTATCGCCGTCGACTGGATAAAAGCGCTCGATGTCTTGCCCGTCCGCGCCCTTGTCGGCCGACATCGGGCGGCGCTTGACTCTCTGAAGAATAAGCCGGTCGAGCTGGCCTTCTTTGTCGAAGTAAAAATTATTGAGCACCCCGACGTACAGTACCGCTTCCTTTCCTACCTCGACGATTGCGGACACGTAGATGAGGTCAGGCTCATCCTGCTTTTCAAAGTCGGCGCCAGTAAGCAGGTAGTACCAGGGCGCGTCATGAAATCGGAATACGAACCAGCAACCGTATCGATACGGTCAAGTTTGAACGTGGAAATCGCACGACGTATCAGCGCTGGTACGACATGCGATGCGACCAGCAATGAGATGAAGTAAGCTGAAATCGCACCGAACTGACTTGCGACTTGTACGTTGCCTCGTGCCTGCGTTGCAGCATGCGCAGAGAGCAAGTTCATCAAGGTCAGTGGATCAAGCCGAAAGCCAACCAGCGAAGAGATGCTTAGCCAGACTGCATGCAGGATCAGCGAAAACAGCACACCTTCTGCCGCCACGCGGCCGAATGGAGAAAAATCAAGTGACTCGCTCTCTGTCCGTTTAAGCCCACTACGAAATACGAATCCTGGTAGCGGCACCAGAAATGCGATTAACGCAGGCAGCGCCAGGTTCATTGGTAACGATCACGTCAGGCTGCTTTTGACGCTTTCGGCACGACTCTTGCACTGACCTGCATGGCGCGACCGTCCTCGCCACGAATGACGAACTGACCGGTCACGGCGGATTTCTGGACACCCGCGCGCGCAGTTTTGCCGAGCACGAAATCGAGCAGCTAATCACTTGCTTGAGGATCAGCCAAGAGCTGCGACGCCAGTTTGCTTTTGACCGCTTTCATGCACCCACTATGCCACAAGTTATCGACGAATGCACCGTCCACTGGCCATCTCGACCACCGCGCCTGCGTGCATCCGGCAGTACCAGGAAACGCCGATTTTGCCCCACGTGTCGAGCGATCGACAAGCGCATTCGGGCTTCCAGGAAGTTGCGTGATGCGCTGAGTTTACCGATAGAATATCGCCACTATTTCAACTGCCCATATCGCCCATGACTTCGCCCCGCCAGTTCCAGTTCAAATCCATCAACTACACCGGCCTGCAGCCGGGCCCGCGCGTCATCATCATGGGCGCGACCCACGGCAACGAGGTGTGCGGCACCAAAGCCATCCGGCGCGTGATGGACGAGATCGACAGCGGCGCGCTGCACATCGCGGCCGGCAGCCTGACGTTCGTCCCGATCGTCAATCCGCTGGCGTACCAGCAAGTCACGCGCAATGGCGACCGTAACCTGAACCGCGACCTGTTCCCGAAAGCGAACCCGCAGGATTTTGAAGACCAGATCGCGAACTGGCTGTGCCCCCTGCTCCGCCAGCACGACGTGCTGCTCGATATCCACTCGTTCGCCGCCACGGGCGAGCCGTTCGTGATGGTCGGCCCGCTCGACAATGACGGCCCGCTGCAGCCGTTCCGCCACGCCGAAAAAGAACGCGCGTGGGCGCGCCGCCTGGGCGTGCGCCGGTTTGTCGATGGCTGGCTGGCGACCTATGGCGACGGCGTGCAGCGCCGCAGCCGCAGTGCCGACGAACTGGAAACGGTGTTGCGCTACGGCGTTGGCACGACCGAATACATGCGCAGCACGGGCGGCTACGCGCTGACGCTCGAAGCCGGCCAGCACGACGATCCGGCCGCGCCCGATGTCGCTTACCGCGCCATCATGAATACGCTGGCGCATCTGGGCTTGATTGCCGCGCCCGACCCCGTGCCCGTTGATTTTGACGCCATGGAAGCGCTGTCGATGGTGGTCGTGCACGACAAGCTGCACGCGGATGACGCGTTCTCGCGTCCCTGGAAGAGCTTCGATCCGGTGGCCGAAGGTGAACTGATCGGCACCCGCGCCGACGGTACGCCCGTGACCGCCGAATTCGGTGGCCGCATCCTGTTCCCGGCCGCGAGCGCTGCCGCCAACACCGAGTGGTATTACCTCACCCGACCGAATCCGCTGTTCGGGCGCGAACAGAACTAATCGTCACGCCGGCCACAGCAGCTTGAGCATCACGATGCCGCTGATGATCAGCGCGATCGCCAGCAGGCGCAGCGCGCCGGCCGGTTCGCCCAGCATCAGCATCCCGAAGATCGCCGTGCCGACGGTGCCGATGCCGGTCCAGATGGCATAGGCGGTGCCCAGCGGCAGCTGGCGCAGCGCCAGGCCTCCACCGACCCCAAAGCGAAAATCGGACCGCCGCCAGCAGACTTTTTTTGAATATCGTAAGATGACGATATTCGGATCGAAAGATCCCGATATAAGGAACCAACCGATGGACATCGACGCGATCCACAAGGCCCTGGCCAACCCGGTGCGGCGCCAGATCCTGCACTGGCTGAAGGATCCGCAGCAGCATTTCAGCGAGCAGGAACACCCGCTCGAGATGGGCGTGTGCTGCAAGCTGATCGACGGGCGCACCGGTCTGTCGCAATCGACCGTGTCAGCGCACCTGGCCACGCTGCAGCGCGCGGGGCTGGTAGGCACGCGCCGCGTCGGCCAGTGGGTTTTTTATCATCGCAACGAGGAAGCCATCGCGGCCTTCCTCGCCCAATTGAACGACGCAATCTAGGAAAACAAGATGACTACCATGTTTGATCCGATCAAGGTCGGCGCCCTCGAGTGGCCTAACCGCATTGTCATGGCGCCGCTGACCCGCTCGCGCGCCGATGGCGGTGGCCGTGTCCCCAATGCGCTGATGGCCGAATACTATGTGCAGCGCGCTTCCGCAGGCCTGATCCTGTCCGAAGCCACCTCGGTCACCCCGATGGGCGTGGGCTACGCTGACACGCCGGGCATCTGGTCCGATGAGCAGGTCGAAGGCTGGAAGCTCGTGACCGACGCCGTGCACGCTGCCGGCGGCCGCATCTTTTTGCAACTGTGGCACGTCGGCCGCATCTCCGACCCGTCGTTCCTGGACGGCCAACTGCCGGTGGCCCCATCGGCGATCAAGCCCGACGGCCACGTGAGCTTGCTCCGCCCGAAGCGTGAATATGTCACCCCGCGCGCGCTGGACATCGAAGAAATTCCGGGCATCGTGTCGGCCTACCGCAAGGGCGCCGAGAATGCCAAGCTGGCCGGCTTCGACGGCGTCGAAATCCACGGCGCCAATGGCTACCTGCTCGACCAGTTCCTGCAGGATTCGACCAACCAGCGCACCGACGTGTACGGCGGCTCGATCGAGAACCGCGCACGCCTGCTGCTGGAAGTGACCGATGCCTGCATCGACGTCTGGGGCGCCGACCGTGTCGGCATGCACCTGGCGCCGGCACGCGACTCGCACGACATGGGCGACTCGACGCCGGCCGAAACCTTCGGCTACGTGGCGCGTGAACTGGGCCGCCGCAAGATCGCGTTCATCTTCACCCGCGAAGGCCAAAGCCCGGACGAACTGGGCCCGATGATCAAGAAGGAATTCGGCGGCGTGTGGATCGCGAACCAGCAGCTGAGCAAGGAAAAGGCCGAGGAACTGATCACCAGCGGCACGGCCGATGCCGTCTCGTGGGGCCAGCTCTACATCGCCAACCCGGACCTGGTGGAACGCCTGCAACTGAACGCACCGCTCAACAAGCCGAACCCGGACACGTTCTACCATCCGGGCGCGACCGGCTACACCGATTATCCGGCGCTGCCGGCCACGGTGTAAGCATCCCTTTCTCCGCGCCCTCGCCCGCTCTTGCCGGCGAGGGGCGGCGCTTCTTCGAACAGGACCTGCGGGTCCTGTTTTTTTGTATTGACGCCAGATTGAAGCATATGCATGCCATATGCATGGCCAAAAAAGGTTAGCTGTGACGGGTGTCCAGCCGCGAACGTTAGTGATATTCTTGCGCGATTGTTAGATTGTTACTGTGCGCACGTCTCGATGCGCCTACCGAGAGAGGATTTTCAGTGAACGTTCCAGCACACCGCGCCATGGCGCTCGCCATCGCTTCCGCCATCGCCCTGGGCGGCGCCGTCCACGCTGCGCCGGCAGCCCAGGGCGCCCGCGCCGAGACGCCGTTCCTGTCGCAGGTCGACGCCTTTGCCCGCTCTGCACGCGTATCGAACGTGGACTATGTACTGGACTTCACGCTGACCGGCAAGGAAACCTTTGCCGGCACCACGACCGTCACGTTCGACCTGAAGGATGCCGACGCGCCCGTCACGCTTGACCTCAAGGACGCCACCGTCAAGTCGGTCAGCGTCAACGGCAAGCCGGTCGCCACGCGCTACAACAAGTGGTTCGTCACGCTCGACGCAGCCAGCCTGGCCAAGGGGCGCAATACGGTCGTCATCGATTACGAGCGCCTTCACAGCACCAATGGCGAAGGCCTGCACCGCATGGTCGATCCGGCCGATGGGCGCGTCTACACCTATTCGCACTTCGAGCCGGTCGCCGCCCAGCAGATGTTCGCGGTGTTCGACCAGCCCGACCTGAAGGCCAGCTACACGGTGTCGGTCACCGCGCCGCGCGACTGGCACGTGGTCACGACCACGCGCGAAACCAGGATCGACGAGCGTGGCGCGAACCGCCACTGGACCTTCAAGACCACCAAGCGACTCAGCCCGTACAACTTCTCGCTGCACGCCGGCCCGTACCAGGTCTGGGAAGACAATAGCGGCAAGTACCCGATGCGCCTGTTCGCACGCCAGTCGCTGGCCAAGCTGGTGGTCCCGGCAGACTGGTTCCGTCAGACCAAGGCCGGCCTCGGCTTCTTCGAAGAATACTTCGGCGTCCCGTATCCGTTCGAAAAATACGACCAGCTGATCGTGCCGGACTTCCTGTACGGCGCGATGGAAAACGCCGGCGCGATCACGTTCGCCGAAGCGCGCTATGGCGTGGCCAATATGACGGCCGAGCAGAAGCAGTCGCTGACCGAAGTGATCATGCACGAGATGGCGCACCAGTGGTTCGGCAACCTGGTGACCATGAAATGGTGGAACGGCCTGTGGCTGAACGAAAGCTTCGCGTCCTTCATGGGCGTGCTGGCGACGGTCGAATCGACCGAATTCAAGGATTCGTGGCAGAAGTTCTACCAGAGCGGCAAGCAGCGCGCCTACATCCAGGACCAGACGGCCAGCACGCACCCGATCGAAGTGCCGGTGCCGTCGTCGAGCAATGCCTTTGACAACATCGATGCGATCACCTATTCGAAAGGCGGCTCGACGCTCAAGCAGTTGCGCCACCTGCTGGGCGAAGACGTGTTCCGCAAGGGCGTGCACAACTACCTGGTCAAGTACTCATGGAAGAACGCGACGCTCGACGATTTCATCGGCAGCCTCGGTGAAGCGGCGGGCCGCGACCTGTCCGGCTGGACCAAACAATGGCTGTACAACGCCGGCGTGAACACCATCGCCGCAAACTACAGCTGCAGCGGCGGCAAGATCCGCAACTTCACGCTGGCGCAAACCGCGCCATCGAAAGACCTGCCGACGCTGCGCGAACAGCGCGTGCAGATCGGCGCTTTCAAGATCGACGGCGGCAAGCTGACGCTCGTGAAGAACGTTCCCGTCACCTACACCGGCGCCAAGACCGCGGTGCCGGACATGAACGGCACGGCGTGCCCGGATCTGGTTTACCCGAACTACCAGGACTGGGGCTACGCCAAGGTCAAGCTGGACAAGCGCTCGTTCGCCACCGCGCGCACCAGCCTGGCCAAGGTCGATGATCCGCTGCTGCGCGCGATGCTGTGGCAGAGCCTGTGGGATGGCGTGCGCGACGCCGAGATGCCACTGAACGACTTCATCGCCGTGGCGCTGAACAATGCGCCGCTCGAGAAGGATTACACGCTGCTGGGCGATGTGCTGGGCAAGGTCAGCGAGTCGAAGGCCTACCTCGATGCGATGAATCTGGATAACGCCTACACGCGCCAGACCACGCTGGCACTGGAAAAGATGGCATGGGACGGCGTGCTGGCCAACAAGGGCAATGCCGACTTCCAGCGCCGCTGGTTCAATCAGTACGTCAGCGTTGCCAGCAGCCCTGACGCGCTGACGCGCCTGGCCGGCATCCTCGATGGCAAGGTCGATGCGGCCGGCGTGCCGGTGGGCCAGCCACAGCGCTGGTCGATCATTGCGCGCCTGAACCGCTACAACTACCCGGGCGCGTTCGACCTGATCGCGCAGGAGTCCGTGCGTGACAAGTCGGACGCCGGCCAGATCGCGGCCGTGGCAGCCACGGTCGTCCGCCCTGACGCCGCCGTCAAGGCGGACTGGGTCAAGCAGATCGAAGACCAGAAAACGGCGCTGCCGTTCTCGCGTATCCGCACCGCGATGGGCAGCATCTTCCCGGCCGAACAGGGCGCGCTCAATGAGCGCGATGCCGATGCACGCCTGGCGCGCCTGCCGCAGGTGGACAAGACGGGCGGCCCGGTCTTCATGCGCGCGTATGCGGGCACGATGATCCCGGCGACCTGCACGCCGCAAAGCGTGGCGCGCCTGAGCCGCGCAGCGGCCACGATGACGGACCTGTCGGCGTTCACGCGCCGCACGCTGCTCGACACGCTGCAGGACGATCAGCGCTGCGTGGCGATCAAGGCAAAGCTGAGCGCACCAAAAGGCTGATCGCCACATGCTGGCTGCCGGGGTCATGACGCCGCGCCGCACGCCCGGCTGGCCACTTGCACTCACCCTTGGCCTGCACCTGCTGCTGGGCTGGTGGTGGTTGCAGGCGACGGGCGTGCGGGTGCTGCCGGCAGATCTGCCGGCGCCCCGTGAATTCATCGTGGTGGCGGTGCTGGCGCCTGCGACTTCCCGTTCTTCCGCTGCACCCGCTGCACCCGCTGCGGCAGCGTCACCACGACCGCGCGCAGCGCAGGCAGTTCCTGCGCGCGCTGCCCCGTCGGCGCCGCCAGTAGCGCTACCGCCAATCACACCAGCGCCTGCAGACACTGCGCCGCCTGCTGCCACGAGCGAACCTGCTGCAGATCCCTTCCCCGCCCCGCCCGGCTCAGCACAAGACACCACCGCCACAGGCGACGACAGCCTGGCGAGCCGCGGCAAACGCGCGGCAGGCGCGGTCGATCACGAGCTGCGCAAGGGGAAGCTGGCGCCGCTCGACCCGGGCGACAGCAAATGGCAGCGCTTCGCAGAGGCCGTCGGCAATGCCCGCGTGGACACCTCGCGCACGCTGATATCGGAAAGTTATACGGCGCCGGACGGCGTTGTCGTGTACCGTTTCCGCCTGGGCGGGCGTACCTGGTGCCGCACCGGCGGCGGCATCAGGCCGAGCCCGTTCGGCGCCCAGGCTGGCGGCGCGGCGCTGTTCGACACGGCCGGTGGTGGTGGCTTTGCTGGCACGGTCCGATGCCCGACCCGGGTGGAGTTCAAGCCCGACTGAACTGCCGGCACGCGTCGCATAGTCGCCATTCACCGTCGCGCGACCCTGCCGTAAAATGGCCGGACTTGCGGCCCCGTGCCGCTCACGGAGACAACACATTGAACTGGGATTATCCGCAACCGTTCATCCTGGCGGTGACGCCACAGGCCGGCGACATCGATGGCCTGAACCATACAAATAACGCGGTGTACGTGCGCTGGTGCGAGCAGGCCGGCTGGGCGCACTCCGACAGCCTCGGCCTGTCACTCGATGACTACCGGCGCCTGGACCGGGCAATGGCGATCCGGCGCGGCGAATACGATTACCTGCTGCCCACGTTCGTTGGCGAAGCGCTGCGCCTGGCCACCTGGCTGGTGGGCGGCGACGGCAAGCTGTCGATGGAGCGGCGCTTCCAGCTGGTGCGCGACAGCGATGGCGCCACGGTGCTGCGCGGCCGCTGGGACCTGGTCTGCATCGAACTCTCGAGCGGCCGACCGCGCCGCATGCCCGCCGAATTCCTGGGCACGTACATGCCGGTGATCGTGGACGGCCCGCCTACAGGATCTCGCTGACGCGCGTGAACGGCCGGCATAGCCGCACGCCATTGGGTGTCACGACAAATGGCCGCTCGATCAGGATCGGACGCGCGACCATCGCGTCCAGCAGCGCAGCGTCGCTGGTGCCCGGCTGGTCCAGTCCCAATTCAGTGAAGACCGCTTCCTTGCTGCGCACGGCCTCCCGCACCGTGATGCCCGCATCGGCAATCAAGCGGGTCAGCGTGTCTCGTGTTGGCGGATTGGCCAGGTAGTCGATGATCTGCGGTTCATGACCGGCTTCGCGGATGGCGGCCAGCGTGTTGCGCGACGTGCCGCAGCGGGCATTGTGGTAAATCGTGATGGCCATGGTCATAGCAATGGTGTTTTTCTATTCATAGTGTGGTGAATCGGACAACGACATGATAACCACAGCGCATACCTGTCACCACTATTTTGCTTGTGACCCCTTCCGGGCCGGGCTAGAATCGCACGCTTGATTTTATCGAGCGTAAGAACTGCAGCCGTTGCAGATGACTGACGCCACCCTCCGGAGACCCGATGACCGACTACTTGCTGCGCCCTGCAGCCCTGCCCACCCTGCGCCAGCGCGCAGCGCTGCGCGTACTGCAGTGTTTCGGCTGGAAGGTATTCTTCAAACCGTTGCCAGGGCCGCACGGCGTCTGCGTCATCTATCCGCACACGTCGAACTGGGATTTCCCGATCGGCCTGCTGGCCACGTGGGCCATGGGCACGCAGTTCAAGTGGCTGGCCAAGGACACGCTGTTCCGGGGACCGATGGGCCGCCTGATGCGCCACTGGGGCGGCGTCCCGGTCGACCGCCGCGCGCCGATGGGCGCGACGCGCCAGCTGGCCGACACCATGCTCGCCGCGCCATCGTTCTGGATCGGCATCACGCCCGAAGGCACGCGCGCCTATCGTCCCAACTGGAAAAGCGGCTTCTACCACCTGGCCGTCACGGCCAATGTGCCGATGGTGCTGGTGCGTTTTGACTATGGCAAGAAAGAGCTGAGCCTCGTCGACACGATGACGCCGACCGGCGACGTCGAGCGCGACATGGACGCCATCCGCGCTGTGTATGTCAACAGCCAGGCGCTGTATCCGGAGAATGCGGCGCCAATCGTGCTGGCCCCGCCACGCGACGAGCAACCTGCGCAGCGCAAACGGGCCTGAACGCTGGCGGCCCCCACGCCACCGATAGACGATGTGTTCGTAAAATTTTCGTGGTCGTAACGACGCTCAACCTTGTGGCGGGAACTGGCCAAGCTGCACGAAGAGACCAAACCAGTCCTCCATATGCCAGGTGGTGGTGATCAGGCCGCCTTCAAGCGTGTGAAACTCGTGCAACCGGAAGCTCACTTTCTTGCCGGTTGGCGCGATGCCGAGCAGCTCCCCCAGATGCGTCCCGCTGATCTCGGCGCGCACCGCGACCTTCCCGGGCTCCTGAATCGTGTCGTGGATGGTGATGTGCACGTCCGGGAATGCGGCTGCCAGCATCCGGATGATCGGCTTGATGCCGGCTGGTCCCAGGCCCTGGCCCGGGGCCAGCGGAATGTCCTCCCACGCCGCGGCGAGCACGGCATCGACAAGATCCGGGTTCTGTTCGCTGAACGCGCGGTACAGCGTTTCCACGACCATGAGTTCGGTGCGTAGCTGGTGCGACAAGGCGGTCGTTGATATCGTCATCGGAAGGATCGGCTCGAAGTTGAATGAGACGTTAGTGTGGTCTGCGCGGCGCAATCAGTCCAACAAATAAGCGATATACCGTATTATTTGCTCCATGGATTTTCATGGCCTGGATTTGAATTTGCTGGTCGCGTTCAACGCGTTGATGAACGAACGCAATGTCACGCGTGCTGCAACCCAGGTGGGCGTCAGCCAGCCGGCAATGAGCGCCGCCTTGTCCCGGCTGCGTACCTTGTTGGGCGATCCCCTGTTCCAACGTAGCAGTGCCGGCCTGGTTCCCACCGCACGCGCACGCGATCTGGCCGCGCCCGTGGCCGCGGCCCTGCGTCAGATCGAATTGGCGATGCTGACGCAGCCCGCGTTTGAACCCGGGACGGCGTCGGTGACGTTCCGACTGGGCCTGCAGGACTATCCCACGCTGGTGCTGCTACCAGCGCTTGTGGAAGCGCTCGAACGAGCCACGCCCGGCATATCGTTGAATGTGCTCGCGTATAACGACCGGAATACTGCCATCGATCTGCTCGATGCCGGATCGATCGATGTCGCCATTGGCGTGGCGCCGACCGTGATGGATGCCCGCATCATGACCCGACCGCTCATGCGCGATGCGTTCGTCACAATCGTGTCGACCGACCATCCGGCGGCCAGTGGCCCAATGGACTTGCACACCTATCTCGACCTGCAGCACGTTCTCGTATCACCCGAAGGGCAGTTGCACGGTCTCGTCGATCAAACCCTCGCGCAACAGGGCAAGCAACGCAAGCTTGCCTTGACCTTGCCACAACTGTTTGCCGTGCCCGCAGTGATTGCGCGCACCAATATGGCTGCCACCATCCTCAAGCGTGTAGCGGATGATTCGCAGGCCGGCCATCGGCTTGTCATGTTCGCGCCCCCCTTGGGCCTGCCGGAAATCACGTTTCACCTGATATGGCATCGTCGTAGCGACAGCAACCCCGCACAACAATGGTTCAGGGAATTCATCGCGCAGCAATCAGCCGCCTTGTAATCATCCGTTGCGTGGAAGGCAGCAGCGCATGCGAACGGCTACGGCTTACCCGCCGGCTGCGTGGCCGCTGCCGGCGTGCCGGCAGCACGCGATCCTGCCAGCTGGTCCCACGCAATGGCGGCGCTCAGGAATATCTGCCCGTTGAGCTTACCCAGCAGATCGCTTTCCTTGAGCCGGTCCATGACCGGCCCCTTCACTTCGGCCAGGTGCATCAGCACACCGCGCCGGTTCAGCGAACTGTTCAACTCTTCAAGGCCGAACAGCGCCGATGTGTCGATCGCATTCACGGCAGACAGCACCAGCACCAGGTGGCGCGTGCCCGCATGGGCGACGAGTTCTTCATCGATGCGCTCGTTGACCGCATCCACATTGCCGAAGAACAGGCCGGCATCCACCCGCAGCATCAGCAGACCCGGCGTCGTTTCGGCCGAATAGCGCTCGACATTGCGAAAGTGTTCGGTGCCATGGATGCGCCCCAGCACGGCGATGTGCGGCCGGCTCGCGCGCCAGATCAGCACGACCATCGACAGCGCCACGCCCACCAGCACGCCGGCTTCGACACCGAGGATCAGCACCCCGCCGGCCGTGGCCAGCAGCGCCAGCGCATCGGCGCGGTCGTAGTGCCAGGCGGTGCGCAGCGTCGACAGGTCGAGCATCCCGAGCACGGCCACGATGATCGTCGCAGCCAGCGTCGGCAGCGGCAGCAGCGCGAGCCAGCCGGTGGGCAGCACGAGCGCCAGCGCCAGCAGGCCCGCCGTGATCAGGCTGGCCAGCTGCGTGTTGGCGCCGGCCGCAAAGTTGACGGCCGACCGCGACAGGCTGCCGGTCACGGGAAAGCCGCCCGTCAGCGCGCTACCGACGTTGGCAGCGCCCAGGCCGATCAGTTCGCGGTTGCTGACCAGTTTCTCGCCGCCGCGCTTGAGCGCCAGCGCCTGCGCGCCCGACATGCTGATCAGGAACACCATGAAGCCGATCAAGAGCGCCGGTTGCAGCAAGGCTTGCCAATGCTGCGACGACGTCGCCAGGTTCAGGCCCGGCAAACCGGCCGGCACGGCGCCCGTGGTGGCCACGCCCATCTGCGCGAGACCCAGCTGCTGCACGAGCGCCATCGCGCCCAGCACGACGGCAATCGGCGCCAGCTTGGCCCCCACGTCGGCGGCCGCCGCCGGGATGCGCAGCCAGCGCAGCAGCGGCGCCAGGTGGCTGCGCGCGGCCAGGAGCAGCACGAGCGAGCCGACGCCCAGCAGGATGCTCGTCGGGTGCGGCGTCATGCCGATCTCGATGGGGCTACCCACCAGCGTGCGCAGCTGGCCCCACGCGATCACGATCGCCGAGCCAATGGTGAACCCGCTCATCACGGGCCGTGAAAAGAAGTTGGCAAGAAAGCCGATGCGCAGCAGCCCGCACAGCAGCAGGACCAGCCCCGACAACAGGGCCAGTTGCGCGGCCAGCACGCCGTACAGCGCCGTGCCGGGCGTGGCCAGGGGCGCCAGCGTGGACGCCGTCATCAGGGAAATGATCGCCATCGGCCCGACCGATTGCGTGGTGCTGGTGCCAAACAGCGCATACAGCAACGGCGGGATGATACTGGCGTAGATGCCGACCGCCGGCGGCAGGCCCGCCACCAGTGCGTAGGCCATGCCCTGCGGGATCATCATCATCGCCACCACGATGCCGGCGCTGATATCGCCCGGCAGCGCGGTGCGCCGGTATGGGCGTAACCACTCAAGCATGGAAAGTCCTGGCCGGGACGGCCGGCGGTAAAAAGAGCGCTAGCGTAGCATAATTACCCGTACCGGCCGGGCATCAGCCGGCCAGCGCCACGAGCCAGATGCCCGCCGCGCCGATGGCCGCAGCCAGCGGCCGGCGCAGGCGCTCGCCCGGGATCGCGCCCAGCAGCATCAGCCCGGCGCTGGCCAGGATGAAGCCGGCGCCGCTGGCCATGCCGGCCAGTTCATTGCCGTGCGCGAGTCCGTGCACGAACGCGCAGGCGCCGACGGTGAGTACGGCCATCTGCGGCTGCTGCAGGCGCGGCGCATATGCCGCCAACCCACCCAGCAGCAGCACGGTCGCCGCGATCGACAGTTCGAGTGCCGGCAACGCGACGCCGCCACTGCTGGCCGCGCCCAGCGCCATCATCACGAGGAACGTCGGCCCGAGCAGGTAGCGGTGCTGCTGGCGGCTCCAGAGACCGACCGCGAGCAGCGCCAGCAAATGGTCGACGCCCGTCACAGGGTGCAGCAGACCGGCCACGAAGCCGCTGTCGGGCGCGTGCCCGGGATGCGCGGCCGCCGGCAGCGCCAGTGTCAGGGCGGTCGCGGCCACGCCCGCGCGGGTCAGGTGGTGGCGGATGGTGTGGCGCAGCGCGCGCAAGCTTGTCGTCATGGTTGTCTCCCTGGTGTTATTGGTGGACTGCGTCGAGCAAGCCCTGCTCGCGGATGAACGCGACCACCTCCTGCACGCCCTCGCCCGTGCGCAGATTGGTAAACACGAAGGGCCGCTCGCTACGCTGGCGCCGTGCATCGCTCGCCATCACCGACAGGTCCGCCCCGACATGCGGCGCCAGATCGGTCTTGTTGATGATCAGGAGGTCCGAGCGCGTGATGCCTGGCCCGCCCTTGCGCGGGATCTTCTCGCCGCCGGCGACATCGATCACGTACAGCGTCAGGTCGGACAGCTCCGGGCTGAAGGTCGCGGCCAGGTTGTCGCCGCCCGATTCGACCAGCACGAGTTCCAGGTCCGGAAAGTCGGCCTGCAGGCGCGCGATGGCTTCCAGGTTGATCGACGCGTCTTCGCGGATCGCCGTGTGCGGGCAGCCGCCCGTCTCCACACCCATCAGGCGCTCGGGCGCGAGCGCACCGGCGCGCAGCAGGATGTCCATGTCTTCGCGCGTGTAGATGTCGTTGGTGATCACGGCCATGTCGTAGTCGTCGCGCATGTGGCGGCACAGCAGCTCGCACAGCGCGGTCTTGCCCGAGCCCACCGGCCCGCCGATCCCGACCCGCAGCGGATTGGATGTTGTCATGGTTTTTCCTTCATCAACAATGATCACGACCGGTACAGGCGGCCATGCTGGACTTCGTGCCGCATCGACAGCATCGACAGGCCGGGCGCCCAGTTCGACATTTCGTCGTCCGGCAAGCGCCGCGCCAATTCAACGGCGCGCTCGATGTCGGGCCGCAGCGACAGCAGCAGGCGCTGGCCGGCGACCTGCCCCAGCGGCACCGACTTGACACACACCAGCACCTGGTTCTCGACCCACGCGAACACCATCGCCAGCAGCGCTTCTTCGTGCGGGATATCGAGTCCGTCGACCGCGCAGGCAAAGGCCAGCGGCAGCGTGACGTCCTCGCCCAGCGCGCGCGTGTCGGCCACGCCCAGCTCCGCGATCAGGCGACCCAGCGAATATCCCATCTGGACCGATTCAGCGCGCAGTTCGGCCGTGTCGCGCGACGCCAGGAAGCAGCCGCCCCAGTGCGCGATCGCTTCGGCGTCGTGCGCGGCGAACGCTTTCAAAAGACGCCACAGCACGGGGGCATCCCAGCGCGCCACGACGTCATCGAGGTAGCGCACGATCCACGCGCGGGCGCTGTCGGCGTTCGTGACCAGGCCTTCTTCGAGCGCTGCTTCGAGGCCCTGCGAATAGCTGTAGCCCCCGATCGGCAAGGCCGGGCTGGCAAATTGCAGCAGGTGCAGCAGGCTGGCGGCGTTCATGCCGGATCCGGTGCTACTGGCGCAACGTCCGACGGCCGGTGGATCTTCTGGCGCAGCGGCACCGGCGCCAGCAAGCCGCCCGGCCCCTGCTCGTGATGATGACCGTGACCGCCGCCATACGCGCCCGCCTCCGGCTCGAATTTGGCCAGTTCTTCACTGACGTCGGCGCCCAGCCCTGCGACCATCTCGCGCAGCACCGGATCGACACGGATGCGCAGCCAGCCCGGCCCCACCTGGGTCTGCGTATGACGATTCCCCAGGTGAAAGGCGCAGCGCGCCAGCAGCGTCGCGTCGGCGCAGCGCACGACATGCGTCGGCTCAAGCGCGGCCTCAACGCGCACGACACGCCCGCCTTCGCCCAGCAGCAGGTCGCCATCGCGCAGCACCGTGCCGCGCACGAGAAACAGCGCGACCTCTTCCCCCGAGGCCAGGCGCGCGCGCTGGCGGCAGCGTTCCCGTTGTTCGAACGGCAGCACCAGCGTGTCGTGCACGACGTCGGCGACAGCGATGCGGGTATGCAGTGAAATCATGGATGGCCTCTAGAACAGGAAGTAACGCTGTGCCAGCGGCAGCACGCCCGCCGCTTCGCAGACCAGCAGGCGCCCGTCGGCGCGCACTTCATAGGTTTCGGGATCGACTTCCATCTGCGGCGTGGCGCCGTTGTGGATCATGTCGCGCTTGCGCAGGCCGCGCGTGCCACGCACGGCGATCGTCGTCTTGCTCAAGCCCAGCGTGCCTGCGATGCCGGCCTCGAACGCGCTGTGCGAAACAAACGTGAACGACTTGCGCAGGCCGCCGCCAAAGGCGCCGAACATGGGCCGGTAATGCACCGGCTGCGGCGTCGGGATCGACGCATTCGGGTCGCCCATCAGGCTGGCCGCGATCATGCCGCCCTTGACCACCATCGACGGCTTGACGCCAAAGAAGGCCGGCCGCCACAGCACGACGTCGGCGATCTTGCCCACCTCAAGCGAGCCGACGACGTGCGCGATGCCGTGCGCGATGGCCGGATTGATCGTGTACTTGGCGATGTAGCGCTTGACGCGGGCATTGTCGTTGCGTGACGAGTCGCCCTCCAACGCGCCGCGCTGCACCTTCATCTTGTGCGCCGTCTGCCAGGTGCGCATGATCGTCTCGCCCACACGGCCCATCGCCTGCGAGTCCGACGACATCATCGAGATCGCGCCCAGGTCGTGCAGGATGTCCTCGGCGGCGATCGTCTCGCGCCGGATGCGCGACTCGGCGAACGCCACGTCCTCGGCAATGGCCGGGTCGAGGTGGTGGCAGACCATCAGCATGTCCAGGTGCTCATCGAGCGTGTTGACGGTGAACGGGCGCGTGGGATTGGTCGACGACGGCAGCACGTTGTCGTAGCCCACGGCCGCGATGATGTCCGGCGCATGGCCACCGCCGGCGCCCTCGGTATGGAAGGTGTGGATCGTGCGGCCCTTGAACGCCGCCACGGTCGACTCCAGAAACCCTGCCTCGTTGAGCGTGTCGGAGTGCAGCGCCACCTGCACGTCCAGCCGTTCGGCCACCGACAGGCAGTTGTCGATCGCCGCGGGCGTGCTGCCCCAGTCCTCGTGCAGCTTCAGGCCCACGGCGCCGGCAAGGACCTGCTCTTCGAGCGGGCCGGGCTGGCTGACGTTGCCCTTGCCGAAAAAGCCCAGGTTCATCGGGAATGCGTCGGCTGCCTGCAGCATCGAATGAATGTGCCAGGCGCCCGGCGTGCAGGTCGTGGCGGCCGTGCCGACGGCGGGCCCGGTGCCCCCGCCCAGCATCGTCGTGATCCCGGAATACAGCGCCTGGTCGATCTGCTGCGGGCAGATGAAATGGATGTGCGTATCCACGCCGCCGGCCGTGACGATCATGCCTTCGCCGGCAATGATCTCGGTCGCCCCGCCGATGGCCATCGTGACATCCGGCTGGATATCCGGGTTGCCGGCCTTACCGATGGCGGCAATCAGGCCATCCTTGATGCCGATATCCGCCTTGACGATGCCCCAGTGGTCGACGATGACGGCGTTGGTGATGACGGTGTCCATCACGCCCTCGCGCAGGCGCTGCGACTGGCCCATGCCGTCGCGGATGACTTTGCCGCCGCCGAACTTGACCTCTTCGCCATAGGTTGAGAAGTCGCGTTCGATCTCGATCACGAGATCGGTGTCCGCGAGGCGAATGCGGTCGCCCGTGGTCGGGCCATACATGTCGGCGTAGGCCTGGCGGCTGAGCGTGACCATCATGCGTCCCCTGGGGTGAACGGCACGGCCGCAGGCAACGGCCCCGACACGCGGCCCTGGAAACCATGTACGATCCGCTCACCCGCCAGGTCGACCAGTTCCACCGTGCGGCGCTGGCCCGGCTCGAAGCGCACCGCGGTGCCGGCCGCGATGTTCAGCCGCATGCCGAGCGCCACGTCCCGCTCGAACTGCAGCGCGGGATTGACTTCGTAAAAGTGGTAGTGCGAGCCGACCTGCACCGGCCGGTCGCCTGCATTGGCCACGACCACGGTCAGCGTGCGCCGACCGACGTTGAGTTCGATCTCGCCGTCGTCAAGAAAGTATTCGCCTGGGATCACGCTGGGCTCCGGCTAGGGAATCGGATGGTGGACGGTCACGAGCTTGGTCCCGTCCGGGAACGTCGCCTCGACCTGGATATCGGGAATCATCTCGGGCACGCCCTCCATCACGTCGCCGCGCGCGAGGATCGTCGTGCCTTCGCTCATCAGCTCGGCCACACTGCGGCCATCGCGCGCGCCTTCCATGATGGCGGCCGTGATCAGGGCCACGGCTTCCGGATAATTCAGCTTGAGACCGCGCGCGCGCCGGCGTTCGGCCAGCAGCGCGGCAGTGAAAATCAGCAGCTTGTCTTTTTCGCGGGGTGTCAGATCCATGGGCGGTCCGTTCCAGGTGAGCCGGTCTAGGTAAGCCAGATGCGCGGCGGGCACGCCGGGCGCTCGAGCAGATGGGGGCGCAGCAATGCCCACACCTGCGCCATGACAGCGCGCGCTGCTTCGCCATCGTCGCCGAGATAACGCGCGACGAACACCGACTTCACCTGGCTCGACGCCAGCTGCGGGTCGAGCGCGCGTACGCTCGCCTGCAGCGCGGCAGGCACGGGCCGGCCGACGGCAAGCAAGGTCGCGCACACCGCATGGCCGCGCATGCCGAGCGGGCTGGCGATGCCGTCGGGGGTCAGGATGCCCTGCTCCCACCACAGCAGGCGGCCGTCCTGGCGAATGCGCGTGCGCTGGCGGATCCGTCCACGCGTAAACGCTTCCCCGGCGGCCACACGACCGAAGCACAGCACTTCGCTGCCGATATAGGTGCTGCCGGCAGCCAGATCGACGTCGTGTTCGAGGTCGACGCTGGCCGCGTCATAGAAGATGGTTTCCTGCGGCAGCCATTCGATGGCGGCGCCCGCAGCAATGCGCAAGCGCACCGCCTGTTGCGACACGCGGCCATTGGCGCGGTACCACTTGGCCGCGCCGGGACTGGTGGCGAGCACGCTGCAAGCGGGGCCGGCGTCGACGTCGATCTCGAGCCGGTCGCCCCCGACCACGCCGCCCGGCGGATGCACGACGATCACGTGGCAGGCGCCAGGACCTTCCGGATACAGCGCCTTCTGCACACGCAGCGGGCCGCGGTGCGTGCGGTGCACGAGGCGCGTCGTGTCGCCATCACGCATGAAGCCCAGCGCCAGGCTGGCTTGCCAGGCGGGGAAGACGGTGGGTGCATCGGTGGAGGTGCAATCGCGCATGCCTGATGAAACAGCACGATGCGTGCCAGCGTCCTTACGTGGCGTGGGGCCTCTATTTTGCAGGCGACGCGCACCGCGAAGGTGCGCGCTGCACCTGAACGCGTCAGGACATCGCCAGCTCGATGCAGTTGCGGCCGGCCCGCTTGGCGCGCGCCAATGCGGCGTGGGTACGCACCGCCATCGAGTCACCGCTCTCGCCCTCGCCCAACTGGGCCACGCCGAGGCTGATCGTGACGTGGTCGCAACCCGGTATTTCGACCTGCTCGATCGCCGCGCGCAGCTTCTCGGCCATCTTCAGCGCGTCAATCGCGCTTGTGTGCGATGCGATGACCTGGAATTCCTCACCACCCGAGCGCACCAGCAAATCGCTCGCGCGCAGCAGCGCGCGCGCCGTATCAGCCACCGTGCGCAGCACCAGGTCGCCCACCGGGTTGCCGAACGTGTCGTTGATCTGGCTGAAGCGGTCGATGTCGAAGACGATCAGCGCCAGCGGCAACCGGTAGCGGCGTGCGCGCCTGATTTCCTGTTCCAGCAAGCCTTCGCCGTGGCGGCGGTTGGCCAGGTCGGTCAGGGCGTCGGTCGTGGCCAGATGCGTGATGCGCGCCAGCAGCGCCTCGTTCTCGCGCGTGACCTCGGCCATGCGCAGGCCATGCGCGGCCAGCCCGGCCAGATCGTCCAGTGCCTGCAACTGCGCGGACGAAAAAGGCCGCGCGTCGCCGAACAGCAGGCACAGGGAACCCATCGGCCCGCCCGGCCCTGGTGCCGGGATTGGCACGCCGACGACCATGCGCGCGCCAAAGGTGTCCAGGCGCGCCGCCAGCGCCGGTTCTCCTGCCTTGTCGAGCGAATCGAGCAGCGTGAATTCGCCTGTCGCTGCCGCCAGCAGGCCGGGAAACGCATGGCGCAGCGGTGATTGCAGCAAGCGGCCATCGTGCGCGAGCAGCGCCATCAAATGCAGGCCATCCACGCCCTGCTCGGCCTCGAGATGCAGGTCGCCATCGCGGTGCTGGAACAGCGCCGCATGCACGACGCCGGGCCAGCCGGCCAGCGCTGCGCACAGGTGCCCGGCAAAGCGCGCGCTGTCGTCGGCATCGGCCAATGCCTGCTGACAGGCGCTGCGCACTGCCAGCAGCGTGCGCAGCTCGGCTTCCGATGGCGTGGGCACGCCTGGCGTGGCGACACTGAATCCGGTGCGCATGCGCGCAGCCAGCAGCGCGCGGGTCTGCTGCGCGCGCAGCGGACCGATGGCGTAGTCGAGTGGACCGAACGCCATCAGCGCCGGCAGCCAGCGCGCGTTCGCGAAAGGACACAGCACCAGCACCGGAGCACCGGCGCGCTCGGCGACCAGGGCGCCCAGCGCCGCCAGGTCGATGCCGGGATCGCAGCGTTCGAGATCCAGCACGAGCAGATCGGCCGGTTCGCGCGCCAGCAGCGCGCGCGCCTGCCCTGCCCCCGCCGCCACGCGCAGATTGGCAAACATGCCGTCGCAGCCGTGCTGAAAATCGGCGCGGCGCTGGCCGACGGGATTGACGAAGACGCAGGTAAAGTCTTCGCGCGCGCCGTCTTCTTGATGCATGGTGATTCTCCAGAGGTAGGTCCAGCCGCGCCCTGTCGGCATGGCTGCAAAGCAAGTTTGCCATAAGCGGGCGTGCCAAGCATAGCAATTGTCGCCCTGTGTGTGGGAGCGCACCGTCGCAGCAGGGTGCGCGCCGAATACTCTTGCAAACGAAACCACACTCACGGGAGAACCACCATGGCACATCAAGACGACGTGGCAGCAAAGCAGCGCGCCATCCAGGAAGAGCAGGACGCGCGCGACGCCAAAAAGAACGAGTCCGGGAGCAAAGAAGCCGTCCAGACCGGGGTTGACCAGCCGGCGCCGCCGATGCCGGCGCAGCACCTGGCCAAACCGGGCCTCGAAGCCGATATGGAAAGCAAGCCAAAATTCATGGCCGAGGGCTACAAGGGCAGCGGCAAGCTCGAAGGCATGGCTGCGATCGTCACCGGCGCCGACTCGGGCATCGGACGCGCGGTGGCGGTGCTGTTCGCACGCGAAGGCGCCGACGTGGCCGTCATGTATCTGAACGAGGATGTCGACGCTGCAGAAACCAAGCGCTGCATCGAGGCCGAAGGCCGCCGCTGCATCACGATCGCGGGCGACGTCAAGGATCCGGCATTCTGCAACGACGCCGTGCAGCAGGTGGTCGCGGCATTCGGCCGGCTGGATGTTCTGGTCAACAACGCCGCATTCCAGGAACACGCCGATTCGATCCTCGATATCACCGAAGAGCGGTTCGAGGAGACCTTCCGCACCAATATCTTCGGCTACTTCCACATGGCCAAGGCGGTCGTGCCGCACCTCAAGCGCGGCGCGTCGATCATCAATACGGGCTCGGTCACCGGTCTGAAAGGCTCGGCCAAGCTGATCGACTATTCGTCGACCAAGGGTGCAATCCATGCGTTCACGATGTCGCTGGCCGGCAGCCTGCTCGACCAGGGCATCCGCGTGAACGCGGTGGCGCCGGGTCCTGTCTGGACGCCACTGAACCCGGCCGACAAGGGCCCGGACGACATCACCGAGTTCGGCGCCAGCACCGACTACCGGCGCCCGGCCCAGCCTGAAGAACTCTCGCCCGCCTACGTGTTCCTGGCCTCGCCCGTGTGCTCGGGCTACATCACGGGCATCGTGCTGCCGGTGACCGGCGTCGTCGGCGAATAACCGACCCACAGCGAGGAGCAGCCGATGGCACGCAGCATGTGGAAGGGCGCGATCAGTTTCGGACTGGTCCACATTCCGGTCGATATGTACCCTGCGGTCGAGACCAAGGGGCTCGACCTGACGATGCTCGACCGGCGTGATTTTTCGCCGGTCGGGTTCAAACGCTACAACAAGGGCAATGGCAAGGAAGTGGTGTGGGACGACATCGTCAAGGGCTACGAGTATGAGGACGGTGAGTACGTCGTCCTGTCGGACGAAGACCTGCGCCGCGCCAATCCGGAAGCGACGCAGACGATCGACATCCAGGCCTTCGTCGATGCCGGCGATGTGCCGCTGATCTACTACGACCAGCCCTATTACCTGGCGCCCGGCAAGGGCGGCGCGAAAGTCTATGCGCTGCTGCGCGAGACGCTGCGCGAAGCGGGCAAGATCGGGATTGCGCACGTGGTCATCCGCGTCAAGCAGCATCTGGCGGCGCTGATCTGCGTGGGCGACACGATTGTCCTTAATACGCTGCGCTATCCGGACGAGATGCGCGACGCGGGTGAACTCAAGATCCCGTCGCCCAATTCAAAAACGGCTGCCGTCACCGTCAAGGAACTCAAGATGGCAATGGCCCTGGTCGAGGGCATGAGCGAAGACTGGGCGCCGGCGCAGTACCACGACAGCTACCGCGAAGACGTGCTGGCCCTGGTCAAGAAAAAGATCAAGGCCAAGCAGACCAAGACGATCACGCAGCCCGAGCCTGAGAAGGAAAAGCGCACCACCGGCAAGGTCATCGATTTGGTCGCCCTGCTCCAGGCCAGCCTTGGCAAGAAGCCGGCCAAGGCGGCGCTGGCCGCCCTTGACGACGATGATGATGACGACGATCCGCCACCGCGCAAGTCGCGCAAGGCTGCGGACGACGAAGACGACGACAGCCAGGACGACACGCCGCCTCCACGGGCGCGCAAGGCCCCGGCCAGGTCCGGTGCTCGCGCCACGGCGACCAAAGCAGCAGCCAAGCCGGCAGCCAAAAAGGCAGCGGCGAAAGCCAGCACCAGGGCGCCTGCGCGCAAGAAGGCGGCGTGAGGATGGACGGCTTTATCGACTTTCTCCAATGGCCCGCCATGGCGGTCAGCCTGATTGCTGCCTACCTGGTCGGGGCCAAGCGCGCCGGCAACCGCATCCTGGGCTTCTGGACCTTCATCTTCAGCAACCTGCTGTGGATCGTCTGGGGCTGGCACGCCGAAGCGTGGGCGCTCATCGCGCTGCAGGTCGCGCTGCTGGCCATGAACGTGCGCGGTATCTTCCGGAACGAAGCCTAGGGCACCGCGCCCGCCCCTACCCCTACGGCACGAACTCGAGCTGCTTCATCGCCTTGGTCAGTGTCTTCGCCGCCGTGGCATAGTCCTGCCACGGCGTATTCCCGACATCGAGCCGCTCGTGCACATTGGCGATCGTCCACTGGTCGCTCGATGTCAGCTTGTCCAGCTCATCCCAGCCCAACGGCACCGAAATCCCCAGTCCCGGGCGCGAACGCGCCGACCATGCGGCCACTGTCGTCGCCCCCTGCCCGTTGCGCAGGTAATCGATGAAGATCTTGCCGACCCGGTTTTTCGGGCCGCTCTTGAACGCGAAGCGCTCGGGCAGCGTTTGCGCCATGTGGTGCACGATCGCCTGCGAGAAGCGCTTGACCGTGTCCCAGTCATGGTTGCCCTTGATCGGCACGACCACGTGCAAGCCCTTGCCACCACTGGTTTTCAAAAACGCCGGCAAGCCCAGTTCGTCCAGGAAGGCATGCATCAGCTGCGCCGCTTCCTGCATCTCGGGCCACTGGATGCCGTCGCCCGGATCGAGGTCGAACACCATCCGGTTGGGCTTCTGGTAACTGCCCTTGAACGCATTCTGGGTATGGATCTCCACCACGTTCCACTGCGCCGACGACAGGATGCCGAGCGGCGTGGCCACTTCGAGCATCGGCGGGTGTTCCGGGTCGAGCGCCTGGTCCAGATCGCGCAGACCGGCCATCTTGCGCACGTCGACGTGCTTCTGGAAAAACAGCTCGCCGCCCACGCCCTCGGGCGCGCGCACGAGCGAGACCGGGCGGCCTTTCAGATGTTCCATCATCAACTCGCCCACCACCGCGTAATAACGCACCAGCGCCAGCTTGGTGGCGCCCGACGCCTTGTCGATCACGCGCTCGCCGTTGGTGATCTTCAGCGAAGCCGGCAGCTTGCCCTGTGCGGCCACCGGTTCGTCATCTGCCGTCGCATTGGGCACCTCGCCCGCGACGTCTTCCACGGCAAGCGCCTGCTCGCGGGTGATGTTCCTGGCCGGCTTGTCCTTGCGCAGCCCCTGGAACACCGGATGGCGCACGGCGCCGCCGCTCGTCCAGTCCGAAAAACTGACCTCCGCTACCAGCACCGGCTTGACCCAGTGGTGTGCGCGCCCCGGCACGGCGCGCGGCGGGAACGGACTCGTGTCGGTGCGCAGCGCCTCGAGTTGTTCGGCGATGCTGGTCAGGGTCGCATGGTTGAAGCCCGAGCCGACGTTGCCGGCGTAGCGCAGCACGCCGTCTTCGTCATGGACCCCGAGCAGCAGCGCGCCGATGCCGGTGCGCGCGCCTTTCGGATCGGTGAAGCCGCCGATGACGAATTCCTGGCGCCGGCCGCATTTGAGCTTGATCCAGTCGGGCGAGCGGCGCGACACATAGCGGGCGTCGCGCCGCTTGCCGATCACGCCTTCGAGGCCGATCTTGCAGGCGGCGACGATCAGTTCATCCGGCTTGGCTCCGAATTCGGCGGAGAACCGCACCTTGTCGGATTTGGCGTTCTTGAGCACCTGCTCAAGCACCGTGCGGCGGTCGACCAGCGGCATCTCGCGCAGGTCGTGACCATCGAAGTATGGGATATCAAACAGGAAGTAATCGATGTCGACGGCGCCGTTGCCGTCGAATGCCGCCTGCAGGAGGCCGAAATCGGGCTTGCCGGCGTCGTCGTGCACGACGATTTCGCCGTCGTACCAGCCGTCGGGCAGGGCCATGCGTTCCAGCTCTTCCTTCAGCGGTGTGAGCTTGTCGGTCCAGTCGTTGGCGTTGCGCGTGATGAGACGCACGGCGCCCTCTTCGATGCGCGCGAGCATGCGGTAGCCGTCGAACTTGACTTCGAACAGCCAGTTTTCGGGGTCGGGCGGCGGTGCGTCGACCAGCGTGGCCAGTTCAGGCGAGAATTTGGCAGGCAGCGGCGACCTGGCATCCTTCGCCGTGGCGCGCTTTGCCGGTGCCTTCTTTGCTGCCGCTTTTTTGGCGGGTGCTTTTTTGGCGGGCGCCTTCTTTGCAGGCGCCGCCGTTGCTTCTTCGCGCAGCGCCTCGACCTTTTGCGCCGCACGCTTTGGCATCGACAATGCCTTCACGCTGTCGGGCAATTCGTCGACCAGCGAAAATTCGGCGGCCGGGCGTGCGTAATCGTCCTTCTCCTTGATCAGCAGCCATGGCGGTTGCTTTTCGCCGCGACCTTTCATCCGCACCAGCGTCCAGCGGCCGTGCATCTTGTGGCCATGCAGCGCGAACTTGATGCTGCCCTTGGCAAAGCCCGCGCGCGGGTCTTCCAGCGGCTCCCAGGTGCCCTTGTCCCAGATGATCACCTTGCCGGCGCCGTACTGCTTGGCCGGGATCGTGCCTTCAAAATCCGAGTACGAGATCGGATGGTCCTCGACCTCCACGGCCATCCGCTTGTCATGCGTGTCGTAGCTGGGGCCTTTCGGCACGGCCCAGCTTTTCATCGTACCGTCGAGCTCGAGCCGGAAATCGTAATGCAGGCGGCTGGCCCAGTGCTTCTGGATCACGAAGGTGAGTACGTCCTGCCCGGCCTTCCCGCCGTCGGCCGGCTCGGTCGTGATATCGAAATTGCGTTTGGCTTTGTAGGCTTTGAGCGCGTCGGTCATGGCAACCCCTGGGAAATTCGGTCGTGCCAGCGTAGCCCCGTGGCGCGCCGCGGACTGTACGGCAACTCACGCTGACAGGGGCTGTTATGATGACCGCAAGCCGCCAACCGCGAAAGTACACCATGCAGCGAATCGTTTTTCTCGACCGTGACAGCCTGCGCGCCAATGTTCGCGTGCCCGCCTTCGAACATGCCTGGCAGGACCATGCCTCCACCTCGGTTGATGACGTCGTGGCGCGCCTGGCCGGGGCCACCGTCGCCATCACCAACAAGGTGCCGCTGCGGGCCGACGCCATCGCCCGCCTGCCCGACCTGAAGATGGTCGCCATCGCCGCGACGGGCACCGACAATGTCGACCTGGCGGCCTGCCGCGCGGCCGGCATCGTGGTCGCAAACATCCGCAATTATTCGCTGGTGTCGGTGCCCGAGCACTGCTTCACGCTGATCCTGGCGCTGCGCCGCAACCTGCGCGCCTACGCGGCCGATGTCGAGGCAGGCAAGTGGGAAACCTCAAGCCGGTTTTGCCTGCTCGACCACCCGATCGGCGACCTGGCCGGCACGCGGCTGGGCATCGTCGGCTACGGCGCGCTGGGCCGGCAAGTGGCCAGCATCGCACGCGCTTTTGGCATGGAGGTCGTGACCACCTCGCGCTCGCCGGTCACGGATACGGACGTCACGGAACTGCCGCTGGACGAATTGCTGGCCACCTCGCAGGTCGTAAGCCTGCACCTGCCGCTGGCCGACGCCACACGCCACATGATCGGTGCGCGCGAACTCGCTCTGATGCAGCCCGGCGCACTCCTGATCAACACGGCTCGCGGTGGCCTGGTCGACGAGGCGGCGCTGGCGAACGTGCTGATGGAAGGCCGCATCGCCGCCGGCTTCGATGTCCTGAGCGAAGAGCCGCCCGGCTCGAACAATCCGCTGCTGCGCCTGCGCCTGCCGCACTTTTTGCTCACGCCGCACATCGCGTGGGCCAGCTTCGGTGCGATGCAGACGCTGGCCGACATGCTGGTCGATAATATCGAGGCGTGGCACGCCGGCGCGCCCATCAACGTCGTCTAGGGCGCGGCGCTGACCGTGGGCCCCAGGGCCTCGGGCGCCTTCTGCGGCAGTTCGAGCAAAAAGGCGGTGCCGGCGCCCGGCTGGCTCACGACGCGGATCGTTCCGCCCATCAGCGTGGTGACGATGTTGTAGACGATGTTCAGTCCCAGGCCGGTGCCGCCCTGGCCCATGCGGGTGGTGAAAAACGGATCGAAGATGCGGCCGAGGTTGGCCGGGTCGATGCCGCGGCCGTCGTCGCGGAAGGTGAGCGCGACGCGGCCATCGGTTTCCAGCGCCGTCAGCGTCATGACGCCACCCGGGCCGTCGAACGCATGCAGCATCGCGTTGTTGACGAAGTTGATGATCACCTGGCCCAGCGGGCCAGGAAAACTGTCCATCACAATCCCGGCCGGCACGTCGATGTCGAGCCGATGCCCGCTCAGGCGCACCGTGTTCATCAGGGTCGCACCGATTTCATGGCAGGCCTGGGCCAAGTCGAAGCGGCGCCGCTGGGCACTGGCCTGGTCGACCGAGACCTGGCGGAAGCTGCTCACCAGTTCGGCCGCATTGTGCAGGCTGCGCACGATCAGCTGCGACGCGTCACGCGCCGCGCCCATGTAGTCGGCAAGGTCGGACCGCTTGAGCGTGGTCGCCTCGAACTGCGCCGCCACCGCATGCGTACGTTCCTGCAGCGTGCTTGCCATGAGAAGGCTGTTGCCGATCGGCGTATTGAGTTCGTGCGCCACCCCGGCCACGAGCGAACCCAGTGACGCCAGGCGTTCCTGCGCCGCCAGCTGCACCTGGGTTTCCTTCAGGCGCGCGTAGGCTTCGGCATTGTCCATCGCCACGCCGACATAAGCCGCCAGCGTGCCGAGCATGTCGAGGTGGACCTGGCCGTAGGCGCTTGCCTCCAGGCTTTGCACTGTCAGCGCGCCCAGCACGCGCTCGCCCGCCGTCACGGGCACGCACAGCAGCGAGCGCGGCATCGGCAGCGCGGTCGCCGGCGCAGTCAGCGCCACCGCCGCAGCCAGGTCCGGGGCGTCCGGAAGGCAGGCCCGCAGTTCGGCATCGACATCCGCCAGCAGGAAGGCACGGTTTTCGTTCACGCAGCGCGCCAGCAGGCGCCCGACCGGATCGAAGGCCAGCTCGCGCGGGGTCTCGCGCCGCCCGAATGCCATCGCGAACGGCAGCTCGAGCACGCCGCGCTCGCCCTGGCGCAGCGCGACGGCGAACAGCGGCGCATCCATCAGCGCCTTGACGTGCTGGTACAGCGTCAGCATGATCGCCTCGTGATCGAGGTTCGTGGTCAGCATGCGCCCCATCTCCGACAGCAGCGCGATATTGCGGTGCGCGCGCTCGACCGATTCCTTCTGGCGCTCGACCTCGCGCTTGCCCCGTTCGGCCGCTTCTTTTTGCAGCAGCAGCTCGCCGGTACGGGCGTCGACTTCGCGCGCGAGCAAGCCCTGGCGCGTCACGAGCGCGCCGATGCGCAGCCGATAGGCGAGGTACGACAGCGTCACCACGAGCGCCACGGCCAGCGTGCGGAACCACCATGTTTTCCAGTACGGCGGCGTGACCGTGATCGCGAGCGTGGCCGCGTCCTCGCTCCAGAGCCCATCCTTGTTGCTGGCCCGGACCCGGAACACGTAATGGCCGGGATCGAGATTGGTATAGGTGGCAAAGCGCCGCCCCGCGCCGGTATTGACCCAATTGGCATCGAAGCCCTCGAGCTGGTAGGCATACAGGTTGCCCATCGGGTCGGCATAGTGCAGCGCCGCGAACTCGAGCGAGATCACGGTATCGCGGTGCGACAGCGTGATCTCCCGTTGCGCAGCCAGGTTGTGGATGCCGCGCGAGCGGTTCAGCACCTGCAGGTCGGTGATGGCAACCGTTGGCGGGAAAGGATTGTCATGCACGTCAGCCGGGTTGAATGACGTGACGCCACTGACGCCCCCAAAGTGCAGTTGCCCGTCGGCGCCCTGACGGCCGGCGCCGACGAAATAGGCGCCGTCGATCAGGCCATCCTTGGCGTTATAACTCTTGGTCTGGCCGGTGACCGGGTCGACGCGCGTGATGCCGGCGGTCGTGCTGGCCCAGATGATGCCGGCGTTGTCTTCGAGGATGGCGCCGATTGACTGCGCATCCTGGCTGCTGAACGGGTAGTAGCGAAACGACGTGCGTCCGCCAGCCTGCACCATCCGGTGCAGGCCCCCGGCGGTACCGACCCACAGGTCGCCGGCCCTGGATTCAAGCATGTGATACACGCGGCTGTGGCGCAGGCTGGCCGCGTCGTGCGGGTCATGGCGAAAGCGGCTGAAGGTGCCGCTGGCGGGGTCGAAGCGCTCCAGGCCCGATTCGGTGCCGATCCACAGCACGCCGCGCCGGTCCTCGACCAGGGCAAAGCCATAGTTGTCGCCCAGGCTCGTGGCGTCGCCCGGCACATTGCGCCAGTTGCGCGCGGTCGTGGCGCCAGGCGCAACGGCCGAGAGGCCGTCGCGCGTCATCACCCACAGCGTGCCGTCGCGGCCCTCGCGCAGCGCCTGTATATGATTGGCGCCCGGACTCTGGCCCAATTCGACACGCCCCATGCGCCCGTGTGCGTCGCGCCACGCGAGGCCGGCAGGTGTGCCGATCCAGAGCCGCCCCCCGGCCTGCGTCAGCGCGGTGACGAACTTGCCCGTGAACGCATCGGTGCCGAAGCGCCGGGTCGTGCGCGAGGCCGGATCGAGCAGCATCAGGCCATCACCGCTGGTGCCCAGCCACAGACGCCCGGCAGGATCATCGACGATGGCGCGCACCCGGGCGCGACCCATTCCTTCCATTTCACCGAAGCGCGCAAAGCCGCCACTGGCCAGGTCGGTGCGGTTGATTCCGCCAAAATACGTGCCGACCCACAGCGTACCGGTGCGATCGACCAGCAACGCCGAGACCATGTTGTCGGACAGGCTGTGCCGGTCCTGCGGCAGATGACGGTAGCCGGTGAACCGGCCGCTGGACGGATCGAGCCACTTCAGGCCATCGGCCGAGGTACCGACCCACAGCTGCGCGCCGTTGTCGTGATACAGCGTCCTGATACGCGCGTCGCGCATCCCGTCCGCCGCGCCGATCCGGCGCCGCTGAGGCACATCGCCGTCGATGCGCCAGGCCTCGAGGCCCGCCGCAGTACCGATCCACAGCGTCTGGCGCGGGCCCATCGACAGCGCCTGCACGGCATTGCGTTCAGCGTCATCGGGCGGCGCCATCGTAAAACGCATGACCTGGCCGCTCGCCGGGTCGAGCCGGTCCAGGCCTGCGGCGGTGCCGACCCACAGCGCCCCGCGCCCGTCGAACGCGAGTGCGTTGACGCGGTTGTCGCGCAGGCTCGCCGGGTTGTCCGGATCGGACACGTGGTTGCGCTGCAGGCCCGTGTGCGGGTCGAAGCGCACCACGCCGTCATTGGTCGCGAGCCACAGCGCGCCATCGGGGCCCGGCACGATCGCCACCACCGAACGCTTGACGGTGCGGCCCGGCTGGGTGAGCGCAAAACGCTCGAACCGGCCGGTCGCCGGATCGTGCCGCGCCAGTCCGCCCTTCGTGCCGAACCACAGGCGCCCGGCCGGATCTTCGTACGAGGCAGAAATGAAGTTGTCGGGGATGCTCGCGGGATCGTTGGCGTCGTTGCGGTAGATGACGATCCGGTAGCCGTCGTAGCGGTGCAGGCCGGCCTGGGTGCCGAACCAGATGAAGCCCTGGCGGTCCTGCAGGATGCTCATCACCGAGTGCTGCGACAAGCCCTCCTCGACAGACAGGCGCTCGAAGCGCAGATTGCGCTGGCTGGCGTCGGCCGGCAAGGCCAGCGCCAGCAGCAGGAAGAAGGTGAAACGAAACAGGCCGCTACAGGCAGCCCAGGTAGAACCTGGCATGGTCATCCGATCGATTTGCGCTGCAACCAATCTACCAGAGGACTTTGTTGCCGTGAAATAATTTGAGTCTTCCAGAAATAAAATGTCGCTGCTATAATGCGTGCCTCGGGCGGCTGTAGCTCAGCTGGATAGAGTACTTGGCTACGAACCAAGGGGTCGTGGGTTCGATTCCTGCCAGCCGCACCAGAAAATACGAAGGGCCAGATCGCGAGATCTGGCCTTTTTTCTTGGCGCAGTCAACTTTATCTGTGGCGCAGTCAACATTATCTGTTGATGACGCCGATGGCGATGCGCAGCAATTGCTCTTGGGAACATACCCTGCCCCCATCCAGGGCCCAGCGCCAGCCCAGATAATTGCGCAGGTAGCGCGAGGCCACGCCGCGAAAACCCAGAAGCCACGCCTTGAAACGCCCTTGATAGGCGTTCACGTTCTGTACGTGGATGGCGCGACTGCCCAGATACCTGGAGCGCGCGCCGGCGCGCAGATTGACTGCCTCGTGCGCAATCGAGTGCTTGCGCGAAAAGGCGCGGTAGGCGGAATGGCTGTCGGTGACCAGCAGCGCCTGCGGATCGAGCCGGGGCAGCAAGTCGCGTTCGAGTTGCGCAGCCGTCAATGCCCCCCGCCCAGTAACGGCATCGATGGTGTTGCCGCTGCGGTCGCGCGCGATCAGTATGCAATCCAGATGCCGGGAAATGCCACGCAGCGCAGCGCAGCCACCCCGCCGGCGCGGTGGCCGGTCGAGCTTACGGGAACCTTTTTGCGATTCGAGCAGGAACGTCTCATCGGCCTCGACAATGCCATTCAGGGACGCCGGTCGGTCAAGCTTGACCCAATCGAGGAAGCGATGACGCCATCGGAAGGCTGTGTTGCGGTGCACGCCGACCCGATCTGCCCCTTTGCGCACGGACAGTGAGTCAAGCAGTACCTGTGAATAAGCGAGCCATTTGGCCTTGAGCCTGAGTCGTGCCAGGGGCGTGCCGCTCAGGTCGTTAAACGTGCGGCCGCAAGCGCAGCAGCGAAAACGCTGCAGATCGTTGGCGAAGCCGTGCCGGTGGCAGTGTGCGTTACCACAACGGGGACAGCAGCGACCTGGTCCTCGGGCCTGGGCGATGAGTGCCACTACCTGATCGAGCCCGGCGGCGGGATGCAGGGCGGCGAGCACTTGCCGGCGCTGCGGCCCGTTCAGTGACGGCAACCTGGAGAACCAGTTCCTGAAACGCGGCGCTTTCATGATCGACTCCTGACGCTGGGGACAGGGTTGGACCACGGGGCCGCTCATCAGTTCAAAGCGCTCCTCTATTTAACGTTGACTGCGCCTTTTTCTTGGCGCAGTCAACTTTATCTGTTGATGACGCCGTTGGCTGCTCATCAGTTCAAAGCCCTCCTCTATTGAACGTGACTGCGCCTTTTCCCGGGCGCCGGTTGTATCAGCGATGACGAATGAATAATCAGTCTTTGCAAGATGCTCCGCGCCCGCTATAATGCTCGCATTGGGCGGCTGTAGCTCAGCTGGATAGAGTACTTGGCTACGAACCAAGGGGTCGTGGGTTCGATTCCTGCCAGCCGCACCAAACCTTTTCAAGATAAGGGCACTTCGCAAGAAGTGCCCTTATTGCATTTGGGCTCGTGTTACACGCTATTCCCAATACACTTCCCGACAATGACCACCTTCCATCCCCAACCCGATGAGTACGGCGCGCCGGTACGTCTCGCGCGTCCGTCGTCGCCAACGGCCATCGCCTCCTGGGATGACCCGGCCGGCATCGCCACCGTGATCCCGCTCGGCGCCCTGCCCCCGTCGCTGAACGATGTGCCGTTTGCGCCCTGGCTCGACATCCCGGCCAGTACCGCCGACTGGCAGACAGTCCCCGGCCAGGCCGTCATCGACGAGCCACCCTTTGCCGTGCCGGCAGGATTCGCGCCCGCTGCAGGCGTGGTGATCGTGGAAGACGATGGCCGTGTGTGGGCCGTGGCGCCGTCGAACGCCTTCGGCGGGTATGACGCCACCTTCCCCAAGGGCCGTGTCGACCCGGACATCAGCCTGCAAGCAACCGCCATCCGCGAAGCGTTCGAGGAATCCGGCCTGCGCGTGCAGATCGTCCGGCATCTGATCGACTGCCGGCGCACGCAGACGCTCACGCGCTACTACCTGGCGCAGCGCCTGGGCGGCAATCCGGCGCTGATGGGCTGGGAAAGCCAGGCCGTGCACCTGGTGCCAATGGCGCTGCTGGAGACGGTGCTGGGCAATCCGAACGATGCGGTCATCATCGACGCCCTGCGACGAATCTGAGGCCCCGCCGACGCCGGCAAAATAATCTCCCGATACGTGTTTGCCAAGATCACCACACCCCGCTATAATGCGTGCCTCGGGCGGCTGTAGCTCAGCTGGATAGAGTACTTGGCTACGAACCAAGGGGTCGTGGGTTCGATTCCTGCCAGCCGCACCAAAGTTTCAAGAGAATGGCTCAGAAGAGATTCTGAGCCATTTTTCTTTTGCGCGTCAGTTTCTGCTGCCTCTCGATCAGTCGAGACGTTTCCCAGCGCGCCACCACACTGAAACACGGCAGACTTTGCCAATCCGGTACATGCTGCTATAATGCGTGCTTCGGGCGGCTGTAGCTCAGCTGGATAGAGTACTTGGCTACGAACCAAGGGGTCGTGGGTTCGATTCCTGCCAGCCGCACCAAAGTTTCAAGAGAATGGCTCAGAAGAAATTCTGAGCCATTTTTCTTTGCGTCCCGGTTTTTTACGTTGCCATTAACATCACCACGTCATCTGCAGAACAGGCTTGCCCTGCCCCGCTAGACGACGCAGCGCACTCAGGTACGCAGCTTCTTGATGATGCTGCGGCTGCCCAGGATTTCCTCGATCTGCTCGAAGCGCACCGGCTTGACCATATGGTGGTCAAAGCCCGACTCGAACGCCAGCTGGCGGTCTTTCTCCTGGCCCCAGCCCGTGACGGCGATCAGCACGGTCAGCGCGCCGGTGGGCAGCTTGCGGATCCCGCGCGCCAGGTCGTAACCGGACATGTGCGGCAGGCCGATATCGAGGAAGGCGTAGTCCGGGCAGAAGCGCGCGGCGGCGGCCAGCGCATCGGGCCCGTTGTGCGTGATGACCACGCTGTGCCCCATCGCCGTGAGCAGCGCGCCGATGCTGTTGACGAAGTCGACGTTGTCGTCGGCCAGCAGGATGCGGTAGCTCTCGGCGCTGATGAACGCGGCCGGCGTCGGCTTGGTCGGAGGCTCCGGCTCGACGACGATCGGCAGGCGCACCACGAAGCGGCTGCCATGGCCGAGGCCTTCGCTGTGCGCCGTGATCGTGCCGCCATGCAGTTCAACCAGTTTGCGTGCCAGCGACAGGCCCACGCCCAGGCCGGCATTGCTGCGTTCGAGCGTCGAATCGACCTGCACGAACATGTCGAACACCGAGTCGAGCATCTCCGGTGCCAGGCCGATGCCGGTATCGGCCACTTCGAGGATCAGCGTTTTCTCGTCCACCTCGCCCTTGAGCACGACGCGCCCGCCCCGGTTGGTGTACTTGGCTGCATTGTTGAGCAGGTTCGACAGCACCTGGGCCAGGCGCGTCGCGTCGCCATGCAGGAACACGGGGCGATCCGGCAATTCGAGCACCAGTTCGTGCCCGTGCAGTTCGATGTACGAGCGCACCACTTCGAGCGCATCGTTGACAACGGCCTTGAGTTCCACCCGGCCCATCTTGATCGTGAACTTGCCGGTATTGATGCGCGAGACGTCCAGCAGGTCGTCCACCAGGCGCACCATCTGGCGCAGCTGGCGTTCCATGATGTCGGTCGCGCGCTGCGTGGCCTGGGCGTCGCCGCTGCGGATGCGCAGGATATCCAGGCCCGTGCGGATCGGCGCCAGCGGATTGCGCAGTTCGTGCGCCAGCGTCGCCAGGAATTCATCCTTGCGGCGGTCGGCCAGGATCAGCGCGCCCTCGGCCTTCTGGCGTACGTCCATCTCGTGTTCGAGCGTGCGGTTGGCCGTCTGCAGTGCATCCGAGCGGCGGCCGATCTCGGCCAGCATGTCGTTGAAGGCCTCGACCAGCACCCCGATCTCGCCTTTCTGGTGACCCGGCACGCGCAGGCTGAAGTCGCGCCGCAGCATGACCTGGCGCGCGATATCGGTGACCGCTTCGAGCGGCCGCGTGATCGAGGCTTGCAGGCGCGAGGCCACGATGGCGGCAATCACGAGGGCGCCCAGCAGCACGCCGCCAAGGATCGCACCGTAGCTCAGGGCCCGGTCCAGCACGCCGTAACGCGAACGCAGGTAGACGGTGCCGACCCGGTCGCCATTTTCGACGATGTCGTGGTACATGACGACTTCGCCGCGCTCGATGCGGTAGCCGGCTGGCTCCGGCCGCTCGGGCAGGTTGGCCTTGACGCCGGTGCGCACGTAGGTGGCAAAGCGCGTGCCATTGGCGGTAAATACGGCCGCGGCCACGATCTGCGGGCGCACCCGCAGCAGGGTCAGGCTCTGCGCCACATCGGCTGGATCGTTGAACGAGACCGCCGGTGCGGTCACGCTGGCGACGATGTCGGCCTGGGTGGTGAGATCGTCGATCCAGTAGCGCTGGAAGGTGCGCAGGTCGAGCAACAGCATGGCGATACCCGCGCACAGCAACGCCACTGCGGTGGTGGACACCGCCATGAGGATCAATTTGCTGCGCACGGAGCCGGTATCGTGCATAGACATCACGTGGCTCCTTTTTGCACACGGTTCGCTACCGTCAGCAGGCGCGAACTGAGCTTCACATTGTTCTTTTCCGCCGCATCGAGCGAGACGTCGAAACGCACCCGATCATCGACGATCGTAAAATTGATGACGCTGCCGCTGCGCAGCCCGCCATCGCACTCGGTCACGGTCAGCTGCGCATTGGCGGCGCGCAGCAGGCGCGCGGCGCGGGCGTCATCCTGGCCGGCGACGAACAGCACATGCAGCGGCTGCGCCAGATCCTGCTCGCGCAGCGCGCGCACCGTGATCATGCGCCCGGCCACCAGGCGCCCGGCGGCAATCCGGGTCAGCTCGACCGCCATATCGTCGGCGCCGACCACGCCGATGCTCACCGGCGTCGTCGCATCGGCAAACGAGCCGGCCGGAAAATCGGCATACCCCAGAAACTTGTACAGAAAAGCGGCCTTGACGCGTCGTTCGAGTGCGGGCGCAGCGTCGACCACGATCGCGTGCGCGGGCAGGCCAAGGCCGAGGCTGGCCAGCAGCGGCAGCATCAAGGCCAGGCACGCTCTGCGGCGCGGCAGACAAGCTGGTTGATTGATAGTCATGAGATCCATTCGCACGTCAAAAACGCAGCGTGGCGCTGGCAAACACCGTGCGCTCGAGCAACTGGCGGCTACCTGCCGCGACAAATTCAGCGTGGCGGGCATGCAATAGATTGCGTCCGGCAAGGGCGAGCTCGAGATCGGGACGCACTTGCCACGCGATCCGCGCGTCGAGCTCATGATAACTTGGCACGGCCAGCTGCGGCAGCCGTGCGACGTAACGAAGTGAAAAATCTGCCCAGATGCGCTCGCTCAGATCGTGCGCACTGCGCAAAGTCCAGGTCAGATTGGGATCGTTGCCACCCAGGCCGGACAACCCCGTGGTGTCGCGGCTGGCCGGCTCGCGCCCCATGTCGACGTCCTGCAGCAAGCCGCCGGCGTGCAGGCGCCAGCCGCGCGCGGCCTGCCAGCTGGCCCAGAATTCGATGCCGCGCAGACTCCCCTTGCCCAGGCTGCTGATAACGTACGGCAACCGCACGCCGGGCGCCGCCGGCTCCAGGGAACGCAGCCGCTCGAAGTCGGTATAGAACAGCGTGGCCGAATACGACAGCGTTGGCAGGGGTTGGGCGCGGAACCCCAGTTCGGCCACGCGCGCCGTTTCCGCTACCGTGTCGGCGCCGCCGGCAATCAAAAACTGACTCGGCGAGGCCGGATTTACAACAAACAGGTCACGGTCGATGCGCGATGGCGCACGCACCGTGCGCGACACGGCCGCCCACAGCGTCGCCTGGTCGCTTGCGTCCCACGCCAGGCGCAGATTCGGCAGCACCTCGCTGCCCGTATACACATTGTGTTCGACACGCACCCCGGCCACAGCGCGCAGCGCCGGCGTCAGGGTCAATTCATCCTGCACGAACAGGTGCGACCAGCGCAGGTTGCGGCGCGCCGGCGTGAAACGCAGCACGGGCCCGCCGTCGATCTGGTCGCGGCTGTGGCGATATCCGCCGCCCCAGGTGATGCCATGCGCAGCGAAGCGCACCAGGTGCTGGGCCTCGACATCGACCGTGTCGATCTGCTGCATCCCCACGCCCGGCTTGCTGCGGCGCGTGTGGTCGAGCCAGGCATGCATGCGCACCTGCCCGGCAGCGGCAAGATCGCGCTGGACCTCTGCCCGCAGATTGGCGCCGGACATCGTCCCGCTCGCCAACAGGGAGGTGTTGCGCAGGCGCCCGTCGTACACATCGCCGCTGAGCGTGACATCCTGCTCGCGGCCTTCCCAGTCGAGACGAAAGCCCGCCTGCTCGCGCGCCATGCGATTGTCGACGCCGTCCGCCGAGGCCTTGCGATCCGCCTCGATCCGGACTTGCCTTGCATACACGCGCCAGTGCGGCCCGTTCTCGAACTGTCCGCCGTAGCGGACACCGGCGCCATGCTCGTCCGGTCCGGCGTACGCGGTGACGACGCCGCCGTGAGTCTGGGCCGCGCTGCGTGTGATGATATTGATGACGCCATTGACGGCGTTCGTGCCCCACACCGTGCCGCCCGGCCCGCTGACCACCTCGATGCGCGCGACGTCCTCCAGCCCCACATCCTGCATTTCCCAGACCACGCCGGAAAACAGCGGCGAATACACGCTGCGGCCATCGATCATGACGAGCAGCTTGTTGGCCTGGGGCGACAGGAACCCGCGGGCGCTGATCGCGTATTCATGGGTATTGATGCGGGCGACCTGAAGATTCGGCGCCAGCCGCAGCACTTCGGGCAGCGTGGTCGCGCCCGAGCGGGCGATGTCCGCAGCGCTGATCACGAACACCGACGCCGCCGCGCGTGCCAGCGGCTCGCTCTGGCGCGATACGGACGTTACGGCGATATCGGATAATTGTTCGAGCGAGTAATCGGCCCACGGCAGCGGGCCCGAGCCATCCTGCGCGCTTGCATCAAGGGAATATGCGGTCGATAACAGTGCGGCAAAGGCGCAAACGTACAACGAAAAAGGTGGCATAGTTGCCATCGTAGAACATTTTCTCGATCGCACCAAGTGCGCACACACCACAATGCGGTTCTTGACAACGCGCCTGGGATATTGATTAAAGCAATGACGGTTATTGGAAATATAAATTGGACTGATTTGACGCAATGCAGCATGATTGCACTGTCTCCTCTATTCTCCTCCCAGGAAATAGATTTAGCCCGCCTCTTACGAAGCGGGCTTTTTTTTGCGCGCACGGTTGCCCGAGCAGGTGCATCCCGTTTGGTGTAGGATGCCGCCCATATTTTCGTTTTTACAACAATCCATGCCCGACCTCGACCTTTCTGCCCGGAGCACCGCTTCCTACGACTGGAGCACGACCGCCCTGGGCGATGCCGCCCGCTGGCCGTTGCCGCTGCGGTTGTGCAGCGATCTGTTGCTCAATTCGCCGCTCCCGACCCTGTTGGTATGGGGACCGGAAACGGTCCTGGTATTCAATGAAGCCTACGCAGCCCTGGCCGGCCCCGGCTATGGCCGCGTGCCGGGCGGTTCGGTCCCGCCCGTCATGCCGCCACCGCTGGCTGCGGCCGGTGCGGCGCTGGCTGCGGCCTGGCGCGGTGAGGCCGGTGTGCTGGCCGACACCGCCCTGACCTTCCGCCGCCTCGACGGCAACGCCGACAACCGTTTCGACCTGCGCCTGTCCCCGGTGCGTGACGAAACCGGCACGGTGCGCGGCGTGCAGATCGCTCTGGCCCCGGCCACCGCGCAGCCGGTCCAGGAAGCGGTCGACGACGCAGGCCTGCGCATCCTGGTGGTCGAAGACAATGTCGACTCCCAGTACCTGGTGTGCGAGATGCTCAAGGCCTTCGGCCACGAAGCCGACGGCGTGGCGCATCCCGACGATGCCCTGACGCTCCTAGCGAGCCAGCGCTACGACGTGCTGTTTTCCGACGTCAGCCTGCCCGGCATGTCCGGCGTCGAACTGGTGCAGCGCGCCATCGGCGACGACCCGGCGCTGTCGATCATCTTCGCGTCGGGCTACGGTGACACACTGCTGCGGCACCTCGAGTTCCCGTACCAGTCGCTGCAGAAACCGTATGAAATCGACCAGCTGCAGGATGCGCTGGCCAAGGTAGTGCGTCAGCCGGGCCGACGCTGACCGACGGGCGACACGGTTCACTCACAAAGTGTGAGTGGGACCCGCCCGGCTGGTCTACAATGAAACGCATCCTGCCCGGCTTCGGGCGCATGGCAACTCCGGCATGAACTCTTCATCACAACACGTCCGCCCCATCGCGCGCCACCTCCGGAGGCCGGCATGAGCATTGCCCGCGACGTGTCCGACCAGGATCTGGTCGCCGCGCAAGAGGCGCTCCAGCGCGCCACAGAGCGCATGGAAAACATGCTCGAAAGCCTCACCGACGGCTTTTGTGCAGTGGACCGCGACTGGAACATCACCTATATCAATGGCCGCGCGCTGCAGATGGTCGAGCCGCTCAACAAGCGGCGTGGCGACCTGATTGGAGCCAGGCTGTGGGATGAGTTCGAGGACCTGCATGGCACGACAGTCGCCCTTGATTGCGTTCGCGCCATGGAGCAGCGCGTTACCGTCAATCGTGAATTCTATTACCGCCGCCTGAACGCCTGGCTCGACATGCGGGTCTACCCGTCCCCCGAAGGCCTGACCCTGTATTTCCAGGACATCACGGCGCGCAAGCTCGACCAGCAGGCGCTCATCGACAACAACAACCGCCTGCAACTGGCGATCGCGGCCGGGCGCCTGGGCGACTGGCGCTGGGATGCGGCCACCGATCGCGTCACGTTCGGCGCGCGCGCGGCCGAGATCCTCGGCTTGCCGGCCGATGTCGCTCTGGCGTGGCCAAGCCTGCGCGAGCGGCTGCAACCCGAAGACCGCAAGGTTGTGCGGCGCGCAGTGCTGGCCGCGTTCTCGCAGGGCACCGACCTCGACCTCGAATGCCGCCTGCTCGCGCGCGGCAACCTGGCCGGCGGCGCGGCGCGCTGCGTGGCGCTGGTCGGCCGCCCCGACTACGCCAGCGCCGTCGATGGCGGCGGCGTGCTGGGCATGACGGGCATGGCCCAGGACATCAGCGCCCGGCGCGCCGCGGATGACCACCTGCGCCAGAGCGAAGAAGAATTGCGCGCGCTGGCCAACACCATTCCGCAACTGGCCTGGATGGCCGATCCGGACGGCTCGATCGTCTGGTTCAACGAGCGCTGGTATGAATACACGGGCATCACGCCCGAAGAATCGACCGGCTGGGGCTGGCAAAAAGTGTACGACCCGGCGGTGTTGCCTGCCGTGCTCGAACATTGGGATGAATCGGTGCGCACCGGCACGGCGTTCGAGATGGAATTTCCCATTCGCGGCGCCGACGGCAATTTCCGCTGGTTCCTGACACGGGTCGAAGCCGTGCACGACCGCGACGGCCGCGTGGTGCGCTGGTTCGGCACGAACACCGATGTCGACCAGGTCAAGCGCGCCGAACAGGCGCTGCGCGACGAATCGCACGTGCTCGAACTGCTCAACAGCACGGGCAGCATGCTGGCCTCGACGCGCGATCTGCGCGCCGTGATGCAGGCCGCCACCGACGTCGCGGGCGGCGTCTGCGGCGCGCGCTTTGCCGCCTTCGTGCATTATGGCCAGGATGGCGCAGGCATGCTGTATTCGCTGTACACGCTGTCGGGCGCTACATCGGCCCAGTTCCAGGACTTCGCCGAACCGGGCGCCAGCGCCTTGTTCGGGCCCGGTCTGCGCACCACCAGCCTGCAGCGCGTGGCCGACCTGGCGGCCGATCCGGTCCAGGCCGGCAATGCGCTGCACTTCGGCCTGCCGTCTGGTCACCCGGCGGTGCGCAGCTACCTGACCGTGCCAGTCATGGCGCGCTCGGGCGAACTGCTCGGCACGATGTTCTTTGGCCACCCGGAACCGAACGTCTTTACCGAGCGCAGTGAACGCATCGTCAGCGGCATCGCGGCGCAGGCAGCGATTGCGGTCGATAATATCCGCCTGTACGAAGTGGCCAGCCGCGCGGCCGAAGAACGCAAGGTGCTGCTCGAAAACGAGCGTGAAGCGCGCGCCGAAGCCGAACGCACCAGCCAGATGAAGGATGAATTTTTGGCCACGCTGTCGCACGAACTGCGCACGCCGCTGTCAGCCATTCTTGGCTGGTCGCAGGTGCTGCGGCGCGGCAGCCGCGATGGCGCCGACTTGCAGCGGGGCCTGTCGACCATCGAGCGCAATGCGCGCGCCCAGGCGCAACTGATCGAAGACCTGCTCGACATGAGCCGCATCACGTCCGGCAAGGTGCTGCTCGACATGCAGACGCTGGCGCCGGGCAGCTTCATCGATGCCGCCATTGAAACGGTGCGCCCGGCAGCTGACGCCAAGGGCATTCGCATCGAACGGCGCTATCCCGAAGGCGTCGCCATCCCGTCCGTCGCGGGCGACCCGGGGCGGCTCCAGCAGGTGATCTGGAACCTGTTGTCGAACGCGATCAAGTTCACGCCCCGCGACGGGCTGGTGACGATCGAATTGGGATATCACGATGACCAGGTGGCCATCACGATCCGCGATACGGGCTCGGGCATCGCACCCGAATTCATCACGCACGTATTCGAGCGCTTCCGCCAGGGCGATGCCTCGATGACGCGCAGCCATGGCGGCCTGGGCCTGGGCTTGTCGATCGTGAAACACCTGATCGAACAGCACGGCGGCACGGTGCGCGCCGACAGCGCCGGGCCCGGCCAGGGCGCGAGCTTCACAATTGAACTGCCGGCGGCGCTGTCGAGCATGCCACGCGCGTCGCGTCAGGCAGACCTCGCTGGTGGCGCGCTGCCCGAGATGGCGTCAGCGCCCCTGCCCGCTGCCGCGGAGGCGACGCCCGAACCCATGGTGCGTGACATGCGCGGCATGTCGGTGCTGGTCGTGGACGATGACCGCGACGCGCGCGAGCTGATTGCCCGCATCCTGTCCGATTGCCATGCCAATGTGCGGCTGGCCGGCAGCGCACAGGATGCCATGGCGCAGTTGCGCGCGAGCCCACCGGACCTCCTGATCAGCGATCTCGGCATGCCCGACGTCAATGGCCTTGAGTTCCTCGCCTGGGTCCGCGCCCTGCCGCGCGACGCTGGCGGCCTGATTCCGGCCATCGCGCTGACGGCGTTTGCGCGCTCCGAAGACCGCTTGAAGGCGCTCGAGGCCGGTTTCTCGGCCCATGTATCCAAACCGGTCGAACAGAGTGAATTGATGACGGCCATCGGCATGGTCAGCACGCCTCCGGCTGTGCCATTGCTCGCCGAAAGCGGCCGCGGCCATAGTCGATGATGTTCCTACCTGCGGACGCGGCGCTGTCCTACAAGAAATTTTATGGTCCTTGCTACACTAATTAGAGGTAAGGTATCGTTAGATTCCACCCCGAAATGGGGCGCCGCCCAGTTTCGATAAAGAGATAAGCATGCCGAGCAGACAAGACATTTTGAACGCCAAAATTCTGGTGGTAGACGATTCGCCCGACAATATCGAGCTGATGGAAGAGATATTGCGCGAAGAAGGCTACACCTGCGTCAGCTCGACCATGCTGCCGGAGCAGGTGTGCCCGCTCCATCGCGAACACAACTACGATCTGATTCTGCTCGACCTGCAAATGCCGGGGTTGAATGGTTTCCAGGTCATGAAGGGCCTCAAGGAAATTGAACAGGGTGGCTATCTGCCCGTTCTGGCCCTGACGGCCCAGCCAAGTTTCAAGATCGCCGCGCTCGAAGCAGGCGCCCGCGACTTCATCAGCAAGCCGTTCGACCTGCTCGAGGTGCACAAGCGCATCCATAACATGCTCGAAGTACGCCTGCTGTACAAGGAACTGGCCCAGTACTCGAAGGCCCAGCAGGAACTCGCACTGCATGACGCCCTCACCGGTTTGCCGAACCGTCGCTTGCTCGAAGACCGCATCGAGACAGCGCTGCAGCACGCCAACCGCACCCATGCCAAGGCCGCGATCATGTATCTCGACCTGGATGGCTTCAAGGCGATCAACGACACCTATGGCCATGCGTATGGCGACGAGATCCTGAAAGCCGTATCGCAGCGTCTGCTGGCGAGTTCGCGCAAGGAAGACACCGTTGCCCGCCTGGGTGGCGATGAATTCATGGTCGTGCTCGGCGATATCCACGGCCTGCCCGACGCGCAGGGCCCGGCGGCCAAGCTGGTCGAGGCGTTGTCAGAACCGTTCTTCATCAACGACCTGACGCTGCGCCTGTCGACGTCGATCGGCATCAGCATCTATCCCGACGACGCTGAATCGGTCGATGCCCTGATCAATATCGCCGATTACGCGCTGTACGAAGCCAAGCGCGCCGGCAAGAACCGTTTCTGCTCGCCGGCGGCCAACCGCCAGGCGGCGTCCAAGACCAGCGGCGCGCCAGTACCGGCGCCAGTGCCCGAACTGGCAACGCCGCATCGCTGATACGTCACCTTCTTTCAGCTGACTAAAGACCGGGGCTCTCGCGCAAGCGAGCGCCCCGGTATGCTTTTGCGTTGGCTGCGCCAATAAAAAAAACAGGCCACGGAACCTGCGTTCCGTGGCCTGCTCCATCCTGCTCTGCCGTGTGCTTAACGCTTTTCGGCTGGCGGGCAATCGCGAATGGTGCTCGTTTCTTCGATCGAACGCGCGTGCTGGTGGTCGCGCCCTGCGTCGACCATCTCGGGCGGCACTTCGATGCGGGTGATACCGGCATCGACCGAAATCGGATCGCTGGCCGGGAACGTCATTTCGACGGCATCATCGAGCAAGGTCTCTTCGGCCTGCTCTTTGCTCGACTGCGTCTCGCTACCGGCCAGTGCCTTGATCGCGACAGCGAAGCTGACTGCCTGCAGGCTGGCCAGATCGCCAATGGTCTTCACGCCAAGCGTGTCGGCCAGCGCATTGGCTTGCTGCTCGCCGATGCCGCGCAGTGCCGACAATGGCGCGTCGGCCAGCTCACGGAAACTTTTGCCACGGAACTGCTCATTTACGATGTTATCGATATTCATGGTGTGTCCTCTCTTGTATAACGCTCCCGTCCTCGATGGAACCGGCTAGCTTTCACTATCGCATACCAGCAATAGCACGTATGTGCGGCAGCGAACGTCTTGACTGTCCGCACCATCGAATTCTTTGCTAAATGGCACCGACGTAAAAAAGCCGGCCCCAGGGCGGCCGGCCAGCATGTCAAGTACGCTTCAGACAGTAGCGAGAATTTCGTCGCGGCGGGCCGCCATTTCAGCGCCCATGGCTTGCAGGTCGAGGTCGAGCTTGCGCACTTTCGGGAACATTTCTTCCTCTTCCTCTTCGACGTGGTGCGACACGTATTCGCCCAGCACCTTTACTTTGGCATCATAGTAGTCTTCGTCCGGTTCCATCTCCTGCACCTGTGCGATCAGGTCCTTGGCCGACGCGTGTTCGACAAACGCTTCGTCGAGCATGTCTTCCATTTCCTTCGACGTCTTGCGCAGCGCCGGATAGAAGATTTCTTCTTCGATCGATGTGTGCATGATCAGGGCTTCGCAGATTTCGTTGGCCAGCTTCTTCTTGCTGACGGTGGCGCGCTCGCCCAGTTCTTCAAACTGGTCGAACATGTCTTTCACTTCGTCGTGCTGGCTTTTCAACAGTTCCAGCGCATCCTGCGGGCCGCTCGTCTTTTTGGTCGTTGCTTTGGTCATGGTGTTACCCCCGTATTGTTGGTTGAATGATGACTCGTTGGCCACATTCCCAGAGTGCGCCTGGCGCGTGATCTACACTGTTCGCGACCTCACACTCGGTGAGAACAGAACGAACCGCTCTTGCTGCACCCAATGCGCGACGGATAAATGACAATTGTTGTATGATTTGGGAAACATTTAATTGAGACCCTGATGACTGAACCGGTCCCACCGCATCCCGACCCGGAGCTCGAACGCCTGGTCGCGGCGCGCACTGCTGAACTCTCCGACATGGTGTCCTGGCTGGCCAATAGCTGGGACCAGGAGCGTCGCCAGCTCGCGCGCCAGTTGCACGATAGTCTGGGTTCGTCGATGACGGCCCTGACGATGCACCTTTCCCTGCTCACCCAGCGCCTGCCAGCCGAAGACAAGGCGCTGCGCGACCGCGCCGCGCAGATGAAAGTCCTGCTCGGGGGCGTCATCGAGACCAACCGCCAGATGCAGCTCGCGCTGTGGAACGACAAGCTCGAGTTTCTCGGGTTGCGCACCGCGCTGGCCGAGCTGGTGCCTGAATTCGGCGCCGAGCACGGCATCAAGGCACAAGCCAGCCTGCCCGAAGAAGACGGCGCCTGGTCGCGCGAGCACGCCGTGCTGCTGCTGCGCTGCGCCGAAGAAGGTTTGCGCAATGCCGCGGCGCATGCGCAGGCCACGCGCGTGGACGTGATCCTGGACGACGATGGCGAGATGGCCATGCTGACGGTGCGCGACGATGGCGTCGGTCCCGGCGCCGATGCGCTGGCCGCCGACGAGCGCCATGGCCTGCGCCTGCTGCGCGAACGCGCCCGCACGCTCGGTGGCAACCTGATCCTGGTGCGCACCGAGCAAGGCGGCGCCATGCTGCAAATGACGCTGCCGCGCGAATTGCCGGCCTAGGCGCCGGCAAGGCCGGTACAAACAACAACGGCGGCCAATGGCCGCCGTTGTTGTTTGTAGCCTGCCGACGATCCCGTCAGTGCAGCTTGACCAGCGGTGTGCTGCGCCGGATCAGGAAGCGCGCCACGGCCAGCAGGCCAGTGCGGGTAATGCCCATCACGGCCCGGTGGTGCATCAGGTGCAGGCTGGCGTACATCAGGCGCGCAATGCCGCCCTGCACGAACCAGCTCGCGCCGCGAAGCGAACCCATCAGGCTACCGACACTGGTGTTCTGGCCAACCGACACGAGCGACCCGTAATCGCGGTACTCGTAGGGTTCGGTCAAGGGCGGCTGGCCCTTGTCCATGCGCAGGAAGGTCGTGACGAGATAATCGGCCTGCTGGTGCGCCGCCTGCGCGCGTGGCGGCACCGGCAAGCCGTTGCCGTCGATGCAGACCGCGCAGTCGCCCAGCGACCAGATGGCCTTGGCGCCCTTGACGCGCAGATGCGAATCGACATCCAGGCCGCCGCCGCGTGCGGTCTGCAGGCCGAGCTTGCCGAGCATCTCGGGGGCGCGGATGCCCGCCGCCCACACGCACAAGTCGGCCGGGTACACATTGCCATTGGCGTCGAGCACCTTGTCGCTCTCGATCGCCGTGACGCGGCAATCGCTGACAACGCGGATGCCGCGCTTGTTCAGCAGGCCCAGCGCCGCATTCGACACGCGCTCGGGAAGCGGCGCCAGGATGCGCGGCGCGCCTTCGAGAATGGTGATGCGCACGTCGCGCTTGACGTCCATCCGTGCAAAGCCGTAGCGCGCATACGCGCCCGATGCTTCGCGCAATTCGGCGGCCAGCTCGACGCCGGTCGCGCCGCCACCGATGATGACGACGTCCAGGCCCGTTTCACGGCCCTCTTCGCGTTGCTGCTCGACCGCCAGCATCAGGCGCAGCATGCGCAGGCGGAAGCGTTCGGCGTCTTCGGTCGCATTGAGCGAAATGGAGTGTTCCTGCGCGCCCGGCACGCCGAAGTAGTTCGAGGTGCTGCCGATCGCGATCACGAGCGACGTGTACGCCAGGCGACGCGCCGGCAGCACTTCGTCGTGTTCGGTGGCCGAATACACGGCCCCGATCTCGATCGCCTGGCCGGCCTCGTCCAGCCCGGTCATCGGACCGAGCACGAAATTGAATCCATTGTCGTGCGCGAGCATCGCGTACGACAGACCTTCCTGGTGGATGTCCAGGGTGCCCGCCGCGACTTCATGCAGCGACGGTTTCCAGATGTGGTACAGGCGGCTGTCGACCAGCGTCACCTTTGTCGGGCCGAGTTTACGGCCCAGTTTGCATGCCAGCTCCAGACCGCCAGCGCCGCCACCCACGATCACGATATCGCTACGCAAGCTTGCCTCCTTCTTGATGCCCCAACCGGCAACAACGCCGGCCTGATGGCCATCTGAGATTTTACTACGGCAACGTCTCGCGCGCTGGCCTGTCCCTACATGTGACGAAAAAGCGCCATGAACGGCTGACTGACTGTCAGCGTCTCGGGCCGGTTGCGCAGGCGGATGATGCCCTTGCCGCTGTCGTCGCGCGTGACGCCCGCCACCGCCCGCAGATTGACGATCGTCGAGCGGTGCACCTGCCGGAACATGGCCGGGTCGAGCACCTCGAGCAGGTCGCGGATGGGTTTGCGCAGCAGTGATTCTCCCTCGGCCGTCATCACCACCGTGTACTTCGAATCGGACTGGAAATACGCCACGTCGTCGACCAGGATCAGGCGCGTTTCTACGCCGCGGCTGGCCGTCAGCCAGACCAGCGGCTGGGCGCGCGGCGCCGGCGGCGCGACGCTCTGCAGGCGCGCCAGCAGCGCCGCCAGCTGTGTCGTATCCGCCACACCGCGCGCCAGCCGCTCGCGCACCCGGGCCACGGTCGCGGCCAGCCGTTCGCGCCCGACCGGCTTGAGAAGGTAGTCGACGGCGCCGCGATCAAAGGCGTCGAGCGCGTACTGATCATACGCGGTCACGAACACGATCTCGGTGCGCAACCCCGCCGCCAGCACGCTTGACGCTACCTCGAGGCCGGATAGGCCAGGCATGCGGATATCGAGGAACGCAACCTCGGGCCGGTGGCTGGCAATGGCGTCGAGCGCACTGCCGCCGTCGTCGCAGGCGGCCACGATCTCGAGGTCCGGCCACACCTCGCTCAGCAGCTTGACCAGCTCTTCCTGCAGCAGGAGTTCGTCTTCGGCAATCACGCAACGGGTCATGATCGCACTCCCGCGCCCTGCAGCGCCAGCGGCACCGTGATGGTGGCGGCCACGCCGCTCGGGAAGTTGGCGACGATGGCAAAGCTCGCCATGCTGCCGTAACCGAGGCGCAGGCGCTCGCGCACATTGCGCAGGCCGATGCCGGTGCCGGCTGTCTCGAGCGAGAAGCCGCGGCCGTCGTCGGCCACCGTGACGGCTGCCGCATTGTCGATCGCGCGCGCAAGGATCCAGACGGTGCCGCCGCCAGGCTTGGGTTCCAGCCCGTGCTTGATGGCGTTCTCGACCAGCGTCTGCAGCATCATCGGCGGAAACACGAGTCGGCGCAGTTCCTCCGGCACGTCGACCTGCAGCGCCAGGCGCGGCCCCATGCGGATGGCCAGAATATCCAGATAGGCACGCGCCCGTTCCAGCTCTTCGCCCAGCGTCGACGGCGCATCCTCGGTGCGCGGCAGCGAGTGGCGCAGGTACTGGATCAGGTTACCGAGCATGGCGTCGGCGCGCGCCGGATCGGTGCGCGTAAGCACCTGGGCGCTGGCCAGTGTGTTGTACAAAAAGTGCGGCTCGACCTGGGCGTGCAGCAGGTTCAGGCGCGCCACCGTCAATTCCTTCTCGGTCGCGCTTTCGCGCAGGGCCTGTGTTTCAAGGCGGCGCCGTTCGGCGATGCGGCGCGTGATGGCGCGCACGATGGCGTCGGCGTTTTCCAGGTTGCTGCCCTGGTCGACCAGGAACCAGTCGATCCAGGCCGGGTCTTCCGGTTCGCAAATCAAGGTCACGCTGCCGGCCGCGTCGCCATTGGGCGTGATCGTGGCGCGGATCTGGTTGCGCCAGGTCGACAGGCGGGCCAGCGCGGCGCCAGCCGAGGCATTGCCGCCATACAGATCGGTGCGCTCGACCTTGGCGCGCACCTGCAGGCTGTCGCGGGCGCTGTCGACAGCGGTGACGCCAGGCAGTTCGCGGATCGCGGCGTCGATCATGTCGAACGCTTCGCCGGCCTCGAACGGGATTTCGATCTGGCGCCGCTGGCGGTTTGCCAGCGTGGCCGCGTTCACGGTGCCGGCCAGCAGCCGCACGCGGCGGGTGTGCGAGAACGCGATCAGGAGCACCCAGCCGGCCAGCGAGAACCCGAGCAGCACCACATACGCCTCGATGTCCAGATCGATATCGTGCAGCACGGTTTCACTGATGAAGATACACAGCGTCAGGTACACCGCGCTCCAGGCAACGACCAGGCGACCGTGGTGGAAAAAACTCGACATCATGATGGGCTTTCAAGCGTTGAAGAATGGCGCCAGCATAGGCACGCCATGGTTCGCAAGACAGCATTATGCGACGAAGCCGCGGCTGGGCCGACGAAACTGGCCCCGGCGGCGTTGACGTGGCGTTTGCCAGGCCACTCACCTGACCGTTCCCTCTCTATCAACTGTTACTTCCCAAGGTGGCCGCGACCTCGTACACTGACCTGTATTTACAGCCCATCCATAACCAGTCAGCACCGGATGTCGTTATCCGGAATTCTCGCAGAACATGATGCGCAGTTTTTTTGCGCGCTTCTTGAAGGGATTGAGCGGCATGGCTGACGAACCAGACAACGAGCATGCATGGCTGGTGTCGGTACTGATTCCGGCAAAGGATGAAGCCGGCAATATCGGCCATCTGGTGGACGAAATCCACCACGCCCTCGCTGGGCATCTGACGCACGAGGTCGTGCTGGTGGACGATGGCAGCAGCGACGACACCGGCGCCGTGTTCCTGCAACATTGCCAGCAGTGGAGCATGCCGGCGCGGCTGATCCGCCACGCACACAGTGCCGGCCAGAGCACTGCCTTGTGGACCGCCGCGCGCCACGCCGCCGGGCGTTTTCTCGTCACGATCGATGGCGATTGCCAGAACGACCCGGCCGACATTCCGGCGCTGGTGGCGCAGGGACTCACCCTGAGCGACACGCACCGGCATTTCTGCATTGCCGGCTTTCGCACCGACCGGCGCGACACGCGCTGGAAAAAAATCCAGTCGCGCATTGCCAACGCCGTGCGCCGCCGCATCCTCGACGACGGGGTGCCCGATACCGGCTGCGGCCTCAAGCTGGTGCCGCGCGCCACCTGGCTGTGCCTGCCCTATTTCGACCACATGCACCGGTTCGTGCCGGCGCTGGTCAAGCGCCTGGGCGGCGTGATCGCCATCGTGCCAGTGCGCCATCGCCACCGTACTGCCGGCGTGTCGAAATATACGGCCTGGAACCGGCTGTGGGTGGGCATCGTCGACATGTGGGGCGTGAGCTGGCTGATCCGCCGCAGCAAGCTGCCGCTGATCGACCGCATGGAAGTGCGGCAGTGAAACCCGCGCTGGCCCTGCTGGTCAAACCGCTGCTGCTAACTAGCGTGCTGACGCTCGGCTTCGTCTCGCTCCATTTCCAGTGGTGGGGGTCGTTTACCGAACTGGAACTCCTCAACCATTTGTTCGAGCGGCACTGGGCGGTTGCCTGGCCCGTGTTCGCGATCACCGGCATCATCTACACCGCGCTTGGCGGTCCGCGCCAGGTACTCGCCTTTGCCTGCGGCTGCGTCATCGGTGGCGTGCCGGGCGCGTTGCTGAGCACTCTGCTGACCGGCTTTGGCGCCCTGCTGGCAATCTGCTGCGTGCGCCACATCGGCACGGCCTGGGCCAGCACCCGCTATGGCGACTGGGTCACCATCATCCGCCAGTTGCTGGCCCGCGACACCTGGCTGTGGATCTGCACGCTGCGGCTGATGCCGGTCGGCAGCAACCTGGCCACCAATATTGCCGTGGGGCTGGCCCGGCTGAGCATGCCGGCAGTGTTCTGGGGCAGCCTACTTGGCTACCTGCCGCAAATGCTGCTGTTCAGCTTTGCCGGCGCAGGCCTGGCCTCGCACGACGAACAGCAGCTTTGGTTCGGCCTGCTGACGCTGGCGCTGTCCACGGCGCTCGCGCTGTACCTCTACCATCACGGCTTCAAGCAGCGTCTGCAGCACATCCGGGGACAAATGCATGCCACGCCCGCACACCGGCAACCTTGATCAGGCCCCAAGCTGGTGGCCGTGGCTTGTCGGGCTGACGCTCATTGCGCTGTTCGCGGGCATCGGGTTGCGCGCGCCCTGGCCAGCCGATGAGCCGCGCTTTGCTCAGGTCGCACGCGAAATGGTGGAATCGGGCCAGTGGCTGTTTCCCACGCGGGGCGGCGAATTCTATCCGGACAAGCCACCCGTCTTCATGTGGCTGATCGCCGTCTTCTATCAACTGACCGGACACCTGAAGATCGCGTTTCTGCTGCCCAGCGCATTGGCGGGGCTGGGGACGTTGGGGCTGGTATTCGACCTGGGGCGCCGCTTGTGGGGCGACCACGTCGCGCGCTCCGCCGTGCTGATCCTCGTATTCACGCCGCAATTCCTGCTGCAGGCCAAGGGCGCGCAAATCGACACCGTGCTGTGCTTCTGGATCACGCTCGGCTGCTATGGGCTGGTCCGCCACTTTCTGGTCGGCCCCGCCTGGGGCTGGTATGCCGCCAGCTGGGTAGCGATGGCACTGGGCATCATGACCAAGGGCGTCGGGTTTCTCCCGGCACTGATGCTGATCCCGCTGGCCATCTGGCGCCGCCGCTTTGATGAACCCGGGCACCAGGCCTGGCGCCTGTGCGCATGGTGGGGGCCCGTCCTGATGCTGCTCACGCTCGCGCTGTGGCTGGCGCCGATGTGGCTCACGGTCGAGCGTGTGCACAGCCCCGAATTGCTGGCCTACCGCGACAATATCCTGTTCAGGCAGACCGCCGAGCGCTACGCCAATGCGTGGCACCACATCCAGCCGTGGCACTACTACCTGACGACTGCGTTGCCAACGATGTGGTTTCCGCTGGTCGTGCTGTTCGTACTGCGGCTACGCGTCATCATCGACCTGTGGCCGCATGACGCAGCGCTACGCGTCCTGCTGAGCTGGGTTGTACTCGTGCTGCTGTTCTTTTCACTCAGTCCCGGCAAGCGCGAGGTCTATATCCTGCCTGCGCTACCGATGTGCGCGCTGGCGCTCGCCTGCGTGTGGGAGCAGACGCCGGCCGCGGGCCGCCGCGCCGCATCAGTGCTGTTGCGCACAGTGCTCGTGCTGATGGGCGTGCTCCTGATAGCGCTGGCGGGCGTCGCATGGCTGGCGCCCCACCGGCTGCCGGCCCGGGCGGATGACTATGCCGAGGCCGTCGCGGCACTGGCGCCCGGTGTGCTGCTGCTGGGGCTGGCGCTGGCCGGCATCCCCCTGCTGCTGCGCACGCGCGCCCTGTTCGAGCAACTGGCGCTGGCCAGCCTGCTGACCTGGCTGTGCATCGCCTTCTGGCTATGGCCGACACTCGACCCGCATCGCACGCCGCGCGCCGTCCTGCAGGAACTTGAGCGCCAGATTGCACCAGGGACGCAGGTCGGCATGCTGGAGTTCAAAGAACAGTTCCTGCTGTTTGCCGACCGGCCGCTGGTGCATTTCAGTTATCTGGCGCCACTGGCGCAGCAAGAGTCAAGCGCATGGCACTGGATGCGCGCCGATCCTGCTCGCGTGCTGCTGGTGCCCGACCATCTGGCGCTGCGCTGCTTCGATCTGACGCGACAACGCGTGCTTGGCCAGGCCCATCGGCGCGACTGGGTCATGCTTGATGCCACGTCGCTGCGTGAACGCTGCGACGGGCCAGTCGACCACGCACCGTATCGCTATGTTCCCGTCAGGAAGGACATCCTGTCGTAAGGGGCCACCGCGCAACCGGAACTGTGCCGACAGGCGCCGGTCCGGCGTATGATGGTGGTCTGCTACCCGGAGGATTCATCATGCAACTACGCACTTATTCCGCCGCAGTACTGACCATCGCCTGCCTGATGCTGGGCGGCTGCCGCGAACACAATGCGCCGGCCCAGCCGATCGCCCCGACCGCGCAAGGCGCCTCGCACACGCCGGCGTCGTCCTGATCCTGCACGGACGGGCGCGCCGCCCCGCCGCGTCGCCTTCGCTGCGTGCCAATGATCGCCATGCCGGCGCCGGCAGGTTACACTGCGGCCTGTCCATTTTTCGTCGCAAGGTGTCCTGCCCATGTCGTTTGCTTCCCTCGGCCTGATCGAGCCGATCGTCCGCACCCTGGACGCCCTCGCCTACCACACGCCCACCGCCGTCCAGGAGCAGGCGATTCCCGCCATCCTGGCTGGCAACGACGTGATGGCCGCCGCCCAGACTGGCACCGGCAAGACCGCCGGCTTCACGCTGCCGATCCTGCAGCGTCTCGTGATGGGCGGCAAGGTCGGCAACAACGCGGCGCGCGCGCTGATCCTGGTGCCGACCCGCGAACTGGCCGAACAGGTGCACGAAAGCGTGCGCACCTATGCTGAAGGCTTGCCGCTGCGCTCGATGGTCGCTTATGGCGGCGTCAGCATCAATCCGCAGATGATGACGCTGCGCAAGGGCGTGGACGTACTCGTCGCCACGCCGGGGCGCCTGCTCGACCTGCACCGGCAGAACGCGGTGCACTTTAATGAAGTGAAAACGCTGGTGCTGGACGAAGCCGACCGCATGCTCGACCTGGGCTTCGCGCGCGAACTGGACAACATCCTCAAACTGCTGCCGAAGAAGCGCCAGACGCTGCTGTTCTCGGCAACGTTCTCGGACCCGATCCGCGCACTGTCGAACCAGATGCTGCGCGAACCGGTGCGCATCGAGGCAACGCCGCGCAACACGACCGTCGCTGCGATCCGCCAGTGGGTGATCCCGGTCGACAAGAAACGCAAGGCCGCGCTGTTCGTGCACCTGCTCGAACGACGCGACTGGACGCAGGTGCTGGCCTTCGCCCGTACCCGCAAGGGGGTCGATGAGCTGGTCGGGCTGCTCGAATCCAAAGGCATCCCGGTCGACTCGATCCACGGCGACAAGCCGCAGCCTGCGCGCCTGCGCGCGCTCGACCGTTTCAAGGCGGGCGAGGTACGCGTGCTGATCGCCACCGACGTCGCTGCGCGCGGCATCGACATCGATGACCTGCCGGCCGTGATCAATGTGGATTTGCCGATCGTGGCCGAGGACTATGTGCACCGCACCGGACGCACGGGCCGCAAGGGCGCCAGCGGCGAAGCGGTGTCGCTGGTGTGCGCCGACGAAGTCGAGCAACTGGCGGCAATCGAAGTGCTCACGCGCCAGACGCTCGAACGTGTGGAAGAGCCGGGCTATGCGCCCGAACATCGCGTGCCGCAGACCGATGCAAAGGGTCAGATCGTCAAGAAGCCAAAAAAGCCGAAGAAGCCGAAGGGCAATGCGCCGGTGGTCAGCGAGGACGTGCGCTTTCGGCGTTGAGAGCGCCTGATAACACCGTTTAGCATACCGCCAACGGATGAGCGAGCAGGCAAGCGAGAGAAACGCCTGATGGATGCCTGCCCGTCGCTCATGTCGTGTGCGCAGTCTGCGAAAGCGGTGTAGCCAACGCAAGGCGCGCTTGACGACCCGCCGCCATCGGGCGAGTCGTTCGCGCGACTCTACGCCATCGCGCGCGATTCCAGCTGCAATGCTCCGATGGCGCAACCAAGCCGAATGGGCTCTCGAAGCATACGCTCGATCGGCATGCAGCTTACCTGGGCGTTTTCAGGCACGGCCAGCTCGTCCTTTCACTGCCGGACAGGTCTCCAGGAAGTAGTGCTCGCGCTGGCATTAGTCTGTCTACGAATGTGGCCGCTATGTTAGTGCCGGACTGACGCTGGGTCGGCCAGCTATCGCCCCAGAGCAGACCTTGCGCGCGGAATCTACCGAGCATATTCCTCACAAACACCATCGTTGAGACTATAACTCAAGGCGACTGCATAACCGTCTGCGGAGTACCGGGTAATCAGAAGCCCGCTCGATGTGTCGTAGGTTCCGCCATTCAAGGCGTGATCGATGAAGCACACCTCTAAATCTTCGATCCCATCCCTGTTGACGTCCCTTCGAGCGACGATTTTCAGTTCGTACAACCATTCACCGGGAGTTTCAAACACAAGAGCATCCGCAGTGGCCTTGCTCGGCTTCATACCGAAATCAGTGAATGTGCGCAGCGCGGGAGAACGACGTGGCCCGAAGGAGCTTCGAATACTGGCCAAGTCGAACTTGTCCGCTAAAAAGAGGCTGAGCTCCTTCTTAGGGAAATAGCTCACAAGAGGGGCCGCTTCTACAGTACTCGTCAGGGCCACAAATGCCAAGATGCAGGAGGCGATGAGAATTGTCATCAGTAACTTCCCAAAATTGAGAATGGAGGAAGGTCCACTCCTGGCCGATCTCGGCCGTTCGGTCCAGCATAGCAGGTTGCCAAGTCGGGAAAATCGCAGACTATCACGAAGGGCAGCACCCGAGCCGAAGCGGACGTCGAGAGATCGGGCGAAAACCGATGTCTATCCCTGCGCTCCAGATTACTTCTGCCACGGGTACCTCTGGATCACCATGTGCGTTCCTAGGCGCTGGTGCCGGAACCACTCCTCCAGCTCTGGAAAAAGACATAATAGTTCGTCTACGACATGGGCTGCGGGACGTGGCTGGTGTCGTAGCACGACTCGCCGAAAGAAAGAACGGTCCTGACGAAACCAAGCACGTGTTTGGGAACCTTTCTTTGGGTGCAGGCGGCCAGACAACGAACCCATGTAGGAAAGCACTCTGTCGGGCGGAATCTGTTCGCCAAAGTGGACCGCGCCGCTTGTCGAGCAGTGCCCAAAGTTCACTATGAAGCGCGGCCTGCCATATTTCTCCCATTGAAGGTCGAATACGTCTACCCGTTCAGCAGTAATACGGCGGAAGTCGACGCTGAACGGACTGTGCGTCATATCAATCTGGAACCCATGCTCGGCGACAAACGGATAGAAGCGATTCTTCGATTCCCGACGCAGGTCTGTAGTTTTGCCCATGCCTGATCTTTCCTCATCTGCCCAGCATATCCCAACAGCGCTGGCGAAGTTTTTGTTTCCGCTTTTAGAAAGTACGAACTTCCGCTTCTGGCCGAACCCGGCCGGTCAAGCCAACATAGCAGGTTGACAGGTTGAAAATTCAGCGGTGACCGCGACATGCCGGAACCGACCCAAACCAGCCATTCGCGCCTGTGAATGCTTTCGCTAAGCTGTCCCCTTAATCGGGAGCTACCGATATCAGGAGGTCGGCAATGACGTCAGCCCGGAGTGGGCCATCCACGAGTTCGGCGAATTCACGCATTCGGTTTCGCAGCTCGACCATGCGTGGAGTAGGCTCAGGTTGCGTAGCCCAGGCGAGTTTGGACGGCCATTGGGCATACGCAAAATAGTGGTCATCGGTGGACCGATGCAAACGCGAACCTAGACCGCCTCGCTCGTCGCGTACAAGTTTGGTGAGTTCCAGCCAGGCCTGCTCGAAGTCTCGCTCATGGCCAGAGGCTACCTTCCATCTGAAGTAAATTACGTGCATATCATCCTGTCGAGTTGTGGCCGAACCATTCTGCTCGCAAGTGGATACCAAAGGACCGCTCTTGGCCGAAGCCGGACGGTCGGTATGGCTAACTGCCCGACCATGTTGCCGCCAAAGCAAGCAACAGTTTTGTCAGGCGTTCTGAGCCGGCATCGCGCCGCGCCCGGATCAGCCGCCGCTGCGCGCGGGCACCAGGCCGCGCCTGCGCGTCAGGCCCCGTTCGCACAGCGCGCCGGCGGCATACAGCAGCACGAAGGCCGGCGTGACGAACAGGCCGTACGCGTCGGGCCACGACAGGAATTCAATGGCGCGGCCCAGGCCCAGCGCCTGCACCACGACCAGTTGGGCGGTAATCGGCAACTGCAGGAAGACCAGCTGCGACGCATCGTCGCCAGCGCCGAGCGACACAATGCCGACGCAGGCCAGGATGAACACGGCATACGGGGCGCACAACAACAAACCGAGTCGGGACATCGCAGGAGCAGGGTCGGGCCCTGTTGGCAAGGAGCGGTACGAATCGTCACGACGTGACAGGGCGACAAACACCGCCACCTTAACACCGCAGCACAGCCCAAAATCCTCCGAATGTCACATGCCGCGCGAAACGATTAACGTAATGCGAGGCGCATATTCCGGGTGCCGTCCTCACGATCAATCGTCACCTCGAAGCCCAGTTTTTTCACCATCGCGACGATGCGCGAATTTTGCGGCAGCGCTTCGCCGACGATCTCGCCGGTGCCGCGCGCGCGGCAATACCGGATCAGCTTTTCCATCATGATGCGACCCAGCCCCATGCCTTTGAGGTCCGAACGCACGGTGACGGCGAATTCGGCGCTCGTGTTGTCGGGGTCGGCCACGACACGGGCGACCGCCAGCGTCTCGAACACCCCGTCCGCATTCTTGCGGGTGGCGATGAAGGCCATCTCGCGGTCGTAGTCGATCTGCGTGAAGCGCGCCAGCTGCGACGGCTGCAGCTCGCGGATGCGCACGAACATCCGGTAGCGCACGTCGTCGGGCGTGAGCGCGTCGAAGAACGCCAGGTGCGCCGGGCCGTCTTCGGGGCGGATCGGGCGCAGCAGCAGCGGCGCGCCCTGCCACTCGATCGTCTCTTCCAGTTCGCGTGGATAGGGACGGATCGCGAGCCGGTCGAGCGTGCTGCCCGAGCGGTCGGCCAGCGCCAGCCGCATGCGCGCGTCGAGCACGATCGCGCCGCGGCTGTCGACCACGAGCGGGTTGATGTCCAGCTCGACGATTTCGGGAATATCCGAAATCAGGCGCGATACCTGGATCAGCACCGCCAGCACGGCGTCGAGATTGGCGGCCGGCCGGTTGCGGTAGCCGGCCAGGAGGCGCGCCACGCGCGTGCGGTCGACCAGGTCGCGCGCCAGCACCAGGTTCAGCGGCGGCAGGCCGACCGAATAATCATCGAGTACCTCGACCGCCACGCCGCCCTGGCCAAACACCAGCACCGGCCCGAAGACCGGGTCGAGCGCGGCGCCGACGATCAGTTCATGGCCGTGCGTGCGGCGGCACATGGCCTGCACCGAAAAGCCGTCGAAGCGCGCCTGCGGAAACAACTCGCCGAGCCGCGCGCGCATGCGCAGCGCCGCGGCGCGCACGGCGTCTTCCGAGTCGAGGTCGAGCGTCACGCCGCCGACGTCGGACTTGTGCATCACGTCGGGCGTCAGGATCTTGACGGCGACCGGGAACCCGATCGCGCGCGCCGCTGCGACGGCCGCGTCGGCGTCAACGGCGGCGCGCGTCTCGACCAGCGCCAGGCCATACGCGCGCAGGATCGCCTTGGTCTCGGGATCCGACAGCAAGAGGCGCTTGGCGGCGATCGCCTCGCGCACCAGCGCGCGCGCGGCGCTGCGGTCGGGCGCCATATGGCCCGCCATCGACGGCGGCACTTCCATCAGCAGGTTCTGGTTGCGCCGGTAGTTCACCAGTTGCAGGAAGCCGTTGACGCCGTCTTCGGGCGTGCGGTACGTGGGCATGCGCGCCTCGGCCGCAATGGCGCGCGCGGCCACGACCGAGGCGCCGCCCAGCCAGCACGACAGGATCGGGCGCGAAGCGGCGCGCGCCAGCGGCGCAATCGCATTGGCGACGTCGCGGCTGTCGACGGTCGCGGTCGGTGAATGCACGATCAGTACGGCGTCGACCTGCGGGTCGGCCAGCAGCACGTCGAGCGCTGCGGCGTAGCGCTCGGGCGGCGCGCCGCCCAGCAGGTTCACCGGGCTGGCACGCACCGAATTGCCGGGCTGCGCACCGTTCCAGCCGGCCGGCAGCACGGCATCGAGCCGCATGACCGATTCGGGCGACAGCGTCGCTGCCACGCCACCGCCATAACGCAGCGCGTCGCGCGCCAGCACGCCCGGCCCCAGGCCGTTGCTGACGATGGCCAGGCGCTCGCCATGCAGCACGCGCGCATAGGCCAGCGTCTCGACCGCCGCGAACAGCTGCTCGGTCGTGTGTACACGCAGCATGCCGGCGCGCCGGATCGCGGCGTCGAACACGTCGTCCTCGGTGGCCAGCGCGCCGCTTTCGCTGGCCGCCGGCCGGGCGCCGTCGGTATCGCTGCGCGACTTGAGCACGATCACGGGCTTGCTGCGCGCGGCGGCGCGCGCCGCTGACATGAATTTGCGCGCGTAGCGCAGCTGGTCGACATACAGCAGGATCGCGCCGGCATTGCCATCGCTGGCCAGGTGATCGAGCACGTCGCCCAGGTCGACGTCCACGGAGTCGCCCAGCGAGATGAAGTGCGAAAAGCCGATCCCGCGCGTACGCGCCCAATCGAGTACGCCCGTCATCAGCGAACCGGATTGCGAGACGAAGGCAATCCGTCCCGGCAGTGCGCCGCTGTGGGCCACGCTGGCGTTCAGGCCCAGGCCAGGGACCAAAAGGCCCGCGCTGTTCGCGCCCAGAAGACGCAGCAGATAGGGGTGCGCCGCGTCGAGCGTGGCCTGGCGCAGGCTGCGCCCCCGTGCATCGCGCCCGCGCGCCAGGCCGCTGGTGAGCACCACGGCGGCGCGCGTGCCACGCTCGCCCAGCTGGCGCACCAGTTGCGGCACGGTGGCGGCCGGCGTGCAAATGACAGCCAGGTCGGGCGCCTCGGGCAAGTCGGCCACGGTGGCGTAACACGGCAAGTCGTCCAGCTGCTTGTATTTGGGATTGACGGCGAACAGCTTGCCCTTGAAGCCGCCGCCCTGCAGATTGGCCAGCAGCGTGGCGCCCATGCTGCCCGGGCGCGCCGAGGCGCCAATCAGCGCGACCGACCGCGGCGCAAACAGGTGCTGCAGGTTACGGACGCTCATGAAAGCACCGGGGAAGTGCGCGGCATGGCCGGGCGGTTCAGGTAGCGGGCGGCATGCGACATGGATGGGACCTTTGCGTCAGTGGCGTCATTAACACCAGCATACCGCCACGGCGCCCTGCAGCGCGCACAAAATCCGCGCCGCAGCTAGCGGAAGGCGAACACGGCGCCGATGCGCCGCTCGGGCAGCGCCCGCAGTTCGGCCGAACAAGCGAGCAATTCGCGCATCAAGCCATCGGCCAGACCCTGCGTATGACAGGCCACCACGTGGGCATCGAAGGCCACGTCGGCCATGCAGCTGCGCATGTGCTGCGCTTCAGGCAGCTCACACAGCGCGATGGCCGCCAGCATGTCGTCGGACGCCGGCGGCAGCACCGCGTAGAAACGCAGGCGGAACTGGCGATCGAGCAGCATGCTGCCGTTCAGAAAACGGTCGGCACCAACGTCGAACAGCACGTGCGCGATGACTTCGGCCGCCCTGCCCGCCACTTCTTCCCGGTTCTTCCTGCGTCGCAGAGCGAGCAGCCGCTCGATCAACACCATGCCTGCCCTTGCCATTGAATTATCATTGAATCAACCTGGCATGCTATCAGCCGCGCCCCTTGCCCCGCAAGGTTTCCGGCGGCCTTCATGACAGCAGTGTTGCGCGGACGCCATGCTAGAATTACCGCGTGAATTCAACCGTCCATGTCTGTCTGCGCCGCGCGCTCGTGTGGCTGCTGCTGCTGGCGATTCCCTTCCAGGGCATCGCTTCGGCAGGCATGCTGGCGTGCACACATGCGGCCATGCAGCACGGCGCCGTGACTACCGTGAGCGCGCCGCACCACATGGCCGCCGGGGCGGGTCACTGCCACGATGCCGGCCCACAGGTTGCCACGGCCACCGACCATGCGCCGACGGACCACGACCAGGAGCGCTGCAGCGCCTGCGCCGCCTGTTGCATCGGCGCCGCCATGGCCGGCGCACCAACGATTCCCGCCGCGCCCCAGACCTTGTCGACCCGGCTGATCGAGGCAGCCACCGGCCGCCCCGAGGCAGTCGACCTCGCGTTACCCGAACGACCTCCCCGCTTCCCGCTCGCCTGAATCAGCACACCACCGCGCCACGCTGGCGCGGCATCACTGCATTTCACCGAACGAGGAACCATGTCGACCTTTACCCGACCACAGCTGCTGCTGGCCTGCGTGCTGACCTGCGCCTGCGTCCTGACGCCTGCCGTAGCGCAGAGCGGCCACGGCGCCACCCCGGCCGCGAGCGCCACCGACCCGGACGCCGCCGTCCCGGAAACCCGCTACCAGCCAGCGTACGTGCCACCGGCACGCGCCGCCGCAACCACCACGCCTGACCGCACCTGGCAGGAACACAACCGCATTGTGGCGGCCCAGCCCGGCCATGACGCGCATGCAGGCCATGGCAAGCCGGTGCCCGATCCACATGCGCACAGCGGCCATGGCAAGCCGGCCCCTGATCCGCACGCGCACCACCACGCCCCTGTTCCAGCACAGCCAGACCACAAGGAGCACCACTGATGGCAAGTCCAATTTCATGGCATGCGACGCTGGCCCTGAGCCTGGGCGTGCTGCTGGCCGGCTGCGCCAGCGTCGCTCCCGAGCGCGCCTTCGAAGCCAGCGCTGCTGCGGCGCAGGCACGCACGGGCGTGGATGCGCGCCTGCTGCGCAGCGATGCCGACCGCCAGGCCTTGCAGGGCGAGATCGACACGCTGCTGCAGGCGCCGCTGACGCAGGACGCGGCCGTGCGCATCGCTGCGCTGAACCACCCGGGCCTGCAGGCCACCTACTGGGAAGCCGGCATTGCCCAGGCCGACGTGGCCCAGGCCGCGCGCCTGCGCAATCCGGGCTTCGGATTCTCGCGCATGGACGGTGGCGGCAACCGGGAAACCGAACGCTCGGTGTCGATCGACCTGGCGGGCCTGCTCACCATGCCGCTGCGCCAGCGCATGGCCGCGCGGCGCCTTGACGAAACGACGCTGCGCGTGGCCGCCGCCATCGAGCACCACGTCAACGCCACCCGGCGCGCCTGGATCGAGGCTGTGGCGGCGCGCCAGGCCGTGGCCTACGCGCGTCAGGTGGCCGACGCCGCCGACGCGTCGAGCTCACTGATGGCGCGCATGACCCAGGCCGGCAATGCCAGTGCGCTGGACCTGGCGCGCGAGTCCGCCTTCCACGCCGAAGCCGGCGCCGGCGTACTGCGCGCCGACCGCCTGGCCAACGCCGCGCGCGAACATCTGACGCGCCAGCTCGGCCTGTGGGGCGCGCAAGCGAGGTACACGCTGCCCGAGCGCTTGCCCGACCTGCCGGCGGCGCCCGCCGAACTGGCCGGCATCGAGCGCACGGCGCTGAGCCAGCGCCTGGACGTGCAGGCCGCGCGCGCCGCCGCCAGCGGCACCGCCGCCGACCTGGGCCTCACGCGCACCACGCGCTTTGTCAATGTGCTCGACCTGGGCTATGCGGACAAGCGCGAGACGGGCGAGCCAAAGAGTGATGGCTACGAGATTGGCCTGGAGCTGCCACTGTTCGACTGGGGTGGCGCCCGCGTGGCGCGCGCCGAAGCGGTATACATGCAGTCGCTCGGCCAGGTCGCGGCCGTCGCGGTCAATGCCCGCAGCGAAGCGCGCGCGGGCTACCTCGGCTACCGCGCCAGCTACGACGTGGCGCGTCACTACCGCGACCAGGTGATCCCGCTGCGCAAGCAGATCGCGGACGAGACGCTGCTGCGCTACAACGGCATGCTGGCCAGCCCGTTCGAGCTGCTGGCCGACGCGCGCGAACAGGCTGGGGCGGTCCACGCCACCATCGAGGCGCTGAAGGATTTCTGGCTGGCCCAGGTTGACCTGGAAACCGCCATCGGCACGCGCCTGCCGGCGCCGTCGACCACTGATACGAAGGACACTCCACAATGACCAACCGCAGATCGTTCCTGACTGGCGCCGGCGCCGGCATTACGGCACTGGGTGCCTCGCTCGTGAGCCGCGCCGGCGCGGCGTCGCTGCCGGAAGCCCCGACCCACACGTCGAGCGCCACCGCCGCGCCACTGGCCCCGACGGGCGGGCGCCCGTACAACCCCGTCGTCACGCTCAACGGCTGGACGCTGCCGTGGCGCATGAAGGACGGCGTCAAGGAATTCCACCTGGTGGCCGAACCGGTCGTGCGCGAATTCGCGCCCGGCATGCAGGTCAATCTGTGGGGCTACAACGGCCAGAGTCCGGGCCCGACCATCGAAGTGGTCGAGGGCGACCGGGTGCGCATCTTTGTCACCAACAAGCTGCCCGAGCACACGAGCGTGCACTGGCACGGCCAGTTGCTGCCGTGCGGGATGGATGGCGTGACGGGCCTGACCCAGCCCGGCATCCAGCCCGGCAAAACGTTCGTCTACGAATTCGTCGCGCGCCATGCGGGCACCTTCATGTACCACCCGCACGCTGACGAGATGCAGCAGATGGCGATGGGGATGATGGGTTTCTGGGTCACGCACCCGAAGAACCCGCGCCAGCACGCCGTCGATCGCGATTACGTGATGCTGCTGTCGTCGTACGACATCGAACCGGGCAGCTATACCCCGCGCACCAACACGATGCTCGACTTCAACCTGTGGACCATCAACAGCCGCGTGTTCCCGGGCCTGGACCCGATGGTCGCGCGCCTGGGCGACAAGGTACGCATTCGCGTTGGCAACCTGACGATGACGAACCACCCGATCCACCTGCATGGACACCGCTTCGAGGTCGCTGGCACCGATGGCGGCTGGGTGCCGAAGTCGGCGCGCTGGCCCGAGGTGACGACCGACGTCGCCGTCGGCCAGATGCGCGCCATTGAGTTCGTGGCCGATGCGCCGGGCGACTGGGCCTTCCACTGCCATAAATCGCACCACACGATGAACGCGATGGGCCATGACGTGCCAACGCTGATCGGCGTCGACCATCGGGGCGTGGCCGAGAAGATCAACAAGCTGGTGCCCGGCTATATGGTTATGGGCGACAAGGGCGGCTCGATGGGCGACATGAAAATGCCGCTGCCGGCCAACACGCTGCCGATGATGAGCGGCGACGGCCCGTTCGGCAACCTGGAGATGGGCGGCATGTTCACGGTGCTCAAGGTGCGCGAAGGCCTCAAACGCGGCGATTACAGCGACCCTGGCTGGTACCGGCATCCGGCCGGCACGGTCGCGCGCGAATGGACGGGTGATGGGGCTGGCACGCTACCGCCAGCGCCACGCGCACCCGACGCCCGCCCGGCGCCGGCGCCGGCCGGCCAGGCCATGGATGCGCGCAAGCCCGGCGCAAAGGACATGACGGGGCACGAGCACCATTAACCTGCTGCAGGCGCCTCGGGCGCCTCGGACACCTCAGGCACCTTGCGCAGCAGCGCGATCAGCTGCTGCGGTGCGACCGGTTTCGTGAAGTGCTCGTCGAAGCCGGCCGCCAGCGAGGCGGCCCGGTCTTCCTTTCTGCCGCGCCCCGTCACGGCCACCAGGTAGGGGCGCGGCGCATCCTGGGCCAGCATGCCCGCCAGTTCCAGCCCATCCATATGCGGCATGCCCAGGTCGAGCACCGCGATCCGGGCCGGCCGTTCACGGTGCAGGCGCAGCGCTTCTGCGCCATCGTGCGCCACCATCACAGTGGCGCCTTCGGAACGCAGCAGCCAGGCCAGCGATTCCGCCGCATCCACATTGTCGTCGGCCACCAGAATATGCTTGCCCAGCGCAGCGCCGTCAGGCACGGGAAGCACCTCACCCGGCGCCATGGCCGGCTCCTCGCACAGGTGCAGGCGCACGAGGAAGGTCGCGCCGTGGCCCGGACCGTCGCTGTCGGCCCGGATGCTGCCGCCATGCAGCTCGACGAAGCCCTTGGCCAGCGACAAACCGATCCCCAGGCCGCCCTGCGCCAGGTGACTGGCGCTGCCGGCCTGCACGAACGGATCGAACACGCGTTCGAGCATGTCGGGCGCCAGCCCCACGCCGCTGTCGGCCACCCAGGCCACGGCCTGGTTGTCTTCGCGCCGCAAGCCCAGCTCGAGACCGCCGCCGGGCGGCGTGTACTTGGCCGCATTCGTGATCAGGTTGGCGAACACCTGCGTCAGGCGCAGCGGATCGGCGTCGACCCAGAGCGGTTCGTCGGCCACACGCAGCGCCACCTGGTGGCGCCCGGCCTCGATCAGCGGCATGCTCGTTTGCAGCGTTTCGCGCAGCAAGCGGCCCAGGTCCACGCGCACGCGGCGCAGTTCGATCTTGCCGCGGCTGATGCGCGATACGTCCAGCAGGTCGTCGAGCAGGCGCGCCATCTGGTCGGTCTGGCGCGCCACCATGGCCGCGATCCATTCGATGCGTTCCGGCGCCAGCGCCTTGCTGCGCAATAGTGAGGCCGCATTGGCGATCGGCGCGAGCGGATTGCGCAGCTCGTGCGCCAGCGTGGCGATATAGACGTCCTTGCGCCCGTCGGCCTCGCGCAGGCTGTGCATCGCCGCTTCGCGCTCGGACACGTCCAGCACCAGCGAGAACACAGTCTGGATCTCGCCTGCCTCGTCGACCAGCACCGAGTTGTACCATTCGCAGCACAGCGCGCGCCCATCGCGGGTGCGGTTGCGGTTGGCCGACTTGGCGTAGCGCGTGCCGGAGTTGATCAGGCGCGCAATCATCGTGTCGACCTGGTTGGCGTCGCCCTCGTGGATCATGCCGATGCCGTCGATCCGCTGGCCGATGGCCTCGCCTGCGGACCAGCCGAACAATTCTTCGGCGCGGCGGTTCCACAGCGTGATGACCAGGTCGCGGTCCCATTCGATCACGGCCAGCGGAGTGTTCTCGATCAGGTAGCGGGTCTGGTCCAGCGCCCGTGCCAGCGCTGCACTGGCCTCGGTGCGCTCGGTGATGTCGTCGATGACGATCACGGCGGAGGCCAGTTCGGCGGCGCTCTCGCGCAGCGGCGCGCCGCTGACCGCGTACACACGGCGCGCGCCGCCCTGCACGCTCTCGATCATGGCATCGTCAAAGGCCCGGCCGCCGATTGCGCGTGCGACCGGTTCGCAGATCAGCTCCAGCATGCCCTTGACGCCGTCGGCCCCGAAGTGGCGCGCCATCTGCGTAGCCTGGTCGTTCGCCATCACGCAGCGGCCCTGGGCATCGACGATCAGCACACCGTCGGGCAACTGGCGCAACACGGTGCCGAGCAGGCTTTGCCACTGCGCGTGGGCACGCGTTTCAATCATTTCCTGGAACGTCGCATGCAGGCGCGCATGCAGCGCGATATTGTCGATCACCAGCGCGCCCAGCACGAACAGCGACGTGGACAGTCCGTACACGCGACCCGCATAGAAACCGAGGTCGTAGAGACCACTATTGAACACGCAGGACAGGCCCACTTCGAACACCCATGCCGCCATCGCCACCGTCAGCCAGACATCGAGCACGGTGCGCGGGCGCTTTTGCACCGTGGCGTACAGCACGTAGACCGACAGCGCAAGTATCGCCGCCGAGATGCCATGGTAGAGCGGCAAGGTACGCGTGCCGTCGATCAGCCTGGGCAGATACGGCGCGCCGGTCGTGCCAACCAGCACCAGCAGCGACACGAACAGCGCGGTCAGCAGCGCGCCGATGCGCATGAAGTGTGGCGGCAGCGGCGCCCCGGCCAGGCGCCCGCGCGCGCTGCGCGAATAGCCGAGCACGAACAGCGGATACAGCGCGTGCCAGGCCGCGTGCAGCCAGGCGGAGGTCTGAAGATTCCCGCCGAGGACGCCTTTGTCACCGAGCAGGCCGTGGAACGTGAGCATGTGGGCGCCGGCGATCAGCGCCGTGAACAGATAGCCGAGCGCAAGAATGCCCAGGGCCAGCGAGCGCCGCGTGTGGACATGACCGAGCAGCAGGATGCCGGTGACGAAATTACTGGCGATCAGTGTCGACAGATAGATCGGCAGGAATTCCGGCGCATGTGGCAAGGGCACGCCGGCTGCCGGCACCAGGACCGCAAACAGCAGCCCCAGTGCCGCCAGCACCATGACGGCCCAGCGCAGCTGGGCGCTGCCCGGCGGATGCTTGACCAGGTCGATCGGTTCTGCGAGCACACCATCTCTCATGAGGATTCCGCTGACGAGGTCTGTCGGAGATGCACAGTTTTCTGTATTGTTCTTTCTACAAAATATAGCCTAAATGAATATTGTTTGGCGCGTATTTATCCGCTTATCGTCCAGGAAACGCACTGGACCAAGCTTACGGCCTGCCTCAGGTGCCGGTCGTCACGGGGTAACCAGCGCCGTCAATGGCCGCCGCCAGCGGCGCCAATTCGGCAGCGCTGTCGATGCGGACCTTGCCGCTGGCAAGATCAATGTTCACCGTGGCGGCCGGGTCGACGGCGTGGACGGCGGCCGTCACGCGGCCAACACAGTGCTTGCAGGTCATGTCGGCAACAGTCAATTCATACATGGGAATCTCTCCTTTGGTTGGGGGCACGGGCGCCCCGGTGGTGGGGGTGGAATGGGGCGCCGCGCGCCAGCGGCGCAGCAGCAATGCGTTGGCCACGACGCTGACCGAACTGAGCGCCATCGCGGCGCCGGCCAGCACCGGATTGAGCAGGCCGAAGGCGGCCAGCGGCACGCCGATCAGGTTATAGACGAAGGCCCAGCCGAGGTTCTGGCGAATCTTGCGCCAGGTACGCTGCGAGACGTCGAGCGCGTCGGCCACCAGCATCGGATCGCCCCGCATCAGCGTGATGCCGGCGCTGTGCATCGCGACGTCGGTCCCGGTCGCCATCGCCATGCCGACATCGGCGGCGGCCAGCGCCGGTGCATCGTTGATGCCGTCACCGATCATGGCGACCGTGCGGCCAGCCTGGCGCAGCGCCGCGATGACGTCGGCCTTGTCGGCTGGCAGCACCTCGGCATGCACGCGCGTGATGCCGAGCGCGCGCGCCACGCCCTGCGCGGCCCCGGCGCTGTCGCCGGTGAGAAGCACGGGCGTGATGCCGCGCGCAACCAGTCGTGCGACGGCGTCCTGCGCGCCGGGCTTGAGACGGTCGCCGAACGCGAGCAGGCCAAGCACGGTGACGGCGTCGCCGCGCCGCTCGGCCAGCCAGGACACGGTGCGTCCGGCCGCTTCATGCGCTTCTGCCTTGCCGGCCGGTACGCCGAGTTCGTTCATCAGGCGCCGGTTGCCAAGCAGGATCGTCGCGCCGTCGACGCCGGCTTGCACGCCGCGGCCCGGCAGCGCGCGCCCGTCGGTCGCATCCGGCACGGGCAGCGCGCGCCGCGCCACTTCGTCCAGCACGGCGCGCGCGAGCGGATGGGCGCTGGTTTGCTGGACCGCAGCGGCCAGCGTGAGCAGGCGCGTTGGGTCTGGCCCTTCCAGCGCCAGCAACTGCGGGCGGCCTTCGGTCAGGGTGCCGGTCTTGTCGAACACGACGACATCGACGGCGTGCGCCGTTTCCAGTGCCTCGGCGTCCTTGATCAAAATGCCATGGCGCGCGGCCACGCCGGTACCGACCATGATCGCCGTCGGCGTGGCCAGGCCCAGCGCGCACGGACACGCAATCACCATCACGGCCACCGCGTTGAGCAGCGCGCCCTGCCAGTCACCCGTGCCCACGCCCCAGGCCAGCAGCGTGACGAGCGAAATGGCCAGCACTACCGGTACGAACACGGCGCTGACGCGGTCAACCAGGCGCTGGATCGGCGCCTTGGCCGCCTGCGCGTCTTCGACCATGCGGATGATCTGCGCAAGCGTCGTGGCGCTGCCGACGGCGCTGGCGCGCACCAGCAACAGGCCCTCCGCGTTCACGGCGCCGCCCACGACCGCGTCAAGCGGTCCCTTGGCCAGTGGCAGACTCTCGCCGGTCAGCAGCGACTCGTCGACGTGGCTCAGGCCCTCGAGCACGACGCCATCGGCCGGTACCCGCTCGCCGGGCTTGACCACCATGACGTCACCCACGCGCAAGGCCGCCAACGGCACGCGCACATCGGCGCCATCGCGGCGCACGAGGGCGTCGGCGGGCTGCAGGCGCTCCAGCGCGCCCAGTGCCTCGATCGTCTGGCGGCGGGCACGGCCTTCCAGCCATTTGCCGAGCAGCACCAGGGTGATGACGACGGCGGACGACTCGAAATACAGGTGGGGTACAGCATGCCCGCTCTGCGTCAGCAGCAGGTACAGCGACAGGCCGTAGGCGGCGCTGGTGCCGATCGCAACGAGCAAGTCCATATTGCCGGCGCGGGCGCGCAGCGCGCTCCAGCCAGCGCGGTAGAAACGCGCGCCGAGCCAGAATTGCACGGGCGTGGCCAGCAGCCACTGCATCCAGCCCGGCAGCATCGCGTCGATGCCAAACGGCGCCAGGAACATCGGCAACACCAGCGGGATGGACAAGAGCGCGCCGACGGCGACCGGCCACCAGGTGGCGGCGCCGGTCTTGACGGGCGCGGGCGGCGCATCAGCCGTCTCGATGCGGGCCGCGTAACCGGCCGCTTCGACGGCGGCCACCAGTGCTGCCGGTGGCGCAGCGCCGTCAATGCGGGCCTTTTCGGTGGCCAGGTTGACACTGGCGCCCGTGACGCCAGGGACGTGTGCCAGGGCTTTTTCGACGCGCGCCACGCAGGAGGCGCAGGTCATGCCATCGATCGCCAGTGTGACCGGCGGCTGTGCGGGAGAGGTAGTATTGGCATCCATCCGACAAGGATAAACCTTCCCACTACGGGAAGGTCAACACCCTCGTAAAGTCTGCCTGAGGTTAGCTGCCGAAGTTGAACAGCACGCCCACCGCGAGCTCGACCCACAGCGTGGCAAACACCAGCATCAGCACGCCGATGACGGCAACGCGCTGCCACAGGACCAGGCGCGCGACACGGCGGCCCGTGCGCAGACACGTCCAGCCAGCGCTGGCCAGCAACACTGCGGCCACCGTAAAATCGAAGCCGGTCCACTGAACACCATGCGCGAACTGCATCCCGGCCAGGGGAACGAGCAGGATCATCGCCGTTGCCAGCGCGACGCGCACGGCGTCGATGCCCATCGACGCGCGCAGTGCGCCGTCGTTCGGAGGGGCGTCCCCGCCGCCTGCCATTGTCATGAAATGCTCCGGTAAGTCGCCGGCCAATCGTGCCGGAGCCGCCAGTGTAGTCCTATTGCCGGCCCGATGACAGCCACGCTTGCAATCACGCATGCAAAAACGGGTTTTTCCTGAAACATTCTGTTACATTCGTAACGTGCCAGAGTTCATATACTGGCATACAGCTTCAATGGACCAGTCATCATGCGCGCCCTGCCGTCCGCTCTAATCCTGTCATGTGCACTTGCCTCGGGCACCGCGACGGCGCACGTGCCGCTGCTGGGCGCGCCGCCCGGCCTCGCCGTTACGACCGCGCAGTCGCCACTGATCGTGGCGCTGCGCGATGCCGAACGGCACCTTGCGGAGGCCGTCGCCACACGCGATGTCGATGCCCTGCGCGACCTGATCGCCACCGACTACTATCACGTCGAAACCAATGGCCGCGTGCGCACGCGCAGCGAATTCATGCAGGTACTGGCGCGCGACGACTACGAGTTTCGCTCGTACAGCAATGTGAGCATGGAAATCCAGTTGCTCGACAGCGGCCACACAGCCATCATCCGCGGCCGCATGCAGGCCGATCTGCAGCCAGCCGGCGGGCCGCGCGAGTTTCGCGGGCGCTATGTCCGCGTCTGGCAGCTGCAGACCGACGGCTGGCGCAACACGATGATGCAGAGTACCGAGATCCGGCCAGCACGTTGATCAGTGCCTTCGCGCTCACCCTGCGCGGCAGCCAATTGCAGATGCTGGTATTCTGGACAAGTCAGGGCGCACGCTGAACAGGTTTCAGCGGGTGCCCCGGGGTGTGCGTTGCCCATCCCACGTTGACCAGCACATGCACGACGCCGGGCCGTGACGAACATGGCCCTGGTGCCTCGCTTCATACCGGAACAGTGTTCCCAACCATCTGAACGGAGAATGATCATGCCATACGCATTGCCACCACTGCCTTACGCCTACGATGCCCTCGAGCCGCATTTCGATTCGCGCACGATGGAAATCCACCACACGAAGCACCATCAGGCCTACATCACCAACGTCAACAACGCGCTGAGCGAAGCTGGCGTCGCCGAGATGCCGGTCGAGCAGCTGATCGCCGACATCGGCAGCCTGCCGCAAGCCGTCCAGGGCGCCGTGCGCAACAATGGCGGCGGTCACGCCAACCATGCGCTGTTCTGGACCGTGCTGACGCCCGAAGGCGGCCAGCCAACCGGCAAGGTCGCACAGGCAATCGAAGACGACCTGGGCGGTTACGAGAAGTTCAAGGATGCCTTCACCAAGGCGGCGCAGACCCGCTTCGGTAGCGGCTGGGCCTGGCTGACCGTCGGCAAGGACGGCAAGCTGCTGGTCGAAAGCAGCGCCAACCAGGACAGCCCGCTGATGGGCCAGTTCGCCGGCATGTCGGGCGGCACGCCAATCCTCGGCCTGGACGTGTGGGAACACGCGTACTACCTGCAATACCAGAACAAGCGCCCTGACTACATCGCGGCCTTCTTCAACATCATCAACTGGGCGGAAGTCGAACGCCGCTACGAAGAAGCACTGGCAAAATAAGCCGGTGCCCGGGCCTGCCATGCAGGCCTTGCTTCACACGCGAGGCCGGCCATGACGCCGGCCTCGCGCCGTTTACGCCTGCATACACTTACATTAAGGGACACCAATGAAACTGCTGCTGGCTGGATCGAGCGGACTGGTTGGAAGCCACGTGCTGGAGATGGCGCTGGCCGACCCGAAGGTCACGTCGGTGGTGGCGCCCACGCGGCGTCCGCTGCCGGCGCACCCGAAACTGCAGGCGCCCGTCGTCGACTTCGACGCCTTGCCGCTGGACGCCGCCTGGTGGCAGGCCGACGCTGTCATCTGCACGCTGGGCACGACGATGCGCAGCGCCGGTTCGCAAGCTGCGTTCCGGCGCGTGGACCACGATTATCCGCTGGCCGTGGCCAGACTGGCGCGCCAGCACGGCACACCGTGTCATGTGCTGAACTCGGCCATCGGCGCCGATCCCGGCGCACGTTTTTTCTACAACCGCGTCAAGGGCGAACTCGAACGCGATCTGGCCGGGCTGGGATTCGCGTCGCTGACCCATGTGCGGCCGGGCCTGATTGGCGGAGAGCGCCGGGAACAGCGCCCGGGCGAACGCGTGTCCGGCATCATACTGGGACTGCTCGGGCCGGTGCTGCCGCGCCGCTGGCGCATCAACCCTGCCCCGCGCATTGCGCACGCCCTGATCGACGCCGCACTGCAGGCGCGCCCGGGCATGCACATCGTCAGCTCGGAGCAGCTGGCCTGAGCAGCCTACAACTTCACGTTCAGTGAAATATACGCGGCGCGGCCATTGCCCGATGAGAACATCGGCTGCGCCTGGCTTGCCGGCCAGAAGAAATTGTCGTACCACGCGTACTCGTAATTGCGGTCGGCGATGTTCTTGACCTGGACATCGATGCTGGTGCGTGGCGAGATCGCGTAGCGCACATTGGCGTCGAACAGCACGAAGCCGCCGAACTTGCCTTGCTCGTTCGGATTGTCGATGTAGTAGCTGCCCTGCGAACGGCCCTGCAGGCCGAAGCGCCAGCTGTCCGAATGCTTGTAGTCCAGGCTGACATTGGTGATGTGGCGCGGCGTCGAGAACACTTCCTTGCCGGCCAGCGAGACGCCATTCGCGCCCGTGGCCTTGAGCACTTCCGCCTTTTGCAGCGAGTGCGACAGCGACAGTTCGAGCTTGTCGGTGACCTTGCCCGACAGCTGGAAGTCGAGACCTTCACGGCGCGTCTCGCCCAGCCCGACCGTAGTGCCGGTGGCCGGCATATTCGCCACTTCGCCGGTGGCATCCTGGCGCCAGATCGCCAGGCGCAGGTCGCTGCGCGTGGTGGGCTTGAGCTTGACGCCGACTTCCTTGCCGGTATTGACCGACGCGTCGAAAGGCGTCTGGCCCGGCACCAGGTAGGCCGGCCCCACGGAACCCGTCAGGATCTGGAACGTGCGGCCCCAGTTGCCATACACGCTGACGTCCGTCGCCGGACTCCAGACCATGCTGAACTTGGGCTGCTTGATCCAGCCGTAATCCTGCAATCCCGCGCTCGTGCCACCCGCCAGCGGCTGGTTGCCCGTGAAGCGGTCAACGCGGTAGCCCGGCACGAGCTGGATGGTGTCCGTTGCCTTGATCACCGCCTGCACATAGGCACCGACATTGTTGAACTTGTAGCGGTCATCGTTCTGGATGCGGGCCGGCGTCGTGAAGTCCGTCGGGATGGCGAAGTTGTAGCGCAGGCGGCGGTAGCCGTTGTCCTGGCGCTCGGTATTCACACCGCCGTCGACCGTGACGCGCTCGTTCGCCCGCCATGTCAGGGTGCTCATGAAACCGAGCTGCTCTTCATCCCATAGACGGCGCTGGCGCGGTGCATTACCTTCGGGATTGCTGGTAAAGGTGACGCGGCGGTCGTCCTTGTATTCGTTGTAGTACAGCTTGTTGCTGAGGAACGCGTTCGGCGTGATGTGCCAGTCCAGGTGCGCGCTGGCATGGTGCATGTCGCGGTCGGTCTTGTCATTGGCGTTCTTGCGCGGTGACTGGCGGCGGTCGGCGTCCAGTTCCGCCGCAGTCAGGAAGCCCGGCTCGCCCGACGCGTGCTGGTAGGTGCGCACGACCAGGCCGGCCGTGACCGCCTTGTCGTCCGAGGTGACGAACCACTTGCCGCCGACCGTGTATTTGTTGGAGTCGCCGTTCGCGCGGTAGCTGTCAGTCAGCTGCCTGGCCACGAAATAGTTTTGTGCAAAGCCATCGGCTTCGCGGCCATATGCGGCCTGCACTTCGCGCGTGTTGAAGCTGCCGTAGGTGAACCGGCTGTCGAAATAATTGCCGCCCTGGCGCGTGCCGATATTCAGGTTGCCACCGATATTGTGCAGGCCATAGCGCGGGTCGTTCGTGCCGCGCACCACCTCGATATAGTCGACTTCGAGCGGAAAGATCATGTCGATGAAGCGCTGGTTGCCGCTGTTGACATTGCTCGGGATGCCGTCGATCAGCACCTTGATGCCATTGATATAGCCTTCGCCATTGAATGCGCGAAAACTCGCCTTGCCCGATTCGGCGCCCATCCGCGTTTCGGTCAGCTGCACACCAGGCAATTGGCCAACGAGCTCCCAGCTATTGGTCACGTTCTTGTCTTCGATCTTGTCCGCGCCCAGCACATCGACCGATGTCAGGACGCGGCTCGAACGCAGGGCGCCGGCATCGCGCTGGGCGCTGACGCGCACCTCGCCCATGACGATCGCGGGATCGGCGGCGTGGGCGAACGTGGAACCGAGGGTTGCCAGAGCAAGTGCATGGGCAACAGGAAGGAGCTTGAATGTCATCAGAAAGACCTTGTCATGGACAGCGCAAGCGGCAATGCTTGCTGAGTCAATAATGATAAACCATTATCAGTAGGGATGGCAATATGCCGGATGGTGCCGGGTATGTCCTGTTCTCAAACTCAGTTCGACTTCCCGAAGTCCGAAAACGCACGCGCCGTGCAGTACCACAAAGTAAAAGGCGAAAAAAACCGCAGTGCGGATGATGCCAGGCTTGGCGTCATCCGGACTGCGGCAGTTGCTCTAGAGGCAGATCAGCGGTTCGGCACCACGCGCCACACCGTATTGGCCAGGTCGTCCGCAATGATCAGCGCGCCGCGCGGATCGACCGTGACACCGACCGGACGGCCACGCGTCTTGCCATTGGCATCCCGGAAGCCGGTGGCGAAGTCGATTGCCGCGCCGGCTGGACGACCGTTGGCGAACGGCACGAAGATCACCTTGTAGCCCACCGGATTGTCGCGGTTCCAGCTGCCGTGTTCGCCGACAAACGCGCCATTAGCAAATTTTGCGCCCATCGTCGGCAGCGAGAAGTGCAGACCCAGCGCCGCGACGTGCGAGCCAAGGCCATAGTCCGGCTTGATCGCAGCCGCCACCTTTTTCGGGTTCGGCGGCATCACGCGCGGGTCGACGTTCTGGCCCCAGTAGCTGTACGGCCAGCCATAGAAGCCGCCCTCTTTCACCGACGTCAGGTAATCCGGCACCAGATCCGGGCCCAGCTCGTCGCGCTCGTTCACGACTGACCACAGCTGGCCCGTTTCCGGGTTCATCGCCAGCGCCGTCGGGTTGCGCAGGCCCGTGGCGTACGGCTTGTGGGCGCCCGTCGTCACGTCGATCTGCCACACCATCGCACGGTCGACTTCGGCTTCCATGCCGCGCTCGGTGATGTTGCTGTTCGAACCGATACCGACGTAGACATAGCGGCCATCAGGGCTGATGGTCATGGCTTTCGTCCAGTGGTGGTTGATCTCGGCGGGCAGCTGCGTGAGCGTGACCGGCGCCGCGGCAGCCTTGGTCTGACCCGGCTGGTAATCAAAGGTGACGACCGCATCCTGGTTCGCCACGTACAGCTTGTTGTTGGCAAAGGCCAGGCCGTATGGGGCATTCAGGTTCTCGGCGAACACGGTCTTGAGCTCGTACTGGCCATCACCGTCCGCATCGCGCAGCAACGTCAGGCGATTGCCGCCCTTGACCTTGGTGTTGCCCTGCGCCTTGATGTAGCCGGCAATGACGTCTTTCGGTTTGAGCTTGGCCGCGCTGCCGCCACGCCCTTCCGCCACCAGGATGTCGCCGTTCGGCAGCACCAGCATCTGGCGCGGGATCTTCAGGTCGGTCGCGATGGCCGTGATGCTGTAACCCTCCGGCACGGTCGGCTTTTGATCGCCCCATGCGGTTGGCTCGGCAATCTTCATGCTCGGGAACAGGCCGCGCTCGGGCGCCGGCAGTTTCGGATCCGGGCCGCTGGCCAGGTTGGTATTGGCTTCGTTACTGCAGGCGCTGGCCAGCAGGGTCATGCTGAACAGGGCAAGTGCGCTCGAGCGATTCATTTCAGTCCTCCCGAACGTGGGTTAAGGCCTACGACAGCGGTAATGCAAATCAGGATAAACACGATGACCGACAGCAACAGGCCGGTCGGCATGAGCGCCCAGGCATCCTTGGCATGCTGGAAAGCATTGACCAGGCCGATCACGAAGGTCAGCAGCAGCAGCACGAAGTAGTTCAATGGACGACCGGCCATTGGCCTGGCGCGCAGCAGATTGACCAGCGCGAACACGAGCGCCAGTCCGGCGAACAGCAAGGCGCCGGCGTTCAGCCACGAAGCAAAATTGCTCCACTGGATCTGGTAGGTGTTGTAATAGGTGTAATCGCTGAGCAATGCGCCGAGGAACAGCGACACGCTGCCTGCGAGCAGGATCGTGTGGAGCACGCCTGGCGCGCGGACATAGCCTGCGCTGGCCGTGGTGACAGTAGACATGGGGTTGACCTTATTGGTAATTTTGATAACGCAGACTATAGCGGCTATGCCAACTGACTGTCGCCTCGTTGAGCACGCCGCACATTGCGCGTCGTCTTCCGACCAATAATCCCGTTCACATAGCGATGGCGAAGACGATGTTCGCCCGTAGCACCGGGCTTCAATAAAGCGCTCAATGAAGCCTTCAATGAGGCCGTTGCGCCGCCAGTGCAATCCGGTACACGGCGCATGCGCCATCGGGCGCCGGCCGGTGGTCGATCGCGACCGTCAGCAAGGGGCGGCGGGAAGCGCCCGAGCCAGCCAGGGTCTCGGGCTGCATCTGCGCCTCCCCGGCAGCGCAGACATAGCGCAGGGGGCGCGCCACCGGCCAGTCGGTGCAGGCTTCCAGCCGGGCGTTGCGCGTGAATACCTGGAACACCAGCGGCAGCACGACACCACGCTGTGCTGCCGCCGATGCCTGCGCGGCATCGCACCACAGTTCGGCGCCATTGGGCGTATGGCGCAGCAGCAAGCCTTTGCGCAGCAGCAGCGCCGTCGTCTCGAGGCTGGGGATGAAGCGCAGGTCGATGGCCCTGCCCACCAGATGCGGGTGGCTGATCACGATGGCCAGCATGGGCCGGTACCTGGCCATCGCCTCAAAGCGTTCGCAGGAAAAGGCAACGGGGCAGGTGTTCCTGCAACGCTGCCATGCAGCGCGCGGCCATCTGCTCCTGGTCGCCGATGGCGTTGTCGCTGTCCAGGTCGCTGTCACGGGCACGGTCGAACTGCGCATACCACAGCACTGCCCCGCCTGCCCCCTGCCGCAGGATCAGGGAAACCCGCAGCAGCAGGGCGTCCTGGCGCACGGCGCCCTCGAGCAGGTAGAGGGCGCGGGGCCGGTCGGCCGGCGGCGACGCGCGGTCGGCGCTTGCCAGACTGAGCGAGTGGAGTTCACGGTACAGCCGGAATCCCAGTTCGTCGTTCAGGCCTGCAGTAAAGTGCGCGGCCTGCGCGTCGCCGCACAGGCAGATGAGTGGGCTGAACAGCACCAGCGGCGCAGCGACGCGGCTTGCGGGGCCTGCCGGCTGGCTGTCGGCGAGTGCGATGCGGGCGTGGTAACGGCCTTGCGGCACCGTGATGCGCAAGGGATCGGCGGCGCCCTCATCCGCATAATACGCCGTCAGGCGCAGGCGCAGGCGTCCGGCCTGAACCCGGACGATGGGATCGTCTGCGGGGAGATACGATGCCGGATCGCGGCCGAACACGGCAACGCCGATCTCGTGTTCCGGCGGCGAGGCAGCCGTCTCGTCGCACAGCAGCACGCGCTCGACCAGATAGTTGAGCAGCGCCGTGCAGCGGCGCGCCTTGGCAAATCGCTTGCTCGTCACCACACGCTGCAAGGCCTCGCGGACGACGTCATCGGAGCATGGCCGTGGCGCATTGGCGACGGCCGGTGTTCCGGTGATGAGTGACAATGCGGGGGGTTTCATCGTGCTCTCCTGTAGCGCGCGTCGTACGCACTGTGCCGAGTCATCCTATGGCAACCCCGGCGTCGGCGCCTTCCGGTTACCTTCCCGCGCCTGCACATATTGCAAGTCACTGATTCAAATGAGCAAAGTGGCTGCTGTCCCCTGCCCGCTCCCGCGCCTGCGGCCAGCGGCGCAGCGCGGCGCCCACCCAGATAATCACCGTCAGTGCAACTGAAAGATTGTCAGGTTTACAAAACCATCTTTCCCGTGAGATATTTACAGCCTACAAAGTCGGCGGGCCCTGTCCCGCCTGCCCCGGCCGACCGGGATGCGCTTGACCCACCCCCAGGGAGTGATCTTGAACTACGCATCACCACCGGAATTACGTGCGCTGCGCGAGGGCGACCCGCTGGTCGACAATGGCCGCTTCCTGCTTGGCGACTGGACGATCGACGTGGCCGCGCACCGGATCGCGCGCGGCGACGACGTGATCGCGCTGGAGCCGCGGCCGATGGCCGTGCTGGCTGAACTGTGCCGTCGTAGCGGCGAGGTCGTGACTGCCGATACCCTGCTCGATGCCTGCTGGCCCGCCCAGGTGCAGGGCGACAACCAGGTGCACAAGGTGATAGCCGGCCTGCGCCGGGCGCTGCAGGACGCAGCCGCCAGTCCCCGCTATATCGAGACAATCCGCAAGCAGGGCTACCGGATGATCGCCCCGATCCGCGTATTGTCCGATGGCGGCCCGCGCAGCCTGAGCGGCGCCTGGCGCGGCGCGTCGCCGTTTCGGGGACTCGAACCCTTCGGCACCGAACATGCGGCCGTGTATTTCGGCCGTGATGACGCCGTCAAGCAATTGCATCGGCGTCTTGGTGAGCAGCAGGCGCGGGGCCATGCGCTGGTAGTGCTGCTGGGTCCGAGCGGCTCCGGCAAGACTTCGCTGGTACGGGCCGGCCTCATTCCCGCCATGCTGGCCGCGCCCGCGCCGGGCGATGCGCGCGTGCGGGCTTGCACCGCGACGGTGCTGGACCTGGGTGCACTCGACGAGACCGGCCCGTGGCAGGCGCTGGCCGGCGCCCTGCTCGATTGGGAGATCGACGATGTCGCGCTGTTCTCGGGCCACAGCATCACCTCGCTGGCGGCGCTGCTGCGCGCCGAACCGGACGACGTGCTGCGGCTGCTGCGGATCGGTTTGCAGGCGCGGCGCGCCGGCAACCAGGACCTGCCGCTGCTGGTACTGGACCGCCTCGAGGGCCTGTTCGTCCCGGCCATGACCGCGGGCCTGCAGGAGTTTCTGGACTGTATCGGGCGGCTGGTACGCAGCAGCCTGGTGCTGGTGCTGGCCGTGTGCCGCAACGATGTCTATCCCAGCCTGTCGTCCCACCGCCTGTTCATGCACGACAAGGAATTTGGTGCGCACATGGACCTGGCCCCGCCCGATGCCCAGGCCATCATGCAGATGATCCGCCTGCCCGCCCGCGCGGCCAACCTGACCTATGGCAGCGATGCAAGCAGCCTGAACCGGCTTGACGACCGCCTGTGCGCCGATGCCATGCAGGCCGGCGACGCCTTGCCGCTGCTGCAATACACGCTGCAGGCCCTGTACCTGGCGCGCGCGCCGGGCGACGAGCTGACCTGGGCCGCCTACGATGCGCTGGGCGGACTGGAAGGCGCCATCGGCAGCCGGGCCGAGGCGATCCTGGCGGCCTTGCCAGTCGCCCAGCAGGCGGCGCTGACGCGCCTGCTGCCGCGCCTGGTGACCCTGTCGGCCGACGACGCCTCGCCCAGCAGCCGCTCGGTCACCGGCGCCAGCCTGGCCGACGTGCATGAGCGGGCACTGGTCGATGCGCTGATCGAGGCGCGCCTGCTGGTGGCCGACCGCCTCGGCGGCGGAGAAATCGGCTTTCGCGTCGCGCACGAAGCCTTGCTGCGCCGGTGGCCACGGGTCACTGCCTGGATTGCCCAGCACCGGGCAACGCTGACCGCCCGCGCCGAGCTGGGTCCGTGGGTGCGCCGCTGGCTGGACAGTGGCCGCGCCAGGGCATGCCTGTTGCCGCGGGTGCCGTTGCTGTGGCAATCACGGGATGCGGTGCGCGCTGCGCCGCAACTGTTCGGACGCGACGAGCATGACTTCGTGACGCGCTCCCAGGCGCGTCTCACGGCGCTGGCGCGCTGGCGCGTGGCCGCGCTGGCCGGCGCACTGGCGCTGGCGTTGAGCGCTGGCCTGGCCGCCGTGCACAACGCGCGGCTGGCCGAGACCGTAACCGCACGCGAGCACCAGAGCCGGCGCCTGGCCACCTTCATGCTGGGCGAGCTTGCCGACCAGCTGCGGCCAATCGGCAAGCTCGATCTGCTGGGCAGCATCGGAGAACAAGGCTTGCAGGTACTCAACCCGCAGGATGTCCGGGACGAGCTGCCGGCCGACACCTTGCAGCGCGCCAAAGCGCTGGTGGTGATCGGTGAAGTCAACAGCAGCCGCGGGACGCACCAGCTCGCGATGGCCGGCACGGCGCTGGCGCGCGCCTACGCCCTGCTTGCGGCCATGGGACCGGCGCCGGGCATCGATCCTGGCGAGTACTACAAGACGCTGGGCGCCAGCGCGTTCTGGCTGGGCCAGATCGCCTATGACGCCGGCCGCCTGGATGACGCCACGGTGCAGATGGCGCGCTATCGCGCGGCCAGCCAGGCCTGGCTGGCCGCCGCGCCAGCGCATCCCCAGGCACGGGCCGAGCTCGGATTTGCGCTTGGCAGCCTGAGTTCGATTGCGATGCGGCGCGGCCGCTGGGATGACGCGCAGCGCGGCTTCGAGGCATCGCTCGCGCTCAAGCTGGCGGTGCTGGCCGACCATCCGGAAGATATCGACGCGCAGGATGCGGTTGCCAGCGCGCGCGCCTGGCTGGGCCAGCTCGCGCATCTGAAAGGTGACAGCCGGCGCGCGCTGGCGTTGTACGACACCGCACGCGGCGTGCAGGGGCAACTGCAACAGGCACGCCCGGGCGAAGCGGTGCGGCTGCGCGATCTGGGCGTCATCGAGAGCCGGCGCGCCGAAGCCTTGCAGGCGCTGGGCCGGCCCCTGGATGCCATCGCGGCCAGGCAGGCGGCCGCACGCTGGATGCGCCAGGCGCTGGTCGATGGCGCCAGCAACGCCTTCTGGCAGGCCGAGAGCCTGCTGGCCGACAGCGCCCTGCTGCTGGCGCAGTCGGATGCCGGCATGCCCACCACCGCCGGGCTGGCCGCGCTGCAGCGCCGCCTGGCGGGTCACGACCAGGCCGGCCAGGCCATGCGCGAGTGGCGCCAGAGCGTCGTGCAGGCGCGCCTCGTGCGCGCCGGGCAAGCGCTGCAGGCACGCGACCCGGCCGAAGCGCGCGCCGAGGCCAGCGCCGCGGCGCAGGACATCCGCGGCCTGATGGCGCAGTACCCGTATCTGTGGCAGGGCCGGGAGCTGCAGGCACGGGCCGCCATGCTGCTGTTGCAGGCCGAGGCAGGCGCGGCGACTGCGTCCTATCCGGCCGCGCAGTGCAAGGCGGCGCGCAGCGCCTTGCAGCCGGCCGTCGACACGGGCCAGGCGGGCTTCGTGCGCGAAGCCTGGCTGGTGGCACGGGCATGTGCAGGAGAAGGCGCCGTCACCGGCGCCGATGTGCAAACGCTGACGCAAGGCGGCTACCGACCGCAATCGCCGGCATTTCTTAACGCAGTTTCAACCAGGATCGCACCATGACAACAGCAGCGCCGTTCTCCATTGCCGCATCCGTGCCAGGCAGTGCCCCCATCTTCTTCGTGGTGCCCGTCATTCCCGACGACGGCAGCGTGGAAAACGTGTTCTATTACGCGCAGGCTGGCAGCGACCAATATTGGGAAAAGATCTCGCCCAAGGACCTCGACGCCAGGCGTGGCGGGGGCGATGCGAATGGCGTCATGCTGTTCCAGCCTGACATCGAAGCCATCCTTCAGCACACGCACCTGACGGGCGACCGGCTCGACCGCAGCGTCACCCTGTACGCCGGCGTGGCGCGCACGCTGTCGGTCACGGTCGATCCGCTGCCGAGCGCCTGCCTGTTTGACGCCAACCGGTTCATGGTCATTCCGGTGGTTCCCCACACCACGCGCGGCGTGATTCTCGTGTTCAGCAAGCAGTCGACCGGCAAATCGCCCGCGCCCGTGTTCGAACTGATTGCCACCACGGATCCCGAAATCAAGAACGGCGTGGGCAAATAGACCGCCAGGACTACCCGGACTCACCAAGGGCGCGCGCTGCGGCGCCCCGCCAGTAGAATTGCGCACGGCTGCGCCAGATGATCAGCAGGGTTGCGCACAGCGTTGCCGTGGCGGCCCAGGCAAACGATCCTGCGCCGAAGTGGCCCAGCAACATGCCGCCCACCACGCTGCCGGCGAAGATCGCAAGATTCCACACCGTCGTCATCATCGACTGCGCCACATCCTGGCCAGGGCCGGATGCATTCGACAGCGACGTCACGAACAAGGTCGCCGCCCCGCCGAATGCCAGTCCCCAGATGGCAATCGCCACGTACACCACCGCTGGCGCGCCGGGCCACAGCGCCAGCATGACGCACGCCAGCAAGAACAGACCCGTGCTGGCCATGACCAGCTGGCGCAGCCAGCGGTCGACCAGCATCCCCACCAGCAGCAGGCTCAGTAACGCGGCGCCGCCGAACAGCGCAAGCAGGAAATCCACGCGCGGCGCCAGCCCGGCCAGCGTCACGAGCGGCGCGATATACGTGTACAACAGGTTGTGCGTGACGACGTACAGCAACAGCACCGCCAGCACGGTGTGCACGCCGGGCAGCGCGAACACTTGCGCCACACTCTGACGTTGTTGGCCGGGAATGGCGCGCAGCGCCGGCAGCCGCAGCACGATCCACAGCATCAGCAGCGCCGCCAGCGCACTGAGCGCGCCGAACGCGATGCGCCAGCCAACCAGGTTGCCGACATAGGTGCCAAGCGGGATGCCGACTGTCAGCGCCAGCGGCGTGCCCGCCATCGCAATGGCGATCGCCCTGCCCTTGTGCTGTGGCGCGACCATGCGCGCAGCGTAGCCGACCAGCATGGCCCAGGCCAGGCCCGCGGCCACGCCGCCCAGGAAACGGGCGACAAAGATCAGCGCCAGGCTCGTGGACAGCGCAGTGATCGTGTTGGCAATCACGAAGCCGGCCAGCGACGTGAGCAGCAAGGTGCGGCGGCCAACGCCTTGCGTGGCGGCCGCCAGCGGGATCGCGGCCAATACCGAACCCAGCGCGTAGATGCTGATCAGCTGGCCCATCACGGATTGCGAACTGTTCAGGCTGGCAGCAAGCTGCGGCAGCAGCCCGGCGGGCAGGACTTCGGTGAGGATGACGACAAAGCTGACCATCGTCAGCGCCAGCAGAGAGGTCAGTGGCAGCTTCGGGACGGCGGGTTGCTCACGGAGTTGGTCGGGGTGCGTTAAGGTATCTGGTGTCATGGGTAATGCAATGGCGAACGCCGCAGCAGCGACGCATGATTGACACACGAACAGCGGGGGTCAGGTCTGACATTCGGACACGATCTCGACAGTCGGCAGTCGTAACTAGCTAGAATCGGGCCATCCTGATACTGGACAAATTACCATTGGAAGTGGCCAAGGCTGAGGTCGTGTCTGAATGCCAGACCTGACCCCGCCTGTACGAACAGCGGGGGTCAGGTCTGACATTCGGACACGATCTCGACAGTCGGCAGTCGTAACTAGCTAGAATTGGGCCATCCCGATAATGGACAAATCGCCATTGGAAGTGGCCAAGGCTGGGGTCGTGTCTGAATGTCAGACCTGACCCCGGCTGTGACGCCGGCTGTACCGGCTGTACAAGCGTATTGTTCGGTTGATGCGACCGCAAAGAAAAAAGCCACCTTGCGGTGGCTTTTTTCATCGTTCTTGGCGGAGACGGTGGGATTCGAACCCACGATACAGGTATAAGCCGTATGCATCCTTAGCAGGGATGTGCCTTCGGCCACTCGGCCACGTCTCCAATCAGTACCAACGTTTCCGTCAGCGCTGAGTGCAAGCATCTTAAGGGTTGGTGCTCATTTGGTCAAGAAAACACACCCAAAAAATTGCAAACTGGCTTAACTTTGTTCGAGATTAAATGACTTGTGCAGGGCGCGCACGGCCAGTTCCATGTACTTCTCGTCGATCAGCACCGAAATCTTGATCTCCGACGTCGAGATCATCTGGATATTGATGCCCTCTTCCGACAGCGTGCGGAACATGTCCGAGGCCACGCCGACGTGGCTGCGCATGCCAACGCCCACGGCCGAGACCTTCGAGACCTTGGCGTCGCCGACGATCTTGGCTGCGCCCAGGATGTCTTTCTGGTCTTCCAGCACTTTCATCGCCTGCACGTAGTCGTTGCGCGAGACCGTGAAGGTGAAGTCGGTCTTGCCGTCCACCGACTGGTTCTGGATGATCATGTCGACTTCAATATTGGCTTCGGCGATCGGGCCCAGGATGTGGAATGCGACGCCCGGCTTGTCCGGCACGCCCAGGACGGTGATCTTTGCTTCATCGCGATTGAAGGCGATGCCGGAGATGACGGCTTGTTCCATATTGCTTTCTTCCTCAAACGAAATCAGGGTGCCGGAGCTGGCTTCTTCGGCCAGGGGCATCAGGGGATCGGTCAGCGACGACAGCACGCGCGTCGGCACCTGGTAGTTGCCTGCAAATTCCACCGAGCGGGTTTGCAGCACTTTCGAGCCCAGCGAAGCCAGCTCGAGCATTTCTTCGAAGGTGATCTTCGACAGGCGGCGCGCCTCGTCGACCACGCGCGGGTCGGTCGTGTAGACGCCGTCGACGTCGGTGTAGATCAGGCATTCGTCGGCCTTCAGCGCGGCCGCAATGGCAACCGCCGAGGTGTCCGAACCGCCACGGCCGAGGGTCGAGATATTGCCGTCCTCGTCCATGCCTTGGAAACCCGTGATGATGACGATCTTGCCGTTGGCCAGGTCGCGCAACACGCGCGTGTCGTTGATCGACTGGATGCGCGCCTTCGTGAACGACGAGTCGGTGCGGATGCCCGCCTGCCAGCCGGTGTACGAGACCGCGTCCTTGCCGATGGCCAGCAGCGCCATGGCCAGGAGGCCCACGGACACTTGCTCGCCGGTCGAGGCGATCATGTCCAGTTCGCGTGGATCGGGCTGGTCCATGATCTGCTTGGCCAGACCGATCAGGCGATTGGTTTCGCCCGACATGGCGGACGGCACGACGACGATTTGGTGACCTGCGTCGTGCCACTTGGCCACACGGGCCGCGACATTCTTGATACGGTCCGTCGATCCCATCGACGTACCGCCATATTTGTGGACAATTAAAGCCATATCAGGAAGGGTTCCAGCTAGGGGTAAGGATCAAAAAGGGACCCTCACTCTAGCATGGTGCAGCGCGGCATCACAAGGCTCGTTGGCGTAAAAGCTATACGAAAAGAAAATAACCTAATGCGTTTTGCAACGAAGTCAGCAGGTCCCTTTAGCCAGCGTTGGCTTCCCAGCGCAATTCGATCCTGTCCTCGCCGCCTTCCAGCACATGCGCGCAATCCATCCCGATGCCGGCGGCGAACAACAGCTCGCGACCACGGCTGACGGTGGGCAGGCGCTCGCGCTCCCAGGCCGGCACGCCCAGCGCCTGGAAGTGCGCCTTCAGGCCGCGCGTGGGCCGGTTGGCCGCCGTCTTGAGGCGCTCGCCGCCCTTGCGGAAATCGATCATCAAAGGCAGTGCGCGCAGCCAGGCGGCGTCGAAGCCGCGGGCGGCCGGCACGAAGTGCAGCACGCCGCCGTAGGCCGGAAACGCGATCGACGCTTCGCCCTGCCAGCGAAAGCGCTGCCCTTCCTTGACGAAGATGCCGAGATCGTCCGGGTCGCGCATGCCTTCCAGTTCGGGCAAGTGCGGCGTCAGGTACAGCTTGCCGCGGTGGCGGCGGATGTGGCAATCGGGATGCGTGACCTTCAGTTGCGCATCCTCGCGCGCCGAGAACAATTGCCAGACCATTTCGGCGAGCCACGCGGTCGATGGCATCGCCAGCCCACGTACGGCAAACAGATGGCGCAGGCAATTGTCAATGCGGTCGGCACTGAGCGCGCCGAGCACCGCGAGGTCGACCGCATCGCCATCCAGGCAGGCGGCCAGGTCCTGCGCCGCCAGTTCTTCGAGCATGCGCTGGGCCGACGCGACGTGGGCCGCGCCGCGCGCCAAGCGCGCCTGGAAGCCAGGAAAGTTCGCGGCCAGCGCCGGCATCACCTGATGGCGCAGCGCGTTGCGTGCATAGCGCGCATCCTGGTTCGATTCATCCTCGACCCAGCGCAAAGCGTGCGTCGCGGCGTAGGCCTCGAGCGAGGCGCGGGGCTGCGTCAGCAGCGGCCGTGCCATCACGGTAATGTCGTCGCCCAGCAAACCGGGTGAGCGGTTGGCCGCTTCCATGCCGGATAAACCGGCCGGGCCCGAGCCGCGCAGCAATTGCAGCAGCACGGTTTCGGCCTGGTCGTCGAGGTGGTGGGCGGTCAGCAGTAGCGTCGCGCCATGCGCACGGCACATGGCCCCCAGCGCCGCATAGCGTGGGCGGCGTGCAGCAGCTTCCACGCCGGAACCGTCGACCGGGATCGTCACGTGGCGATGGTTGAACGGCACGCCTAATTCAGCGCAGCTGCGTTCGCAGTGCGCAAGCCAGGCGTCGGCATTCGGGCTCAGGCCGTGGTGAACATGAAAGGCAAATAGCGGGATGCCCTGCTGCGTGCACCAGGCGCGGGCCAGGTGCAGCAAGACCATCGAGTCGAGGCCGCCGCTGCAGGCGATCGCGATCGAGGTGGGCGTGTAGGTGGTGAACAGGCGCGAGAGCGCCTCATTGCATGCTGCCGGGACCGATCCGGCTGGATCGGTCCCGCGATTGGTTCTGCTCACTGTTGAGACTCGCTTACTCTTGTTGCTTACTCTTCGCGCGGCGGCGTTTCCTTGAACTTACCGTATGCCATCAGCTTGGCGTGACGGGCTTCAAGCAGGTCCTTGGTCTTCATGCCCTGGAACTGGCGCAGCGTGTCTGCCAGTGCGCGCTTGAGCAATTGCGCCATCTGTTTCGGGTCGCGGTGCGCGCCACCCAGTGGTTCGTTGACGATCTTGTCGACCAGGCCCATGGCCTTCAGGCGGTGTGCGGTCAGGCCCAGTGCGTCGGCAGCATCGGCCGCGCGCTCGGACGTCTTCCACAGGATCGATGCGCAGCCTTCCGGCGAAATCACCGAGTAGGTCGCGTATTGCAGGATCAGCACGGCGTCGCCAACGGCGATGGCCAGTGCGCCGCCCGAGCCGCCTTCACCGATGATGGTGGCGATCAGCGGCACTTTCAGTTCGGCCATCACGTACAGGTTGTGACCGATGGCTTCGGACTGGCCACGTTCTTCGGCTTCAATGCCGGGGAATGCGCCCGGGGTGTCGACGAACGTGAAGATCGGCAGGCCGAATTTTTCGGCCAGCTTCATCAGGCGCATGGCCTTGCGATAGCCTTCGGGCTTGGGCATGCCGAAGTTGCGCATCGCGCGCTCTTTGGTGTCGCGGCCCTTCTGGTGGCCAATCACCATGCAGGGCTGACCGTTGAAACGGGCCAGGCCGCCGATGATCGACTGGTCGTCGGCGAAGGTGCGGTCGCCGTGCAGTTCATGGAAATCGGTGAAGATCGAGTTCACATAGTCCATCGTGTACGGACGCTGCGGGTGACGCGAAATCTTCGACACTTGCCACGGAGTCAGCTTGGCATAGATGTCTTTGGTGAGCTGCTGGCTTTTCTTGTCCAGGCGATCGATCTCCTCGGAGATATCGACGGCGGAATCATCTTGTACGAACCGCAGCTCTTCAATCTTGGAATCGAGCTCGGCGATCGGCTGCTCGAAATCGAGGAAAGTTAATTTAGTCATTGTCACTCCGGGGTAATGTCTTGGCCGTGCTCTGAGGCTGCGCGGCGGATCAGGGCGCTATTCTACCGTAAGCCGGTGGCGTGTCGGGCGGATCGGGGGCTCAGGCCGCAGGGGCGACCGGGTCCAGGCTGCGCCACAAATACCAGGTCGCCACCGTGCGCCAGGGTTCCCAGTTGGCCGACACCTCACGCGCATCGCTGCGCGAAACAGGTTCGCCCGAGAAATAGTTTTGGCTGATGCCCTGGATCAGGCCGGGATCATCCAGTGGCAGGACGTTCGGCCGCAGCAGATTAAATATCAAAAACATCTCGGCTGTCCAGCGGCTGATGCCGCGAATCCGGATCAGCTCGGCAATCACCGCCTCGTCATCCATTTCGGACCACAGGTCGGCGTGGACGCGCTTGGCCTTGAAGTGGTCGGCCAGGTCCAGGATGTATTCGGTCTTGCGTTTGGACAGGCCGCAGCCGGACAACTGGACTGCGCCCAGCTTGATGATCTGGCTCGGGCCCAAGGTCGGGCAGACCGCCAGCAGCTTGCCCCAGGCCAGATCGGCCGCCTTCGGCGTGACTTGCTGGCCGACGATCGAGCGCGCGAGCGTCGTGAACGGGTCGGGCTGGCCACGCAGGTGCAGGTCGCCGAACTGCGGGATGAGCTTGTTCATGATGCGGTCGCGCTGCATCAGTTCGCGCTTGGCTTCGGCCCAGTAGATGGGCACGGCGAGCGCATCGTGCGCCGGCGACGTGCCTGCCAATGCAGCCACGCTGCCCGACTTGTCCTTGTTCGCTGGCATTATGTACGGCGCCAGGTCGTTCCGTCGGCCTTGTCTTCCAGGACGATGCCCGCCTCCGTCAACCCCTTGCGAATGGCGTCGGCGCCGGCGAAGTCGCGCGCGGCCTTGGCGGCTGCGCGGCGTGCGATCGCATCCTGGATCGCCGCTTCGTCCAGGCCACCCTCGCCCGCATCGGGGCTACCCGCCTGCAGGAACGCCTGCGGTGAGCGTTCGAGCAAGCCGAGCACGGCGGCCAGCGCCTTGAGCTGGCGCGCGGCATCCACGGACCGGGTGCGGTTGACTTCGCCGGCCAGATCGAACAGCGCGGCCACTGCCAGTGGCGTGTTGAAGTCGTCGTCCATCGCGTCGCGCACGCGGCGGGCGTGGGCTTCGTCCCAGTCGACCGCGACCGGCTCGTTGCCAAGCTCGATCCCGTTCAGCGCTGTGTACAGGCGGGTCAGCGCTGCCTTCGCGTCGTCGATATGGACGTCGGAATAATTGAGCGGGCTGCGGTAATGGGCGCGCAGGATGAAGAAGCGCACGACTTCGGCGTCATACTTCTTGAGCACGTCGCGGATCGTGAAGAAATTGCCCAGTGACTTGGACATCTTTTCGTTATCGACGCGCACGAACCCGTTGTGGATCCAGTAGTTGACCATCGGCGCGCCGAACGCGCCTTCGGACTGGGCGATCTCGTTTTCGTGGTGCGGAAACTGCAGATCGGCGCCACCGCCATGGATGTCGAAATGTTCGCCCAGCGTCGCGCACGACATGGCCGAGCATTCGATATGCCAGCCCGGCCGGCCCTGACCCCACTGCGAATCCCATTTGGCATCAAGCGGCTCGGATTGTTTGGCGGCTTTCCACAGCACGAAGTCGAGCGGATCGCGCTTGCCGGTGTTGACGTCGACGCGCTCGCCGGCGCGCAGGTCGTCGAGCGATTTGCCCGACAGCTTGCCGTAGCCGTCGAAGCCGCGCACGGCGTAATTGACGTCGCCGTCTTCGGTCTTGTAGGCCAGGCCTTTCTGTTCGAGCTTGCCGATGATCGACAGCATCTGCGGGACATATTCGGTGGCGCGCGGCACGACGGTGGGCGGCAGGATGCCAAGCGCAGCCGTGTCTTCATCCATATACCCGATGAAGCGGCCCGTCAGCGAACCGATGGTTTCGCCATTCTCGACGGCGCGCTTGATGATCTTGTCGTCGATGTCGGTGATGTTGCGCACGTACTCGACCTCGTAGCCGGACGCCAGCAACCAGCGGTACACGACGTCGAACGCCATCATCATGCGTGCATGGCCAACGTGGCAGTAATCGTAGACAGTCATGCCGCAGACATACATGCCGACCTTGCCGGCGACCTTCGGGACGAAAACCTGCTTGTCACGCGCCAGCGTGTTGTAAATCTTGAGTTGGCTCATTGAATTTTCGGTTCGCACGAGGATGGCAAACGCTCGCCGGCGCCGCAACGACCATCCCGGCGCGGCATTGCATGCGCGCCAGCCGGACGGGTGCGGCGTGGGGTGCGCCTGGGGCCTCGGTGTTATTCTTATTTGATAGAATGGGACGTTGTTTGTAAGCGCTTCTCTTGTGCGCTTCAAGGAAAGTATAGCATTGATAAAAACCCGGCTGGCCCCATACGGACCAGCTTTATTTTTGGGACAACCCTTGACAGCGCCACGTGCGCGGTCCATCAGAGGAAGCCAGATGTCATCGTCATTCAACCGCCGCTTCGCCCTCGTGCGCGTCGCTGGCGCCACCGCTGCCCTCGCCTGCGGCCTCCTGTTCTCCAGCAGCGCGCTGGCGGCCGACATGCCGCAGTATTCGATCAAGACCAGCATGGGCGAGATCGTTGTCGAACTCGATCAGGAGAAAGCCCCCAAAACGGTGGCCAACTTCGCGGCCTATGCCAAGTCGGGCGCCTACAACGGCACGATCTTCCACCGCGTGATCGATGGCTTCATGATCCAGGGCGGCGGCATGAACGAAAAGTTCGAAGGCCGCAAGACACAGAAGCCCATCAAGAACGAATCGAACAACGGCCTGTCGAATCAGCCGTACACGATTTCGATGGCGCGCGAAGACAATCCTGACAGCGCCACCTCGCAATGGTTCATCAATGTGGCCGACAATTCGGGCATCGATTTTCCGTTCGTCGGCGGCTCCGGTTACACGGTGTTCGGCAAAGTGGTCAAGGGCCAGGAAACGGTCGACAAGATCAAGGCCGTCGTGGTTGACGACGTGCGCGGCATGCAGAACGTGCCGGTCGTGCCGATCAAGATTACGTCCGTGACGCTGCTCAAGGGCGACAAGCTAGTAAAATAACGGTTCCGCCGCGCCTGCATCCGGCGCGCACGCCCATCAACCAATTACAAGGACACCACATGACGACGATTCTCATCACCACCAATCAGGGCAACATCACCGCTGAACTGGACGCTGAAAAAGCACCGAAGACCGTTGCCAACTTTATCGACTACGTCAACAAGGGCCACTTCAGCAACACGATCTTTCACCGCGTGATCAAGGACTTCATGATCCAGGGTGGCGGTTTCGAGCCAGGCATGAAGCAAAAGCCAACCCCGGCAACCGTTGAGAACGAAGCCAAGAACGGCCTGAAGAACGACAAGTACACGCTGGCCATGGCCCGTACGTCGGACCCGCATTCGGCATCGGCCCAGTTCTTCATCAACACCAAGAACAATGCCTTCCTCGACTACCCGGGCCAGGATGGCTGGGGTTACGCCGTGTTCGGTAAAGTCACCGGCGGCCAGGAAGTCGTCGACGCGCTGAACAACGTCAAGACCAGCCGCGGCGGCATGCACTCCGACGTGCCGGTCGACCCAGTCATCATCGAGAAAATCGAAGTCCTGTAATGTTCGGCGCGCACCAGCATCAGTCGGTCTCATGAGCGTTCTCTTGAGCGCTCCCACGACGCTGCCTGCGCGCCCGTTCGCGCTGTTCATCTCCGACCTGCACCTGCAGGTCTCGCACCCGCGCACGCTGGACGCATTTCTACGCTTTCTTGCCGAGCGCGCGGTGCATGCCGAGCACCTGTATCTGCTCGGTGATATCTTCGAATACTGGGCCGGCGACGATGACGTTGCCGATCCGTTTCACCAGACCATCATCACGGCGATCCGCGCCGTCGCCGATGCCGGCGTGGCAGTCTATTGGATCGCGGGTAATCGCGACTTCCTGGTCGGGGCAGGCTTTGCGCACGCCGCGCACCTGACCCTGCTGCAGGAACCCCATGTCATCGAGGCCGGCACGCGCCGGATCGCGCTCGTGCACGGCGACGCGCAGTGCACGCTCGACACCAAATACATGGCATTTCGCGCCCAGGTGCGCGCTCCCGACTGGCAGGCACAATTCCTCGGCATGCCGCTCGCACAGCGCAAGGGCATCATCGCCGGACTGCGCGAAGGTTCGCGCGAAGCCCACACGGGCAAATCGTACGAGACGATGGACGTCACGCCGGATGCGGTAGCCGATGTGTTTGCCTCGCTCGATGCCGACGTGATCATTCACGGGCACACGCACCGGCCCGCCGTGCACGCGCACGGCGACAAGCTGCGCTACGTGCTGCCCGACTGGGAACTCGACGAGGTACCTGCCCGCGGTGGCTGGATCGCGCTGTACCAGGATGGCAGCCTCGTGCGCCACGACGTCGACGGCACCGTCCTGACATCCCTGTAGGGTGGGCGGCTGTGCCGCCCACGCGTTCAACGTAACGTGGTGTACCGGCGTGCGAGCGTCGCTCGAACGCGTGGGCGGGAAACCCGCCCACCCTACCCGCACTGGATAATCGCGCGTCTGCATATTGACCTCTGCGCCGCCACTGTTATACTCAACTACAACACCACTTCAACACACCACCATGAGGAGGCAGGCATGCGCATCACCCTGACGCTGCACCGAACCACCACGGAGGCCCCCGATGACCGTCGGCTGGAACGATAAAACCCCGATTTACCGCCAGCTCAAGGAGCGCGTCGTCGGCATGATGCTCGACGGCGATCTCAAGGCTGGCGACGCCCTGCCCTCGGTGCGCCAGATCGCCGCCGACTATCAACTCAACCCAATCACCGTGTCGAAGGCCTATCAGGAACTGGTCGACGAGAACCTGGTGGAAAAACGAAGGGGAATTGGCATGTATGTCACCGAAGGCGCCAGCGAGAAACTGCTGGCAAGCGAGCGCGCACGTTTCATCAGTGAAGAGTGGCCGGCGATGCTCGAGCGTATCCGCCGCCTGGGCCTGGACGTCAAGGAGCTGCTGACCAACGCGGACCACGGAGGTGCGGCATGAGCGCCGTCATTTCCGCGCGTGGCTTGAGCAAACACTACGGCAAGCGGGTCGCCGTCGACAGCATCGACATCGAGATCGCCGCCGGCCGCATCGTCGGCCTGATCGGCCCCAACGGCTCGGGCAAGACGACGACGCTCAAGGCGGCCCTTGGCCTGATCCAGTGCGAAGGCGAGCTGTCGGTACTGGGGCTCGATCCGCGCACCCAGCGCGACGAGCTGATGAAGGACGTCTGCTTCATCGCCGACGTCGCCATCCTGCCGCGCTGGCTGCGCGTGACGGATGCGATCGACTTCGTGGCGGGCGTGCATCCGCGCTTCGACCGCAGCAAGGCCGAACGCTACATCGCCAACACCAGGCTGACGCCGACGATGAAGGTCAAGGAAATGTCCAAGGGCATGATCGTGCAACTGCACCTGGCGCTCGTGATGGCGATCGACGCGAAGCTGCTGGTGCTGGACGAGCCGACGCTGGGCCTGGACATCATTTACCGCAAGGCGTTTTACCAGAACCTGCTCGAAGACTATTTTGACGAACACAAGACGATCGTCATCACGACGCACCAGGTCGAGGAAGTCGAGCACATCCTGACCGACCTGCTGTTCATCCGCGACGGCAAGATTGCGCTGGCCGCGTCGATGGAAGAGATCGGCGAGCGCTACGTCGAAGTCATGGTGGGCAGCGACAAGGTCGCGGCGGCCAGAGCGCTGCAACCGATCGACGAGCGCACCGTGTTCGGCAAATCCGTGATGCTGTTCGACGCACTGCGCGCCGGCGGCCTGTCCCGCACCCAGCTGGCCGCACTCGGCGATGTCCGCAACCCGAGTGTGGCTGACCTGTTCGTCGCCACCATGAAAGGAACCTACGCATGACTACGCCAATGAGCACCATGAAATGGCTGATCCGGCGCGAACTGTGGGAACACAAGGGCGCGTTCTTCTGGGCGCCGCTGGTCGTGGCCGCCGTGCTCGTGCTGCTGTTCGGTGGCGGCTTCCTGTACGCCATCATCGCCAATCCGTCGTTCCACGTGCAGGTCAGCGGGGAACAAATCATGACGGTCAATGGCTTGCCGCCTGCGGTGCTGGCCAAGCTGGCCGCGGCCGCTGCGTCGAGCTACTTGGTGATCACGGCGCCGCTGTTCTTCGTGCTGCCGGTGGTCGTGTTCTTCTACTGCATGGCGGCGCTGTACGACGACCGGCGCGACCGCAGCATCCTGTTCTGGAAGTCGCTGCCGATGTCCGATGCGCAGACCGTGTTGTCGAAGGCCCTGACGGCGTTGCTGGTTGCGCCACTGGCGACGATCGCGATCGGCATTGCGGCCTCGTTGATCCTGCTGGTGATCGGCCTGCTGGGCGGCGCCATCAAGGGCATCAACCTGATCGCGCCGGTGCTGGCCAATATCGACTTCTACCTGGCGCCGGTGTATCTGATCAGCTTCCTGCCGCTGTACATCCTGTGGGCGCTGCCGACAGTCGGCTGGTTGCTGCTGGTGTCGAGCTGGGCAAAGTCGCGCGTGTTCCTGTGGGCCGTCGGCGCGCCATTGGTGGCGCTGGCGATCCTGGCCTGGTTCGATTTCCTGGCCGGGCGTTTTGCCGGGGTGTCGATGAACGTCAAGTGGTTCGGCGAAGAGATCGTGGCGCGGGTGCTGCTGGGCGTGTTCCCCGGGATCTGGTTCGGTGAAGTCAATGGACAGGCGCTGGCGCAGCAGCAACAGGCCGGGCTCGATGGTCCGCTGCTGTTGGGTACCTCCTACAGCACGCTGCTCACGCCGGGTGTCTGGATTGCGGCCGCCGCCGGCTGCGCCATGATCTACGGCGCGATTCGCCTGCGCCGCTGGCGTGACGAGGGGTAAGCGCGATGCGACTTCCCTTCATCCTGATACTGGGCATGCTGCTGGGTGTGAGTGTAAGTGTGAGTGCGAGCGCCAGCGGTGCCGACACGCCACCGGACAGTCCCGAGACTATCCACGTCAACGCGATCCGCAAACCGGAAGTGCGCAAGTACACGGCGATCGTCGCGGGCTTGGACGCCTTCGAGCGCCATCACAGCATGGCACCAAAAGCGAAGATCCTGCGCTTCCGGGTCGAGCGGCGCGCCTGGACCGACAAGACGCCCAAGCCGGGTGAGGCGCCACTGGCGCTGCGCCTGGAAGGCAAGGACGGCTTCGTGCTGCCGCTGACCCTGAACGACGCGGTTGAGACGATCGTGCCGCGCAGCAGCGCTGCACTGGCGGCGGACAGCGAACTGGTCCTCAATCGGAAACGGCGGATGTACCGCGTGACGCCGCTGGTGCGCTCGCCTGGCCTGCCGGAGAATGTACGGCGCCTCGGCGACCTGCGGCTTGAATGCCACGTGATGGTCGCGATCGGCAAAGAGGAGCTTGGCCTGATGCGCACGCTGTTCGTCAACAGCGTGCTGCTGACGCCCAACTGGTGCAACTTCTTCAATGCCGAGCGCGAGGGCTTTCAGTTCGACACGCCGGAGCGTCTCGCGCGCGCCACCTTGCGTGAAGGTGATCGCATGAAAGAACTGCCGGTCGAAGGGCAGAGCTTTCGCACCGCCATGAACGATCCGGACTGGAGTGACGACGCGCTGATCGAGCTGGCGTTCGAGCCGGTTACTGGAACTGCTGGCGAAACGCCTCGAACTGGCCCTTGAGGTCTTCCATCTCGCCGCGCAGCGCGGCGACTTCTTCTTCGAGCTGCGCGATGCGACCACCCTGCGTCAGGTTGCTCGCGCTGCTGGACGTCTGCTCGCTGCCGGCCACGATGGTGATCTCGCCGCCCAGCAGCTGGCCGTACCGCGATTCCTTGGTGCCCGGCGCGCGCTCGAGTTTCACAACCAGCGGCGGGTATTTGTCGATCAGGAACTGCAGCGCCGTTTCGACATCGGCCACGGTCTTGAATTCGTGCAGGCGCCCGCTGCGGGTGCGGATCTCGCCGGCCGTCTGCAGGCCACGCAGCATCAGGATGGTGAGCACGGCCAGCTTGTCCTGCTCGAGCGTCCACTTGATTCGCATGCGGTGTTCATACTTGACGACGCGTGCGCCGGCCTGCGAGATGGCGTTCACGAGCTTGCGCTCGGCCAGGCGCTGCAGTGTATCGAGCACGACCGCTTCGCTGATCTGCATGACCGGATCGCGGCTCGACAACTGGTTGCAGCCATTGACGATCGCGTTGAGCGACATCGGATAATTATCGGGCGTCAGACCTTCTTTTTCGGCCAGTACGGCCAGCACGCGCAGCTCGACCGGATCGAGCACCGCCACCATTTCATTCGTCATGCGTTTCCTTGTTATGCCAAACGGTTCAGTTGTTCGAGGCGAGTTTACCACCGTCGTTGGCGCAGGATGGCCTGGCGTGTTTCGTCGCCGATTCGGGAAGAGTGTTGCTGGAGGGAGTTTGCTACTGCGGAGGGATGAAACTGCCAGGAATGCCGCGAGCGCAGCAATCCAGGCATGAAGAACAATCAGCTGTCGCGCCCGATGCGCTGGCGGCGCGCTTCATACAGGCAGACGCCCGAGGCCACCGACACGTTCAGGCTTTCGACCGAGCCGAACATCGGGATGCTGACCAGCACATCGCACGTCTCGCGCGTCAGGCGGCGCATGCCCTCGCCTTCCGAACCCATGACCAGTGCGGCCGGGCCCGAGAAGTCGGCTTCGTACAGACCCTTGTCGGCGTCGTCCGTGGTGCCGATCAGGAGAATGTCGCGCTCCTTCAGCTCGCGCATCGTGCGCGCCAGGTTGGTCACCGTGATGTACGGGACCGTCTCGGCGGCGCCGCTGGCGACCTTGGCGGCGGTGGCGTTCAGGCCGACCGCGCGGTCCTTCGGTACGATGACCGCGTGCGCGCCGACACCGTCGGCCACGCGCAGGCAGGCGCCCAGATTATGCGGATCGGTGATGCCGTCCAGGATCAGCAGCAATGGCGGACCTTCGATGGCGTCGAGCAGCTCATCGAGATTGCGCGCCAGCGCGAGCTGGCTGGCAAACGCAATCACGCCCTGGTGACGGCGGGTGCCGGTGATCTTGTCGAGGCGTGATGCCTCGACGGGCATGACGCGCACGCCGGCCGCCTTGGCGTTGGCGATCAGGTCCTTCATGCGGCCATCGTTGCGCTCGGCATCGACGAAGATTTCTTCCACCGACTGCGACTCGTGACGCAGTCGCGAGGTCACGGCGTGGAAGCCGAAAATCATTTTATTTTTCATTTGCTACTTTTCGAATACTTTCAGGGACTTACTTCTTGCTGGTTTTGGCTGCAGTCTTCGCTGCGGTCTTCGTTGCAGCTTTGGCCGGGGCCTTGACAGCCTTCGGCGCGGCTGGCTCAGCGACAGCCTTGGCGGCAGCCTTGCGTGGTGCAGCTGCCGCCTTTTTGGCTGGTGCTTTGGCAGCGACTGCCTCGGCCGGGGCCTTGGTTGCGGCTGCCTTGGCTGGCGTTTTGACCGCTGCTGCCTTGGCCGGGGCCTTGACTGCCGCTGCCTTGGCCGGCGCTTTCGCAGCAACGGTCTCGGCTGGAGCCTTGACTGCTGCTGACTTGGCTGGTGCCTTGGCTGCTGCTTTTTTCGCTGGCGCCTTCACCGCTGCTGCTTTGGCCGGTGCTGCCTTGGCCGGCACGTCAACTGGTGCTGCGGCGACTGGCGCTGTTACGGCAGCCGTCTTGGCAGCAGCCTTTTTGGCTGGCGCCTTGACCGCTGGCGCAGCCACGACTGGTGCTGCTGCAACTGGCGCCGCAACTGCAGGCGCTTTCGCAACCGCTTTCTTTGCTGCGGCTTTCACTGGCTTGGCGTCGGCAACCGGCGCTGGCGCTGGTGCAGCCGCGACCACGTCGTTGACGACGGCCTTGGTTGCACGTGGCTTGCGCGCTGGCGCTGGGGCAGCGACTGCTTCGGCAGGCTTTGGCGGCGCGACCGGTGCTGGTGCTGGCGCTGCTGCAACCGGTGCTGGTGCTGCAACCGGTGCCGGCGCTGGCTTCTGCGTCTGCGCTGGTGCTGGTTTCTGCGCCTGCACTGGCGCTGGTGCCGGCTTCGCTGCCTGCACTGGCGCCTGGGGCGTTGCTGTCGTCATCGGCGCTGCAGCTGCTGCCGCAGCGCGCTCGGCCGCCTTGGCCTTCTGACGGGCCTTGCGCGATTTCGGCTTGGCCTGTTGCGGCTCGATGCCATCCTGACCAAGCGGACGTGCAATCTCGAGCGGCGACTGCTGTGGACGGCCATTATCGTTGTTGCCGCCGTTGTTGCCCGGCTTCGGACCACGCGAACGACCACCGCGCGAACGCTTGCCGTTCCCGCCGTTGTTATTACCGTTGCCGTTGCCACCGTTGTGATTGTTGTTGTTGCTGCCACCACCATTGCCGCCATTGTTCTGACGACCATCATTCGTGCGTGGCTCGTTGCTGCGCTGTTCCTTGTTGCGGCCACCCTGATTGCGCTCACGGCCGGCATCGTCGCCCGACGACTCGGCGCCAGGCGCGGACGCCAGCGTCAGGTCGATCTTGCGCGATTCCAGATCGACACGTGCGACCTTGACGGTCACCTTGTCGGTCAGGCCATAGCTCTGGCCGGTACGCTCGCCGCGCAGCACGTGGCGCGCTTCATCGTACTGGAAGTAGTCGGCGCCCAGCTCGGTGACGTGCACCAGGCCTTCGACGAACAGCTCGTCCAACTGCACGAAGATGCCGAAGGTGGTCACGCCCGCGATGGTGCCGGTGTACTCTTCGCCGATCTTGTCTTGCATGAAGAAGCACTTGAGCCAGTTTTCGACGTCACGCGACGCTTCGTCGGCGCGGCGCTCGTTGGCCGAGCAGTGCACACCCAGGGCGTCCCAGATGGTCAGGTCTTTTTCGTTCTTCGGCGCCTTGCCGTCAGCCTTGTCTTTCGCGGCCTGCTTGCGGGCCGAGTTCGACTGCGTCGTGTTCAGCTTGGCCAGGTCGATGCCTTTCGGCTCGTACTTCTTGCCAAGCAGGATCGCCTTGATCGCGCGGTGCGTCAACAGATCGGGATAGCGGCGGATCGGGCTGGTGAAGTGCGCGTAGGCCTCGAACGCCAGGCCGAAGTGGCCGACGTTGTCCGGGCTGTAGACGGCCTGCTGCATCGAGCGCAGCATCATCGTCTGCAGCAGTTGTGCATCCGGCCGCTCCTTGATCTGCTGCATCACGGCTGCGTAGTCACGCGCGCTCGGCTTGTTGCCACCGGCCAGGTTCAGGCCGACCTGCTTGAGGAAGGTACGCAGCTGGTTCAGCTTTTCTTCGGTCGGCGTCGCGTGAATGCGGAACGTGCCCGGGTGCTTGTGGCGCAGCAGGAAATCGGCAGCGCACACGTTGGCCGACAGCATGCACTCTTCGATCAGGCGGTGCGCGTCGTTGCGGGTGCGCGGGATGATCTTTTCGATCTTGCCCAGCGCATTGCAAACGATATAGGTTTCGGTGGTTTCGAAGTCGATCGCACCGCGTTCCTGGCGTGCCTTGAGCAGCGCGCGGAACACCTGGTTCAGGTGTTGCAGATGCGGCACGATGCCAGGACGCTTTTTGGCTTGCTCGCCGTTCTCGTCAGCCAGGATGTCGGCCACTTCGTTATAGGTCATGCGCGCAGCCGAGTGCATCACGGCCGGGTAGAACTGGTAGGCGGTGACTTCGCCATCTTGCGAAACCACCATGTCGCAGACCAGCGTGCAGCGGTCGACCGCCGGGTTCAGCGAGCACAGGCCGTTCGACAGTTTCTCGGGCAGCATCGGGATCACGCGGCGCGGGAAGTAGACGGACGTCGAGCGTTCGATGGCGTCGGCGTCGAGCGAGTCGTTCGGTTTGACGTAATGGCTCACGTCGGCAATCGCGACCAGCAGGCGGAAACTGTTCACGCCCTTGATGGTCACCGGTTCGCAGTAGACGGCATCGTCGAAGTCGCGTGCATCTTCGCCGTCGATCGTCACCAGGGGCACGTCGCGCAGATCCACGCGGTTGGCCAGGTCGGCATCGATGACTTCGTTCGGCAGGCGCCCGGCCTGCTTGAGCGCGGCCGGCGAGAAGATGTGCGGCACGCCGAACTTGCGCACGGCGATTTCGATTTCCATGCCCGGGTCATCGAGCTCACCGAGCACTTCGACGATACGGCCGGTCGGCTTCTGGAAGCGGCCTGGCTGCTCCAGCAGTTCGACACTGACGATCTGCCCTGCGCGCGCCTTGCCGGTCGGGCCGGTGACGATCACGTCCTGGGCGATGCGCTGGTCTTCGGGCGAGACGATCCACGCGCCGTCTTCATTGAGCAGGCGCCCGATGATGTGCGTGTTCGCGCGCTGGACGACTTCGACGATCGAGCCTTCAGGACGGCCGCGGCGGTCCATGCCCGTCACGCGCGCCATGACGCGGTCGCCGTGCAGCACTTTCTGCATTTCACGGTCGGACAGGAACAGGTCGGGACCCGGTTCATCGGGAATCACGAAGCCAAAACCGTCGCGATGCGCGCTGACCTTGCCGGCCACGAAGGCGGAATGATCAGCCAGCATATAGGTGCCGCTGCGGTCGGAACGGATCTGGCCGTCACGCTCCATCGCGTTCAGGCGGCGGCCGAGGACTTCCTGCGCTGCGGGCTGAACATCAAGGGCATGTGCCAGGGCGGCTGCATCGAGCGATTCAGCGGCGTCGCGGAAGACAGCGAGGATTTCCTCGCGGCTTGGAATGGTATGAGTAGGTTGCTTCAAATCGATTCTTTTTTCTTTGGCCAGTAGAGCGCCGCACATCACATAAGGGCGGCAGCGTGGTTAATTGACACCATGACAGGCGTAGTGTAACGGAGGTCTATCCGATTCGCCTAACATGATGTGCGCCAACGACCTGCGCCCGTAACAGGATGCATGCGCAGAAAGCCTGCGCGGGGTACTTGCACATGAGTCCTTGTCGAGAACTTCACCTTGGGTCTTTGACTATTGAAAATGATCCGCTATAATCTCGCTCTCTTCAGCAACGGCGACAACGCCGGGGCGATGAAAAGCAATGGTAGCAGAGGATGTTTGATGCGCCGGTCAGCTATGTATCACGAATAGTTGATCTGGCGGAAAATGACAAACCCTGCTATTGTAGCAGAGATGTTCTTGCAGTGCCCACGTGGCGGAATTGGTAGACGCGCATGGTTCAGGTCCATGTGCCGCGAGGTGTGGGGGTTCGAGTCCCTCCGTGGGCACCAAAAAGTTCATCGGTTGTAAAGTTCGTGTAGTTGCAGTGCCCACGTGGCGGAATTGGTAGACGCGCATGGTTCAGGTCCATGTGCCGCAAGGTGTGGGGGTTCGAGTCCCTCCGTGGGCACCAAAGGTTTCAAGTAGTCGTAAGTAGCAGGCAGTATCGTTGTGAGTAGTCCCAGTGCCCACGTGGCGGAATTGGTAGACGCGCATGGTTCAGGTCCATGTGCCGCAAGGTGTGGGGGTTCGAGTCCCTCCGTGGGCACCAAAAGTCTATCTGGTAGTAAGCAGTCTGTAATATCGTTGTCAGCAGTTGCAGTGCCCACGTGGCGGAATTGGTAGACGCGCATGGTTCAGGTCCATGTGCCGCAAGGTGTGGGGGTTCGAGTCCCTCCGTGGGCACCAAAAAATGTAGTGAGTTTGTGGACCCCGTGTCCCGCAAAACGCCGTAGCCTTTGAAACAGGGTTACGGCGTTTTGCGTTGTACGTGCTGTTTTGTGGCGCGAGTTCAGTGCGTCGCCAGGTCGTCCAGGATCGGGCAGGCCGAGCGCGCGTCCCCATGGCACGATGCCGCCAGGCTCACGAGGGTGCGGCGCATCGCCGCCATCTCCGCGATCTTGCGGTCCAGCTCTTCGATATGCGTCTGCGCCAGTGCGCGCACGTCGGCACTGGCCCGGCCCTTGTCTTCCCACAGCGCCAGCAAATTCCTGATCTGGTCCAGCGAAAAGCCCAGCGCCCGCCCCCGATGGATGAATTGCAGCACGCGCACCTCGCGCTCGCTGTAGAGGCGATAGCCAGCATCCGTGCGGCGTGGCGCCGGCACCAGGCCGATCGATTCGTAATGGCGGATCATCTTGGCCGTGACGCCCGATGCGCGGGCGGCATCGCCGATGTTCATGCTGGGTGGGGTCGCTTGCACGGTGCACTCCGGTTGTCGTTCATGCACCAGCTTACACCTTCCCACAGTGGGAAGGACAAGTGCATGCTTGACTTGCGCGCCGGAACGGTCGAGCATGGGCGTCATGCAGATTCTTCGCTCTGCCGTCCTCGGGACGGCGCTCGCTGTCGTTTTTTCTTCCAGCCTGGCTGCGCCGGCGCCATATTACCAATGGCGCAGCAAGCTCACGGGCGCCCTGGCCTGTTCGCCGACGCCGCTGGGTGAAGGCTGGGTCAAGGCGACCGGTCCCTATCGTGACGCGCGTTGCGAAAAACCCATCGTTGTTAAATAATGAATCCGGCAGACGTCGTTTGTCTGTCATTGTTCAGCTTTCAAAAACAGCTTACCCACTGAGGAGACACCCCATGTTTACCAGCCCGGAACAGTTTGCCAACGCCACGAAAACCCTGTTCGACCTGCAGATGCAGACCTTCAATGCGCTGGCCGGCAAGACCGTCAAGGGCGTCGAGCAGGTCGTCGCCCTGAACATGAACGCCGTTAAAAGCACGATGGACAGCACGATGCAGGCGAGCCGTGACATCGCCCAGGCCAGCAATCCGAAGGCCGCATACGAGTCGCTCGCGGCGCGCATGCAGCCAGCCGCCGGCGTGACCAACGCGGCCGAGTACACGACGCAGTTGAAGGCCATCATCGACGACATGCACAACGAGTTCCGTGGCGCAGCCGATGCGCACGCCGTCGAAGCAAAGAACACGCTGTCGGCGCTGATCTATGACGTCACCCAGAACGTCAAACCAGGGTCCGAGAATGCGGTCCAGATCATGAAGGCGGCGATCGACAATGCCTTCAAGGGCTATGAGCAAGTGACGGCCGCCACGCGCCAGGCGGTGCAGACGGTCGAAGCGCAGTTCGAACGCGCCAGCACCATCGTCACGCCGGGCGGTGGCAAGCAGGACAAGCCCGAATAAGCCCAGGTAAGTCCGCCCGTCAGCAACCCGGCCCCTCAGGGCGCCGGGTGTTTCATCGGCTGGTCCGCCTGGTCGTCAATCCCCAGCAAATCTTCCAGCCGCGCCAGCGACACCTCATCCTTGATCACCGAACGCAGCCATGCGTGCAATGGCTGTTCGCCCCAACGCGCCGCTTTTTCCGCAAGATACGCGACCGGGCTGTGCGGCTCCGTGCGCCGGAAAAAATCGGCCACCTGGCGCAGCTGCGCCAGCGCCTGATCGCGGTGCCCGACCGGTCCGTCGAGCGGCGCCGGCCGCGCCACGGCGATGACGCCGCCCTGCCCTGCCGTCGCTGACGCAGCGCTTGTTACCGCCACCGGCAGGCTTGGTGAGATCAGGTCGATGACGTCGCGCAGCGCCGTGCGCGCCATGCTGTAGCTCGGTCCGTCGTTGCCCAGTTGCGCGTCGACGACGCGTTCCAGTTCGCTCAGGGCCGCGACGCCCGCTTCGCAGTCAACCAGCAGCGCCTGCACGAACGCCGGCTTGCCGCGTGCACGCAGCGCCTCCAGTTCGGCCACCGCGTCCGGCCCCCGTGCGCGCGCCACTTCCCATGCCTGCAGCGTCAGCGCGCCGCTCTCGTCGAGCGCGACACCCTTGGCCAGCGGCGCCACGCGACTGGCCAGCCAGGCCAGGATGCCGATGCGCCGCTCGACGCCGTCTTCGTCGGCCTGCGGATGCACGCCCTCCCAGTAGCGCTCGCACAGCGCGGCCACCAGGCCCAGGCCATCGGCCAGGCCGCGCATGCCGCCGGTCCGGGTGCTTGCCTCGGCCAGCCAGACGGCCAGTTGCAAGTCCTTGCTGCGTGTTTCGAGCAGTGCGGCGCAGCGTTTGCCGACGAACTTCCAGTCGGCTTCCTTGAGCGCCGTGACCCAGGCGCCCTGCTCCAGCGACGGATCGTCGGCCAGACGCGCGCGGGCGATCTCGTCGACTTCGGGCGCAAAGGCCAGGTCGGCGCCGCACGGATTGTCCGGGGTGATTGGTGTGAGCAACAGGTCGATAGCGAGCATGGCGTCTCCGTGGGGTCAAGTCTGCACTGGTTCGATCAGGTATTTGAATTTGCCGGCGCGGGTGGCGCCGACCTTCACGCGCGCGATGGCGCCGCCTTCCATCATCCGCGCCAGCACGCTGTCGGCGATCTCGGGCAGCAGCGTGCCGCCCAGGATGTTGTCGATATTGCGCGCGCCGGAATCGACTTCGGTGCAGCGGCTGAGCACTGCCGCCACCAAGGCGTCGTCGTATTCGAAGCTGGCCTTGTGATTCTCGAGCACGCGCGCACCGATGCGCGCGAGCTTCAGACGGATGATATTGGCCAGCACCTCGTCGCCGATCGGGTAAAACGGCACCACGCTCAAGCGGCCCAGGAACGCCGGCTTGAAATGCTTCATCAGGCTCGGGCGCAGCAGCTCGGCCAGCGCGTCGGGCGTGGGCAGGTCGGCCGCCGGCTTGTTCAGGCAGGCGGCCATCAGCTGGCTGGCGCCGACGTTCGACGTCAGGATGATGATCGTGTTGCGAAAGTCGATGACGCGGCCTTCGGCATCGTCCATCACGCCCTTGTCGAAGACCTGGTAGAACAGTTCGAGCACGTCGGGGTGCGCTTTCTCGGCCTCGTCGAGCAGCACGACGCTGTACGGATTGCGCCGCACCGCTTCGGTCAGCACGCCGCCCTCGCCATAGCCGACATAGCCGGGCGGCGAGCCTTTCAGGCCCGAGACGCTGTGCGCTTCCTGGTATTCGCTCATATTGATCGTGATGAGTTTGCGCTCGCCGCCGTACAGGATGTCGGCCAGCGCCAGCGCCGTTTCGGTCTTGCCCACGCCCGAAGTGCCGACAAACAAAAACACGCCCTTGGGCTTGTTCGGATCGTCGAGGTTGGCGCGCGCCGTGCGCACGCGCTGGGCCACGACGCTGCTCGCGTGGCGCTGGCCCAGGATGCGCTCGTCGAGCATCGCCTGCAGATTGACGACCGTGCGGATTTCATCCTTGACCATGCGTCCGAGCGGGATGCCCGTCCAGGCGGCGACGATGGCGGCAACCGTGTTCCCGTCGACCTGCACCGGCACCAGCGGCGCGTCGCCCTGCAGGCCGCGCAGGCGCTCGGCGAGCGCGCGCAGTTGTGCGCTTCCATCCCCCGCTGCGTTTGGTCCCGCCGCTTCGAGTTCCGCGCGCAGTGTGCCGATCTGGCCCGCCAGCGCCTGCTCGTCGGCCCAGCGGCCCTGCAGCGCGGCCTGCCCGGCCGCCGCACTGGCGCGCTCTTCAACCAGCGATGCCAGTGCGGACGCGTGATCCTCGCCAGCGCTGGCGTCGCGGCGCAGGGCGCCAATGCGGGCATCGACGCGCTCGATGTGGCGCCCGCAATCTTCCAGCAGCGCCGGCGTGGCGCTCTGGCCCAGCGCCACCCTGGCGCAAGCCGTGTCCAGCACGCTGATGGCCTTGTCCGGCAACTGGCGTCCGCTGATGTAGCGGTGCGACAGGCGCACTGCCTCGGTGATGGCCTCGTCGTAGATGCGCACGCCGAAGTGCTGCTCCATCAGCGGCGCCATCGCGCGCAGCATCGCAGCCGCCGTATCTTCGTCGGGTTCCTCGACCTTGATCACCTGGAAGCGCCGCGCGAGCGCCGCATCCTTTTCGAAATATTTCTTGTATTCGCCCCAGGTGGTTGCGGCGATCGTGCGCAGCTCGCCCCGCGCCAGCGCGGGCTTGAGCAGGTTGGCCGCATCGTTCTGGCCGGCCGCGCCGCCGGCGCCGATCATCGTGTGCGCCTCGTCGATGAACAGGATGATCGCGTGGGGGCTTTGCTTGATTTCGTGGATGACATTCTTGAGGCGATTTTCGAACTCGCCCTTGACGCTGGCGCCGGCCTGCAGCAAACCCATATCGAGCGTGTGGATCTCGGCGCCCTTGAGCACGTCCGGCACGTCGCCAAGCGCAATGCGCAGCGCCAGGCCTTCGACGACGGCCGTTTTGCCGACGCCTGCCTCGCCGGTCAGGATCGGGTTGTTCTGGCGCCGCCGCATCAGGATGTCGATCGCCTGGCGGATTTCCATGTCACGCCCGATGACCGGGTCGACCTTGCCGTCGCGCGCACGCGCCGTCAGGCACGTCGTGTACTGATCAAGGGCCGGCGTGGCGCGGCCTGCAGACTGCGCCAGCTCGGACGCAGCATCCGGCCCGGGCTCGCTGCTTTCCGCCGCCAGGTCCGTTTGCTCTACCGAGCCGCGCGTCAGGCGCTCGAGATCGTGCTTCAGGCGGTCGAGCGGGAAGCGCGCAAACAGCGGCGAGGCACGCTGCGCCAGTTGCGCCAGCGACGGCTCGGTCAGGAGTGCAAGCACCAGATGGCTGCTGCGGATTTGCGGAGGCCCGCCGGTGCCGAGCGACGCGATCAGCCAGGCGTGCTCGAACAGCAGCGGCAGATGGCGAGAAAACACAGGTGTGCGCGCGCTGCCGGTGGCAAAGCGCGCCACTTCGCGGCGCAGGTCCGCTTCGAGGCCGGTGAGGCTGATGTCGCAGTGGCGCGCGATCGCGGCCAGATCGCTGCCCGGCTGCTCGATCAGGCCAAGAAACAGGTGCTCGACATCGACTTCATACTGGCCCAGCCCGACGCAGATATTGGCAGCGCGCGTGGCCGCCGCGCGCGTCGTGTCGTTGAGCTTCGAGATCAGCGTCTTGAGATTGATGTCCATCGTGCCTCCTGGTCAGGTGGGGTCGCGGCCTTGGCAGGCCGGACGGTACGGTTGACGTCGTAGTGCAGCGACGACGGTTGCAGCACGGCGTTGAAGTTGATCGTCTCGTCCTGGCCGCCCAGCACGCAACTAGCGTGAATCACAAACTGCAGCCGATTGACGTCGCCCGCATCCGGCGCAAACATGGCGCGCACGCCGGACAGGCGCGGCTCGTGAAACGCGAGCGCCTCTTCGATGCTGCCGCAGACGGCGTCGCGATCAAGGCTGCTGGTCAGGCAAAACCCGGCGAAGTCGATCAGGCCGTAGTTGAGCAGCGACGCGCGCGCATGCGGGTAGCCGGCCAGGTCGGCGGGATCGAGCGCGAGGCGGGTATTGAGCAAGGCTTCGAGATCGCGCGCGATGCTGTCCTTGACGCGTTCGATGCCGGCCGGCGCGCCGGCCGCAAGATCGCGGCGCTCGTCCATCAGGCGGTCGAGCAGGCCTGGCGTACAGCCTTTCATGGTGTCTCCGAGGGGGGGATAATTACAAAGAACACGCGGCGGCGCGCAGCCGCCGCGTGGAAAGCGGCGGGCGCCGCTCAGACGATCTTGTTGGCCGCCAGGTCCCAGCCGCCCGAGGTGTTGCCGCCGGCGCCGCCGGTCACCTTTTGCTGGGTGTATTTCCACTTGATCTTCGAGAACTTCAGGCCCACTGCTTCGTGGATGATGCTGCCTTCGGCAACGCTTGGCTGGACACCGCCGATCAGCACGTTTTCAAGCTCGATCTCGAAGTACTTGATGCGCTCGCCCTGGCCATCGGCGCGCATGAATTCCAGCTTGGCCTTGGGGATGGTTTTGCCTGCCGAGCAGGTTTGCAACAGGATGGGCGAGGCCAGGTCGGCGAGCTTGGTCAGCGCGATTTCCTGGTGCTCGCAGCGCTCGGCAGTGTGACCGCCGCCGGTGGATGCCGTGGCCGACCGGGGCTGGCTCACGCCCCAGTTCACCGAGGTGCACTCGATCCAGTCCTTGTGCCGGTCATCCTGCGACTCGCCTTTGATCCCGTCGATCTGCAGGTACACGTCAATTGCCATGTTCTACTCCAAGTGTGATTGAAACGTCGGTTGAATAACAAGTTGGTTACAGCAGTCAGTTCTTGGTCGATTGCGGCAACTCCGCGACCAAACGGAGCGAAACGGACAGCTCGTCGAGCTGGAAATGCGGTCGCAGGAACGACACGGCGCGGTACACGCCGGGCCGGCCCGGCACCTCGGATACCTGCACGCTGGCTTCGCGCAGCGGGAACTGCGCTTTCTGGTCCTGGCTCGCGTTATCGTCGAGCAGGACGTACTGCGTCAGCCAGCGGTTCAGGTAATCCTCGACATTGGACGCTGCCGCGAAGCTGCCGATCTTGTCGCGCATCATGGATTTCATGTAATGCGCTATACGCGACACAGCAAAGATGTATTGAAGTTGCGACGACAGCACCGCATTCGCATTGGCCGCCTCGTTGTTGTACTTGCGCGCCTTCTGCGCCGACTGCGCCCCAAAAAACGCGGCGTACGACGTGTTCTTGCAGTGCACGAGCGAGATGAAGCCCAGGTCCGACATTTCCTTCTCGCGCCGGTCCGTGATCGCCACTTCGGTCGGACACTTCAGCGCCACCTCGCCCTCGTCGGTCTTGAACGTGTGGGTCGGCAGGTTTTCGACCAGCCCACCGCCCTCAACACCGCGGATTGCCGCGCACCAGCCGTAATCCTCGAACGCGCGCGTCAGGCGCGCGCCGAACGCATACGCCGCGTTGCACCACAGGTAGCGGGAATGGTCGCTGCCGTCGACGTCTTCGACGTAATTGAAGCCTTCGGTGGTCATGCCGTCAGCCGGGTGATACGGCAGCCGGCCCAGGAAGCGCGGCAGCGTCAGGCCGACGTAGCGCGCGTCTTCCGATTCCCGGAACGCCTTCCATTTCGCGTATTCGACGGTGTCGAACACCTTGGCCAGGTCGCGCGGCTTGCCCAGGTCGCCGAAGCTTTCAACGCCGAACAGTTCGGGGCTGGAGGACGTGATGAACGGCGCATGGCTGGCGGCGGCCACGTGCGACATCTGTTCGAGAAAATAGATGTCTTCGGGCTGGCGCGTGATCTCGAAGTCGCCGATCAGCGTACCGTATGGCGCGCCGCCGAAGGTGCCGAATTCTTCTTCGTAGATTTTCTTGAACATCGTGCTCTGGTCGAATTCCATGGCCGACTGGAAGTCTTTCACCAGCTCGCGCTTGGACGCGTTGAGCATGCGGATCTGCAGGTTCGCGCCGGTCGCGCTGTTTTTGACCAGATATTGCAGGCCCGTCCAGCTGCGCTCGAGCTTCTGGAATTCGGGCGCGTGCATCACGCTGGATAACTGGTCGGAGATCATGCGGTCGAGCTCCGCCAGCCGGGCGTCGATCGTGGCCGACAGGTTCGACGACATCACCATCGTGCCCTGCATGACCTGGCTGACCAGCTCCGAGATCAGGTCGCGCGCCCGCACATGCTCGCTGCTGGACGTGGCCACGCGGCTCTGTTCTACGATCTGGTCGAGCAGAGACGCATCCAGTTCGGGGGCGCCCGGCTGTGCGCCCGTTGATTCGAGGACTGCGGCCATCTCAACCCTCCTTGCCGGTGTCGCCCTGCTGCTTGCGCAGGCTGTCGAGCTTTTCGGTGTTGCCCAACACGTCGGTCAGGATGTCTTCGAGCTTGTCGTTCCCGGCCAGCTTGTTGCGCAAATCGGCCAGCTTGGTGCGCGCTTCGAGCAGCCTGGCCAGCGGCGCCACCTGGCGCACCACCGATTCGGGCCGAAAATCGGCCATCTCGCGAAACTGCAGCTGCACGCCGAACTCGCCGCCTTCCGGCGACAGGTGGTTGTCCACCTTGAAGCTCGCCACCGGCGCCACGCCCCCGAGCACCTCGTCAAAATTGCTTGCATCGACATTGACGAATGTGCGGTCCTTCAGGCGTTTCTTGTCGACCTGGGGATCGGTCCCGAAATCACCAACCACACCCACCACGAACGGCAGCTCCTTGTTCTCGGTTGCGTCGCCGATCTCGACGTCATACGTCATCTGCACGCGCGGCGCGCGCACTTTCTGCAACCGTTTTTGTACGCTTTCGTTCTTGGCCATGTCGACTCCAGTAAGGGATGGGATGACCGGCGTGGCCGGCCACTGGTGAGAAATGCCGCGTTATTTCAGGACGTCGAACGGGCTGCCGCCCGCAGGAGCAGGTGCAGGCCGCGACGGCGCCGCCGCCGTCTGGGTGGACGGCTTGCGCACCGGTGCGCGCGTGGCCGGTCGCGTACTGACCAGCACTTCTTCGCCCAGGCTGGTGCGCAGCAGCCTGGCCAGGTCTTGCGCCTCGCTGCGCACCGACCCCTGCAGATTGTTCTTGCGGGTCAGGTCGGCCAGCGCCTTGCTGGCCACACGCAGGCCGCTGACGGCCAGGATGCTGTAGGCCAGCGTGTCGTTGGGGTCGCGCGCCAGGGCTTCCTGGGCATGGCTGATCGCCTCGCCATACTGGCTGGCGTCGAAACGGATCTGCGCCATGCGTACCCACGGTTTCTTGTCGACGGGATGGGCCACGCTGGCAGACTTGAGCAATGCAATCGCTTTTTCGGGCTGGCGCACCGCCAGCGCCGCCTCGGCCTGCACGTAGATGTTCTCGGGCACGGCGGCGCGCGGGGTGTTCGTACTGGTGCCCGTACCGTCGGTGGCGCACCCGGCCAGGACGGCAACGCCGATCAGCATGGGTAACAGTCGTTGGCGAATCATGTTCGGCTCCGGTGGATAAACAAGCCACCATTATTCGCATCGGCACCCGCGTGCAGTTGTGCATGGTCAACAGCGCGTGCATTCAGCAAACAGATGTGGGATCGGTGCGCGAACGGGCGACGCCTTGCGCTGGCGCAGCGTATGCGGGCGGGAAACGGATTCAATCCAACGCTGGCGTTCAAGAAACTGCACAGGAGAACCGGATGACCCCAACCCACCGCTGCGCGCTGTTGATGCTCGCGTTCACGTTCACCGCAACGCTGGCTGGTTGCGGCAACGCCCCGCACGGTTCGTTCGCCAGTGCGGCGCTGGGCGCGGTGGGCCTGCGCAAACAGCCCGGGCTGCCCGAATCACAACAGCCGCCCCGTAACGTGCCACTGCGGCTGCACGCAGCCACACGCCTGAACGTCAACGAGCGCGGCCAGCCGCTGGCGCTCGCGGTGCGCCTCTACAAGCTGCGCCAGAAGGACGCCTTCGAAGAAGCGCCCTACGCCGCCTTCCTCGACCCGCAACAGGAACGCGAGCGGCTCGGCGCCGACCTGCTCGATGTCCGCGAAATCATGCTGGTGCCGGGGCAGCGCTACGAAGTAACCGAGAAGGTGGCGCGCGAAGCCGGCCATGTCGGCATCGTGGCGCTGTTCCACAACCCCGCGGCCGGCCATTGGCGCACGACGGTCAGCAGCGTGGAGGCCGAGCGCAACGGCGTGAATATCGGTCTGCACGCCTGTGCGATGAGTGTGGCCGGTGGCACCGTCAGTGGTGCAAGCACGCTGGGGTCTGTGCGCTGTCAATAAACATCGAAAACTTTCCTGCAAGCTAAGCATTTTCGGACACCAAGCGAGGCCGACGTGAGCATGCCATCCAAGGTCTTATGGGACGAAGGATTGTTCCTGCGGCCCCAGCATTTCCAGCAGCAGGAGCGCTACCACGATGCGCGCCTGAACCAGACCGCGTGCGCGCTGCATCCGTATTGCTGGGGCGTGCGCAGGATGACGATTGACCTGGACGCGCTCAGGAACGACGTACTGCGCCTGGAGGCGCTGTCGCTGCTGTTCCCCGAGGGCGAGGTGTACCGGGCGCCCGATGGCGACATCCTGCCGCCCCAGGTACGCCTGGCCGACCTGCCGCCCGAGCTGCAGACCGTCACCTACCACGCCGCCCTGCCGGCGCTGCGTGCCCATGGCGAGAACTGCACGATCAGCGCCGGCGTCGGCGACGGCTTGCACGAGCTGGAAGACACGCTACGCTTTTCCCGGCATGAGCTCGATACGCATGACCTGTACAGCAGCGCCGCCGAAGCCCCGGTCACCTACCTGCGCAAGGCGCTGCGGCTGGTGGCCGACGGCGACGCGCTCGAAGCCTACGAGAGCTTTCCGCTGCTGCGCCTGCGCCGCGTGGCCACCGGCGGCTTCGAGCCCGATCCCGGCTTCATTCCGCCGAGCCTGTCGATCGACGCGGTGGCCGGCCCGGGCCTGGGCCTGCATGGCGCGCTGGCGCGGCTGATGGAAAAGCTGCTGGCCAAGGTGACCGCGCTGTATGGCGACCTGCGCGAACCAAGCCGCAACGTGGTCGAGATCCGCGGCGGCGACGTGTCGGCGTTCTGGCTGCTGCATACGGCCAGCGCCGGCTATGCGGCGCTGGCCCATTACCTGCACCACCGCGAGCTGCATCCCGAGCGCCTGTACGGCGCGCTGCTGCATCTGGCCGGCGGCCTGATGACCTATTCGCGCAGCTACCGGCTGGACGACCTGCCCGCGTATGTCCACGCCGATCCGGGGCCGCCGTTCGCGCGCCTGGACGGCATCATCCGCGAACTCCTCGACACCGTGATCTCGTCGCGCTACTTCACCATCGCGCTGCACCACGACCGGCCGTCGTACTACCACGGCACGCTCGACTCGGGCCGCATCACGCCCCAGACCACGCTATACCTTGCCGTGGCCGCCGACATGCCGGCGCTGCGCCTGGTCGAAACCGTGCCGCTGCAATTCAAGGTTGGCGCGCCCGAAGACGTCGACCGCTGCGTGCTGTCGGCGCTTCCGGGCGTCAGGCTGCTGCACGCGCCCCAGGTGCCCAGCGCGATTCCCGTGCGGCCCGACATGGTTTACTTCGTCCTCGACGTGCGCGGGGCGCTGTACGACGCCATGCTCAAGTCGCAGGCGATGTCGGTGTATGTCCCCAACGGCCTGCGCGAGCTGCGGCTCGAACTGATCGCGGTGTCGGCATGAGCGCGTTTATCGAGCGCCGCGCCGCGCCCAAAGGCGATACGGGCGAGCGCGCCGTCCGCACGCAACGCCTCAGCGACATCATGTACGAGGGGTTCTACGCGCTGTTCCTGCTCAAGACCGGGTGCGGGCCGCAGGACAAGGTCGCGTTTGCCGACAACATGACGAACTTTCTGATGGACGTCGACCGCAACGCCAAGGCACTCGGGATCGCGGCCGACGATATCCTGGCCGCCAAGTACGCATTCTGCTCGGCGGTCGATGAAATCATCCTGCGCTCGACCTTCGACGTGCGCGACGCGTGGGAAACCCGGCCCCTGCAGCTGCGCGTGTTCGGCGACCAGCTCGCGGGCGAGCATTTCTTCCACCGGCTCGAGGACCTGCGCGCGCGCGGGGCGCAGCAGGTCGAGGCGCTCGAGGTCTTTCATATGTGCCTGCTGCTGGGGTTTCAGGGCCGCTACGCGCTCGACGGCAAGGACAAGCTCGACTACCTGGTGGCGCGCCTGGGCGACGAGATCGCCCGCATGCGCGGCCGCACGCGGGGCTTCGCCCCCCATGCCGAGCGGCCGGACCAGGTGGTCAACCGCGTGCGCAGCGACCTGTCGCTGTGGGTGCTGGGGGCGGTATTTACGGTGGCCGGGCTGGGTGCATACGTGGGTTTCCGGACCGTGCTGGGCAACGACACCGGCTACGCGCTGGCGCATTACAACGATCTGGTGACGCTGCCGCCGAAAGCGGCGAACGTGACGATCACATTGCCGTGAGGCGTTGACGTGTACCGTAGACGTGTACCGTTGACGGCCCCGGCCGGGAGGCCGGGGCGCTTTACTGGATCACCTTGAACTCGATGCGCCGGTTGCGCGCCCTTCCTTCCGGCGTGCGGTTGTCGGCCACCGGGCGGTCGGGCCCCTCGCCCGATACCGCGATCGATTCGGCCCCAATGCCCTGGGCCACCACATAGGCCTTGACCGCTTCGGCCCGCGCCTGGCTCAGCGACAGGTTGCCGGCGCGGGAACCGGCGTTGTCTGTGTGGCCGATGACGCCGACCTTGACGCCCTTGATCTTGTTCAGCGCGGCCGTCATCCCGTCCAGCACGGCGATGCCGGTGGGCGTGAGCGTTGCCTTGCCCGATTCGAACTCGATGATGCGGTCGGCCAGCGCCGTATCGAGCACCGCCTGCTGCGACACCTGCACCCGCAAGCCATTGTTGACCGTGTAAGTGGGATTCAGACTCGCCGCGATGTCGCCCGCGATCTTCTGGCGCTGCTCCTCGCTGGCCACGTCGCCGCGCAGGCTGACGCTGTTGCCGCCGATGTGCAGCTGGCCGCCTTTCACCAGGCGCAGGTTCGGACCGATCAGCCGGCCGACATACGTGTTCCAGTTGGCGGGTGTCGACACGGTGCCGACCGACAGCTGGTCGACCACACGCGCGGCGCCATAGACGCCGCGCAGGCGTTCCAGCAGCGCGGCCCCGGTCGCCTCGTCGGCCACGGTGCCAGTCACCAGCACCGGTGCTTCGGTCTGGCTCTGGGCCTGGGCCTGGGCTGCGCCGTGCTGCAGACCCGCCAGGCACAGCATGACGATCAGTGTGCGAAGTATCACGTCAGGCTCCGATGAAGGTTGTCATGAACAGCGTGCGCGCCAGCGCCAGCGGCAGATCGGGCTGGGCCAGCTGGCTGGCCAGCGCGCGCACGTCGGGCTCGAGCTGCAACTGCTCGTCGATCCAGGCCGTGTGCTGCAGGCGTACCTGCAGGTCAGCGCCCACCAGCGGATCGATCATGGCGCGCAGCGTGTCGGCCAGCGCGGCGCAAAAGCCCACCACCAGCACTGGCCGTCCGTCCTGGTGCGTGATGAACAGCGCCAGGTCGAACCCGGCGCGCCGCAGGAATGGCGCGATCAGCCCGAGCCAGAACGCGGCCACCGGATAGCGCGCTGCCGGGTCAGGCGGCAGCGGCAGCACGAGACTCTTGTCGAGCGTACGGGGCGGGCTGCGCATCACCGGCTGCAGCAAGAGGCCAAGCGCCAGCACCAGCCGCGCGACACCGCAGTCGCCCAGCAACGCGTCGAGCGAACCCACCGTGCCGGCATCGATCCAGGCCGTGCAGGCGCCAACATCACCCAGGCCAATCGTGCTGTCGGCGATCGCCTGCAACGACGCCGTGGGATCGGCATCTGCCAGCACGTTCGGGCAGATCTCCTGCAAAAACATCCACAGCGGGGCAAAAGCGACGGGACAGTGCGCCACGAACGCGGCCGGATCGGCCACCGTCAGCGTGCGCGTGGCCAGAAACGGAAAGCGCCGTCCCGACTGGTCGCGGCTGGCCAGCAGATGCCCGGCCACCGCGTGGTGGCGCGCCGGGCCGACGAGGGCGAAGCTCACCGGCGCCATGGCGTCGTAGTGCACGCGCCAGCGCGCATCGGACGGCAGCAGCGTCATCACCTGCGCCAGCCAGGCGTCGAGCATCCCGATCGTGGCCGGTTCGTGCGCCAGCTTGACGAAGTCGGCGCGCGCCGGCAGCTTGCCGAAGTAACCGATCCGGTCGGGGCGCATCACTGGCCTCCCGTGCTGGCCAGTGCGGGAGCCGCCGGCGTCGCCGCATCGAAGCGGCCGACGATTGCTGGCGGCAGGCGCATGCCACGAAAACCCTGGCCCTGCCCCTGCCCGCCCCCACCTCCGCCCGCTTGCGGGCTGCTGACGATCTTCAGATCCACCGCCACCGTCACATTGTTGCTGCTCCAGCGCAGCTCGAAGACGCCGCCGTCCTTCCTCGTGCGCTGCGCCGACTCGAACAGGCGCTGCAGGCCGAACTGGCCGGGCTGGTTGAACAGCTCCACGGTGCGGCCATCGAACGTCACGGCCGACACGCGCGCACCCGATACGCCCTGTGGCCCCGGATGCACCATATTGCTCCAGCTGGCCGGCGTATTGCGGTAACGGAGCTGCTGGCCATCGATCTCCAGCGTGTATTCGAGCGTGCCGGGCGCCGTGAGCGGCAGCACCTGGAACACGGTCTGCGCCGCCGTGCCGGCCGCTACGCCGTTGTTCGACAGCGGCGCGATCCAGGCCGGGAACGCCGCCACTGCCTGCGGCGCGAGCGAGATGCCGATGTCGGCCCAGGTGCGTGCGGCCAGCACGTCGCCGCGCCGCACCACGAGCGGGCCCATGGCCGTGCCCACGAATTTGGCCACCGCGCCGTCGGGCCCGAACACCTGGCCGATCTCGCCTGGCGTGGCCTCGATGCTCGCGCCTTGCGCGAACGGATACTTGGCCGCCAGCGTGCGCGTGAACGGCTCGACGACCTGCGCCTGCCAGGTCTTGTTGATCTCGGCCTCGGACGGCAGCACGATCATGGCGAAGGTCTGCGTCAGCGGCCGCACGAGCAATGGCCGCAGCGCGCTTTTCTGGCTCTCGCTCATCCCGGTGAGCATCTGTTCGTCGACGTAGCGCAGCGCCTCGGCCAGTTCCGAGCCGGTCCCTTCGAGCGTCTGCTGCATGAACTGCTTGGCGCCCGGCCCCGGGTCGCCCTGGTTCTTCAGCGTATTCAAGCGCGTGCGCAGGCGCGACAGCGCGTCGAGGTAGCCGGTCATCAATGACGCCTCCTTCTCTTTAGCGCCGACCAGGCGCGCCACGCCGGCGAATTCGCGGCCGATCGGGCCCGCGCTTTGCGGCCCCCCGGTCAACTCGGCGGGATCGATGGCATCGGCCAGCGTGCGCGCGTCGGACGGTGCCCGCCGCAGTATTTTTTGCTTGATCCACTCGGCAACGCCCCGTTCGGTCTTGCTCGCGGGCTGGCGCAACCCGCCGGGATTGTCCCAGGCCGTCTCTTCATGGATCGTGCGCAGCAGCCTGGCGATGGGCGACGTCTGTGGATCGCCCAGGCGATTCATCGCCTGCACGCTGGCGTCAAAGCCGCGCAGATCGGTGATCGCCACGCCCTGCACGAACTTGACCCACTCGCGCGCATAGTCGGCCTTGTACAGGTCGATCAGCGCCTTCTGGATCTGCTCCGGGCTGCCCTCGAGCGTCAGGTCGTCGCGCGCCGTGGTCTTGAGCACCCAGTCGACGGTATTGAGTTCGCGGTTCGAGGCTTCGCGGATCGCGCCCAGCACGAACTTGTCCCACGCCGCGCGGGTGAATGCGCCGCTGACCGCATGGCTGCCGGCGACCAGGGCGCTGTCCTGTTCGCCGACGATGCGCGCCACCGTCACCGCCGGGAAGCGGGTGGCGGCGCGCGTGCGGATGTCGGCGTACACGCGCTCGCGCGCCGGCGTGCCGCGCACCACGCGGCGCAGGTGCTCGCGGGTGGTGTCGAGCAGGCCCAGCTTGAGCGTCATCTGCGGCCAGGCCGGGTCGTCGATATTGGCCAGGTGAAAGCTCAGCAGCCGTTCGGCGCTGCGGATCATCTGCTCGCGCGGCATCGCGCCGCGGTGCGTTTCCAGCCAGCCGCGCCAGTAGCGCGTGAGCTGGTCGTTCAGGTGCCCCGGCTCGGCATGGGTTTTATCGCCCAGCATCAGGTAGGTCTTGAGCGCGTTGTAGGCGTCGCCGACGCTGGTAGGCGACGCATCCTGGTACGGCTGGCCAGGCCGGGCCGCCGGCGTGGCGGCCTGGCGCGCCGGATCGAGGCTGGCCGCGTTGCTGTTCACCTCCGTCAGCATGGTCTCGAGCGCGCCCGTCACCGGTTCGACCATCACGGCGCGCACGCCGGCGAAGTATTCGTCGCGCAGCTTGCGCGACAGCTGCCCGCCCTGGTACAGGCCGAAGCCCAGCGCCCACGGCTTGTCCTGGCTGTAGCCGTCGAGCAGCTCGATGCGGTCCTGCAGGATGTCGAGCGCTTCGAGCCGCGACTGCAGGTCGATGCGGCCGGCCTGCAGTTTGGTCACCTTGTCGAGATCGGCCTGCACATTGGCCACCAGCTGGCGGTTGCCCATGTAGGCCCAGGACCAGCCGCCCATCGCGCAGCCCAGCAGGATGGTGGCCGCGAAGAACAGCCCCAGCTTCCAGCGCGCCGCCGCCGGATGCGTGTAGCGCCTGACCAGGTCGCGGTCGGCGAAAATCACCTTGCGAAACAGGTCCAGCAAAAAGTAGCCGGACTGCCCGGCTGCCGGCTCCGTCACCGCGCCTTCACGATTGCCCAGCGCCAGGTCGAAGCGGCTGGCCACGCGCTGGCTCGACAGGTCCTGCACGCTGCCTTCCTGCAGCGCGCTGGTGAAGTAAAAGCCGCGAAACACGGGCTTGAACTGGTAGGTGTTTTCGTCGAACAGCGTGGCCAGGAAGGCGCGCAGCGGCGTCCTGATCGCCGCGAATTCGAGAGGAAACGTGAACACGCCGGGGCGCATCACGGTGCTGCGGTTGGCGCCCATGCCGGCCAGGCTCATCTCTTTCAGGCCATCGACGAGTGCCTCGAACTCATCGTCAAAAAAGGCCAGCACGTCCTGCGGTGCACTGCGGCGGTTGTAGCGCAGCGTGGCGCCCCAGATGCGCTCGCGCTCGGCCTGTTCGCTGCCATGGAAAAAATCCACGAAGCCCGCCACCAGGTCGACCTTCGTGAACACGACATACACGGGCGGATGCACGCCCAGGCGCTCGGTCAGCTCCTGCATGCGGGTGCGCAGGTTCTTGGCCAGTTCGTGCGATGCCGTGGCCGGCCCGGCCATCAGTTCGGCCACGCTGACGGCGATCAGGATGCCGTTGACCGGCGCGCGCTGGCGATGGCGGCGCAGCAGGTCGAGAAAGCCGAACCACTCGGCGCGGTCGTCTTCCTGCACCGAGTAGCGCCCGGCCGTGTCGAGCAGGATGCCGTCGGTGGTGAAGAACCAGTCGCAATTGCGGGTGCCGCCCACGCCCTGCAGGGCCTTGTTGCCGGGGATCGGAAACGTCAGTCCCGAACGGGCGATGGCGCTGCTCTTGCCCGCCGCCGGGTTGCCAATCACCATATACCACGGCAATTCGTACAGCGCCGCCGCGCCGCGCGTCAGGCCCAGCTTGGACGTCTTGATGGTGCTGACCGCATCGAGCAGGTTCTTGCGCAGCACGGCGACATCGCCCTTGCCGTTGTCGTCCATCCCATCGTCCGTGGCGTGACCACCGCCCTCGCCCTCGGCAATGGCCGACGCCAGCCTGGCGCCCTCGCGCGCGCGCCAGGCTCGCCGGATCATCCAGCCGGCGCCCCAGCAGCCGAGCAAGGCCAGGCCCGTGATGGCGGCCCAGACGATGGCGATGTCCAGCGCCACGGCGCCAAGCACCAGCAGCGCCGCGATGGCGAGCACGCCGATCAGGATCAGCATGCGGCTGCTGGTCAGGAAGTTCCAGAATCGCGCCATGGCGGGGCCCAGGTCCGTTGAAAAAAGAGTCTCACAGGAAATGCTCGCACGCGCATGGCTGCCGCCGCTTGAGCGGGCGCAACACGGTGGACTTGGTGCAGCGCCGGCGCTTGCAGGTTCAGCGTCGCCTCAGCGCCGCATCACCCCGCGCAGGCGCAGCTCGGTGTGGCCAAAATCCATCATCTTCCAGCGCCCGCCCCAGGTCAGGCCGAGCGACTCGGCCACCTGTCCGTAGGCCTGGTAGCCGCGCATCGCCCAGGGGTCTTTTTCGGAAATCACCAGCTTGCCGTCGCGCAGGAACGCGCAGTCGCCCGCCAGGCCATACTGGTGCCAGCTCTGGAAGGCGCGCGCATTGGTGACGTTGCTGCCACTGGCCGCCAGTGCATCCTGGCGCGCCGGGCTGCGGTAGCCTTCGAGCAACGCCATCTCGTAGCCGTGCTGCTCCTTCATGATCTTGAAGGCCAATAACAGGCGCGCGCTGAAGTCGGGATGCAGCAGGCCCCAGTTGCGGCTCGCGCCCACCAGCATCGGCCGTATCAGGTCGACTTCGGCGGTCGTGAAGACGTCGGGCGGCAGCGCCACCGGGGGCGCCAGTTGTTCGCCGGCCAGCAGCGCCGCCACTTGCTCATCCGGCAAGGCGGCGCTGCCCTGATATACCGGCAGCATGGCGGGATTGCTCAGCGCCAGCGCCAGCAGCGGCGGAATCAGGATTACCGGCGCGACAATGGCGAACACCACCCGATGCCGGCGCAGGAAGCGCAGCAGGCGCTCGCGCAGCGTGAGTGCGGCCGCATCGCGCGCGGCGCCCAGCGCCCGCCCGCCCGCGTGCCCCCAGGCGCCGGCATGCCGCACCAGCGCGCGCAGGCGGCCGATGCCGCGCGTTGTCAATGCGCGACCCGTCGGGAACACGGCCAGCCAGATCAGGCCGGATGCGCCACAAACGTACAGAAGCGCGATAAAAATCAGCATCGGTACCTCCAGGATTGTTTCTAATCGGAACTGGAAAAACCTAATCTTAGGAGTGCTGCCGTGCGTTCATCAGACGAACATCAAGCGAACCCCACGCAACCACATCTGCGGCCCGATCTGATGTCATCGGCGCGGCATGGCGGCAACGAAGACAGCATTCTCGCCAGGCTCGAACGCGAGCCGGCGCGCCGCGCCGCGCCCGGCGGTGCAGGCGTGCGGGTGGCCTGGTATGGCGGCGCCGTCCTCGTCGCGCTGGGGTTGACGGGCGCCCTGGCCTGGCTGGCGGCGGGGCAGGACAGCCCGCACAAGGTCGAACCCGCGCACGCAGGCATGGCGGCGCGCGCGATCGTGGCCGACGAACCTGCTGCGCCGCCGGCGGCGGCCATCATCGTCGACGCTGCGCCAGCGTCCGTGGTCAGCACAGAGCACGGCCTGCCGCCACCGGTGCCCCCGCTGCGCCTGTTGCGACCGGCGGACGGGGCGCGAGTACCCGTCAAGTCCACGCGCACGGCTGCTGTGCCCGAGCGCAGCGCGGCCAAGTCCATGGTCCCGGCGCCGGCCCCGCTCCAGGCGCGCGCAAGCGTACCGCGCCAGGCTACGCGGCCGGCGAAACATGCCGGCGCGGCGCGTGTAACCGAAACGCCCGACAGCGATGTCGCACTGATCTCGGCCATCATCTATCACGCCAATGGCCACGCCCTGCCAGAACCGGAGGTGAACCCGGACCGCTGCGATGGCGACGCCTGTCGTCCACGGCCAACGCGCTAGCGCCGCACGGGACGATCGCGCCGAAACTGCTGGATTCCCCGTCCGCCCGGGCTTATACTGTACATAAGAACAGTAACGCGGGTGGTCATGATCAGGTTGTTGGAAAACGAGTTTTATTATCTGGACAACTTTCAGCGCGTTCTCGACTGGATCGGCGAACGCTATGCCGACCTGCTCGACGCGCAGGAGCACGCGTTCCTGGCCGCCTTCCCTGCCCTGCCGCACGCAGCGCGCGCATTGTTCGTGCGCATGGTCATGCGAAAAGGCACGCTGTTTCGCGCCAGTAAACTCCGCTACGCCGAGATCGGCTGCCCGGTCGAGGCGGCCGGCCACCTGCTGGGCACCGGCTGGATCGAAGCCGATCCCGAACTTTCGCTCGACGAACTGTTCGACCTGCTCTCCAAGCCCGAAGTCGCCCAGGCCTTCCCGCACCTGCGCCAGAAAAGCGCGCGCAAGGGCGATCTGCTCGAGGCCTTGCGCGTCGACTGCGCCGATCCCCGCCGCTTCTCGGGCTGGTACGGCGACTGCCCCGACGTCGCCTGGCGCATCCTCGTCAAGCCCCTGTGCGACCGCCTGCGCCTGGTTTTCTTCGGCAACCTGCGCCAGGGCTGGACCGACTTCGTGCTGTCCGACCTGGGCCTGTTCCGCTACGAGCAGGTCGACATCTCGCCAGCCTCGCGCGGGTTTCGCCAGCGCGCCGACATTGACCACTACATCCTGCTGCACGCGTGCCGCGAGCGTTTCGCTGCCGGCGAAGCCGTCGAGGATGTCGTGCGCGACCTGCCCGAACATGCGTTCGACAACGACTGGCTGGCCAGCCGGCGCGAAAAGCTCGTGTTCCAGATCGGCCAGCATTACGAAAAGCAGAAAGACTGGGATGGCGCTTTTGCCGCCTACGCCCGCTGCCGCTACCCCGGCGCGCGGGGCCGCGCCATCCGCGTCCTTGAAAAACACGAGCGCTTCGACGACGCCTGGGCCCTGCTGACCGAAGCCCAGGCCACCCCCGAGAACGACGCCGAGCGCCAGCACCTGGCCCGCATCGCGCCGCGCCTGGCGCGTCGCCTGGGCCACGCGCGCCTGGGCCGGCTGCCGAAGACCGAAGTGCAGCGCATCGACCTGTGCCTGGCGCCACCGAACGGCGAGCGCTGGGTCGAGGGCGCGGTGCGCGACCATCTGGCGCAAGAGGGTGCACCCGTGTTCTACGTCGAGAATGCACTGGCCAATACGCTGTTTGGCCTGCTGTGCTGGCGCGCCATCTTTGCCGCCATTCCCGGCGCCTTCTTCCACCCGTTCCATCGCGGGCCGGCCGACCTGTACAGCGCCGATTTTTACGCGCGGCGCCTGGCCGAGTTTAGCGCCTGCTTCGATGAACTCGATTCCGGCGCCTACCGCGACACTATCCGCGCGACCTACCGCGACAAGGCCGGCCTGCAGTCGCCCTTCGTGCACTGGGACGGCATCAGCCTCGAGCTGGTCGAACTGGCGCTGGACTGCATCCCGGCCGCGCACCTGCGCAAGTGGTGCGAGCGGATCCTGGCCGATGTACGCGAAAACCGCACGGGCTTTCCCGACCTGATCCAGTTCTTCCCCCTCGAAAAACGCTACACGATGATCGAAGTAAAGGGTCCGGGCGACCGCCTGCAGGACAACCAGCAGCGCTGGATCGAGTACTGCGCCGCGCATGCGATGCCGGTGGCCGTCTGCTACCTGGTCTGGGATCTGGCGCCCGAGATGGCGGCCTGATTTGACCGGCGCCACGCACCCCGCCTACACGATCGCCGTGCGCGCGCTGTGCGAGTTCACCGCCAAGGCCGGTGACCTCGACCTGCGCTTCACGCCCTCGCCCAGCGCGCAGGAAGGCATCGCTGGCCACGCCGTCGTCGCCGCGCGCCGGGGCGACGGCTACCGCGCCGAGCTGCCGCTGTCGGGCGAATGGAACGACTTGCGCGTACGCGGCCGCGCTGACGGCTACGACGAACACGAAAACCTGATCGAAGAGATCAAAACCCACCGGGGCCGCCCCGAGTCCATCCCCGACAACCACCGTCACCTGCACTGGGCGCAGGTGCGCGTGTATGGTCACCTGCTGTGCCAGGAGCGCGGCCTGGATGCGGTCAACCTGGCCCTGGTCTATTACGACATCGGCAGCGGGGTCGAAACCGTGCTGCGCGAGCAGCGCGACAGCGCGTGGCTGCAGACCCATTTTGCCGGCCTGTGCGAACGCTTCTCGAGCTGGGCTGCGCAAGAAAGCGCGCACCGCGCCGCGCGCAACGATGCGCTGACCCAGCTGCGCTTTCCGCACGCCGACTTCCGGCCGGGCCAGCGCCATCTGGCCGAGAGCATCTACCGCGCCAACACGAGCGGGCGCTGCCTGCTCGCACAAGCGCCGACCGGCATCGGCAAGACGGTCGGCAGCCTGTTCCCGACGCTCAAAGCGATGCCGCAGCAGGGCATCGACAAGGTGTTCTTCCTGGCCGCGAAGACGCCGGGCCGGCGCCTGGCACTGGATGGCGCGGCCAAACTGTGCTCGGCAACTTCAACCCCGCTGCGCGTGCTGGAACTGACCGCGCGCGACAAGGCCTGCGAGCATCCGGATAAAGCGTGCCACGGGGACGCCTGCCCGCTGGCGCGCGGCTTCTATGACCGCCTGCCGGCCGCGCGCGCCGCTGCGGCCGAGGTGCTGGTGCTGGACCGCGAAGCGCTGCGCACGGTCGCCCTCGAACACGACGTCTGCCCATACTACCTGGGCAGCGAGATGACGCGCTGGGTCGACATGATCGTGGGCGACTACAACTATTATTTTGACGGCGGCGCGATGCTGTACGCGCTGGCCCAGGCCAACGGCTGGAAGGCCAGCGTGCTGGTCGACGAAGCCCACAACCTGGTCAACCGCGCGCGCTCGATGTACAGCGCCGAGATCGACCGCGAGCTGCTGCGCGCCGCGCGCGCCGTCGCCCCGCCCGCCGTCAAGAAAGCGCTCGAACGCGTCGGGCGCGCCTGGACCAATGTCGACAAGGGTGCGCCCGCACCGTACCAGCTGCTCGAATCGATGCCGGCGAAACTGGTCGACGCGCTGCAGGACGCGTCCAGCGCCATCAACGAACACCTGGCCGCGTTCCCCGGCCCGCTCGAACCCGACCTGCAGCGCTTCCATTTCGATGCCTTGCAATTTGCGCGCCTGGCCGAGTCGTTCGGGCCGCACTCGCTGGTGGACTTGTCGCGCGACGCCGACCGCCCTACCTTGCGCGACTCGACCATCTGCATCCGCAACGTGGTGCCGGCGCCGTTTCTCGGTCCGCGTTTTGCCGCCTCGCATTCGAGCACGCTGTTCTCGGGCACGCTCGGCACCTGGCAATACTGCACCGACACGCTCGGGCTGCCGGCCGACACGGCCTGGGTCGAGGTGGATTCGCCGTTCACGGCCAGCCAGCTCGACGTGCATGTCGCCAAAGGCATTTCGACCCGCTACCAGGCGCGCGCCGCGTCAGTGCAACCGATTGCCGAACTGATCGCCCGCCAGTTCCACGAACGCCCCGGCAACTACCTGGCCTTTTTCAGCAGCTTCGACTACATGGACCAGGTGGCAAGTGCCCTGGGCCGACTGGATCCGGGCGTGACGGCCTGGCGCCAGGAACGCCGCATGAGCGAGACCGCGCGCCAGGGCTTCATCGACCGCTTTGCCATTGGTGGCGCCGGCGTGGGCTTTGCGGTGCTGGGCGGCGCGTTCGGCGAAGGGGTCGACCTGCCGGGCGAGCGCCTGATCGGCGCGTTTGTCGCCACGCTCGGCCTGCCGCAGGTGAACCCCGTCAACGAGCAGTTGCGCGAGCGGATGCAGACGCTGTTTGGCGCCGGCTACGACTACACGTATCTGTACCCTGGCATCCAGAAAGTGGTGCAGGCGGCCGGCCGCGTGATCCGCACCGAGCAGGATCGCGGCGTGGTGTGGCTGATCGACGACCGCTTTGCGCAGCCGGGCATCCGCGCGTTGATGCCGGCCTGGTGGGAACTGGGCGCGCACAACTCGCGCTGAGCGCTTACGCCAGCAGTTCGCGGATACGCTGGTAGCCGCTGCGGCTGATGGGCAGCTTCACCCCGCTTTTCAGCACGGCGCAGTGATTGTCCTTGCTCACAGGTTCGATGCGCGCGATCGCGCCCAGATTGACGATGTGCGAACGGTGGATGCGCACGAAGATGGCGGGATTGAGCTGCGCCTCGAGTTCGGCCAGGCTGCCGAGCTTGAGGTACTGCCTGCCGTCCGCGCAGACCGCGACATAATCGTCCTGAGCCTCGATGTAATCCACGCTCGCTGTTGGCACCACGTGCACGCGGGCACCATCGCGAATCAGGATGCGCTCGATGGGCGTATGGCGTGCCGCTGCCTCCTTGACCACCGCCTCGATCTGCGCCGGCTGGGGCGTGCGCAGGCGCGCCTGGGCCAGCGCTTCGCCAAGGCGTGCGCGTGAGAACGGCTTGAGCAGATAGTCGATCGCATGCACCTCGAACGCGCGCAGCGCGAACTGGTCGTAGGCGGTGGCGAAGATGTAGTGCGGCTTGCTGCCGGCCAGTTCGACCACCTCGAATCCGTCAAGTTTCGGCATCTGGATGTCGAGGAAGACCAGGTCAGGGTCGAGCTCCGCGATCGCCTTGACGGCCTCAAAACCATTCGCGCATTCGCCGACGATCTCGACGTCGGCGTGCGTCGTCAGGTATCCGCGCAGCACGGCGCGCGCCAGATGTTCATCGTCCACGATCAGAACCCGCATGCTGTCAGTCTCCCATGTCTGCGGGCAGGATCAGGTCCACCCGAAAAATCGCCCCATCGCGCATTGCATGCACGCTCGCGTCGATGCCATACACGGCGTGCAGGCGCTGGCGCACGTTCGCCAGGCCGACGCCACCGCCCTTGCCGGCGGGCCCACCGTCCGGATCGACGTCGTTCTCGACCCGCAGCTTCAGTTGCGAGCCGGCGCGCGTCGCGTGCACGCGCACCACGCCGCCCTGCGGCAGCTGCCCGATGCCATGCTTGACCGCGTTCTCGACCAGCGGCTGCAGGATCATCGGCGGCAGCAGACAGCGCGCCGCGTCATCCGCCATCTCGCACGCGAACGTCAGGCGCGGCCCGAAGCGCACCTGCTCGATCGCCAGGAAGCGCTGCGTCAGTTCGACTTCGTCGGACAGCAGAACCTTGCGGTGCGCCTCGAGTCCCAGCGTATGGCGAAAGAAGCCAGCCAGCTCCAAGGTCATATCGCGCGCGGCGTCGGCATCGATGCTGGTGAGCGCGCTGATCGAATTGAGGCTGTTGAATAAAAAGTGCGGGTCGATCTGCGTGCGCAGCATGCGCAGTTCGGCGTCCTGCGCCAGCAGCTTCAGTTGGAGTTCGCGCGTTTCCAGCCGGCGCGCGCGCTCAAACTCCAGTGCCAGATAATGCGCGCACGCCGTTATCCCGTACAGCAGCACGCCCACACCAAACATCACCGCCACTACGGGTGGCGACAGCAGCACGCCGCCCATCGAAGGCGCCAGCCAGCGCCACAATGCCGCCCATGCTACCGCCGCCGCGCACCACAGCAAGGCCGCGCTGGCGGCCGTGACAAAGAACACGACCAGCACCGAGTGCAGCGACCTGGTTGCCAGCGGATAGGCGCGGCACAGGTAGTAGCTCGAATAGCCGCACACGCTCGCATACACCAGCATCAGCGGCAGGGCGAATAGCAGGCTGGCCGGGATGCCGGCGCCAGTGGCCGCGTTCAGCAGCCCCGCGAGCATCAGCCCCAGCATCAGCCAGGCCGCCAAATAGAGCGCGGCGCTGCGCCCGGCCCAGAACATCCGGCCCATCAGTTGCGGATTTCCACACCGCCCATGATCGCGTAGCCGCGAATGACGAGGCGTTTGCTGCCATCGGGCGGCACCACGGTCTTTTCTTCGAAGCCGCCCAGGATCGGCGTGCCAAGCAGGATCACGGTCCAGTCGGGCGGACACTTGATGGTCACGCCGCCCCAGAATGCGAACACATTGATCACCGCCTCGCCACGGATCGAGGCGCTGCGCATATCGAGTTCACACCCGCCCATGACCGCCGTAATTTCACCGCCGCGAAAATCCTGCGTTGCCACGCGGCGCTCGTAGCCGCCCAGGATTGCCGTGATGTCGACGGTCTCGCCGCTGCCCGTATCATCGAGCATCCCGGCGCCTTGATGGGCGGCGACGCTGCCCGGCATGCCGCGGCTGCGCAGCGCCTTGGCGACGAGGAAGCCGCCCAGGCCAATCAGGATCAGCGGCCACAAGGTGCGCACACTGAAGTCGATGATGTCGAGCCGGTCGAGCATCATCAGGATACCCACGCCAACCAGCGCAGCGCCGAGCAGCGTGCCACCCTGGCTGCGTGTATCGCACAGCTTGACCGTGCCCACGATCACGAACAGCATCGGCCAGAAGGAAAACGCCCGGTGCATGTCAACCAGGCCGAGGTTATCGAGCAGGAACAGAAGCCCCATGCCGATGACCAGCACGCCAAGTACGACCTGGCCCGTCACGCCCCTGGGCAAGCGATCATTTTTCATGGCGGCCCACCTTTTGGTTATTGAAGAAGCGGCGTGCGATGAATGGATCGAGCACGAGCTTGATGCCCCACATCAGGATGAACAGCGGCCAGCTGTTACGGAACGTCAGGCCGAATGCATTCTCGAGCACGGCAAACAGCCACAGGCCAGTAAACACTGTCCACAAGCCATTGCCGAATTCCTTGGGACTCGGGTAACCAATGGTCTGGCTGATGCCGACGGCGACCAGCAGCAGCGGCGCGTAGTGCCAGTAGTCTTCGGCATTGATGTAGTACAGGCGATCGAGCAGCACGACGGCGCCAACGACGATGAGCAGCAAGCCCCAGACAATTTGCTTGCGCCAGCGATAGGATTCTTCGGATTGCATGGTGCGGACCTCCTTGTGATCGAATAGGGATCACGATAGCAAGGGTCGGCACGGCGGGGAAAGTAGTTTTCGGCGAATGGCGAACCCATACCGGCGAATGGCGAATGGACGCCCCTGATGAACATACAGGCGAAAAAAAACCCGCCGTGTGGCGGGTTCAGTGTGCAGCGCAGGTACTATCAGGCAGCGCTGGCGGCTTCCTGGCGCTTGATGAGGCCTTTTGGCACGTTGCGGTACTTGGCGCGTGCTTCGGCCTGGCGTACGGCTTCACGTGCGATATTGGTGCGCTTGATCTCGATGCGTTCTGCCTTGCCGCGATGTTGGGCGATGTGCTTGCTTCCGATTCTGCTGGTCATAACGGTCTCCTTGGTTGAACTATGCGCCGCGTCCTTGACAGGACGTCGACGCGAAAACGTGTGCGAAGGCTAGTTGCGGGTCGGGGCGATCTTGAGCGCCGTCGGGATCAACATTGCCCAGCCAAGCTGGCGCCGGATCTCTTCGGGTGCCGGTGGCGGCTTTGGATCACGCGAGCGGCGCGCTAGATATTCACGCACCAGGTGCTTCGCTGGATGCTTGACATCGTACATCGCAACCTCCGCTTCCTTGTTACCCGGTGCAGGCACGACGCCCGCAACGGTCATGAAATTGGTGCCGATCCTCGAGGCGACCGGCTAACCTGTTGAGGTGTCGGATGGCTGCGAATTACTTCGCGCGTTCCTCACTCAGACAGGAGCATCTTAACGGCTGCGCTCAGGATTCACCGTTAGATGCCGCACACTTTGGGCGTCAATACGGTTGAGCTGGTTAAATGCGTCTGAGACGAACAGAGCCGTAGGGTGGACGGCTATGCCGTCCACGCGTTCAGTGGTACGCGAGATCACGTTGAACGCGTGGACGGGGAACCCGTCCACCCTACCCCTCCACGCCATCTTGGCCACAGCACCCCGTTTGCGAGCCGTCCCCCGGTCAGAACTTGTAGCGCAGGTTCAGATAATACTGGCGACCGCTGACGTCGAGCTTTTGCTGCTCTTCTTCGCTGTAGCGATATTGCGCGCGTTTGGCATTGGTCAGGTTGGTCGCGCTGAACGCGAGCTCCAGGTTGTCGGTGAAGTAGTAGTTGGCCGACAGCGCCAGCGTCGTCACTGCATCGGCATACGTTGGCGCGGTCGGCATCGCCACGCCGTTGATCACGGTCAGGCCCTGGCTGTTGGCCGTTGGCGCCGGCGCCGTCGTGCTGTTGACGTATTCGCCGCGGTAGTTTGCGACCAGACGCGCCGACAGCTTGCGGTCTTCATAGTACAGGCCCAGGTTGCCAGTCCATTCGGATGCCCCCACCATCGGCCGGCCATCGTCGACCTTCGTCTTGGCGCGGCTGATGTTCGACGTGAAGCCGAAGTTGGTCTTGCCGAACGGCTGCTCGTACTGCAGCTCGATGCCGTTGATCTTCGCGCCCTGCTGCGAGGCGGTGTTGATGAAGAAGGACTTGACGGTCTGGTCGCGAGGATCCTGCAGGTCGATCGTGGTGCTGCCCACCGCGCCCGTTTTCGGATAGCCGTCGATCGACGAATGGAACACGCTCAGCGCGATGATCGAGCGCGGTGCGAAGTACCACGACCACGACAGGTCGACGTTGTCGGCCGTTTGCGGTTCGAGGTCGGGATTCGGCCCCGTGACGCGGCAGCCATTGGCGTCGCAACCCGGCGTGCCGAAGCCGCTGCCCAGCAGGTTGTAGTTCTGACGCCCGATCGTGCGGCTCACGCCAAAGCGCGCCAGCATGTCGTTGCCCATGTCGTAGCGCACGTTCAGGCTTGGCAGCCAGTTGTCGAAGGTGCGCTTGGTGGGCGTCTTGTAATACATGATACCGGCCAGTGGATTGAACGGCGTGCCATCGAAGAACGCGGTGGCGTCGCCGGCATCGGTGATCGCGCCCGGATAGGCGGCGCAGGTTACCGGCGGCTGGCCCGGCGCGACGCGCTGGCAGGCGCCAGCGGGAATCGGCGTGGCGATATTGGCTTTCACTTCGGTGCGCGAGAAGCGCACGCCGACGTTACCCGACCAGCGATCGCGTTCCAGGTTGGCCATCAGGTAGGCGGCGCTCTGGCGTTCCTGCATGTCGATCTCGGAACTCACGCGGCGCTCGAACGCGTCGCTCGTGACCTTGGTATTGGCCGCGATGTACTCCTTGATCGCTTCCGGCGTGTACGTGAAGCCGGTATTGTCCCAGCCGGCCGGGCCATCCAGGCCATCGCCGAAGTCACCGGGGAACGCTTGCCAGCCGGTGGTTGGCGTCGGCGTATTGGACGTGACGCGGCCCGTGGCCGGGTTGAGCGTGATGCCGTTGCGGAAGGCCGGGCCGCGGCGCGCGCTGGTGCGCTTGTGATCCGAGAAGCGCACGCCGCTTTCCAGCGACTGGAAGATGCCGCGGTCGACGCGGTATTCGGCGTCGAATTGCGCGCTCCACTCCTTGTCAACGGTGCGCACACCCGAAGCCGCGCGGTCGACGATGGTGTAGCCGCTGCCGTCAGCGTTCAGGCCGGGCTGGTTGCCGCCCGCGTTCTGGTACTGAACGAACGGTGCGTCATGCAGGCTGCCGAGCGCGTATGAAATGCCGGTGCCGTAGCGGGCCAGCGTCAGGCCCTGATCGAGTTCGGTGGTGCCCACGCCGCGCGTGGTCGACAGCAGCGTCTTGATCGTGAGGTCGTCGTTGACACGGTACTTGGCGTCCAGGTCGAGAAATGAGCTCTCGGCCTTGGCGCCGTCGCGGTAGAAGCCTTCCGAGTTACCGACGTACTGTGGCGTGGTCCCGTTCGGGAACACGATGTCGGCGGCCTTCAGCACCTTGAGCTGGTTGCCATACACGGTGGTTTCGTTGACGATGACCGGATTGCGGATCTGCGCAAATACCTGCTGGCCGTTCGAATTCGTGTTGGCGGCAGCGGCGACGGTGCTGCCCAGCGGCGCGTTCTTCCCGAGCAGCATGGAGTAAATGGCGCTCGACGTCAGGCGGCCGTGGTTGTCGGCATCCATCGACGAATGAAAGCCCGTGAGCGTCACGTCGAAATCGCGGTTCGGCTTGAACTGCAGCGACAGCATGCCGCCCTTGCGGTCGCGCACGGATTCGACAAACTCCGAGCTCATCGAGCCCGGCAGGCGCACACCGTTCAAATCTGCCGCCGTGTAACCGGTGCCGGCGAGCGAAGCATCGGTGATGCCTTTCATCGTGCTGGTGTTGATCACGTCCCAGCCACTGTTGGTGCCGTACGCGAAACGCGACACCGAATCGCGCCGCACGTAGCGCTTTTCAGCAAACAGCGCAGCCAGCACGCCGAAAGTGCCAGCCTCGTTCTTCCAGTTGACCGAGCCGTTCATGTCCGGCGCGTAGCGGCCCGGCAGGTCGGCGTAGCTGGCGCCGACGCTGATCACGCCCGACAGGTTCTCCTTGGCCGACAGGGGTTTACGCGTGGAGACGTTGATGGTGCCGGCCAGGCCGCCATCGACGATATTGGCCTGCGATGTCTTGTAGACGACAGCCTGCTGCAGCACGTGCGATGGCATCAGGGACAGGCTGGTCGAGCGCGAGCTCGAGCCCTGATCGGCCACGTACCAGTCGGCGCTGCTGACGGCGTGGCCATTGAAGATGATCAGCGACATGTCCGGGTTGGTGCCGCGCATCGAGACCTTCTCGGCCTCGTCATAGTCGGTGCGTACCGCCACACCCGCCAGGCGCTGCAGCGAATCGGCCAGGTTTTTGTCAGGCATCTTGCCGACGTCTTCGGCCGTGATCACCTCGACGTTGGCCGACGCATCGCGCTTGACCGCCAGCGACCGGGCCAGCGACGCGCGGATGCCCGTCACTTCCACGGTCTGCATCGGCACTGCGGCTGGGGTCTCCTGGTCCTGCGCTTGCGCCTGCGCCAGCACTGGCAACGTGGCAAGGCTCCAGACGGCCATCGATACGGCCGCGGCAAGCGGCTTCTGCTTGAACATCATCTCTCTCCTGGGAAGGGTGCGATTCTTGGTAAAGTAAGGCAAATTTTTAAATGCTTGTGCCGAGTATTGATGATGGATTGCCATGATGAATAATCACTTGTGTTCGCTTTCGTATAACTGGGAGGAATGCATGTTTCCGTTGGGTTGCTCAGGTTATGGGCACATGCGCAGAATTCATTATCCCCAGCGCACACGCCGGATTAGCGTGACACTTTCCCCTCTCCCGAGATGACCGCCATGCGCCTTGCCTGCCTGCTTCTTGCCAGCGCCGTCCTGACCGGCTGCGCCAGTCCCCCTGCCGCCACGCCGCCAATCCCGGGCGCGCCGCCGCCACCCACGCCGCTGGCGGCCCTGCTGGACAAGCCGATCTACAAGATGACGCCGTTCGAGACCGGCCAGTACATCCCGCACATGCAGAGCGCGCAGCCCGACCTGCGCAAGCGCATCGCTGCGATCGGCCGCCAGAACATCGGCCAGCCGTACTCACTGAACCTGCTGGGCGAGTTCCCGTTCGAGATCCACGACAGCTTGCCGATGTACAGTCTCGAACAAAGCGATTGCGTCGTCTTTGCGGAACACACGTATGCGATGGCGCTGTCGCAATCGTGGGAAGAATTCTTCTGGATGCTGCAGCGGATCCGCTACCGTGACGGCGTGATCGGCGTGGCCACGCGCAACCATTACACCGAGCTGGACTGGAACGTGGCCAACCGCTGGCTGGTCACCGACATCAGCGCCGACCTGGCCGGCCCGAACGGCCCCGGCTATGACATGCGCGTCGACCGCGCGCGCTTTCTGCGCACGCGCCACAACACGGTGCGCGACATTCCCGTCGAAACGAGCCGCCAGACCTACGTGCCGAAAGACCGCGTGGCCGCCATCCTCGACAAGTTGCAGGAAGGCGACTTCGTCAACGTGATCTCGACCCGCAACGGCGAGTACTGGGCCTCGCACGTGGGCCTGGTGGTGCTGGGGCCAAACGGCGAGCGGCACTTCCTGCATTCGTCGGCGCCGAAGGTGCGCGAAGAAACGTTCGCGTCGTACATGGCGCGGGTGGCCGGACGCGAAGCGGACAATGCGCGCGCCGGCAAGCCCGGCCAGATGCTGGCCGGCTTCAAGTTCCTGCGCCTGAACGAGACGATCACGGTGCCGCCAATGGCGCCGCAGCCGCGCCCTGGCCACCCGGGCGCGTAATACATTGCTTTGCGTTCCCTGCTTGCCGGGCCGGGAACGTTACCCTCCTACGTTTGAATCTTCATTCAAGAAATAGGGAATTAGAAATTTAATTCCCTGATTCTATTTCTATTTTCATCAAACCGTTTGAATAACGCTTGATCGCTGATATCCCTGAGCGCTGTTGAGTGACCTCAATTCCGCCATCCACTCAGGGTCGGATAATCAACTCGCGAATAACGGGCGCTCAATTCCGTGGTAATTCGATCCGTATATCGAAGCAATCGTGGCCCATTTCTTTATTAGTTTCCCGAATCAATTTCTTGGAGTGTAGTAGCCGATTTTTCAAGCGACGAAATGCTTGCCACGCCTGCTCAACAGTGCTTCATGGTGGCCGCTCTGCGTACAGCATGGTGCCAGGCAGATGCAGCAATTGCTTTTAACGTAGACGCGTCGCTTGTTTTCAAAGATCGTTCTTTTCTTTCGACAGAGTTATTTATTTTCGCATTATGTTATTTTTTTTCATCGCACTATTAGCCAATTGATTCAAAGTCAGTCATGCCTTCGATGACTCAGGCGGCACAACGCCAATAACACGCTGCTGCGCGATCATCCTGAGTAATTGCCGGTTTTAATTTACCTGCATCTGCCATTGTTACTGCCACTGTTTCTGCCACTGTCACTGTCGAGGAACCCATGCGAGACGAGATCAAATCAGTTCACCTGGAGCAGCTGCTGACCCGGCTGCGTGAGCGCCACGCCGTGATCGGCATCATTGGCCTTGGCTACGTCGGGCTGCCACTTGCGCTGCGCTACGCTGCCGAGGGCTTTCACGTACTGGGGATCGACATCGACGCCGCCAAGGTCGACCAGCTCAACCGGGGCGAGAGCTATATCGCCCATATCAAGGGGCCGACAATCGCTGCGGCGCGCGCCGCCGGGCTGGTTGCCAGCAGCGACTTTTCGCGCGTGGTCGAAGCCGATGCACTGATCATCTGCGTCCCTACGCCCCTCACCGCGTACCGCGAGCCCGATTTGTCGTACGTGATCGGCACCGTCGAGTCGCTACTGCCCCATATGCGCCCCGGACAGTTGCTGTCACTTGAAAGCACCACCTATCCCGGCACCACCGAAGAAGAACTGCGGCCCCGCCTGGAAGCGCGCGGCCTGCGCGTCGGCCACGATGTGTTCCTCGTGTTCTCGCCCGAACGCGAAGACCCCGGTAACCCCGACTTCCACACCCGCACCATTCCCAAGATTTGCGGCGGCTCCACCGACGCCTGCCTGGAAGCCGGCCTGGCCCTGTACCGGCAGGCGATCGACACCGTCGTCCCGGTCAGCTCGACCCGCGCGGCCGAACTGACCAAGCTGCTGGAAAACATTCACCGCGCCGTCAACATCGGCTTGGTCAACGAGATGAAAATCATCGCCGACCGCATGGACATCGACATCCACGAAGTCATCCGGGCCGCCGCGACCAAGCCGTTCGGCTTCACCGCCTACTATCCCGGTCCAGGCCTGGGCGGTCACTGCATCCCGATCGACCCGTTCTATCTCACCTGGAAGGCGCGCCAGTTCGGGCTGCACACCCGTTTCATCGAGCTGGCCGGCGAGATCAACAGCGACATGCCAGCCTGGGTAATCGCCAAGGTGGCCGACGCGCTGAACAGCCGCAGCCGCGCCGTCATGGGCAGCCGCATCCTGGTGCTGGGTATCGCCTACAAGAAAGACGTGGAAGACATGCGCGAGTCACCCTCGGTGGCGCTGATGGAATTGCTGCGCGCGCGTGGCGCCGTGGTCGAGTATTCCGACCCCCATGTGCCGGTCTTCCCGCGCATGCGCGAGCATCACTTCGACCTGTCCAGCGTCGAACTGACACCGGCGTCGCTCGCCTCGTATGACGTGGTGCTGCTGGCCACCGGCCACAGCGCCTTCGACTATGAACTCGTGCGCCAGAACGCCAGCCTGATCGTGGATACGCGCGGGGTGTTTCCGAACCGCTCGCCCAACGTCGTGCAGGCTTGAGACCAGGGACAGCGCATGCAATCCATCGACCCGCGATCGCAAGACGAACCGTCGCGCAGCCTGATCAACAGCCGCATCCAGGCCGTTCTCGACCACGGCCAATACATCATGGGGCCTGAAGTCGCCGAACTGGAACAACGCCTGGCCGGCGACACGGGCGCGCGCCATTGCATCACTGCGTCCTCTGGTACCACGGCACTGGCGATCGCCCTGATGGCGCTTGGCATCGGGCCAGGTGACGACGTCATCACCACGCCGTTTGCCGCCAGTGCGGCGGCCAAAGCGATCGTGCTGGTCGGCGCCAGGCCCGTGTTCGCCGACATCGAGCGCGCCACGTGCACGCTCGATCCGCAGCTGATCGAAGGAGCGATCACGCCGGCCACGCGCGCGGTCATACCGGTCGCGCTATACGGCCAGCCGCCAGACATGGACGCCATCAACAGCATCGCCGCCCGCCACGGGCTTGCCGTGATCGAAGACGGCGCACAGAGTTTTGGCGCTACCTACCGCGGGCGCCAGAGCGGCAATCTGTCGACGATCGGCTGCACGAGCTTTTTCCCGACCAACCCGCTCGGTTGCTATGGCGATGGCGGCGCCCTCTTCACGAACGACGATGCGTTCGCGGGCGCGATGCGCGATATCCGCATGCACAGTCAGGCGCGTCGCCATGCGCACAACCGTTTTGGCCACGATGCTTGCATGGCGACGCTGCAATGCGCGATCGTGCTGGCCAGGCTGGAACGGTTCGATTGGGACATCAGGCAGCGCCGCCGCATCGCGGCTGCGTACGACGAGATGCTGCAGCCGCACCTGTCCGTCGTTGGCTGCCGCCCCGACCGCACCAGCGCCTGTGCGGGGTATGCGGTGCTGGTCGAGCAGCGCGAGCAGGTGCGCGCCATCCTGGAGCACGCTGGCGTCCCGACTGCCGTGCACTACCCGGTGCCGGTGCACCGGCAGCCTGCCTACGCCCAGCTGGCGGCCGATGCGTCGTGCCCCGTCGCCGACGCGATGGCATCATCCCTGCTGAGCTTGCCGATCGGGCCTCACCTGGTGGCGGCGGATGTCCGTCATGTGGCCCAGTGCCTGCTGCGTGTAACGGAGCAGCTGCAAGCGCGGGGCGTGGAATCGGTCGAACTTTTGGGATGACGCGATGGCCGCGAGCGGCCGAACCTCGTCCGGTTGATGACCGGCGGCGATTGCGATCGACCAGAAGGCGTCAGCGCATCTCTTCGACGAGCTTGAGTCCCTCGGCAAAGCGCCAGACACGGCGGATCTCGATCACATCGAAGTTCGCGGCGACATTCGGCGGAAACGCAGCGTAGCGGGCGTTCAGGCGCACGAAGCGGCGCACGGCATCGTCCATGTCGGCGCGGCCGCTCGAACGCACGATGGTGATCTCGTCGATACTGCCGTCGCTGCGCAGCGAAACGCTTACCAGGGGATCGATGCGGACGTCGCGCAGCGACAGGCGCGCGCCGCCGAGCACCGCGTTGCGCTCGAGTTTCTGTCGCACGCTGTCAACGTACAAGCGCAGCGGCGCATCGCGCTCGCCGCCGTCGGCCACCACGCGACGGTTGCCGGCCGGCCGATCGCGCGGCAAGCCGGAGCCGTCCACGTTCGGGATCGTTACCCCGCGCAGCAACTCGCGTGCGCGATTGCCGGGCAAGCCAGCCATGACGCCCGGCCCCGGCTGGGCGCCTGCACCGCTGCCCATGCCGACGCCGGCGCCAACGCCGTCCGTGCGCGTGGCGGCAGCACCGCCAGCGACTGGTCCGGCGCCTGCTCCCGCAGCGGGTCCGGCAGCCTGCGCCTGCACGCGCTGCGCCGCCTGACGGGCCGCTTCTTCGGCAGCGCCCCGCGCCAGCCGCTCGGCGTCCACGCGCGCCTGCTCGGCCGCTTGCTGGCGTGCGCGTTCCTCGGCGAGCCTGCGCTGCGCCAGTTCCTCGACGCGCTGGCGTTCGGCGGCTTGTTGACGCGCCTGTTCCTCGGCCAGCCTGCGCTGTGCGATTTCCTCGTTGCGCTGGCGCTCGTCCGCTTGCTGGCGTGCGCGCTCCTCGGTCAGCCTGCGCTGTGCCAGTTCCTCGCTGCGTTGCCGCTCAGCTGCTTCCTGCACCACGCGCCGCGCGGCATCCTCGGCGCGCTGGCGTGCTTGTAACTGGGCCTGCGCCAGGGCTTCCTGCGTCGCCGCTTCCTGCGCCGCGCGCTGTGCGGCCAGGTCGCGCGACGCGGCGGCCTGTCGTTCACGCTCCAGCAGCGCCTCCTGATCGCGCAGCACTTGCTGCTGCACTAGCTGTTGCTGTTGCTGTTGCTGCTCGGCGAGCCTGCTTGCTTCGGCAGCGTTGCGTTGCGCATCCACCTGTGCCTGTGCCAGCCGCGCCTGCTCCTGCTCTCGCTGCAAGGCAAGCTCCTGCTGCATCGCCTGCTCACGCGCCACGCGCTCCGCCTCGGCATCCACGACAGGTTCCGGGACGACTGGTATCTCGCTGACCGCCACTTCCTCGGGCGCGTCGACCGGCTCGGTAACCGTTGGCAGCGAGCTGGCGTCAACCTCGGGCAACGGCACCGCAACAGTGAACTCGGATTCCGGGTTCGCTTCCATGGCAATCACGGGCGTCGCCACGTCGCGCAGAACACGCTTGGGCGCCACTGGCACTGGGCGACGCGGGCGTGTCTTCGGCGCCACTGCAGCCTGCACAACCGACGGCTGCTGCGGCGGCGGTGGGGGCGGCAGATCGACCAGATGCAAGCCGCGCGCAGGCGCCGGCGCTGGCGCTGGCGGGACAGCGGCGACGGGCAGCGCAGGCGGGGGCTGGACAGGTGTTGGGACTTGCGGCGCTGGCACAGCAGCGACGGTTGGCGCCGGCTCAGGTACATGCGCTGGCAGAGGGGGCGGCGCAGGCACAGCCGCTGGCGCGAGCACAACGCTGAGCGGTCCGCCACCGCCGGCATCGCTGCCCGGCACGCCGAACTGCAGCGACAACAGCAATGCATGCAGCAGCACCGAAATGGCAATACCGCCTGCCAGGCGCCGGTTGCTGCGGGCGTGGCCGGCGCGGCGCGTGCTCGCGGTGGCAGGATGCATGGCGTCGTGGGGAGGTATTGTCAGGCTTGCATCTTAGCGTTAACGCGGCCGTATGGCGATCACGCCGCCTTGCCTGGCGTCCGGATATTGGACGTGCCCGGCATACCACCGACCAGCGCCGCCAGGCTGGTGCGTGCCTGCCACCACGGCGTACCTTCCAGTGTCTGCCGGCAGCTCGGGCATTCTTCGAGTGGATTGCAATCGTGATCCAGCGCCACGTAATTCACGCCAACCACCGTCTTGCCCTGGTAGCTGTCCACCCGACCGGAACCCGCCTTGGCCCCAGACCTGGCTGCACCGCCGGCTGGGGCAGATGCCGAGGTGGATGCAGACGCAGATGCAGCATCAATCCACTTGGCAAATGGCTCAGTAGCGACGCCATCGGCCACATACCAGCGGCGGCGGGTGGGATTCCAGCGGGCGCCGAGCGCCTTGGCGGCGTCCTTTTCGGCGTAGGGGACGGTGAGAAAAACCATGTGCGAACTGCTCCGGGATCGATGTGCTTGCGGATTGCTATTCTACCGCGCCGGACTGGTCGCCGGACCGCGCCAGGGACGCCAGCCAGCATCAGACTCAAGGCTCCTTCTGGCGCCGGGCCCAGGCGGCGTCGCTGTCGCGTTGCTCGCGCCGATCCTTGCGCCAGGTATACAGCAAGTTGCCGATGGTGCTCAGCAAGGCGCTGAACATGCCGATCAGCGCGCCGATATCTGTCAGCGTCAAGTCGGTGGCCAGTCCGGCCAGGTTCGCGTCCATCAGACGCTGGAATGTTTCAATGATCATCGTGTCTCCCCTGTGCTTGCGGCGTTACCTGCACCGGCAAGCCCACGCCTACCCTGCGCCACATCAATGCGATGGATGAAAGTATAGGAAAACTATACCACAGCAGTAAAGAAAAGCTATACTTCAATGTATAGATTTCCTTTACCATAAGCATATGGACCTACAAACAATGATTGCTAACTGGGTGAAAGAAGCGCGCACCGCCGCCGGCTTGTCCGGCACGGCGCTGGGCGCCCGTCTTGCGCTTGAACTCGGTACCGAACGTGGCCATACCAAGGCCAATATCTCGCACTGGGAAAATGAAAAGCACAGCCCCAACCTGAAGCAGTTGCTGGCGATTTCCCGGGTCACCGGCTGCCGCTTGCCGGCCGACATTCTGGCGCCGCTGGGCGGTGGCCCGGCACATGACGGCAGCGCCGTGCCCGGCCTGCCTGGGCTGCCAGGGTTGCCCAACCTACTTCGCGTGGTGGCCGAAGGCGATGACGACGCCTTTGTGCCCATTCCAATGGTCAAGCTGCGCTTGTCAGCGGGCATCACCGGGTACCGGGCCGAGCCGGAAGCGCGCGATGGCGGCACGCTCGGCATGCGCCGCACCTGGCTGGAGCGCAACCAGTACAGTCCCTCGCATCTGATCGCGATCTACGTCAAGGGCGAAAGCATGGAGCCTTCGCTATACGCCGGCGACATCGTCGTCATCAACACGCTCGACACCAAGCCGGTCGCAGGCGCCGTATTCGCGTTCAATGTCGAGGGCGAAGCCGTCGTCAAGCGCCTGGCGCGCGAGGCAGCCCAGTGGTGGCTCACCTCCGACAACCCGGACCAGCGCACCTACCACCGAAGGCTATGCCAGGGCGACGAGTGCATCGTGATCGGCCGCGTCGTGCGCAAGGAAAGCGACCGCATCTGACAGGCGCCGCCCGCTGTCAGGCGAACACCTGCGGCGCCCGTTCCAGAATGCGCCGCAGCGCCGGATGGTGTACCCGGCGCTCGACGGTCACGGCATAGACCTGCTCGACAATGGCGTCGATCACCCCCACTGGCGCCAGACCGTATTGCGCGCACAGTGAGTCCGCGAGCACGGTCGGGGCCGCCATGAAGCCCGCACCGGCGCCAGCAAAGGCGCCCAGCAGCGCACCGTCATCGAATTCGCCGACGACGATCGGGCGCAGGCCCTGGGCCTCGAGCCAGGCCATCAGCTGGCTGTGCAGGGCCGCGCCCTGGCCCGGCATCAGGAATGGCGCGCCTTTCAGGCGCTGCGGAAAATCGCCGGCCCAGCGCTGGCACACGTCCGGGTGCGCCACGACCGTCACGGTGCTCGATCCGAGCAAATGACTGTGGCCGCGCACGGCGCCGCCGGGCGGCAAACCCTGGTCCGAGATCAACAGGTCGAGGCGGTGCGCGCTGAGGTCTTCCATCAGGTCGCCAAATTGCCCTTCGCGACAGACCAGGTGCATGGCAAGCCCTGCGTCACGGGCAGGTTGCAGTAGCCGGAAGGCCATCGTCTTGGCGATCACGTCGCACAGGCCCACCCGCAATGTCTCGGTCTCGGTGAACAGGCCACGCCGTACCGCCTGCTCCAGTTCATTACCGAGACTGAAGATCTGGTCCGTATAGCGCAGGACGGTTTTGCCAGCTTCGGTCAGCACCAGCCCGCGCCCTTTCTTGCGTAGCAGTTCCTCGCCAAACTGGTTTTCCAGCAGTTGCAATTGCGTGCTGATTGCCTGTGCCGAGACGTGCAACTGCTCGGCCGCGCGCACGACGCTGCCCGCCGTAGCGACTGCATGAAAGTACTGCAGGTGCTTGTAGTTCATTCGCCATTACCACCAAAAATATTGAGAATTGCTAAAGATTATTCGATTTTACTTTAGCATTGCGCAATCGTATATTGGTGACTCAGTTCACATGAAGCGAGGAAGCAATGAGAAATTACCCAACCGACAGTCCCAAGGCCATGAGCCGCCTGCTGGCCCTGGCGATGATCGCCGACGGCCGCCTGGCGCCCCAGGAGCTCAAGACGCTGCACCGCAGCGGCGTACTCGAGGTGCTGGGCGTAAGCGAAGACACATTCGACGATGCCGCCGGCGAGCTGACCCAGGATCTGCTGGCCCACAGCACGAACCACGCTGCCGGCATGGTCGAAATCGAACCGGCGACGATCGACGCGCTGCTGGACGAAGTGCAGGATCCAGCGCTGCGCGCGCTGGTGCTCAAGGGCATGCTCGAGATCGTGCGGGCCGACCAGATGATCGATCACCGCGAGCGTCGCCTGCTGCGCCGCGCGCTGGCGGCGTGGGGTGACGGCAGCGAGCCGTTCCCGGCCGCAGCGTGATGACCGTACCGCACGGCACTTACAAAGCGTAACCATGTCGGCGCATTGGCGGATATTGCCAGGCCTATAATCGGGGCATCCCAATGCCCGAGGCCTGCCATGTCCGCCTACCCCACGCTGGATTTTCTGGATGACCTGACCCGGTCGGAAATGAACTGGGCCTGGCGCCTCGAACTCGATCCCGTGCGGGACCCCGAACTCGGCCAGTTCTACGGCCGCACCGCTCGCTACAGCACAACCGATCCGTATGCGGGCGAGGACGATATTTTCGTGTTCCATGCCACCGCCGGCATGGGTTACACGGTGCAAAGCAGCAGCTATTACGATCCCTTCCTGCTACGGATTTACGACGACGCCGGCAATGCCATTGCCGCGGACGACGGCAGTGGCGCCTACGGCTACGATTACGCAGCGTTCACGGCAGCCTATACGGGCTGGTACTACATCAACGCCTCATGGGATCAGGATTATTACGACACCTACGCCAGCGTGAACGTGTACGAGAGCCGCTTGCCCACGACCACTTGGATCGTCGGCACGGACGCGCACGATACCTTGTACGGCACGCGCACGAATGACATCGTCGATGGCGGCGCAGGCATCGATACCTTCGTGCTGGAAGGCCGGCGCAACGAATACACCGTCAGCCTGCGCGATGGCGCGATCACCGTGACCGACCTGGTGGGCTACGACGGCACCGATATCCTGCGCAGCGTCGAGCGCCTGTCGTTCGACGATGGCGCCTTCATCTCGTATGAAACGCAGGGCTTTCCTGCCGAGGCTTATCGCTTGTACCAGGCTGCGTTCGATCGCACGCCCGACGCGGACGGGCTGGGTTACTGGATCGGGCAAATGGGCCAGGGCCAGTCGTTGAGGTCAGTGGCGCAGGCATTCGTCGATTCGCCCGAATTCAAGAGCCAGTACGGCGCCGCGCCCACGGACGCCGCGCTCGTCACGGCGCTCTATGCGAATGTGCTGGACCGGGCACCGGACGCCGCCGGCTTCGCCTACTGGCTTGACGCGCTGGAACGCCATGCGATTACCAAGGCTGACCTCTTCGTGCAATTTAGCGAAAGTGCGGAAAACCAGGCGCAGGTCGTCGGCTCGTTGCAGGCTGGGTATGAGTTCATCGTGACGTGATGGGAAACCGCGCTCCAAAGCGGCGCCCGGCTTGAAGGAGCCGGCCGCCCGACTTACAACTTGAAAGGCCGTTGCTCTAACGGCCTTTTTCTCGTCTGATCAACATGGCGCAGTGCTCGCCTGCGCCATGCGGTTTCTGGCTCTCCCCATCCACGTGCTTACTCTTGTCGAAAGTCGATTGAGAACAGCACGCCAGCTCAGTGTTCAGACATCAATGTCCTTGAATTGCGCGCGTTTACCGAGACAAGGCCTGATGGTCACTACGCCGCAGAGCGAAGTTGTTGTTAATTCATTCTTTCCACGGAAAAAAAAATCAAACCAACACAAAAAGACATTGGTTATCTTGTAAAAAAGTCTATAATTTTGCAATTTTTTCAAGACGCTTTTTGGGTGGAATTTCGCGTCTACCCCCTTACACGCGCTTCCTGCGGCCGAACCGGAGAAATGAATTGGTATTGAAGATAAATGGTTCCTTGGCTGATTGCAAAATGCGACCAGCAGGTGCCTCGATTGCAAATGATCTGGCCGGACGGGCGGTGCCCGTGTTTCTGATGCGCGATCTCGCGCGGCAAGGTTGATCAATGCCGACTTGGCTAGCTGTGCGCACTGAACGCCCCGCGTCTTACCGCAATACGATCGCGATGATCATCGCGTTTATCACTTTAGGATTTATCTATTTTAATTTGCTGCATGGAGACGCCGTCTTTTTAGGCAGCCACTATAAACCGCGCATGGACAGCTTCGCCATCATCACGCTTTCAGCGTTGTGCATGGGGTTCGCGTTACTATTTTCAGGCACGCCGCGTTTTCCTGAGCAAAAGCCATATTCATTGAGCGTGCTGCTGATACTGACGATGGCATGTTGCGCTGTTGTCGGGTTTTATTCGTTTACCAACCATGCCTGGTGTGCAGATGAGTATGCCTATCTGTTTGAGGCCGACACGTTCAGAGCACTTCGGCTCTGGAATTCGCCACCACCACTCGGTGACGCACAATCCACGTATTACATCTGGGTGAAGGACGGCAAGTGGGTTGCGCAATATCCCCCTGGCTGGCCTCTGATATTGGCCCTGTTTGGAGGATCGTTTCCAACCGGCCGCCTGGCCAACGGCGCCTGCACACTCATTGCCGCCTATGCTGTGTACGAACTGGTAAAAGCGCGCGCAAATCGCGAAGCAGCCTGGCTGTCCGTTTTGTTTTTTGTTATCTCGCCATTTGTTCTGTTACATGGTGGATCGCTCTTTTCTCATACATCCGCAGCTGCCCTTGCTGCCGTGACGATGCTGGTTTCACATAAGGTCACGCAAGCGCCGCGCGCTGCTCTGTTAATAGCACTTGGCATCTGCATCGGAATGCTCGGCCTGACACGTAATGTTGCAGCGCTGGCAGTCATTGTCGCTGTCGCGGTGGAGCAAGTTCGCGGTGGACGGCTGGTATCCAAAGCCATGTTGATCACCCTTGGCGGTGCGCCGTTCCTGATTGGATTGCTGGCCTACCAATATGCGATTACCGGTCACCCGACGATGCCTGTGTACTGGTATGCAGGACGCACAGTAGACCACCTGTACTTCGACTTGCCGTCCATTCTGATCGGCTTGCGACACACCGCAGTACACCACGCAGAATTGGCGCTCTTTACGAGTCCCTTGATACATGTGATTTGGTTGGCAGCGCTCTGGAAAATTATCAGGAACAAACGGTTTGTGGGTGCTGACCTGATTTTTCCGATCGGTATTCTGATCTTCGTTTTCTATCCGCTTCACCCAGGTTTTCGCATCGGCCCTCGCTACTATCTCGATTTTTGGCCGCTTGCGGTCGTCACGATCGGGTCAGCTCTCCCGCTGTTTCATGGCGGATGGCGCTACCTCTATCGTAAAACCATTGCCCTCTCGATCATCTACGCTGGAATCATGTCAGTGTTCCTCGTATTTGCATTGCGCGATATAACGCAGAGCAAGTTCGAGATGTATGAACGGATAAAAGCTGATGGCTTGACCAACGCCGTCGTCTGTGTCGACACGCACTCGGACCGGGAAGATATCTACGCCAAACTGGAAGGTTATAACGCAGCCCGTAATGGCATCGAACTTGGTGATCCGGACAAAGCGGCGCAAATAGATGTTATCTATGTGTCCTGCGACAAAACAACGTTATCCGAAGTGAAGGCGGCATATCCCCAGCGCACGCTATGGGAATACAAGAGCGCGTCCTCGCGACAGCCAGGCATTCTGCAACCGATGCAGCCGTGATTCCCGCGCTTCTCCATTGCCTGCATGGAGGAGCACGGTATCGCGGCGAGAAACACGTTGCTCATCTATTGCTTCTGGAACGCATGGTATTTGGGCGCTGAGCCAAGCCAGCCTTCGAGCTTGTTCACTGCACAGCAAGGATCCATGCCCGGGGCGCTGTGGAATTGGTTTCCTGACCCGGCTTCGCTACTGTCGGTATTTTTTACAACATAACAAAGTCACATATTATTGCTCTTGCAAGTGCATGAAACTTATAGGTATTTCCCGCTGGCACGGGAATTGCTAGACGGTTGGCTCCGATCTAACTCTATCAATTACAAAAATGATCAAGACCATCATCGCAATCGCAGCTGGCGCCCTTTTCTCAATGAACGCATCCGCTGGGTACGTGCAATATGAGCTGACTGGACCCGTCTCAGGCACGTTTGTCCAACACGACACCGACCAGTCGATGGCGTACTTCAACTTTGACGTAAAAATTAACGGAACGCCATCTGGCTTCCGCTTTAATTTTCAGCAGCAGCACTCGGAAGGCGCCACTCAGCTTACCTATGCTCAGACCCATTTCATTGGAAACGGTCCATCGAACTTCGGCATTTACAGCGATTTTGGAGGCGACCAACGGACGTACTTCAACATAGCCTTCGCGCGTGGTGCAGACGGGAGATACAATTACGTCGCAAAGTATTCGAGCTCGATCATGTTCTCAAATGGATATGAGCAATTCGATGGTCAACATACTGGCTATGCAACGGTTGGGAAAATAAATCCTGACTTCGTGCGTAGCCTGGATCAGATGGGCGGCTATTACGACAATCTCAATACCCGCTTTGTGCCACTTTACATTGGCCCCAATGTCAGTGACATTCCTGAACCAACGAGCCTTGCACTGCTGGCCGTTGGCGCATTCGGCCTTCTGAACATTCGCAGTCGTCGTCAAGCGTAAGAAACCGATCGACCTACAAGAATTTAATTTCGATCCAATATCTATAAATTATAAAATGATCAAATCAATTATCGCACTTGCCGCCGGTGCACTTTTTTCCGTCAATGCTTCCGCGGGCTATGTGCAGTACGACCTGAACGGACCGTTATCTGGACACGTCATCCAGCACGATACTGACAAGTCGATCGCATATTTCAATCTAGATCTCTCTATTGATGGGGTGGGCCGTCCGTTCCGTATGTGGTTAGCACCTCAAGCTGGTGATGGAAGTACGCAGCTCACCTACGCCACTACTTCATTCCGCGGACAAGGGCCAACGAATTTTGGTATATACAGCGACTTCGGGGCCGATCAATACACGAGCTTGGGTGTTACTTTCTCGAGAGGAATTAACGGCGATTTTAGCTACGTGGCAAACTATACGAGCTCGATATTTTTCATTGGAGGCTTCCAGGACTTTGCTGGTCAGCATATTGGCTCTGCCTCAGTTGGGATAGTCAATCCTCGGTTTGCTGCGGAGCTAGATGAACTTGGTGGGTATTACGACACTCTTTATACTCATATAGTTCCTACCTTTGTTCCAGAGCCGGACAGCATTGCCCTCCTAGCCATTGGAGCAATAGGTTTCCTGAGCACGCGTCGCCGCTGTCAGGCGTAATCTCACGCGTGGCCCGCGATCCCATGATCCGGGCCTATCAAAACGATCGCTTGCGCCGACGCGCCCTCGCCCGCCATCACGTCGATATGCGCCTCTGGCTTTGCCGAATACCGCTTATCGAGCACGATGCAGACCACCTGCGCATCGTCCGCCAGATCATCCCGTTGCACCTGTCCTTCACCCCTTGAGCACGTTGTCTGCCTCGGGCTTCTTCGTGACCGCGATCGAGCCGGCAGCGGCCAGCGCGAGACGCAAATTCGACCAGCTCGCAGGTATCCGCACACTCAGGCTGACCGAGAGCACGTCGCCGACCTAAGAATGGAGGCGTCCTCAAGCGTGTACTTCGCCGGCGGGTGCCCGCGCTCCAAGGACTCGAGCCGCTCGTCGCGATGCGCGTGCGCAGAGCGATGCGGTACTCGATGGCATTGCCGCCTTTGTGCTGATTGCAGGGCACGCACTGCTTGTGCGTGTCGTCCTCGTGGAAGCGCAGCGCCGGCTGAGCGCCGTCCAAGCGGTAGTGGCCCGCATCTCGAACACCAGTGTGGTGCCAGGCCATAGCTGATGCAGCGCAGCGCCTCGGCGCGCGCGCGGATGGACCGGTTGAACACGGCCTGGACATCAGCCAGGTGCTCGGTGCGCGTCTTTAGCCTGGCCCTGGGTTCGCGGGTCTGCCTGGCGTCCAGACGCTGCCGCTCGGCCACGGCGAACACGGCGCCGCAGTCCGGGCCGCACACCTTGTGCGTCATGTCGCGCTGCTGGAAGCGGTTGCTGTGGAGCGCCCCAATGCCCGCAGCGCACAGATCAGCCGCCCCGACGGCGTAACCCGATGCATCCAAGTCAGCCTGTACAAGTTAAGCAAGACAAGGGCAGCCAGCACGGCGACGTGCCAGGGACCAAACGCAGATGCCGGAAAAGAAGTGGCGTTGGGGCCGATAGTCAGCTCACGCCGCGCGTGTATCGCCGGCGGCCGGAGCGTGTGAAACCCGGAAAATTGACATTTGAATAGCACAAGCCGAATTGATTAGCGCGCTGCACGAAGAGTAGGCAGCGAGCGAATGCGGCAAGCGTTTGAAAGTAGCGAGGAATCTGGCCCGCCCTGAGGGAATCGAACCCCCGACCCACAGCTTAGAAGGCTGTTGCTCTATCCGACTGAGCTAAGGGCGGTGCAAAACGATGAGACCGGAAAACAAAACAGGCCGTCGATGACGGCCTGTTCTGATGAATCTTGCTGGTCGGAGTACAAGGATTCGAACCTTGGACCCCCTGGTCCCAAACCAGGTGCGCTACCGGGCTGCGCTACACTCCGCCGTGGGCAACATTATATGCCAATCATTCGCGAAGCGCCAGCCCTTGTGGGGCTCAATTCCAGCGCACCGCTCGCACTATTTATGCCGACAACTTGGCAGCAATCCGGCGTGCAAGGCTGTCGGCAAGTTCTGCCTCTTTCGCCTCGACCATCACGCGGATCAATGGCTCGGTACCCGATGCACGGATCAGCACGCGGCCGTTGTCGCCCAGCTCGCGCTCGACCGCTTCCTTCTCGGCGACCATCGCCGCATCGGCCGTCCAGTCGAAGCCTGGTGCGACTTTCTTGTTGATCAGGGTTTGCGGGAACAAGGTGAGCTCGTTGCAGCATTCGGCTAGCGACTTGTTGCCGCGCACCAGCGCTGACAGCACTTGCAGGGCCGAGACGATGCCGTCGCCGGTGGTGTGCTTGTCCAGTGCCAGCAGATGGCCCGAACCTTCCCCGCCGAACAACCAGCCACGCTCCCTCATGACCTCGAGCACGTAGCGGTCGCCCACCTTGGCGCGTGCAAAGCCGATGCCCATTTCCTTGAACGCCACTTCGAGCGCCATATTCGTCATCAGGGTACCCACGGCGCCGGCCACGGGGCCGGTGCTCATGCGGTCGCGCACCATCACATAGAGCAGTTCGTCGCCGTTGTAGACGCGGCCGGTGGCGTCGACCATGATCAAGCGGTCGGCGTCGCCGTCGAGCGCGATGCCCAGGTCGGCCTTGTTGGCGACGACGGCTTCGGACAGCGCTTGCGGCGCGGTGGCGCCAAAGCCGGCGTTGATGTTGAAGCCGTCCGGCTGTGCGCCAATGGAAATGACTTCGGCGCCCAGTTCATGGAACACGTGCGGGGCGATGTTGTAGGCGGCGCCGTGGGCGCTGTCGACGACGATCTTCAGGCCGCGCAGATCGAGCTCGTTCGGGAACGTGCTCTTGCAGAATTCGATGTAGCGGCCCTGGGCGTCGCGCAGGCGCGATACGCGGCCGAGCTTGTCCGACGACACGCAGCCCATCGGCTGGTCGATCGCATCTTCGATTTCCAGTTCCACTGCGTCCGGCAGCTTGGTGCCATGGCCGGAAAAGAACTTGATGCCATTGTCCTGGAACGGGTTGTGCGACGCCGAGATCACGACACCGGCCTGCAGGCGCAGTGCGCGCGTCAAGTAAGCGATGGCCGGGGTCGGCATCGGGCCAGCCAGCATCACGTCAACGCCCGCCGCCGAGAAGCCGGACTCCAGCGCTGCCTCGAGCATATAGCCCGAGATGCGCGTGTCTTTGCCGATCAGGACGACGGGCCGGCCGCTGCTCGATTTTTTTCCTTTTGCCAGCACGGTGCCGGCGGCATAACCGAGGCGCATGACGAAATCAGGGGTGATCGGTGCTGCGCCCACGAGGCCGCGAATGCCATCGGTGCCGAAATATTTCCGTGCCATCTAGTTCTCTTTTCTCTTATTGAAACGAATTTTTATGGATGCATGGCCGCGTGCCATACCTTCAGCGCATCGACCGTCTCCGCAACATCATGCACACGCACGATTCTAGCGCCCTGCGCTACCGCAGCCAATGCCGCGCCGACACTACCGGCGGTGCGCTGCTCGACCGGACGGCCAGTGACGGCGCCGATCATCGACTTGCGCGACATACCGGCCAACACGGGCAAGCCAAGTTCATCACGGATGCGGCCCAGGCCGCGCAGCAACGCGTAGTTGTGCTCGACCGTCTTGCCGAAGCCGAAGCCCGGGTCGACGCAGATGCGGCTGCGCTCGATGCCGGCCGCCGTCATCGCATCGATGCGTGCGCCCAGAAACGCAATCACGTCACCCACGACGTCATCATACTGGGGCGCCTGCTGCATCGTGGCTGGCGTGGCTTGCATGTGCATCACGCACAGGCCGCAGTCGCTGTCCTGCACCGCTTCCAGTGCGCCCGGCGTACGAAAGCCGTTGACGTCGTTGATCATGTCGGCGCCGGCGATCAGCGCTTCGCGCATGACCTCGGGTTTGGTGGTGTCGACCGACAAGGCGACGTCCAGCGTGCGCAGCGCGTACAGCGTCGGCATCACGCGGTGCAGCTCTTCATCGAGGGGCACGCCAGGGGAGCCAGGGCGGGTCGACTCGCCGCCGATGTCGATCATGGTGGCGCCATCGCGGATCATGGCTTCGGCGTGCGTGAGCGCAAATTCCAGGCCCTGGTAGCGGCCGCCGTCGGAAAATGAGTCCGGCGTGATATTCAGGATGCCCATCACGACGGGCTCGAGGGACGCGGCGCCATCGAGCGCGAAGCTGAACTGGCCGCATTGCAGTGTCTTGTTCATGGTGTCAGTAGTACGGGCGCAGCAAGCTGGGTCAGCAAGCAAGCGCCATCATGAAAAAAGGCACCCTTGCGGGTGCCTTCGTGGGGTAGCGCGAGCGTCAGGCTGGTGCGGTGGCGTTTGGCGCCACACCGCCAGGGCCGCTGTCGCCTGGCGGCGTGCGCTTGGTCAGCACCGTCGTCGGCTTGCGTGGCTCCTGGCCGGCCATGATGTCGTTGATCTGGTCGGCGTCGATGGTTTCCCAGTCGAGCAGCGCCTTCGTCATCATCTCGACCTTGTCGCGGTTCTCTTCCAGCAGGCGACGCGCCAGGGCGTACTGCGTGTCGAGGATCGCGCGGATCTCGGCGTCGACCTTTTGCTGGGTCGCTTCCGAAATGGTCTTGGTGGCGCCGCCGAAGAAGCCTTCGTTCTCGCTGTCTTCGTAGACCATCACGCCCATGCTGTCGGACATGCCGAAGCGGGTCACCATCGAACGCGCCAGCTTGGTCGCACGCGAGAAGTCATTCGATGCGCCGGTGGACATCTGGCCGACGAAAATCTCTTCGGCGATACGGCCACCGAACAGGATCGAGATTTCCTCGAGCATCTTGTCTTTGTAGCCAGACAGTGCGTCGTGCTCAGGCAGCTGCCAGGTCAGGCCCAGCGCATAACCGCGCGGCATGATCGTGACCTTGTGCACTGGGTCAGCCTTTGGCAACAGCTTGGCGATCACTGCATGGCCCGACTCATGGTAGGCCGTGTTGCGGCGCTCTTCTTCGCGGATGACCATCGACTTGCGTTCAGGACCCATGAAGATCTTGTCTTTCGCATCTTCGAAATCGATCATCTCGACCAGGCGCTTGCTGCGGCGGGCTGCAAACAGCGCGGCTTCATTGACCAGGTTCGCCAGATCGGCGCCCGAGAAACCAGGCGTACCGCGGGCCAGGATGTCGGACTTGACGTCGGTGCCGATTGGCACTTTACGCATGTGCACGTTCAGGATCTGTTCGCGGCCACGGATGTCCGGCAGACCCACCATCACCTGACGGTCGAAACGGCCTGGACGCAGCAGCGCTTTATCCAGCACGTCGGCGCGGTTGGTGGCAGCAATGACGATCACGCCCGATTGCGCTTCGAAGCCATCCATCTCGACCAGCAGCTGGTTCAGCGTCTGTTCGCGTTCGTCGTTGCCGCCGCCCATGCCGGCGCCGCGGTGACGACCGACAGCATCGATCTCGTCGATGAAGATGATGCACGGCGAATGCTTCTTGGCGTTCTCGAACATGTCACGGACACGGCTGGCACCGACGCCGACGAACATCTCGACGAAGTCGGAACCCGAGATCGAGAAGAACGGCACTTTGGCTTCGCCGGCGATAGCACGGGCCAGCAGCGTCTTACCGGTGCCCGGAGGACCGACCATCAGCACGCCGCGCGGGATACGGCCGCCCAGCTTCTGGAACTTGGTTGGATCGCGCAGGAAGTCGACGATCTCGGAGACTTCTTCTTTTGCTTCATCGCAACCGGCGACGTCCGAGAACGTCACGGTGTTGTTGGTTTCGTCGAGCATGCGTGCCTTCGACTTGCCGAAGGAGAACGCGCCGCCCTTGCCGCCGCCCTGCATCTGACGCATGAAGAACACCCACACGCCGATCAAGAGAAGCATCGGGAACCACGAGATGAAGACCTGCTGCAGGAACGAAGGCTCTTCTGGTGGCTTGACATCGAAGCGCACGCCGTATTCGCGCAGGTCGCCGATCAGGCCGCGGTCAAGACCGGTGGCGGTCGCGCGCACCTTGGTGTCATCAGCGCGCGTGGCGGTGATGTTGGTGCCCTCGATCAGGACTTCCTTGATGCGGCGCGACTTCACTTCATCGAGCAACTCGGAATAAGCGATGGTCTTGCTGCCGCCAGCGACGCTGTGGGTGTCAAACTGCTTGAACAGCATGAACAACAGCAGCGCGACGACCACCCAGATGGCGGATTTGGAAAACATATTATTCACGAGCACTCCTCCGATGCGTACGCATCTCTACCGATTTCAGTATTCTGATTTTACCCGCAATAGGCCAACGCTGCCACGCAACTCCAGCCGTAGTGTCGAAATACCATCGAATGACTGTCTTATTCATTCCCGACATCGCCGACTGCCCGAAACGCAGTCGCAATACAAGGGATCACGCGGCAGATGTGGTGGCCGCGCGGCTGAATTTCAAGGGGCGATCTGTCACCACACGCCAATTACACGCTTGGATTTTTCAGACCCCTGCCCAACAGGAAAATCTCGGACGATTTATCGCGGCTGGCCTTGGGTTTGATTTGCTTGACGGTCGTAAACTCGAGGCGGAATTTCTCCAGAATCTGGGTAAAACCCATGTCTTTAAAACACTTCACCAGGAGGGCGCCGCCCGGCTTCAGATGCGCCTGCGAGAATTCGATCGCCAGATCGATCAGATGTTCCATGCGGGCGGCGTCGGCGTGGCCGATACCCGACAGGTTCGGCGCCATGTCCGACAGCACCACGTCGACCTTGCGATCGGCCAGCACGACGTCAAGCTGCGTCAGCACTTCTTCTTCGCGGAAGTCGCCCTGAATATATTGAACATCGGCGACCGGTTCCATTGGCAAAATATCCAGGCCGATGATGGTACCGTGAATGCCGCCGCCGTCCTTGCCGGCCAGCTTGCGCCGCGTGTACTGGGCCCAACTGCCCGGCGTGCAGCCGAGATCGACAACAACATTGCCCGACTTGATGAGTTTCTCGGCCTCGTCGATTTCTTTCAGTTTGTAGGCGGCACGGGCGCGGTAGCCCTCTTTTTGTGCGAGTTTGACATAGGGATCGTTAATATGGTCGTGTAACCAGTTTTTGTTTAATTTGTTCTTGGCCATTCGCGTAGAATACTGCTTTTATAGGTCCATCAAAAATTTATTATGCTTAAACTCACTCCGGCCGAGCGCAGTGCTCTGCGCGCAGAAGCCCACGGGCTCAATCCTGTTGTCATGATCGGCGCCGACGGCCTGACCGAATCCGTGATGAAGGAAGTCGCCAACAGCCTCGACTCGCACGGCCTGATCAAGGTGCGCGTGTTCGGTGACGACCGCGAAGCGCGCGTTGCCATGTACGACAAGATCAGCGCCGACCTCGACGCGGCGCAGGTCCAGCACATCGGCAAGCTGCTGGTGCTGTACCGTCCGAAAGTCGAGACGGCCAAGGAACGCAGCAGCAAGGCCGGCCCGGGCATGCGCGAAGTCACGATCGTCAAGGCCAGCGCCAGCGGCACCAAAAAGCCGAGCGTCACCAAGGTCATGCTCAAGGGTAACGAGCGCGTGACGGCAGGCGGCAACATCAAGCGCGCCAAGCCGCGTCAGACCAGCTCCAAGAAGAGTTCGCTGAACAAGTAAAAAAAACCGGGGCAACCCGGTTTTTTTTATATCGGTGTCGCGTACGGTGGGTTAAAAATTACCGCAGCTTGACGAGCAACCACGCCCCCAGCACGCTCTGGATCATGTGAAACACCTGCGACACCCCATGCATGACCGCAAACTGCGTCCAGTACGGCGACGCACGCACGCCCACCTCACCGGCCAGCACGCGCAAATGCGCCATCCCGGGCTGCAAGCCCACGAAAATCACCAGTGCGCACGCCAGCATCGCGATCACGAGCCAGCCGAGAAAGCGCCGGCGCGGCGGGGCAAGGTCGGTCGAGCGCCACAGCAACAGCGCCAGCACAACCGCACAGCCGATCGACAGCCACGCCTGGCGCGTGAGCAGCACGGCGACCAGATCCCCGGCCTGACCGCTGCCGAGCACCTTGAACGCCGCCGGCGCCGCGATATAGCCCAGCGCCCACAGGCTGCCGGTCCACAGCGCCGCCACCAGCAGGCGCGCCGCCGGCAGGCGCCCTGCCCGGCCCGGTGCCTGACCTGCTGCGAGCCCCTGCGCGCCGCTGTCCATCAGATGTAGCGCACTTCCAGGATTTCGTATTCGCGCGGGCCGGACGGCGCCTGCACTTCAACGACGTCGCCGGCGTATTTGCCGATCAGCGCGCGCGCGATGGGCGACGTGATCGAGACCTTGTTCATCTTGAGGTCGGCTTCGTCCATGCCGACGATCTGGTACGTGACCTTCTGGCTCGAATCGAGGTCTTCCAGGTCGACCGTGGCGGCGAACACCACGCGGCCTTCGGCGTCGAGCGTGGTCGGGTCGATCACCTGCGAGGTGCTCAGCTTGCTTTCCAGCTCGGCGATACGGCCTTCGACGAATGCCTGGCGCTCCTTGGCGGCATCGTATTCGGCGTTCTCGGACAGGTCGCCATGCGAACGCGCTTCGGCGATCGCGTCGATCACGCTGCGGCGTTCCTTCGTCTTGAGCTGGTGCAGCTCTTCTTTCAGGAGTTCTGCGCCGAATTTGGTCAGTGGTGTGGTCATGGTTCTCTGCTTGTGATTTATTTGACGAATGTACCGAAGCCGCAAGAAAGCGAAAACCACAGAGGCACGCGGCGCCAAGGCCGCGCGAGCTCTGTGGTTGACTGGACTTCCAGTGTGACGGGTACTGCGTCTGCTTAGTTTAAGGTTTTATGCAGACCTTGTAAATCATACACACGCAGTTCGTCGATATGCGGCATGCCTTCGATGGCCGCTTCGGCGCCGGCGATCGTGGTGTAGGTCACCACGTGGGCGGCCAGCGCCGACGTACGGATCGCGCGCGAGTCGACGATCGCGCTGCGCTTTTCTTCCACAGTATTGACGACCATGACGATTTCGCGGTTCTTGATCATGTCGACGACGTGCGGACGGCCTTCCAGCACCTTGTTCACGGCGCGCACTGGAATCCCGGCGGCGGCGATCACGGCGGCCGTGCCCTTGGTCGCGACCAGGTCGAAGCCCAGCGCCACCAGGTCACGCGCCACGCTCGTTGCGCGCGGCTTGTCGGACGACTTCACCGACAGGAACACGGTGCCCGAGCGCGGCAGCTTGATGCCGGCTGCCAGCTGCGACTTGACGAAGGCTTCGCCGAAGGTCATGCCAACGCCCATCACTTCGCCGGTCGATTTCATCTCAGGGCCCAGGATGGTGTCGACGCCCGGGAACTTCACGAACGGGAACACGACTTCCTTCACGCTGAAGAATGGCGGGATCACTTCCTTCGTGATGCCCTGCTGCGCCAGCGTCTGGCCAACCATGCAGCGCGCGGCGATCTTCGCCAGCTGCAGGCCGGTGGCTTTCGACACGAATGGCACAGTACGCGACGCGCGCGGGTTCACTTCCAGCACGAACACGGTATCGACGGTCTGGCCGTTTTCTTCCTTCTGCTGGATCGCGAACTGCACGTTCATCAGGCCGACCACGTTCAGGGCCTTGGCCATCAGCGAGGTCTGGCGCTTGAGCTCATCGATCGTCGCTTGCGTCAGCGAGTACGGTGGCAGCGAGCAGGCCGAGTCGCCCGAGTGCACGCCAGCCTGTTCGATGTGTTCCATCACGCCGCCGATGAAGGTGGCTTCGCCGTCCGAGATGCAGTCGACGTCGACTTCGATGGCGTCGTTCAGGAAGCGGTCGAGCAGCACCGGCGAATCGTGCGACACCTTGACCGCTTCGCGCATGTAGCGCTCGAGGTCACGCTGCTCGTGGACGATTTCCATCGCGCGGCCACCCAGCACGTACGACGGACGCACGACCAGCGGATACCCGATTTCTTCGGCCAGCGCCAGCGCGTCGGCTTCGGTGCGGGCGGTACGGTTCGGCGGCTGGCGCAGGCCCAGCTCTTGCAGCAGCTGCTGGAAACGCTCGCGGTCTTCGGCGGCGTCGATCATGTCCGGCGAGGTGCCGATGATCGGCACGCCGTTGGCTTCCAGGTCCAGCGCCAGCTTCAACGGGGTCTGGCCGCCGTACTGGACGATCACGCCCACCGGCTTTTCGAGCTCGACGATTTCCAGCACGTCTTCCAGCGTCAGCGACTCGAAGTACAGGCGGTCGGACGTGTCGTAGTCGGTCGAGACGGTCTCTGGGTTGCAGTTGACCATGATGGTCTCATAGCCGTCTTCGCGCATCGCGAGGGCCGCGTGGACGCAGCAGTAGTCGAACTCGATGCCCTGGCCGATGCGGTTCGGACCGCCGCCCAGCACCATGATCTTCTTCTTGTCGGTCGGGTTCGACTCGCACTCTTCGTCGTACGTCGAGTACATGTACGCGGTGTCGGTCGAGAACTCGGCCGCGCAGGTGTCGACGCGCTTGTAGACCGGACGGATATTCAGTGCGTGACGGCGCGCGCGGACTTCTTCGGGCTTGACCTTCAGCAGGAACGCGAGGCGACGGTCAGCAAAACCTTTTTGCTTGAGCTTGTACAGCAGCGGCTTGTCCAGGCTTTCCAGCGTCTGCGTCTCGAGCCACAGCTCGATGTCGACGATTTCCTTGATCTGCACGAGGAACCACGGATCGATCTTGGTCAGGTTGTGCACTTCTTCGAGCGTGAAGCCCTGGGCAAACGCGTCGCCCACGTACCAGATGCGATCCGGACCCGGCTCGCCCAGCTCTTCTTCGATCTTTTCGCGGTCACGCGTTTTTTCGTTCAGGCCATCGACACCGACTTCCAGGCCGCGCAGCGCTTTCTGGAACGATTCCTGGAAGGTACGGCCCATGGCCATCACTTCGCCCACCGATTTCATCTGCGTGGTCAGGTGCTTGTCGGCAGTCGGGAATTTCTCGAACGTGAAGCGCGGGATCTTGACGACGACGTAGTCGATCGACGGTTCGAACGAGGCTGGCGTGGCGCCGCCCGTGATGTCGTTGCGCAGCTCGTCGAGCGTGTAGCCGACGGCCAGCTTGGCTGCGACCTTGGCGATCGGGAAGCCGGTGGCTTTCGAGGCCAGTGCCGAAGAACGCGAGACGCGCGGGTTCATCTCGATGACGATCATGCGGCCGTCTTTCGGGTTGATCGCGAACTGCACGTTCGAGCCGCCCGTATCGACGCCGATTTCACGCAGCACGTCGATCGACGCGTTGCGCAGGATCTGGTATTCCTTGTCGGTCAGGGTCTGCGCCGGTGCGACGGTGATCGAGTCGCCCGTGTGCACGCCCATCGGATCGAGGTTCTCGATCGAGCAGATGATGATGCAATTGTCGTTCTTGTCGCGCACGACTTCCATCTCGTACTCTTTCCAGCCCAGGAGAGACTCTTCAATCAAGAGCTCCGAGGTTGGCGAGGCTTCCAGGCCTCGCTTGCAGATCGCTTCGAATTCTTCTTCGTTATAGGCGATGCCGCCGCCGCTGCCGCCCATCGTGAACGACGGACGGATGATGGTCGGGAAGCCCATCTCGCGTTGCACGACCCACGATTCTTCCATCGTGTGCGCCACGCCCGAACGCGCCGAACCCAGGCCGATCTTGGTCATGGCGTTCTTGAACTTCAGGCGGTCTTCGGCCTTGTCGATCGCTTCCGGCGTCGCGCCGATCAGCTCGACATTGTATTTTTCGAGCACGCCATGGCGGTGCAGGTCGAGCGCGCAGTTCAGCGCGGTCTGGCCGCCCATCGTCGGCAGGATCGCGTCCGGGCGCTCTTTCTCGATGATGCGCTCGACGACCTTCCAGGTGATCGGCTCGATGTAGGTCACGTCCGCCGTTTCCGGGTCGGTCATGATCGTGGCCGGGTTCGAGTTCACCAGGATGACCTTGTAACCCTCTTCGCGCAGGGCCTTGCAGGCTTGCGCGCCGGAGTAGTCGAATTCGACGGCCTGGCCGATGACGATCGGGCCGGCGCCGATGATCAGGATGCTTTTGATGTCACTACGTTTTGGCATATTATTTTTTCTCCGCTGCTTGCATCAGGCCGATGAAGCGGTCAAACAGGTAGGCGACGTCGGTCGGCCCAGGCGAGGCTTCCGGGTGACCCTGGAAGCAGAACGCGGGTTTATCGGTACGCTCGAAACCCTGCAGCGAGCCGTCGAACAGCGACACGTGCGTGACGCGGCAGTTTGCCGGCAAGGTGGTCGGATCGACCGCAAAGCCGTGGTTTTGCGACGTGATCAAGACCTTCTTGGAATCGAGGTCCTGCACCGGGTGATTGGCGCCGTGGTGGCCGAACTTCATCTTCATGGTCTTGGCGCCGGAGGCCAGCGCCATGATCTGGTGACCGAGGCAGATGCCGAAGGTCGGGATGCCTTTTTCGATCAGCTCGCGCGAGGCGGCGATGGCGTAGTCGCATGGTTCCGGGTCGCCCGGGCCGTTGGCCAGGAAGATACCGTCCGGGTTCAGCGCCAGCGCGTCGGCGGCGGTGGACTGTGCCGGCAGCACGGTGACCTTGCAACCGCGCTCGGCCAGCATGCGCAGGATGTTGCGCTTGACGCCGTAGTCAAAGGCGACCACGTGGTACTGGGGATTGGTCTGCTTGCCGAAGCCTTCGCCCAGTTTCCATTCGGTTTCGGTGAATTCGTAGGCGTTCTTCACCGAGACGACCTTGGCCAGGTCCATGCCGGCCAGGCCGGGGAACGAGCGCGCCAGTTCGAGTGCTTGCGCGGTCGATGGCTCGGCGCCTTGCGCGGCGGTGAGGATCGCGCCGGCCTGGGCGCCCTTCTCGCGCAGGATGCGGGTGAGCTTGCGGGTGTCGATGCCGGCAATCGCGACAACGTTCTCGGCCTTCAGGTAGTCGCCGAGCGACTGCGTCGAGCGGAAGTTGGAGGCCAGCAGCGGCAGGTCGCGAATGATCAAACCAGCGGCGTGCACTTTCGATGCTTCCACGTCGGTCGTGTTGACGCCATAGTTACCGATGTGCGGGTAGGTCAGCGTAACGATCTGACGCGAATAGCTCGGGTCGGTAAGGATTTCCTGGTAGCCGGTCATGGCGGTGTTGAACACCACTTCGCCGGTCGTGTGACCGACGGCGCCGATGGAATAACCTTTGAAGATGGTCCCGTCAGCAAGGGCCAGAATGGCCGGAACAGAGGGGCCGGAAAAGAATGGCGGCAAGGGCAACTCCCGTAAAAGTTGCCGTAGCTGCGCCACGTCAGACCGACATCCAGCTAACCCCGCTGCACTGCTTGCGCCGGGTGTTGGAGGTCATGTTGAATGAGGGTTGGTGGGTATGCGCTACGGCGAAGTTTGAATTAGATAAACTTCCGAATTATAGCGCGTGCAGCGGCATTCGGCAATGCGGCGTTGCAGCAAATACGGGCGCCGATGATGCAAAGATCACGCGCCCGCACGCTCGATTTACGCCGCGCCCAGGGCGGCGATACCGGCTTTGGCGATTTGGACATCCTCGTGCGATTTCACGCCCGAGACACCGACCGCGCCGATCACGTGGCCATCGACGATGACAGGCACGCCCCCCTCGAGCATGCCTTCGAGCTTCGGCGCGCTGAGGAACGACATGCGCCCGCCATTGATCACGTCTTCATATACCTTCGACTCGCGGCGGCCGAGCGCGGCCGTGTTAGCCTTGCTGGGTGCGATGTGCGACGAGATCGGCGGCGCGCCGTCCAGGCGCTGCTGCCACAGCAGGTGGCCGCCATCGTCGACGATGGCAATCGACACGGCCCAGCCGTTAGCGAGGGCTTCGGCTTCGGCGGCAGCGCCGATCTGTTTGGCGTCCGCCAGGGTCAGGTAAGGTTTGGTGTTCATCGTGGGCTTTCTCAGGGAACTTGCTGTTTGAGTTTCAGTTTGGCCTTGATTTGCGGCATGACGGCGGCGGCGGCCTGCTCGCCCGCCAGGATGGCCAGGTTGCGGCCACCGAAATCGCTCGAGCCCATGTTGCCCAGTGCGGGCGTGATGACGACGTCGGCATCCTTGAGCTCGAAGTGATTCAGGCGCTGGCCCATGATCGAGAAAGTCTGCATCAGCACGTCGAGCGAGCTGGCCGTGGCGGCGCCCTCGGTCGCGCTCGAGATATTGACCGCGATAATGAAATCGGCGCCCATGTCGCGCACGTAGCGCACCGGCACCGGCGCGACCAGGCCGCCATCGACATAGCTCTTGTTGCCGATGACGACTGGCTGGAACACGCTCGGCACGCTGGATGACGCGCGCACCGCCATGCCCGTGTTGCCGCGGCTGAACAGGATCGGCTGGCCCGTTTTCAGGTCGGTGGCCACGGCGCCGAAACGCAGTTTCAGCTTTTCAATGGGCACGTTGTTGACGGCCTTGTTCACATAGCTCTGCAGCGCTTCGCCCTTCAGCAGCCCCGTCGATTTGCTGAACAGCGGCAGCGCCCAGTCCGAGATGGTGGCTTCGTCCATGGTCATCGCCGTCTTTTGCAGCGCAAAGCCGTTCACGCCCGACGCATACAGCGCGCCGACGACCGAGCCGGCGCTGGTGCCGACGACGATTTCCGGGTAGATGCCCTGGGCTTCGAGCGCCTTGATGACGCCGATGTGGGCGAAGCCGCGCGCAGCGCCGCCACCGAGGGCCAGGCCGATACGGATTTTCTTGGGAGGCAATGGCGCCGCCTTGGGGGCGGCAACGGGAGTGACAGGAGCCGGGGTCGGGGTGCTGCCGCAGGCGGCCAGCAACAGTGCGGCGCAGGCCACGAGGGAAGTACGTCGAGAGAGCATAGAGGAGGCCGATAAGAACGAGGCACGATTGTACATCGGCGCGTTCTTGATGGCATGCCTGAGCGGGCACGACGGCAAGCCGGTGATTCGCTGCGCGCGGAGCAGTTGCAAAAATGTTTTGAAATGAGAATGATTCGCATTATAATTCTTGTCGCAATACTGCCCGTCTGATCCGATCAACAACCACAAAGCGCTCACCATGACCAAAATTCTGCTCTCCTCCCTCGTCGCCATGCTGGTCGCAGCGCCTGCCGCACAGGCCCACCAAATCTGGTTCGAGCAGGACGGCAAGGCGGTCAAGCTGCAATTTGGCGAGTTTGCCCTGAACCAGCGCGAAACCACGCCGGGCCTGCTCGACAAGTTCGGCGCCCCGAGCGCGACGCTGCTGGGCGCCAAGGGCGAACGGACGCTCAAGCTGGACAAGACGGCCAAGGGTTACCTGGTCAGTGGCGCCACGCCAGCGGCGGGTGACGCGATCGTCGCTCAGGACAATGCCTACCCGAGCTGGGAAACGGATGAGAACGGCAAGAAGCTGAACCACATCTGGGTGCCGGCCGCGCGCATGGCCACCAACTTCGCTGCGCAGCAGCCAAAACTGACGCTCGACCTCGTCCCGACCGGCAAGGCCGGCGAATTCAAGGTGTTCTACAAAGGCCAGCCCCTGCCGAAAGCGAAGGTCAATGCGATCGTCCAAAGCGGCTGGGCGAAAGAGGCGGAGTCGGATGAGAGCGGCGTCGTCAAGTTCGACATGCCATGGAAAGGCCTGTATGTGCTGGAAACCGAGCACACCGACAAGACGGCAGGCGAGCGCGCTGGCCTGAAATACGCGACGTCGAGCTATACCACGTCGCTGAGCGTGGTGCAGCCAAAGGGCATCGCGGCCGTTGCGGCTGGCCCAGCCATGGCGCCAAGCGCCGAACACTGATCCGGCTCACCGTGCATCCAGTGCCGCCATCCGTCGTCTGAAGAAAGGCCCGGGCTCATGACCACGATCACCTGGCGCTACCGTGGCGGCGTCACCGCCCGCGCGGTGGCCGCGATCGGCGGCGGCTATGTGCTCGCAGCGCTTGCCGGCGCACTGATCGCGCTGGCGCTGCCGCTGCCACGCGCCGATGCCGTCACCATCGCCACGCTGCTGGCGTTCGTCATCTATCCCTGCGTGATCCTGTGGGTCTTTGCCACGCGCAGCGCACTGCGCGCCTGCGTTGGCGTGGCCGGGACGTGTGCGGTGCTGGGCGCGATCTTGTGGCTGGTCGGGGGAACGGCATGAAGGACGGCTTGCGGCAATCGATGGCGTGGGTGCATACGTGGGCTGGCCTGCTCGTGTGCTGGCTGCTGCTGCTGGTGTTCATGGGCGGCACGGCGGCGTATTACCGGCACGAGATCACGTTCTGGATGAAGCCCGAGCTGCACGCGGCAGCCGCTGCGCCGGCCACGCTCTCCCCGGCGCAGTCGGCGCAACTGGCCGTGCGCACGTTGCAGGAACGCGCGCCCAAGGCGACGCGCTGGACGATCGACCTGCCCGACGAGCGCAATCCGCTGATCCAGGCCGCTTGGCAGAATCCGCCGAAAAAAGACATGACGCGCGCAGAGCGCCGCAATGCGCTGCGCGACCAGAATGTCACGCTGGACCCGTCGACGGGCCTGGCGACCGCCAAACCGCGCGACACCCGTGGCGGCGAATTCCTGTACCGCCTGCACTTCGACCTGCACTACATGCCGGCCATCTGGGGCCGTTGGATCGTTGGCATTGGCGCGATGTTCATGCTGGTGGCGATCATCAGCGGCGTGATCACGCACAAGCGCATCTTCAAGGACTTCTTCACGTTTCGGCCGAAAAAAGGCCAGCGCTCGTGGCTGGATGCGCACAATGCGACTGCCGTGCTGGCACTGCCGTTTCATTTGATGATCACCTACACGGGCATCGTGACGCTGATGTTCATCTACATGCCCGCGCCCACCAAGGCGCTGTACGGCGACGAGCAGAACACGATGTTCAGCGACGTGTTCGGCAACTTTGAGCGCGGCAAGCCGGCGGACATCGCCGCGCCGCTGGCCGATATCGCGCCAATGCTGCAACAGGCCGAACGGGCGTGGGGCGTGACGCCATCGCGCGTAGCAATCAGCCATCCGAACGATGCGGCGGCGCGCGTGGAATTGTATCGGCCGTCGGGCCAGCAGTTGTCGAACCTCGAGCCGGCAATGACCTTCGATGGCGTCAGCGGCGCCCTGGTGTCGCAGACGCCGCCAATGAGCACGACGCTGTCCACCCGCGCCGCCATCTACGGCATGCACCTGGCGCACTTTGCCGATCCGCTGCTGCGCGCACTGTTCTTCGTGTGCGGCTTGGCCGGCAGCGCGATGGTCGCCACCGGCGCGCTGCTGTGGGGCGTGCGGGAACGCCAGTCGTACGCCAGGATCGTGGCCAACGGCGGGCGCGTCGGCTTCGGCGTGCGCCTGGTCGACGCACTGAACATCGGCGCCATTGCCGGCTTGCCGATCGCATTTGCCGCCTTCTTCTGGGCCAATCGCCTGCTGCCGGTGGACATGGCCCAGCGCGCCAGTGCCGAAGGCAACTGGTTCTTCATCGCCTGGGGCGCCGCGGCCCTCCTCGCGCAGATCAGGCCGACACGCGCGATGTGGCGTTTCCAGCTAACGGTGGGTGCGGTGCTGCTGGCCGGGATCCCGGTGCTAAATATCTTCACGACCAATTCACACCTGGGCGTGTCGCTGCTGGGCGGGCCGGGCCTGCGACCGGTGGCGGCGTTCGACATCGTCGTCCTGATACTGGGCGCGTTGCTGGGCTGGGCCGCCTGGTGGCTGGGGCACAAGGCAAAACAGAAAGCAGCGAAAAAGCAGACGGCGGCTGACGCCGGATCGACCTCGACCATGGAGCCCGTATGAGCATGCTATTTCTCAGCAGTGTTTCACTCGCATTCAGCGCATTCGCCGCCAAAGGCATCGTGATGGACCGCCACTACGCCGACCTGCACGGCCGCGGCAAGGCGCCGGCGCCAGCCCTGAGGATGCGCATGCGCGCATTGGCATGGCTGGGCCTGGCACTCTCCTTCGCCGCCTGCATCGCCGCCCGCGGCTGGCACGTCGGCCCGGTGCTGTGGTGCGGCGTCCTGTCGGTCGCCGCCTGGACAGTCGCCGCCATGCTGCAATACGCCCCCCGCAAAGTCGCCCAAGGCGCCTGGGTCGGCATCCCGGCAGCCGCCCTGACCACCGCCCTCCTCCTCCTGCACTAACCCTTAATAACAATTAGGGTCAGAGTCGAATTGTTGGGTAATTTCCCACTCGCACCACGACGTTTTTCCGACCCTCAATTTCCTCACTCCAGCTTGCCCAAAAGACAATTAGGGTCAGAGTCGAATTGTTTGACAACTTTCGAAGTTGCTCATTAATTCGACTCTGACCCTCATGGTTTAGACGTCAAATCGCCGAAAAAAGTCGCTCGATCTATTGAACGGCACCTTTATTTGCTTGTGCCCATCGTTACAGTCGAAATCAATTGTTCTTCTCGTCCAGGCGCCTGAAAAACAATCAGGGTCAGAGTCGAATTATTGAGCAATTTCCCAGAATTGCCATTAATTCGACTCCGACCCTGATTGTCTCAAACAAACGTTTCCGTGCAATTCGTGATCAACCGGAAGATCTCCCCGGCATGTCACAAAGTTGTCAAACAATTCGACTCTGACCCCAATTGGAAGGCAATTGCTTCTGGGGTCGGAGGGTTACGCTGGGAGCGAGGTGTTGGGGAGCGTAGCGGCGAAGGTGCTGCCTTTGCCGGGTTGTGACGTGATCGTCAGCTTGCCGCCGTGGCGCAGCAGCACGTGCTTGACGATGGCCAGGCCGAGGCCCGTGCCCTGCGTTTCGCGCGAGCGGCTCTTGTCCACACGGTAGAAGCGCTCGGTCAGGCGCGGAATGTGTTCCGGGTCGATGCCGATGCCGCAGTCGGTCACGGCGAACGCCAGCGCATCCGGGCCGCGTGACCATGCCAGGCGGATCGTGCCGCCGTTGGGCGAGTAGCGCACCGCGTTCGATGCCAGGTTGGCGAAGGCGCTGCGCAGTTCTTCCATGCTGCCCATGACGTCCGGGCCGTCCACGGCCACCTCGATCGTGTGCCGGCCGCCCGACAGCGCGCGCGCTTCGGCGGCGATGGATTCGACCAGAATCTTGATATCCACCCGCTCGCGCTTGAGCGGGAATTCGTCCGACTCCAGCCGCGACAGCGTCAGCATGTCCTGGATCAGCCGCTGCATGCGCTGCGCCTGCTCCGTCATCAAGGTCAGGTGCGCCGTGCGCGTGGTCACGTCCAGGCCCGGGTCGGCCATCGCGATTTCCAAGAAGCCCACGATCACCGTCAGCGGCGTGCGCAGTTCGTGCGACGCGTTGGCGATGAAGTCACGCCGCATCGCTTCGATCCGCTCGGTGTCGGTCGCGTCGTGCGTGACCAGGATCTGGCGCCGGTTCTCGAACGGGATGATGCGGCATTCGATCTTGCGGCCCCGGAACGCCAGCGTCAGCGGCTGCTCGTAGCGGCCCAGGATGATGTAGTCGATGAAGTCCGGATGGCGCACCAGATTGGTCACGCGCAGGCCCTTGTCGCGCTCCATCGTCAGGCCCAGATGGCGCTCGAGCGCCGGGTTGCACCATTCCAAAAACAGCACGTCGTCCATGATCGCGACGCCTTCCGGCAGCAGGTGCATCGCCTGGCGGAAGCGGGCCAGCCACTCGGTCAGCTCGGCCTGGTGCTTCTTGTCGTCGCGCCGCAGGTGGTACAGGCGCGCGAACGCTTCGGTCCAGGCGCCCCAGCCGTCAGGCAGGCGCGTCTCTTGCGGATGCTCGAGCCATTCGCCCAGCTTCTGCAGATACGAGAGCTGGACAATGATGGCCGTGACGGTGGCGGCCAGCGCCAGCGACAGCCCGGCCACCAGCCCCAGCCACCACCAGACGAGGCCCGCAAAGGCAAACAACAGCCCCAGGCGCAACAGCGCCGGGACCCAGAACAGCAACTTGGGATTCATCGCGTCCTTCGACACAGACTATTTTTCGGACAGCATGTAGCCGACGCTGCGCACCGTGCGGATCAGGCCATCGGCCGATTTCAGCGCCTTGCGCAGCCGCAGCACATGCACGTCGACCGTGCGCTCTTCGATCACCGCATGGTCGCCCCACACCTTGTCGAGCAACTGGGCGCGCGAAAACACGCGCTCGCGGTGCGCCAGCAGGTACTTGAGCAGCTTGTATTCGGCGTTGCCGATGTCGATCTGCTGGTTCTCGACCGTCACGGTGCAGCTGTTCGGATCGAGCGTCACGCTGCCGGCGCGCAGCGGCGCTTCGGCCAGGTGCGGGCTCTTGCGGCGCAGCAGCGCGCGCGAACGGGCCAGCAGCTCGCGCGGCGAGAACGGCTTGGTGATGTAGTCGTCGGCGCCGCTGTTCAGCCCCGCCAGCTTGTCTTCTTCCATGCTCTTGGCGGTCAGCATGATCACCGGCAGCTCCTGGAAGTCGCGGTCGGCGCGCAGGCGCGACAGCAAGCGCAAGCCGCTCTGGTCGGGCAGCATCCAGTCCAGCAGCAGCAGGTCGGGCTTGCCCCGGCTGATGCTGTCCCAGGCGCCGGCCGCCGTATCGGCCGTGCGGATTTCCCAGCCCGCTTCGCGCAGCGAATAGGTCACCAGTTCGACGATCGCCGGCTCGTCCTCGACCACGAGGACGGAGGTGGTGTCGGCCATGCTCACAGTACCGGCGGCTCGCCGAGCGTCGGCTTGCTGTGGCGGATGTCGCGGCCCTCGACCACGTAGATCACGTATTCGGCGATGTTCTTGGCATGGTCGCCGATGCGCTCGATGGCCTTGGCCACCCACAACGTGTCGAGCGCCGACGAAATCGTGCGCGGGTCTTCCATCATGAACGTGACCATCGTGCGCAAAATCACGCGGAATTCGTGGTCGACCACTTCGTCGCCCGCGATGATCTGCAAGGCCTGCTTGCCGTCCAGGCGCGCGAACGCGTCGAGCGAATCGTGCAGCAGTTCGGACGTCGCCTTGGCGATCGTGCGGATCATGTCGAAATGGGCAAAGCCCGTCGCGCCCCGCTCGTGCAGGCTTTTCGCCGTGCGCGCAACCTTGGTCGCTTCGTCGCCGATGCGCTCGAGGTCGGTGATCACCTTGATGGTGGCCATCACGGTGCGCAGGTCGTTCGCGGTCGGCTGGCGTTTCACGATCAGGTGGCTGCAGGCGTCGTCCAGCGCGACTTCAAGCTGGTTGACGGCCTGGTCTTCGGCCATCACGCGCTCGGCGCGCGCGATGTCGCCGATGCGGAAGCATTCCAGCGCCTCTTCGAACTGGGTTTCCACCATGCCGCCCATCAGCAAGACCTGGGAACGGATCCCTTCGAGTTCCTGGTCGTACTGCTTGGATGAATGCTCGCCTGTCATACAAACTCTCCGTCAATATTCTTGTGAAGCCGGACCAAGTGGGCCGGCCGATAAAGTCTCAGCCTGTTCAATCAACCGAAACGGCCGGTAATATAGTCCTGCGTTTCCTTGCGCGCCGGCTTCATGAAGATCTGGTCGGTCTCGCCGAATTCGACCAACTCGCCCAGGTACATATAGGCGGTGTAGTCGGAGCAGCGCGCGGCCTGCTGCATATTGTGGGTCACGATGGTGATCGTGTAATCCTGCTTGAGTTCGCTGATCAGCTCTTCGATCTTGGCGGTCGAGATCGGGTCCAGCGCCGAGGTCGGCTCATCGAGCAGCAGCACGTCGGGCTTGACTGCCACACCGCGCGCGATGCACAGGCGCTGCTGCTGGCCGCCTGACAGCGACAGGCCGCTCTTGGACAGCTTGTCCTTGGCTTCTTCCCACAGCGCCGCCTTTTTCAGGGCCCACTCGACGCGCTCGTCCATCTCGCCTTTCGACAGGTTCTCGTACAGGCGCACGCCGAACGCGATGTTGTCGTAGATCGACATCGGGAACGGGGTCGGCTTCTGGAACACCATGCCGACCTTGGCGCGCAGCATGTTCACGTCGACGCCTGCGTCGAGGATATTGCCGCCGCGGTACATGATCTTGCCTTCGGCGCGCTGGCCCGGGTACAGGTCGTACATCCGGTTGAGGGTGCGCAGCAGCGTCGACTTGCCGCAGCCCGACGGGCCGATGAAGGCCGTGACCTGCTTGGCGTGGATGTCGAGGCTGACATTCTTCAGACTCTGCGTTTTACCGTAAAAGAAGTTCAGGCCTTCGATTTCGATCGTCTTGGCTTTGGCCGCAGCCGGGGTCGGAGTCGTATTGAGCATGGCTTGGTTCATCACTTTATCGTTTATCAGAGTGAATTAATTCGGGGTTTTTTGGCTGAACAGCGTACGCGACAGGATGTTCAGCAACAACACGGTCGTGGTCACCAGCAATGCACCGGCCCAGGCCAGCGAGCGCCAGTCGTCATACGGGCTCATGGCGTAGGTGTAGATCACCACCGGCAGGTTCGCCAGCGGCGCATTCATGTCGTGGCTGTAGAACTGGTTGTTCAGCGCAGTGAACAGCAGCGGCGCGGTTTCACCCGTAACGCGAGCCACGGCCAGCAGCACGCCGGTAACGACGCCGGCCTTCACGGCGCGCAGGCGCACGGTCAGGGCCACTTTCCAGTGCGGCGCGCCCAGCGCATACGCCGCTTCGAGCAGGCTGGGCGGTACGAGGCGCAGCATGTTGTCGGTAGTGCGCACGACGACCGGGATGGCGATCAGCGACAGCGCGATCGTGCCGGCGTAGCCCGAGAAGTGCTGAACCTTGGCAACGTAGATCGCGTACACGAACAGGCCGATCACGATCGACGGAGCCGACAGCATGATGTCGGTCACGAAGCGCGTGACTTGCGCGAACTTGTTGTTCTCGCCGTACTCGGCCAGATAGATACCGGCCAGGATGCCAACCGGCGTGCTGATCAGCGTCGACAGGCCAACCATCATCACGCTGCCCAGAATGGCATTGCGCAAGCCGCCACCGGGCGTGCCCGGGGCCGGCGTGTCAGCGGTAAACAGCGTGGCCGACAGGCCGCCCAGGCCGTTGTACAGCAGCGTGAACAGAATCCAGGCCAGGAAGGCCAGACCGATGCCCATCGCGCACACCGACAGCGTGATGCCGATGCGGTGCGCCAGCAGGCGACGGCGATACACCGGGTTCTTGGTAGCAGTGTTCATCTTATTTCGTACCTTCGTTACGGGACATACCAAGCAGCATGATCTTGGCCGCCGACAGCACGATGAACGTGATGCCAAACAGGATCAGTGCCAGCGCAAACAGCGACGACGAGTGCAGCGTGCTGGCTGCTTCGGCAAATTCGTTGGCGAGCGTCGACGAAATCGAATTACCGGGCGAGAACAGCGACGCCGACAGCGAGTGCGCGTTACCAATCACGAAGGTCACGGCCATCGTCTCACCCAGCGCGCGGCCCAGGCCCAGCATGACGCCGCCCACCACACCGTTGCGGGTGTATGGCAGCACGACCTTGCGCACTACTTCCCAGCGCGTGCAACCGAGGCCGTATGCCGATTCCTTCAGCACGGTCGGCACGATTTCGAACACGTCGCGCATCACCGACGCGATGAACGGGATGATCATGATCGCCAGGATCAGGCCGGCGGTCATGATGCCGATACCCATCGTCGGGCCCTGGAAGATGACGCCGATGACCGGCAACTGGCCGATGGTTTCCTTCAGCAACGGCTGCACGTGGTCGGCGAACATCGGCGCGAACACGAACAGACCCCACATACCGTAGATGATCGACGGCACGCCGGCGAGCAGCTCGACGGCAGTGCCCAGCGGGCGGCGCAGCCAGGCCGGGCAGATCTCGGTCAGGAACAGTGCGATACCGAAGCTGATCGGGAAGGCAACGGCCAGCGCGATGATCGAGGTGGCCAGCGTGCCCCAGATGGCGATCATGGCGCCGAACTCGTCGTTCACCGGATCCCATTCGACGCGGGTGATGAAGCCCGGGCCAAACTGCGAGAACGCCGGCGCGGCGCCGATGGCCAGCGAGATGATGATCCCGATCAGCACCGCCAGGACCGTGGCAGCAAACAGCAGCGTGATTTTGTGGAAGAAGAAGTCCTGGATGCGCTGGTTGCGCATTGTCGTGCGCAAGGCGGCGTAACGACGGGCGTCTTCGGCTGCAGCCTGTTCAGGCAGGTCCTGCACGGACAAGGATGGGTGGGCGCTCATATGTGTGGAAGACTCGCTATAAGACTCGTAATCAATATCGTTTTGTCAATATCGCTGGCATGCAGAAGGACCGGTCGAGCCGGTCCTTCGATGGTGAAAAAGTATGGATTACCAGAGCGCCTTGCCGGTGGTGTCTTTCAGATTGGTGCGCCAGGCGTCCTGCACGAGCTTGATGACAGGCGCAGGCATTGGCACGTAATCGAGTTCGGCGGCCGAGGCAGCGCCATTCTTGTACGACCAGTCGAAGAACTTCAGCACTTCCTTGCCCTTGGCCGCGTCCTGCGCTTTGTGCACGAGGATGTACGACGCGCCCGTGACTGGCCAGCTGTCCTTGCCTGGCTGGTCGGTCAGGATGACCGCGAAGCCCGGGGTGCCCGACCAGTTGGCGCCAGCGGCGGCGGCCTTGAAGGCGTCGTCGCTTGGCTGCAGGAACACGCCATCCTTGTTCTGGAGCTGGGTGTGCGACATCTTGTTCTTCTTGGCGTAGGCCCACTCGACGTAGCCGATGCCGCCCTTGATGCGCTGCACGTTGGCGGCCACGCCTTCGTTGCCCTTGCCGCCCACGCCCACTGCCCACTTGACGGTGGTGCCGGCGCCGACTTTCGTCTTCCATTCCGGGCTCGACTTCGACAGGAAGTCGGTCCACAGGAACGAGGTACCCGAGCTGTCGGCGCGGCGCACGACGGTGATGTCGGCGTCCGGCAGTTTGACGCCCAGGTTCAGCGCGGCGATCTGCGGCGCGTTCCACTTGACGATCTTGCCCATGTAGATGTCGGCGATGACGGCGCCGCTCAGTTTCATCTGGCCCGGGGCGATGCCTGCCAGGTTCACGATCGGCACGACGCCGCCCATCACGGCCGGGAACTGGAACAGGCCGGCGGCGTTGAGTTCAGCCGCTGCCAGCGGCATGTCGGACGCGCCGAAGTCGACGGTCTTGGCCTTGATCTGCTTGATGCCGGCGCCGGAACCGACCGACTGGTAATTCAGGCCGTTGCCCGATGCTGCCTTGTACAGCTCGGCCCATTTGGCATAAATAGGGTAAGGGAACGTCGCGCCTGCGCCGGTGATGTTGGCGGCCTGGGCGGTTGCGGTGAATGCCGAAGCGGCAACAGCGATCGAAACGAAGAGATGCTTCATGCGCATATCTGATCCTCTGAAAATAGAACGACGGGACGATCCCGCTGACGATGAAGCGCAGTCTAGCGGGCGAATATGACAAGTTCATGACATATTCTGAAATGTGACACGAACATGACACCGCCGCAAGCATGGCATTGCCGGTGGGGACGCGGCGCGCGGCTGGGCGGTCACCGATATTTTTCGACCGTCGCGCGCCTTGTAAATACCGTGCCAGCTGCTAACCTGAAGTGTCGTTGTCACATGGAGGGGATGCTTAACGGCGTTGATGATTGTATGCTGGACATGATGGTCATGGGGATCCTGGGCGGGCTGGCGGCGCTGGTCGCGTTCGAGATCTACCAGGAAGTACGTGGCAGTGCCAGGCAACTCGAAGACCGCTATCACGAATAGCGACAAACCCGCTCAGCGGGTCAGACAGCAAGCGGCGAGGCCTCAGGGCGCTCGCCGCTTGTCGCATGGCACATCGAGATCAGCGCAGGAAGCGCGCCAGCGCCGTCACCGCTGCCAGGTCGAGGCTCTGGAACTTGAACCCCACTTTGTACTCACCGCTGCTGAAGATGCAGTGCAGCGCTTTGGCATGGGTGTCGATCGTCGTGAAGCGGCCGTCGATCATCAGGTCGAAACGCAGCTGGCCGGCGAGCCCGACCGGCACCGGGTCGGGGATGTTGACACTGATGCCGTTGGTGCTGACATCGACGCTCTTGCCGGTGAACGGCGCCCGGCCGTCGATGGCCAGCAAGACTTTGGTACGCAATACTTTGCGCGGGGACTGCCTCTGCTCTTGTAACACGTGTTTCCCATGATGCCTGATAAGAGACACTATTATAGGAACATCCACGGGTTCCGGCACGGCATTGTTGAGCCGCTCCGATTGGCCACGTGGCTAGTCGAGTTCGCGCAGTTTGTTGAATGCTTCTTCGATGCGTTCGACGGCGATGATCGTCATGCCCTCGATTTTCTGCTTCGGCGCATTCGCCTTCGGAATCACGGCAATCGAAAAGCCCAGCTTGGCCGCTTCGCGCAGGCGTTCCTGGCCACGCGGCGCCGGCCGGATTTCACCGGCCAGACCCACTTCGCCAAACACGACGAGCCCGCGTGGCAACGGTTTACTACGCATCGATGAATTGATCGCCAGCAGCACGGCCAGGTCGGCCGCCGGTTCGGTGATCTTCACGCCGCCGACTGCATTGATGAACACGTCCTGGTCGAATGCGGCAATGCCGGCGTGACGGTGCAGCACCGCCAGCAGCATCGCCAGCCGGTTCTGCTCAAGGCCGACGGACAGGCGGCGTGCATTGGGCAGATGGCTCGTGTCGACCAGCGCCTGGATCTCGACCAGCAGCGGGCGCGTGCCCTCCTGCGTGACCATGACGCAGGAGCCCGGCACCGGCGTGTCATGCTGCGACAGGAACAGCGCGGACGGATTCGACACACCTTTCAGACCCTTCTCGGTCATCGCGAACACGCCCAGCTCGTTGACGGCGCCGAAGCGGTTCTTGATCGCCCGCACCAGGCGGAAGCTCGACTGCGTATCGCCCTCGAAATACAGCACCGTGTCGACGATGTGTTCGAGCACGCGCGGGCCGGCCAGCGCGCCCTCTTTCGTCACGTGGCCGACCAGGATGATGGTCACGCCGGTCTGCTTGGCCACGCGCGTCAGTTGCGCCGCGCATTCGCGCACCTGGGCCACCGAGCCGGGGGCTGACGTGAGCGCGTCCGAATACACGGTCTGGATCGAGTCGATCACCGCCACTTCGGGCTTCAGGTCGGCGATCGTGCCGAGAATTTTCTCGAGCTGGATTTCGGCCTGCAATTTGAGGTCTTGCGCGTCGACCGCGAGCCGGCGCGCACGCAGCGCGATCTGGGCGCCGGATTCTTCGCCGCTGACATACAGCGTGGAGCGCGTTTTCGACAGGCTGGCCAACGCCTGCAGCAGCAGCGTCGACTTGCCGATGCCCGGGTCGCCGCCAATCAGCACGACGCCGCCGGCCACCAGGCCGCCACCCAGCACGCGGTCGAATTCCTCGATACCGGTGCCAAAGCGCGGGACGTCGATCGCCTCGATATCGGCCAGCGACAGCACCGGCGCGGTCTGCGCCAGCGCGCGGTGTGGGGTTTGCGACATGCGGTTCACGCCGGGCGCCTCGACGACGGTTTCGACCATCGTGTTCCAGGCCTTGCAGTCGGCGCACTGCCCCATCCAGCGGGTGGCGATCGCGCCGCATTCGGAGCAGGTGTAATTGGTTTTTGCTTTTGCCATGTTCTCTATCGGTTATCCATCAGTGCCCAGGCGGCCTTCGGCGATGCGCACGCGCGGCGCGACAGCGCACATCAATTCGTAGCCGATCGTGCCGGCGGCCTGCGCCACGTCATCGATCGGCAGGCCGTCGCCCCACAGCGTGACCTTGCTGCCGATGCGCGCATTGGGCACCGGCGAGAGGTCGACCGTCATCATGTCCATCGAGACGCGGCCGATCAGCCCTGTGCGCACGCCATCGACGATCACCGGCGTGCCGTGGGGCGCGCTGCGCGGGTAGCCGTCTGCGTAGCCACAGGCGACGACGCCGATCGTCATCGGGCCGTCGGCCACGAAACGGCTGCCATAGCCGACCGTGTCGCCACGCTCGATGTGCTGGATGCCGATGATTTCCGAGCGCAGCGTCATCGTCGGGCGCAGGCCGAAATCGCCCGCGCTGCGCCCGCCCGGCGTGCCGCCGTACAGCATGATGCCGGGGCGGACCCAGTCGTTGGACAGGTGTTCTGCCAGCTCAGCCTGATGCAGCACGCCGCCCGAATTGGACAGGCTGCGCTCGCCGGGCAGGTCGCCGGCGCCGATCTGGAAGCGGCGCACCTGCTCGGCGATGGTCAAGAGCGGATGTTCCAGTTCGTCGGCGTTGGCGAAGTGCGTCATGTGCGTGATGTTGCGCACGTCGGGGATTGCGCGCAGCCGCTTGTAGGCGGCCGCGTACTCGTCGGGGCGCAGGCCCAGGCGGTTCATCCCCGTGTTCATTTTCAGGTAGACGTCGATCGGGCGGTAGAGCTGGGTGTATTCGAGCAGCTTGATCTGCTCGACCGAGTGCACGGCCGTGACGATATTGTGTTCGGCCAGCAGGGGCACGTCGGCCGCTTCGAAGAATCCCTCTAATAAGAGGATTGGCTTGATCCAGCCAAGTTCGCGCAGGCGAATGGCGTTTTCGAGCTCGATCAGTGCCAGGCCATCGGCCGTGGCGAAGCCGTGCATCGCGCGTTCCAGGCCGTGGCCGTAGGCATCGGCTTTGACGACCGCCCAGATCTTCGCCATAGGCGCGCAGGTGCGGGCCTGCGACAGATTGTGATGCATCGAGTCCGGGTGAATAGTGGCAAAGAGTGGGCGCGGCATGGTCGGCGATCGGGATGAAACCGGTACGAAAAGTGGGAGTGGCTATTCTACCGGAGCAGGCCACGGGGCGTTGCCGGTGCAGTCACGGGGCATCGTATTGGCTTCGCCACGCCAGCCATTCATGGTATAAAGCAACCCGGACCGAACTTTAGAATTTTAGAATGAACCGTGGTTTTTATACCATCATGGCGGCGCAGTTCTTCTCGTCGCTGGCAGATAACGCGCTCCTGTTTGTCGCGATCAGCCTGCTCGTCGCAATGGACGCCCCGGCATCGCTCACTCCGCTGCTGAAGCTGTCGTTCGTCCTGTTCTATGTGTTGCTGGCCGCCTTCGTCGGCGCCTTCGCCGACGCGCTCAACAAGGGCCGCGTGATGTTCATCGCGAACATCATCAAGGTGTTCGGCTGCGCGCTGATGTTCTTCACTGTCCACCCATTGATTTCGTACGCCGTTGTCGGCTTCGGCGCGGCCGTGTATTCGCCCGCCAAGTACGGCATCCTGACCGAGTTGCTGCCACCGGAAAAACTGGTGCCGGCCAATGGCTGGATCGAAGGCTTGACGGTGATGTCGATCATCCTCGGCACGGTGCTGGGCGGCACGCTGGTCAGCCCGCGCGGCTCGGGCTTTTTGCTCTCGTTCGACCTGCTGCCGCGCCTGGGCATCGACACACCGGCCGAGGCCGCAATGGCCGTTGTCGTCGCAATCTATATCCTGGCCGCCATCTTCAACCTGCGCATCCCCGACACCGGCGCGCGCTACGAGCACCAGGAACGCAATCCGATCAAGCTCATCACCGACTTCGCCAATTGCTCGGCCACGCTGTGGCGTGACAAGCTGGGCCAGATCTCACTGGCGGTGACGACCTTGTTCTGGGGCGCTGGCGCGACGCTGCAATTCATCGTGCTCAAGTGGGCTGAAGCATCGCTCGGGCTGCCGCTGGACCAGGCAACGAACCTGATCGGCGTGGTCGCGATCGGCGTCGCGCTGGGCGCCGCGATGGCCGCCCGCATGATCCCGCTGCGCAAGTCGCTCACCGTGATCCCGATGGGCATCATCATGGGCCTGGTGGTGACGAGCATGGTATTCGTAAAATCGGTCACGCTGGCCTACCCGCTGCTGGCCTTCATCGGCTTCCTGTCGGGCTTCTTCGTGGTCCCGATGAACGCCCTGCTGCAGCACCGCGGCCACGTCCTGATGAGCGCCGGCCACTCGATCGCCGTACAGAACTTCAACGAAAACCTGTCGATCCTGACGATGCTCGCCGCCTACGCAGTGATGATCACGCTGAACCTCGACCTGAACATCATCATCGTCATCTTCGGCCTGTCCGTCGCCGGCATCATGCTGCTGATCCAACGCCGCCACCTGATGAACCAGCGCGAACACGACTCCCTCGGCCTGATCGGCGAAGGCAAACACTAAAACTAGGGTCAGTGTCGAATTGTTTGACAACGTTTCGCCTGACCCCTTTCCGTATAGCTTGCCCTGCTCGGCATATGCAGCAGGCAATAGCTCAGAGCAGCCACTATGTCCCCAGCTTTCTCGCTTTCGTGAGAAATTGCTCAATAATTCGACTCTGACCCTAATTGTCTGGCAGGCCTGAACTTGCCGGGCAATACGCCTTTGTCAGCGCTTTCCGAACCGGTTCAGTCATCGGCTGAATTTGATGCCGGCAGTCAAACTAAACGAATCCAGCAAGCAAAAAAATAATTAGGGTCAGAGTCGAATTGTTTGACAACTTTGGGGAATTACCCATTAAATCTACTCTGACCCTACTTTATTTAGCGGGCTCATCGTCAGGGCTCAAGGCAGGGTCGGGGGCTATTTATTGGGCAATTCGGGAAATTGCTCAATAAATCGACTCTGACCCTCATTGGGGGTTAGGGGTGGGTGGCCTGGGCGCGGGTGCGCCAGTCGTTGGGGACGATGAAGCCGCGGTCGGCTTCTTCCAGCGCGTCGTCTTGTATGCGGACTCTTGCGATCAGCGCTGGGGTGTTTGATGCGGCGAAGCGGTCGGTCAGTTCGGTTTCCAGTTGTGCGCGGGTCATTGTCCAAGTCGGTGCAGCAGTGCGCAGTGGCGCCAGCCATTCGAGTTTTGGCAGGATCACGTAGGTGTCGTCGGGCAGATTGTCCAGCTCGCTCAGTGCGCACCAGAAGCCGCGGCAATGGCCTTGCGTGATGCCTTGCATTGCCGGCCAGTGACCAGCGGGATAAAACAGCCAGCCCTTGACCAGCGCGCCGGCTTTGTTGACGGGACGTGGTAGTTGCGCTTGCGCGGCCGGGTGCTGGCCGAGTGCAAGCTGGCGCTCGAAGATCTTGCGCATCTTCAGGCCCAGCGTATCGGCCAGGTTGGGGCCGACCAATGTGTCGAGACCCCCTGCGCCGCCTTCGCCCTGCAGATAGAACTTGGTCGCGAACTCGATGTGCTCCAGCGCATCCGGGCCATTGTCGAGCAGGAAGTCGAATTCGCCGACCGTGTCGTTGCGGTTGGCGCGGATTTGCAGGCCGTGCGCGACCAGCCGCCCCTGCTGCGCGAAGTAGAACGCCATCAGCTTTTCGGCGTACAGCCCCAGTCGGGTGTAGGGTTTCTCGCCGAGCGCGGCGCTCAGCGCCGATGGGTCGGCGTCCAACTGCGCAAGCCAGGTGGCGACCTCGTCCGTGACGGGCCCCAGCGTCGCCACGCGTCCGGCCCATGCCGGTGCGGCGCCATCGAGCAGATCAGGCGAGTCGAGCAGCCAGGCCAGCGCGCGCACCGGTGGCAGCGTCAGGTGCCGCCAGCGCGCGTGGAACGCGGCCTGGTAACTAGTTACGGGGTTCAAGCGAACGCGCCCGGCACAGGTCGGCCCAGGCGAGCGCCTTGTCGGCGCCGCGTAGCAGCAATTCGCCCGGATGCAGCGTGGCGACCAGTGGCACCTCGTTCAACGCATGCACCTGACCGCGCACGCCGGCCAGCGGCTCGGTCAGCGCGCGGCCCAGCAGGCCGTTGGCGGCGACCTGCCCCATCGTCAGCACGGTCGTTGCCCCCGTCAGCGCCAGCTCGCGCTCCAGGAATGGCCGGCACGCCGTGATTTCCTCAGGCGTCGGGGCGCGCTCGCCGCCCCTGGCGTTGACCGGGCGGCACTTCACCAGCGGCGTGACATACGCATCGCGCTCGCGCGACAGGCCGACGGCGTGCAGCATATTGCCCAGCAGTTTGCCCGCATCGCCCGTCAGCGGCTGACCGGCCTGCTCGTCGAGCGCGCTCGGCGTACCGGCGGCGATCAGCCAGCGCGCCTGGCGCGGTCCGTCGCCATACACGGGCTTGCGCCCTTCCCCACAGGCGCAGTCCTTGCAGCCGGCAATCGCCTGGCGCAAGCCCGCCCAGTCGAGCGTCGACACGTCGGGCGCGGCCGGCGCGGCGTCACTGCCGTCGTCCCACGCAGCGTCAGTGGCGACAGGCGGCGGATTGCGATACGGCGGCGCCGACAGCGGCGTCATCCCGCGCGCGACGGGCGCAGGATCAGGCACCGGCACCGGTGTAGAAGCAGGTGCAGCAACAGCAGGAGCAACAGAAGCAGAAGCCGGCACCACCGCCGGCGCAGCATCGACCGCAGCACCAGCATCGCTGTCAACGACGTCGTCACCAGCAGCATCCGTCGACGGTGCAGCCGCCGCCCGCAACTGCCACAACGGCCCGATCCCCATCTCGTTCAGGAACAGCGCATCGCGCCCGCTCACGGTCTTCATAAATCCAGCCTCATCACGATGGCATCTTCACGGCCCGCGGCGCCGGCCGGATAGTAGCCCTTGCGGCGCCCGATATGGACGTAGCCATGGCGCCGGTACACGTCCAGCGCGCGCTCGTTCGACGGCCGCACCTCGAGCAGGATCGACGTCATTCCCTGGCTGCGCGCGCGCGCCGCCAGCACGGCCAGCAAGCGCCGCCCCAGTCCCTGGCGCTGGCGATTCGCCGCCACCGCGACGTCGAGCAGGTGCGCTTCGTCCAGCGCGTACATCAACAGGTAGTAGCCGGCCAGCTGGCCCGCATCATCGCGCACGGTCCAGCAATCGTAGCCGCTGTTGAGCGAGTCGATGAAGTTCCCGCGACTCCAGGGAAACGGAAACACGCTCGCCTCCAGCGCGCACACCTCGCCCACGTCGGCCGCCGTCATCGGCGCCAGTTGCAGGCCAAGATCTTGCAGGTCGCTCATGCGGCGGCCTTGGCGGCATTGATCACCAGGCGCTCGGCCGTGGTGAACGCGATCTTGTTGCGCAGGTAAATCGGCTGCGCCTGCGCCGCCGGCACGCCCTGCCCGGCCGCCAGTGCGTCAACGGCAAGGGGCGCCATCTCACGCGCATGTGGCACGATGTCCGCCATGGCGCCGACCGCAAATGCCTGCCCGACAAAGGCATCTGCGTACGCCTCGAAGCCGTTGCCACACGCCTGCAGACCAGCCACCGCCAGCGGCGCCACGGCCTGCGGCGCGCTCAGCGTGGGCGCCACCACCTCACGCCATGCGCCATCGAAGCGATACTGCGCCCAATAGACTTCGCCCATGCGCGCGTCGAGCACCGCCAGCACCTCGGTCGCGCCGCAGCGCGCCCGGCAGCTTTCAGCCATCGCGGCCAGCGTGACCATCGGCAGCACGGGCAGATTGGCGCCATACGCCAGCCCCTGCGCGACGCCGCACGCCGTACGCACACCGGTAAACGACCCGGGACCGGCCCCGAAGGCAATCGCGTCGCAGTCTGCCAGCGCAATGCCGGCTTCGCGCAGCAGTTCCTGCACCATCGGCAGGATCGATTGCGAGTGACTGCGCACGCCGGCCGTAGCGCGGGCAATAACGGCGTCGTTGACCAGGAGCGCGCAAGACGCCAGCTCGGCCGAGGTTTCAATGGCAAGAATGGTAGGCATCCCGTATTTTAACCGCTTGGCCGGGCGCCATCCATGCCGCTCGGCCTTCCCCGCCACATTGCGGCGCAACACGGAGTAAAATGCGCTCCATGCATAGCCTGACCCTCGATTCCTCGACCCTCGACGCCGCCGTCGCCGCCGTCAATGACGACGCCTGGACGGTCGCCTGCCTGTGCGCCGCCTGGTGCGGCACCTGCGCGAGCTACCGCGCCACGTTCGAGAACCTGGCCGCGCGCCACCCGGACAAGCACTTCATCTGGATCGACATCGAAGACCAGGCCGCCCTGGTCGGCGACCTCGATGTCGACAACTTCCCGACGCTGCTGCTGCAGCGCGGCGACACCGTGGCGTTCTTCGGCACGATGGTGCCCGATGGCGGCGTGGCCGACCGCCTGATCCAGGCCCAGGCCGATATCACGCCGGCCGAACTGGCGCGCCTGGCGCAATCGAGCGATGAACGCCGCGAATGGCAGCGCGACTGCAATCTGCGGCTGCTGCTGGGCAGCGCAGACTAACCCTGCCCGCCCCAGCGCGCCAGAATCTCATCCGCCGCCACCGGCTTCCCATACAAATACCCCTGCGCCAGATTGCAGCCATGGCGCAGCAGGAACGCCGCCTGGTCCTCACGTTCGACACCTTCAGCAATCACCGACAGGTTCATGCTCTTGCCAAGCTGGATGATGGCAACCGCGATCGCCTCGTCGTCCGGTCCGTGCGAGATATCCTTGATGAAGCTGCGGTCGATCTTGAGCGTCTGCACCGGCAACTGCTTCAGGTACGCCAGCGATGAATAGCCGGTGCCGAAATCGTCGATCGCCAGCCCCACGCCGATCGCATGCAGGTCCTTCACGTACTGCAGCGCGTCGCCCGTGTTCATGATGATCGACTCGGTTACTTCCAGCTGCAGGCGGTGCGGCGCGAGACCGGTCGATTCCAGCACCCCGGTCACGATTGCCGCCATGCCGCCACGCTCGAACTGGCGTACCGACAGGTTCACGGCGATCTTCGGCATGATCAAACCCTGCGCTTTCCACGCCATCATCTGGCGGCACGCTTCCTGCAGCACCCACTGGCCAAGCTGGCCGATAAAACCGGTGTCTTCTGCCAGCGGAATGAACTGGCACGGGCCGATCTGACCCAGCTCGGCACTGTGCCAGCGCACCAGCGCTTCTACGCCGGTCAGGCGGCCGGTGTCCATCTCGACCTGAGGCTGATACGCCAGATAAATCTCGTGCTTGTCGATCGCGCGGCGCAGCAGGCCTTCCATGCGCAGGCGCTCGACGCCGTCGCCGCTCATCGACGCCGCATAGAACTGGTAGCCGTTGCGCCCGCGCGCCTTGGCCTGGTACATCGCCACGTCGGCATTCCGGATCAGCATGTGCATGTCCTGCGCGTCTTGCGGATACAGGCTGATACCGACGCTGCCGGTGACGAACAGCTCGTAGCCGGACACCATGAACGGCTGCTCGAACATCGCAATCAGCTTGGCCGCCACACGGGTCGCGCCGGCGACGCCGCCAATATCCTCGAGCAACACGATGAATTCGTCGCCGCCCAGGCGCGCCAGCGTGTCGCCTTCGCGCAGGCAGCGGGCCAGCGCGAAGGCCGCCTGCTTGAGCAGTTCGTCGCCGACGTGGTGCCCCAGCGTGTCGTTGACGTTCTTGAAGCGATCGAGGTCGATGAACAGCACCGCGAGCTGCTGGCCGTCGCGCTGCGCGCGCGTCATCGCGTGGCGCAGGCGATCGTGGTACAGCAGGCGGTTGGGCAACGCGGTCAGGGGATCGTGGTGCGCAAGGTGATCGAGCTGGTTCTGCGATTCGCGCGCGCGCGTGATGTCGCTGAAGACCGACACATAATGCGTGATCGCGCCAGCGTCGCCCCGCACTGCGGTGACGGTCAGTGACTCAAGATATGCGTCGCCATCCCGGCGCGTGTCCCAGATCTCGCCGCGCCAGAAACCCGTTTCGTCCAGTTCGCGCCACAGCTTGTGATAGAAGGCGTCATCCTGGAGCCGCCCACGCATCATGCTCGATTCGCGCCCCACCGCCTCTTCTTCGCTGTAGCCGGTGATGCAGGTGAAGGCCGGGTTGACGGCGACGATCCGGCCCGACACGTCCAGCACCATCACGCCATCGGCGATGTGCTCGAGCACCGTGGCCGACAGGCGCAGCTTTTCTTCGGCCAGCTTGCGCTCGGTGATGTCGGCGAACACCCAGATGCTGCCTTCGTCCGGGTACGCCGGGTCGAGCGCCGAACCGCTCACCAGGCACCAGAACAGGCTGCCGTCGCGATGGCGCAGCTGGTGCTCCTCGCCCAGGTCCATGCGCCGCGCCAGCAGCGGGTATTGCGTCATGGCGGTCTGCTCGTAATCCTCCCGCGTGGGGTACAGAATCTCGGTCGACTGGCCGACCATCTGGCCCTCGTCATAGCCGAACAGCGTTTCGCCCCGCCGGTTGCTCGAGACGATGCGGCGCTGGCGCACGAACAGCACGCCGAACATCACGTTGTCGAGGATCGCGCCCTGCTCGGTGAGCAGCGCTTCGATGCGCATCTCGTTGTGCTTGCGCTCGCTGATATCCGAGATGATGCCATCGATCCGCACTGCGCCGTCCAGCGCGGCCACGCCCGATAATCCCTGCGGCTGGCCGCTTTCCTGCACCCAGCGCTCCACGCCGTGGGCATCGATGATCCGGTATTCCAGCTGATACGCATCGCCAACACGCGCGGCGTGGCGCACCGTGTGGCTGTACCTGCGCCGGTCTTCCGGATGCACGATATCGCTCCAGTCGTCGGTCGTGGCGCGCATCAGATGCTCTGCCGAGTGGCCGGTGATGTCTTCGATCGCATCACTCACGAATTCGATGGCCCCGCCGGCGCGCACGCGAAACACGGCGCCGGGGACCTGATTCACGATGCTGCGAAATTGCTCTTCACGCCGCGCGATATCGGCGAACAGATCGCGAATGGCCAGGCGCATGTGCTCCATCTGCCGGCCCAGGCGCCCCAGCTCGTCGGCCGCCGACAAGGCCAGCGGCGTATCGAAGTCGGCGCGCGCCAGCCGGTCGGAAAAACCCATCAGGCGGCGCAGCGGCGAGAGCAGCCGGCGCCGCAGCAGCAGCGCGATCAGCAGCAGCGAAACGGCAACCTGCCCCACGACCACCAGCGCGTAGTTGCGCTGCTTGCGGCGCAGCTCCTGCTGGCTGCGGTAGTCGTCCATCTCGAGACGCACGGTGCCGATCGTCTCGCCACGCACCACGACCGGCCGTTCGGCGCTGAACACACGGCCAAGGGGACGCGTGGGCGAGCGCACCCGCAGCACGACCTCGCCCTCCGGACCATGCAGCTCGACCATGACGACGGCCGGATCGCGCAGCATCGCATCGAGCAGCGGCCGCGCCGTGTCGGGATCCAGGTTCCAGAGCGGCTCCTGCACGCCGAGTGCGAGGATCTCTGCATTGCGCTGCAGGGAGTCGTCGAGCGCCGCCGCAACCGCAGCGCGCTCCTGCACCCCGATCAGAAGATAACTGCCCACGGCCGCCGGCCCCGCCAGCCCGACGAACACCACCAGCAACAAGGCGCGGTACAGCGAGCGGCCATACAGGCTGCCCAGGCGCGACAGGATAGTGGGAGTGGCGGATGACGATGTGGACATGGCGTTGGCGCCGCTGGCGCTGGTTTTACTGATTTGGTGTAAAAAACGCGATTATGCGCCGTCGCTTGCTAAGCGTCACTAGCTAACGGCGCATAACCAACCGTCGGCAACGCGCGACCAGACTTGCTATGATGGATTGTCATGAACGCGTTTCCAATCGAGGAGAATCTGATGAGTCATTCCCTGTACGCCGCTTCGGTGCCGGTGTTTCGCCAATTGCTCGACGCCCTGGCCGGCGTGCTCGAAAAAGCCGAGGCCCATGCGCTGGAGCGGCGCATCGAACCGGATGCCCTGCTACAGGCCCGGCTGTTTCCCGACATGTTCCCGCTGGCGCGCCAGATCCAGCTCGCCACGGATTTCGCCAAGGGCGCCGGGGCGCGCCTGGCCGGCATCGAATCGCCGCGCTATGAAGACGGCGAGCGCACCTTCACCGAACTGCAGCAGCGCATCACGCGTACCGTCGGCTTCCTGGACAGCCTGGAACAAGCCGACATCGACGCCGGCGCAACCCGTCCGATTACCCATGGCAGCGGCGAACGCGCACGCCACTTCGACACCGGCGCGGTCTACCTGACCCACTTCGCGATGCCGCAGTTCTGCTTCCACGTGACGACCGCGTACGCGATCCTGCGCCACAACGGTGTGCCGATCGGCAAGCGCGACTTTATTGGCAGCTATTGATAAGGCAATAAACCAGGTAACGGGCCACGGTCACTTGTTCCGGCGCGGGTAACCCTGCGCCAGGATGCGCTGCCAGACGAGCTCTTTGGCGTCGGCGCTCATCGACACCCAGTGGGCGACCTCGGCCACAGTGCGGCCGCAGCCGCGGCAGACTTCGTCGAAGGTGGTCGAGCATACCGCCACGCACGGCGTGTCCGGCCGGCCGGCCGGGGTTCCGGGTGTTACCGGTGTTACTGATGCAGGGCTGGCCCCGCCCGCTTCACGCTGGTCCGACATGGAGCTTGTCCCAACCGTCGTGTCCAAGCTGTTCCATCGTCTCGATATTCTTTTCGAAGATGTCTTCCGCCTGCGGGAAGGCTTCCACGGCGCGCTCGATGCTCTCTTCGCGCAGCAAGTGCAGGATCGGGTATGGCGCGCGGTTCGTGTAATTCGAGATATCGTTGATGTCGGTGTCGGCAAACTGATATAAGGGATGGAAGCTGGCGACCTGCAGCTCGCCATCCAGCTGCATGTCCTCGAGCGCGGCATCGGCCACGTCCAAAAACTCGTTGTAATCCTCGAAATCGCCCAGCACGAACGGGTGAATGATCAGCGTGGTGTCGATCCTGGCGGCATCGGTGTCGGACAGGTGCTGCAGCTCGTCCATTAACGTTTCAAGCAATTGCTCGGGCGTGGTCGCGGTGGCAACGACATAGCGCACCTGCTCCTTGACGTACACGGCCTTGGCAAACGGGCACAGATTCAGGCCGATTACCGCGCGTTCGAGCCAGTTGCGGGTCGCGCCGATGATGGCGTCATCGTCGGCGTTGAGGTTGGGAGTGCTCATAGAAGACTTTCAATAGCAATGCAGACTGCAAAAGCCGGATTGTACGCACTCTTTGCGTGTGCTCATAGATCGACCCCGCCCCGGGGGTAAGGTTGGCCCGATGCGGTCGTATGCGCAGTGGATAACGCCGCCAAATCTTGGTGCTGCTGACCAAAAATACCAGCGGTTCATTAATTTCGATGATCCTGATGGCATCTTCTGTTTTCATGATGTCAACGTACGCGATTCTAGAGGGCATTTTTATTGTAACGAAGGCGTCATACATCTTGACGCGCTCGACAATCCCTACGTACTATGCCTCCTTGTCCTCGGTCCGTTCGTTCCTGAACGCAACACTGGAAAGCTATGCACAACACGAAACGTCCTACCTTCGCACTGGCTGCATTGGCCCTCCTGGCCGCGTCACCCCTCAGTTTCGCGATGGATGCAGCCGCGCTGCCAACCATCCAGTCTGCCGCAATCGGCAGCCGCACCACTGCAGCACCGTCGCAAGTCCAGACCAAACTCGATGAATACCGCGAAACCGACGTCTGGGGCCGCATCCGCAGCGGCTACGCGATTCCCGACCTGAACAACGCGCTCGTCACCCGTCATACCCAGGCCTACGCCAATCATCCCGCCACGCTGTCCCGCATTTCCGGCCGCGCTTCCCCGTACCTGTACCACGTGGTGTCCGAGCTCGAAAAGCGCGGCATGCCGACCGAACTGGCGCTGCTGCCGGTGATCGAATCGGCCTTCAATCCGCAAGCCATGTCGAGCGCCAACGCCGCCGGCCTGTGGCAGTTCGTGCCGGGCACAGGCAAGGATTTCGACCTCAAGCAGAACATGTTCAAGGACGAGCGCCGCGGCGTCGTGACCTCCACCGATGCGGCGCTGACCTATCTGCAGCGCCTGTACACGATGTTCGGCGACTGGCCACTGGCCCTGGCTGCGTATAACTGGGGCGAAGGCAATGTGCAGCGCGCCATCAAGAAAAACCAGGCCGAAGGCAAGCCAACCGATTTCGAAAGCCTGGCCGACCTGATGCCGGCGGAAACGCGCAACTACGTGCCCAAACTGCAGGCGGTCAAGAACGTGATCGCCAATCCGGGCATGTATGGCGTCATGCTGCCAGCCATCGACAACCAGCCCTACTTCACCACGGTCGACAAGACCAGTGACATCGACCTGGCGGTTGCAGCCCAGCTGGCCGAAATGTCGCTCGACGAATTCAAGGCGCTCAATCCGCAGTTCAAGAAGCCGGTCATCATCGGCGGCGCCCAGACCCAGATCCTGCTGCCAAAAGAAAACGCCGAGAAATTCCACCTGAACCTCGCGCAGTGGGGACAGGCGTTGTCGACCTGGACCACGCACAAGATCACCGGTGCGCGCGTGAGCATCGCCTCGCTGGCGTCGAAATTCGGCACCACACCAGAGGTCATCCGCCAGGCCAATAACATCCCGGCGCAGTCGCTCCTGAAAGTGGGTTCGACGATCCTGGTGCCCAAAATCTCGACCTCGAGCCACAGCGACATCGCCGAGAACATCATCGACAATGCCGTTGTCGCGTTCGAAGCCGATCGTGGCATCGTCAAGCGCACTGCTGCGCGCTTCAAGACCAAGGCTGGCGCCAGCAAGAACACCAAGCGCATCGCCCGCAACACGTCGTCCAAGCGCAAACAGCGCTGATTGCGTGCCGGCGCCCTTGTCCGGAGGGCGCCGGCTGCCATCGACAGTCCCCGCAGTTATACGATTTTCAAAGGGTCCGTGCACGAAGGCCGAAAAACCTGTATAGTTCGGTTTGTGCACTGCGACATCGCGCCCTGCTCTGAAAACATTCAGGTCAGGCAGCAGCAAGGCAGTCATCCAAGCAGCACCGCAAACCCCAGGCAGCTCATTAGAGCGCCTTTCTAAAGCCCTCCCGCCCTGTGTGTCGCTTTCAGACACCGTCCCGGCGCAAAGCTTTTGTGCCGAAATTTCTTTCATTCTGAGTCATTTCGTTTGTTGGTTCGCGTTGCATTTTTTCGTTCGCGCCATCCGTGCGAGCGTATTTGATTTATTCCGAAAGTACAGATCACATGAGTTTTGAAGCCCTAGGCCTCCACGCGTCCCTCGTCCAGGCTGTTGCCGATACCGGTTACACCACCCCTACGCCAGTCCAGGCGCAAGCCATTCCTGCCGCGATCGCCGGCCGCGACCTGCTGGTCTCGTCGCAAACCGGTTCGGGCAAGACCGCCGCCTTCATGCTGCCAGCACTGAACAAGCTGGCCAACGCTGAAGAAACGCCAGCCGGCAAGACCGCTGCGCAAGAAGCGCAGGCTGCCCGCGCCAAAGGCGAGCGCGTCCGTTTCAAGGCCGCCCAGCCAAAAATGCTGGTGCTGACCCCGACCCGCGAACTGGCCCTGCAAGTCTCGGCTGCGACCGAACAGTACACGGCCCACATGCGCCGCCTGCGCTGCGTCTCGATCCTGGGCGGCATGCCGTATCCGAAGCAGATGCAACTGCTGGCCAAGAATCCTGAAATCCTGGTTGCTACCCCAGGCCGCCTGATCGACCACATGGAATCGGGCAAGATCGACTTCTCGCAGCTCGAAATCCTTGTGCTCGACGAAGCTGACCGCATGCTGGACATGGGCTTCATCGACGACATCGAGAAAATCGTTGCCGCGACCCCGTCGGCCCGTCAAACCATGCTGTTCTCGGCCACGCTGGATGGCGTCGTCGGCAACATGGCGCGCCGCATCACGACCGATCCGATGACGATCCAGATCGCCAGCGCGACCAATCGCCACGAGAACATCTCGCAGCGCGTCCACTTCGTCGACGACCTGTCGCACAAGAATCGCCTGCTGGACCACCTGCTGCGCGACGAATCGATGGACCAGGCCGTGGTCTTCACCGCCACCAAGCGTGACGCGGACACGATCGCTGACCGCCTGAACATCGCCGGTTTCGCTGCTGCCGCACTGCATGGCGACATGCACCAGGGCGCGCGTAACCGCACGCTGGACAGCATGCGTCGCGGCAGCATCAAGGTGCTGGTCGCAACCGACGTCGCTGCGCGCGGCATCGACGTGCCAAGCATCACGCACGTCGTCAACTACGACCTGCCGAAGTTCCCGGAAGACTACGTCCACCGCATCGGCCGTACCGGTCGCGCTGGCCGTAACGGTGTCGCCGTCTCACTGGTGAACCACGCCGAAAGCATGAACGTGCGCCGCATCGAGCGTTTCACCCGCCAGCCGATCCCGGTCGCTGTCGTGGAAGGTTTCGAGCCAAAGCGCGCTGCAGCACCAGCCCGCGCCGGCTGGAAGCCAGGCGACGGCCGCAGCCCGTCGGCCAAGCCGGCATCGCGCGGTTTTTCGAAGCCATCCGGCGCGCGTGAAGGCTATGCCGACCGCGCACCGAGCGGCGCCCGTGGCGCCCCGTCGGAAAGCCGTTACGCTGACCGTGGCCCGCGTGAGGCCGGCCCTGCGCGCGCACCAGGCGCCGCACCACGTGCGCCAAGCGCGCCACGTGACGGCAACCGTTTCAGCGCCCCGCGTGACGGCCAGCCGGCCCGTCGCGAAGGCGGCTACAAGGGTGCCCACCCACGTTCGGCGGACGGCGTGCGTCGTTCGTTCGGTGAGTAATCACCCTGCGTGAATCAAGAAACGGCTGCTTCGGCAGCCGTTTTTTTATGGGCGCTGTCCACGTGTTCAATCTCGCTTCGTGACATGCAATGGCCGGTTGAACGCGTGGGCGGGAAACCCGCCCACCCTACCCGGCAGCGGGTTTTCATGTGCGCCACTTCCATTTCAGGCACCCTGCCTGGCACGTCCACGCCACATGGTGGATAATCCAAGACGATCAACGATTACCGGACATCCCATGAGCACCAGCGACCAACCCATCAAACTCACTTCGTTCTCGCACGGCGGCGGCTGCGGCTGCAAGATCGCGCCCGGCGTGCTGGCCGAGATCCTGAAGTCGTCGCACGGCTTCCCCGTGCCCAAGGAGCTGATGGTTGGCATCGAGACGGCCGATGACGCCGCGGTCTACAAGCTCAATGATGAACAGGCCCTGATCGCCACCACCGACTTCTTCATGCCGATCGTCGACGACCCGTTCGACTTCGGCCGCATCGCCGCCACCAATGCCATCTCGGACGTGTATGCGATGGGCGGCACGCCGATCATGGCGCTGGCGCTGGTCGGCATGCCGATCAACAAGCTGCCGCTCGACACGATCGGGCAAATCCTGCGCGGCGGCGAGTCGATCTGCGCCGAAGCGGGCATTCCGATTGCCGGCGGCCACACGATCGACTCGGTCGAGCCGATCTATGGCCTGGTCGTGCTGGGCCTCGTGCATCCGTCGAAAGTCAAACGCAATGCCGATGCCCGCGATGGCGACGTGCTCATCCTCGGCAAGCCGCTGGGCGTGGGTGTACTGTCGGCCGCGCTCAAGAAAGACAAGCTGGGCGCCGACGGCTATGCGGCGATGATCGCCAACACGACTAAACTGAACAAGCCCGGGCGCCTGCTGGCCGACATGCCGGGCGTGCACGCGCTGACCGACGTCACCGGCTTTGGCCTCCTGGGTCACCTGCTGGAACTGTCGCGTGGCGCAAAGCTGCATGCCATGCTCGACATGCCGAACATTCCGCTGCTGCCGGGCGTGCTGCAACTGGCGCAGGATGGCTACTTCACGGGTGCTTCCGGGCGCAACTGGGAAGCGTATGGCAAGGACGTGCAGCTCGACGCGGCGATCCTGCCCGAGCAGCGCGCGCTGCTGACCGATCCGCAGACCTCGGGCGGGCTGCTGGTAGCCTGCGACCCGGCAGCCGCCGACGAGGTGCTGGCGCTGTTCGCGCGTGAAGGCTTTGCCGACGCGGCGATCATCGGCCGCATGACTGCCGGCGAGCCGGGTATCAGCGTCAAGCCGTAACCGCTGGAGTCAAACGAACAGCTTGTCGCGCGCCAGCGTACTGATCGCCACTGTCGCCGGATGACTCATCCGGCGCTCGGTGGTGATCGCATACACCTGCTCCACCACCCCATCGATCTGGCCCAGCGCCACCACCTGGTATTGCTGGCTCACCTGCGCCGCAATCACCGTCGGCACGAAGAACACCCCCGCCCCTGACTGGCCAAACGCATTCATCATCGCGCTGTCGTCGAATTCGCCGACGATGTGCGGATGCACCTCGGCCTGCTCCAGCCAGCGCAACAGGCGCTGGTGGATCGCGAAATCCTCGCCCGGCAACAGCATCGGCGCATTGTGCAGGCAGGCCGGAAACGGCTGGTCGAACGTGGCCGCCAGCGCCTGCGTGCACAGCGCCGTCATCGGACTCTGGCCCAGCAGGTGGTTATAGGCGCGCACGCTGAAATGCCCGGGGATCGGCCGGTCGGCAATGACCAGGTCGAGCCGGTGCACGGCGAGGTCGCCGATCAGGCTGTCAAGGCGCCCTTCGCGGCAGATCAGCCGCACCGGCTCCTTGAGCTTCAATGCCGGCTCCACCAGCTGGCAGGCAATGAGCTTCGACACCGAATCGGCGCAGCCAATCCGAAAAGACATCGTCGCAAAGCTTTTGTCGCGCACCAGTTCGAGCAATTCGTCGCCGGTGCTGAAGATCGTCTCGGCGTAGCTGACGATGCGGCGGCCGGTGTCGGTCAGCTCGAGGCTGCGGCCGGACTTGCGAAACAGCGCCACACCCAATACATCGGCGAATTCGGACAGTTGTCCGGAAATCGAATGGGGCGTCAGGTTCAGTTGCGAGGCGGCCTTGGCGATGCTGCCGGTCTTGGCCACCATCCAGAAGTAACGCAGGTGCTTGTAGTTCAGCGCGGACATGGTCTCTCCAATAACATGGACTGTTCAATACATCGTTAAATTCGATGTTATATGAAATTATATTCGATTTGTACGATGCTTCATGGTCCCCTATAGTCGAGTCCTCACCACAAACTATAGGTGCCATACCAATGACACATCCTGTCCACCATTCCTGCGCACGGGCGCAGGACAACCGGCTGCACTCGCTGCGCCATGAAGGGAGCAACCCATGAACGGTCTGGAAACCATTGCAAGCCCCATGATGTGGGCTGGCTTCGTCGGCTTCGTGCTGGTGATGCTGGCGCTCGACCTGTTCGTCTTTGGCGGTAACAAGGCGCACAAGGTCAGCGTCAAGGAAGCGGGTATCTGGTCGCTGGTCTGGGTCAGCATGGCCCTGCTGTTCAATGCCGGCCTCTGGTGGTATCTGAAAGGCAGCGTCGGTTCGGAAATCGCTGACCAGAAAGCGCTGGAGTTCTTCTCCGGCTACCTGATCGAGAAAGCCCTGTCGGTCGATAACGTGTTCGTGTTCCTGCTGATCTTTACCGCGTTCCAGGTGCCGCAGCAATACCAGCGCCGCGTCCTGATCTACGGCGTGCTCGGTGCGATCATCATGCGCGCCATCATGATCAGCGCCGGTGCGTGGGTCGTGAGCGAATTCAGCTGGGTGCTGTACCTGTTCGGCGCGTTCCTGCTGTTCACCGGTATCCGCATGCTGGTGGCCGTCGATGCCGAACCGGACGTGGTCAACAACCCGATCCTGAAGTTCGCCCGCAGGCACCTGAAAGTGTCCGAAGGCGACCACGGCGAGAAGTTCTTCGTGAGGATCAACGGCGTGCGCTATGTCACCCCGCTGTTCCTGGTGCTGATCCTGATCGAAGTGACCGACCTGGTGTTCGCGGTTGACTCGATCCCGGCCATCTTCGCGATCACGACCGATCCGTTCATCGTGTTCACGTCGAACATGTTCGCGATCCTGGGTCTGCGTGCGCTGTACTTCCTGCTGGTCGACGTGGCTGACCGCTTCCACCTGCTCAAGTATGGCCTGGCGATGGTCCTGACCTTCATCGGTGTCAAGATGCTGATCATGCCGTGGTACCACGTGCCAGTGCAGGCTTCGCTGACCGTCGTGGCTGTGCTGATCGCCGGTAGCTGTATCGCCAGCGTGTTCATCACCAAGAAGGACGACAAGTAAGCTAGTCGCCTGCCCGTAGCGTCCCCAACGGCGCCAGGAGCACCCGGAACTTACCGGGCTGCGTCTGGCGCCGTTGTCATTGGGTCTTGCGCCGCATCGTCAGGCACCAAGCCGACCCGCTCGTACTCCGCGATCACCTGCGCACCCAGGAGCAGCAGCGTGGCTGCGATCTCGAGCGAAAACATGACGACGATGGCCGTCGTCATCGAGCCATACACCAGGTTCACCTGCGACAGCGTCGAGAAATACCAGACCAGAATGTGGCGCGCCGCTTCCCACAGCAGTGCTGCCGTCACGCCACCGATGGCGGCGTGCCATATCGACAGCCGGCCCACCGGCATCACCAGGTAGATCGACGTGAGCACGAGAATCTCGCCGATCAGCCCCAGTAGATACAGCAGCGCACCGGACACGCCGTTCAGCGACCACTCATAGTTGAACAGCCACACGCTTTCGCGCCCCATGACCTGCAGCGCGCCCGCCACGAGCGTGACGACCATGATCCCCACGCCCAGCGCCAGGATGTAGCAGTACGGCAGCACGGCCGACACCAGGTAATGCCGGCGCCGGATCGCCACGCGGTGCACGAAGATCACGCTCATCGCGTTTTCCAGCACCGTGAAGGCAAGCGAACTGAAGAACAGCATCGTCACCGCCAGCACCCAGGTGATGAGTTGCCGGTCGTCCAGAAAGTGCGCCACCTCGGCCACGATCGGCGCCGACTGTCCCGGCACCAGCAGTTGCAGATAGCGGCTGAGCGTTTCCAGCAACTCGGCCGGGTTGATGAAATGCGACAGCACCACCATCACCAGCATCAAAAACGGCACGATCGACAGCAGCGCGTAATAGGCCACGGCGCCCGCCAGCAGCAAGCCCTGGTTGGCGCGGAACCCTTTCAGGACTTGCAGCGTGAACTTGAGCGGATGATTCAGGATATAGACATTGGCGCGCTGATCCTTCAGGCGCGCCGTCCAGTCACGCCGACGACTCATCGGGCGAGGCGAATGCCGGAAAATTGCCAGCGCGCGCCTGTCGGGAAGAAGTTGCGGTAGCTGGGCCGTGCGTGACCGCTTGGCGTGGCGCAGGACGAGCCGCGCAGGACATACTGGTTGATCATGAACTTGCCGTTGTATTCGCCGATGGCGCCCGGCGCCGGTGCGAAGCCGGGGTACGGTGCATAGCTGCTGCTGGTCCACTGCCAGCAGGCGCCGAACATCTGTTGCAGGCCGGCGCCGCTGGCAGCGTCCGGATGATGGGCCGGGCCGCTGCCCAGGCAGGCCTGGCGCGCCGCGAATTCCCATTCGAATTCGGTCGGCAGGCGCGCGCCGGACCAGCGCGCGAATGCATCGGCCTCGTACATCGAGACGTGCGTGACCGGCAGCTCGGGGTCCAGCGGCTGCAGGCCGTGCAGCGTGAACTCGTACCAGCCATCGGCCTTTTCTACCCAGTACAGCGGCTGGGTGATCTCGCCACTATTGACGCGGTCCCAGCCTTCGGCCAGCCACAGCGCCGGATCGCGGTAACCGCCGGCCTCGATGAACGCGCGGTATTCGCCGTTGGTCACCAGGCGCGAGGCCAGCGCAAACGGCGCGACATAGGTGCGGTGGCGCGGCAATTCGTTATCGAAGCAAAAGCCCTTGCCGCCATAGCCAGCTTCGGCCAGGCCACCTTCGAAATCGAGCCAGGCCAGCGGCTCGGCCGGTGCGGACGGCGCCATGGCATCCGTCGCATACGCCGGGTACAGCGGATTTTGCGCGAGCAGATGCTTGACGTCGGTGAGCATCAGTTCCTGGTGCTGCTGCTCGTGCTGCAGGCCCAGTTCGATCAGCGTGGCGAGCGTCTCGTCGATGCCGCCCGCCAGCAGGTCGGCGATGCGGCGGTCGACGTTCCCGCGGTAGTCCCTGACGACACTCATGGCCGGGCGCGTCAAGAGCCCGCGCTGGGCGCGCGGATGCTTGTTGCCCACGCCGTTGTAGTACGAGTTGAAGAACACCCGGAACGCCGGATGAAAAGGCGCAAAATTGGCCTCGCGCGGCTCGAGAATGAAGGTTTCAAAGAACCACGTCGTGTGCGCCAGGTGCCATTTCATCGGGCTCGCGTCCGGCATCGACTGCGCGCAGCAGTCTTCGTCGGACAAGCCCTCGGCCAGTTGCAGCGAACGGGTACGTACCTGCGCAAACGCGCGTGGCAGGCTGTCATCGCGCATCATGTTCATGATGCGATCGCCTGTGCGTGAATGACGGCGAACCAGCGCTGCGGATCGGTCCAGACGCGCGTGGCCTCGAAACCGGAGCGCTCCAGCAGGCCGATCGCGTCGGCCTGCTGGTATTTGTAGCTGTTCTCGGTGTGGATGCGCTCGCCGGACTCGAAGCGGCGTTCGCCGCCGCGCCAGTGCACGGTCTGAGCGCCGCGCGCCTCCAGGTGCATCTCGATGCGGCCCATGGCCGCGTTGTACGCACCCCGGTGCTGCCAGCCCTTGATGTCGAAGTCGCCGTCGATCAGGCGGTTCACGTGGCGCAGCAGGTTCAGGTTGAAGGCCGAGGTGACACCCAGCGCGTCATCGTACGCAGCGTCGAGCGTGGCGGCATCCTTGGCCAGGTCGATGCCGATCAGGACACCCCCATCGTTGCCGCACTGCGCGCGCAGGCGCGTGAGAAAACCTTGCGCTTCGTCTGGCGTGAAATTGCCGATCGACGAACCCGGATAAAAGAACAGGCGCCGGCCGGCATTGACCTGCGGCGGCAATTCAAAGCGAGATGAGAAATCCATGCCCAGCGCTTCCATCGCGATCTGCGGGAACCGCTGGCGCAGACGCGTCAGGGCGTCGTGCACGAAGTCGGTGGAGATGTCGATCGCCACGTACTGCGCCGGCTGCAGCAGTGGAAACAGGGCCGCCGCCTTGGCGCAGTTGCCGGCGCCGAGGTCGATCAGCGTCGCGCCCGTGCCGGCAGAGCGGGCGATTTCGGCGCCATAGCGCTCAAAAATCGACGCTTCGGTGCGCGTGGGGTAATACTCTGGCAGTTCGCAGATCGCTTCGAACAATTTCGAGCCGAGTGCGTCATACAGGTATTTGGGGGAGATCCAGGCGGCTGGCGCCTGCAGACCGGTGTGCAGTTCGTCGGCTTCGTGCGCGCTGTGACGGGGCGCCGCGACGTCTTCAGGTGTACAGGATGTCAGCATAGGGTTTATCATTCGTGCCGCCACGACGCACCATGCGAGATGGCCTGTGAGTTTTGCTTCGCGTAGTTCTGGTATTTCTCTGTGTATTGCTGTTTTAGCTATCATAGCGGATTCCCCGGATTCGCCTAGTCTGCCTCACGCCAAGCGTGCTGCCCCTCGGGTCAGCCTCGTTTCATTACTTTTTAGACAAGAGCCACCATGACCCTGTCCTTCCGCCGTCACGTTCTCAAAACCCTGTGCGCCGCCGCTGCCGGCACGATGCTGATCGCGGGCGCCGCCCACGCACAGAGCAACGGCGTGCTGCGCGTTTCGGCCATCCCCGACGAATCGCCGACCGAACTGCAGCGCAAGTTCAAGCCGCTGGGCGACTACCTGGCCAAGGCCACGGGTCTGAAGGTGGAATTCACCCCGGTGACCGACTACGCCGCGTCGGTGGAAGGCCTGGTCAACCGCAAGATCGACATGGTCTGGTTCGGCGGCTTTACGTTTGTCCAGGCGAATGTGCGCAGCAAGGGCCAGGTCACCCCGCTGGTGCAGCGCGTGGAAGACGAGAAATTCCGCTCGGTCTTCATCACCACCGTGCCAACCATCAACAAGCTGGAAGACCTGAAGGGCAAGACCCTGGCCTTCGGTTCGGAATCGTCGACCTCGGGTCACCTGATGCCGCGCTCGTTCCTGCTGGGCGCCAAGATCAATCCGGACACCGACCTCAAGCGCATCGCCTTCTCGGGCGCGCATGACGCAACCGTGGCTGCTGTTGCCGGCGGCAAGGTCGATGCGGGCGCGCTGAACATCTCGGTCTGGGAAAAACTGGTCGAGGCGAAAAAGGTCGATCCGAAGCAGGTGCGCGTGTTCTACACGACCCCTGGCTACTTCGACTACAACTGGACCGTGCGCACCGACATGGACCCGGCCCTCAAAAAGAAAATCACCGACGCTTTCCTGGCGCTGGACGAATCGACCCCACAGGGCAAGGAAATCCTCGAGCTGCAGCGCGCAACCCGCTTCGTGCCGACCAAGACCGCCAACTACGGCGCGATCGAAGCGGCGGCGAAAAACGCCGGTCTGCTGAAGTAATCGCACGATGGCGACCTTTCGCCTGCGCGGTGTGACCGTGCGCCACCTGACCGGCAGCCGCGCGGCTGCCCTGCACGCGCTCGACCTCACGATCGGCGCCGGTGAACAGGTCGCCCTGATCGGCCCATCCGGGGCTGGCAAGACCACGCTGCTGGCCACGCTGGCCTGCGCGCACGAACCCAGTGCGGGTGCGCTGGAGATCCTGGGCCAGGATCCGTGGCACCTGCCGCACGCCGCACGCCACCGGCTGCGCGCGCGCCTGTTTCTGGCGCCGCAGACACCGCCGCTGCCGGCGCGCCAGCGCGTCGTCACGGCCGTGCTGGCGGCGCGCTTGCCGCACTGGACGCTGTGGCAGGCTTTGAGGTCGCTCGTGCGCCCGCAAGACCCCGACGCGGCGCACGCCGCGCTGTCGCGCTTTTCGCTGGGCGACAAGCTGTATGCGCGCGTCGACCGCCTGTCCGGCGGCGAACGCCAGCGCTGCGGCCTGGCGCGCCTGCTGCTGTCCGATGCCCAAGCCTTGCTGGTCGACGAGCCGATTTCGGCGCTCGACCCTGCCCTTGCCCGTCACACACTGGCCACGCTGCGCCAGGAAGCCGCACAGCGCAACGCCACGCTGGTGTGCAGCCTGCACCAGGTGGATCTGGCGCGTGAACAGTTCGGCCGTCTGGTGGGCCTGCGCGACGGGCGCATCGTGTTCGACGCGCCGCGCGAGCAGGTCACCGACACCATGATCGCCGACCTGTACGCCAACGAACACGTCGAGCCGCACGTGGCGCCGCCACACGACACGCCCGCACAAATCGCCGTCGGCGCCTGTTTCTAGGCATGACGAGCAAGACCGTGCTGCATCCCGATCCGGCCTGGCGCGCGCGCCTGATGGGCGCCGTCGTCTTCGTCCTGCTGCTCTATCCGCTGCTGGTCGCGGCGGAATTCAAACCATGGCTGCTGTTCGACGCGCAAAGCCTGCGCGCGGCCGGCGGCTTCCTGCGTGATTTCCTGACGCCCGAAACCGATCCTGCCTTCCTGGCGATGGTGCTGCGCGAGACCTGGCAGACAGTGGCGATTGCTACATCGGGCCTGACGCTGGCGCTGATCGTCGCCATTCCCGCCACCTTCGTCATCAGCGAGCGCCTGTCGATCTCGCGCCTGGGCACCGGCCGCATCCGTCCGCTGGCGGGCGTCGTGCGCCAGGTCCTGCGCTGGATCCTGATGGTGCTGCGCTCCGTGCCCGAGCTGGTGTGGGCGCTGCTGTTCGTGCGCATCGTCGGCCTGGGGCCAACGGCCGGGGTGCTGGCGATCGCGCTGTCGTATTCAGGCATGCTGGCCAAGGTGTATGCCGAAATCCTCGAGTCGTCCGACGCGCATGCGACCGATGTCCTGCTGGCCAATGGCAGCGCACGCCTGCCGGCGCTGCTGTACGGCGCCCTGCCCGATGCGAGCGCCGAACTGGTGTCGTACACCGTGTACCGCTGGGAATGCGCGATTCGCGGCTCGGCCGTGATGGGCTTCGTCGGTGCCGGCGGCCTGGGCCAGCGGCTCGATGAATCGACCAAGATGATGGCTGGCGGTGAAGTGGCGACCATGCTCATCATGTTCGTGTTGCTGGTGGCCAGCGCCGATCTGGTGTCGAAACTGCTGCGCCGGAGGATCGGATGAAGGCAGACACTACGCCGCGCGCCGCGATCCCCGCGCCGCCACCACGCCAGGCCGGCACCTGGCTCATTCTCGGCGGCCTGCTGGCGCTGATCGTCGCCAGCTTTGCCTCGCTGCCGCTGCAGTGGCGCGCATTCTTCACCCGCGAAGCCATCGATTCGGCATCCGAATTCCTTGCCGGCTTCGCGCCGCCCGACACCGCGCCGGCTTTCCTGGCCAAGACGCTCATCGCGTTCTGGGAAACCCTGGCCATGTCGGCCATCGGCACCATCCTGGCGGCGCTCGTTGCCATGCCGCTGGCGCTGGCCGGCGCCGGACGCATGGGCCGCACCGCGCGCGCCGTAACGCGCCTGGTGCTCAATGTACTGCGCTCGATCCCCGAGCTCGTGTGGGCCGCGGTGCTGCTGGTGCTGGCGGGCCTGGGGCCGCTGGCCGGCACGCTGGCGCTGACCGCGCACACGGCCGGCGTGCTGGGGCGCCTGTTTGCCGATGCGCTGGAAAACATCGAGCCGCACGCCGAGCAGAGCCTGCGCACGAACGGCGCGCGGCCGCTGGCGGCATTCCTGTACGCGACGCTGCCCCAGGCGCTGCCGCAGATGCTGTCGTACACGCTGTACCGCTGGGAAAACAATATCCGCGCGGCGGCGGTGCTCGGTGTGGTCGGGGCCGGCGGCCTGGGCCAGATGCTCAAGTACCACCTGTCGCTGTTCCAGATGCCCAGCGCCGCCACGGTCGTGATTGCGATGCTGGTGCTGGTAGCACTGGTCGATGCGGCCAGTTATGCGCTGCGCCGCGCCCTGATGCGTTGATATCGACGCGCTAACCCTACTTGCGGACACCTCACCCGATGCTCGAACTCGACCAGCTCACCAAATCGTATGGCGGCCGCACCGTGCTGGCCGAACTCTCGCACGTGTTCAGGGCCGGCGAATTCGTCGCGATCATGGGCGAATCGGGCGTCGGCAAATCGACGCTGCTGAACCTGATCGCGGGCCTGGACACGCCTGACGGCGGGCGCGTGATCATCGACGGCACGCCGATCTCGAACCTGGACGACGACGCCGCCACCCGGCTGCGCCGCACCCGCATGGGCTTCATCTTCCAGGCCTTCCACGTACTGCCGCACCTGACGCTGCGCCAGAACGTCGCCCTGCCGCTGCTGCTGAACAAGGCGCCGCTCGAGCGTGCCGATGCGATGCTCGATGCGGTCGGGCTGCATGGGCGGGGCGGCGACTTTCCGCGCCAGCTGTCGGGCGGCGAGATGCAGCGCGTGGCGATTGCCCGCGCACTGGTGCACCGCCCGGCCCTGCTGCTGGCCGATGAGCCAACCGGCAACCTCGACCCCGAAACCGCCGGCAGCATCCTGCAACTGCTGCGCGACGAGACGCGCGCGCATGGCGCCGGCGCCATCATGGTCACCCACTCCCACGCTGCGGCTGCCATGGCCGACAAGGTTCTGCTGCTGACCCACGCAGGCCTGAAATTAGCGTAAATTCCGGGAAGAAACGCTCGGTTACGGCGAAATTAGTTAAATGAGCCGACGCGTGCGCGACGCAATCGTAGTAATATCGCAACGACCTGCCGCAAACAGCTGTTAAAACAGGCAAGGATTATCCAGAACGACCGGTCTGTCCTGAATCATGTTTCATCAGGGAGAACCGACATGAGCGTACGCCAGAAAAAACAGGAATTGCTCGATGCGATGCAACGAGCGCGCGAGCTGGAGCCGTCGAGCTTCGTGCCCAACAAGCTGCTCGACACACTGATCGAGCGCATGCAGTTGAAAAATGACGCGGAGCTGTGCCGCGTGCTGGAAGTGCAACCACCGATCATCAGCAAGATCCGCCATCGCAAGCTCAATGTCGGCGCGACGATCCTGTTGCGCATGCACGAAAAATCGAACATCCCGATCCGCGAGCTCAAGGAACTCAGCAGCGCCGCGGCGCTGCACTGACGGTGCACGACGCCCTGGCCGTTACGCCTGCGCCGGTGGCCGTCCGGTCTTGAGCTGCGGCAGCGCCGCCAGCACCCCTTGCAAGGTCGCCACGTCGAGCTGGCCCAGCAGGGCCACGCCAATGCGCAGCAGTTCGCTTTTCTTGACGTCGACACCGGCGCGCAGGCAAGCCTGTTTTACTTCCAGCAGCACGGCATACTCGTTTTCCGGCATCGTGAAGCTGTCGCGCACCAGTGCCGGACGCGCTTCTACTGCGGGAGCACGTTCGACGATCGGCACGACCGGTGATTTGGCGGCGACGCGTGGCGCGGCGGGTTTGCGGGCCGGGCTGCTGGCCAGCGCCTTGGCGGCCGACTTGACCACCGCCTTCACGCTGGTTTTTGCGGCGGGCTTGGCGGGCTTGGCGACAGCCTTCACGGGCTTGGCAACCCTTGTGGTTTTCGCGGCCGCAGGCGCGGCGCGGGATGCTGATTTGGCGGCAGGTGTGCGGGGCATGGGCCGCTCCGTCGTTGAGAAGGCAAACAATATAAACGATTTGGCAGTATGCTGTCGGACAAGAATGCACGCTGGGTAAAGACGCCCCGCCGGCAGCCGACGCCAATCCGGGTGACAATAGGGGCTTCATAGAGCGAGGTTTCTGTTTTTTCGAAGTAAAGCTTCGGCAAACTCCTCTTTTGCAGGAGATACACCTGAATTATCCTGCCAAGGCGACGACTCTGCTGTAAACTTGTCGGCGCCGCGAGCTTTGTCTCGCTGGCCCCTGCGCACCCCAGTAATTTATGAACCCGACCCAGGCCAGTATGCGCACCAAGACTCAATGGATCCTGCCGGTGCTGTTTGCCACCGCGCTGGCCCTGCTGCTCCAGCACTTTCTCGGCTCGATCGCGTGGGCCGGCCTGCTGGCCGTGATCACGTGGCCGCTGCACCAGCGCATGCTGCACCGCGGCTGGCCGCCGCTGGCCAGCGCCACCTTCATGCTCGTGCTGCTGATCGTCAGCTTCGTGGGCCCGTCCGTGCTGCTGTTCCATACACTCAGCAGCGAACTGGCCAGCCTGCAGCGCCTGCTCATCAGCTTCAACCAGACCGGCGTGCCGGTGCCGGCCTGGCTGACGGGCCTGCCGCTGGTGGCCGAACCGGCCGTCACCTGGTGGCTCGAACACCTGGCTGTGCCGGGCGGCCTGAACGCCCTCGTGCGCACGACCCTGGGCGACTTCATGCCGCACCTGACCGATACGGCGCGGGTCTGGGGCTCGACCATCCTGGCCAATGCGCTGTATCTGTTCCTGACGCTCCTGACGCTGTTCGTGCTGTACCTGCACGGCGCGGCCGTGATGCATTACATCGACGGCGCCGGCCAGCGCCTGGCGCCTGTCCAGTATGCCAAGCTGCGCCGCGTGCTGCCGCTGTCGGTGCGCGGCACCGCGCTCGGCCTGGGCTCGATTGCGATCCTCGAAGGCATCGTATTGGGCGTGGCCTACTGGATCGCCGGCGCGCCGGCCCCGGTGCTGCTGGGCGTGATTACCGGCTACCTGGCCCTGATCCCGGGCGGCGCGCCGCTGTCGTTCACGATGGTGTCGCTGCTGCTGTTTGGCCAGGGCAATTCGGCCGAGGCCCTGGGCCTGTTCACCTGGGGTGCGGTCGAGCTGTTCCTGGTCGATAAATTCATCCGCCCGAAGCTGATCGGCAAGCGCGTGAACCTGCCGTTCCTGGCGGTGCTGTTCGGCCTGCTGGGCGGCGTGTCCACGTTGGGCGTGATTGGCCTGTTCGTCGGCCCGTTGATGATGGCGATCCTGTTCGGCTGGCTGCGTGACAGCACGCCCGTGACGCCACTGATCGTCGATCCGGCGGCCGCCGACGCGTCAGGCGAGATTCAGCGGATCGGCTAGCCGGCCATTGAGCGCATCGGCACGCTGGCGCAGATCCCACAGCGCGCCGACGCGCAGGCCGGCAACCACCGGCGTGACTGCCGCAATCTCGAGTTCCTCCATCAAGCCACACAGCAGCGCCAGTCCGCCCGCCAGATGCACGTCCTGGCGGGTGGCGATGAAGGCATCGCGCAGACCCGCGAGATCGGCCCGTGTCAGCGGCGTGTCCACGTTCCGGCCCCGGTGCGCGTGGCCGGCCAGCGCGCGCACCGTCCCGCACGCCCCATACGCCATGTCCCAGCCGCGCGCGCCGAACCCCGCTTCGGCAAAGCGGCTGCGGCTCGAACGCACGGCGGCGTCGAAGCCCGCCGCGTCGATCCGCCCGTTCGCGAAAAAGGTCAGGCTCTGGCGCACCGCACCGAGCGCGAACGATTCGATGCGCCGGATCGTGGCGCCCTCCCCGATCACCAGCTCAGTCGACACGCTGCCGATGTCCAGCACGAGGCGCGGCGCAGGGTCGGCCGCGCCCAGTGTGTTGGCAACGCCCAGGTAGACCAGGCGCCCGGCTTCGTCGCCCGCGATGATGTCGACCGGGTGACCGAGCGCGCGCCCGGCTGCGGGCAAGAACAAGGCCGCGTTGCGCGCCATGCGCAGGGCCGCGGTGGCGACGACGCGCACGGCGTGCGGCTTCCATGCGTCGAGTGCGCCCCGAAACTGGGCCAGGCACGCCAGGGCACGCCGGAGCGCCGCGCTGTCGAGCATGCCGTCTTCGTCGAGCGACGCCGACAGCTCGACCTTCTCGCACATGGTCGCGACGAGCTCGAGCACGCCATCATTGAAACGGCCGATGTGCAGGCGAAAACTGTCCGAGCCAAGCTCGACAGCGGCATAGATGGGTGATTCCTGATCGATGGTCGGCATGGCTCATGAGCATAAGCGGCCACCGTGACGGGCGCGTTACATGAGCCTGCAAGCTCGCCTCTAAGCTAGATATCGGCGACCGCTTCGCTCGCAGGCGCCACACGGTTGCGACCAGCCTGCTTGGCGCGCTGCATGGCCTCGTCGGCGCGCTGGAACAGCGAGGTCGTGCTGTCTTCGGGCCGGATCGTCGTCACGCCAAAACTGGCCGTGAGCTTGATCATCGCCCGTTCGCTCTTGACCGGCGTCGTGTCGATCGCGGCGCGGATGCGCTCGGCCACCATCACGGCTTCATCAAGGCTCGTGCGCGGCAGCAGGACGGCAAATTCGACGCCCACCACGCGCCCCAGCTGGTCGCTGTCGCGCAACTGGCGCCGGCACAGCGCGACCATCTGGTGCAGCACCACGTCGCCGGCCGGATGGCCGTAGCTGTCATTGACCCGCTTGAAGCCATCCAGGTCGAACACGATCAGCGCCGTCGGCAGGCCGGGCCGGCGCGCAAGCGCCAGCCATGGCGCAAGCAGCTGGAAGAAGCCACGCCGGTTCGGCGCGTCGGTGAGAGGATCGATGGTCTCGAGCCGCTCCAGCGTATCTTGCAGGCGTTCGCGGCTCAGCAGCAGCACGCCAAAGGCATTGCCCAGCAGGAGCAGGTACAGGGCGCCGCTGGAGAATTGGCTCAGCAGGTCGTTCGAGAGCCAGCCCCAGCCACGTGGCAGCAGCAGCACCGACAAGCCGCGCGCCGCGACCACCAGCGCCAGCGCCCCTGTGGCGAGCGACAGGAAGCGCTGCAACAGGCTCGCATCACGCCAGCGCCAGCCAAGCGCCACCGCGCCAGACAGATAGAACGCGCCCAGCAGGAGTGATGCTGCCACGCTGCGCAAGCCCTCTTCGTCGACCAGGTAGCACAGGAAGAACACGAGGACGGCCACGCCGCCCAGAATCAGGGTCGGGGTGCGCCAGGCCGGCCGGCGCGCTGCTTCCCATGAGGCGCCGGCTTCGATCGCCACGCCGGCAAATAGCAGCGCATAGCCGCCGGGGATCGAGATCGGGGCCGGCACCACGCCAGCGTCGCCCAGCGCCAGCAGCAGCCAGGCACCGCCCTGGATCTGTTTCGACAGGCTCCAGAACGTCATCGCAGGGGCGCGCACGGGACCGTGATTGAAAAAGGTCAGCAGCGCGCACAGGGTCAGGTTGCCCAGGGCGAGCACCAGCACCATCGTCGACGCATCCAGCATAGGCATGTTGTTACTCATGTTCGGCGTTCCGGGGTGCCGGCACCAGGCTGGCGGGCCGGGGTGCGGGGTGATTGATTCGCGCCTGGAGGCCGGTAGACGGCGCACAGGCGGCTGCCGGCCAGCTTATCAGAAAGAGATGCCTTGCAACAAGTCAACCCTGCCGTCAGCCGATGAAGCGATTGACCAGTTCACGCACGGCCAGGCCACCACCGCCAATCAGCACGCCGAAATAGATGATCGTCACGACATTGCTGATGTGGCCCAGCAGGATGCAGACGCCGTCGCGCTGCAGCAGGCCGATGGCCAGGAACAGGATCGCCACGGCCGGGAACGTGTTGCTGAACGGGATCAGGCCGAACGGCATCATCAGCAGCACGGCGCCCAGGATCAGGGCCGCGTTGTTGAAGAAGGCGACCGCACCGGTAGCGACCAGCCACTGGATACGGTTGGGCTTGCTGACGCGCTCGAGCTTCTTGAGCCACGACAGCGCCTTGCGCAGCAGCGGGCGCAGCTTGCGCGTGCCAATGACACGGTGTTCGAGCCTGGACGGAATCCACAAGTCGCGCCCGATCAGGCGGCTGACGCTGATGAGCAGAATCGCGGCGCCAAACACGGTGCTCACGCCCGGAATCGAAATCGGGATCAGGAACACCAGCGTGAGCAGCGCCACGAGGATCAGGAGGCCGTCGTTGCCGACGCTGCGGATCAGTTCACTGAGGGTGATGCCGGTGCGCGGCATCGAGCGGACCAGCGCGCGCAGGCGCTGGGAAACGGGTGGTTCACTGTGCATGATGTGGTCGTGTGGTGCGTTCGGATAGCCGAACAGGGTGGCTTATTGGCCGACGCAAATGATCCGGGTCTCGTACTCGGCCGCTTTGTCTTTCTTGGTCGTGGCCCAGGCAATGACTTCGTCCGCCTGCGCGATCGTCATGATCGTCGCTTTCTCCTTGTTCTTGATGAAGGAGACGCCTTCGAACTTGCCTTCCTTGCTGCGCATGACCTTCGCGAAGACGGGTGGCTTCTTGCCGTCGTCCGACCGTTTGTCCTGGCGGACGAGATAACGCTGCTCTGCTGGTTCCATAAAATAGTCCGTGCTTGATCGATCAAACCGCTATTTTACGGTGCGCGGATTGCGGACACGTGAAAAGTTCACCGCCCCACGACCCCGATCACTTGTACGAGCACGATCTTGAGCACCGTCATCGACGGGAAAATCATCGCGTAACCGATGTCGGGGCGGTCCGTCGGCGCGATCCGGTTGGCGAATGCAAGGATGGCCGGATTGCCCGTGGTGCCGGCCACGATGCCGACCACGCTGTCGAACGGCAGGCGAAACACGAACAGGGCAATGACCATCGTGACGATGACGAGCGTGGCCGCGATCGCGCTGCCCAGCAGCAGGTACAGCAAGCCATCGTTGGCAATCGCCGCGGCAAACGTCGCGCCCGACGAAATGCCCACGACCGCCAGGAACAGCGTCAGGCCAAAATTGCGCAAGACCAGATTGGCCGGGATCGGCAACGCCCACTGGAACATCCCGCTGCGACGACGCCAGCCGAGCACCAGCGCGACCAGCAGCAGCCCCGCAAACCCGAACGAGAACTGCCCGATCAGCGGCAACGGCCAGACGATCGCGCCGAACGCCAGTCCCAGCGTCACGCCGACGCCGATCCCGATATAGCTCACCTCCCCCGTGCTGCGCACCGAGTCGCCGAACAGCTTGCGCAGCGCAGGAAAGCTGCTGCGCGGCGCGAGCACGCCGATGCGGTCACCCAGTTCGAGCAGGCGCCCCGGGTTCAGGACCAGGTCGGCATCCCCTCGCCGCAGGTGCAGGACACGGGCATTGAGTCCGGCCGGCAGCGCCAGCGCGCTCAGTGGCAAGCCGGCCATGCTGGCAGCGGAGATAAAAAAGCGGTCATAGTCGAGGTCGCTCCTGTCGTGCAGCATGCCGCCCGGATGCGCCGGGCCAAAGCGCGTGGCCACTTCGTGCAGTACCGCCTGGTCATTGCCTGCGACGAGCAAGCGGTCGCCCGGCTCGATGCGCATGGCGCTATCGGCGACCAGATTGTGCTCGCCGCGCCGCAGCGCAACGATAGCGACACCGTCGGGCAAGCGCGCTGCAGCCTCAAACAGGGTCATCCCCAGCACGGAAAATTCGGCCACGTCAATTTCTTCCAGGTGCAGCGCGGACGACGCCGGCGCCAGACTGGCCGGCTTGAACACGGCATTGTACAGCCCGAGCAGCAGGATGGGCACGGCCACGCCGACCGGGTACGCGACGGAATACCCGGTCGCAGCCGACGTGCCGAACACGGCCAGCGCCGCTTGCAGCGCAGCCGTGCTGGTGCCGGCGCCGGCGAAGGCGCCCAGCGCTTCGGGCAAGGCAAACACCGGGAACAGCCACGCCGCGCCAACCGCCAGCGCCAACGCCGTGATGACCGCCAGCAGCGCCGCCAGGTTCGCCTTGATGCCGTCAGGCGTCGTCAAGCCGCGAAAGAACTGGGCGCCATAGGCAATGCCAACGCCGTACAGGAACAGCAGCAGGCCCAGATTGCCGAGCATCCCGGGCAAGACCAGGTCAGGCACAGCGGCACCGACCGCGAGGCCGACGAACAGCACCGCGCCGGAACCGAGCGACAAGCCTTTCACGCTGACCGCCCCCAGCAGGTAGCCCGCGGCGATGGTGAAGAACAGCGCAAACATCGGCTGGTGGCTGAAGAACGTGGTGATGGCGGTCATCGACTTTGCCTGGTTGCATGTGTGTAATGCAGTCTACGGCATGGGGAGATGGTTGCTTGGTGTTAATGCGATATAAACCAAGACTTCATGCCGATGATCGGCGCGGCGTTGAAGGATCGCCGCGTCGACAGGCTCGGTACAGACTTACGCTTGACGCTCGCCGCACTCGGTACAAAACTTTGTTCCCGGCTGTAGCGTCGTCGAGCAGGCGCGACAAGCAACCTGCTGGGCAGTTCGATGGCCGCACTCCGGGCAGAACTTCGCACCATGGGTTTCGGCCCGGCATTGCGTACACACCAGTTGCATGTTCTGCGTGACGTCCAGGCGTCCACCGCGCGTCTGGCCCTCTGCGTTTGCCTTTTCGGACGCGGCCGACACTTCGCCCTGGGCGCGTGCCTGCGTGATCTTCACCTTCACATTGGGTGCGCAGTTGAAGCAAAGGCCGTTCGCATTGTCGAAGCACTGGTTGCAGACGTAGTCGTGACAGTTTCCGCACCGGTTGAAGTGCATCTTGCCAGCGGCTACTGCCTCAGTAAAAGCTTCGTCGCGCGCCGAATGCCAGCCTGCCTGGGCCATGCTGTCGATCACGCTGCCTGCATTGCCGAGCAGGCCACCGAACATGCTTGCCCCCTTTTGCAGCCAACCCGAGGCCTGGGCGCTGCGGTACGGCTTGAAGTGCGTGCGCCAGCGGTCACTACAGCGCTCGCAGGAAAATTCGAACTGGAACCCTGCATCGACGCCTGTCGAGTTGCTCAGATCGCGATAGTTGTCAGCAAACTGCATTTCGGACATAGGCTGCTATTCCCAGGGTTATAAAATGTAGAGTTTATCTGGGCTGAGGACGCGCAATATCACGCAATCTCACGCCAAGCGCTTCCGGACATCGATTTGCTGGCTGCTTCATTAAAATATCGACGCCTTTCGTGAAGCCGGCGAACAATCGCGTCGACACTAAGCTTCGTTGTCGCAGAAGCGGTCACGTCCTGCTGACTTCGCCTGATAAAGACGGCGATCTATCCGCTCGAGGAACGCCTTGGCGTCATCCTGGGCACCTGGCACGATGGTGCCGATACCCATGCTCACGGTGACGAGCCGGCTAGCGCCGGAGCGGGCGTGCAAAATCTCTTGCGACGCGAGCAGCTTGCGGCAGCGCTCAGCCTTGCTCCACGCTGCCTCCCGGTCTGTGCCAGGCAACAGCAAGACGAATTCCTCGCCACCGAGACGGGCACACAGGTCGTCCGGATCGGATGCCGCTGCATCGAACACTTGGGCCACGCGTCGCAGGCACTCGTCACCTTGCACGTGACCATAGTGATCGTTGTACTGCTTGAAGTGATCGATATCGATGATCACGAGAGACAGCGGGTGACCGCTTTCGCGTGCTTTCACCCATTCCACGGGATAGACAGCGTCGAACATGCGTCGGTTGGCAACACCCGTGAGGCTGTCGCGGTATGACAAAAGCTCGAGTTCGCGCTGCAACTGAACGATCTTGTCTTCGGCCTCTTTTCGCGCCGAGATGTCAAACATGAAGCCGACCAACGACTCCACACTGCCGTCAGGGCGACGCACGACGTGAACCACATCCCGGATCCAGACATGCTCGCCCTGGCGCGTAATGGCGCGGTAGTCAGCCTCATGGTCAACGCCTTTTTGCGACTGCGCCACACAGAACTCGACCGTGTTCTGACGCTCTTCCTCATGGATGCGATCGGCCCAGTCGTTCACGGTGAGCCAGCTTGCCTGGCTCCATCCCAGAAGTTCTTCGATCTGTGGACCAATGTAGGTAAACCGCATCGTGGCCCAGTCTATTCGCCATGGAATTGCCTTGGTGGATTCCAATAGCGTCCGGTACACGCCGGGATCTTCGCAAATAACCGACGGAGGAATTACGGGTGGTAAAGTCATAAGCAAGTGGGCTCAAATGGTCTGTACTGTGTATTGCGCATGCCGTCTTCCGTCAAAGAAAAACGATAAAAATAACGCCGATCTGACAGCAATCCGATTGATTGATGCGATGTAGAGCACGTGCCCTCTGATTGGCGGACCTAGGACGCGCTGACGTCAGATGAACTTCCGTAGAAGACAAGCAATCGGGCACTGTCTTCGCTCATCCTCACACCATTCACGACCACCCAGTTCCCGTCGATACCGAGCGGGTAGAACTCTTGCTGCCCACTTGTTCCGTATACGGCCTCCTGAAGGAGTGATACAGCGAAATCGTACATCGCACGACGGGTTGAGAAATTGAGAGCGACGTCACCACTGCCAGAGTCAGTCTCCACACGCAAACGGTGGTGGTTCCCTCTCTGAACATCGAGCGAACTTACCTCTTCGCCGTCAGGAGTTACAACAATTGCCGGTGGCAGTTCCGCACGCATTGATATCCTTGACAGTCAGTCAGCTTCTGGCCCGCACGAGGGCCTCATGCCAGCATGATAGGTTGCCGTTGTAAAAAAGTCACGTACTGTCAATACCGCCAGCTGCGGGACAGAAGCGACCTTCAGCTGGCGATGACAGACGTGATGGCGGGCTGTGGAGCAGGCTGACGGCGCTGCGCACGCATCACTGCCGGAATCGTACTCAAGGGTATGAACACGTGAATGAGGATCAACCACCACAGACTCTGTGTCCAGGCATATGCAATGGTGAAAAAGAACGCCGAGATGATCGAGCCAGCAAGCTGCTTTGGATTTGCATAGCCATGCCCGATACCATAGGCAAGCGCAGATGCGGCAATCGCCAATGGAAGGCCAATGACAGGCGTGAGTAGCAATAGTAAAAAGCCGCGATAGAGTGCTTCCCACCCGCCCGTCACGATCAGCATACTCGTGGCGAATGCGAACGCTTCAGCCAGGTTGCGCGGCCACATGGACGAAGACGCCAGCATCTTGCGTTCGTCCTCCGCACGCGCTCGCGGTGTTTTACGACGTTCGATCACGCTGCCGATCGCCCACAAGCCGCACAGCAGCAAGACTGCACACCCGAGGCCCCAGGCGCCGGCGCTCGACAGCGGCATCTCGAAGCCGAGCTGGTCCAGCGTGTACCCTGACTGCAATGAACCTGCCCACAAGACGCCCAGCAAGGCCAGCGAATGCGCGCTCATCGAACAGGACTGGCGCATCAGTGAACGGGGCGGCTTGCCACGCTTGGGACGCAGGCTATGCCAGAGATTCCACGCCGGGAAGATGACAAGCAGGTACGCCGCAAGTAGATGATTCAGCATGTACAGGCAAGCGCCAACTACGAGCGCCGGGAAAAAGATCAGGGCAGCATAGCACCGCGACGTGCACAGAAAATGCAACAATTCCCACGCCGGGCCAGAGTGGAGATCGACCATCTCTGGCATCGGCGCCTGGTGCGTACAAGAAGCGCTGCCCGAAGACCTACGGCTCCCTCAGCAGCTTGAACTGCCGCGCCTGCCGGTGATACGTATCCACCGACTGCTTGACATACCGCGTGAGCGCATCGCCCGTCAGCGCAAACGGATACAACCCGGCCTGCGCCCGCATTTCGGCGAACGCGGGCGAGCTCTCGACGCCGTCGAATGCCTTCACCCAGCGCCGGTAATCCGCCTCGCGCACGTCCGGCCCCATCCAGACGCCGCGAATCACCGGCCACACCACGTCGTACCCCTGCTCGCGCGCCGTGCGCACGCCGGCCAGCGCGCCGGGCAAACGCCCTTCGGACAGCACCGCCAGCACGCGCACATTGCCGGCTCTGGCTGCCAGCAGCGCTTCGGACGTGTCGCCCGACACCGCCTGCACATGCCCTGCCCCCATCGCGATGAATTGCTCGCCGCCGCCTTCGAGGGCGACAAAGCGCAGCTTGCGCGGGTCCACGCCGGCCATCCGGGCGAGCAGCGCCATCTTGATCCAGTCCTGGCTGCCGACGGTGCCGGACATGCCGATCAAGACCTGCTTCGGATTGCGCTTGATCGCGCCCAGCAAGTCGGACAGTGTCTTGTAGGGGGAATCGGCGCGTACGGCGACCATGCCGTAGTCGGCGCCGAAGGCCGCGACCCAGCGCACGTCGTCGACGTCGGCCTTGCCGAATTTGCCCAGCGCGAGATTCAGTACCGAGCCGCCTGAAAACGTGACGAGCGTGTCGGGCTCACTGCGGCGCTGCGAAACGACCGAGTGCCAGGCCACGGCGCCGACGCCGCCCGGCAGGTAGCTGAGCGTCAGTTCAGGCGCGCCCGGTTGATCGTGCAGCGCTTTTTGCGCCAGCTTGCAGGTAAGGTCCATGCCGCCACCGGGTTTCGACGGAATCAGGCATTCGGCGGCGCCGGCGTGCGGCAGGCCGCCGAACGCCAGGATGGTCAACAGGAGAACGTGCGAGGATTTCATGCCTCATGATACCGCCGCACGATGCCGCGTGGCGGTACTAGAAGCGGTGCTGCATGCCCGCGGTGATGCCGCTCTGGGTCGACCCGAACCCCGGATCGTCGCGCGACAGGCCAATCAGCTGGCCGTTGTCCGCCTTTGCGTGCGCCAGCGACAGGTACAGGTCCGTGCGCTTGGACAGCGCCAGCATGGCGCGCGCGACGAACATCGTCGGGTCGGCGTCCAGATTCGAAGGCAGGTTCTTCGTGTTGATGTGATATACCGCGCCGGTCAGCGTGACCGCGTCGATTGTGCGCGTGATGCCGCCCCAGTAGGTGTCGCCGCGCAGGTCGGCCAGGTTGGTGCGGCCCTGCGCCATCTTGTAGCCGCGCTTGCCGGCCGAGTAGCGCCACGGGCCGGTGCGGTAGTCGACCGCCACGTGGTACGCCGTCGTTTCGTCGAGCGCATTCGTGGCCACGCCCTCGATGGGCGTGCCGTCGATCCGCTCCCACGAGGCCATCACGCCCAGGCCATCGCCGAACCATGAGCCGCCCAGCGCCAGCTTGCGCCCTTCGCGCGAGCTGCCCGAACGTTCGCCCAGGCCGACCGTGGCGCCGTACGTGAAGCCGCCCGTGCGCCCCGTGTACTTGATCAGGTTATCGAACTGGGTCGTCATGCCGTAGCGCGATGGCCGGGTGGCGCTGCCGCCCGTGGCCCATGAATAGTTGGGCGCAAAGCCCATCGGATCGAACTTGATCACCAGTTCATATACGGTGGTAAACGAGCGGCCGATGACGATCCGGCCCAGATCGTTCTCCAGTCCCACGTAGGCCTGGCGCTTGAAGATCGCGCCGTCACTGGCGCCCGTATCGAGCAGGATGCCGCCTTCGAGGTTGAAGACGGCTTTCAGGCCGCCGCCCAGGTCTTCGCTGCCGCGAAAGCCCCAGCGCGACGTGTTCTTGCCGCCCGAAATGACTCGCACTGCGTTGCCGCCGTCCTCGCCGGCATGGTTGACGAATTCCGCGCCGGCGTCGATCAGGCCATAGACCTGGACGTTGCTCTGGGCGAGGACAGGTGCGGAAAGGGACAGCGCTGCCAGGACGGCAAGCGCGAGGGCCGATTGTTTCATGTGTCTCCGAACGTTGTTATGGGTATCTGCTGCAGCTGGGTCGCTGCTTGTGGGCCGACTATATGTGCGCCAGCCTTTCAGTTCGCTTTCAGTGGTGCTTTTCGGGAAAGCCGCTTTGCGTTTACACTGGCGCGATGAGAATCCTGCTCGTTGAAGACCATGTCGAACTGTCCCACTGGGTATCCAAGGCCCTGCGCGACGCGAAGCTGACCGTCGAATGCGCCGCCACCGGCGCCGATGCCGACGCCCTGCTCCACACCCAGGACTACGCCCTGGTGATCCTGGACCTGACGCTGCCCAAGATGGACGGCCTGGACGTGCTGCGCCGGCTGCGTGCGCGCGGCGGCGCGCGGGGCGGCACGCCGGTGCTGATCCTGACCGCGCGCGGCGGCCTCGAAGACCGCGTGCAGGGCCTGAACCTGGGCGCCGACGACTACCTGCCCAAGCCGTTCGAACTGGCCGAACTCGAAGCGCGCGTCAAAGCGCTGCTGCGCCGCCGCAGCGGCAACGAAGCGCTGGTGCACGAATGCGGCGGCCTGCGCTTCGACACCGTCTCGCGCATGTTTACCATTTGCGGCGAAGCGCTCGCACTCACGCCGCGCGAGCACGCCGTGCTCGAAGCGCTGATTGCACGCCCGGGCCGCGCGCTGTCGAAAGAAAAACTGTTCGACGAAGTGTTCGCGCTGGCCGACGACGTCAACCTCGACGCCATCGAACTGTATATTCACCGCATCCGCAAGAAGCTCGAAAAGTTCCCGGATGCCCGCGCGATGATCGTCACGTTGCGGGGCATCGGTTACCTGATGCAGCAACGGCCCGATTGAGCCCCCGCACGCGATGACCCTGCGCGCGTCCCTGCTCCAGATCACCGCCGGCCGCCCACTGGGCAGCCTGCGCGGGCAACTGCTGCGCTGGCTGATCCTGCCGCTGGTGCTGCTCGTCGCGCTCAATGCGGTCTCGCTGTACCGCGATGCCCTCGAGGCCGCCGATGTCGCCTACGACCGCTCGCTGCTCTCGTCCACGCGCGCGCTGGCCGAGCGGGTCTCGGTCCAGGGCGGCAAGGTTGTCGCCAACGTGCCCTACGTGGCGCTCGACAGTTTTGAGACCGACACGCTGGGCCGCATCTATTACAAGGTCACGGGCCTGCACGGCGAAACCGTGTCGGGTTACGACGACCTGCCGCCGGTGCCGAAGAACGTGCCGCGCACCGACCTGTATCCGGCGCTGGTGCGGTTCTATCACGCCACCTACAACGGCGAGCGGGTGCGCATCGCCGCGCTGCTGCAACCGGTCTACGACGACTCGATGCGCGGCATCGCGCTGATCCAGGTGGGCGAGACGCTCGACGCGCGCCAGGCGCTGTCGCGCGATATCCTGATCAGCACCCTGCTGCGCCAGGCCCTGCTCGTGCTGGCGGTGGCGGCGATGGTGTGGTTTGCCGTGCGCCTGGTGCTGCGGCCCCTGATGCTGCTGAAGAACGAGGTCGAAACACGCGCGCTGTCCGACCTGTCGAACATCGACCCGGCGCTCGTGCACAAGGAAGTGCGGCCGCTGGTGGCGGCAATGAACGGCGCAATGGCGCGCACGCAGGACCTGATCGCCAGCCAGCGCCGCTTCATCGCCGACGCCTCTCACCAGTTGCGCACCCCGCTGGCGGTCCTTAAGACCCAGGCAGAACTGGCCCTGCGCGAAAACGATCCGGCCGCAATGCGCGCCATTGTCGGCTCGATTGCCGGCACCACCGACGGGGCGATCCACCTGGCCAACCGCCTGCTGACGCTCGCGCGCATCGAGCATGGCAGCGGCAGCACGCCCGATGCGCCGGTCTCGCTGTCAGAGGTGGCGCGCCAGGTCGGGCTGGAACTGGCGCTGCCGGCGGTACAGAAAGGGATCGACCTGGCGCTCGAAGCCGATGCTGACGATCAGACCACGGTTCCGGGCCAAGCATTGCTGCTGCACGAACTGGTGTCGAACCTGGTCGACAATGCCATCCGCTATACGCCCGCCGGCGGCAGCGTGCTGCTGCAGGTCCGGCGCGAAGGCGACCAGGTGGCGCTCACGGTCAGCGACAGCGGGCCGGGCATCGCAGCCGTCGATGTCGATAAAGTGTTCATGCCGTTCTACCGCGCCCAGGCGACGCTCGAAGCCAATCCGGGCGGCACCGGGCTGGGACTGGCCATCGTGCGCGATATCGCCAACCTGCACGGCGCCGGCATCACGCTGGGCCAGTCCGGCGACGGGCCTGGCCTGAGCGTGCGCGTGGTATTCCCCGCGGCGGCGATCGTTGAAGCGTCAAGTGCACTGAAAGCCAATTGAAAGGCACGCACGCCTATAGTTGGTGCAAACAGCAGCACACCAACGACAACGATCGGAGACACCATGCACTTCCCTGCCCCCGCGCGCGCCGCCCTGGCCGCGCTTTCCCCCGTTTGAACCGCGCCTGAAAAAAACGGCGCGCGATCGACCGTGCATCGGTCTGCATGAAGCAGCTGTGCACCACAACCCCACGCGCCACCTGCACCAACACCCCGGGCCCCAGCGGCCCACACACCGCGTGCGGCAAGCGCACCGGCAAGGAGAATGATGATGATGTTGACCATCCTGGCGTATTCCATGGTCGTCGTGTTCATGTACCTGATCATGACCAAGCGCCTGCCGGCGCTCGTGGCCCTGATCGTGGTGCCCATCGGGTTCGGCGTGATCGGCGGCTTCGGCCCGCAGCTCGGCCCGATGATGCTCGACGGGATCCGCAACCTGGCCCCGACCGGCGTCATGCTGATGTTCGCCATCCTGTACTTCGGCATCATGATCGATTCGGGCCTGTTCGACCCGGTCGTGCGCCTGATCCTGAAGCTCGTCGGCGGTGACCCCTTCAAGATCGTCGTCGGCACCGCCGTGCTGGCGATGTTCATCTCGCTCGACGGCGATGGCGCGACGACCTACATGATCACCGTTGCCGCCATGCTGCCGCTGTACGTGCGCCTCGGCATGAGCCGCCTGGTGCTCGCCTGCGTGATCATGCTGGCCGGCGGCGTCTTCAACATCCTGCCGTGGGGCGGCCCGACGGCGCGCGCCGCCACCGCCCTCGGCGTGGACGTCAGCGACATCTTCGTGCCGATGATCCTGCCGATGGCCGTCACCTGCATCTGGGTCGTGTTCGTGGCCTGCGTGCTGGGCATGAAGGAGCGCAAGCGCCTGGGCATCATGACGCTGCCGACGCAAGCCGAAAAAGCGGAAAAAGCTGCCCAGGCAGCGCAGAATGTCGCCGTGCTGCAGCCGGCCTTGGCCGCTGAAATGAACGGCACCACCGGCCACTGGAGCCCTGCCGCCGCTGCCTCGGCGCGCGATGGCAATGTGCACCAGCTGGCGGGCGGTCGGGTTGAATCGACCGTAGCATCGTCGGGCGAACCGGCGCTGGCCACCGGTGGTGGCAATGGTGGCGGTGGTGACGACAATGACGTCTCGAACGCCGCGATCAAGCGCCCGCGGCTGATCTGGATCAACTTCGCGATGACGACCCTGTTGATGGTATTCCTGATCATGGGCGTGCTGCCGTTGCCCGTGCTGTTCATGATCTTCTTCGCCGTCGCGATCATGATCAACTACCCGGGCCTCGAAGAGCAGAAAGAGCGCATTGCGCACCATGCAGCCAACGTGCTGCCGGTGGTGTCGCTGATCTTCGCTGCCGGCATCTTCGTCGGCATCCTGCAAGGCACCAAGATGGTCGATGCGATTGCGCTGTCCGTCATCGCGGGCGTGCCCGACTGGATGGGGCCGTACCTGGCGGTTGTCACGGGCCTCTTGAGCATCCCGTTCACGTTCTTCATCTCGAACGACGCGTTCTACTTCGGCATCGTGCCGGTGCTGGCCAAGGCGGCCGAAGTGTACGGCATCACGGCGGCAGAAATCGGCCGCGCCTCGGTGATCGGCCAGCCGGTTCACCTGCTCAGCCCACTGGTCGCCTCGACCTATCTGCTGGTCGGCATGTGCAAGGTGGAGTTTGGCGACCACCAGCGCTTCACGCTGATCTGGTCGATCTCAGCGGCACTGGTCATGCTGGCGGCGGCGCTGGTGTTCGGCGTCGTCCCGCTGATGGGCAGCGCCGCGTAATACGGCGGGGCGGCGGGGCGCGGCGGCATATACTTGCCAGATGCCCGCGCCCCACGATCTTCCTGAACCACCTGCCGTCGCCGCGCCCCTGGTCGTGAGCGACGGCAAGCGCCGCACCCTCGCATTCACACCTGGCGATGTCCAAAGCGAGATGCTGCTGGCGCAGCCCGACGCCCTCGTCCTCGATTACACCCGCGCCATGATGTGCTTTGCGCTGTTCGCGCCGCGCCCGCGCCACATCGTGATGGTGGGCCTGGGCGGCGGTTCGCTCGCCAAGTTCTGCTACCGGCACTTTCCACAGGCCCGCATCACGGTGCTCGAGATCCGCGCCGATGTGATCGCGCTGCGCGACCTGTTCTGCCTGCCGCCGGATGATGAACGCCTGCGGGTGCTGCATTGCGACGCAGCCGACTATCTGGCGCGCACGCCCGGGGACGCCGATGTGCTGCTGGTCGATGGCTTCGACCGGGGCGGCTTGCCGCCGGCGCTGGCCAGCCGCGCGTTCTACGCCGCCGGCCGCCGCGCGCTGCGTCCCGGCGGCGTAATGGTGGCCAATATTTTCACCTACGATCCGGATTATGTGTCTTTCTTACAACGGCTGGGGGATGCCTTCGACGGGCGCGTAATCTGGTTCCGGCACATCGCCGGCAACAACCGGATCCTGTTCGCCATGCGCCCCACCACCCTGCCTTTACGCGGCGAACGCCTGCTGCTACGCCTCGCACGGCGCGGCCGGGACCGCAGCGGCATCGGCTTCGGCTGGGCCAACCGGCTGCTCGCGCGCGGCGTGGTGGCCTGGCTGGCGCGGCGCCGGGGCTAACACGGTTTTACCCACGACGGGCAGATTGTCCCTCACAATACGATAAGTTTGCGGCGCCAGCCTCTTGTATGACACACTGGCGCGCATTCATGCTCGTCGGCAAGAACCGTCTGCCACGTGCGCTCCTGACTCATTTGTACGGATTGACCTGGACCTTTCGATAACATGCCGCGCCGACTGCCCCGTTCACTGACTCTCGCGGCAGCCCTCACGCTCGGGGGCGGCATGGCCGCCTCCTTCGGCCTGTTCATCGGTGTCAGTCACCTCGAATATGACAATATGGCGCTCGCGTTCGGCCAGCGCGCCGACCAGCGCGTGGCGGCAGTGCGCCAGGGCATGGGCCAGGCGTTTGAAGTCCTGGCCGTCACCAACCAGCTGTTTTCCAGGGGCGAGCCGGTGAGCCGCGAACGGTTTGCCGACTTCACGGCCGCCCTGCTCGAGCGCCACCGCTTCATCCAGGCGTTCAATTTCCACCGCGTCGTGCCGGGCAATGAACGCGCGTTAATCGAAGCCGAGCTGCAGCATGTGCGGCCCGGCACGATCCTGACCGAGATGACGCCGGGTGGCCAGGTGCCCGCGCCGCTGCGCACCCGCTATCACGTCATCGAATACGTCGAACCGATGGCTGGCAACGAAGCGGCCCTGGGCCTGAACCTGTCCCACAACGCTGCCGTCATGGACGCACTCGAGCTGGCACGCAGCACGGGCCAGCCGGCTGCCAGCAGCCTGTTCGCGCTGGCCCAGGCGCCGACAAGCCAGGCCAGCTTCGATCTCGTGCAGCCGGTAGTCGACAAGCAAGGCGTCATGCGCGGCAACACGGCCGTTGTCCTGCGGGGCAAGGAACTGGTGCGCGAATCGCTTGCCACTGCCGGCCTGCTGGGTGGCGGCGACATCTTCGTGTCGGTGTACGCCGGCGACCATGCCGACCCTGCCGCCCTGCTGTTCTCGAACGGCCCTACCTCAAGCGCCTCGCGCCACGAATTTGCCGGCTGGCTGCGCCCCGACCACGGCATGCAGAACACCATACTGCATGCGGGCGGCCGGGCCTGGCGCGTTGAGGTCGCCGCGGCGCCCCGGCCGTTTCTGGCCGATCATCTCGCCTCGCTGTCGCTGCTGTGCGGGGGCATCCTCGTCACGCTGATGGGCGCCGCGTTCGTGCAGTCGGCCGGCGAGCGGGCGCGCAAAGTGCAGCAACTGGTGCGCCAGCGCACGTCGGAACTGCGCCGCAGCAACCGCCAGCTGATCGACGACATGGTCGCGCGCGAACGCGCCGAAAAAGCGCTGCTGCACAGCGAGCAGCGTTTCCGCCAGCTGGTGTCGATGTCGTCGGACTGGTACTGGGAACAGGACGCCGAGCTGCGCTTCACGATGATCACCGGTGGCTTCACCGAAAAGTCGGGCGTCGCCGTGCAGGGCCTGATCGGCAAGACGCGCTGGGAATACGTGCCGGGCCTGCTCGACAGCGAAAGCGGCCGTACCCACCTGGCCAAGATGCAGGCGCGCGAAGCGTTCAACAACCTCGAGTACCAGATCGTCGATGACGATGGCAACGCGCGCTGGTTCTGCGTCAATGGCGAGCCCGTGTTCGACGAGGCGGGCGTGCTCACAGGCTACCGCGGTACCGGCAGCGACATCACCGAGCGCAAGCTGACCGAACAGCGCGTGCACCACGTGGCCCAGCACGACGTGCTCACCGGCCTGCCCAACCGCTCGCTGCTGCAGGATCGCCTGAGCCAGTCGATTGCGTTTGCCAGCCGCAGCGAGCGGCCGGTGTGGGTCATGCTGATCGACCTGGACCGCTTCAAGTTCGTCAACGACAGCATGGGCCACAAGGCCGGCGACGTGCTGCTGGTAACGGTGGCAGCGCGCCTGCGCGCGGCGCTGCGCGACGCCGATACCGTGGCGCGCCTGTCGGGCGACGAGTTCGTCGTGATCCTCAACGAGCATGCCGACGAGCCGCTCTCCCCTGCCGTCGTGCAGCGGATCATGGATGCCGTTGCCCAGCCGGTCATGCTCGGCAACAAGGAATTCTTCGTGACCTGCTCGGTCGGCGTGGCAGTGTTCCCGACCGAAGGCACGCTGAGCGAAAACCTGATCGAGCACGCCGACATTGCCATGTACCGGGCCAAGAAGCTGGGGCGCAACAACTTCCAGTTCTTCACGCCGAGCATGAACGACGAGGCGATGGAACGGGTGCGCATCGAAGGCGCGCTGCGCAATGCGCTCGAACGCGACGAATTCGTGCTGCACTACCAGCCGCAGGTGGACATGAAGACGGGCCAGATCGTCGGCATGGAAGCGCTGATCCGCTGGAACCATCCCGAACTGGGCATGGTGCCGCCAGGGCGCTTTGTCGGCGTGGCCGAAGAAACCGGCCTGATTGTCCCGATCGGTGCCTGGGTCATGCGCACTGCCTGCGCGCAGAACAAGGCCTGGCAAGTTGCCGGCTACCCGCGCCTGCGGGTGGCAGTGAATTTGTCGGCGCGCCAGTTCGGCGCGGCCAACCTGATGGCCAGCCTGGAAGCGACGCTGCAAGAGACCGGGCTCGATGCGGCCTGCCTGGAGATCGAGCTGACCGAAAGCCTGTTCATGAGCGACGTCACGCCGGCGGTGGAATTGCTGCACCGGATGAAGGCGCTCGGGGTCAATCTGTCCATCGACGACTTCGGCACCGGGTATTCGAGCTTCTCGTACCTGTCGCGTTTCCCGATCGACGTGCTCAAGATCGACCGCTCGTTCGTGGCCGACATCACGCACGACGCCAACGACGCAGCCATCGTCTCGTCCATCATCGCGCTGGCCCACAACCTGAAGCTGGCCGTGATCGCCGAAGGCGTCGAGACGCTCGCGCAGCTCGATTACCTGCGCAGCCACGGCTGCGATGAAATGCAGGGCTATTACTTCAGCAAACCGGTGCCGGCGGACCAATTCGAGGCCTTGCTGGCCGAAGGCCGCTGCCTGCCAGCGCCAACGCCGTCACCAGCGCCCGAGACGCTACCCGCCTAGCGTACTTTCAGTTGCATGCCCGCCACGCGTCGCGGTACGAAGCGGTGTCATTACATGGCCGGCAAAACATTTATATAGCTAAATAAACATTATTGGTCGTACAATCATCGGGCCGATGGCGCAACCCCAATACCTGGACCCAATAATGAACATGAATGACATGCCCGACATGGCCATGACACCCACTACGCCCACGACCCGCCACCAGCGCGTTGACGGCCGCACGTCCGATCTGGTCAACCAGGCGATCGCCTCCATTCCGACCCTCGGCCTGCAGCGCGCAGCCGAATTTCTCGCGACGATGAACGTGCCGGCCGAAGTGGCAGTGCGGGCGCTGGTGTATCCAGCCCGCCGCCGCGCGCACTAGCCAGGCGCAATGCTGCGGGCCAGCTGCTGCTGAGGACTCAGAAAAGAGCAAAGAGGTAGTACAGTGGCCGTCCGCGATGGACGGCCAGCGCGGTCAGCGGCGCTCTTCATTCAGGGCGATATCGGCCAGCGATTCGCGGCCCTTGTCGCTCAGGCCATGGCCACCGCCTTCGAGCGGCACGATATGCGATTTGCGGTTCAGGAAACGCAGTACGTCTTCGTCGAGCGCCACCTGCGGATCTGCCGCCAGGGCGCGCAGGCCCGTCACGCAGCGGCGCAGGAACAGCACTTCTTCACCCTTGTCGGTCAGCGTCAGCCGCTTGTCGCGGCCATAGGACATCAGCTTGATGCCACACAGGCGCTTCGAATTGCGCCCGACACAGGCACTGGCCATCTCTTGTTTACCGCCGCGACGCACCATGTCGAGTGCGTCGTATTCGTCCGTCGTGAGCTTTTCGTTTTTCATTACCGCATTTCGTTGACCAAAGGGCGCATGGTACGCGTCACAGCGCGCCGGGGCAACCTTCAGCGCAGCGAACGCAGGATCAGCCAACCCAGTCCGGCACTGGCCAGTACGCCCAGCACGAGCGCGAGCTGCGCGCTACGCGAGCCCAGCACTGAGCTGCGCCCCAGATATATCTTGTTGTACAACGTCGAGCCCATGATCTCCTCCTGTTTTTCATGTTATCGACATTATAGAAAGCCCATTGTTGCCGTTCTGTGACAGGAAGCACACGTGCCCTGTACACGGACGAAAAAGCAACAGTTTTCACCATGGTCTGCCGCGCGACATCACCGCACCGGGGCTGTTAGGATCGTACAACATTGATAACGCTATTGGAGCCCAGCATGAATGACACGCCAAACAACGTCGACCCCAAAAACAAGGATCGCGCCATCTTCGATGAAGCCGACATCGGCAGCGGCGAACGCTCGCCCGGTCAGCACGACACCGAACAAATGATTCGCGAGATCCCGGGACTGCCGCCGGCAGGCAGCGATGACAAGCAGGAAGACAAGGAAGGTCAGCGCCAGGAACCTGGCGCTTGATCAGGTAATGCTGGTTTAGTGGGCCCGGATCGGTGGTTCGGGCATGCTCGGCTCTTCGACCGGAGCATTGACGGGATCGGGCACGTCGTCCGGCACCGGTGGCTGCGGCGGCGGCGCCAGCGGGTCGTTCGGCGCATCCGGATCGGGTGTCGTGTGCGCATGCAGAATGGTCGGTTCGCGCGAGGCGTCGTTGGCATGGAATTGAATCATGGTCGCCTTTCGGTAGGTGATGGAGTCATGGGCAGACTAGCATGGCTGTCACCCCGGGGCCGTACGATTGCCCCGCAACCGCCGGCCGCCATTGCCGCATGCTGCTGCGGCGTGGCGACTCGGCTATAGTGATGTTTTCACCACTCTCACCGCCCCGCCATGCGCTTTTCCAGCCTGCTGTTTGCCCTCGCGCTTGGCGCCGCCTCGAGCGCCCACGCCGCCCCGATGAAACTCGACGACTACCTGGCCCTGCGCGGCCCTGCCCCGACCACCAAACTTGCCTATGGCCCCGCGCCTTCGCAATACGCGGAACTGTTCGTGCCGTCCGGCGCTGGCCCGTTCCCCGTGGCAGTACTCGTGCACGGCGGCTGCTGGAACAGCAAGTTTGGCGGCATCACCCAGTTTCGCAATATGGCCGGTGCCCTGGCCGCGCGCGGCATCGCGGTCTGGAACGTCGAATACCGGCGCATCGATGAACCGGGCGGCGGCTATCCCGGCATGTACCTCGACATGCACGCCGCGCTCGACCTGCTGGCAAAGCATGCGCCTGCGCACAAGCTCGACTTGGCCCGCATCGTCGCCGTCGGCCACTCGGCCGGGGGGCAACTGGTGCAATGGATCGCGGGCCGCGCGCGGATCCCGGCGGACAGCCTGCTACACCATGCCAACCCACTCAAAGTCGATCGTATCGTGAGCCTGGGCGGTCTGGCCGACCTGCGCCACGAAGCGGCGCTGATCAAGTCGAGCTGCGACCGCGATCTGGCGCAGCTGGCCGGCACCCCGAGCGCCGCGCGGCCGGATGTATTGGTCGATACCAATGCCGCCGACCTGATGCCCAATGGCAGCCGCACCTGGCTCGTGACAGGGGCGCTCGATACGATTTCGCCGCCGCGCGTGGCGCACGACTACGCGGCGCGGGCAAACAAGCTGGGGGATGTGGCGGACGTCGTGATCCTGCCGGAGGCCAGCCATTACGATGAGGTGGCAACGAGTTCGCCGGCGTGGCCGACGGTGCTGAACGTGATCGAGGGAGCGCTGGGCCTCTCTACAGAAACGCCGTAGGACAGGCGGTGCGCGTCGCCGGCAGGCGACGCGGTGATGCAGGGTCAAGCTGAGGTTATTGCGTGTGCTTAACTGCTGGTTTACTGCTGGCTTACTGCTGGCTTACTGCTGGCTTACTGCTGGCGCGACTTTTCTTCTTTCTTGACCTTCTTGGCTTCCTTCTTTTCCTTCATGGTCTTGGCCGGTTCCTTCTTGGTCGTCTTCTTTGCATCCTGACTTTTGCTCATGGTCGTGCTCCATTCATGGTGGTTGCTGCGGATGTCATCAGAACGTGCCGGACAGCGCGTCGGGCATCAAGCGGATAGTACCACCATGCTAATCGCGCCCGGTAGCGATGCGCCGCGCCAGTGGGACGTCCAGCACCAGATCGTCGCGCGCCAGCGCCACGCAGGGCAATATATCGCCGTCCCGCCGCTCATCGACCGACAGGCCCGGCCACTCGACCGTGTACGCCACCTTGCCGGCGCGCAGGCGGCACAGGCAGGTACGGCAGGTTCCGTTGCGACATGAGCTGGGCAACTCGATGCCGGCAGCCTCGAGCGCGTGCAGCAAGGTCGTGGCCACGCCGACGGCGACATTGGCGCCGAGCGGCATGACGGTAACGGTGTAGACAGGCTGATCCATAGTGCAATTGTAGCCTCAATGAAACAGTTGACCGGCTGTGAGTACGCTGACGCACAGACCCGGACGATGCATTTCACTACTCTACAGTTTTCCAGAAGCAAACCCGGAGACCGCATGAACAAGATGACCGCCCTGACCCTGATCGCCGCCCTTGGAGGCACGCTGACCCACGCCATCGCGCAACAGCCTGCCCCGCTGCCGCCAGCCGCCCAACCGGCGACGACAGCCCAGAATACGACGATGTCGACGGCGGTAACCGCTGCGCCCGGCGCTGTGCAGGATCCGGCCATTGCCGAGCAGGCAGAATTCGAAAAACTGCTGCGCGCCCAGGTGCTGCTCGAGCGCGCCTACCTGTCGCCAGGCGAACTGGACGGCGCCTACGGCTCGAACATGCGCCAGGCCCTGAACACGTTCCAGACCGTGCGCAAGCTGCCGGTCACCGGCAAGCTCGATGACGCAACCTGGAACGCCCTCGCCACCGACACCACGCCCACGCTGGCCGAATACGCGCTGATCGCCGAAGACGTCGAAGGCCCGTTCCAGCCAGTGCCCGACACGATGATGGAAAAGGCCAAGCTCGCGCAGCTGGGCTATGCCAACGTGCTCGAAGGCCTGGGCGAGAAATTCCACGCCAGCCCGGAACTGCTGCAGCGCCTCAATCCAGGCAAGACCTTCGCCCGCGCGGGTGAACGCATCATGGTGCCGAACGTGAGCGGCAAGGAACCACTGGCACAGGCGACCAAGGTCGTCGTGCGCGATAGCACCAAGACGCTGCAACTGTTTGACGCAGCGGGCCGCCTGCTGGCCCAGTATCCGGCCTCGACCGGCAGCAGCCGCGATCCGCTGCCGATCGGCACCTGGAAGATCGAGGGCGTGCACGCCAATCCGGTCTACAACTACAACCCGAAACTGTTCTGGGATGCCAAGCCGGGCGACAAGGCAACCCCTGTCAAGCCAGGCCCGAACAACCCGGTCGGCGTGATGTGGATCGACCTGTCCAAGCCGCACTACGGTATCCACGGCACGCCAGTGCCGGGCCACGTGGGCAAGACCGAATCGCATGGCTGCATCCGCCTGACCAACTGGAGCGCCGCTGAAGTGGGCGCCGCCGTCTCGGCTGGCACCGAAGTGATCCTGCAAAAATAACGAGCGCCCCAGGCACACACGCGGCGCCCGTGGCGCCGCACGGAGAACAAGATGAAATGGTTGATCACGTTTGTCCTTGGCGTGCTGGTCGGCGCCGCGATCCTGTTCGTGGCACTGCAAGACGTGCCTGACAAGCCGGCGACCGAGGTTGCCGCCGCAGCGCCGGCAGCCCCCGGCATTCCGGCATCGCAGATCGAGAGCCAGCTGCCGCCCGCGCCAATCGTGGTGCCGAATCTGGAAGATGCCGACCTGCCACTGCGCCCGACGCCTGACGCCACTGCCGCAGCAGGTTCCACTGCTCCGACGACGATGCCGGGCAAGCTGCTGGTGCCGGTGCAAGGCATCAAGTCGGCCCAGCTGACCGATACCTTCTACCAGCCGCGCGGTGAACAACGCCAGCACGAGGCGCTCGACATCATGGCCCCGACCGGCACGCCCGTCGTCGCGGTGGCCGACGGCAAGGTTGCCAAGCTGTTTCACAGCAAGCCGGGCGGCCTGACCGTCTACCAGTTCGATCCGACCGGGCAGTTTGCGTACTACTACGCCCACCTGGACCGCTACGCCGACGGCATCGCCGAAGGCATGGAGGTCAAGCGCGGCACGTTGATCGGTTATGTCGGCGTGACCGGCAATTCCGATCCGAACGCACCGCACCTGCACTTCGCCGTCGTCGCCCTGACGCCGGAGAAGCAGTGGTGGAAAGGCACGCCGCTCAATCCATTTCCACTGATGAGCGATCAGTAACTACTGCGGTGATCGCTGCGGCGGCCGGCCCGGTAACGGACGCGGTCGCCAACTCGTCGATGTCTGCCCCGACATTGATCGCTGCATAGGCGCGCGTGACCGCCACCACTTCGCGGCTGCCCGTCCCGTACAACTCTCCCGCCGACTCGATCATCTTCGCCCGCGCATCGGCGTAATTGGTGCTGGCCGTGAACTTGGTCGTGTTCGCACGGAACCAGATCCGGAACGCCTTGTCGATGCCGATGCCCGTCATCGCCAGCGGGCGCCGCTTCAGGTAGCCGCTCCACGCATCATTTGTCTTGTCGGCCACTGAACCCCGCGCCAGGAAATAGAACATCCGGTTGTTCGGGCCGCTGCTGTAATGCACGTCCAGGCGCTTGAGGCCCGTGCTCCACGCGTCGCGGCTATTGCCATCCTTGCTGGGCTTGATCATCCAGCGCAGCGGTTTGCCGTCGCGGGCGATCTCGCTGCCGAGCATCCAGTCGTTGCCCAGTGCGGGCACGACCTCTCCCTTGCCGCCGGCACGCGCATACGCCTCGACGACTTCGCCCGCGATGTCCGAACTCGACTCGTTCAGCCCGCCCGACTCGCCCGTGTAGACCAGGTTCGATGTAGCGGCCGTGATGCCGTGCCCCATTTCGTGGCCGACGACGTCGATCGCCGCGAGGTTCGTGAAGAACGTGCCGTCGCCGATGAACATGCAGCGGCAGGTGTCGCTGTAGTAGGCATTGTCGTAGCCGCGGTTGACATGCACGGCGATGTGCGACGCCGTATCCTGGCCGTCGAGCGCGCGCCAGCCCAGCACGTTCAGGTGCAGGTCATAGGTATTCATCAGGCCCCACATGGCGTTGACGGCCGCGGTCTGGCCGTTCGCGCCCGTCGTGCTGGCGCCTTCGACGAACTGCTTGCCGTCGCCCCAGGTGTTGTTGCTATTGGTGTAGACGCGCCCGCTGGTGGTGCCGTGGTTGGCGTTGGTGATTGCCATTGCACCGAACATGCCGCCCTTGCCGCGCTGCGGATCGAGCAGCTGGTACACGTTGCCCGAAAATGTCGTGCTGAGCGGCACGTTGCCGCTGTACTGGCTCCGGCCGATGCCCTCCACCGTTTGCAGCGCGTTCCAGCGGTCGATCGTATCGCCCGTGCGCGCATCGACGATGACGTCATAGAAGATCGGTTGCTCGCCGCTGCGCATGCGCACGCGCACATGCCAGGCCAGCGCGTAGTGGTCGACCGTTTCGACCAGATCCAGTGCATTCAGGTCGCTATCGGGCTTGGCAATGGCGCTCGGCGCACGCTCGTCGCGCATCACGGGGTAGATCACCAGTTCGGCGGTGGGCAGCTTGACGTTGACGGCGCCGGACGGACTGCCCTTGGCGGCGGCGCTGATGGCAGCCTTGCGCTTGACGACCGGCGTGGTGTCGAAGCCGGTGGTGACGGGACTGAGCGCGCCGGCTGCGGTGCGCCCCAGCTGCAGGCGGCGGGGCGAGGCGCTTTCGGACACGATCTGCTGGCGTGCATCGAGCACGACCACGGATTCGGAGCCAAAGATGCGCACGCCCTTGTACAGGTGCGCCGCGCGCACCACGTGCGTGCCCTGAACGCCGGGGTGCTGCGCGACGACGCGGTAGCCGTGATCGGCATCCAGGCCGATGGCCGGCCGGCGCGCAGTGAGCTGGCCCAGGACCTGCGCCTGCGCCTGCGTGTCCAACTTCAGTGGCGCGCTCATCATCGGCGCGCCGTGGACGCCGGGCGCCAGCACGATGGCGGCACCCAGCAGAACTGCCCTGAACAACGGTTGAGGAATCATCTCGGCTCCATCCGGTAAGCCGGGCCAGGTGGCGCCGGTCATCGACCATGATGGACGTGCAAATAAACGAGTATTTGCTTGAGAACAATGTCCCCTACCTACGGCGCTTCATCAGATACACCGCCGTGCCAACGACGGCCACGCCCAGTGCAACTTTTTTCGCCAGGCCCGCCTTGTTGTGCTGGAACTCGGCCTTGATGCCCATCTCGGCCAGCACGTTCGGGATCTTGCCGCTGGCAAGATCCTCGCCGATGCCCTCGACCATGTTGACGCGGTCTGCCACCAGCAACAGCAGCCAGTGGCGCACGTCGTTCTCGGTCAGCTTGAAGGCCTGGCGCCGGATCATGCCAGAGAGGCCGGATGGCGGCTGGACCGTGCCAAACAGCGGCGTGCGGCCCGGGCGCTCGGTGGAGACGAGCACCTCGACGTGTTCTTCCTGCGGTTTGGGATCCCCGTCCGGCACGTTGATGAAGCGCGGCGGCGTGCGTTCCATCGGCACGCCGGGCCGGTCCTTGCGGTCGAGGTCGGCGCCCCAGCCCTGGATGTGCGCCAGTTGCGCGCGGGTGGGACGGCGTGGCGCAATTGCGCCGTGGACGTGGCCGACGTGGCCATCGTTGTCGTGTTCGCCTGGCGCGTGGTCGCCGTCGTGCTGGTCGTTGGCGCTCACGATGTCGTTACGTGTCTGCATAATGTGTCCTCGTAGTGATCTGCATGTCGGTTACGCTGCGATGCTGGCCTTGACGGCGCGTACTTCGTTCGCGCGCGGCGGAATCAGGATCGTCTTGATGCAGTTGTCGAGCTTGCTCGAGAAGATGTGATACGCATCCGACACTTCTTCCAGCGGCACGCGGTGCGTGATGATGGCTTTCGGATCGATGCGGCCGGCGCGGATGTGCTCGATCAAGCGTGGCAAATGGCGGCGCACGCTGGCCTGATTCATGCGCAGCGTTAAACCCTTGTTCAGCGCATTGCCGATCGGGACCGCATTGAAGGTCGGCCCATACACGCCGACGATCGACACATTGCCGCCCTTGCGCACCGAGTTGATGCACCAGTGCAGCACGGTCGCAGCCCCGGCCTGCATCATCGTGTAGACACCTGTGATGGTCTGCATTGTGTTGCCCGCTGCTTCGCAGCCCACTGCGTCGATGCAGACGTCGGCGCCCATCCAGTCGGTCATCTTCTTGATGTGCAGCGCCATGTCGCTCACTTCCTTGAAGTTCACGACTTCGCACTGCGCATAGTTCTTGACGAATTCGAGGCGGTATTCGATCTCGTCGACGACGATCACGCGGCCCGCACCCATCAGCCAGGCCGACTTGGCGGCGAAGATGCCGACCGGGCCCGCGCCGAACACGACGACCGTGTCGCCTTCCTTGATGTCGCCCATTTCGGCAGCCTGGTAGCCGGTGGGCAGCGCGTCCGTGAGCAGCACGGCGTCATCGTCGTGGATGTCTTCCGGGATGATCATCGGGCCGACGTCGGCCATCGGCACACGCACGTACTCGGCCTGGCCGCCGTCATAGCCACCGGCGGTGTGCGAGTAACCATAGATCGCGCCAACGGCGGTTGCTTGCGCATTCGTGTTGTGGCAATTGCCATACAACTCGTGCTGGCAAAAGAAGCAGGAGCCGCAAAAGACGTTGAACGGCACCAGGACCTTGTCGCCTACCTTCAGCTTGTGGACATCCGACCCGACTTCTTCGACGATGCCGATGAATTCGTGGCCGAAGGTGTGACCGACCCGCGTATCGGGCACCAGACCGTGATACAGGTGCAGGTCGGAGCCGCAGATGCAGGCGCGGGTGACGCGCACGATGGCGTCGCCCGGGTGTTCGATGACGGGTTCAGGCTTCTGGTCGGCGCGGACACGGTATGGCCCGCGGTAGTTCATGGCAAGCATAAGCACTCCTTGGCAAATTCAGTGAGGTTATGTCGGCGCGCTCTGAATAGCGTGCTGATCTAACACTAACTTATGTCAAGTTACCAAGGATTGCCATACGCGCACGGTAACGGACACGCATTTTTACGCAACTACCCCGAATTAATGTCCGCCTTTATACCCATCAGGAAACTTTTTAGTGCCTTTTATAGATTTTTGGCATCAAAAGTATTGCACGAGGCCACTTCACCACTCTCCAGGCCACGCTCGAACCAGCGGACGCGCTGCGCCGATGTGCCGTGCGTGAATGAGTCTGGCACCACCACGCCGCGCGACTGCTTTTGCAGCGCATCGTCGCCGATGGCGCTCGCCGCGTTCAGGGCGGCTTCGACATCGCCCTGCTCCAGGATCTTCGCACGCTGATCGGTGCGCTTGGCCCAGACACCGGCGAAGCAGTCGGCTTGCAGTTCGAGCTTGACCGACAGGATATTGCCCTGTTTTTCCGACGCGTTCTGCTGGGCCGCATGCACCTTGTCGGAGATGCCGAGCAGGTTCTGGACGTGGTGGCCGACCTCATGGGCAATCACGTACGCCTGGGCGAATTCACCGCCGGCATTGAACCGCTGCTGCATCGTGCGGAAGAAATCGAGATCGATGTACACCGATGCATCGGCCGGGCAATAGAACGGCCCGGTCGCGCTCTGGCCGACACCGCACGAGGTATTCGTGCGGCCGTCGAACAGCACGAGTTTCGCTGGCTGGTATTGCGCATTCTGTTCAGTGAAGATCTGGGTCCAGGCATCTTCGGTGTAGGCCAGCGTGGTGCGCACGAACTTGCTCTCGCGGTCGTCGGCCGGCGCCGCGCGCGGCTGCGACGATTGCTGGACCTGCGGCGCGCCGCCACCCGACAGCAGGCTCAGGATCGTGGCCGGCGAGACGCCCAAAAAGTAGGAACCCACCAGTGCGATGACGATGGTGCCGATACCGATCGAGCGCCCGCCAATCCCGAAGCCACCACCTCCCCCGCCACTGTCGCCCCGACGGTCTTCGACATTGCTGCTTTCACGGTCACCATCCCAACGCATACGTTCTCCTAGTCGTCCAGTTGTTGATTCAGCGGGTATTGCGCTTGATGCTGGAGGTATCGGCGCGCTCACGCGCATCCTTGCCGCGCAGGTCGTCGGCAGGCGCCAGGCCAGCACGCTGCTCGTCGTTCAGCGCGCGCTCGCGGCGTTCGCGGGCGATTTCGCGGTCCATGCGGCCGCGCGGAACGTCGTCCATGTCAAAGCTTTTCATTGTGCGTGTTCTCTCTCGTTGTCGTTGTCATTTGACTATGCTGATGAGTATGGTTCGTCGCCGTCATCCCGTATGTTCGAGTGATCACATAATGCATCAAATTCCATCGGCATATGACCCGATTCGTGCGCGCCGCTCTGCGCGATTCATGCGATGCTTGCGCCATGACATCTATCCAAGCCACTGCCCTGATCGCCCTTGGCACGACCCTGCGCCAGGCCAATTACCGCTTCATGACGGTCACGCCGTCGACACACCGGCGCATCAACGGCCGGGCCGGCAACGAACAGGCGCGCGACCTGCGCGACGTGTTCGGCTGGAGCCGGCCGTTTGCCCCCGCCGTGCTGCCACCTGGCATGCTCGAATTGATGGCGAATGCCGGGGTGCTGGCCGGCGAAGGCGACGCGCTGCGCTCGACCGTGCGCGCCTCGACGCTGGACGACCTTCTGCTGTTTCACTCGGCCTTTCCAACGCACGACGACGATGCGGTGTTCTTCGGGCCGGACACCTACCGCTTCATCGGCGCCATGCGGCGCGCATTCGCGTCAGCCGACCCCGCACCCATGCGCGCAATCGATGTCGGCTGCGGCAGCGGTGCCGGCGCGCTGACGATCGCGCGTGCCTTCCCGGCTGCCGACGCGATCGGCGCCGATGTCAACCTGGCCGCGCTGGCCCTGTCCCGGGTGAACGCACAACTGAACGACGTGACGGGGTTCACGGCCTGCGAGAGCGATCTGTTCAATGGTGTGGCGGGCGAGGTCGACCTGATTGTGTCGAATCCGCCATTCGTCGTCGATCCGGACGCTCGCCGCTACCGCCACGGCGGCGGCGAACGTGGCGCCGAGCTGTCGCGCCGCATCGTCGAAGAAGGCCTGGCGCGCCTGCGCCCCGGCGGGCGGCTGCTGCTGTACACGGGGGTGGCGATCACGGGAGCCAATGACCATTTCCTTGAAAGCCTGCGCGCGCGCCTCGATGCAGAATGCGCATCGTGGTCGTACGAAGAACTCGATCCCGACATCTTCGGCGGGCAGCTCGGCGAGCCCGGGTACGAAGAAGTCGAGCGGATTGCCGCGGTATGGTTGCAGGCGCGCAAGCGCTGAGGCCCGGTCAGCCCGGATTGTTCCTGCGCCGCCGCCAAAAAAGCCGATTTGCAGTCAATGGACCGTAGGGTGGGCGGGGTTTTCCGCCCACGCGTTCAACGCACCGTTGCACCGTCGCACCGCGGAGCGAAAAGCGGGGGGTCAGGTCTGACATTCGGACACGACCTCGACGATCGGGTAGTCGGAACCAGCTGGCACCGGGCCATGCCAATACTGGTCAACACACGATTGGAAGTGGATAAGGCTGAGGTCGGAAAAGCGGGGGGTCAGGTCTGACATTCGGACACGACCTCGACGATCGGGTAGTCGGAACCAGCTGGCACCGGGCCATGCCAATACTGGTCAACACACGATCGGAAGTGGATAAGGCTGAGGTCGTGTCCGAATGTCAGACCTGACCCCGGCTGCTCCCTGATACACCGCGGAATGAAAAAAGCCACCTTTCGGTGGCTTTTTTTTGCTACTTGGCGGAGAGGGTGGGATTCGCCTACATGCTGCAGGCCGCGCCATCGCGAATACGCGCTGGCCTTCTCATCCCACACGCAGGGCGCGCAGGCGCCCTGCTCCTCTGATACGCCGCGGAATGAAAAAAGCCACCTTTCGGTGGCTTTTTTTTTGCTACTTGGCGGAGAGGGTGGGATTCGAACCCACGGTACGCTCGCGCGTACGCCTGATTTCGAGTCAGGTACATTCGACCACTCTGCCACCTCTCCAGATTCGGTCGTCTCGCATCGCTGCGAGAGGCCGCATTATACCGACAGCTTGGCGAATCTTGCAAGTAATGCCGTGCAACTTATTTTCATGATGGCGACTTGCTGTCCAGGGTAGCTCACGCACGGATCGCCAGGGCGGTGATCGCCGGGCCGTCGAGACTGAAATCGAAGACGATGCGCGCGGGGCTGCCGGGGAAGTTTCCCGTGACCTCGGCCTGGACGATACAACCGGGCGGCGTGGTTTTGCACGATACCGGATGCGCTGTCGCGCCATAGCGGGCGCTGGTCGCGCGCTTCCAGGCGCGGATCGCGTCGCGCCCGCGATACGCGTGCCCCTCGTCGCGTACCTCGGCATCCTGGCTGAAGCAGCCTGCCACCGCATCGGCATCGTGAGCGTTCGCCTGCAGGAAGTATTCTGCGACCGGGGTGGGCATTGGGATTGTCATGGTGTCTCCTGAAGGTCAATGGAAGTCCACATCCTGCCAGCCTTGATTACCTGGCGATACACACAGTTAGCCGATAGACTATCAACTCCAAGTTCATGATCGCGGCGATGAAAAATACTTCCCTGGACGCCATCCGCATCTTTCTCGCCGTTGCCGAAATGAAGAGTTTTACCGCCGCCGCCATCCGCATCGGCGTGACCCCTGCCGCCGCCAGCAAGGCCGTAAAACTGCTCGAAGCGCAGCACGGCGTCATTCTCCTGACGCGCAACACGCGCCGGGTCATGCTGACCGAGACGGGCAGCGCGCTGTACGCCGACCTGCTGGCGGCGACGTGCCAGATCGACGACGCCTTTTCGAGCCTGGCGCGCTTTCGCGACCGCCCGGCCGGCACCTTGCGGCTGACCGTCCCGCGCGCACTGGGCGCGCTGGTGCTCAAGAGGCTGGCGCCGCAGTTCCGGCGCGCGCATCCCGACGTGGCGCTCGATATCTCGCTCGACGATGGCGAGGTCGATTTGCTGGAACGGGGGTACGACGCAGGCATCCGCCTTGGCCAGTCGGTCGCGCAAGGCATGGTGGCGGTGCGGCTGACGCCCGAACTGCGCTGGTCGGTCGTCGGCGCCCCCGCCTACTTCGCCGATGCCGGCCGGCCGCGCATACCCGAAGACCTCGTGCGCCACGCGACGATCCGCTACCGCTTCCATACATCAAAGCTGCTCGCGCGCTGGCAGTTCACGCGCGATGGCGGCGCATTCCACGTCGAGACCGGGCATGCGCTCGTCGTCAACGACACGGGCCTGATTGCCGACTTTGCCCGCTCGGGCCTGGGCCTGGCCTATTTGCCCGACATCGAGATCGCACACGACCTCGCCAACGGCCAGCTCGAACGGGTCCTTGCACCGTTCGTGCCAAACACGTCAGGCCTCTACCTGTACTTCGGCGCGAAAGCGCAAGGCCAGCCCAAGTTGCGCGCCTTCATCGACATGGCCACCGCGCTGCGCGACGCCGCCGCCTGATCGCGCGCTGCGCATCCAGGCCGCGTATACATGGCATTGACGGATGCACCCGCCTCTTTTGCCCCGTTTTTACGGTCGCGTCGCTACGCTGGATACATCGAATCCGGCTTGGAGGCCTGCATGATCATCGCCATCGTCAATCAACACAGCAGCCCGGAGCGCACGATCGTCGCGCGCAACCTGGCCGTGCTGCGTGCGCGTGCAGGGCGTCGCGTGTGCCTGATGACCACCGCCGGGAATGGCGACAGCGGCTGGGCCGAAGAACGCAGCCATGCCGGCGTCCAGCCGTGGATCGAGACGCACCAGGTGGGTAGCCGCGCGGTCAAGACGCGCCTGGCCGCACTGCGCCCGCTGTTCGACGACATCCTGATCGACGCCGGCACGCGCGACACCGACGGCTGCCGCTGCGTGCTGGCCGAGAGCCGGCTGGTGGTGGTGCCGGTGCGCGGCGGCGCGCTCGAACTCGACTTGCAATACCGCCTGCTGGCGCGCCTGAATGGCGCGCGCACGTTCAACCCCGCCATGCGGGTGCTGTTCGTCGCCGTCAGTGGCGCCGCCGGCCCGGGCGTCAGCGAGCGCGCCGCCGTGCTCGCACACGTGGCGCGGGTCGACGATGCCACGCTGGCCGAGACGGTCCTGCATGCGCCGGCCGCACGCGACTACGGGCCTGGCCGCTGCGTCTCGGACGCTACAACCTGCGATCCCGATGCGGCCGCCGAACTGCGCGCGCTGTACGACGAGGTCTATCCGGCGGCAGTGCCGATGGCATGCGTCGTGCAGGCGCAGATCAGTCGCCAGGAATCGTTGACACGCCGGATGTCACGGTAACCGAAGGAGAAATCACGGTGAAACACGTTACGCTTGACAGCCCCGCCCTGCGACGCCAGCTGCCGGCCGATCACACGATGCTCGTCTGGCTGCAGGTCGACACGGCATCGGCAACGAGCTTGCGCCAGGCAGTGATCCGCGCGGGTCTGGATGCAGTGCGATTTCTGCGCATCGACGCCTGCCCGAGCGGGTGCAGCGTACGTGCATTGCTGTGTGTCGAGCGCGACGCCGCCCCGGCACTGCAGGCGCAGCTGTTGCAACGCCTGCCCGGCTGCCAGTGGCACGCCGCACCACGGCGCCACGCTTAAGCGATATCGAGGCGCTCGTGCGGCGCGAACTCGTGATAGATGTCGGGCTGGTGCGTCGGGATGTACACGCTCAGGCGCTTGCCGCGATGGAAGACGCCGCGCAGGCTGTTGCAGGCCGCCCACGCGTGCTCGTACGAGTCGGCGATGTGCAGCACGGCCCAGGGACTGTCAGGCGAGCCTTCGCGGATCATGTACACCTGCGTGATGTGAAAGTACGGCGTGAAGCTGTCGATGATGGCGCTTTCACAGGCATCGGCGTGCAGGCCCGACAGGATGACTTTCATGGGTGTTCTCCAGGTTCAGGCAGTGGCGGATCGAGCAGTTCGCGCAGGTCATGCGCATGGCGCGCGATCATCAGTTCTTCATTGGCCGGCACCAGCCAGACGGCGACCCGGCTCGATGCGAGGCTGATGCGGGCCGGCCCGGCCGGCGGCGCGGTGTTCGCGCCCGGGTCGAGCTCGACCCCGAGCCAGGCCGCATCACGGCATACCGCAGCGCGCAGCCGCGCGCTGTTCTCGCCGATCCCGCCCGAGAACACCAGCGCATCCAGCCCGCTCAGGCTCGCCGCCAGCGAACCCAGTTCGCGACCGATCCGGTACACCAGCAGGACGATCGCCAGTTGCGCGCGCGGCTCGCTGCTCGCTTCCAGCACGCGCATGTCGGACGACACGCCGGACACGCCCAGCAAGCCCGACTCGTTGTACATCATGCGCTGCACGCTTTCCACGGTCATGCCCAGTTCCTCGATCAGGTAAATGACCACGCCCGGATCGAGCGCGCCGCAGCGCGTGCCCATCGGCAGGCCATCGACCGCCGTGAAACCCATCGTGCTGGCCATGCTGCGCCCGCCCTGCATCGCGCACATGCTGGCGCCGTTGCCCAAATGTGCGGCGACCACGCGCGCGCCGGCCAGCGCCGGATCGCACAGCGGCAGCGTGGCCGCGATGTATTCGTAAGAAAGCCCGTGAAAGCCATAGCGGCGGATGCCCAGGTCGGTAATTGCCGCTGGCAGCGCGAACGCCTGCGCCAGCGCCGGCTGCGCCGTATGGAACGCGGTGTCGAAGCAGCCAACCTGCAGCAGCCCGGGCCGCAGCGCCATCAGGGCGCGCACCGGCGCGAGATTGTGCGGCAGATGCAGTGGTGCCAGCGGAATCAGGCCGGCCAGCCGGGCGAGTACGACCTCGTCCAGCTGGACGGGTCCGCTGAAGTCGACGCCGCCGTGCACGATGCGGTGACCGACCGCGCACACGCGGTAGCCATCCAGGTGGCTCTCGGCGAAATCGATCAGGTACGCCATCCCGGCCTGGTGGTCGAGCGGCGTCGTCCAGGCATGTTCACCGGCCGTGTGGCCAGCGGCGTCGCGGGCGATGAAGCGCGCGGCGCCCCGATACAGCCCGTCGATCTTGCCCGTGAAGAGCGGCGCCAGATCAGGCAGCGCATGCAGCGAAAACTTGATGCTCGACGAGCCGGCATTGATGACCGCGATGCAGTCCTGCGTCGCCATCTCAGCGCCCCGCAACGCTGGCGCTGGCCAGCTGATGTCGCGCCAGCAGCACGGCCACGGCGCACGAGGCCAGGCGCGCGGCGACCGAATCGGCGCGGCTGGTCAGGATCAGCGGCACGCGCGCGCCGAGGACGATGCCAGCCGCTGCCGCGCCGGCCATGAAGGTCAGGCTTTTGGCCAGCATGTTGCCGGCTTCCAGATCCGGCGCGACGAGCACGTTGGCGCGCCCGGCCACGGACGAATCGAGCCCCTTGACGGCGGCGGCCTGCGGATCGATCGCATTGTCCATCGCCAGCGGGCCATCGAGGATCGCGCCGGTGATCTGCCCGCGATCGGCCATCTTGCACAGCGCCGCCGCATCGATCGTCGATGGCATCTTGTCGCTGACCGTTTCCACCGCCGCCAGGATCGCCACGCGCACACCCTCGAAGCGCAGCACATGCGCCAGGTCGATCGCGTTCTGCACGATGTCGCGCTTCTCGGCCAGCGTCGGGATGATGTTGATGGCGGCGTCGGTGATGATGAGCGGTTCGCTGCGCCCCGGCACGTCCATCACGAAGCAGTGGCTCAGGCGCCGCGCCGTGCGCAGGCCGGTCGTGGCGGCGACCACGGCGCCCATCAGTTCATCGGTGTGCAGGCTGCCTTTCATCAGCGCGGCGGCCTTCCCTTCGCGCACCAGTTCGACGGCGCGCGCGGCCGAGGCGTGGCTGTGGGCCGTGTCGACCAGGCGCAGCGCGCCGATGTCCAGGCCGGCGGAATCAGCCGCAGCGTGGATGCGCGCCGCCGGGCCGACCAAAAGCGGCGTGATCAGGCCGATGCTGGCTGCGTCGAGCGCCGCTTCGAGTGCGTAGCGGTCGCACGGGTGCGCCACCGCCACCGTCACCGGGCCATTGGCGCGGCCGGCCTCGATCAGGCGGTCGTAATACGGATGTGCGGTCGCAACTATTGTCATCAATCTCTCCTTGAACGTGGGTACATCACCAGTACCCGAGCAACTTCCACCACAGGCCGCCGACGACGGCAAACACCGCCAGTTCGAACAGGCACATGATGAAGCCGACCTTCCACCACAGGCCCATGGTGACATACCCGCTGCCGAAGATGATCGGCGAGGTGCCGGTGGCGTAGTGGGTCAGCGTCATCATGATGCCCGACGCCGCCGTCATCATCAGCAGGAACAGCACGAGATACTGGCCCGGCACCAGCGCCGCGCCCACCGACAGGAACGCGAACATCATCGCGCTGATGTGGGCCGTGGTGCTGGCGAACAGGTAGTGCGAGAACACGAAGGCCAGCACCAGCACGCTCGCTGCGGCGCCCCAGCCCATGCCGCTGGCGACGATGGCGTCGCGCATGCCGTTCGAGGCCCAGGCGATCACGCCCATCTTGTTGAGCTGCTCGGCCAGCATGACGAGCGCGCCGAACCAGATCAAGGTATCCCACGCGCTTTTTTCGGACAGGATATCGTCCCAGTCGAGCGTGCCCGTGATGATCAGGATGAACAGGCCGACAAAGGCGACCACGGTCGGGTCGAGCGTGAACGCGCTGCCAAAGATCATGGCCGGCACGTTCGCCCACAGCACCAGCAGCAGGCCGAAGGTGCCGAGCATCACGCGCTCGCTGGCCGACAAGGGCCCCATGCGCGCAAGCTCGGCCCGCGCGAAGCCGATCGCATCGGGTGTCTGCTTGAGTTCTGGCGGCGCCAGCAGGTAAATAATCAGGGGCATCAGCAGCAGGCACACGAGTCCCGGCAATACCATGCACAGCGCCCACGTGGTCCAGCTCAGCTGAAATGTCTGGCCACTGGCGCGCGCGACGAAGTCGACCACCAGCGGATTGGGCGCGGTGGCGGTGACGAACATCGTCGAGGTGATGGGATTGGCGTGGTAGTTGACCAGCGCCAGGTACGTGCCCACCTTGCCCTCGGTGCCCTTGGCCGGGTCGGAATCGAACGACGCGGCGATCGACTTCATGATCGGGTGGACGATGCCGCCGCCGCGCGCGGTATTACTCGGCGTGAACGGTGCCAGCACCAGCTCGCAGACGGCCAGCCCGTAGCCGATGCCGATCGTGCGCTTGCCCAGCAGCGCGATGAAGTTCAGGCTAATGCGGTTGCCCAGGCCCGTCTTCTTCAGGCCGCGCGAGATCAGCACGGCAACGACGATCAGCCAGATCAGCGGGCTGGAAAAGCTGCCCAGCGCGTCGGCCATCGCGCCCTTGGATGACCCGGACGTCACTTGCGACAGGGCGACGATCACGATCGCCATCAGCGCCATGACGCCGATTGGCATGACTTTCAAAATGATGGCGACGATGGTGGTGAGGAAGATTGCCACCATTGTCCATGCGCCAGCGGTCAAGCCTGCGGGATGCGGAATGGCCAGCAGTGTGAGCAGTACGGCAGTGGTGACCAGTGCAGGGATCAGGCGAAATGGCACGGCCTGATTGAAATAACGAAATGCGGCCTGCAAGCGCAACAGCATGAACTTCCTTCTACGTAACCGATCAGCCAGCGAAAATATTGACTACTGGTCTGGATAGTAACAGGAATATATTGCATCGCATCAATCATCGAGCGGTTTGGTCGGGTATTCACGCAGGTCGTGGTTTATGGCCCGGCGTGTCTTATGATGCGTCTTTACATGGAGTCGCACCCGACAATGACCGTTATCCGCCCCGCATGCCCGCTTGACGCCGCCCGCATCTGCGCCATCTACAACCACTACGTCGACGGCACGACCATCTCGTTCGAGGAAGCGCCGGTGACCGCCGCCGACATGGCCGCGCGCATCGCCGACGTGATCGACGGCGGCCTGCCCTGGCAGGTGCTGACGGACGGTGACGCCATCATCGGCTATGCCTACGCCACCAAGTGGCGCGCCCGGCATGCCTATCGCCACGCGGTAGAGAGCACGATCTATCTTGATGCCGCCCTGGCCGGCCAGGGTCATGGCATGCGCCTGTATGCCAGCTTGCTGGATGCATTGCGCACGCGTGGCCTGCACACGGTCATTGCCGGCATCGCGCAGCCGAACGCGCGCAGTGTCCGGCTGCACGAACGCCTGGGCTTTGCCAAGGTGGCGCACTTTTCAGAAGTGGGCTTCAAGCTCGGGCTGTGGATCGATGTCGGCTACTGGCAGATGCGCCTGGCGCCAGGCTAGACGGTTTCAGCAGGCTCTACGGGCCGCTGCGCGTAGCGGCCCGCAATCACCGCGCAGACGATCAGCTGGATCTGATGAAACAGCATCAGCGGCAGCACCACCATGCTGATGCTGGCGGCGGGAATCAGCACGTGGGCCAGCGGGATGCCGGTGGCCAGGCTTTTCTTGGAGCCGCAAAACACGATCGTGATTTCGTCGGCCTTCGAAAACCCGAAGCGCCGCGCCAGCCATGTCACCACCAGCATGACGACCGCCAGCAGCACGATGCAGACCACCACCAGGTTGACCAGCATGGCGGCTGGCACGCGCGACCACAACCCTTCCACCACGGCCGCGCTGAACGCTGAAAACACCACCAGCAGGATCGAACCCTGGTCGACGCCCCTGACCAGGCTCTTGTGGCGATCGACCCAGCCACCGATCCAGCGCCGGGCGATCTGGCCCGCAACGAATGGCAGCAACAGCTGGTAGACGATCATCAGGACCGAATCGAGCGATGCGCCGGCGCCAGAAGAGGCTGGCATCGCCACGCTCACCAGCAGCGGTGTGAGGAAGATGCCGAGCAGGCTCGACACTGACGCGCTGCAGACCGCGGCCGGCACATTGCCACGCGCCGCGGCCGTGAACGCGATTGACGACTGCACGGTCGAGGGCAGCAGGCACAGAAACAGGATGCCGAGATACAGCTCAGGCGTGAGCAGCAGCAGGATGGCGGGCTTGAACAGCAGCGCCAGCACGGGGAACAGCGCGAAGGTGCACAGCAGCACCAGCAGATGCAGGCGCCAGTGGGTCGCACCGGCGATGATCGCGGCGCGCGACAGCTTGGCACCGTGCAAAAAGAACAGCACGCCGATCATCACCATCGTGACGACCTTCAGCACGGCGGCGACGTCACCCTGCGCCGGGAAGATGCTGGCGGTGGCCACGACAGCCAGCAGCATCAGGGTCATTCGGTCCGGCAGAAATCGGGATGCAAGTCGTGCGAGCATGGGGAAGTCCTGGCAGCGTTCGGGAATGAAAAAAGCCACCTTGCGGTGGCTTGTTCCATGCTACTTGGCGGAGAGGGTGGGATTCGAACCCACGGTACGCTCGCGCGTACGCCTGATTTCGAGTCAGGTACATTCGACCACTCTGCCACCTCTCCTGATTCGGTCGATTCTTGCTGTGAGCTGCAAGAGACCGCCATTATAGCGGATTGATCGGAAAATGGAAGGGAGAAAATGCGCAGTGGCTAATTTCCTCTTCCCTCACCCGTTTCAAGCTGCTGGCGTCAGGCGTTCCAGGCCACCCATATACGGGCGCAGCACCTCGGGCACGATCACGCTGCCGTCGGCTTGCTGGTAATTCTCGAGCACGGCTACCAGCGTGCGGCCCACGGCCAGACCCGAGCCATTGAGCGTATGCGCCAGCTCGGGCTTGCCCTGCGCATTGCGGAAACGGGCCTGCATGCGGCGCGCCTGGAAGGCTTCGCAGTTCGACAGCGACGAAATCTCGCGGTAGGTGTTCTGCGCCGGCAGCCAGACTTCGATGTCAAAGGTCTTGGCGGCCGAGAAGCCCATATCGCCCGTGCACAGCAGCATGACGCGGTATGGCAGGCCAAGCGAAGTCAGGATGAACTCGGCATGGCCAACCATCTCGTCGAGCACCGCGTACGACTGCTCCGGATGCACCACCTGGACCAGCTCGACCTTGTCGAACTGGTGCTGGCGGATCATGCCGCGCGTGTCGCGGCCGTAGCTGCCGGCTTCGGAACGGAAGCATGGCGTGTGCGCCGTCATCTTGAGCGGCAGCGCGTCCAGCGCCAGGATCTCGTCGCGCACGACGTTGGTCAACGAGACTTCGGACGTCGGGATCAGGTAGAAGGTTTCGCCCTCGCCTTCGACGCCGCCCTTTTTCACCGAGAACAGGTCGGCTTCGAATTTCGGGAGCTGGCCGGTGCCGCGCAGAGAATCGGCATTGACCATGTACGGGGTGTAGCACTCGGTATAGCCGTGGCGTTCGGTGTGCGTGTCGAGCATGAACTGCGCCAGCGCGCGGTGCAGGCGCGCCATGCCGCCCTTCATCATCGAGAAACGCGAGCCGGTGATCTTGGTGGCGGTTTCGAAGTCCAGGCCCAGGCGCTCGCCGATGTCGACGTGGTCGCGCACGGCGAAGTCGAATGCGGGCACATCGCCCACCTTGCGTACTTCGACGTTGCCGCTTTCATCCAGGCCCTGCGGGGCGCTCTCGTGCGGCAGGTTCGGTACGGCCGCCATGAACTGGGCCATGCTCTCCTGGACTTTCGCCAGCGCTGCTTCATTGGCCTTGAGCTCGTCGGCCAGGCCCGCCACTTCCGCCATCACGGCCGTCGTGTCTTCGCCTTTGCCCTTGAGCATGCCGATCTGCTTGGACAGCGCATTGCGCTTGCCCTGCAGTTCTTCGGTGCGCGTCTGGATGGCCTTGCGTTCGGCCTCCAGTGCACTGAAGGCGGACACATCGAGCTGGTACTTGCGGGTCGCCAGGCGGGCGGCAGCGGTGTCGATGTCTTTGCGGAGAAGTTGGATGTCAATCATGTCGGGTTGGACCAGGCTGTGTGTATCGAAACCACAATTGTACCAAGCCGACTGGCATTCCTTGCGAGATTTGGCAGTCGCTCTGCCGGGCCCTCGCCTGCCCACCGGTCGGCGGCGACTTACAGCGTGGCGGCCAGGCGCGGCGCGCTCACGACGACGGTCTGGATGCTGGCCATGTCGAGTGCCGGCGCGGTCGATGCGGCGATCGTGATCGGCCGTTCGTCTGCGGTGACGTAGCTGCCAACCAGGCCCAGTGCGACAACGGCCAGGAACAGGGCTTCGAAGTTTTTACGGATGTTCATGATGGCTCCTCGGTGGTGGTTTCAGGGTTCGCAGAGGTGCTGCGGTATGGTGGTACTGTAGCCACCGATCCCCTGAACCACCATCGACTTGCGACGAAGCGCACGAACCGCGGCGCAGAATGCGCCGCCATGCGACCGACGGCAACGCCGTCCTGAATGGCGCTATGCGCCATGCGGGATCAGAAAGCCAGATCGACCGGCTTGGAACTGGCCGTCACTTTCGGCACGTCGATGTTGGCACCCTGCGCCAGTTTCACCACGCCAGCGATGATGCCACCCGAATCGCTGACGACTTTCCCCAGCAGTGGCAAGGTGTCCTTGACTGGCATGATCTTCGTCAGGTTCATCGGATTGGCGCCCGCCTGGCCCACCAGCGCCTGCCCGGTCCTGGTCAGCTCAAGCGCTTGCAGGCCGCCGATACCAAAGTTGAGCAAGGCGCTGCCGATCTGTTTGCGACCATCGGCGTCGAGCGTGGCCATGCGGCCCTTCATGTCGCCCGAGTCGAGCAGGCGCTTCGTTTCGGCCGACTGCGACTCATACAGCTTTTTCGTGCGCACGTTCTTTTCGCCCGGATCGGTCAGCTTGTTGATGGCATTCAGTTCAGCCTTGATGACGGCGCTGTCTTCCTTGCTCATGAAAGCCGAATTGATCGCCACCAGCGACTGGCTGGTCAGTGCGCCCAGCACTGCGCTCTGGCTGACGAAGGTGCCGACGCTAGCGCCGATATCGCCGCCACTGCTGCTCTTCGCGCCGCCCAGCAGGCCACCCAGGCCACCCAACTGGGCCTGGGCCGTGCCCGCACCCATCAGGCATGCGGCCACGACGACAGCTTGTGCAATCTTGTTCATTTTTTTTGTATCCCTGTGTTGTAACGTTGTTCAGTTCTCGATTTTCTTGAGCAGGTCGGGCTGCATTGACAGCCCGTTGCCCAGTCCCTTGTATCCGTAGAATGCCTCCCTGCCCTGCGGCGGCACCCCACTGAATTCGGTGCGCAAGCCCGAGGCCGCCGTATGCTTCAGCTCGCCTCCTGCCTTGAAACGTGCTTGCAGGCCCAGCATCACCGTGGCGCTGCATGCTGCGCCGGCGCACTGCGCCGCTTCTTCGCGCATGACATACCCCGGCTGGACGCACAAACCGATCGTCGGCGCCTGCAAGCGCAGGTCGAACAGGCCGCTGCCCAGCAGCGCGTTGGCGGCGTCGTAGAACGCGGGGTCGCCCACATGCCCGGCATAGTTGCGCGAACGATAAACAGCGTGGCGCACCAGCGGCCCCGCAAACGCCGCCTCGGCCACATTGTTCTGCCCGACATACACCGGCTCCGTGCAATCGGTCACGCGCGTCACGCCGGCCAGTTGCTGCCCATACAGACGCACGATGTCGCCACGCTGCGGACGCGGCAATGCCGGATTGACTGCCGAGTACGACAGGCCGACAAGGGCGCCATCGCCGACGGCATTGATGCTGCCGGGCTGGACGTCCAGATCGAGCAGCGCTGCCTTGGTTCCTGCTTTCGCCGACAGCGGATGCAGCACGCCAAAGCTGGGCAGCCCGGTCGGCACGCCGTCCATGCCCTCGACCCAGAGCCGCTCTGCATCCACCTTCACCACGCGCAGTTCGCGCGCGGCAAAGCGCACATTGGCGAGGAAGTTGTCTGCGAGCTTGCCGGTTGCATTCTTGAGGGCGACTTCGCGCGCCTCCGGCAGGCCCAGACCGTTGCCGCCGACGCGTTCGATCCGGTGGTCATCGTCGCCCAGTTCCGAAAACACCACCTTGCCGAACTGGTCGACGACCTGCGCCGTCACGAGCGTATGAAAGCGTTCCTCCGTCACGGCGCCGCGCACGCCACTCAGGACAACCGACGGCGTGCTCACCGGCGTGAAGCGCAGGAAGAAGTCGGGGGGATCGTTCCGCTCACCGGATGCCTGCGCCATGCTCGGCAATTTGCTCCAGTCGACGCAATTGGCAGCGCGGGTGATGCGCTGCCTGGTCTGGTCGAAATGCACGTCGACCGGGCTGATCTGAAACGTTGCCTTGAACCCGATGGCGCGCCCGAACATGTCGGCGACCGCCGTGCTGTCAGGATCGTTGCTGGCAACTACAGGCATCAGGCGTGGTTTGCGGCTGTCGTCGCCCGTGCTTTCGAACGTGAATTGCAGGCTGTCGCCCACGCTTGCCGAACCCATGGCGCTGCGCAGTACGGCGTAGCCGCTGTCAGCGTAGAGCACGTCGAAGATGCTGGCCTGGCCACTGGCAGAGCGCGCCTCGACCTGTTCGCCCTTGACGAACCCGGCTTCGACACCACGATCGGCGACCAGGAACTTGCCGTCGCGGTCCACCAGCCTGACTGTCGTCGACCTGGGGTCGAAGGCAGCGCGGGCGCCGGCAACCAGCGTACCGATCTGTTCGCCGATGCTCTTGAGGACTTCGGCGCGGATGGTCGCATCCATCGCCCCCGATGCGTACTCGCTGCGGCTGAAGCGAAACGGCGTATATACCGTCTCGCTCATCGTGTAGACGACCTTGGCCAGACTCGGCCGGACGAACTGCAGGCTGAGCGTCACCGGCACCAGCACCTCGACGTTGTCGCCGCGCTCGACCTTGTACAGCGATGCCCGCGTGATGCCGAGCACCACGGCGTAGGTATCGGCCACCTTGAACGATGGCGCCGCGCGGCACTGCAGGCTGCCGTCATTGACGAAGCGATGGCCTTGACCGATGTTGTTGTCGGCAACCTGACGCGCATGGATGAGTGAGTCCGGATAGGCCCCGTGCAACTGATGGACGAACTGCGTGACCAGCGCAGCCTGCGCCTGTTGCCCGGCCTTGTCTCCGAACAGGCGCGCCATCACACCGGGATCGAGCATGCGGCGGGCTTTCTGCCCCTCCGCCGACATGCCCTCGATTTCCTGCACGGGAAACAGATAGAACGATGCCGCTGCGGCCGGCAAGACGGCGGCAAGGCCGATGGCCATACCGATGGCCAGACGGGCAATCTTGCCCGTCATGCGCAAACAATGCCCCATCAAATTCGCTCCGGGCACTTGCCTTCGATGCACATCACGAGGCGGTCGCCCCGGCGTTCGAAGCGGGCGTCCTTGTACGCAGCGTCGCCCGATTCCTTGAAGGCGTCGACCATGTCTTCGATCCGCTCGCCGAAGTTACCCTTGGCCATGACGTTCCAGGTACGTAGCTCGTCGGTCGCGTTGTCGCCGTCACCGACTTCGACCACGCCTTCGATTGCCTTCAGGCGGCTGGAAAAATCGCGCCGCACCTTACCCGGCACGCGCAGTGCGCTGTAGATCGAGACAAAATACGGCGTGCCCTGGACGGCGCCCTGCTGCAGGGCGCGCTGGGCCTTGGTACCGATCGTGTCGGCAAGTGCACGCGCCATCGACTCGGAGAGGTTGCCGCGGCAATTCTGGTCACTGCTGCCGGTAGCGCGCTTGACGATCGTGCCGGCCACGAAACCGGCGCCGGTGTCGACGTTCGACGACGTCAGCTGTAATTGTCCGGAACATTCGGTCTGGCCGCTCGGACTCGTTCCTTCGGTCTGCATGCGGGCACGCCCATAGACGACGTACTTGGCGCGGTAGCTGCCTGCCGCTGCCTTCGCCAGATAGGCATCGAACTTCTGCAGGCGCTCGATATCGCTGACGGTCAGGCGCTGCCCACCTTCGACGCGGAAATCGCGCTCGTCGGTAAAGGCCAGGCCGAAATCGCCCGCGACCTGCTGCAGCTTCTGGGTGATCAGGGCGCTGCTGGCCTCGACCGGCCGGCCATTGTCGATGCCGGCAAAGACCTGGCGCACCTTGAGGTTGACCACGTCATTCTGGCGCCGGACGTCAGTATTCTGCGCCGAGTAGCCCGCCGCACTTGCCGACTTGCTGGCGCTGGCGTTCGCGTACGTGGCGCTCATGGCCGCCTGCGACGACGTACTGCCGGCGGCGGATGATTTCTGGGCGCCGGCAAACTGCGTGTCACGCGCCCCGGACGACGAAGCGCTGCCCGAAGCGGCGCCGGCATTGCCGTAACCGTCGCGCAGCGCCATTGCGCCGCTGGCAGAGCCGCTGTGGGCCTGGCGATCACGCGCAGCAACGGACGACGCCGAACTGGCAGCGAACGCGGCCTTGTCCGACGAGGCGGCTGCGACGCTGCCCTTGGCGGCGCTGGCGGACGAACTCGAGGCGCTGCGCGATGACGTGACCGACGTGCTCTGGTCCGACATTGCGCTCTTGTCGTGCGAATAATCGATTTCAGTAACCATCGGCAACGACGGATCAAGCCGGGTGCCGACACCAAAGTACTCGTCGATCAGGAACAGTACCCTTGCATTGGCGACCGCCACGCCCGAACCGATGCCCAGCGAACGTGCCAGATCCAGGAACTCGCTCGATTCGACCTGCAGCACGCTGCGCGCACTGAGGACGTCGCCCTCGGCGCTGAACGATGTGCGCAGCTTGTCGGCCAGCTGCTTGTGCAGATCGGGCAGCGCATTGCGCACTTTGGGGTCGTTCAGGTCGGCGCTGAGCTTGATCTTGAGGACGCTGGCGACGGCATCCTTCTCGGCCTGCTCGCGTGCGATACGGCGCGCGTTGATCAAGTCTCCATTCGCCTTGATACTCAGTTCCTTGGTACCGTTGGCCTGGAAGGTTTCGGCCGTGACCGGCGTAACGATGCTCAGCGCGAGCAGCGCTGGCAGCAAATGTTTCTTCATCATGGGAAAGGTGTGAGAGAGAAGATTAGTCGGGTAGCTCAACCGAAACGTCGCCGGCGCTGGCCTTGATGCCATCGACGCCGATGGACGCCGCTGCAGCATTGGATGACACCGGAACCGGCGTGGTGCCAGGCATTGGTCTGTCGGCGTGACCGCCCGGTGCTGCGGCGGCCCCGGCAGCCAGGGCTACCAGACGGTCGTCAAGGCGCACCGGCTCGAGCATCGGCTCGGTCATTAGCCGCACCCCGTCCACCGCACCGCCCTGCAGCGCCATCCCGGCAAAGCGAATGGCTGCATTGGCGTGGCCTGCCTGCGCACTCGCTTTTGCAGTTTCCCAGGCGACGCCGCCGCTTGGGTCGGCCTGTTTCTCTAGCCAGGCGGCGTCATCGGCGCTGGCCCGACTGAAGTCGCCCTTGGCAATCTGTTCACGCAGCGTCCCTGCCACCTCGGCAGCACTGGCAGGACGAATCGCTTCCGCCACGCTGTGACGTGCACGATCGCAGCCAGTCAGTAACGTTGTCGCGATTGACAGCGCCAGCACGCCAGTCGACAGGAAGCTTGATCTTGTTAACATGCCCGGCCCTATTGATATAGAAATTAGAACGTTATCATTATGAGAGCGTATCCTACACGTGTATTTATTTCCTGTAAAGAAATTTCTGTTACCGATAAGCAGGCATTGGCCAGAATACGTTCAGGGCGAGCCTGGCGCCGTACAGTACGATGAGCGTGCCAGCCAGATCGCCGGTGAACATGACGACGAAGCCTTTCCACAGATCCTGGCCGCCCATCAGTGCAAACCAGGCATGGTGCATGGCGGGACTCATGACGGAGAACAGCAGCGCGAAGCAGAACAAACGCTGGCCGCTCATGCCGCGCAGCGATGCACCGATTCCTGACGCCAGCAACGCGCGGTACGCAAGATAAGGTGCCAGTGACGACAGGATGCCGCCAGCGAACGAGCGCAGCGGATCATCGGGAAAAAAGTGGAAGAAGCAGATGTACCAGGATGCCAGCAGCAGGCCGAATGCTCCGGCCTCGGCGAACAGCAAAACGCTTAGCAGGCGTACCCCGGCAGGCAGGTAGATCATGTTGATGCCGGGCGCGAACTCGAGGCGCGTGAACAGCATTTCGTTCAGCAGGATGGTAGCCAGGAACAGGGTCGCCGTGCACGCCACCATGGCGAATTTAAGCTGCAATTGACGCATGGATGAGAGGCTTTGGTTACAATGTAAAGATCACGGAAGGACGCCGGATTATAAACAAGTGGATGTTATCCGACACGCAACAATTTGCTAAGCGTGGCAGCACTGCAACAAGCATTGCCCGAACAAAGCATGGGAACTCGATGAGTCAAGAAAAACCGCCGACACGGCCGGCCGATATCTACCTGCGCTTCCTGAATCTGGTCGACGCACTGCGCACGCTGCCCACTCTGGGGCCGCTCGACGCGCGCGAAGAGCGCGTGCTGGCCGTGGTCGCCCGTGCATTGCAGGCGCACCAGCGCCTCTCCGTGCGCGACCTGATGGCGCAGGAACACCTTGGTGCGCCCGCCACCATTCATGCGCGGGTCACGGCGATGCGCAAGAAAGGCTGGCTCACGCTCACCGACACCGAGGACACCCGGCGCAAGCAGGTTGACCTCACGCCGGCGGCGCTGGCGTATTTCGATGAGTTATCCGGCTTGCTGGTAAAGGCGGCCGAGGGCCGCTAGCGGCGCGCTTCGTCGTCCAGCCCGCGCAGCCACGCCATCTTTTCGGCGATCTTGGTTTCGATCCCGCGCGGCACCGGCTGGTACCAGCCCGGCTCGGGCATGTCGTACGGCAGGTAGGTCTCCCCGGCCGCATACGCATGCGGCTCATCGTGGGCGTACCGGTAATCGTGACCGTAGCCCAGTTCTTTCATCAGCTTGGTCGGCGCATTGCGCAGGTGAACCGGCACTTCACGCGACTTGTCCTTACGCACGAATGCCATCGCCGCATTGAAGGCGTTGTAGCCGGCATTGCTCTTGGCGGCGATCGCCAGATAGATCACTGCCTGACCCAGCGCCAGCTCCCCTTCCGGCGAGCCGAGCCGCTCGTAGGTGGCGGCCGCATCGTTGGCCAGCTGGATCGCGCGCGGATCGGCAATGCCGATGTCTTCCCAGGCCATGCGCACGATGCGGCGCGACAGGTACTTGGCGTCGGCCCCGCCGTCGAGCATGCGGCACAGCCAGTACAGTGCGGCATCCGGGTGCGAGCCGCGCACCGACTTGTGCAGTGCCGAGATCTGGTCATAAAAATTGTCGCCGCCCTTGTCGAAGCGGCGCACGTTCAGCGTCAGCGCATTCTCGACGAAGTCGGCCGTGATGTGCGTGATGCCGGCCGTGTCGCTGGACGTCTTGGTTTGCTCGAGCAGGTTCAGGAAGCGGCGCGCATCGCCGTCGGCGTAACCGATCAGCGTGTCGATGGCGACCTCGTCGAATTCGAGATGCTGCAGCACGGATTCTTTCGCGCGCGCGAGCAACTGGCGCAGCTCGTCATCGGTCAATGCCTTGAGCGTGTACACCTGCGAGCGCGACAGCAGCGCCGAATTGACCTCGAACGACGGGTTCTCGGTGGTCGCGCCGATCAGCGTAACAAGCCCGCTTTCGACGAACGGCAGCAAGGCGTCCTGCTGCGATTTGTTGAAGCGATGGATTTCGTCGATGAACAGGATCGTGTGCTTGCCGCGCGCCAGGTACTGCTCGGCCTGGTCGATCGATGCGCGGATGTCCTTCACGCCCGACAGCACAGCAGACAAGGCGATGAATTCGCAGTCGAACGCATACGCGGTCAGGCGCGCCAGCGTGGTCTTGCCCACGCCCGGCGGGCCCCACAGGATCATCGAATGGGGCTTGCCCGACTTGAAGACCAGGTTCAGCGGCTTGCCGGGGCCCAGCAGGTGGCTCTGCCCCACGACCTCGTCGATGGTGCGCGGGCGCAGGGCCTCGGCCAGCGGCGCCGCCGGTTCGGTCTTGAACAGGTCATCCACGGCGCTCTCCGGTGCGGCTTATTGATTGACGACGTCGGCGCCCTTGGGCGTCTCGAACTTGAATTGCTGCGCGCCCAGGGCCGGATTGCGCTGGAAGTTCGTGAAGGTCAGGCGCGAAGTCTGGCCGAACGTGTCCTTCAGTTCCATTGCCAGCGGCACCCCGCCCTTCAGGCCGATGCTGATCTGCTCGAACGACGTGTCCCTGGCTTTCGGTACGGCGTTGAGCCACTCCATGCCGTCGCGCTCGCCAGCCTCGCTGAGCGTGAAGTTTTCTTCCAGCTTGTTACTGCCAAACAGGATGGCGGCCGGGGATGAACCCAGCGCGTTACCGAGTTTGCGCACGGTGACCTGGTTCAGGTCCTTGTCATAGATATACAGCTGGTCGCCGTCGGCTTGCAGGACCTGCTCGTACGGCTTCTGGTAGGTCCAGATGAACTTGCCGGGACGGGCAAACACGAAGCTGCCGCTCGATGCGGGGCTGGCCTTGCCGCTTTTGGATTTGCCCAGCTGTTGCTGCGTGAATTCGCCCTTGGCCGATTTTGTGCTGGCGACGAAAGATTTGAATTGGTCGAGCGCGGCGGCGCTGGCGATGGTCGGGAACGCGAAGGCGCTCGTGGCCAAGAGTGCGGCGATGGTGAATTTGGTTGCTTGCATGCGTGGGGCCTTTTTTTGTTGTTGGGGCCTGCTTGGGCAGGTTGGACGCGTGGACGGCGGAGCCGTCCACCCTACGGCGGTTCATGACCAGTCAGGCAGCGCAGGCGCGTGGTAGGCGCGCTGTTATTCCGCGCTGGCTGCCGGCACCAGGATGTCGCGGTTGCCGTTCGACTGCATCGGCGAGACGACACCGCTGTTTTCCATCTGTTCCAGCAGGCGCGCGGCGCGGTTGTAGCCGATGCGCAGATGACGCTGGACCAGCGAGATCGATGCGCGGCGGTTCTTGAGCACCACCTGCACCGCCTGGTCGTACAGCGCGTCGGCCTCGCCACCACCCTCGCCTGCTGCGGCCCCGTCAGTGGCGCCGCCTTCTTCCAGCGTGCCCCCTTCGAGGATGCCTTCAATATAGTTCGGCTCGCCCAGCGATTGCAGATGTTTTACAACTCGATGCACTTCCTCGTCGGACACGAAGGCGCCGTGCACGCGTACCGGCAGGCCGGTACCCGGCGGCATGTACAGCATGTCGCCCATGCCCAGCAGCGCCTCGGCGCCCATCTGGTCGAGAATCGTGCGCGAGTCAATTTTCGACGATACCTGGAACGCAATGCGGGTCGGGATGTTGGCCTTGATCAGGCCCGTGATGACGTCGACCGACGGGCGCTGCGTCGCCAGGATCAGGTGAATGCCGGCCGCGCGCGCCTTCTGGGCGATACGGGCGATCAGCTCTTCGACCTTTTTACCGACGACCATCATCAGGTCGGCCAATTCGTCGATGATGATGACGATGGTCGGCAGCTTCTCGAGCGGCTCCGGGTTGTCCGGCATGATCGAGAACGGATTCGGAATGTGTTCTTCGCGCTTGTCGGCCTCGAGGATCTTGTTGTTGTAGCCGGCCAGGTTACGCACGCCGAGCTTGCTCATCAGCTTGTAGCGGCGCTCCATTTCGTTGACGGCCCAGTTCAGCGCGTGCCCCGCCTGGCGCATGTCGGTCACGACGGGCGCGAGCAGGTGCGGAATGCCTTCGTACACCGACATTTCCAGCATCTTCGGGTCGATCAGGATCAGGCGTACATCGGCCGGGTCGGACTTGTAGAGCAGCGACAGGATCGTGGCGTTGATGCCGACCGATTTACCGGAACCCGTCGTACCCGCCACCAGCAGGTGCGGCATCTTGGCCAGGTCGGCCACCACCGGCTTGCCGGCGATGTCCTTGCCCAGCGCCACGGTCAGGCTCGACGCGCTGTCGCCGTACACCTTGGAGCCGACGATTTCGGACAGGCGCACGATCTGGCGCTTCGGGTTTGGCAGCTCGAGCGCCATGTAGTTCTTGCCGGGGATGGTTTCCACGACGCGGATCGAGGTCAGCGACAGCGAACGCGCCAGGTCGCGCGCCAGGTTGACGATCTGGCTGCCCTTCACGCCGGTGGCCGGCTCGATCTCGTAGCGCGTGACGACGGGGCCCGGGTAAGCAGCCACGACCTTGGCATCGACGCCGAAGTCGGACAGTTTCTTTTCGATGAGGCGGCTGGTGAATTCCAGCGTCTCGACGCTGACCGTTTCGGTCACGGGCGGTGCTTCATCGAGCAGCGCCAGCGGCGGCAGGCCGGTATCGCCCCGGTGATCCGAGAACAATGGCGTCTGGCGTTCTTTTTCGGCGCGTTCGGATTTGGGCACGCTGACCATCTGCGGCTCGATCTTGATCGGCTGCAGCGCTGGCTGGGCGCCTGGCGCGGCACTTGACGCACTACCCGACGCGCTACCCGAGGCCGACGATGCCGTCGACTTGGCCATGGAAACGGTTGCCGGCGCTGGGGCCATGTCGAGCGACGGCTCGGCCTTCACGACCGGAATCGGCTCATTCGAATGCTTTTCCGTGAACCTGGCGCGGCCATGGTCGACGACCTCGTCGCGCTTGACGGCTGCCACTTCGCCCTGCTTGCGGTCTTCGATGTCTTCCATGCGCAGGCGGAACCAGTCGAATGCGTCGTCGAACACGCCGCCGATGCGCTCGGCCACGGCCAGCCACGACACCTGGAAGAACAGCGAGAACCCCAGGCCGAACAGCAGCAACAGCAGCAAGGTCGCGCCGGTCGCGCCGAACGTGACCTGGCTGGCGTGGCCGATCAGTTGCCCCAGCACGCCACCGGGCGCGCGTGGCAGTTCGACGTCCCACGACCACATGCGCAGGTATTCCAGACCGACGCTGCCAGCGAACATCAGCGCAAAGCCGATCCAGCGGACATAGATTTCACCGTGGTGCACGGGCTCAACGGCCGCAGCCGTGCCGAGCTTGTCGGTCAGGCGCCGCCAGCCGCGCCAGACCTGGCGCAGGAAGATGACGCTCCACCACCAGGCCGAAAAGCCGAAGATGAACAGCAGCAGGTCGGACAGCCAGGCGCCGGCAGCGCCGCCCAGATTGTCGATGCGCGGCACCGAATTGGCGTGCGACCAGCCGGGATCACCCTTGCTATAGCTGAGAAGGATCAGGACGAAATAAAGGAACGCGACGGCGCCGGCGATCCAGCGCGCTTCGGACAGCAGGCGCGACAGGCGGCCTGGCAGCGGCGCGCGGGCCGTTTGCTTGGTGCGGGTATATCCGGAGGTGGCGGCTGGACTATTCTTGCTCATTGCAGGCACTGCGTGGTAACTACGAATCGACGATCCGGTCATTCTAAGCGATATACGGTCACACTGGCCCCACGATTCATGCCCGCGCGCCGCATCGTCTATAATCTGCCCTCTTTCGCACACCCCGACCGGCGCCCGCGTGGGCCTTGATTCTTCTCAAGCCGCCCCCAATTGCCGTGTGTCTATTAACAATCATTGAAGCGCCGCCATGACTACAACTAAACACGCCAAAGTCCTCATTCTCGGTTCCGGTCCTGCCGGCTACAGCGCCGCTGTGTACGCCGCGCGCGCCAACCTCAAGCCGATGCTGGTGACGGGTGTCGAGCAAGGCGGCCAGCTGATGACCACCACCGATGTCGAGAACTGGCCGGGCGATCCGCTGGGCGTGCAGGGTCCGGAGCTGATGCAACGCCTGCTGCAGCACGCCGAGCGCTTCAATACCGAAATCGTGTTCGACCAGATCCACACGACCTACCTGAACGAAAAGCCGATCCGCCTGGTGGGCGACAGCTTCACGTTCACCTGCGACGCCCTGATCATCGCTACCGGCGCCTCGGCCCAATACCTGGGCCTGCCATCCGAGCAGGCGTTCATGGGCAAGGGCGTGTCGGCCTGCGCCACCTGCGACGGCTTCTTCTACCGCAACCAGGAAGTCGCGGTCATTGGCGGCGGCAATACCGCTGTCGAAGAAGCGCTGTACCTGGCCGGCATCGCCTCGAAGGTCACGCTGATCCACCGCCGCGACCGCTTCCGCGCCGAGCCGATCCTGGTCGACCGCCTGATGCACAAGGTCTCCGAAGGCAAGATCGTGCTGGAATATAACCAGACGCTCGACGAAGTCCTGGGCGACAACAGCGGCGTGACCGGCCTGCGCCTGAAATCGACCCAGACGGGCGAGTTCAAGGACCTGACCGTGCACGGCCTGTTCGTGGCCATCGGCCACAAGCCGAACACGGGCATCTTCGAAGGCCAGCTCGAGATGCACAGCGGCGGCTACCTGGTGACCAAGTCGGGCCTCGAAGGCATGGCGACCGCCACCAGCGTGCCAGGCGTGTTTGCTGCCGGCGACGTGCAGGATCACATCTATCGCCAGGCGATCACCAGCTCGGGCACCGGCTGCATGGCCGCGCTCGACGCACAGCGCTACCTCGAAGCGCTGGAAGACGACCCACAGTAAATCCTCACCAGGGACCGCATTCGATGGCAGGCATGAAAGACTTCGCTGAGCTCAAGGGCTTGCGCGACCAGCTCAAGGAAAACGAGCGCGTGCGCGCCATCGAACAGGCCGAGCGTGAACAGCGCGAACGCCTGGCGCGCGAACGGGCAGTGGAATTTCGCAGCTCGATGCAGGGCGTGCGCAAGCTGCCCGAGTCCGACCGCTACGTGCATCGCCCGGTGTATGTGGCCCCCAACCGCCCCATCCAGCGCGGCCCGGTACTCTCCGCCGAAGAAGAAACCGAAGCGGTCCTGCGCGAATCGCTGTCGGACCAGTTCGACGTCGAAGGCATGCTCGACGAGGACCCGGCCCTGAGCTACTCGCGCGATGGCGTCGGCCCCGACGTCGTGCGCAAATTGCGCAAACGTCACTGGCCAATCCAGGACGAACTCGACCTGCACGGCCTGAACCGCGACGCTGCGCGCGACGCCCTCACCGACTTTTTGCACCGCGCCAACCGGCGCGGCGTGCGCTGCGTGCGCATCATCCACGGCATCGGTTACGGCTCACCGGGTGGCGAACCGGTGCTGCGCGGGATCGTGCACAGCTGGCTCGTGCAAAAAAACGAAGTGATTGCCTTTTGCGCGGCCGGCCGGTCCGACGGCGGGCATGGCGCGCTGATTGCCCTGTTGCGTGCTGCACTACTGGAATAACACGCGTCTGTATGGGTAATGCAACATGGTTGTGTAACAATTGCAATGTTCGTGTTTGCAGTTTCCACGCCGTTTGCCGGTTGCTTGTAGAATTCCTCTCGGCCGGTCTTTTGCCGGTCATTCGACTAGGGGTGGTGTGATTTGAAGGCAATGCAAGCGGTCATCATGGAGCATGGGCAGCGGGTCGATTTGTCGTCCTGTGCCGCAGAGCCGATCCATATCCCCGGCTCGATCCAGCCCCACGGTGCAATCCTGTTCTTTACCGAAGATGCACGTCTGGCCGGCTGGAGCGAAAACGCGCCCGGCATGCTGGGTGTCGTCCCGCAACTGGGCCTGGCCCTGGATGCGCTTGCGCTGCCGGTGGCCGCCTTCGACGCCATCACCGACTGCATCGACGCGCTGCACGACGACGACGCCGGTCCGATCGTGGCCGGCCTGTCCATCGGCGCGGCAGAATACGATTGTGTCGTGCACGCCGCCCACGGGCGCGTCACCGCCGAATTCGAACTGCGCGAAGCCTCGACCGAAGAAGTGTCGCAGTTCGCCGTCAAGGCGCACAGCTCGATCGACCGCCTGCGCCGCCAGAAAACCATCGAAGGGCTGCTCAGCGTCGCCGTGGCCCAGGTGCGCGAGTTCACCGGGTTCGACCGCGTGATGGCCTACCGCTTCCGCGCCGATGACAGCGGCGACGTGGTCGCCGAAAGCCGCCGCGACGACCTGGTCCCGTATCTCGGCCAGCGCTACCCGGCCGGCGACATCCCGGCCCAGGCACGCCGGCTGTACACGCTCAATACGCTGCGCATGATCGGCGACATGGACTACACCGCCGTGCCGCTGTGCGGCGCGCCGGGCGCCCCGCCGCTGGACATGAGTTTTGCGGTGCTGCGCAGTGTGTCGCCGGTGCACATCGAATACCTGAAGAACATGCACGTGATGGCGTCGATGAGCGTCTCCATCGTCATCAACGGCCGCCTGTGGGGCCTGATCGCCTGCCATCACATGTCGAAAAAGCTGGTGCCGTACGCCGTGCGCCTGGCGGCCGACGTGCTGGCACAGGTGATGGCCTCGACCATCCTCAGCATCGAAGCGCGCGCCGACGCCACGCTGGCCGAGCAGTCGGCGCGCGTGCGCACGAGCATCGTCGAATCGCTGCTGCTCGACGACGATCCGATCGACGCGCTGGGCGAGCACGGCAAGTCGCTGATGGCGGCTGCCGGCGCCCAGGCAATGATCGTTGCGCAGCACGGCAAGGTGGTCGTGCACGGCGACCTGGTGCCCGAACTGGCCAAGGCCATCATTGCGTCGCTGCCCGACAACCAGCACGATTTGCTGGTCCGCGAAGCCAAGCGCGAATGGCCGGAGGCGCTCCAGGCGCAGCTGGGAAAGTGGGTTGGCATGCTGGCCCTGCCCTTCGATCCGATGGGCCAGGGCTGGTGCGTTCTGCTGCGCGTCGAGCAGATCGAAACCGTGGCCTGGGGCGGCCGCCCGGAAAAGATCGCCATTTTCGGCCCGCTGGGCGAGCGCCTGACGCCACGTGGCTCGTTCGACGCCTGGCATGAGACGGTGCGCGGTTGCGCGCACCCGTGGGAACCGACCGTGCTGGGCAACGCCCGCCTGACGCTGGCCGAACTGGTGCGCGCCGTGAACTCGCACCGCTCCCAAACCGAGGCGACCCGCGCGCAGTTGCTGGCCATGCTCGGGCACGACCTGCGCGATCCCCTGCACTCGATCAATATGGCCGGCATGGTGCTCGAGCGCACCGGCAACGGCGGCGGCAACGGCCAGCCGACGCTGGGCAAGCGTATCCAGTCGTCGACCAACCGCATGCAGCGCATGATCAGCCAGGTGCTGGACATGAGCCGCATCGACAGCGGCATGGGTCTGGGCGTCTCGCTGGTGCCGGTCGACCTGAAGGAATTGCTGATCGACCTGATGGACGAGGCGCGCATGGCGTATCCGTCGATCCCGCTCAACTTGATCTGCGACGACGAAGCCACCGTCAAGGCCGACAGCGGCCGGCTGGGCCAGGTGTTATCCAACCTGATGAGCAATGCGCGCCATCACGGCGAGCCGGGCACGCCGGTGACCGTGTGCCTGCGCGCCAACGAGCGTGACGCATCGGTCGAGGTCGCCAACGCCGGCCAGGCGATCGCGCCCGAAACCGTGGCCACGCTGTTCAATCCGTTCAAGCGCGCGTCGATGAACAACCCGCGCAACCGCACCGGCATGGGCCTGGGCCTGTACATCGCGCAGCAGATCGTGCGCGAGCACCAGGGCGAACTGGCCTACCGGTATGCGGACGGGCGGGTCATCTTTACGCTGCGGCTGCCACTGCTGACGCAGTAAGCCCCGGGGCGATCGGCACATCGGTCACATCGTTGGGCGGGTAGTTGAAGTAGCCGTTGCCCACCCAGTCATTGTCGGTCACGAAAAAGGCGCTGAACGGAATCTCCATGGTGCCGATTGCCGGTGGTTTGAGCGTCGTGAAGATCGTGCCCTTCAGTGCCAGCGCCTGCGTTGCCGGGCCGAACCCCATCGAGCGCACCTGGCCGGTGATGTTGGACACGCGCAGCTCGCCATACGGTGGCGCCAGGGCCTGGGTGATCTCGCCCTTGCCCTGCACGGTGCCATCGGCCCCGTCGATCATCAGCGCCATCGTCAGGATCGGGGCGCCGGGCATGCCGCAGTTGCCGGCGGTCAGCGTGATCACTCTTACGGACTCGAACGTATTCGCCATCATCTACTCCTTCATCAGGGTTGGCCTGCAGGGATGTGCCCGGCGCTTGCGCCGCTCGTGGCCTGGCCACTCTAGACAGCCCCGGGCGCAGTGACCTTCCGGTTTCCTTCCTGCCCGTCAGATGCGCGGCCGCCCATGGCGCCGGGTGAGCATAATTCTCTTATGCAAGCGCCGAGCCCGTGGTAATCTCACAACACCATTCCCTGACCTCTGCTGCATGACGCTTATCAAGTTCATCGAAATCATGGCGATCCTGGTCGGGGCATTTTCCGGCTTCATCGAAGCGCGGCGCAAGCGCATGGACCTGGTGGGCGTCTTTACCGTCGCGTTCATCACGGCGTTTGGCGGCGGCACACTGCGCGACATCCTGCTCGACAAGCGCCCGCTGTTCTGGGTGACGCACCAGGAATATGCGATCGCGATCTTCGTGCTGGCGCTCGTTGCCTCCCCCCTCATCCGCACACTGCGCCAGATCGTCTCGGAACGCCTGATCGTGATTGCCGATGCGGTGGGCCTGGGCCTGTTCTCGATTGCGGGCGTATCAGCCGCGCTGGCGGCGGATATGCCGATCTTCATCGCCTCGATGATGGGCGTCATTACGGGGATTTTCGGGGGCGTACTGCGCGATATCGTGTGCAACGAGGTGCCGATGGTGTTCCGGGATGGCAAACCGTATGCGATCTGCGCCTTCATCGGGAACTGGCTGTTCCTGCTCATGGGCAAGTACGGCGTGCCGCATGATTTCGCGCTGTGGTCGAGCTGCCTGTTCATCAGCGGCCTGCGGCTGCTGACGTGGAAGTTCGATATGCGGATGGGGCGGTAACGACGCACCGCCCCGGGGGCTGTTTAGACGGCGTCGGGGCCGGTTTCGCCGGTACGGATCCGGATGACCTGCTCGATGTTCTGTACAAAAATCTTGCCGTCGCCGATCTTTCCGGTGCGCGCCGCCTTAATGATGGCGTCCACGACGCTGTCGGCCATCGGATCGTCCACCACCACCTCGATTTTCACTTTCGGCAGGAAGTCCACGACGTATTCGGCGCCGCGGTACAACTCGGTGTGCCCTTTCTGGCGGCCGAAGCCTTTTACTTCGGTGACGGTCAGGCCGGTGACATTGACTTCGGCCAGCGCTTCACGCACTTCGTCGAGCTTGAACGGTTTGATCACGCAGGTAATCTGTTTCATGGTGGTAGTCCTTTCGATGAGTCGGGGATATTCGCCAGGTCGTCGAGCCAGACGGTGGCCTCGGAGTCGGACGGTGCGCGCCAGTCGCCGCGTGGCGAGAGGGAGCCGCCGTTGCCGACCTTCGGTCCGTTCGGTACGCAAGAGCGCTTGAACTGGCTGGTCTTGAAGAAGCGGAACAAAAAGATCGACAGGTTGCGCTTGATGGCGTCCAGGTCGTATTGGTTGCGCGTGCCGGTCTCGTCCGGCCAGCGGCCCGCCGCACTGTCGTGCCACGCCGAATACGCCATGAACGCGACCTTGCTCGGCTTGAAGCCGTAGCGCAACGTGTAGAACAGGTTGAAGTCCTGCAGCTCGTAGGGGCCGATGCGCTCCTGCGTGCTTTGCGCGGGCTTGGCATCGGCGGCGCCGCCCGGCACCAGCTCGGGGCTGATTTCGGTGTCGAGGATATCGATCAGCACTTGCGACTGGCCCTCGGCAACCACGGTGCCCGTCTCGGCGACCCAGCGCACCAGGTACGAGATCAGCGTCTTGGGCACGCTGGCGTTGACGTTGTAGTGCGACATATGGTCGCCCACGCCGTAGGTGCACCAGCCCAGCGCCAGCTCGGACAGGTCGCCCGTGCCGATCACGATCCCGTTGTGGAAGTTCGCCAGCCGGAACAGGTGGTTGGTGCGCTCGCCGGCCTGCACGTTTTCGAACGTGATGTCGTAATCTAGCGTGCCCTCGCTGTATGGGTGCCCCAGATCCTTGAGCATCTGGATGCAGCTCGGACGGATGTCGATCTCTTGCGCGCTGCAGCCCACGGCCGCCATCAGGTCGCGCGCCTGTTTGAGCGTGCGCTCGCTCGTGGCAAAGCCCGGCATCGTGTAGGCCAGGATGTTCGTGCGCGGCAGCTTCAGGCGGTCCATGACTTTTGCGCAGACGAGCAGCGCATGCGTCGAATCCAGGCCACCCGAGACGCCAATGACGACCTTCTGGATGCCGCTCGACGCCAGGCGCTGGATCAGCGCCTGCACCTGGATGTTGTAGACCTCGGTGCAGCGCTCGTCGCGCAGGGCGCGGTCGACCGGCACGTACGGGAAGCGCTCGACAACGCGCGCCAGCGGCAAGCTGCGCTCCACGGGCAGCGCGAGGTCGAAACGCACGATGCGAAACGCCGCGACTTCGGCCGCATGGCGCTGCGCAGTCTGCGCGAACGTGGTGGCCTTCATGCGCTCGGTCGACAGGCGATCGAGATCGACGTCCGCAAAGATGATGTGCGACTCGTCGGAAAAGCGTTCGGATTCGGCCAGCAGTTCGCCCTTTTCATAGATCAGGGATTGGCCATCCCACGCCATGTCGGTGGTGGACTCGCCCCGCCCGGCCGACGTGTACAGGTAAGCGGCCATGCAGCGCGCCGATTGCTGGCCCACCAGCTGGTGGCGGTAGCCGCTCTTGCCGACGACGACGTTCGATGCCGACAGGTTGACCAGCACCGTGGCGCCGGCCAGCGCCGCGAACGATGACGGGGGCACGGGCACCCAGACGTCTTCGCAGATTTCGAGGTGAAAGCGCAGCAGCGGCAGGTTGGCGACCTCGAACAGCAGGTTCACGCCGAACGGCACGGTCTCGCCAAACAGGTCGATCTGGTCGACCGGCGCGCAATCGGCGGGCGTGAACTGCCGGGATTCGTAAAACTCGCCATAATTAGGCAAATAACTTTTCGGCACCACGCCCAGCACGCGCCCGTTGGCGATGGCGACAGCGCAGTTGAACAGCATGTGGTTGACCCGCAGCGGCATGCCGATGACGATGGCCAGCGGCAGGCTGCGCGAGGCATCGAGAACGGTGTGCAAGCCGCCCAGGCAGGCGTCGAGCAGCGCGCGCTGGTGGAACAGGTCGTCGCAGGTGTAGGCGGACAGACCCAGCTCGGGAAACGCGACAAGCGCCGCGCCTTCGCTTGCTGCCTGCTGCGCCAGCTTGATCGTCTGTTCGACGTTGTAGGCCGGATCGGCCACACGGATGCGCGGGATGGCGACCGCAACGCGTGCAAAATGGTGCGAATAGAGATTGAAGAATCGGCTGGTCATAAGGGTCTCTCGCAGTGCCGACGCGGCGAATCGCTGCCCGTGGCACTCACTTCTTGGAATTGGAAGCAATGTTGAAAGCAATGACAGATTATCGCACGCATATCGTCTCGAGCCTGTCCGAAGTCGGGCAAGCGCCATGGGACGCGCTGGTCCAGGCCCAGGCAGCGCCGACGCCGTTTCTCTCGTACGCCTTCCTGCACGCGCTGCACGCGTCGGGCAGCGCGGCGCCCGAAAGCGGCTGGCAGCCGCAATTTTTGCTGCTGTACGACGCGGCGGACGTGCTGGCGGCCGCCCTGCCCCTGTACGTCAAGGGCCACTCGTATGGCGAGTACGTGTTCGACTGGGCCTGGGCCGATGCCTATGCGCGCAATGGCCTCGACTATTACCCGAAGCTGCTGTCGGCGATTCCGTTCACGCCGGTGGCCGGTTCGCGCCTGCTGGCGGTCGATGCCGCCGCGCGCGCCGCGCTGATCGACGTGCTGACGGCCACGCAGTCGGCCACCGAAGTCTCGTCGACCCACATCCTGTTCCCGCCCGAAGACGAGGCGCAGGCGCTGCGCGAGGCCGGCTTCCTGCTGCGCAGCGGCGTGCAGTTTCACTGGCTGAACCGGGGGTATGCGAGTTTCGATGAGTTTCTGGCCACGCTGGAGCCAAAGAAGCGCAAGAACATCCGCGCCGAGCGGCGCAAGGTAGTCGATGCCGGCGTCACGATGCGGCGGGTGCGGGGCGCGGATGCCACGCGCGAAGACTGGGTGCTGTTCAACCGCTGCTACCGCAACACGTACAAAGACCACCACTCGACGCCGTATCTGAACCTGGACTTTTTCCTGCGCATCGGTGCGACGATGCCGGACAATATCCTGCTCGTGATCGCCGAACAGGAAGGCCGCGCGATTGCCGCGTCACTCGTCATCCACGACGCCGACACGCTGTACGGCCGTTACTGGGGCGCACTGGAACACGTGCCGTGCCTGCACTTCGAGGCCGCGTATTACCAGCCGCTCGAATTCTGCATCGAACAGGGCATCGGCACGTTCGAAGGCGGCGCACAGGGCGAGCACAAGATGGCGCGCGGCTTCCTGCCGACCAAGACCTGGTCGGCGCACTGGCTGGCGCATCCGTCGTTTGCCAATGCGGTGGAAAATTTCCTGCAGCGTGAAGCCGGCGGCATCGACGACTATCTCGACGAGTTGAACGAGCGCAGTCCGTTCCGCAGTCAGCCATAAGTCGACGCTCCCAGACGTAAAAAAAGGCCGGCCCGCAGTACGGGCCCAGCCTTTTCATCAGTCCGCCAGCAGGTGGCGGTGCGTACTGCTTAGTTCCAGCCGCCGGCGTTCAGGCGGTAATCGACCTTCGATGGCTTGATGGCTTCAGCGCGCTTGCGCAGGGCATATTTGGCGCGGCTGCCGGCAGCGGCGACCAGTGCGTGGACAATCTTTTTCACGTAGAGCTCCTTCGATTGCATCGCCCACATGGGCAACGCCTATGGTTTCAGTTGGTGTACAACTGTTATATAGGCGACTCAGCGTGTTTTCCAATTCTGAGTTGCAATATCAGACATCAGCTTCGTGAATGTCAGTCGAGCTGCCTGTCTAGCCAGACGCGTATCCCGTCGAGCGAGCGAAATTCCGTGACCGAGCGGCACGCGATATGTGGGTTGCGCGACTGCAACATGCGGGACAGCGCAGCGCCGGGTCCCAGTTCAAGCGCCACCGTGACGCCGGCCTCGCCCAACGCGTCCATGCAGTCACGCCACCGGATCGGTTCAGCGATCTGGCGCGGCAGTTCCGCCAGCGCCTTGTCCGCATCGAACACCGGCTCGGCCGAGATGCCGGACAGCACCGGGAACGCGGGTGCGTGCCAGTGCGCGGCAGCCAGCAAGACCGCAAACGGTGCGACCGCGCCCATCAGCAACGGCGTGTGCGACGCGACGGCGACCGGCAGCACCGTGGCATGGCCACCGGTGGCCATCGCGGCGCTGGCCAACGCGTCACGCTGCGCGGCCAGGCCGCCCGCCACCAGCGCATCGTCGCCAGTCACGATGGCCGGGTAAAAGCCGGCGCCCGCCAGCAACGCGTCAACCGTCCCGGACGGCATGCCGGACAGCGCCACCATGCCCTGCGCCGCGCCATCGGTCACGCAGGCGTCCATCAGGCGCGCCCGTTCGATGGCCAGCTTGATCACGTTCTCCGGTGCCAGCGCTCCGGCGACACCATAGGCCGACAACTCGCCGATGCTGTAGCCGGCTACCAGCGCCGGGATCGGGATCGTCTCCTGCAACGCGCGCCACATCGCCAGCGTGGCGGCGACGATGGCCGGTTGCGCGATGCGGTTCGTGAAGCGTTCTTCGCCAAGGCCCGCCTGCAGCGTTGCGCCCAGTGCGGGGTCGGCGGACCACTCCTCAAGCAGACGGCTGGCAGCAGGATCCATGCGCGCCATGTCGAACATGGCGGGATGCTGCGCGCCCTGTCCCGGGCACAGGATGGCAAGGCGCCCCGCCATCAGCGCGTCGTCACCGCGTGCACGAGGCACACGGCGCCCAGCAGATCGGCCGCGCCGCCCGGCGACAGGCGCGCCGCGACGAAGGTGCGGTGGCTGGCCAGCACCCGCGCTTCCCAGTCCGGCGCAGCCGTGCCGCCGCGCGCGATGAAGGCGCGCGCCTGGCGCCGCACCGTCAAGGCGCCTTCGACGCCGCCGCGATGGTAGACGTTGGTGTCGCTGATGTGCGCCATCAGCGCGAACAACCCGTCGATGCGGGCTTCGCGCATGCCACGCCCCGCTGCCAATGCCCTGCGCAGCGCCGGCAGGCCAACGTCGAACACCGACGGGAAGCCAAGCGCGCCTTCTTCGCGCGCACCGCTCGCTGCGTAGCGCAACACGGCGCGGGCGCCGTGCGAAACAGGCTCGCCGTCGACAACGCTGTGCGCGCCCAGCGCCTGGCCCCAGCAGGCGCGCAGCACCTCGCCAATGCGCGCCGGGGTCAAGGCCTCGCCGCGCGCCCGGCAGCGGCCGATGGCTGCGCACAGCATGCCCAGGCAAAAGATCGCGCCGCGGTGGGTGTTGATGCCGCCGGTCGCGCGCAGCATCCGTGTCTCGGCATCGATCCCCAGTTGTTTCAGTGTGTGGAATGGCGCATCCAGCATGCCGGCGCGGGTGATACCGCCAAAGTAGCGCCGCAGCGCAAACAGGCTGCGCACGAAGGTGGCGGCCGTCATGTCGGTATGGCTGCCGTTGTCGACCTTCGAGACGAGGCCCGGCTTCGGATACAGCACCAGTTCCGCGTACAGGCTGCGTACGGCCACGCGCGCGATGCGCTGGCAAAAGGCGCGCTCGCTGGCGTCGCCCTGTGCGTGCAAACCAGGCGCACGTTCCGTCTGCACAGGGTTCAGGTCATCCATGTTCTTCCTCCAGCGTGGCCATCAATGCTTCGGGCAGGACCAGCGCGATGCGGTCCAGCCCTTTCGTCAGCACGCGCGTGCCCGGCGCACCGGCAAACGCCGCGCGCAGTTCTTTCCACGCGACCGCGCGCCCATCGGGAAACACCACTTCGCCATCCAGCGGCAGAATGCCCGCATGCCACGACAGCAGATCGAGCCCGATCATCAGCTGGCGCCGCGTCTGCGGCTGCAGCAGCACGTCGATATCGGACAGCGGCGTCAGATAATACTGGCCCGTGAGCGCGGCCAGCGCCACCGAGCCATACACACTCAGGCTCACGCCGGCGTCGGCCGCCTGGCGTTCGAGCGCTTCCAGGCCTTCGCGCCACTGCGCCGGCACGGCGTCGAGCGCGCCGACGAGCGGCAACGCGCGCGTGCGCCGGCCGATATCGGACATCTCGACGGCGCAGCCGAATTTGAGTTTGCCGCCGTCTTCAGGGCGCGGCGGCAGCGGGAAACCGATCGCCACCTCGCCCGGCAGCATGCCGGCTTCGGTGCGCCGCACAACCGCTGGCCAGCCGCCGTCACGCCAGCGGTCCAGCGCAGACAGGGCGGCCTGCGGCGCGCCGTCGCGCACGCGCTGCCAGCCGCGGCTCGTCAGCCAGACCAGGTCATGCCGGGCGAACATCGCTGCCCACCCTGACCGCCTGCGCCACCGGGTGCGCCATCAGGCGGCCGCCCCGCGCCAGGCCCAGCGCCATGCGCCCGTCCCCGGCCTTGGCATCGGCCAGTGCGCAAATCAATTCGCCCGCCAGATCGCCATCCCAGATGCCGTGCAGGCCACCCATGAGCAGGTAGTTTTCCGGGCCTGGTGCGAACACGGGATTGTCCTTCGCCAGCTCGGTCAGGCGTTCCTCGGGCACCTTCGTGATGCGCGCCATTGCCGGCAAGCCCATCACGCGGATGGTTGCCTCGGGCAGCGCGTAACAGGCGCTGGCAATCAAGCCACTGGTGATGAAGCCACCCGACAGCGCCTGGTCGTACACGAGGCCGATGACCGTGTGGCCTTCGCGCCGCGCCAGGTCGACGCATTTGCCCAGGTGCGCCATGTAGCTGTTGATGCCCAACATCTCGTCGCGGTGGCGCAGGCGCTGGCCTTGCGTGTCAACAAGGATCAGGATCGGCCGGCCCGGATGCTCGCGCACCGTCCGCAGGATCGCCTGCGCCTGGGCCAGCGCGATCTCGATGCCGATCGGCGTGTGGCCGGTGGTGCCGATGACGGCCACCGGCTTGCCGTCGACCTGCGCGCTGCCACTTAAAAAATTGTCGGCTTCGGTGATGGTATGTCCGCCGGGGAAAAGTTGTGCTGCTACGTTCTGCCAATCCATCATCGTTCTCCCAACGTAGGCGTAGCGCGGTGCTGCGCCGCCAGTTCAAGGAATTCGTCGGGCTCCAGCATCGGCACCCGCGCCGGATCCGGCATGCCGAGTCCCTTCCAGATATCCATCGGTTCGGTGAGGCCCTGCGTGTCATGCAGGCGCCGTTCCAGCATCGCCTGCTCGGCCAGCAGGCCGTCGAGCGTCAACGGCGCACCGCCTGCCGGGATATCCGCGATGGCTGCGAGCGCCGCAGCGCGCAGCGCCTCGGTGTCGTCTTCCACCAGCACCTGGCAGTCGCCCAGCAGGTAGCGGTGCTTGCCGCCCGTCGTGCGCCAGACCAGCGCGCGGTCGCGCGAATCGAATTCTTCGACGCCGTTGGCGGTCTCGATGACTTCGGGGCCCGACATCGCCAGGCGCCCTTCCTCGGACATGATGACCGTGTTGGCGCAGCGCGCCGCGATGCCCATGCCGCCGAAGCAGCCGTTGGCGCCACCGACGACCGCGATCACCGGGATGCCGGCCGCGCGCACGTCGAGCATTGCGCGCATGACTTCCGACACGGCGATCAGGCCCGCATTGGCTTCATGCAGCCGCACGCCGCCCGATTCGAGCAGCAGCACGACGGCGTGCGCCCGCTCGTCGATCGCGCGCTGCAGCATGCCCACCAGCTTGGCGCCGTGGACTTCGCCCACCGCGCCGCCCATGAAGCCGCCCTCCTGCGCCGCGCCAAACACGACCTGGCCACCGAGCTTGCCTCGCCCGACGACGACGCCATCGTCGAACGACACGGCCGCATCGAGCTGCGCCAGGTGCGGACTGACGATGCGCAGCGACGGCGGCAGGAATTCTTCAAAGGTGCCGGCGTCGAACATGGCCGGGATGCGCTGGCGCGCCGTGAGTTCCTGGTAGCTGCTCATGGCGCGCCTCCCGGAAGATCAGCGATCGACTCGACCGCCTGATCCAGGCGCAGGCTCACGACGGCCGGCGTGGCGCCCATGTCGTTGACGCTCACGCGCGCATCGGCCAGGCTCCAGCGCGCGTGAAAGTCGGCCATGACGGCCTGCCAGGTGGCGCCGAAACCGACAGCCGCCGTGCGCACTTCGATCTCGCACGCGCCCTTCAGGTGCGCCGGTTCGATCAAGATTTCGAGATTGCCCGAGCCGACCACGCCCACCAGTTGCGGCATGCCGCTCAATGGGCGCTGCCCGCCTTCGAAACGATAGTTCAGCGTTTCCATGATATGTGTTCCTTACCAGTTCCTGAAACGCTTCGGCGGGTCGTACAGCCCGCCCGATGCGCGCACCAGGCCCTTCATGTTCTTGGCGGCCAGCAGGTCGCGGGTCGCCATGCGTTTGTCGATGCCGAGATCTTCGGGCCGGCGGATGATGCCCCGGTCGCGCAGGTTCTCGACCATGCGCTTGTCGCGCGCCATGCCCACCGGTGTGTAGCCGGCCACGCCGCGGATCGCCTGTTCGCGCTCTTCATCCGTGCGGCACAGCAGCAGGTTGGCGATGCCTTCCTCGGTCAGGATGTGGCTGACGTCGTCACCGTAAATCATCACGGGCGGAATCGCCATGCCGGCCTGCTCGGCCAGCTGCCAGGCGTCGAGCTTGTCGACGAAGGCCGGCGCCATGTGCTCGCGGAAGGTCTCGACCATCTGCACCACCAGCTTTTGTCCGCGCGGGATCACGTTGCGGCCCGCGCGCGCCTCTTCGCCGGCTTTCAGCCAGGCCTTGCTCGGATGGCGCCGGCCCCGCGCATCGGCGCCCATGTTCGGCGCGCCGCCGAAGCCCGCAATGCGCCCCAGCGTGGCGGTCGACGAATTGCCCTGCAAGTCGATCTGCAGCGTCGAGCCGATGAACAGGTCGCACGCGTAGTGCCCGGCCGCCTGCGAAAAGGCGCGGTTGCTGCGCATCGAGCCGTCCGGCCCCACGAAGAACACGTCGGGCCGCGCGCGGATATAGTTTTCCATGCCCAGCTCGGAGCCGAACGAGTGCACCGATTCGACGAAGCCCGCTTCGATCGCAGGGATCAGGGCCGGATGCGGGTTCAGCGCCCAGTGACGGGCGATCTTGCCTTTCAGGCCCAGGCTCGCAGCGTAGGTTGGCAGCAGCAGTTCGATGGCGGCCGTGTCGAAGCCGATGCCGTGGTTCAGGCGCTCGATCTCGTACTCGGCATAGATGCCCTTGATGGCCATCATCGCCATCAACACCTGGATTTCCGAGATCAAGGCCGGGTCACGTGTAAACAGCGGCTCGATGTAGTACGGCGTGGGCGACTGCACGACGTAGCCGACCCAGTCGCCGGGGATGTCGATGCGGGGCAGCTTGTCGACGATCTGGTTCACCTGCGCGATCACGATGCCGCTCTTGAAGGCCGTCGCTTCGGCAATCGCCGGCGTGTCTTCGGTATTCGGGCCGGTGTACAGATTGCCGTCGCGGTCGGCCATCTCGGCGGCCACCAGCGCCACGCGCGGCGTCAGGTCGATGAAGTAGCGCGCGAACAGCTCGAGGTAGGTGTGGATCGCGCCGATATTGAGCTTGCCCGTCTGCGCCAGCTTGGCCAGGCGCCCGGCCTGCGGACCCGAGAACGAAAAGTCGAGTTTGGAGGCGATCCCTTTTTCGAACACGTCCAGGTGTTCGGGCAGCGAGAGCACCGACAGCAGCATGTGCAGGTCATGCACGCGCGCCGTATCGACGCGCGTCAGGGCCTTGCCGAGAAAGTCGGCCTGCTTCTGGTTGTTGCCTTCGAGGCAGACGCGGTCGCCCGGTTCGAGCACCGCGTGCAGCAGCTCGACGATGTGCGAGGCCTGGACGACCTTGCCGTCGAGCGCCCCGCCAAGGGCGGCGCCGGCGCGGGCCAGGCGCTCGCTGCGGTTTCGTTGCTGGCCGGTCCAGCGGCCTTCAGCATGATTCATGATAGTTCCTAAAATTTGCGTGGCCTTACAACACCACGAACAGCAGCCACACGACGATCGGTGCAACCAGCGTCACGATACCGCCATAGATCATCAGCTGGCGCAGGAATACGTCGCGGTCGATCCCTTGGGCACTGGCCAGCACGAGTGCGCCATTGGTCGAGAACGGGCTGACGTCGACGATGGTCGATGCGACGGCCATGGCGGCGATGAAACCGATGGCGTCGACACCGGTGCCCGACGCCAGGAACGGCACGGCCAGCGGAATGAGCGAACCCAGCACGGCGGTCGACGAGGCAAAGGCCGAGACGATGGCGCCGACGAACAGCAGCAGCAAGGCCACCATCAGCGGCGAGGTCAGGCTGGCGACGCTGTCACCGACCCAGGTAATGGTGCCCATCTTCTGCATGACGCCGACATACGTGCTCACGCCGACGATCAGCATGATCTCGGGCCACGACACCTGGCCGATGGCGCGCTTTTGCACTTGCGGCGACAGGATCGAAATCAAGAGGCCGATGGTGAGGGCAACGAAGCCGATATCGAGTTTGTACAGCAGCGTAAGCACGGCCAGCGCGACCAGGCCGACAACGGTGAACATCTGGTGGAAGGTCGGACCGGCATGCAGGTCGATGTCGCCGGTGCCCAGGCCCGAACCGGGGCCGCCGCTACCGACTGCGCCGACGGCGGCAGTCGAACGCTGCGCGGTGAGACGCTCTTCGCTGCCGGTTTCATTTTCGGCGTCGCCGTAGATCTGCGGGCCCTGCGCTGCGACTGCCACTGGTGGCGTAAACGGCGTCATCGGACGGATGCCGGCGCCGGACTTCGGCATTTCCTGGCGCATCAGCTTGGCGCCGCCGAACACGAAGAACAGGATGATCGACACGGCCAGGTTCACGCCCAGGCTGGTGAACGCGGTGGTCAGCGGTGAAATCGGCAAGCCGGCTTCCATGACGACCTTGTTGGTGATGCCACCATAGATGCTGATCGGCGAGAAGCCGCCGCCCTGCGCGCCGTGAATCACCAGCAGGCCCATCATCAGGGGATTGATCTTGTACTTGGCGGCAAAGCCCAGCGCGATCGGGGCGATGATCGCCACGGCGGCCGGGCTGACGGCACCGACGGAGGTCAGGAGCGCGGTGACCGCGAACATGACCCACGGAATGGCGGCGATGCGCCCGCCGACGGCGCGTACGGCCAGTCTGACGAGCCAGTCGATGGTGCCATTGTTCTGGGCCTGGGCGAACAGGAAGGTGATGCCGACCAGGGTCAGGAACAGCTCGGCCGGGTAGCCGGACATGATGGCCTTGGTCTCCATGCTGAAGACGATGGTGCCGACCAGGAAGGCGCCGACAAACGCGATGACGCCCATATTGATGGGCATGGCGGTGGCGACGATGAACATGAGCGCCAGAACGCAGATTGCAATGACATGAGAGGACACAGGGTGGCTCCTACGAGGTGCGGCGGCCGGTTCCACCCGGCGCGTCGCTGGTGATACGTCTCCAATGCATGGCCTGTCGCCATCGCCTCCTCGGACCGTGGTCTCGGGACACTGCGGGGCCGGCCATGCTCTTTTGTTATGCAGGTTGTGCGGCAAAGGTAATCCTGATCGCTGCCGAGATCAATTACGCTGGGGTACCAACGTTTACTGTCAGCGGAAGTGTTACATTCCTGTCTTGGCAGAATTGAGAACAAAGAACCGGAGAACAAGTTGACAACGAGTGCGACACCGACATCCAGCAAGACACCCAGCGTGTTCGACACCGTTGCCCGCTGCGTACTGGTGACAGGCGCAACGGGCTTCGTCGGCCAGCACCTGGTACGCGCGCTGCTGCAGGACGGCCATCAGGTGATCGCGCTGACCCGCGACGTGGCGCGTGCTGCCGGGCTGCTCGGCGCGCAGGTGCGCACCATCGCCTCGATGGACGATCTGCCGCTCGACCACCAGGTCGACATCGTCGTCAACCTGGCCGGCGCCCGGATCCTCGGCCAGCGCTGGACCGCCGCGCGCAAGGCGGCGCTGCGCCAGAGCCGCGTCGCCTTGACGGACAAAGTGGTCGACTGGATCGGCCGTGCCAGCCACAAGCCGCAGCTGTTACTGTCGGCGTCGGCCATTGGCTACTACGGCATCCAGCGGATCGGCGACGACGCCAAGCTCGACGAAGCAGCGCCGCCCCAGCCGATGTTCATGTCGGACCTGTGCCGCGAGTGGGAAGCCGCCGCGGCCGGCGCCGTGCGCCACGGCGTGCAGGTCGAGTGCATGCGCTTCGGCCTGGTGCTGGGCGAGCAAGGCGCGCTGCCGATGATGCTGCTGCCGATCCGGCTGGGCATTGGCGGCCGGCTGGGCAGCGGCCGGCAGTGGCTGTCGTGGATTCACATCGACGACCTGATCGGGGGCATCGCGCACCGCTGGAAGCAGGCGCTCAGCGATACATCTGCGCCCACGTTCGGTGCAACCAACTTCACCGCGCCGATCGCGGTGTCGCAACTGGAATTCAGCCAGGCGGCCGCACGCGTCTGGAAACGGCCATGCGTGCTCCCGACACCCGGTTGGCCGATGCGCCTGGCGCTGGGCGAGCAGGCCGACCTGCTGCTCGAAGGCCAGCGGGTAGTGCCGCTGCGGTTCGCCCGCGAGGGGTTCGAGTTCACCTATCCGGCGCTGGAAGCGGCGCTGCGCAGCCTGAAGTAACGGTGGCGGCAGGGGTCCCGGGACCTGTCGGTCCGGTCCCGAATCCGGTATCATTCGGCATGCTCAGTTTTCCTTTTCAACCGTTTATTATTGGCGTCGCGGGCGGTAGCGGCAGTGGCAAGTCCACGGTGTCCAGGCAAGTGCTGTCCACATTCGGCACCGAGATGGTCTCGGTCGTGATGCAGGACGATTATTACTGCGACCAGACGCACCTCAGCCCCGAAGTACGCACCCAGCAGAATTACGACCATCCGCAGGCGTTCGAGTGGTCGCTGCTGGTGCAGCACGTCCAGGCGCTGCGCCGGGGCGAGTCGATCGACATGCCCGAGTACGACTTCACGCTCCACAACCGCTCCGACCGGACCATTCGGGTCAAGCCCGCGCCGGTGATCGTCATCGAAGGCCTGTTTGCCCTGTATGACCCGGCGCTGTGCGACATGATGTCGCTGAAGATCTTCGTCGACACCGCATCCGACATCCGATTCATCCGCCGCATGCAGCGCGATATCACGGAACGGGGCCGCTCGGTGGAAAGCGTCATCAGCCAGTACCTGGATACCGTGCGGCCGATGCACAAGCAGTTCATCGAGCCGACCAAGCGCAATGCCGATGTCATCATTCCGCACGGGGCAAACAATCCGGCGGTCGACATGATCACCACCAAGGTCGCCAGCGTCATCAACCAGCTGAAGCGGTCCTAAGGATGGTTGGGCGCTGATCCTTACCGGCACCAGCGTCGACGTCGTTAATTCGCTGGCGTGCGGTGTTTCAGCATCCGGCACACCGCCGCCAGCGCCAGCAGATTCGGATCCCGCTCACGCACCCGCAGAAAACTCAGGCCGATCGTCTGGCGCATCAGATAGTCGTTCTTCAGCGGGATCAGCTGGACCTTGTCGCCAAACGCATGGCGCACGCGGCCAGGCAGCAGCGTGTAGCCGATCCCCGCCCCCACCAGATTCATCAGCGAAAAAATATCGCCCACGCGCGTGACGATGCTCGGCGCATACCCGGCGATGCGAAATGCTTCCTGGAACCCGTTGAAGGTCACGAAACCATCCTTCAGGCAGACGAATTTCTCGTCGGCGCAGGCGCGCAGATCGACTTCGGCCATGCCCGCATACGGCGAGCCCGCCGGCGCGGCAAAGAAAATCTCGTCCTCGAACAGCGCGATCGACTCGATATCCGGATCGGGTTCGGGCACCGCCATCAGGGCCGCATCGATCGCATTCTGCTTGAGCTTGTGCAGCAGGTCCGCATTCGAACCCAGCACCAGTTCCGTTTCCAGTTCCTGCTTGCGCAGCTTGATGCCGATGATGACATCGGGGATCGTGCCGGTCGTCAGTGAATACAGCGACCCGATCTTGAGATGATCGGCTGAATAACCGGCGGCCGAGCGCGTCGCCGCAATCCCGTCCGCCATCAGCCGCACGACTTCACGGCTCACGTCCGCCAGCACTTGGGCGGCGTCGTTGGGAATCAGGTTGCGGCCCTGCAAACTGAACAGCTGACAACTCATCCCATCTTCCAGCGAATGCAGCGCGCGGTGCACGCTCACGGCGCTGATGTCGAGCATGCGGGCGGCGGCGTTCAGGTTGCCGCCCTCCATGTAGGCCAGCAGGATCTCGAGTTTGCGGAAGGTGATGTCGTCGCTGATCTGGCTGCGCATGAGGGCCCTCGTGAAATGGATACTTCGCGAGGATACATCAACCGCCCGCGCGGGTCGTCAATCGCTGCTGCGCCAGCACAGCGTGGTAGTACGGAGCGCATCCATTCGACCATCTGTTGCATCGCCGCCATTCGAACTGCGTATTCATGGGAGCGCTTGTTGATACGCAAGGCGACGCATGGTGCGCTCGGGCACATTCCCCCATTGAGCGACACATCCACCGTGGCGACGAACAATAAGGAGACATCATGCGTCCGATCAGAAAGATGAAGCTGCTGCATCCGTCCACGTGCGCCCTGCTGGCCGCTTGCAGCGGCGCCATCGGCGCCGTCCACGCCCAGGAAGCGACGGGCGCCCCGGCTGCGGCGACTACCGACGACAATATCTCGCGGGTGGTAGTGACTGCGCGCCGGCGCGAAGAATCGCTGCAGGACGTGCCGGTCTCGGTCACCGCGTTCTCGGCCGACCAGCTCTCCAAGCAGGCGCTGCCCGACGTGACCGCTCTTGCGCTGTCGTTGCCCAACACGACGCTCAAGGCGTCGCGCGCCACCAACAGCACGCTTACGGCTTTCATCCGGGGCGTCGGCCAGGCCGACCCGCTGGCTGGCTTCGAGTCGGGCGTGGGCATCTATGTCGACGATATTTACCTTGCCCGCCCGCAGGCGGCCGTGGCCGACATCTACGACGTCGAGCGCATCGAGGTGCTGCGCGGCCCGCAGGGCACGCTGTATGGCCGCAACACGATCGGCGGCGCGCTCAAGTACGTCACGCGCAAGCTTGGCCCCCAGCGCGATGTGCGCGTGCGCGCCACGGTCGGCGACTACGGCCAGCGAGACGGCGTGCTCACGGCCAGCACGCCGCTGTCCGACACGGCGCGCATCGGCGGCACGTTCGCGCGCTTCCGGCGCGACGGCTTTGGCGACAACCTGACCACCGGCAAGGGCAACTACGACAAGGACGTCACCGCCGGCAGGGTCTCAATTGAACTCGTGCCGAACCAGGACCTGCTCGTGCGCCTTGCCGGCGACTTCACGCAAGACGATTCCAACCCCAAGAATGGCCATCGTCTGATCGTCGGTCGCACGAGCCGCGCGCCCATCCTGGACGACGTGTTCGACACGCGCGGCAATCTCACCAAAGTGCTGGGCCGTGACCAGGAAGTGCGCTCGTACGGCGGCTCGGTCACGGTCGAGTACACCGTCGACAGCGCGTGGCGCCTGAAATCGATCACCGCCGCGCGCCGCGACAAGTCGTGGGCGCCGATCGACTTCGACGCCCTGCCCGTCGTCGACATGGAAGTGCCTGCGCTGTACACCAACCGCCAGTTCAGCCAGGAGCTGCAAGCGACCTACAGCGGCGCGCGCCTGCAGGGCGTGGCCGGCGTGTACTACATGGACGCCAACGCCTTCAACCAGTTCGACACCATCCTGGCCGGCGCGGTGCCCACGTCGACCTTCACGCTGGGCGACATCGACACGAAGGCCTGGGCCGCTTACTTTGACGGCAGCTACACGCTCACCGAGGGCCTGAGCCTGTCGCTGGGCGGGCGCTACACGGTCGACCAACGCGAAGCCGACGTGCTGCGCCAGATTTATTTCGGCCTGGCCGGCTCGCCCCGGATGGGCAATCCGAACGCGATCCTGTTTCGCACCGATACAGATCTAGCAGGCGGCCTGCTCGAGCGCAAGGACAAGAAATTCACGCCGCGCGTGGCACTGAACTGGAAGATGAACGACGCCCACAACCTGTACGCGTCGTACTCCGAAGGCTTCAAGGGTGGCGGGTTCGATCCGCGCCTGAACGTGGTCGGCACACGGCTCCCGATCGCCACCGCGCGCGCGGGCTATGCGCCGGAAACGATCGAGACGACTGAACTGGGCCTCAAGTCGGCCTTCAATGGCGGGCGCATCACGACCAACCTGGCTGTGTTCCACAGCGATTACCAGGACGTGCAGATCCCGGGCTCGATCGCCATCGACACCAACGGCGACGGGCGCGACGACAGCTTCGCCGGCGTGACGACCAACGCCGGCAAGGCGCGGATCAAGGGCGTCGAACTCGAGGCGGTCGCCAATATCACGCCCAACTTCATGGTCGCCGGGATGTACAGCTATATCGACGCCAGCTACCGGGAATACATCGTGGCCAATGTCAATGTGGCGAGCCAGCGCACGTTCCAGAACACGCCGAAGAATTCGGCCAATCTACGCGCCAGTTACGACATTCCGCTCCCGCTCATGGGCCACAACGGACGCGTCTCGCTGATCGGCAGCTATGCATTCAAGGGCGCCACCAGCCAGTTCGAAACCGCCTCGATCCTCGACCAGGACTCGTACAGGATCTGGGACGCGAGCATCGTCTGGACCCGCGCGGATGGCAAGGTCCGCGCCGGCCTGCACGGCAAGAACCTGGGGGATGAGCACTATAAAACGGCCGGCTACCTGTTCCCGACCCTGGGCAACGAAGGCACGCTGACGGCCTTCTACGGCAACCCGCGCACGGTGTCGGCGACGCTTGAGCTGCGCTTCTGAACCGCAGCCTTGGCCACGCCCTGACAAAACACCACGAGGAGACCGCATGCGCCATTCGATCAGATCCATCACCCTGCTGCTTCTGGCCGCATTGGCCGCATGTGCACTGGGCGCCGCGCCCCACGCGGGCGCACAGGGCAAGGACTTTAAAGTTGCCCTCATCGCCGGCAAGACGGGCCCACTTGAAACCTACGCGCGCGAGACCGAGAGCGGCTTCATGCTCGGCCTCGAGTATCTGACCAAAGGCACCATGGCCATCAACGGCCGCGCCATCAAGGTGATCGTCAAGGACGACCAGAACAAACCCGATCTGGGCCGTACGCTGCTGGCCGAAGCGTATGGCGACGACCGCGTCGACATCGCGGTGGGCACCACCTCGTCAGCTTCGGCGCTGGCCATGCTGCCGGTGGCGAAGGAATACAAAAAGGTCCTGATCATCGAGCCGGCCGTGGCCGATGCGATCACGGGCGACAAGTGGAACAAGTACATCTTTCGCACGGCGCGCAGCTCGATGCAGGATGCGCTGGCTGCCGCCAGCACCCTGAAAAGCGGCAGCGTGGGCTTCCTGACCCAGGATTATGCGTTCGGGCGCGATGCGATCAAGGCCGGCAAGGAAGCCTTGACCGCGACTGGCAGCAAGGCCAGCGTCGTCCACGAAGAATATGCGCCGCTCGCGACGACCGACTTCACGGCATCGGCGCAGCGCCTGTTCGATGCCCTCAAAGACAAGCCGCCGCCGCGCGTGCTGGCCATCGTCTGGGCCGGCCCGAGTCCGATGAACAAGATCGCCGCCATGAAACCCGAACGCTACGGCATCGCACTGGCCCCGGGCGGCAATATCCTGCCCGTGATGCAAACCTGGAAGGCGCATGCCGGCACCGAAGGCACCATCTATTACTACTACGATTTTCCGAAAAATCCGATGAACGACTGGCTGGTGGCAGAGCACAAGAAGCGCTACAAGACCCCGCCCGACATGTTCACGGCTGGCGGCATGGCGGCAGCCAGCGCAGTCGTTGCGGCGCTGGGCAAGGTCCAGGATGGCGATGGCGACAAGATGGCCGCCGCGATGGAAGGCATGCGCTTCGAGACGCCGAAGGGCGCCATGGTCTTTCGCAAGGACGACCACCAGGCGATCCAGCCGATGTACCACTTCCGCATCAAGAAACACCAGAAGAACGAATGGGATCTGCTCGAACTGGTGCGTGACATCCCGGCCGGCGAGATGCCGCTGCCGGTGCGAAACAAGCGCTGACATGGCCGACGACCTCGACCTTGACCGCATTGCGCCATCCCTGTCCACGCGCGGCCTGACGATCCGCTTTGGCGGGCACGTTGCCGTCAACGCCGTCACGGCCGATTTTTATCCCGGCACGCTGACCGTGATCGTCGGGCCCAACGGCGCAGGCAAGACCACGTGGTTCAACCTGATCTCGGGCCAGTTGCGCGCGAGCGCCGGCAGCGTGCACCTGCATGGCCGCGACATCACGCGCCTGGGCGCTGCGCGCCGCACGCGCCTTGGCATCGGCCGCGCCTTCCAGCTCACCAACCTGTTCCCGCTGCTGTCGGTGATCGAGAACGTGCGGCTGGCAGTCCAGAGCCGCGCCGGCATTGGCCTCGATTTCCTGTCGGTCTGGTCAAGCCACCGGGACCTCATCGAACGCGCCGACTATTACCTCGAGCGCGTGACGCTGGCCGCGCGGCGCGACATGCTGGTGGGCGCGCTGTCGCACGGCGACCAGCGCAAGCTCGAAGTCGCGATCCTGCTGGCGCTGCAGCCGTCCGTGATGATGTTCGACGAACCCACCGCCGGCATGAGCGCCGACGACGTGCCGGTCGTGCTCGACCTGATCCGCGAAGTCAAGGGCGACGCCGCGCGCACCGTGCTGCTGGTCGAACACAAGATGGACGTCGTGCGCCAGCTGGCCGACCGCATCGTCGTGCTGCACAACGGCGCGCTGGTGGCCGACGGCGAACCGCGCGAGGTCATTGCATCCGCCATCGTTCAGGAGGCTTATCTTGGAACGTCCGACACCGAACATGCTCGCGCCTGATCCGGCGACGCGCCAGCCGCTGCTGCGCCTGGCCGGCGTGCACACGCACATCGGCCAGTACCACATCCTGCACGGCGTCGACCTGCAGGTGGCGCGCGGCGAACTGGCCGTGCTGCTGGGCCGCAACGGCGCCGGCAAGACCACGACGCTGCGCACCATCATGGGCCTGTGGCGCGCCAGCAGTGGCAGCATCCACTTCGACGGCACCGACATCACCAGGTTGGCCACATCCGACATCGCGCGCGCCGGCATTGCGTACGTGCCCGAAAACATGGCCGTGTTTTCCGACCTGACGGTGCGCGAGAACCTGGTGCTGGCCGCGCGCGACGGCCCGCTCGACGCCGCGCGTGTCGACTGGATCTGCGGCTTTTTTCCGGCGCTGCGCACGTTCTGGCACCGCCCGGCCGGGAACCTGTCCGGTGGCCAGAAACAGATGGTGGCCATTGCGCGCGCCATCGTCGAACCTCGCAAGCTGCTGCTGGTCGATGAGCCGACCAAGGGCCTGGCGCCCGCCATCGTGCACAGCCTGATGGCGGCGTTTCGCGAGCTGAAGGCGCAAGGCGCGACGATCCTGCTGGTCGAGCAGAACGTGCACGTCGTGCGCACGCTGGGCGACACGGCCAGCGTGATGGACGGCGGTCGCGTGGTCCATGCCGGCCCGATGGCCGTGCTGGCGGGCGACGCCGCGCTCCAACAGCGCCTGCTCGGCCTGTCCCTCGACACCCAACCCTAGGAACGCCCATGTCCCTCGCCCCCGCCATACCGTCGGCCGACGCCCAGCTGCCGGCCACCCGCCGCGACATCGCGCCGCTGCTGCTGGTGCCGGCGCTGATGCTGGCCATGCTGCCGCTGGTGGGCAGCTGGTCCACCTGGCTCACCCTCACCGTCGCGGGCCTCGCGATGGGCATGATGATCTTCATCATGGCCAGCGGGCTGACCCTCGTGTTCGGGCTGATGAACGTGATCAATTTCGGCCACGGCGCATTCATCGCGGTCGGCGCGTTTTCCGCCACGCTCGTGCTGCTGCCGCTGCGCAGCTGGCTCGAGATGGATTCCCTGCCCATCAATCTGGCTGTGCTGGCGCTGGCGATCGTGGTGGCGATGCTCGTCACGGCGCTGCTGGGCTGGGCCTTCGAGCGGCTGCTCATCCAGCCGGTCTACGGCCAGCATCTCAAGCAGATCCTGGTCACGATGGGCGGCATGATCGTGGCCGAGCAGCTGATCCACGTCCTCTGGGGCGCCGGGACGATCGCCGTGCCGCTTCCCACCGCCCTGCGCGGTGCGTTCGTGCTGGGCGACGCGGCCATCGACAAGTACCGCCTGGTGGCGGTGGCAGTGGGACTGGTGGTGTTCGTCACGATGTACCTGATCCTGAACCGCACGAAGATCGGTCTGCTGGTGCGCGCCGGGGTCGAACATGGCGAGATGGTCGAAGCGCTCGGCTACCGCATCCGCCGCCTGTTCGTGCTGGTGTTTGCGGCCGGCGCGGGCCTGGCCGGCCTGGGCGGCGTGATGTGGGGCCTGTACAAGGAAACGCTGACGGCAGCGATGGGCGGCGAGATCATGGTGATGCTGTTCATCGTCATCATCATCGGCGGCCCGGGATCGGTCGGTGGCTGCTTCATCGGCGCGCTGCTCATCGCCCTGGTGGCCAACTACACCAGCTTCCTGGCGCCCGGGATCGCGCTGGTGTCGGGCATCGTCCTGATGATCTCGGTGCTGCTGTGGCGGCCCGCCGGGCTGTATGCGACGGGACGGGGCTGACCATGCTGCGCCAACTGCTATCGGGCGACCTGCCGCGCAGCCGCAGCCTGACGGCGCTGCTGGTCGTGATCCTGCTCGGGCTCGCGCTGGCGCCGTTCCTGACCTCCGGTGCGCGACCGCTCAACACGGCAGCCACGATCTGCGTCTACATCGTGCTGGTGGCGTCCTACGACCTGCTGCTGGGTTACACAGGCATCGTTTCGTTCGCTCACACGATGTTCTATGGAATCGGGGCGTATGGCATCGGGCTGGCGCTGGCGCGCGTCGATGAGCCGACCTGGGGCGTCGCCATGACGGGCCTTGGCCTGGCGCTGCTGCTTGCGCTCGCCCTGGCGCTGGTGGTGGGCCTGTTCGCGCTGCGCGTGCAAGCCATCTTCTACGCGATGATCACGCTGGCCGTGGCCTCGTCGTTTGCCGTGCTGGCCTCGCAACTGTCCGACTTCACCGGTGGCGAGGATGGCGTCACGTTCAGCGTGCCGCACGTGCTTTCTCCTGCCTATCGGCTGGTCGAAAGCGAGGTGTTCGGCCGTCATCTCGATGGCCGGGTGCTGACCTATTACGTCGTGTTCACCGGCTGCCTGGTGCTGTTCCTGTTCCTGCTGCGGCTGGTCAATTCGCCGTTCGGGCGGGTGCTGCAGGCGATCCGCGAAAACGCGTTTCGCGCCGAAGCCCTTGGCTACCGCACGATGGTGTACCGGATTTGGGCCAATGTCCTGGCGGCGCTGACGGCGAGCCTGGCGGGCGCCCTGATGGCGCTGTGGCTGCGCTACGTCGGCCCGGACACATCGCTCGGCTTCGAGGTCATGACCGACATCCTGCTGATCGTCGTGATCGGCGGCATGGGCACGATGTATGGCGCGGTGGTGGGCGCGACGCTGTTCATCCTGGCCCAGAACTATCTGAAAGACTGGATGGCGCACGGCGCTGCCGCGCTGGACGGCGTGCCTGTGCTGGCCGCCGCCCTGCACCCGGATCGCTGGATGCTGTGGCTGGGGCTGTTGTTCATCCTGTCCATTTACTGGTTTCCGGTCGGGATTGTCGGCAAGCTGCGGCTGCGGGCGTGGCTGGCGCAGCGCTCTCTGCGCTAAGAACATTCAATTCGCAAACATCCGTCGTATGCGACGTCGGGTTGAACGCGTGGACGGGAAACCCGTCCACCCTACGACCTCGGCGACGTTTTTTGGTTCCCCCTCCCCCTTTGCGTCGGGCCGGGCACGTGACCCGGCAGCCCCAACGCACCGCAATACCGCGGCGCCCGCCATTTCTATGATGAAGCCTCGATCCACGACGCGACGCCTCATCATGCAACGACTCAATTACATGCTCGCCACAGCAGCGGTCCCGACCGCCTGCGCCCCTCACACCACCCAGACAGGCGGGGTCGAGGTGCTCAGCGAAGACTTCGGCAACCTGGCCGACTCCCCGGGCTGGGTCCGCATCAACCGCAGCATCCCGCCAGGCGCGCCATGGCGCCAGGGCGATCCCGACGTCTTCCCGGCCCAGGCTGGCCCACCCGGCGCGTACGCCGCCGCGAGCTGCCGCAGCGCCGCCCAAGGCACCGGCCGCGTCGACAACTGGCTGATCACGCCGACATTGACGCTCAGCGGCCTCACCACGCTGTCGTTCTTTACCAGCCGCGAACGCGTCGACGGCTTCGATGACCTGCTCGAAGTGCGCTACGGCAGCGGCAGCGGGACCGCTGCAGCGTCATTCGACACCCTGCTGGCCAGCATCGGCGGCGCTGCCGACTTCCCCGCACAATGGCAGCCATGGCACCTCGACCTGACGCTGGACGGCACAGGCCGCTTCGCGTTTCGCTATCTGGGCGATGCGGCCAGGCTGAGCCATGTCGGGCTCGACACGGTGCGCGTGGTCACGCGCCTGCCGGAACCCACCAGCCGGCTGCTGCTGGCCAGCGGCCTGGGCGTACTCGGCCTGCTGCGCCGCCACGAGCGCCATTGACGTAAAAAAGCCGGCAACCCTCACGGGCCGCCGGCTCTCAAATACTGCCTGCGCGCTGGCTTATGCCCCGGCGCCCTTGTTGAACGCTGCCACGCCAGCAACGATCTCGGCCTTGGCTTCATCGATGCCAGCCCAGCCTTCGATCTTGACCCATTTGCCCGCTTCGAGGTCCTTGTAGTGCTCGAAGAAGTGCTGGATCTGCTTCAGGCGCAGCTCTTCCACGTCGTCCAGCGACTGGATTTTCTTGTACATCGGCAGCACTTTTTCGATCGGCACCGCGATGACCTTGGCATCGCCGCCGCCGTCATCGGTCATCTTCAGCACGCCCAGCGCGCGGCAACGGACCACGACGCCTGGTGGCAGCGGGAACGGGGTGATGACCAGCACGTCGCATGGATCACCGTCGTCGGCGATGGTTTGCGGCACGTAGCCGTAGTTGCACGGGTAGTGCATGGCCGTACCCATGAAGCGGTCAACGAAGATCGCGCCCGTGTCCTTGTCGACTTCATACTTGACCGGATCGGAGTTCATCGGAATTTCAATGATGACGTTGAAGTCGTTCGGCACGTCTTTGCCGGCTGGGACGTTGTTCAGGCTCATGATGGGATCCTTGGTTGCTAAAGAGTCAAAATTAGTCCGCCATTATAGCGAAAGGCACGCGTTACAACACAGTCGCCAGTGCGCACTGCCGGTAATGCTTCGCGGCCAGCTCGTCCTGGCCCAGCGCTTCATGCATCTGGGCCAGTTTCAGATGCGCTTCACGCACCATCGCCGCTTCGGTCGCGTCCGACAAGGCTTGCTCCAGATAGCGCTGGGCCTTGCCCCACAGCTTCTGTTTCAGGCACAGCGTGCCGAGCGTGAGCGCCAGTTCGGCGTCCTGCGGCCGTTCACGGCGCCACGTTTCGCAGGCTTCGATCTGGGCCAGCAGCGATGGCGAACCGGCCGGGCTGGCCGCGTCGCGGTAGGCGCGCACGACGCGCTCGTCCCAGTTGGCCTTGAGCGACTCTTCGGCGATCGCGCGCGCTTCGTCGTGCAGGCCGCGCGCATTGAAGGCGCCGGCGGCGCGCGCCGCGACGTACGGCACCGTGCGGTCTTGCGGGGGCACCGTGGCCCAGGTCCAGCGGATCGACTCGGCGTCGTGGTCTTCGCCACCCAGCAGCGCTTCGTACGCCATTTCGCGCAGGCGCCGGGCCAGGGCCGGGTGCAGCGCATTGCGCTTGTCGAGAATGCGCACCAGGCGCAGCACTTCGGGCCAGTTGCGCGCCTGCTGGTTGGCCTTCATTGCCCACTGCAGCGCGTGGATGTGGCGCTGGCCACTGGCATTGAGTTCGGCCACCGCTTCGAGCGCCGCTTCGGGCCTGTGGTCGTCGACCAGCAGTTCGGTCAGCGTCATCAGGCGCGCCGTCTTGAGCGTGGTGTCATGCGAGATGCCGGCCAGCCAGGCATCGCGCCTTGCCGGCTCGCGCATGCGGTGCGCGGCGCGCGCGCCGATCAGCGCTGCGAGGCCCGTGTTCTCGGGCAGGTCGGCGGCGCGCATCGCGGCCTTTTCGGCGTGGCCGAAGCGGCCTTCGAACAGTGCCTTGAGCGCGTCGCGCAAGCCCTTGTTGCCATCGCGCTCGCGGCGGCGCTGGCGGTACGCCGCCACCCGCTGCGGCATGCGCGCCGTAGCGTAGAAGGTGCGCACCAGCACGTACAGCGTGGCAAACAGCAGCATCAGCACCACGACGAACAGATTGAGCGACATGTCGATCCGGTGCGGTGGATAGAACAGCACCACATTGCCCGGATTGAAACGCGCCGTCACCGCGATGCCGATGGCCGCGGCCATCAGCGTAACCAGCCAGATGAGTAAGCGCATGGTTATTGCTTCGCTTTGTAGTTGCGCACCGCGCCCAGACTCTCGGCCAGCGTCGGCAATTCGATCGTCAGGTCATTGGCCTGCACCTGGCGCAACGCCGCCTGGGCCGATTGCGTCGTGCGGGCGCGCGTGTCGAAGTACTTGGCCAGCATGGTCTGGGCCGTGGCCAGGTCGTCGCGGAAGGTGGTTTCGTTACGCGACAACAGGGCCAGGCGCGCATTGAGCAGGCGCAGCTTGAGGTTTTCGCGCACAAAGAACGATTCGCTCGGCGACAGCATCAGCGCCTCGGGGTCGTCGACACTGCGCACGCGGATCAGCTGGCGCACGTCGTCCCACATCTCCTGGCTCCACATGCTCCAGGTCTGCAGCAGGCGCTGACCCACGCCCAGCGACTCGGGCGGGACGGCCGGCGCGGTGGTCTTGCCCGGCGCGGCCGCTGCCTCGAGCCGGCGCGTCGTGCGCACCGGGGCCACCGGCAGCAGCGGCTTTTCATCGGCCAGCATCGGCAGCGTCTCGACCTGGATGATCACGTTGTCGAGGCGCAGCGCGACACCGGCCAGATCGACGGCCGGCAAGGCCTTGAGCCGGTCGATGTCGGCCGCAATCGCGCGACGGATGGTCAAAAATTGCGGCGCATTCGAGCTCGACACGGCGCGGTCGGCATTCTGCAGCGCGATCAGGGCGCCCTGCACATTGCCGGCCAGTTGCAGCTGCTGGCTCGCGGTCGCGAGCACCTGCTCGATTTCGGACAGCGCCCATTCGTCGCGGTTCTGCGACAGATCCTTGTAGAGCTGCTCGAGCGCGACCTGCTGGCTCTGCGCTTCGCTCTGCCGGCTCTCCAGCACGCCGACCTTGATCTGCAGTTCCTTCGACTGGTCGGCCACGTCGCGCGCGAGCGCCGCCGTCTCGGCATTGACCGCATTGCCCTTCTGCAGGCTGCGCGCCATGTCCTGACGCAGCGAATTGATTCGGCTGTGCGACGAGAACGTCTGCACGGCAAGCAACGCGGCCAGTGCGATGACGGCCAGCGGCAACGGCCGCGCCACGCGGTCGAGCAGGCCGTGCGCAGGCGGGCCGCTCACGCGTGGCGCAGCAGGCGGCACCTGCGTCTCCTCCGGCTTGGCAAGGCTAGGGGCGGGCGCACTGGCCTGGGGTTGGTCTGGGTTGTTCGGCAATTCGTTCATTCTTCTGATTGTAACGCTGCTAATAGGCGTGCATCGCCGGAACCGGTGAGGCGCACGTGTTCCAGGCCCAGATCGCGGGCCGTCTGTGCAATCCGCGCATGGGGCACGATCAGGCGCTGCTGCTGTAATCGCGCCATCAGCGCATCGTCGTCGATGGCTTGCACCAGTCCGGCCAGCCCGCGCAGGGCCTCCGAGCTCGTGATTATCCAGTCGTTTGGCTGCGCCAGCAAGACGCGCAATCGTGCAGTCAGTTCTGCCGTCAATACCGGCGTCGCGCGGCGGTAGGCCGCCACCGGTTCGACCCGGGCGCCGGCGGCGCGCAAGGCGTCTGCCAGCAGCTCGCGGCCGCCATCGCCGCGCACGATCAGCACGCGTTTGCCGGCATACGCTGCCAGATCGAGGCGCTGCAGCAAGTGCTCGGAATCGCTGTGCGCGCTGTCGGCCGGGCTAAAAATCGTGAACGTGTCACCGGTCACGCGGTGGCGTGCCAGCGCCGCGCGGCTGCCGTCGCCGACGATTGCCACCGGCACGGCCACGGGCCAGGCGTCGATGTGCGCGAACGCGGCGTCGATCGCATTGGGCGAGACGAACGCCACCAGCGCAAACCGGTCAAGTTCAGCCAGCGCCGCGCGCAGCGGCGCCGCATCCTCCACTGGGCTGATCTCGAGCAGCGGCAGCAGCACGGCCGTGCGGCCGCTGGCGGCGACCGCCTGGGCCAGCGCATCGGCCTGCGCGCGCGGGCGCGTGACGACGACGACGCGCGCCGTCTCAGGCATGTCAGGCATCCTGGTTTGCCGCGGCATCGAGACGGCACGCCGCCAGGATCGCATTTGCATCCTGCTCGGCCAGCAACTCGGACACCTGCTCGCCCAGGTACTCGGGCTGCTCGACCGGGCCGCTCACTTCGGCGTGCGCGCTGCGCTTGCCGTCGGGCGTGGCAACCATCGCGCGCAGACGCATCTGGCCGCCCTGCACGGTGGCGAACGCCGCCAGCGGAATCTGGCAGCTGCCACCAAAGATGCGCGAGACCTTGCGCTCGGCCAGCACGGCGCTGGCCGTGTCGTCGTGGTTCAGCGGCGCCAGCACGGCGCGCAGGTCGACGCCGTCGCTGCGCGCGCTGCTCAGGATCTCGATCGCCATCGCGCCCTGCCCGGCCGCCGGCAAACTCATTTCGGGTTCGAGCAGTGCGCGGATGCGCTGCGGCAGGCCGAGGCGCTTCAGGCCCGCGGCGGCCAGGATGATGGCGGCATATTCGCCCCGATCGAGTTTACCCAGGCGCGTATCGAGATTACCGCGCAGCGGCAGGATGACCAGGTGCGGATAGCGCGCTGCGATCAGCGACTGGCGGCGCAGGCTGCTGGTGCCGACGATGGCGCCGGCCGGCAGCGCATCGAGGCTGGCGTAGTCGTTGGAGACAAACGCGTCGCGCGGGTCTTCGCGTTCGAGCACGGCGGTCAGCTCGAAGCCTTCGGGCAGCTCCATCGGCACGTCCTTGAGCGAGTGCACGGCCAGGTCGGCGCGGCCTTCGGCCATCGCGACTTCGAGCTCCTTGACGAACAGGCCCTTCCCGCCGACGGCCGACAGCGTGCGGTCGAGAATCTGGTCGCCCCGTGTCGTCATGCCGAGAATCTCCACGCGACACTGTGGATATAATGCGACGAGCCGGTCGCGTACGTGTTCTGCCTGCCACATGGCCAGGCGGCTCTCGCGGGATGCGATAATGAGTTTTGACGGCATCGTTGGCGCCGCTGGCGCCGAAGTACCCTGCTGAATAGCTGCTAACACACGAATTCTTTCACTGTCATTGGGCCGATCCGGCCGATGCCGGTAACCGCTCCCTGCATAAGATCACAAATTTTATCATGGGGGCCTCTTGCAGACCGTGGCCAACCGCCCTCGCACAACGCTTACTTGTGGTCGATATGAACAATCCTGCTCTCCCTGACGTAACCGCCGGCGCCGACAAGGACGCGCCGCTCAAAGAAGACATCCGCCTGCTTGGCCGCCTGCTGGGCGACGTACTGCGCGACCAGGAAGGCGCCGAGGTCTTCGACCTCGTCGAAACCATCCGCCAGACTGCCGTGCGCTTCAGGCGCGACGACGATCCCGATGCCAGCAAAGAGCTCACGACGATGCTGCATGGGCTTACGCGTGACCAGACCATTTCGGTCGTGCGCGCGTTCTCGTATTTTTCGCACCTGGCCAATATCGCCGAAGACCAGCACCACAACCGCCGCCGCCGCGCGCACCTGCTGGGTGGCTCGGCGCCGCGTGCGGGCAGCATCGGCTACGCATTGGACAAACTGGCCGGCGCCGGCATCGGCCGCGACGAAGTGCAGGCATTCTTCAACGAGGCGCTGATCTCGCCCGTACTGACGGCGCACCCGACCGAGGTGCAGCGCAAGAGCATCCTGGACGCCGAGCACGATATCGCCCGCCTGCTGGCCGAGCGCGACACGCCGCTCACCCCGCGCGAGCGCCAGCGCAACGAGCAGATGCTCCATGCGCGCATCGCCACGCTGTGGCAGACGCGCATGCTGCGCTACTCGAAGCTGACGGTGGCCGACGAAATCGACAACGCCCTGTCCTACTACCGCATCACCTTCCTGCGCGAACTGCCGGCGCTGTACGACGACATCGAGTTCGAGATCGACGAACAATACGGCCCTGACGACAGCGCGCAGGATGATGCCCCCAAACCCCACGCATCCTACCTGCAGATGGGCAGCTGGATCGGCGGCGACCGTGACGGCAACCCGAACGTCAACGCCGACACGATGCGCCACGCGCTGACGCGCCAGTCGACGACGATCCTCGACTTCTATCTCGACGAAGTCCATGCGCTGGGCGCCGAACTGTCGGCCTCCACGCTGCTGGTGGACGTCACGCCGGCGCTGGAGCTATTGGCACAGAACTCGCCCGACGCCTCGCCGCACCGCAGTGACGAGCCCTACCGGCGCGCGCTGATCGGCATCTATGCACGCCTGGCCGCCACCGCGCGCGAACTGGGCGTGGGGCACATCCTGCGCAAGGAAGTCGGCCACGCCGCGCCCTACCTCGACCCCGAACTGTTTGCGGCCGACCTCGAAACGCTGGCCGACTCGCTGCGCCAGAACCACGGCGCCATGCTGACCATGCCGCGCCTGGCTGGCCTGCTGCGCGCGGCGCGCATCTTCGGCTTTCACCTGGCCTCGCTCGACATGCGCCAGAGTTCGGACATCCATGAGCGCGTGCTGGCGGAACTGCTCGCCCGCGCCGGCGTCGAGGCCGACTACGCCGCGCTCGACGAAGACGCCAAGGTGGCGCTGCTGCTGCGCGAACTCGACAGCGCCCGGCCATTGATTTCGCCGTGGGACACCTACGGCGAAGAGACGAGCTCCGAGCTGGCGATCCTGCGCTGCGCGCGCGAGATTCGCCTGCGCTACGGCCCGCGCGCGATCCGCAACTACATCATCTCGCACACCGAGACAGTGTCCGACCTGCTCGAAGTGCTGCTGCTGCAAAAGGAAACCGGCCTGCTGCGCGCCAGCAGCACGACGGGCGAAGTGATGGTGATTCCGCTGTTCGAAACCATCCCCGACCTGCAGCGCGCGGCGGGCATCATGGATGCGTGGATGGCGCTGCCGTTCGTCGCCAACGTGATCGCCAAGCAGGGTCACCTGCAGGAAGTCATGCTGGGCTACTCCGACTCGAACAAGGACGGCGGCTTCCTCACATCCAACTGGGAGCTGTATCAGGCCGAACTGAAACTGGTCGACGTGTTCGCGCAGCAGAAGGTCAAGCTGCGCCTGTTCCACGGCCGCGGCGGCACGGTTGGCCGTGGCGGTGGTCCGAGCTACGACGCGATCCGTGCCCAGCCGCCGGGCACCGTCAATGGCCAGATCCGCCTGACCGAACAGGGCGAGATCATCGCGTCCAAGTTCTCGAATGCCGAAATCGGCCGGCGCAACCTGGAGCTGCTGGTTTCGGCCACGCTGGAAGCCAGCCTGATGCCAAACACGTCAAGCGAAGCGCAGACCGGCCGCCTGCACCGCTTCGAGTCGGTGATGGCCGAGCTGTCGAATCGCGCCTACAAGGCCTACCGCGACCTGGTCTACGACACGCCCGGCTTTACCGATTACTTCTTTGCGGCCACGCCGATCGCCGAGATCGCAGAGCTGAACCTCGGTTCGCGCCCTGCTTCGCGCAAGTCGACCCGCCGCATCGAAGACCTGCGCGCGATTCCGTGGGGCTTCTCGTGGGGCCAGTGCCGCTTGCTGCTGCCGGGCTGGTTCGGCTTTGCGTCGGCGGTCCATGGCTGGCTCGGCGAAGGCGAGGTTGATGCGAAACTGGCCGAGCTGCGCACGATGTTCCAGGAATGGCCGTTCTTTGCCACACTGCTGTCGAACATGGACATGGTGCTGGCCAAGACCGATCTGCCGATCGCCCGGCGCTACGCCGAACTGGTGGCCGATGTGGAACTGCGCGAACGGATCTTCAAGCGCATCACGGCCGAACACGCGCTCACGCTGACCATCCTGGAAGACATCACCGGCACGGGTGAGCGCCTGCAGGGCAATCCGCTGCTGGCACGTTCGATCCAGAACCGGTTTGCCTACCTGGACCCGCTGAACCACCTGCAGGTGGAGCTGATCGGCCGGCACCGGGCACTGGCGCTCGATCCGGCGAGCCAGGTCGATGCGCGCGTGCATCGGGGCATCCACCTGTCGATCAACGGCGTTGCGGCCGGCCTGCGCAATACGGGTTGACGGTTCAGTCTGCCCGGGCCGCCGGCCCGGGCAGGCACCCTGCGCGGCCGCTCAGGCCAGTTGCAACACGCCGGCCGGCCGGCGCCGCTCCACCGGCGCCAGCTGTACCGGCGCCGCCTGCCCCAGCTTGAAGTTCCCGACCAGCGCACTGAGATTGGCCGTCTGCTCCTGCATCGAGGCCGCCGCCGCTGCGGCCTGCTCGACGAGCGCAGCATTCTGCTGCGTGACAGCGTCGATTTCCCCGATCGCGCTATTGACCTGCGCGATGCCCTGTCCCTGTCGCTGGCTGGCAGTGGCAATCTCGGCCACGATATCGGTGACGCGCCGCACGCTGGCCACGATCTCGTCCATCGTGCCCCCGGCTGCAGCAACGAGAGAGATCCCGTTGTCGGCGTGCCGTACCGACTCGTCGATGAGCACCTTGATTTCGCCAGCCGCTGCATTGGCGCGCTGGGCCAGATTGCGTACCTCGGATGCCACGACCGCAAAGCCGCGCCCCTGCTCGCCGGCGCGCGCCGCCTCCACCGCTGCATTGAGCGCCAGGATATTGGTCTGGAACGCGATCGATTCGATCGTGCCGGTGATGTCGACGATACGGCGCGACGACGTGTGGATCGCGCCCATCGTGTCGACCACGCGCGCCACCGCCTCGCCGCCCTTGACGGCCACTTCGGACGCCGATGCCGTCAGCGTGTTCGCCTGCAAGGCGCTGTCAGCATTCTGCTTGACCGTCGCTGCCAGTTCTTCGATCGACGCCGCCGTTTCTTCGAGCGCGCCGGCCTGCTGTTCGGTGCGGCGTGACAGGTCCAGGTTGCCGCTGGCAATTTCACCGGACGCCGTTTCAATGGCGTCGGTGCTGCCGCGCACCTGGCTGACCACGCCATGCAGGTTCGCGCGCATGCGCTGCAGCGCCACCTTCAGGCGCCCGGTTTCGGTCCGGTCGGCGGCGTTGCAGTCGAGCGTGGCGCCAAGGTCGCCATCGGCGATGCGGCCGGCGAACGCCACCGCTTCCTCGAGCGGGCGCCGGATGGCGCGCGCGGACAGCTGGCCCACCACGACCATCAGCATCACGGAGATCAGGGAGGCGAGCAGGAGCAGACGTTCGGAGCGCACCACCAGCTCATGGCCGCCAACGCGCGTGGCCTCCGCGCTGGCCCCGATGGTGTCGCTGAGTTCGCCCATGCTCGTTTCGAGCTTGCGGAAATGCCCCATGAAGTCCGCCTGCGCCTGGCGCGCCGCAACGGCGTCGGTGAACGCCAGGTCGATCATCCGCGCCACACTCTTGAGATAGGCGTCGACGTCGGCGCGCACGGCAGGAATCGCGCTTTGCAGCGCCGCGTCGGGATGTTCCTTGGCCAGCGTGTCGATCAAGCCGTCCAGCGTGGCCGCGTGCTGCGCATGGTCGCGCCGGACGTCGGCCTGCTTGCCTGCGTCATCCGGTCCGGCCATCAGCGCGGCCAGTACATCGGCGCGCAAGGCGTCGTGCGCCATGTCAGCCTGGAGCTGGTGCTTCAGCGCGCTGCCGTTGACGGTAATGGCGTTCAGTGCCGTTTCGAGCGAGAGCATCGCGCCGTAGGCGATGAAGGCCACCACGGCAGCCAGAAAGACCGCTGCCAGGTTTGATAGAAACAGCCGGTGCCGGATGGTCAGATTCATGGTGATTTCTCCCTACAGTTTGAACGATAGCCCGACCGTGAGCGCGGCATCGGGCGTGCGCCGGTTCAGGCCCAGCGCGAGCATGGTGTCGAGCTGGCAGCGGTCCGACAGCAACCACGCCATGCCCGTGTCGAACGTGGCCACGGTGCCGCCGTTGGCGCTGCGGGCGATCTGCGGCGCCGCCACTTCGACGAATGCGCGCCAGGTCGGCGTCAGCTCCTTGCCAAGCACCACGCCGAGGATGCCGTAGCCATAGCGCTTGCCGTCCTCGGTGCGCTCGCGTCCGATGCCGGGCATCACGCCCAGCGACAGGCCGCCCGGCAATTCCCATTCGGCCGCTACGCGCAGCGACGGGCGCACGCCCTGGCCGCGCCAGGCCCGCGACCCGCTGTCCAGGTCGGCATGCAGCAGCACACCGACCGAAGGCCGGCCTGGCGCCTCGTCCTGCACATGCCACTTCACGCCCAGCGCAGTGTCGGCGTAGCCGGCTGTCGTGCCATCACTGCCGGCGTGCTGGACCGTGCGGCCGTCGGTCTCGAGCCGCAGTTCAAGCACGTCGCCCACGCCATAGCGCAGCAGCGTCGGCATGCTGTAGGTTCGTGCGCGCACGCCGTCGGTCTTGTCCCGCTCGACCAGCACGCTGGTCTCGATCTGGAACCGGCCGCGGCCGACCACATTGCTGGACTCGACGAAATCGGGCCGGTCGGTAACGATCCCGTCGTCGGCAGCGGTGGCAGACAGCGGGGCCAGCAGTGCCAGGCTGGCAAGACAGGTAAAGGTGAGGCGTGGGTATGGGGAGCTAGGCATGTTGCGGTCTTTCAGGAAAGGAGGTCTGCACCTGGAATGCAGATCGAGTATTGCAAAAATTTGCCGGCGTAGAACACATGTCTGCATTTATTTCTTGTGTTCAACAAGTGATGTGTATTGACAGCCACGGCGTGCTTGAAACCGAGATAATGAACTGCGGTTTTTGAAGAACGGCGACGTATTCTGGAAGGTCGTTCGCAAAAATAGCGCCACCGCAAATGGGGTCGACAACGGGGGGTCGACAACGCGAAAAAAAGCCGCCCGGCGCGAACCGGGCGGCTTTCATGTCGACAGCGTCGACGCGGCATCTGCCAGCTTACTGATTGTGCAGGAACGTCTTGAGCTTGTCCGAGCGCGACGGCTGGCGCAGCTTGCTCATCGCCTTGGCTTCGATCTGGCGAATGCGCTCGCGGGTCACGTCGAACTGCTTGCCCACTTCTTCCAGCGTATGGTCGTTCGACATCTCGACGCCGTAACGCATGCGCAGCACCTTTGCTTCGCGCGGGGTCAGCGAGTCGAGCACTTCCTTGATCACGTTGCGCATCGATGCGTGCAGCGCCGCGTCCAGCGGGGCCAGCGTGGCGTTGTCTTCGATGAAGTCGCCCAGCTGCGAATCGCCGTCCTCGCCCATCGGCGTTTCCATCGAAATCGGCTCTTTCGCGATCTTCATGATCTCGCGAACCTTGTTCTCTGGCATTTCCATCTTCAGGGCCAGCGTCGGCAGATCCGGCTCGCTGCCCGTTTCCTGCATGATCTGGCGCGAGATGCGGTTCATCTTGTTGATCGTCTCGATCATGTGTACCGGCACGCGGATCGTGCGGGCCATGTCGGCGATCGAACGCGTGATCGCCTGGCGGATCCACCACGTCGCATACGTCGAGAACTTGTAGCCGCGACGGTATTCGAACTTGTCGACCGCCTTCAGCAGGCCGATATTGCCTTCCTGGATCAGGTCCAGGAACTGCAGGCCGCGGTTGATGTATTTCTTGGCAATCGAGATCACCAGGCGCAGGTTGGCCACGGTCATTTCGCGCTTGGCCTGGCGGGCACGCTTCTCGCCCGCCGCCATCTGCTTGTTGATCTTGCGCAGGTCGGCCAGCGGCAGCGCCACGCGCGCCTGCAGGTCGATCATGCGCTGCTGCAGTTCCTTGATCGCTGGCAGGTTACGGCTCAGCACCGCGCTGTACGGATAGGCGCAGTCGACTTCGCGGTCGCCCCATTGCAGATCGGTTTCATTGCCCGGGAAGACCTTGATGAAGTGGGCGCGCGGCATGCCGCAGCGGTTCACGCAGATGTCCAGCACGGCGCGCTCGATCGAACGCACTTCGTCCATCTGGCCGCGCAGCGTGTCGCACAGCTTCTCGACGACCTTGGCAGTAAAGCGGATGCCCAGCAGCTCGTACGAGATGACGGCCTGCGCATCTTCGTAGGCAGCCGAACCATAGCCCTTGTTCTTGAACGCGTGGCCCATCAGGTCGAACTGCTGCTCGATCAGTGCAAATTTCTCGAGCGCGCTTTTCTTGAGCTGCGCAAGCTGCTCGGGCGAGTAGCCGGCGGCGGCGCCGCTGTTGACGTCGCCCTCTTCTTCTTCGACTTCTTCCTCTTCTTCTTCGTCGTCCTCTTCGCTGATGGCAGCGGCGTGGGCGACCGAGGCAGCAGGCGCCGGGGTGTCGTTCATGTCGACGAAGCCATCGACCACGTCGTCGATCTTCAGTTCATCGTTGGCGATCTTGTGCGACAGCGCGATGATTTCCGAGATCGTCGTCGGGCACGCCGAGATCGCCTGGACCATGTCCTTCAGGCCCTGCTCGATGCGCTTGGCGATTTCGATTTCGCCTTCGCGCGTCAGCAGCGACACGGCGCCCATTTCACGCATGTACATGCGCACCGGGTCGGTCGTGCGGCCGAAGTCCGAGTCGGCGGTCGACAGCGCGGTTGCGGCGGCCGCTTCCACTTCGTCTTCGCTCGTCGGCGTCACGGCCTGGTCCGACAACAGCATCATTTCGGCTTCAGGGGCGCGCTCGTAGACGGCGATGCCCATGTCGTTGAAGGTCGCGATGATGCCTTCGATCGCTTCCGGATCGATGATGTTTTCCGGCAAATGGTCGTTGATCTCGGCGTGAGTCAGGAAGCCCCGCTCCTTGCCCATGTTGATCAGGTTCTTCAGCTGCTGGCGACGGCGCTCGAGTTCGGTCTCCGAGAAGCCTTCTTCCTTCAGCAGCGCAATGCCCTTGGCCTTGCGCTCACGCACTTTCGATGCAGCCTTCATTTCGGCGCGCTCGACGGCGTTCAGCGCCGCGACTTCGTCGTTTTCCGGCACGAATTCGCTTGGCTTGCGGCCACGGCGGCCAGGCACCTTCACCTGCGGCAGCAGGTAGCCCGACGTGTCGATCGCAGCCAGTGCAGCGGCGTCGGTGGTCTTGCTGACGGTGCCGACGGCATTGGTCTGGGCGACTGGCACCGAAGCCGGGCTGGCGTCGACACGGCGCGCGGTGCGGGTGCGCACGACTTTCGGCGCTTCCTCGGCCACCGGGGCAGGCTCGGCAACGGCGGCAGCCACGGCGTCGGCTGGTGCGGCTTCGGCAGCGACGTCGCTTTCCGGCTCGGCGTTTTTCAGTGCTGCCAGACGGCCGCGCTTGCGCACGATGACCGGTGGCGCGGCCGGCTTGGCCTGCGTTGGCATGTAGTCGTCGGCGGGATCGTGCGCGTCGGGTGCATCGGCTGCGCTGTCGGCTGCAATAGCGGCAGGCTCGGGCAAGCTGACCTCGGCCGTCGCTGCAGCTTCCACTGGCGCGGCGGCCACTGGTGCAGGTGCGGCTTCAGCGAGGGCTGGGGCGGCAACCGGCTCGGCTGCGGGGCCACCGGCGGCCAGGATCGCGTCGGCCTGGGCTTTGAGCGTCGCCAGGCGCGAACGGGTCTTGACCACCGTGACCTTGGCCGCCGCTTCCGTTTCGAGGAAGTAGGAAGTGGCGGTTTTAGGCACTGCCAGCGGGGCCGATGCTTTGGCAGGGGCTTTTTTCGCTGTCAGTGTCAATGTCTTGGCGGTGTTTTTCATAGCTTAAAACTCTCCAGTCGAGGCGAGTAGCGCGCCTGCGAAGTCAATAATCCAGCGGGCCCCGCGTACGGGACCTGGGAATGGGGAACGGAAGTGGCCCTACCTTAGGGCGGACATGCCAGACTTCAAGCTCGACCTGCCCTTCGGTGCGCGCGCCGGCGTAATATCGGGGCTGCGGGCAGGTGGCGTTGGTCGCTGTTCAATGTCGTGCTGTGCATGTCGGAACGAAAAAAAGCCCGCTGATACGGGCTTGCATCTATTTTTCTAGAAGAATAGGAGATGGGGCCATTACGCCCCAATGCAAGTTTTGGTGATCATCGCTTGATCCGGTGAAGGATCTGCACGTGTCACCGGGTGCATTGCCCCGGCATGATGACCTTCTTGCTGGTCTGCGCCGGCGCAAGCCGGACTCAAGGCAAGAGGCGGATCATACACGATTTCGCGTTTCAATGCTTCATCGCAGTGCGTCTTTCTCAACATTTATTAGTGGAACTAGTACAATGCGGCTTTTAGCGCCGTGCTATCCTTCGCAATCCTGTTCTTACCATGAAGTCAATGAATACCAATACCCCTGCAGAGTCCGTCGACACCAACGCCGCGCCGGCCACCCCGGATGCACAGCAGCCATCGCAGTCGCCAGCCGAGCCGGCAACGCCAGCAGCCCAGGCTGCGGTCCCGGCCCCGGCGTCAGGCCAGTCGGCGCGCTCGCTGCTCAAGCAACTCCAGCAGGAGTATCCCGCCTTCCGTGACTGCCTGCCGCTGTCGATCGGAATCGACAAGCAGTTGCAGGCACGCATGCCGGGCCTGGACAAGAAGACGATGCGCGCCGCCCTCGGCATCCACACCGGCTCGATGCGCTACCTGCGCGCGATGGAAAAAGCCAAGGTCCGCTACGACCTTGACGGCACCGCCGGCGCCGAAGTGCCTGAAGCGCACCGCCTGCACGCCAAAGAGCAGTTGCAGCAGCGCTTCAAGAAAGAAGCCGACCGCAAGAAGGCCGAGCGCGACGCCGCCCTCGAAGAAGAAAACAACCGCAAGCGCCAGGAAAAGCTGCAGGCGCTGGCGTCCAAGTTCTCGAAGACTTGAATTCGGGCGACGCCTTGAAGGACGTGGTGGCAGATGGCCTGCAAGCTGGTCTGCCACCCGAGCTGCCCGCCTACATCGGCATCGACCCGGCCCATGTGCGGCTGGTACGCTCCGACGCCGACGCGCAGCAGGCGCTCGCGGCGCTGCTCGCGGCCGACGTCATCGGCTTCGACACCGAATCCAAGCCAACGTTCGCCAAAGGCGAAGTTTCGACCGGGCCGCATCTGGTGCAATTGGCCACCGACGAATTCGCCTTCCTGTTCCAGACCGCCACGCCGGCTGGCAACGCCCTCGCCTTCACCGTGCTGGAACCCGTGCTGGCCTCCGGGAGCATTCTCAAGGTGGGTTTTGGCCTTGGTGACGACGTCAAGCGGCTGAAGTCCAAATTCGGCATCGAGCTGCGCAACGTGCTCGATCTGTCGACGGCGCTGCGCCGGCGCGGCGAAAAGAATCCGCTGGGCGCCAGGAGCGCCGTGGAGCGCTTCTTCGGCCAGCGCCTGCAAAAATCCAAGCGCATCACGACCACCAACTGGTCGCTGCCGCACCTGTCCGACAAGCAGCTGCAGTACGCGGCCGACGACGCGCATGCAGCGCTGCGGATCTACCGGCGCTGGAAAGCGGAAATGCCGGCAGGCTGAATCCCGCGCGGCGTCCAGTATTCGCGCTATCATCGTCAGCGTCCATGTTGCCGGTGAATCCATGATTTCTCGATGCTTCCGTTGGCCCGCTGCTGCTCTCCTGTGCGCCGCAACTTTCCTGGCCAACGCCGCGCCACACCCCGTTCCCGACACCCTCACCCAGCGCCTGCTCGCCTGCGCCACCTGCCACGCGCGCGTCGATGCACGCGGCAACCCTGTCAACGACAGCTTCTATCCCCGCATCGGGGGCAAGCCGGCCGGCTACCTGTATCACCAGCTGCGCAACTTCCAGGATGGCCGGCGCCACTATCCCGTGATGACGTACCTCACCGGGCACCTGCCCGACGCCTACCTGCGCGAGATTGCCGCGCACTTTGCGGCGCAAGCGCCCACCGTGCTGCCGCCCACGCCGATGAACCTGTTGCCAGCGCAGCGTGAGCGGGGCCGCCAGCTCGTGCACCAGGGCGACCCGGGACGCGGCATCCCGGCGTGCATCGCCTGCCACGGGGCGCGCCTGACCGGCGTGCAGCCCGCGATCCCGGGCCTGCTTGGCCTGCCGCGCGATTACATCAACGCGCAGTTCGGCGCCTGGCGCAACGGCGTGCGGCGCGCCCATGCGCCCGATTGCATGGGCCAGGTGGCCGCGCGCCTGTCGCCCGACGATGTCGCCGCCGTCTCGGGCTGGCTGGCGGCGCAGCCAATGCCGCCCGACCCGCGGCCGGCCGACGCCGTCGCCCGGCCGCTGCCAATCCTCTGCGGCAGCGCGCCATGATGAAGACCGTGCGCATCGTCCTGCTGGCGATAGTGGCCGCCGTCGGCGTCGCGATCGCCCTGGCGTGGCCACGCGCCGACTTTGTACCGGCCAGCTCGCCCGCGGACTGGGCGTCCACACCCGCCAATATCGCGCGCGGCGCGTATCTGGCGCGGGCCGGCGACTGCATCGCCTGCCACACGGCGCGTGGCGGCGTGGCGTATGCGGGCGGGCGCGCGCTCGATACGCCGTTCGGGCGCTTTTACGGCCCGAACCTCACGCCCGACCGCGACACCGGCATCGGCGCCTGGAGCGCCGACGATTTCTGGAATGCGCTGCACAATGGCATCGCGCCAAGCGGCCGCCTGCTGTATCCGGCCTTCCCGTACACGAACTACACGAAGGTCACGCGCGCCGATGCCGATGCGCTGTATGCGTATTTTCGCAGCCTGCCGCCGCAGCGCCAGGCAAACCGGCCGCACGACATCCGCTTCCCGTACGACCAGCAGGCATTGCTGGCCGGCTGGCGCCTGCTGTATTTCCGGCCCGCCGAATATGCCGCGCAACCGGCGCGCAGCGCCAGCTGGAACCGGGGCGCGTACCTGGTCGAAGGCCTTGGCCATTGCAGCGCATGCCACAGCACCCGCAACAGCCTGGGCGCGGCGGATGGGGCGCTGGCTGGCGGCATGATCCCCACCCTCGGCTGGTATGCGCCATCGCTGACCGCCAGCCACGAGGCGGGCCTGGGTAACTGGAGCGACGCGGATATCGTGGCGCTCCTGGGCACCGGCATCTCGCCGCGTGGCGCGGCGACCGGTCCGATGGCCGAAGTGGTGGCGCGCAGCCTGCAGTACCTGACACCCGACGATCTGGGCGCGATGGCGGGCTACCTGAAGTCGCTCGCCGCCACGCCCGTGAGTGCGCAGCCCGCGCCGGCATTGCTGCCTGCTGCTGAACAGGTACTGGCCGAAGGTGGGCGGATCTACGCTGCGCAGTGCGCGGCATGTCATGGCGACGATGGCAAGGGAAGAATGCCGGCCTACCCGCCGCTGGCCGGCAACCGCGCCGTAACCATGACGCCGGCCGTGAACGCGATCCGGATGACGGTCAACGGCGGCTTCCCGCCTGGCACGCCCGGCAATCCACGGCCGTACGGGATGCCGCCGTTCGGGCATGAACTCGATGATGCACAGGTCGCGGCGGTGCTGACCTGGATCCGCACCAGCTGGGGCAATGCTGGCGCGCCGGTGACGGCGACCGAGGTCAATCGCTATCGGGCGGTCTCGCTCGACTGAGTCACCAGGGACTCACACCATATCGGCAAACGCCACCCGATCGGTCGTCGCATTGCGCGCATCTTCGAGGCGCACCTTGTGCGACGCCAGCAAGCCTTCGAGCGACGCATTCATCGTGTGGCAACCGGCATCGATGCCGCGATTCATGTGCGCGCGGATGCTGCCCAGGTCCCCTGCTTCGAGCATGCGCACGACGGCAGGACTCGGGGTCAGGCATTCGGTGGCCAGGTGGTAGCGGTTGCCCTCCACCGACGGTAGCAGCGCCTGGCACAGCACGCCGCGCAGCGCGTGCGCCAGCGCTTGTGCCTGGGCGTCCGTGTTACCCAGCAGGCGCAGCATCTTTTGCAGGCCCAGCTCGGTCGAGCGCGCATGCAGCGACGCCAGCACCAGCGGGCCGGACTCGGCCAGCGCCAGCGCTTCCTGCGCCGTCTGGGCGTCGCGGATCTCGCCGATGACGATCACGTCCGGCCGCTCGCGCAGTGCGTCCAGGGCGCCCAGGTAGTAGCTGTCGACGTCGCCATCTTCGCCCACTTCGCGCTGCGTGATGATGCATTTGCGCTGCGGGATCAGCGTTTCGACCGGGTCTTCGATGGTGATGATGTGGCCCGAGCGGTGGCGGTTGATCTCGTCGAGGATCGACGCGATCGTCGTCGACTTGCCCTGGCAGGTGTCGCCGATGATCAGGACCAGGCCACTGGTCAGGCTCGCGAATTCGCGCTCGTCGTCCCACAGGCCCAGATCGGCCAGCGGGATCGGCTCTTTCGGAAAGCGGCGGATCACGCAGCCGATCCGCTTGCCGCCCTGGAAGCGGAAGCAGTTGGCGCGGATGCGCGCCGTGTGCAGGTCGATGGAACGGTCAAATGCGCGCGAGGCGATGCGCTGTGGCCAGTTTGGCTCGATGACGTCGAAGAATTCTTCCAGCTCTTCCTTCGTGATCGGCGAATCGGTCACCGCCACCAGGCCCTTCGGCTGGCGCAGCATCAGCGGGCTGTTCTGGTGGATGATGATGTCCGAAAACACCAGCTTCGAGTTCAGCAGATGCAGGATCTGCTGGACCAGCGTTTCGAATACCGGATGGTCTTCATTCTCGATATACGACAGGGTGGGAATCTGCGAGGACTGGTGATGTTCCATCTGGCCGATGCTGGTAAAAGATCAAGTGTCGACCATTATAGAACCTGAATATTGCAGAAAAGAAAAAAATCTTCAGCGTGACATGGTAGCAACAATGCGCTCGCCGAACACCGTGATCGTTACCCCGACCACCACCACCAGCGCACCAAAAATGCGCACGCCCGACACCTTGCGGGTCGCCATATTGATCAGGCCAAAGTGGTCGATCGCCATCGAGCTGAGCAGTTGACCGGCAATCACCAGCACGATCAGGCTGAGCAGCCCGATGCGCGGCGCCAGGAACACGGTCCCGAACACGAATGCTGCGCCGAGAAAGCCACCCAGGAACTTCCAGGCGGGCTGCGACGGCAACGCTGCCAGCGTCGCGCCCAGGCCACCGACGCCGCTCTTGGCCAGCGCCACGGCCAGCAATACCGCCGTACCGCAGCTGAACGACACCAATGCCGCCATCACCGAATTGGCCCCGATCGAATGGGCCAGCTGGCTGTTGACTGCCGCCTGCACCGACATGGCCATGCCCACACAGAAGGCCATCGCCAATAAAATCACGTTCATCGCACTACTCCGTTGCAAAAAGCGCACTATCTTAGTGCATCTTGCGTATGCGTGTTGGATCGTCCGAAGCATGCGGCTTAATCCATGCAGTTGCATTTCACACCACGCCGCGCGCAATCTGTCGCAAACGGCTCGGCAGCACGGGCCCGCCCTGCCAGGATGTGCAGCATTCCCACGCTTTCAAGGAGACCCACCATGTCGCGTAACGTCTATTCCATCCCCGCCCTGCGCGCCCTGATGCTCGCCGCCGTCCTCGCCTGCAGCATGGCGCCCCCTGCGGCCATCGCCTGGCCATTCGGCAGCGAACAAGTCGAAGGCAACGGCAACGTCACGCGCCAGGCGCGCAAGGTCGGGTCGTTCAATGGCATCGCGCTGGGCCTGCCGGGCCGGCTGGAACTGCGTAGTGGCAACGTCGACAGCATCACGGTCGAAACCGATGCCAATCTGCAGGCGCTGATCGAGACGCGCGTCGAAGACGGCATGCTGCGCATCCGTCCCGCCAAGCGCAACCTGAACCTGCGCACCCGCAACCTCAAGATTGTCGTGACGGCGCGCCAGATCGATCGTCTGTCACTGGGCGGCTCGGGGACCATCGACGCGGATGTCCTGCGCGGCAAGCGCCTGGACCTGGACGTCGGCGGCTCGGGCAAGATCCAGATCGCGCGCCTGGAAGCCGACACGGTCGCGGCCAGCGTGGCCGGCAGTGGCGACCTGCGCGCCGATGGCGGCGCGGTACGCGAACTGTCGGTGTCGATCGGTGGTTCGGGCAATGTCGACCTGGGCAAGATCGCCGCCGATACGGCGCGCGTCAGCATCGCCGGATCCGGCGACGTGGCGGTATGGGCAAAGAACGACCTGCGCGCGAGCATCGCCGGGTCGGGCGATGTCGGCTATTACGGCGATCCGAAGGTGAGCCGCAGCGTGGCGGGCTCGGGAGAAGTGCGACGCATCGGAAACGCGCCGCGCTGATAGAACAGGAAGCCGCTGCGCTCAGCGGCTTAGCAGCTCAGTGACCGGCGTGGCCCGCGTGCGCGCCGTGCGCATCCTGCGCTGCCGGCTTGCCGCTGTGCGTCAGCGGCATGACCGGCAGCGACACTTTCACTTCCTGGCGCTTGGCGGCGGCGTCCTGCACCACCAGGGTCAGATCGACATTCTCGCCTTCTTTCAGCTGGCGCTTCAGGTCCAGCAGCATCACGTGATAGCCGCCCGAGGCCAGCACGACTGGCTTGCCGGCCGGCAGATCGATGCTCTTCACCTGACGCATGCGCATCACCTGGCCTTCCATCGCCATCTCGTGGATTTCGGCGCGGCCGGCCACCGGCGTGCGCACTTCGAGCAGACGCGCAGGCGTGGCCGATTGCAGCTGCATGAAGGCGCCCGTGCTTTTCTGGGCCGGCACGGTGGCGCGCACCCAGGGCTCGGTCACGGTGACCTGGGCCAGCGCGGAGACGGAAAACAGGCCCGCGGCAAGCGCGGCGATCAGGTGACGGGTCATGGCAATCCTTGGCAAAGTAGAGTCAGTGAAAAATACAATCTTACACTGCGCCGCGCAAGGCTTCACGCTCGACCAGCACGGTGTCGGTGCCGTCAGTCAGCCACACCTGGCCATCCTGGATCGTGCATTGCAGCGCCATCGAGCGCGACGCCATTTTTTCGAGCTGGGCGCTGATGTCGGCCGGGATATTGATCACGCTGACGTTTTTCGCGCGCTCGATCTTGTTGGCGATGCCCTTGAACCAGATGCTGCTGGTTGCGCTGTAGCTGTAGACGATCACTTTCTCGGCCCGGCCGGCCGCTTTCAGCAGGCGCTTTTCGTCGGGCTGGCCCACTTCGATCCACAGGTCGATGGCGCCGGTGAGGTCCTTGAGCCACAGCGCCGGCTCGTCGACGTCGAACAGGTCTTTCGTAAACGCCAGCGCCGGGTCGGCGTGCAGCGCGTAGGCCAGCACGCGGATCATCACGCGCTCATCGGTCTCGGACGGATGCCGGGCGATCGTCAGGCTGTGTTCCTGGTAATAGTTGCGGTCCATGTCTGCAATCGACAGGTCAGCCTTGTAGATGGTCGCTTTGATAGCCATTGGTGCGGTGCTTTGAACGGATTGATCGGTGGGGGAACCCGCTATTGTCGCATGCGCAGCGCGCGCCGGGCGACGGCGCGGTATAGACTTCCTGGCAGAGATCATTCAACCAGCCAGGGAGACCCGCATGACCGACACCTTTCCACCCAATCAGCAATTCCTGCTCGCTGCCCGCCCGGTCGGGCTGCCGCAGGCCCACGACTGGCAACTGCACGAACAGGCGGTGCCGGCGCCCGCTGAGGGCGAAATCGTGGTCAAGGTGCTGTACCTCTCGCTCGACCCGGCCATGCGCGGCTGGATGAACGAAGGCAAATCGTATATCCGCCCGGTCGCCATCGGCGAAGTCATGCGCGCCGGTGGGCTGGGCGTCGTGGTGGCGTCGCGCTCGCCCCGCTTTGCGGTGGGCGACCATATTGCCGGCGGCACCGGCGTGCAGCGCTACTGGTCCGGAACCGCCGATGACAAGAACGCCGGCTTCGTCAAAATCGATCCACGCATCGGCAACCTTACGGCGTGGCTCAACCTGCTCGGCATGCCGGGCATGACGGCGTACTTCGGCCTGCGCGACGTGGGCCAGGCCAAGGCCGGCGACACGGTCGTGGTCTCGGGCGCCGCCGGCGCCGTCGGCATGACCGTGGGCCAGGTCGCCAAACGCATGGGCTGCCGCGTGGTCGGCATTGCGGGCGGCGCCGAGAAATGCCGCTTCGTCGTCGAGCAACTGGGCTTTGATGCCTGCATCGACTACAAGGCCGGCGGCCTGCACGCGGCGCTCAAGCAGCATTGCCCGCAGGGCGTGGACGTTTATTTCGACAATGTCGGCGGCGACATCCTCGACGCCGTCCTCACGCGCATCAACATGAAGGCGCGGATCGTGATCTGCGGGGCGATCTCGCAATACAACGCCACCGCGCCCGTGAAGGGACCGGCGAACTACCTGGCGTTGCTGGTGAACCGCGCGCGGATGGAAGGCATGGTGGTGTTCGACTACGCCCCACGCTACCATGAGGCAGTCGCAGAACTGGGCGCGTGGCTGGCGGCCGGCGAGATCGCCAGTCACGAGCACGTGGTCGACGGCTTCGAGCAATTCCCGCAGGCGCTCCTGATGCTGTTTGAAGGGCGCAATCTGGGCAAGCTGGTACTGAAGGTGGCCGACGCCTAGTCGCACCAATACCGTCTCTGGCCCCCCTCGCGTGAAAACGGCGGAACTAACGCTCACCACGTTTCTCTAAACACGAGAGCGCATCCTGTGTGCGCTCGTGGCATCGGGCACGACCTCTTCCACTGACAGCCCCACGGGCACAAGGAGATCGACATGGCGAGCAAAGAGAACGGCAGCAAAGGTACCGGCACTGGTACCGGCAGTGCCCAGAAGAGCGGGCAACCGGCCAAGCGGGGTTTCGCAGCAATGGACCAGAACCAGCAACGTGAAATCGCCAGCAAGGGCGGCCAGGCGGCGCATCAAAAAGGGACGGCGCACGAATTCGATTCCGAAGAAGCGCGCCGCGCCGGCCAGAAAGGCGGCGAAGCCGTCAGCCGCAACCGCGCGCACATGGCCGACATCGGCCGCAAGGGCGGCGAAAGCCGGCAGTCGGCGCAGCGCGCGGCGGCAGCGGCCATGGCCGACAAAGGCAATCGCCAGAGCAGCAAGGACACCTAGTCCTGGCAGCGTCGTTCCCCCCCGGTGCGGGAACGACGCTTTTATCTGGCGTCGCCCATATTGGGCGCCTGGGCCGCTTGTGTCGGCTCTGTTTACACGCCAGGCACGGCGCCACCCCCTGTGGTACATTGCCCGGCTTATGCACACCCTGAAATACCTGACCGCCTATCCCGAGCAACTGCGCACGCAGGTCAGCGGCCTGATCGCGCAAGACCGTCTTGGCGACACGCTGCGCCAGCGCTATCCGGCGCCGCACGGCATCCGCACCGACCGCGCGCTGTACGACTACGTCCAGGACCTGAAAGACGAGTACCTGCGCCAGGCCGCGCCCGTCTCGAAAGTCGCCTTCGACAGCAAGATCCAGGTGGTCCAGCATGCGCTCGGCCTGCATACGGCCATCTCGCGCGTCCAGGGCGGGCGCCTCAAGGCCAAGCACGAAATCCGCATTGCCAGCCTGTTTCGCGATGCACCGCTGCCATTCCTGCGCATGATTGCCGTACACGAGCTGGCGCACCTGAAGGAAAAAGAACACGACAAGGCGTTCTACAAGCTGTGCTGCTGGATGGAACCGGCCTATCACCAGCTGGAATTCGACGTGCGGCTGTATCTGACGTGGCTCGATCTGGCGGGCGCACGCCTGTGGAATGCCGAGCCAGCGCCGCTAGCGCGTTGATGTTACCATGTGCAACTGTCGTTGCACATGCGCAACAGAATCACTGCCATTCGTCTGTCCTGTTGAGCACTGCTCGACATTGCAGGTACGCTTCGCTAGAGTCCTCGGATTCTGGTCCGGCGTCACCCGACACCGCACAGGTCCACGGCGCCAATATCACATCACATGCTTTCGCACTATTTTCCCGGCACGCTATTGCCTGCCGCACTTGCCACTTGTGTGCTCGCCTGCACGCCCCTTCAGGCACAGGCACAGACACAAGAAGAGGCACAGGCCGCCGACCCGGCACCTGATACCGCCGCAGGTCCCACGTGGAAGCTGTCCGGCTTCGGCACGCTCGGCGTCGTCCATTCGAACAACCGCGATGCCGATTTCACCTCGTCCATCCTGCGCGCCAGCGGCGCCGGCGTATCCGGCTCCTGGAGCCCCAACGTCGACAGCCGCCTCGGCGCCCAGCTCGACGTGGGCCAGGGCGCCTGGTCGGGCGTGCTGCAGGTGATCAGCGAGCAGCGCCTGAATGGCAGTTACCGTCCACGCGTCGAATGGGCCAATATCAAGTACCAGATCACGCCCGATCTCGACGTGCGCGTCGGCCGTATCGCACTGCCCGTCTTTCTTGGCGCCGAATCGCGCAAGGTCGGCTACACCATTCCGTGGGTGCGCACGCCGGTCGAAGTCTACGGCGCATTGCCGATTTCAAGCAGCGACGGCGTCGACGCGACCTGGCGCTGGAACGCGGGCGCCGTGCGTCACGCAACGCAGGTGTTTTCGGGCAGCACCGACCAGGACCTGGGCTTTGGCCTGCAAATCGACGCCGAAAACATCCTGGGCCTGTCGCACAGCATCGACTACGGCTCCCTGACCGTGCGTCTGTCAGCGGCGCGTGCGCGCCTGAACACCGACATTGCCGCCGACCTGTTCGCGGGCCTGCGCATGTTCGGCCCGCAGGGCCAGATGCTGGCCGAGCGCTACGCCATCGTTGACAAGCGCGTGACGATGATCAGCGCCGGCGCCAGCTACGATCCCGGCGCCTGGTTCGTCACTGCCGAAACGGGACGCACCCGCACCGACTCCCTGCTCGGCGGCGGAACGTCGGTGTATGTCGGCGCCGGCTGGCGCCAGGGCGCTTTCACGCCGTACATCGGCTATGCACAGATCCGCGCCGATGTGGCGACGTCCGACCCCGGCCTGTCACTGCAAGGCCTGCCCCCGCCGGTCGCCGCCGGCGCCGCCCAGATCAACGGCGCGCTGAACACGCTGCTGGCGACGATTCCGATCCAGACCACCTGGAGCACCGGCGTACGCTGGGACGTCGCCACCGACGTCGCCCTCAAGCTGCAATTCGAGAGCGTGCGGCCGCGCGGCGGCTCGCGCGGCACCCTGATCAATTCCACGCCTGCGTTTCGTTCGGATCGCACGACTAACGTGACCAGCATTGCGCTGGACTTTGTCTTTTGACGCCGATGAAAACACGCCTCGGTACCTATTCCCGCCACATGCTGGCCCTGTGCACGCTGTGCTTCGTCGCCACGAGCGCGTCGGCCGAACTGGTCGTCATCGTCTCGAGCCGCAACCCGAACCCGGTGCTCAACGCCGAGCAGGTCAGCGCCATCTTCCTCGGCCAGACGGGCCGCTTCCCGGATGGCGCGGCCGCCGTCGCCATCGACCAGGGGCTGGGCGCGGCGCAGCGCGACCTGTTCTATCGCCAGCTCACCGGCAAGACCCCGGCGCTGCTCAAGGCCCACTGGTCCAAGATGGTGTTCACCGGCCGCGGCCAGCCACCGCGCGAAGCCGCAAGCGACGCCGCCGTGCGCCGCATGGTGGCCGACAACCCGTCGATGATCGGCTACATCGAGCGCGCCGCGCTCGACCCGTCCGTGCGCCCCGTGCTGGTGCTGCAGTGAGCACGCCATGAACATGCTTGCGCGTCCCAGCGGGCCGTCGCTCGCCAGCGACGGCGAGTCGCCGGCAGGCGCGCCGCGCGTGCGCGGCCTGCTCGCGCGCTGGCTTGGCCTGGCGCTCGAGACGCACATCTCGCTGCCGCTGTTCGCGCTGGCGCTGCTGGGCGCAATGTGGTTCGGCACGCTGCACGTGATCGACTCCGAGCGCCGCGCCGCTGTCGTGGCCACGCGCGACGCGACCCAGGAACTGCTCGACACCTATGAAGCGCAACTGGCGCGCAGCCTGAGCGCGATCGACCAGACCCTGCGCGTGCTGAAGTACGCGGTCGAACAGAATGGCCCGACCGGCGCCCTGCCCGCCCTCGAAGCCAAGGGTCTGCTGCCACCCGGCCTCGTGTTCCAGGTCGAGATCAGCGACGCCAGCGGACACATCGTCGCCAGCAATCCCGCATCGAAGAAGCATGACCTGGCACGCACCGCCTGGTTCGAGTTTCATCGCCAGTCCCGCGACGACGTGCCGTTCGTCAGCCTGACCAGCCTGAGCGAGTACTCAAGGGAACCGACCGTCCACTTTTCGCGCCGCATCAACGATGCGGCCGGGCGCTTCTCCGGCGTGGCCGTCGTCGCGCTCGATCCGGCCTATTTCACCAGCGGCTACGAGCGCTCGCGCCAGGGCGATCGCGGCCTGCTTGGCATGGCCGGCACCGACGGCATGCTGCGCGCGCTGCGCGTGGGCGACACGGTATCGTGGGGCCAGCGCTTCGTGCCGGGCGCAAACGGTGGCGTGGCGGCCGGCACGACCGCGCGCGGTGCACCCGTGCTCGACGCCGAAGCCCGTACTGTCGCCAGCCGGCCGATGAACAGCTTCCCGCTGGTCGCAGTGGCCGGCCTGTCCGAAGCGGAGCAGATGGCCGGGTTCTACCAGGGCCGGCGCGCCTGGCTGCTTGGCGCGGGTGCGGCCAGCGCACTCCTGATTGCCGTCGTGATCCTGGTCAGCGCATGGTCGTGGCAGCTGGCCAAGGCGCGCCGGCGCGAACGGCTGGCGCAGGAAACCTACGCGGCTGCATCCGAAGCCAGTCCCGACGCTTTCTTTGTGCTGCGCACCGTGTTCGGTCCGCGCGGCGAAGTGCGTGATTTCGTGGTTGCCACCACCAATAGCCGCGCCGAGCGCTTCACCAGCCTGACCAAGCAGCAGATGGCAGCCAAGCCGATATCGGGCCTGCTGCCACCGTCGATCAGTCAATCCGTCTTCGACGACCTGTCGGCGGTAGCGCGCGACGGCATTGCGCGCGAAACGGAGTGGCAGGCGCAGACCCTGCCCCAGCCCGGTGTCTGGCTGCACCGCCAGGCGGTGGCGGTCGAGGATGGCGTCGTCGTGATCGTGCGCGACATCACCGAGCGCAAGATGGGCGAGCAGCGCATCCGCCATCTGGCGCACCACGACGACCTGACCGGCCTGCCCAACCGCAGCCTGCTGCGCGAGCGCCTGGGCCAGGCGATCGTCACCGCTGCCGAAGCGGGCCGCGCGGTTGGTCTCGCGTTCATCGACCTTGATGGTTTTAAACTGGTCAACGACACGCTGGGCCACAACGCCGGCGACGAACTGCTCAAGGTGGTCGGCGCGCGCATGCATCGCTGCCTGCGCAGCGACGATACGCTGGCGCGCTTTGGCGGCGATGAATTCGTGATCCTGCTGCCGGACCTCGCGGGCGACCCGATGGCGATCGCGCCGCTGCTTGAGCGGGTGCGCGAAGCTGTGACCGAGCCGGTGCTGGTCGAGGGCCAGGAGGTCCAAGTGAGCTGCAGCGTCGGCGTGACGTTCTACCCGCGCGACGGCGCCAGCGCCAACGCCCTCATGATGCACGCCGACGTGGCCATGTACCGCGCCAAGGAACTGGGCAGCAACAACGTGCAGTACTACGTCAGCGAAATGAACGAGAGCGTCGACGAAAAGCTCGTGCTGCTCGAAGGCCTGCGCGCGGCGATCGACACCTGCGCCGAAGACTATCCGGGCCCCTGCCAGTTCCAGCTGCTGTACCAGCCCAAGGTCGACCTGCGCACGAATTGCCTGTTCGGCGTCGAGGCGCTGATTCGCTGGCACCACCCAGAGCAGGGCCTGGTCTCGCCGCTGCGCTTCATCGGCCTGGCCGAAGAGAGTGGCCTGATCGTGCAGATCGGCGACTGGGTGCTGCGCACCGCCTGCGCCCAGGCCCAGGCCTGGCGCACGGCGGGCCTGCCCCCGGTCAGCGTGTCGGTGAATGTCTCGGCGCGCCAGTTCGAAGACAAGCGCCTCGTCGAACGCGTCGCCGATGCCCTGCGCATCAGCGGCCTGCCGGCCGACGGCCTCGAAGTCGAGGTCACCGAAAGCCTGATCATGCGCGACCTGGGCCGCTCGGTCGACAAGATGCGCGAACTCGAAGCAATGGGCGTGGCGCTGTCGATCGACGACTTCGGCACCGGCTATTCGAGCCTGTCGGCGCTCAAGTCGTTCCCGATCAGCCGCCTCAAGATCGACAAGTCATTTGTCGCCGACCTGGCCGACTCGCCCGACGACCAGGCGATCGCGATGGCCGTGATCTCGCTGGGCCACAAGCTCGACCTGCGCGTGATTGCCGAAGGCGTCGAGACCGAACAGCAGCGCGACTTCCTGCGCGCCAACGACTGCGACGAAATGCAGGGTTACCTGTTCAGCCGGCCGCTCCCGGCCGGCGACATTGCACGCCTGCTCGCAGGCAGCGCAGGAGGCGCGCATGACCCGTGCGCCGAATAGCACCGGGACGACCGCTGCGCCGGCCCATGAGGCGCTCATGCAGCGCCGCATGCGCAACTACTGGATCGCCACTGCCATGCTGTATCTGGCCACCATGGGCCTGCTGGCGGCGCAAGTCGGGGCCGGCTACACGCCGCGCGGCCCTGCGCTGGCGCTGAGCGTCGTCGCAGCATGCGGCACGCTTGCGTTCTATGCCCTGATCCATTTCAGCACGCGGCTGAAGATTGCGCCCGACATGCTCGCTGCGCTGCAATCGCTGTTCGCGATCGGCTGCACCATTGCCGGCTATGCGATCGCCGGCCCCCTGCGCTCCTCGCTCCTGAGCATGCTGGTGGTGGCCATCGCCTTCTGCACGTTCGCCATGCACCCGCGCCGCGCACTGCTGCTGGCCGGCGCCGCGCTGGGCGGCATGGCCGGCATCATGTGGTATTTGCAGGCAATCGATCCCTTGGGCCACCCGCCCGCCGTCGAAGCGATGAGCTTCGGCTACCTGGCCGCGGCATTGCTGGCGACCACGCTGCTGGCCAGCGAAATGACCAAGCTGCGCCGGCGCATGAAGGCCAGCAGGCAGGAGCTGCTGACGGCCCTCGACACCATCCGTACGCTTGCCACCGTCGACGAATTGACGTCGCTGGCCAATCGCCGCTACATGAACGAGTTGCTGGGCGCCGAAGAACGGCGCTCGGCGTCCTCCGCCAGCTGTGTGGCGCTGCTCGACCTCGACCTGTTCAAGCAAGTGAACGACCAGTATGGGCACGCCGTGGGCGACGCCGTGCTGCGCGGCTTTGCCGGCGCAGCACATGGCGCGCTGCGCGAGCACGACACGCTGGCGCGCTGGGGCGGCGAAGAATTTCTGCTGCTGCTGCCGGACGCCACACCGCAGGCGGCGCGCCATGTACTGGAACGCATCGTCACGCGCGTGCACGCGCTGCAGATCGACGGCATGACGCCGGCGCGGCGGATCAGTTTTTCGGCCGGCCTGGCCGAACGGCGCGATGGGGAACCGTTCACGGAAGCGATCAGCCGCGCCGACAAGGCGCTGTACCGGGCCAAGGCGGCCGGACGCGACCGGATCGAAGTCGCCTGACCTTTCAGGCTCGCCTTTCAGCACTAGCCTTTCAACTCGTCGGCCGCCGCCGCTGGCAGGCTCGACTCCAGCACGACCGGTACTGCCGCGCGCAGGCGCTGGATCAGCATGTCGGGATCGCTGTCGGCGATCATCAGGTCTTCGTGCTCGGGCCGCACGAACCCTTCGGCCACCTGGTGGCCCACGAAGGCACGCAGGCCGTCATAGAAGCCGTTCACGTTCAACAGGCCAATTGGCTTGGCGTGGATGCCCAATTGGGCCCAGGTCACCATCTCGAACAGTTCCTCCAGCGTGCCCATCCCGCCCGGCATGGCGATGAAGCCTTCGGACAGGTCGGCCATCATGGCTTTGCGCTCGTGCATGTCCTTGACGACGAACAGGCGCGTCAGGCCCGCGTGGCCCACTTCGCGTTCAACGAGGGCGCGCGGGATGACGCCGGTGGCTTCGCCGCCCAGGCGCAGCACTTCATCGGCAATCACGCCCATCAGGCCGACCTTGCCGCCGCCGTAGACGAGGCTGATATTGTGGTCGACCATTGCGCGCGCCAGCAGGCGCGCCGCATTGGCGTGGACAGGGTTGACGCCTTGCGCGGCGCCGCAGTAGACAGCAAGGGTTTTCATCGTGTGCATTTTCAAAGGAAGTCGGCGCCGGGCCTGGCGTCGGCCGACAGTTTTTTAAGGTAGTCGTCAGACAGTTTCTCGAACAGGACGCGCGTCTCGCCATTCAGGTAGGGGCCGACCATCGACAGCACCTGGTAGCAGCCGCGCGCGAGCGCGTCGGCGATGGCCTGCTGCTCGCTGTACTTGCGGGGGTTGCGCACGTACTCGAACGAGAGCCAGTAGGTCGCCACGACCACCATATTGGTGGCCATGGCGCCGATCTGCTGGTCGGACGCGTCGAGCGAGCCTTCGCTGCGCAAGTCTTCGCACAGCTGGCGCGCCACCTTGATCTTGTGCGCGTGGATGGCCTTGAAGTGCAGTTCGAGCTTGCGGTTGCGCGACAGCAGATCGTTCAGGTCGCGGTAGAAGAAGCGGTAGCGCCAGATCAGCTTGAACATGTGGTGCAGGTACAGCCACACGTCTTCCATGTTCGAGCGGCGCCCGGCCGGCACCGTCAGGATGCGCTCGATCTCCGCCTCGAACTGGACGAAGATCGAATTGACGATGTCGTCCTTGTTGCGGAAATGGTAGTACAGATTGCCGGGCGAGATATTCATCTCCTCGGCAATGACGGTGGTCGTGATGTTGGGCTCGCCGAACTCGTTGAACAGCCTGAGCGAGAGCTCGAGGATACGTTCACGGGTCCGGCGCGGTGCTTTTTGTTGCATGTAGGCCGCTGTTCGTGTTTGTTCCCGCAAGGATATCATCGAACGGTCGTTCTATCGAGCCATCTGCCGGTTGACTGGCCGGCGATTCGTGTTAGCCGGTCCTGCGCGCGCTCTGCAGGCGGAAGGCTTCGCCGAGCTGCTCGCGCAGTGCCCGCGCGCCGAGCGGCTTGATGTAATGGCCATCGGCCACGCCGCTCTTGATGGCCGCTTCGATGTCGGTCAGGTCGGGCTGGCCCGACAGCATCAGGCGCACCGTCTTCGGATAGCGTGCTGCCGCCTCGGCCAGCACCTCGGTGCCGCGCATGCCGGGCATGGCCTGGTCGCACAGGATGACTTCGACCGGCTCGTGCGACAGCACCTGGAGCGCTTCCTCGCCCGAGCAGGCGCTGAGCACCCGGTACGGCTGGCCGACGAGCATGTCGTTGAGCACCCCGAGCATGAAGCGGTCGTCGTCGACCAGCAGCAGCGTGCGTGCGCCGGCATGCGGCGTGGCTGCAGCATCGATTGACGCGGTTGCCGCGGTTGACTGGGTTTGAGCCGGGGCTGGAGGCGTGGCCGCTGCCGGCGCCGGAGCCGACGCTGGTGTGGTTGTCAGAAAGGCTTCGAGCTCCGCGACGAAACTTTCGGGTTCGATCGGCTTGCTGATATAGCCATCGAAGCCGGCAGCCAGCACTTTTTCACGGTCGCCCGTCATTGCCAGCGCGGTCACGGCCAGGATCGGCACACCGGCCAGCGCCGGATCGCCCTTGAGCTCGGCCAGCACGGCAAAACCGTCCATGCCGGGCAGATTCACGTCACAGGCGATCAGGTCGGGGCGCTCGCTGCGCGCAGCGGCCACGCCGCGGGGGCCATCGGCCGCACTCAATGGCGCGTGGCCGTAGGCGCTGAGCAGGAACGACATCAGTTCGATGTTCGCCGGGTTGTCTTCGATGATCAGGATGCGCGCCACTGGGTGCTCCAAAGGATGCGTTATTGACATCACTGTACCACGCTGGGGCGCGGGGTGGATTCACGCAAAACGGGGGGTGCCGGACTGGCTGTCGGCACGCGTCCGATCTCGTCCATGACAAGCGCCAGCACGCGCCGGTTGCGGCCCAGCGCGACGTGGCCGACGCCGCCCAGTTCGAGGTTGCGTGCACCCTCCAGGTGTCCCGATGTCTGCGGCGCCACGATATTGTCGTGGTGCGTGTAGATCGACGTGATGCGCGCGCGCGTGGCGGCATCTTCGTGCGCGGCGAGCGCGCGTAACCATGTGCAGGCGGGCCCATCGACACCCGCGCGCTGCATCTGCATGGCGTTGATACCGATCCCGAACGCCGCCAGGCATGTGCCGTGATGCGGCGTGCCAAGCGTGATGACGCGCGCCGCATGCGCGCTGCCATGCCGGCGCAGCCAGGCGCGCGCGGCCAGGCCGCCCATGCTGTGGCCGACGACGATGACCTGCTGCGCGCCGGCTGCGCGCCGCAAGCGTGTTGCGCCCTTTTCGATCGCATCGGCAAAGCCGTCGATGTCGCCGGTGAGCGGCTCCAGATCGAGCGTGGCGTGGCTGATGCCGGCCGCCTCAAGCAGCGGCGTCAGGTGCGCCCAGTAGCCGCTGTTGCAGCCGTAGCCGTGCAGCAGCAGGACCGGGGGCGTGCGGCAATCAGGATGGATGCGTGTATGGGGCCGCGCGCGCGGCATGTGCCAGGAACTGGCCAGCATGCTGGCGCCGAATTCTTCGCCGAGCATGCGCACCGCGGCGGCTGGCCCGAGCTGGTGCCGGGGCGGCGTGGGACTGGCGACGCGCCGGCTCATCACAAAATTGTTTGCGTTGATCGCAAGGCGCACCAGCACCACGCTCATGACGCCGATGGCAATGGCTTGCCACGACCCGGCGCCGGCCCGGGCGGCACCTGCGGCGATGGCACAGGCGATCAGCGCCTGCACGAGCAGGACCAGGCGCAGCAGCAGGCGCGAACTCATGTCGGCAACCTGTTCGAAGAGCGGGCGCGGCGCAGGATTGGGGCGATGCGGTCGGTGTCCATGAGACGAGTATAGGCCTGGCGCGGCAAGCGCATCAACGGGGTGGCGCGTCCTTCAGGATTGCGCGGGCGATGCCGCGCAGGATGTTGACTTCTTCGAGTTCCAGGCCACCGCGCGCGAACATGCGCTTGATGCGCGGCATGAGCTTTTTCGGGTTGTCGGCATTCAGAAACCCGATGGCGACCAGGGCCTGCTCGAGGTGCGCGTACATGCCGTCGATCTGGGTCACGCTGGCAGCGTCGCCCTGGAAGCCGACGCCACGCGTAGCGGGCGCGCCGCTGACAGAGGCCATGCGCGCCTCGTAGGCCAGCACCTGGGCCGCCTGCGACAGGTTCAACGACGAATAATCAGGATTGGCCGGGATGTTGATCAAGACATTGCAGCGCTCGACGATGTCGTTCGGCAGTCCGACGCGCTCGTTGCCAAACACGATCGCTGCCCGTAGTTCAGGCGCAGCGCCGGCGTGTTCGGCAAACGCGCGCGGGGTCCAGACGGGGGGCGAGAATTCACGCAATCTGGCCGAGACCGCGGCGGCGAAGTTGCAGCCGTCAAGGGCCGCGCCGATATCGGGCACGACCCGCGCGTTGTTCAGGACATCCCCCGCGCCGCTGGCAAAGGCGATTGCCTCGGGATCGTTGACGAAGTCGGCGCACTTCGGCGTGACCAGCACCAGATCGGTAAAGCCCATCGTTTTCATTGCGCGCGCGACCGAGCCGATGTTGCCGGCGCGGCTCGTTTCGACGAGGACGAATCGCAAACGGCCGAACAGCGGCTGCGCTCTGAAAGAAGAAGTGTCGGTTTGGGTCGGGTTCATTTACAATAGCGACCATCGCGTGGTGCGGACGGTTTTACGGTAGCGGGGGCAAGCCCCGGATTGTAACGGGTTCCGGCGCCACCCTGCTCTTTAATCACTCTTCAATAGCTGATCGTTCACGGCGCCCCATCGGTGCGTGAGTGGGCGTTCGCGTTCTTACGGAAAAGCCTCCATGCACCCAATGCTCAACACGGCCATCAAGGCCGCCCGCCGCGCCGCCACCGTCATCAACCGTGCGTCCTTCGACATCGACCGCATCGTCGTTTCGGAAAAGCAACACAACGATTTCGTCACCGACGTCGACCAGGCGGCGGAGCATGAAATCGTCGAAACGCTGCTCAAGGCGTATCCGGGCCATGCCATCCTGGCCGAGGAAAGCGGTGCATCAGCCAATCTGAACGACGAGAGTGAAAACGTGTGGATCATCGACCCGATCGATGGCACCACCAACTTCCTGCACGGCTACCCTAACTACTGCATCTCGATCGCGCTCAAGCAGCGCGGCGTGATCACCAACGGCCTGGTCTACGACCCGGTCCGCAACGACCTGTTTACCGCCACCAAGGGCGGCGGCGCCTACCTGAACGACAAGCGTATCCGCGTGCGCAGCACCGAGCGCATCGGCCGCGCGCTGCTGTCGTCGGGCCACGGTCCGGATCCACGCGCACTGGCTGAATACCTGCGCATGTACGAAGTTGTCGCCTCGCGCAGCCATGGCGTGCGCAGCGGCGGTTCGGCAGCGCTGGAACTGGCCAACGTGGCCGCCGGCCGCATCGACGGCTTCTTTGAAAAGAACCTGAAAATCTGGGACATCGCCGCCGGCGCCCTCCTGGTGACGGAAGCTGGCGGCATCGTCGGCGAGTTCAGCGGCGAGTCCGATTACCTGAACAAGGGCGACGTGATCGCCGCCGGCCCGAAGGTTTTCGGCGCGCTTGTCCCGCTGTTGTCGCCTTTCGCGTAAAATACACGTTGTAACAGTCAGGCCACTCGCAGGCGGTGCTTGCCAGTGGCCTGTGTTTTTGTACAATACGTTACAGAGTTCCGCATCAAATACTTTCTACAGTGAAATACACTTCACTATAATCCCTGCCAGCCGCCTTTGCGGCAGCGTCCGGGCGCCCGCTAGCTTGCGCGCCTGCATCGATCAATCCGATTCCAGGACTGCCGCCAAGCATGGCGACGGGCCGCTTTTTTACTGAAAAAATCTATGTCATTTTCTTCACTTGGTCTTTCTGACGCGATCGTGCGCGCGGTAACCGAACAAGGCTATACCGCCCCGACCCCGATCCAGAGCCAGGCCATCCCTACCGTGCTGAACGGCGGCGACCTGCTCGCCGGCGCCCAGACCGGTACCGGCAAGACGGCTGGCTTCACGCTGCCGATCCTGCATCGCCTGTCGAACGACACGATCGGCGCAGCGCAGAAAAACAAGACCTCGCCACGCGTGATCCGCGCGCTGGTGCTGACCCCGACCCGCGAACTCGCGGCCCAGGTCGAGGAAAGCGTGCGCCTGTATGGCACGTACACGAACCTGAATTCGGCCGTCATCTTTGGCGGCGTCGGTATCAATCCCCAGATCAAGCTGCTCAAGCATGGCGTCGACATTCTGGTCGCCACGCCTGGCCGCCTGCTGGACCACGCTGGCCAGGGCACCGTCGACCTGTCGAAGGTGGAAATCCTGATCCTGGACGAAGCCGACCGCATGCTGGACATGGGCTTCATCCACGACATCCGCAAAGTGCTGGCGCTGCTGCCGGCCAAGCGCCAGAACCTGCTGTTCTCGGCCACGTTCTCGGAAGAGATCAAGACACTGGCCGATCGCCTGCTGAACAACCCGCAGATGATCGAAGTGGCGCGCCGCAACTCGACCGTTGAAGTCATCGCGCAAAAGATCCACCCGGTCGACCGCGACAAGAAGCACCCGCTGCTGTCCCACCTGATCAAGGCGAACAACTGGACCCAGGTGCTGGTCTTCACGCGCACCAAGCACGGCGCCAACAAGCTGGTCGAACAGCTGGGCAAGGACAGCATCGGCGCGATGGCGATCCACGGCAACAAGAGCCAGTCGGCACGCACCAAGGCGCTGGCCGAGTTCAAGGACGGCAGCCTGCAAGTGCTGGTGGCCACCGACATCGCTGCGCGCGGCATCGACATCGACCAGTTGCCACACGTGGTGAACTACGACCTGCCGAACATCCCGGAAGACTACGTCCACCGCATCGGCCGCACGGGCCGTGCCGGCGCGACGGGCGAAGCCGTATCGCTGGTGTGCGTCGACGAACACCAGATGTTGAAAGACATCGAAAAGCTGATCAAGCAAACGCTGCCACGCGAAGTGATCGAAGGCTTCGAGCCGGACATGAACGCCAAGCCACAACCAATCCAGCTGCGCAGCGGCGCCCCAGGCCACACCGGCCGCGGCGGTCGTCCGGGCGGCGGCAACGGCGGTGGCCGTGGTAACGGCGGCGGCGGCGGTGGTGGTAACGGCGGCGGCGGCAACAAGCCCCGTGCCCCCGGCGGCGCCCCCGCAGCCGCGAAACGCAGCGGCCCACGCCCCGCCTCCGCAGTACGCCGCGACCGCTAACCTAATCAGGGTCCTAATCAGGGTCAGAGTCGAATTATCGAGAAACTTTGTTACATCACTCGCTAATTCGATGTCACCTGAAGGTTAATATCGCCAGAGCTCTTACCCAACAATGAGGGTCAGTGTCGAATTGTTTGACAACTTTAAAAGTTGTCATTTAATTCGACTCTGACCCTCATTGTTTTTGCTGCTGCAGATTCCCGAAACTGGCAGAAGTTCGCGAATCAATATCAAATAAAAAATAGCTTCCTCTGCGAGGCCCTTTTATTACCGCTTAGCTGCTTTTGGCCTTGTATTTAATGAGGGTCAGAGTCGAATTATTGAGCAACATACGGGAATCAATTCACCAGAAGATTGTTGCATTATCGACTTCCTCAAAATCAATTACTTATCAATTAGGGTCAGAGTCGAATTGTTTGATAACTTTTAAAGTTGTCATTTAATTCGACTCTGACCCTCATTTTTATTTTGGTGATGTTAATGGGTGGATATTGAGGAAAAACAAAGTTGTGTGGCAGGTGGGTGGGAAGAATGGGCTTTTGTGGTACGGGAGGTCGTATGACGCGCAGGGTGCTGGTACTGGTGGGGGTGTTGGTGGCCGGGTGTGCTTCTACGGGGCAGGTCAGCTTGGGTGAGGTGCGGGAATTTGCGGATGCGTCGGCCAGGCTGGGCGGGTATGCGGAGTTGTCGCGCCGGTATCGGGATACCTATGAGCGCGAGTTGCCGTATCTGTCGCCGCAGGCCGAGCGCGTGGCGCGCGATACCGATGCACGGCGGCGGGCGGTGTTTGATGATTTTATTGCGATTCAGAAAACACTCGTGTTGTATATGCAGACATTGAGCTCGCTGGCGGGCGATGGCCGGTACGACTTGTCCGGGCGCATCGATGATCTGGGAAGCGGTCTCAAGGCGATGACGGACTCGGGCTTGCAGCAGCGGCACGTGGCAGCCTATACAGGGATGACCCGACTGCTGACGCGGGTGATCACTTCCCGCTACCAGAACCGCAGCGTCGACACCATGGTGCGCGATGGGAATGCCGATGTGCAGACGCTGATCGATGCAATGATCGTGCTGACCCGCATCTATGAAAAGGCCAACGAGAATGAACGGAAGACCGTGCTGGGCCTCTTCAATGCCGAAATTCCGATGGCCAACCGCAATGCCGATCGCATGCTGGTGACGCTGGCCAAGGTGCATTTGCAAAACAAGACAGCCGAGTACAAACTGATCGACCGCCGCTACAAGCTGGCCCAGCAGGGCCTGACCAAGGTGGCACTGGGCCACCAGAAAATGCGTGAGAACATGGATAAGCTCAGCAGCGAGGAAACGCGCCATATGCTGGCGGGCTATGTTCACGACCTGAATCTGATCCGCGACGCTCTCAGCGGCGAATAATGGGGAATATCATGGCGACATCTTCACACAGCAATCCTGACCACGGCGCATCCGACGAAGCAAACACGCCACCACCACCGGCCGCTCCGCGCCAGCAGGCGGCATCGCCTCTGCCCAACCAGCCATCCACGCCCGACGCGATCGTCGCAACAGTGACGCCTGGCATGCCGCCAGCTGCACAGCAAGCCGCCGCAACCGGGTTCGATACAGACGGCGCCAATCGCGCCAATGCGCTATCGACCATGCAATGCGTCGTTGACCTGGCCGACAGTGTGGTCTGTATCGCCGATGATCTGCACGAACGTATCCTGCAAGAGATTGCGGGTTACAACGATCGCACCATGCCGGATGCGCAAAAGGCCCTGATGCGCGCATTGACCGACGATGAGCGGTTGCTGCGCCAGTACGCCCATGCGCTGTACGCCGACGCGGCCACCTTCGTGATCCAGGATCTAAAAGAGCCACAACATCGGCTGATGGCCCTGACGGCAGAGGCTGCCGAAAAGATCCGCCGCATCGGTGTCATCGGCGAAGTCACCGGGCTCGTTGGCGGGATTCTGTTATTGGTCGGCAGCATCGCCAGGGGCCAGTTTTCGCAGGTGAGCGCTGCGCTGGAGAGAATACAGCTCCACAACGCCACACTCAAGACGCTCAAGCCGGGTTCGCCCGCCAAGACCTGATCTGCCCCGTGCACTGACACAAGGACGTCAGCCGAACCCCACTAACACGCTCAGGCAATCACGTCCGGCAGGCTCGACGGATCGAAATCGGCCCAGTCCCCGGCAACGATATTGCCCTGCGCACGCTCGATATGATGTGCGCCGAGCCCGCGCAGCAGGTCGACCGCGCGGGCTTCCAGCGCGGGATCGGTAAATGCGACCGCCACCAGCATGCCGGCCGTGCGCGGCGCTACTGCGTTTTCGCCGCCCTCTTCCGGTTCGCCCCGGTCTTTCATCTTTGAAAAACTGAACAGCGAACCGATGTGCCCGCCCACGAGCCCGCCGACGATCGGCCCGATCGGCCCGGTAACAGGTGACGTTGCCGCGCCAACGGCTACGCCCACCGCACCACCCGTCGCCATGCCCTGGACAACACCTTCGGGCGTATCCTTCGCACCGGGCGACTGCAAATTGTCGCCCCCGATGGGCGTCATATCGTGCTGGCCCGGCTGGCTCAGATAGAAGCCGCTGATGCGATCGGCTTCAAAACCGGCGTCGACCAGTGCGCTGCACGCGCGGTCGACCTCCTCCTGAAGCTGGAAACGTCCTGCGATGATCATAGACATGGGCAAGTTCTCCTGGATAGAGAGGCCAGCATGCGCCCGCAGCAGCGACCCATCTGTACGGCGCCGCACGCACCCTGTCGCAGGCGATCGCTACAGATCTGACGGCTTCAGCGTTCAGCGCCACTGCCCACAGACCACGCCATACTGCGGCGGTTCCTCCACGGGCGCAGGTGGGGTGCTTTGCCATTGACGTGGATCGATCCTGTAATACTTGAGGAATTCGTCATACAACGCAGGATGGCGCGCAGCGAGCTGATGCGGTTGCTCAAAGAAGCTCTCCGTGGCGACAGCGAAAAATTCCGCGGGATTGGTGGCGCCGTAATGGTCGAGCACACCCTGCCTGCCCCACATGGCATCGTGCTGCAAGTTCGCGTAATCGCGCGACAGCACCTCGGACCAACTGCGGTAGCGCTCGCTACTGCCCAGATACGGCGCACCATTGGTATTGCCAGACTCGCTATCCAGCTGATGCGCAAATTCGTGCAGCACGACGTTGTGGCCAGGCGCATCCAGAGTACCGCCGCGCCGCACATGGTCCCACGACAGGATGACGCGCCCATCGCCCCACGATTCGCCCAGCAAGTCCTGCCGCTCTTCGGTCACCACGCCGGAGGCATCGATCTGCTTGCGCGGCGCCAGAAACGCCCCCGGATACACCAGGACCATCTCGAGCGTCGGATAACTGACCGGCTTTTCGTGGCCGCCGACACGGCCCAGCAGCAGCAAGCACGCCTGGCCCGCGATCGTCACGCGCATCTCGTCAGTCAACTCGAGACCGGCGCAGCCGACAAACTTCTTTTGATGCAGAAAATGCTGGACCATCCGCGCCAGCTGTTGCCGCTGCAGATCGTCCATGCCGCTGTATTGCATGACATTGCGCGCCAGGATCGCAACATGCCCTGGCGGCAGCGGCCGGGATACGGCGCGGCGCAGGCGCCACTTGGGCACCAGCCAGGCGGCCAGGATGACGACGCCCAGCAACCCGACAGCAAGCGCTTCCATCATCAGGTCCGGCTGGCGAGCCAGGCTTGCACGTCGTCGGCGCCGCCGATCAATTCACCACCAACGAATACTTGTGGCCACGTCATCCGGCCGCTGATGCCGCGCAAGACGATAGAATTGATCTTCTGGTCTTCGGAAATGTCGGTGAAATGGATGTCCTGTTCCTGCAGCGCTTGCCGTGCGCGCGCGCAGTGCGGGCAGCCGGGCCGCGAAAACATCACCACTGGCTCAGGCACCTGGGCCTGGGGCGCAACATAGTCAAGCATCGTGTCGGCATCCGACACCTCGAACGGATCGCCCTCTTTGTCGGCCTCGATGAAGATCTTGTCGATCACGCCATCGCGCACGAGCATCGAATAGCGCCACGAGCGGCTGCCGAAACCAAGGTCGCGCTTGTCGACCAGCATGCCCATTCCGGTCGTGAAGTCACCGTTGCCGTCCGGGATGACGGTGATGTTGGCGGCGTCCTGCCCTGCTTTCCATTGGTTCATGACGAAGGCGTCGTTCACCGAAATACAGAGGACCTCATCGACACCATGCGAGCGCAGCACGGGCGCCAGCTCGTTGTAGCGCGGCAGATGGGTCGAGGAACAGGTTGGCGTGAACGCCCCGGGCAGCGAAAAGACCACCACGGTGCGGCCCTTGAACAATTCATCGGACGTCACATCGCGCCACTGATCGTCGGGGCGCGCCTTGAACGTCACCTTGGGTACGGGTTTGCCTTCCAGCGATTCGGCACTCGGTAACATCGATACTCCTATCTGGTTGATTGTGCATCGCGCAAACACAGCGACATGGCACGTCAGTTGAGGACTATTGATTTGTTTTCAACACACGCCATGCAAAAAACGCGGCCCAAAAAACAAAACCGCGCAAAATGCGCGGCGAAGGACGACAGCGTTCGTCAGGACCGTGGCCAGTGCGGGTCTCGACCGCACCAGCCCGGGGGCGCAACTACGGCGCCTTACTTGACTGCAGGTTGGCCTGGTGGCGGGCCGAACAGTGCTGCAACGAGTGGATCGCGTGCCACAGGGCTGCGATTGACGCGGATGGCGTAATGGGTGTCATCGGCCAGGATATGGAAGTGACGACCGCTGCCAGCCATGTTCTGCTCGCGCAGGCCTGGACGCTCCTTGCGTGGGGCGACGCCTTCGCGCTTTGGCTGGCAGATCGCTGCCAGGAACGCCTTGACGCGGTCTGGATCCGGCGAAATCTGGTACACAGCCTTGCCCAGGTAGGTCGCGGTGCCTTCGATGTAGCGGGCCAATTCGATCACGCCGGCTTCACGCAGATCGCGGATGTACTTGCGGGCGCCGGACGGCGAAAACTTGAGGAACCAGGCGATCTCATCGGCCAGCATTTCATGGCTCGAGAGCTCGTTGATCAGCTTTTGCATGTTTTCAATGCGGCGCTGGGTGGCAGACGTCGAACGCACGCGCTCGATCGGGGCCAGCGAAATCGGTGCGCGCTCGGTTGGCTGTGGTGGGACGCGTTCGATCAGCGCCGAATTGCCGGAGGTGTGCACTGCGCCGGTCTCGGCTGCGTTGTGCTGTGTCGTTGCATGCATATTGATTAGCTCCAATAGAGAGTGAGACTGTGTGGTCCGGGTCGCTGTGTGTCGTGTGACACCCTGACAACATCTCGGTTCCGCTTAACTAGCCTCAAGATTGCCTGCATCAGACACCATGGTCTGTGCGCCATCCAACATTCGACAAGATTCCTGAAAGCACCATGGTGCAGAGCACAAAACACGTTGTTTTGGCGCCGCTGGTGGAACTCTTTGCAATCTTGTAAACTCTCTAAGTCATGACGACGCTGCCGCCTCATGTCATCTGCACAAGCAACACTATACCTGCATGACTGCAACATGACATTCTGCAGTGTGCACCCTTCTCACTCGCAACATGACAGCGTCGTTACAGTTCGTTTCACCTTAGAAATGTGCGAATTTGACCACTGTTGTAAAATCGCACAGCGTTTTTGGATTAGGTGCGGTAGCGCACCGAGGATTCGGAACTGGCACTGTTAAGCTTTATCCAACTTAGCTGCTGACGCATGCTTTGTCATCAATTTTAACCAACGGGAGTTACCTGTGAACAACACCAAGAAAATCGCCCTGGCTGCTGCACTGCTGTGCGCATCCGGCGCCACCCTCGCTCAAGAGATCAACCCATCGTGGTATATCCAGCCTAGCGTGAACCACGTTAAGCCAGATGCAGACTTCGGCGTTGATGACCGCGACACGGGTGGCGGCCTGAAGTTCGGTAAGGCGGTCAGTCAGAACTGGGACATCCAGGTCGGCGCCAGCCAGACCCGTTTCGAACAGGGTCGCAGCGAATACCGCCAGACCCTGCTGGGCGCGGACGCTCTGCTGATGCTGAGCCGTGAGCGTTTCCGTCCATTCATCCTGTTCGGTCTGGGTGTTGAGCGTGATAAGGTCAACAATCCACTGCGTAACGTCGAGAAAAACTCGCCGTACGGTACCGTTGGTATCGGTTTCCAAGCAAGCCTGACCCCGCAATGGTCGCTGCAAGCTGACCTGCGCACCGTGCGTGGCTTCCTGCGTGATGACGAACTGTTCGGCTTCAAGCGCAGCAACAACAAAATGCTGACCGTCGGCGTGAACTACGCGTTCAACCCACCACCAGCAGCACCAATGCCAGCACCGGCACCAGTGGTCGAAGCACCAGCTCCAGCACCTGAGCCAGTCGCACCGCCACCACCACCAGCACCACGCTTCCAGAAAGTCACCCTCGAAGCGACCAAGATGTTCGCCTTCGACAAGGCTGTCGTGATCACCCCAGCACCTAAGCTGGACGAAATCGCTGCTGCCCTGCAAGCTGACACCAGCGTCACCAACGTCGAAATCACCGGTTACACCGACCGTCTGGGTTCGGAAACCTACAACCAGAAGCTGTCGGAGCGTCGCGCCATGGCTGTGCGTGAGTATCTGATCGGCAAAGGCATCGACGGCAACCGTCTGCGCGCTATCGGCAAGGGCGAAGCTAACCCAGTCGTCGAGTGCAACCAGAAAGGCCGCGCTCAGCTGATCGCTTGCCTGGAACCTAACCGTCGCGTCGAAGTCGACCAGATCACGGTTGAAGTCCCAGTCCAGCGTTAATACCTGAAGCTGTCACTGCCGTATGTCGGCGGTGACCATGCGAGATCGAGGGGGCTTCGGCCCCCTTTTCTTTTGGAGAAGCGGTTATGGCAGTGAATAAATGGTTCCCGTACACGCACCAGATCTACAAGGTGCTGCGCGCTGCAGTCATGGATTGGATCGATCACCGGGCGTCCAGCAAAGGGGCTGCGCTGGCGTTCTATACATTGTTTTCACTGGCACCGATCCTGGTGCTCGTGATTGCCGTTGCCGGTTTTTTCTACGGTGCGGAAGCAGCTCAAGGGCAATTGCTCAATGAATTGCGCGGTCTCGTCGGCGCCCAGGGTGCGGATACCATCCAGGCCATCCTGGCCGGTGCGCAAAACAAGGAAACAGGCATGTTTGCCACAATCGTGGCCACATTGCTGCTGATCGTCGGTGCAACGACGGTATTTTCAGAACTCAAGGACAGCCTGGATGAAATCTGGAACCTGCCAGCGCCACCAAATGGCGGCGTGTGGAACCTGATCCGCACTCGTCTGCTGTCGTTTGGCGTGATTCTGGTGCTGGGTTTCCTGCTGATGGTGTCACTGGTGATCAGCGCCGCCACAACGGTGGCCGAGAAATTTATCAGCGGTATGTGGCAAGACGCTGCGATCGTCATGGGCTGGATTGCTTCGGGCCTGGGCTTTCTGGTCATCGCGACCCTGTTCGGCGTGATCTACAAGCTGCTGCCGCGCGTGAAACTGTCGTGGAAAGACGTGGCCATCGGCGCGCTTGGCACGGCGGCGATGTTCACGCTGGGTAAGTTCGGAATTGGCCTGTACATCGGCAACAGCGGCACCACCGACAGCTTTGGCGCCGCCGGTTCGCTGATCGCCTTGCTGCTGTGGGTATATTACTCGGCGCAGATCTTTTTCCTGGGCGCAGAATTCGCGCGCCAGTATGCGTTGCAGATGGGTAGCTTGCGTAACAAGCCAAAGTCGGTAACGGGCGTGGACCCGAAACCCAAGGCGGAATAACGTTGTACCCCGAAGGTCGGCGGCCTGGCTGTCGACCTTATTCTCCCAGCAGCTCCGACACCACTTCCATCCCCTCGACACGCTCGGCCACGACCTTGAGCACCATCACGAGCGGCACGCCCAGCAGCAAGCCCCAGACGCCCCAGAGCCAGCCCCAGAACAACAGGCTGACGAAGACCGCCGCCGGATTCATGCGCGCGATCTTTCCGGTCATCCAGGTCGCCACGACCATGCCGACCAGTGTCGCGATGCCGAGCGAAGCGCCCGCCACCAGCGTCACCATGCCCACGGTTTCAAACTGCAGGAATGCGGCCATGCCGGTGGCAACCGTGATCACGAGCGGACCAAAATACGGCATCAGGTGCGCCACACCGGCAAATGCCGCCCAGGCGCCGGCATTTTCCAGACCGATCGCGCGCAGCGTGCCCCACATCAGCAGCGCCAGCAGGACGTTGGTCACCAGCAGCATGAACATATAGCTCTGGATCGATGTATTGATGTCGTCCAGGATATGGACCGTGACTTTCTTGCGCGAGAGCGAAGGCCCCGTCAGCTTGACAAGCTTGCGCTTGAATGTGTCGCCCGCCAGGAGCAGGAAGAACACAAGGAAGATCACCATCGTGGCCTGCGACATGAAGGCAGCCAGGCTCATCGAGCCGGCCAGCACCCAGTCCATCACACGAATTGGCGAGCTCGACGACGCATCGCCGGCATTCTGGCGTCGCTGCTGCGTCACGCGGCGGGCGTCCGAGCCGACATTGCTGGCCGCACGTTCGATCTCGGCCGCGGCCGCCTGCATCTGCTGCAGCGTCGAGCGCTCGCCCGTGGTATTGGACAGGATGCGCGTGACCTTCGATGTCAGCGTCGGCAGATCGTCGATGATGTTGAAGAATTCACCCTGCAGCCGGTACACGGTACCGGCCATCGCGCCCACGATCACGACGGTGACCAGTGTGGCGCCGACGATGCGGCGGATATGCCAGCGCTCGAGCCAGCGTACGACAGGATTGAGGGTATACGCGATCAGAATGCCGAGCAGAAGCGGCACGAAGAATTTTTGCGCCCATTGGAGCGCGAAGACAAAAGCGATGGTAGCGAGGACGCCGAGCGCGAGGCCGCGTGCGTTGACGTGCAGTGGTACGCGTAGCGCACCGATGTGAAGCGCGAGATCGTCGCCGGTGGAACGCACCTCGGGATGGAGGGCGTCACCGTTGCTGCTTGGGGGCAAAGCCCCCGGGGCGGCAGTATCAGGCGGGGTTGCCGGCATGGCCGGATCAGATTGAGCTAGCTGCATATGTGTGCCTGAACAAAAGACCGGGCCGCCCCGGCGATCCGACTATTATTTCACGCGGATGTCGTTCTTGACTGCGGTGACGCCTTTGACGCCACGTGCGATCTCGACAGCGCGCTGTGCATCGCGTGCATCAGCAACAAAGCCCGACAACTGAACGTCGCCCTTGAAGGTTTCGACGTTGACTTCACGTGCTTTCACGTTCGGGTCGTTGATCAGGGCAGCCTTGACCTTGGTGGTGATCACTGCGTCGTCGACGTATTCGCCGGTGCTGGCTTGCTTGTTGGTCGACGAGCAACCGACAGCGGTGATAGCGACGGTAGCGAAGATGGCAGCGGAGATGATGCTTTTAGCGATTTTCATGATGGCTCCTAATAATGATCATGTTAAAACTTACCCTTGCGGGCGGATTGCGCGGCGCCGGCAAGCCGGCCCGCAGGTTTATTTGCCGTACGCCGTCCGGGCGGTGCTCACGCACTCGTCCTTGACAGCGCCGGCGAAGGCATCGCACTTCTGCAGTGCGACGCGATATTCGGCTTCGATCTTGACGTCATTGGCATCCAGACGTGCTTCGATCGCCTTGCGGTCAGCCCGGGCATCAGCCTGAAGCGCAACCAGTGTCGCCTTGGCCTGGGCCAGGCAGACTTCGCGGTCGTTACCTACCAATGCACCACAGCGCGTCTTGTCGCGTTCATGAAACGCGGTCGCGATGCGCATGCGTGCCTGCGTATAGGCCGCGAGCGTGTTCTTGTGGGCGGCCGTTGCCTCTTCTTCGATCCGCACCCGTGCTGCACGGGCATCGGCAACGCAGATCTCGTGCGGCACGCCAGCCATGGTGTCGCACCTGGCCTTGGCCGCATCGTAGCCGGCTTCGGCAGTGTCCATCGCGTATTGATAAGCGGCCTTCGCATCCTGCCCTGCCTGTTGGGCCAGAGCCGGTACAGTCCAGGCCATGGCAACAGCAATCAGGAACGTCAGATGCGGAGTCTTCATTATTTTTGTTCACCATTTGTCAACACTGACGTTATCTTTACATGCGCTACACCCGCCTTCTGTACGCTGGCGAACACAAGACGCAGAGTGTTGGGCTGTGTCACGCAAACAACGCCAATTGCCTGACATATTCACGCCCGCATGACGAAACAGCGGAGGCAGTAGCAGAACAAGATGGGTGCGGCAACGCACAGACCCCCATCTCCAGGGTGTCTATTCTGAGTAAAACCTTTTGTCAGGAGAACAATATGAATGCAAACCGTAAACTTATCGCCGTCGTACTTGCCACCGGTGCCCTGCTCACCGGTTGCGCCAGCAACAGCCAGCAGCCATTCGGCGGGGGCTACAACAATGCCAGCAGCAGCGCCTCGGCTGGTTACGGCGTGATCGATTCGATCCAGGTCGCACAAGGTGAAAACCGCACGAGCGGTGCCGGCGCCATCCTGGGTGGTGTGGTCGGTGCACTGGCCGGTAACCAGATCGGTAGCGGCAGCGGCCGTACTGCAGCCACCGTGGCTGCCGGTGTTGCCGGTGCTGCGCTGGGTAACAATGTAGAAAAGAACCGCAATGCACAGGGCCCTGAGCAGTATCAGATCAATATCCGCATGGATAACGGCGAATACCGCGCCGTGATGCAGGACAGCGTCTACGATCTGCGCGTGGGCAACCGCGTTCGCATCGTCGACGGCCGCGTGTACCGTTACTGATCCACAGATCGATCCGGCAGCACGGGAGCGGAAGCGGAGATGGGGCATACGCCCCTCCCCGCTTCCGCTTCGTCAGAACGACCATCTTTTGCACCGCTTCTGGAGACCATCATGGCCTACGTCATTCGCTCCACCACCGCCGCCTGCCTGCTCGCGCTTGCAACTTCCCTGACTTGCCTGAGCGCTGCCGCGCAATCGACGCCGGCCACCGGTGGCGACGCCAATGTCAGCCAGGTCGCCGCGCGCCAGCAAGCCCAGGAAATTGCCAAAGGCGATCCGGCACGCTGGTACCGCAACGATCCCGAGCAGCAGACGCTGCGCAAGGAACTGCGCGCCGCATTGCAGGAAGCGCAGAACGCTTGCAAGCAACAGCCTGCCGCCGACCGCAAGGCATGCGTGGCCCAAGCACACGCAACGTTCCAGCGCGATTCGGCGCTGCTGGCCAAGGCGCCATCGAACTGACGCCGAAGTTGCCCAGCGCCTGCTGGCCTCAGCGCTTTTTCTTGCGCGACGGTAGCGGATACACATCCGCTACCAGCGTACTCTCCCCGATCTGCCGGCTTGGCGACGCCGAATCGTGTACTACCAGTAAACCTTCGTCAGCCCCGTCCCGACTGGCAAACAGTGCGATGCCTTCCGGGTGATCGACGCCCTGCCCGAACGGCAGGTTCAGCACGTGCTCCAGAACCTCGGCGGAGACGACCGTTTCGCCATCCGGCTGGGCGCCGCCAACCCACCGGAACAGCGTCACGGGGCCGTCCAGATCCATCGTCGGCCCGGCCAGGATCAGCAGATCCCTGCCCTGCTTGCACAGATCGCGAATACCCAGCCCGCCCAGGTCGAGGAAGTGCTTGCGGTACAGATTGCCATCGGCATCGAGCGGCGCCAGGCACAGCGAACCCGCTGTCTCGTCATCAACGGGGGCGACTTCGATAATGGTGGCCCAGCCCCGCAGCACCGGCCCGCGCAGGCCCAGCAGTACGTGCTTGCCTGCCAGCGCGATGCCCTCGATATCAAAGCCATTGTCCTTGCCGGGAATGGCCAGGAACGGGCCGAGGTGTTCATCCTGCCTGAGCTGCGCCGTCAGTTCGTTGCCATGCGCATCGCCGCGCAGCAGCGCGGCAGTGCGGCGCTTGCCCTTGTGCTCGACCTCCTTGAGCAAGGTGGGCACGCCATCCTGTTCGCCCATCGGAATGCGGCCCAGCAAATAGCGGTTGCCGTCGGCGCTGACTGTCGCCAGGCGCTTGTGCGTGCGCTTGTTGCCGTCCAGCGGGTCGGGCTTCTTGCGGCGCAGGCTGTGCGAGCCAGTCACCCACATATACTTGCCATCGCAGGCCAGACCTTCGACGTCGGCTTCGTTGATACGGCCTTTTTCGGCATCGAAGGCGGGCAGCGGCAGGTCGAAGAAATCGTGCAGCGCGAACTGATGGTGCTGGCGCGCAAAGCTGCTCTGGCCGCGGCTGTCTTCTTCCACCAGCGTCAGGCGCTCGATGCTGACGGACTCATCGTTTGCCAGCCACAGCGTCTTGCCCATGCGCAGCGCCACCGACAAGCCATTGCGCAACTCCTTGTCGGGGCTGAGGTCATCGCGTTCCGGATGGAATTCGAGCAGGACAATATTCGAGGGATGCATGGGGTTCTCGTCGTGAAGGGATGGGTGCAGCATACTGGATCAGCGGGGCGCAGGCAGGACAAAAAAAGACGGCGTCCAACTTGCGATTGGAACGCCGTTCAAGCCCCACCAAAGCCGGTACAGCGCACTACCCTGCAGCGTTATTCGTGACGGTCAGATCGTGTGCCGGCGCTCGAAGGCGCCGGCACCGGTTCATGCTTCCTTGGCTGCCTTGGCCTTGCGGGTGCGCCGGCGATTCAGGTACCAGCCCAGAACGCCCACGCCAACTGCAGCGCCCGCTGCCTGCTTGCCCATACGACGCTGGCGCACGAAGTTCACTGCGGTCATCGCATACGGCATCAGCATCGACACATTGGTGCCGGTCGGCTTGAGCAGCGCGTCGGCCCTGGTGCGCAGCGCCACGGTCGTGTGGTCGAACGCCGAGCGCAGCATGACCTCAGGCTTCATGCCATGCTGGATGCTGGCCTTGGCATGGGCCACGCCAGCGCGGAAGAACTCGCCTTCACGCAGCAGTTCCTGCTTGCGGCTTGCCGGGTCCAGGCTGTGTTGATGACCGGCCAACCCGGTCGTCTTGTCGTGTTTGTGCATGTTGGCCTCTTTGGGTGCGCCGCTCACAGCAGCATCTCGCGGTCGTTTTTCAGTTCTTTCATCGTGGCCGGGAAGCCCAGCTTGTTCTGCTTGATCAGCGCCATGCCCTTGGCCACGAGAATGGCCGTGATCAGTGCAAACACCGCGAACATGATCAACAGGATGGTCCAGCCCATCGATTCCCATGCCAGCGCGACGATGGTCATTGCACCGAAGGCGATGGCAAACCAGACCGCCAGCGCGGCCGCGGCAAAGATGGCCACCAGCTCGATGATGTGATTGCGGATGTCGGCCAGTTCCAGCGCGGCGAGTTCGACGCGCGAAACGGCCAGGCCAAACAGACTCTTGAACAGACTGGAAATGCCGGCGAATACGCCGGGGTTATGCACGACTGCTTCTTCTTTATCCACGTAGCCCCCAACCTTAATGTTTGCGGCTAAGTAGCACGCCGATGAGCACGCCGACACCTGCCGCTACTGCCACGATGCGCCACGGGTTGTCCTTGACATAGACATCAGCGGTATGAACCAGTTCCTTGCCCTTGACCACGGCCTGGGTCGGGACCAGGCTGGCGCCGCCCAGGACGGTGTCAAGCAGCGCCATGCCACGCTCGCGCAGCTCTTCGGCTTTCTCGCCGGTGAGCGATGCGGCGGCGGTCAGCATCGACTGCGCGTCACGCACGAGGGCCTTCATATCGGACTGGGTGGCATAGGTGCTGCCGCTGATCGGGTGCATGCTGCCGTTGCTGTTGCGGGAAGTGTCTAGCATGTTCTACTCCTGTCACTAATCAATCATCGAAACTGACCCGCCGCACGGGGCGGGTCACCATCAGGCTCAGGCCATCAGGTCGCGCATGTCGTCGGCGTGTTCTTCTTCAACGGCCATGATTTCAACCAGCATATTGCGCGTGGTTGGATCCTTGTCGCCAATGGCCACGATCATCTGGCGATACGATTCGATCGCCACGCGCTCGGCGATCAGGTCGGCGCGAACCATGTCCTGCGCTTCGAGCGATTCATCGTATTCGGCGTGGCTGCGTGCCGCAAAGGTGGCCGGGTTGAAGTTTGGCGAACCATTCAGTTGCACGATGCGTTCGGCGATGCGGTCAGCATGCTCCTGCTCCTGTTGCGCGTGCTCGAGAAACTCGGCCTTGATCTGGCCGGTGCCCGGGCCGCTGACGGTGTAGTAATGGCGCTTGTAGCGCATCACGCACAGCAGTTCGGTCGCCAGTGCATCGTTCAGCATCGCGATGACCGCTTCACGGTCGGCCTGATAACCATCGGTAACGGCGCCGTCGTCGAGGTTGGCGGCTGCCTTGCGAATTGCCGAGACATCGAAGCCGTGGGCGAGGTTGCTGGTTTGTTCCATTGTCATTCCTTAATTCAGAGTCGGTTCAAAAATGTGTTCAACGTGCTGCTGCGCGTGGCGGAATGGCGGCGCCTTCGTTCGACAGAACGATTTCGACGCGACGGTTCTGCTGACGGCTTGCAGCGGTGTCATTCGATGCAACAGGGAAGGCTTCGCCGTAGGCGCGCATCGCAATGCGCTCGCGTGGCACACCCTGGCCGGCCAGCGCGGTGGCGACGGCGCTGGCGCGGCGCTCCGACAATTGCTGGTTGTGGCTATCGCTGCCGGTGCTGTCGGTGAAGCCTTCGATCAGCACGGTGCGCTGCGGGTTCTGCGCCATCACGTCGGCCAGTTTGCGCAGCGTCGAGACGCCATTCGCATTCAGTACGGCCTGGTCGGTAGCGAACAGGACGTCGCCGATCGTGACGACAAAGCCGCGTTCGGTTTTCACGGCCTGCAGGTCGACCAGCAGCGCTTCAAGCTTGGCCGCGCGTTCGGCCATGGCAGCCGTCTCAGCCTGGGCTGCCTGTGCCTGCATCTGGGCTTGCTGCGCCTGACCCTGGGCCTGCTGGGCAGCAGCCTGGGCGGCTTCAGCGTCGCGCTTGGCGCGATCGGCCTCCGCGGTGCGGGCATCCAGGCGCACCATGTCGCGCTGGCGCGTTGCGTCGGCGATATTCGCTTCGGCGGCCTTGCCCTTGGCGACTTCTTGCGCCGTGGCGATGCGCTGCTTGGCCACGTAGGCCAGGCGGTCGATGTCGCTCAGGCTTTCGCGGCGGGCCGCGGCCTGATTGGCCTGGTCGAGGGCTTCGCTGGCCTGCTTGAATTCGAGGGGTGCGTAGGTCGAGACCTGCGAATTATTGTTGGCGCTGACAAAGTCGGCGCGCGCCTGGTCGAGCGTCGGCGTGGTCATCGGTGCGCTGGCGCAGGCAGCGGCCAGCACAGCGGCGGCCAGAATCGATACGGCGGATTTGCGGTTTTTCATGTTGTTATTCCTTTTATTTTCCAAAAGGCGCCGGATCGTCGGCGCGAACTCCTGTCTGCATCAGACAGGAAGCAGTGCAATTGCTTGCTGAGTTTTTTTGACCTTAGTTGGTGTTGGCGCGGTCGACTTCTTCGCGCAGCACGCGCAAATCTTCATTCAGCTGGGTCGACGCAGCAGTCGCCTTGCTCGACACGGCCTTGCTCTGGGCGAGCTTGGCGTCGGCCTGGGCCTGCACTGCCAATTCGCGTGCCAGCTTGTAGTCGCGCGCGGCCAGGGCCTGGTTGGCCTTGCCCATCTTTTCACGTGCCGCCGTGATCTCCGCCGGCGCCAGGTCAGCTGCACCTGCCGACACCGCGTTCTCAATGGCGTTGCGCGAGACAGCCACGTCCGCGGTCGCAGGCGCCTTGTCAGGACTTGCGCAGGCCGTCAGTGCCAGCAGAGCGGCAACGCAGCCAAGGCGGGCAAACCCGGTCATCGATTGATGTTTATTCATTACATTTTCTCCTCGGAAGTGGTGTAGATAACGTTATAAACCTGTTATGGAATGCGCTCAGTTCGGTGACGCACATTGCCTGCAGCGATGCGCACCCCGGCTGCATGCGGCGCTTATCGCCGGCACTGGGTGCGCCATCGCACGTTGACACAGACCAGCGTAGGCTACCCTCGCCGCACGCATCACATCCACTACTGACAAAGGACTTTCATGGCCGAGACAATGCCGCTGCCGGCGCAGCGCCCACCGGGGCCGCGCCGCAGCAAGAAGAAGATCGGCTTGTGGCTCCTTGCCGTGCTGATCGCACTGCCCGTCATTGCCATCATCGTCATCGCGACCTTCGACTGGAACCGCGCGCGGCCGTGGATCAACAACAAGGTCAGCGACGCCATCGACCGCCCGTTTGCCATCCATGGCGACCTGACCGTCTCGTGGGAGCGCCCTGCCGTGCGGCTGGCGCCGGCCGAGCGCACGTGGCGCGACCACATCCCCTGGCCCTACCTCGTGGCGCGCAACACCACGATTGGCAATCCCGCCGGCATGGCGACTGGGAACATGGCCAGCGTGGGCCAGTTTTCATTCTCGCTCGATCCGCTTGCACTGCTGGACAAGCGCATCGGTATCCCGCTGCTGCGCTTCGACGCGCCCAGCGTCGACCTGCTGCGCCTTGATGCGGCCACGAATAACTGGACCTTCCGGCGCAACGAGCAACCATCGCGCTGGAATCTCGACCTCGAGCGCGTCGAGCTGACCGACGGCGTCATTCACGTCAAGGATGCGGTCACGAAGGCCGATGTCACGGCCCGGGTGCGCACGCTCGAGCGCGATCCGGTCTATGGCGTGGCGTTCACGCTGGACGGCACCTACAACGGCGCGAAAGTAGGCGGCGGGGGCAAGCTCGGCTCGGTGTTTTCGCTGAAGGACGAGACCGCGCCCTACCCGATCCAGGGCGAATTCAAATCAGGCAAGACGCGCATCGCTATTGCCGGCACCGTCACCAATCCGGCCCGGCTTGCCGCGCTCGACGTGCAACTCGAACTGGCTGGCGCCAGCATGGCGCGCCTGTATCATTTTACCGGTGTGTTATTGCCGGAAACGCCGGCGTTTTCCACGTCGGGCCGCCTGACCGGCCGCCTGGCCAAGGGTGCAAGCCGCTGGGTGTACGACGGCTTCGCCGGCAAGGTTGGCGCGAGCGATATCGGCGGGCGCCTCGAATACGCGACCGGCGGCGCGCGACCGTTATTGTCGGGCAATGTGCGCTCGCGCCAGCTCGTGTTTGCCGATCTGGCGCCACTCGTCGGCGCCGATTCGAACGCCAGCAAGGCGGCGCGCGGCGTGGAGGCCAAGCAGCCGACCGGCAAGGTGTTGCCGGTGGAAGAATTCCACACCGAACGCTGGACGGCGCTGGACGCCGACGTGCGCTTTGCCGCGGACAATATCGTGCGTGACAAGGCGCTGCCGATCAGCAAGCTCAGCAGCCACATCAAGATGGACAACGGCGTGCTCCGGCTCGACCCACTCGAATTCGGCATGGCTGGCGGCACCGTGCGCACCACCATTCGCCTGGATGGCAGCGGCCGCAGCGGCAAGAACGCCATCAAGGCGATGGCAGACGTGCGGGCCCGCAAGATCGGCATCAAGCAATTGTTCCCGAAGATCGAGCAGATGCAGGCGACGGCTGGCCAGATCAATGCGGACGCCAAGCTGTCGGCCACCGGCAACTCGGTCGCGTCGCTGCTTGCGACATCGAATGGCGAACTCAAGGCCCTCGTCAGCGAAGGCACGGTAAGCAAGATGCTGCTCGAAATGGCCGGCTTGAACGTTGCAAACATCGTCGTCACCAAGCTGTTCGGCGACAAGCAGGTCGAACTCAACTGCGTGGCGGCCGACTTTGCCATCCAGGACGGCATCGCACGCACGCGCAGCTTCATCGTCGACACCGAGGAAGCCATCATTACCGTCGACGGTGCCATCAACCTGGCAGGCGAGCAGATGGAACTGCGCATCCGGCCCGAAACCAAGGCGCTGCGCATCTTTTCGCTGCGCGCGCCACTGTATGTGCGCGGCCCGTTCAGCAAGCCGGACGTAGCCATCGACAAGGGCGTGCTGGCTATGAAGGCGGGCGGCGCCGCAGCACTGGCCGTCGTGGCCGCGCCACTGGCGGCCCTGCTCCCGTTGATCAATACGGGGCCGGGCGAAGACAGCGATTGCGCGCGCCTCTTGGCCCAGGCACGGCAGGCGCCCAGTGCGCCGCCACCAGGCCGGCGCCAGCGTCGCTGAAATAGCCTGACGGATACAACCTGTAACAACCTGGCACGGGCTCTGTGTGTTGCCGAACAGATCAATTTGGCAATCCTGACTATGATCAGAGCCAGGTCATCAAGAAAAGAAACACCCGCATGAACGGATCGAGCATCAAGCGTTTTGGCAGCATCCCCGTTTTACTGGTCGCACTGGCTGGTGGAGCACTGACGGGATGCACGTCCGGATTACCCGGTTTCGGCAAGGCCGAAGCGGTCCAGGACGATGTCATCACTGCCGGGGTGCACAGCGCCATCAGGCGCGATCCCGACCTGAAGGTGTCCGATCTGGATGTCAATACGTACCAAGGCATTGTCCGGTTGCAGGGATTCGTCTCTTCGGCCGACAGCGTCGCCGCAGCGGCTTCGGCCGCGCGAACCGTCAACGGCGTGAAATCGGTCAGGAATGACCTGCGCCTGAAATAACCCCATTAAAGGAGAACTTCATGAAACTCATCAAAAACCTGGTAGTGACGGCAACCCTGGCGACCGCCGCTTTCGGTATGGTCGGCTGCTCGAACATGTCGAAGCAAGACCGTAACACCGCAGTCGGCGCTGGCGCCGGTGCTGTTCTCGGTGGCGTCCTGACCGGCGGCAGCGCAATCGGCACCGTTGGCGGCGCAGCTGTTGGCGGCGTGGTCGGCAACCAAGTCAAGACCACCAACTGATTTCCGTTCGCTGGCAGCGATGCCAGCGAACTGTCAGTGAATGCAAAACGCCCGGCTTGCCGGGCGTTTTGCATTGGGGGACGCGCTACGGCTTGGCTAACTCAGACGGTATCGGTGGCCGGCGCAGCGCCTGCTTCGCGCACGATCTGGTAGCAGGTGCATGCCGCCGCCGCCAGGCGTTCCGGGTCGAGGATCTCGATATTGCCCCGGCTGTAGTTGATCAGGCCCTGCTGCTGCAATGCACTGGCCGCCTTGGTCACGCCGACCCGGCGCACGCCCAATGCATGCGCGAGAAACTCATGGGTCAGATGGAATTTATTCGACTGCAGCCGGTCGCGCGTGACGAGCAGCGACCGGGCCAGGCGCGCCTCGAGCACATGAAAGCGGCTGCACACGGCGATCTGGATCGCCTGCGCCAGCAAGGAGTCGGTGTAGCGATAGAGCACACGCTGCAGCGCCGGATTGCGCGAGACCTCGAGGCGAAAGCGGCCGCCTTCCATCCGGCTCGCGCTACCGGCGCGCTGCACGACGGCGCGCACCTGCGTGATGTCGTGGCCCAGCGCCGTGGTGGCGCCGAGCATGCCTTCACGCCCGACCTGGCCGACCTCGAGCGTCATGCGCCCTTCGGCCACGCCCAGCAGCGACACCAGGCAATCGTGGGGGAAATAGATATGAAGAATGGGATCGCCCGCTTCGCACAAGACCTGGCCAGCTTCCACTCTGACCTCATCGAGCTGCGGCAGCATCTGGGCGAGATCGTGCGGGGGAAGTGCTGCGAGTAACAAATTACTGTTGGGCTCGAAGACAGGCGGGTGGACGGCAGAATTCATTATTTCCTCACAGGTTGGTACGTGGGCCAGCCGGGACCGCTACGACCAGTTACATTTACAAACAATGTGGTGGAGCCTAATCGCACAGGGTGCGCAGGTATGTACGGTGACGCACGGAAGCATTAGTTGTTCCTGAGGACAATCATCGGACATCCGGCTTAATGCCTATACGAAAGGAACAAAAGATGACAACCCCTCCAACCATGCCGGTCAAGAACCGCACCCACCCGCTGCTGCTGCTGGCCGCCGCCGCTGTCGTGCTGTTCTCGCTGGTCGGCACCGCCGCCATCATGGGCTGGCTGCCATCGTCGGTCGGCGGCACGGCCAACCGTCAATTAACCGAAGCCGATCGCCTGGCGCTCGCGTCGACCCTGCCGCAAGGCGCCCCGCCACCTGGCTATGCCTACCCTGCAGACGCCCAGGCGCCCGCGCAAGCCTACGCCCCTGCGCCGGTTCCCGTACCTGCACCGGCGCCTGTAAAACAAGCTGCGCCTGTGACCCAGATCAAGGAAAGCGAGCCGACCCAAGTAGCAGCAAAGAGCAACTGGTGTGAAAACTGCGGCAACGTGGAATCGGTGCGCGCGATCAAGCAACGTGCCGAAGGCAGTGGCCTGGGCGCAGCCGGTGGCGCCGTCCTCGGCGGCTTGCTGGGTAACCAGATCGGCGGCGGCAATGGCAAGACGCTGGCCACCGCGGCTGGCGCCATCGGCGGCGCTGTCGTGGGCAATCAGGTCGAGGGCAATGTGAAGGCAACGACCAGCTATGAAATTCGGGTGCGCCTGGACGACGGCACGCTGCGTACGTTCCGCCAGACCAGCCAGCCACAATGGGGTAGCGGCGACCGTGTGCGCATCGTCAAGGGCCGTCTGCGCTCGGTGGCTTAACCAAGAATCAGCTTTTTTGCGGCAACACAGATGGCCGGGATCGCGCAAGCGTCCCGGTCAATTTTTTTCCTAATTGCAATGTGTGCCATCGCACGGAATTATTGATGAGCTAAGGCGACAATTGTTCCCATGCTGAATCGATTGGCGAACAGCATCAATCAGGGAGACGCGCATGACCACCTTGACCTGGATCGGCATCATCATTTGGGGAATCGTACTGACTTTGTTCGGCCTGCTGTCGGCCGGCCCGGCGCCTGCTGCGCAAGAGCTGGTGCAGGCGCATGACGTCGTCTTTCTGATCGCTGGCGGCCTGTTGACGTGTCTGATCGGCTTTACCGGCCTGATCGGGATGATGGGCTGGATCCCTGGCGTGCAAAAACAAAAAAGTTGCGTTTAATGTACGCCATCGTACGGTAGTCGCTCTCAGGAAACAACATACTGGTCTCACAGCGCAACCGGCGCACCCCTTCTAGGAGATTCATCATGCTGTACACAATTGCTGTTGTCCTCGTTATCCTCTGGCTGCTCGGCTTGGTGACCTCGTACACCATCGGCGGTTTCATCCACATCCTGCTCGTCGTCGCCGTCATCATGATCCTGGTTCGCCTGATCAGCGGTCGCGGTATATAGCATTTTTATGGCAAGTCTCTGCTTGTCGTAAAATCCAATCCGTTTCGCGGTCGCGCCCATTGCCGGTGTGACGGCGAAACGGATTTCTTACTTTTAAGGAGTTCCACCATGAACAAAAACTTCATCAAAACCACCGCAGCAGTCGCCATCGTCGTCATGACGGCCACCGGTTGCGCAGACATGACCGGCACCCAGCGCGGCACCGCAACCGGCGCCGGCATTGGCGCGGGCCTCGGCGGCCTGATCGGCGGCACGACCAGCGGCGGTGGCGGCGGCCGTGTGGCAGGCGGCGCAGCAATTGGCGCAGCAGCCGGCGCCGTGATCGGCAATATCTGGTCCAAGCGCATGGAACAGCAAAAACAAGCCATGGAACAAGCGACCCAGGGCACTGGCGTGCAAGTTACCCAGACCTCGGACAACCGCCTGAAGCTGGAAATCCCGAGCGACATCTCGTTCGACACGGGCCGCTCGGACATCAAGAGCAACTTCCAGCCAGTGCTGCAGCGCTTCGCTTCGACGCTGCAAGAAAACCCGAACACCAACGTCGTGATCATCGGCCACACCGACAGCACCGGCAGCGACAGCATCAACCAGCCATTGTCGGTCGATCGCGCATCGCGCACCCGTGACTACCTGGCAGGCCGCGGCGTGAACCCGAACCGCATCACCATCGAAGGCCGCGGTTCGCGCGAGCCAATCGCGTCGAACAACGACAACGCAGGCAAGGCGCGCAACCGTCGCGTCGAGATCTATGTCGCGGAACCAGCACGCGGCTAATCGCCACGTGCGGTAGCAATACAAAAGGCCGGCAATTGCCGGCCTTTGTCATTGGCACGGAACAGAACCGGTTACGCGGCCTGCGTGAACGCCATATACAGTTCGCGCGCCTTGCTTGCGACCGGACCCGCTTCCAGCACGTGGTCTTCATAGCGGGTACATGGCGTGACCTTGCCATAGTTACCGGTGCTGAAGATTTCACGCGCCGTGCGCAGCTCGGCTTCTTCGACCGTGCGTTCTTCGACCTCGATGCCCACGCCGGCCAGCAGCGCCATCACGCGCGCACGCGTAATGCCCGCGAGGAACGTGCCGTTCAAGCGGGGCGTGACCACCTTGCCGTCGGCCGTGACCAGGAACAGGTTCGAGGCGCCAAATTCAGCGACATGGCCTTCGCCGTCGAGCATGATCGCCTGCTCGAAGCCACGCGCCTTCACTTCGCGCATGGCGCGGGTCGAATTGGCGTACAGGGCCGATGCCTTGGCATCCGTTGGCGCCATGCTCGGCTGGGGACGCCGCATCGTCGACAGGCCGGCCGAAAATCCGACGAACGGTGGCAGCGGCGCATCGAACAGCGTCAGCGCAAACTGGCTTTTTTCGGCAACGGGAATCAGGAAGCCTTCCGTGCCAAACACGAGCGGGCGCACATACAGCTCGGCATCCGGTGCAAACTTCGCAACGCCTTCGTGCACCAGCGCTTCCATCTCGTCCACGCTCAGGGGGCAGGCCAGGCCCAGCTTTTCGGCGGAGCTGATCACGCGCTCGAGGTGCGGCCGCAGGTCGGGCAGCTTGCCGGCAAGCGAACGCGCGCCGTCGAAGACGGACGAACCCAGCCACAGGCTGTGGTCCATCGCGCCATACAGGGGCACATTGCCCTCGGCCCATTGGCCATTGAAATACGTGAGGTACATGGTTTCCTTCGTCACTGCAACATTGCAAATCCAGTCCAGTGTAGCGGGATTGCCCTGCCCTCGTCCAGCCGCCACCATTGCCAGTTCAGGCATTAAAAGTGCCATGCGGACATTTCCACCACGTTATTGTTCGTTGCCACACCATCCAGGCTGGGCGCCTCGCGTACACTGAGGCTTTCCAGTATCAATTTTTTTCATGCTTGCTACGCTCGAACGAATCGACCCCAACAGTGACAACATCGACCTGCTGGTCGAGTTGGTATGCCATCTGCGCCCGCGCCAGCGCTGGGTGTGGCAAACCGTGGACGATCCGGCCCAGTCCGTGCGTACGCTGACCCAGCTTCTCAAGGGCAATCCCGACCAGGCCTGGGCGCTGCGTCGCTACATCACCACGCTGCTCGAAAAGCGCCGCCACACCAGCCTGTACAGTGACATTGGCATCCTGTCGAACGATGGTTTCGTCACCGAGCTGAAAAGCCGCATCACGTACCGTTTCCTGCCGCCTGCACTGGAAGACCTGTACCTGTCCGATGCCCTCGACCAGGTGCTGTACCGCCAGGACGATTACGAGTGGATCCGCGCGGTGCCCGACACCGACTGGATGGCGCTGTTCCATGTGATCGAAAGCGCGCCGGTCCCGGCCGATGCGAATCCGGGCCGCGCACGCGTGGTCACGCTCAAGGGCTTGCTCGATGCGATCCGCACGCTGTCGTGCCGCGTCTGCGCACTGGGCCTGGAGCCGCGCCTGGTGCACAGCTACAGCCAGATCGAGAATTTCGATTCACCGTTCCTGATGCAGAACATCGAGGTCAACCGGTACCTCGATGAATACGCGCGCTTCCTGAACGGCGATATCCCGCGCCCGGACGACGCGCGCCACCTGCTCGTGATGCTCGACCAGTGCGAAGACGTGGTGCTCAAGATCCGCCGCCTGGCCCTGAGCAGTGGCACCAGCATCGCCTTGACCTACCTGCTGGTCGCGCTGCAGCAAAGTATCGACCGCCTGCAAAAGCTGCTGTTCCTGGTGGATGTGCCCGAGGTCGCGACGAACGCCGACACGACTGACAGCGAAGCCGCCACCCAGGGCGTGCTGAGCGCCATGGCGGCCGGGACCCCACAGCTTGCCGGTGCGGCTGCATCGGCCGTCACCCTGACGCCGCAAGGCAATGTCGCCGTCGTGGCTGACCAGCCGCCGCCCGAATTGACTGCACGCGAGCGCGCCGTGATCGAGCTGGCCGAAGAACTCATCGAAGCGCACAACACCAAATACCAGGTGACGAACCTGGTGCGCGACAACGTCGACCTGTTGGCGCGCAATGTCACCGAAAACGCCAGCCGCACCGGCGAGCACTACATCGCCGAAGACCGCAAGGGCTTGCGCAAGATGCTGTGGTCGTCGTCCGGCGCCGGCTTCATCGTCGGCTTCATGGCGCTGTTCAAGATTCTGCTGGGCTATCTGCACTCGCCGCCGCTGGTCCAGGCCTTTTTGTTCAGCATGAATTATTCGTTCGGCTTCGTGCTGATCCACATGCTGCACTTTACTGTCGCGACCAAGCAGCCGGCCATGACGGCCCAGCGCATCGCGGCCTCCCTGCACCGTTCGGCGACCGGGCGCGGCCTCGACGTCGACCGGCTTGCTGAGCTCGTCAATAAAGTGTTCCGCACCCAGATGGTGGCGGTGCTCGGCAACGTGCTGGTCGCGTTCCCGGTGGCCTGGGCCATTGCCGAGGGCGTGCGCTGGTACCGGGGCGAGCATCTGGTCGACCCGATCAAGGCGCTGCACCTGCTCAACGAGATCGATCCCGTCAATAGCCCCGCCCTGTTCTATGCAGCGGTGGCGGGTGTCTGGCTGTTCGTGGCCGGCCTGGTATCGGGCTACTACGACAACAAGGCCCTGTACACCCGCATGGGCCAGCGCGTCCAGCAGTTGCGCGGCCTGCGCACGCTGCTGGGTCCGGCACGGCTGGCGCGCCTGGGCGCGTATGTCGAGAACAACCTCGGCGGCCTGATGGGTAACTTCTTCTTCGGCATTTTGCTTGGCACCACGGGCACGGTCGGCTTCCTGCTGGGCCTGCCGATCGATATTCGTCACATCACATTCTCGGCCGCCAACTTCGCAACTGCGCTGGTGGCGCTCGATTACCAGATGACCGTGCCGCAACTCGTCAACGCGACGGCCGGTGTGCTGCTGATCGGCACGGTCAACCTCCTGGTCAGCTTCGGCCTGGCGCTGTGGGTTGCGCTGCGCGCACGCAAGATCCGCTTCAAGCGCGGCATCCTGCTGGTGCAGGCGCTGGGTCGCCGCTTTGCGTATTCGCCGGTGGAATTCTTCCTCGGCCCCAAGCACCGCCAACTGGCGCCCCCTGATGCAGAACCCGTACGAGGATCAAAATGATCAAACAGCGCTTCGCCGCCTGGTGTGCCATCGCCGCTCTTGCCTGCGCAGTGACGGCCTGCAAGTCACTGCCCGATGCCAGCACGATGACCGGGGCGCCTGGCCAGTCGACGCCGACGGTCACGACGCAGCATGGCGAACTCAAGCAGAAACAGGCGGCAGCGCTGCTCAAGCGGCGCTGGGCGCGCGCGTCGACCGACCTCAAGGCCCTGTCGGTGCTGGAAGAACAGGCCACCGGGGTGCCGATGATCGCCGGCAATGCCGTCACGCTACTGTTCGACGGCCCGGCCACAATGCGCGCGATGATGGAAGCAGCGCGCGGCGCCAAAAAATCGATCAACCTGGAAACCTATATCTTCGACCATGACGAGATCGGCGGCCAGTTTGCCGAGATCCTGATGCAAAAACGCAGCGAAGGCGTGGTGGTCAATATCATGGTCGACGGGGTCGGCACGCTGGCCACACCGAAGGAATTCTTCGACCGGCTGCGTCAGGCCGGCGTGAACGTGCTGGTCTTCAATCCGGTGGACCCGACCAAGCGTCCCGGCAAATGGGCGCTGAACAACCGCGATCACCGCAAGATCATGATCGTCGACGGCCTTGTGGCCTTCACCGGTGGTATCAATATCAGCAGCACCTACGCCAACAGTTCGCTGTTCCGCTCCAAGAAGCGCCCGGACGACGTGAGCCAGGACAAGGTCGGCTGGCGCGATACGCACATCAAGATCCAGGGGCCGGCCGTCGGCGCGCTGCAGTGGGCATTCATCGACAACTGGGTGCACCAGGACGCCGGTGAATTGCCGCAAATCGATTACTTCCCGCAACTGGCGCCTGCGGGCGACAAGGTGGTGCGGGTGCTGGCCACGTCGCCAGACCACGATTCGAGCATCTACAAGTCGCTCGTCGTCGCCATTGGCGAATCGAAGAAATCGATCCACCTGACGGCCGCCTACTTCGTGCCGGACCGCCAGATCGTCGACGGCCTGATCGCCGCCGCCAAACGTGGCGTGGACGTGCAGCTCGTGCTGCCGGGCGTGTCCGACCACGGCTTCATCCGGCATGCGGGCGAATCGTTCTACGAAGAGCTGCTCGAGGGCGGCGTGCGCATCCACCAGTTGCAGGTCGCCGTCCTGCACGCCAAGACGACGGTGATCGATGGCATGTGGTCATCCATCGGCTCGGCCAATATCGACCGCCGCAGTTTTATTCACAACTATGAAGTCAATGTGGTCGTGCTGGATCCGGCCTTCGGGCGCGAGATGGAAGCCGCGTTCAGGGAAGACGTCGTCCATTCGAAGGAAATCAAGCTCGACGCGTGGAAGCGGCGGCCGTGGTCCGACCGCCTGCGTGAGGCGATGGCGCGCCTGACCGAATACTGGATCTAAGTGGCTTTGGCGGGGCCTCAGAGCCCCGCTGCCAGCATGCCGTCAGTGTGCGGCGACCAGACGCTGCCTGCCTGCATGAACTTTTCGGTATTGAGCACTTCAAACTTGCCGCCCACCGCGTCCCAGCCGTAGCGGTCGATCTCGACCCGCTGGGCGTCCACCCGCACCACATTGAATGAATTGACTTCGCCACGCCCGCGCGTCGAGGTCGCCGTGCCCGCCTGGATCACCAGCGCCGCATAGGCGTCGATCTGGTAGCGCGCCGCCGTGCTGCCGGCGTGGCTGGCGTGCATATGCCCGGCCATCAGGATATCGACGCCGGTTTCGGCAAACACTTCCATCGCCAGCGGCGCACGTACGACCAGGTCGCGCTTTTCAAAATGATCGGGCAAGTCGAACGGGTGATGCGTGACCACGATGCGGGTGACGTCAGGGCTCAGGCCGCCCAGGCGCTCGCGCAGCGCAGCGATCTGCTCGTGGCTGACGCGCCCATCCTTGATCGTCAGCGAACGGGCCGTGTTGACGCCCACGACGGCGATCTCGTCGTCGATGAAGACCGGCTCGAGATTGTCGGTGATGTAGCGGCGGTAGCGCGACAACGGCCGGGCAAACCGGCGCAGAATGTTGTACAGCGAAATATCGTGGTTGCCAGGCACGACGATCTGCGGACCTGGCAGAGAATCGAGAAACGCACGCGCTTCCTCGAATTCTTCCACTTTGGCGCGCTGGGTCAGGTCGCCCGAAATGACGACGACGTCGGCCGCGATGCTGTGCACGAGCTCGCGCAATGGACCGAGCAGGGCCTGGTCGACACGGCCAAAGTGCAGGTCGGACAGGTGAACGAGAGTGCGCATCGAAAAATTCCTTACATGTCTTGTGGTGAGGCCGCACCGGACTGGCGCCGTTCACGGGCCCTGCGACGGCGATTGAGGGTAGTGGTGCCGCCGATGCAGATCGCGAGCCAGCCGCAGCCCTCCGTCAGTGCGGCGAGGATGTCGGTGAGATAGTGCGCGCCGAGATACATGCGCGAAAACGCCACCGCGCCAATCATCAGGGCTGCCAGCACGAACGGCAGCACCCTGCCCGGCCATGTCTGGGCGCGGCGCGCGAAATAGCAGGCCAGCACGCCATACAGCACGGTGGCTGCCATCGTGTGCCCGCTGGGGAAACTGTAGGTGGTCAACGTGACGATCGGCTCGTCGAAGTGCGGCCGGGCGCGCTCGAACGTGTGCTTGAGCGCGACGTTGAGCAGCATGCCGCCTGGTACGCTGGCGATGACCGCCATCGTCCAGTAACAGTGACCGGTGCGATACAGCCACAGCGCCGCGCAGAAGGCCATGATGAGGATGCCGGGCGTGCTATGGATGTGGGTAATGAGCAGGAGCACATCACGCAAGAGGCCGCCCTGGCGCGCGTGCAGGTGCAGCCAGTTGGCGATCTCGGCGTCGAACTGCGTGATCGGCGCACCGGCCACGACGGCGCCGGCAAGCTGGGCAAACACCGCCATCGCAGCGAGCAGCAGCGCCACGCCGATGGTCAGGTGCAGCCCGTATTCGCCCTCGGCAGAGAAGCGGTTGGCGGCAAAGCGGTGCAGGCGTGGCAGTGTTTTGGTCATGATCACCAGATTATGACTGACTTGGCGAAAATACCACACACGACAAAAACTACTGTATGCCCGAACAGTAACTGTTGATTCATACAGTAGTTATGGTATTCTTACCTCACTGCATAACCACTCGATACGAGGAAACGAACATGACCACGCTCAATAGCTCTTTTGGTATGGAACACGCCCCGACCCCTTTCATGGTCCGCATTGGCCGTCGCGAAATTCTGGTGACCCGCGACTTCCGCAAGCGTTTCTACGCCGTGAATCCGGTCATCGAGTGCGATACGGGCGTCGAAGCGGGCCACGTTGAAATCCTGCTGTTCCGCCGCTGGCTGGTCATCCTGTCGAAGGCGAACTGAGCCGCACCTGTGCCGGCGCAGAAATCGCATAAGGTTGCTTGAATTTATTCGTTTTCTTTCTACAGCTCGAGACCGTACTCTACCGTCTCTAACCTGAAGAAAGACACTCGATGCTTCGCAAAACCTTCATCAGCTCGCTGGCAGCCCTGACCCTCCTGGCGCACGCGCCTGCATTTGCCGCCGACATCAGCCTGCTCAACGTATCGTATGATCCGACGCGCGAGCTGTACCACGAGTTCGATGCGGCATTTGCCAGGCACTGGAAAGCAAAGACCGGCGACAACGTCACGATCAAGCAGTCGCACGGCGGGTCGGGCAAGCAGGCGCGCTCGGTGATCGACGGCCTGCAGGCCGATGTCGTCACCCTCGCGCTGGCCTACGACATCGACGCCATCCGCGACAAGGGCCTGATCAATCCGGGCTGGGAACAAAAACTCAAATACCGCAGCGCGCCGTACACGTCGACCATCGTGTTCCTGGTGCGCAAGGGCAATCCAAAACAGATCCGCGACTGGGGCGACCTCGTCAAGCCGGGCGTCTCGGTGATCACGCCGAATCCAAAAACGTCCGGCGGCGCGCGCTGGAACCACCTGGCTGCCTACGGCTACGCGCTGCGCCAGCCGGGCGGCACCGACGCCAAGGCGCGCGACTACCTGGCGCGCCTGTACAAGAACGTGCCGGTGCTCGATTCGGGCGCCCGCGGCGCCACCACGACCTTCGTCGAGCGTGGCATCGGGGACGTGCTGCTGGCCTGGGAAAACGAGGCGCTGCTGGCGCTGCGTGAACTCGGCCCGGACAAGTTCGAGATTGTCGCGCCCTCGGTCAGCATCCTGGCCGAGCCGCCCGTGGCCGTGGTGGACAAGACGGTCGACAAGCGCGGTACGCGGCCGGTGGCGCAGGCTTACCTCGAATTTTTGTACGGCGACCAGGGCCAGGACATCATCGCGAAGAACTACTACCGCCCTTCGGTCGAGAAATTCGCCAAAAAATACGCGTCGCAGTTCCCGCAGATCAAGCTGTTCCAGATCAGCGATTTCGGCGGCTGGACCGCGGCGCAGAAAACCCACTTTGCCGATGGCGGTGTGTTCGATCAGATTTATTCCAAGAAATAACCTTTTTGCCTGCCGCACCTGCCCCCGCGCAGCCCTCTTAAAACGCCGTTCCCGCATTCTGTGGGAACGGCGTTTTTCGTCGTGGGCTGGCCGCTTGCCTCGCCGTGCCACCCGCGCGCCACGTTTTCTCTTGAAATATCATCATCAAACACGAAGTGATCATTTCACTAACTCGCGGCCTGCTCCCGGCGCATGACGCGGATCGCGCGATGCACCATGGGAACGCCTTCCTCGACCAAATCAAAGCAAAAAAGGACCCTCCATGTCAGTCAAGCTGAAGAAAATCAATGAGCAAGTCATCGTCATCACGGGCGCCACCAGCGGCATCGGCCTGACCACGGCGCGCATGGCCGCCGAACGCGGCGCCAAACTGGTGCTGGCGGCACGCGCCGACGACGCCCTCGCCCATCTGGCTGAAGAATTAACCGCGATCGGCGCCGAGGTCGTCACCGTCACGGCGGACGTGGGCAATATCGACGACGTGGCGCGCATTGGCGACGCCGCCATCGAGCGCTTCGGCCGTATCGACACCTGGATCAACAATGCGGGCATTTCGATCTTCGGCCGGATGGAAGATGTGGCGCCCGAAGACCATCACCGCCTGTTCCAGACCAACTTCTGGGGCGTGGTCAATGGCTCGATGGAAGCGGTCAAGCGCATGAAGCTGCGCGGCGGCGGCGCACTGATCAATCTGGGCAGCGAGCTGTCGGACCACGCCATTCCGCTGCAAGGCATGTACGCGGCGTCCAAGCACGCCGTGAAGGGCTTCACGGATTCGCTGCGCATCGAACTGGACAAGGAAGGCGCACCGATGTCGGTCACGCTGATCAAGCCGACCGGGATCGACACGATGTTTGCCGTGCATGCGAAAAATTATATGGACAAGGAGCCGAAGCTGCCGGCGCCGGTCTACGCGCCAGAAATCGTTGCTGATGCGATCTTGTATGCGGCCCAGCATCCGAAGCGCGACGTGTTCGTCGGCGGTGCGGCCAAGATGAATTCGACGGGCGCGCGCCTGCTGCCACGTGTGTTCGACAAATTCCTGCAGGCGACGATGTTTGTGAACCAGAAGCTGGACGTCGACACCGACCCAAGCCGGCGCGACGTCCTGCACAAGCCCGACTACACACGTGAACTGCGTGAGCGCCAGGGCTCGCCACACCACGTCATCGAGCACAGCGAATACACGGCGGCAGCGCTGCGCTCGAAGTACATCAACGCTGCCCTGCTGGGCAGCGGCGCCTTGTTAGCGGCTTACGTCCTGACCCGGCGGAAGACTCGTTAAGAAGTCGGTGTCATCCTCGGTCAGTGGTAGATCGGGGATCGACTCGACGCGGTCGGTGTCGATGTCGGCGCCGTCCCTGACAACCGCATCGCGCCCGGCTGCGGCGCGTTCACCCGTACCGCTGCGATCGCTGTCGCCCGAGAAATCGGCGTCGCCGACATCCGGCCCAGCCGTTTCGCCGGCGTGACCGGCTTCGAGGTCGGACGTGGTGCCGCCGTCGAAGTCGAGCGTCTGCTCGGGATCGATATTGCTAGCAAAGCCAGGACCACCCACGACATCGCTGCCGGTGTCGGACAAGTCGCTCGGGCCGAGTGCGTCGACGCCATGGCCCTTGCCCAGGCTGCGGTCTGGTGCTTCAGGGAAGTTATCCGGATCAAGTGTGCTGGTACCAGTCATAAGGTCTCCTCAATAGTTAATGAACCATGGAGACACATTACTGAATTTCGCCGATTCCTGTCGCAACGCAGGGCCGGCGCGCGAACTGGCACGCTGTGATCAGAACGCGCGCCGCATCCCGACGTTGAGCGACGAGCCATTGCCCGGCTTGACGCCCACATGCACGCCAGCCAGATGCTGGATGCGCGAATACGCGGCGTAGAAATCCATGCGACGCGAGACGGCGTAGCTGGCGCCGACGGCGACCTGGCGTGCGTCGCGGTTGGACAGGTCGCGGTCGTTGCGACGGATGTAGGAGGCCAGCAACGTGGTCGAGTGGCTCATGGGCACGGCCACACCGGCCAGCACGTCGCGGCTGTTGGTGGAATGCGTGGCGGCCACGCCGGCGCTGTAGGGATTATCGGGATTGAACAGCGGCGAGCTGCCCCAGCCACGGCTGGCACTGTAGGCGGCGTACGCCGTGCCCCAGTCGAAGCGCATATTGGCGGCAACGATCGAATTCTTGGCCGCCATCGTGATATCGACCTGGTCGTAGCGCGTGACCTTGGCCACATTGCGATTCTGATGGGCCGCGCGAATCGTCAGTGGCCCGAGATTGACGCCGACCGACATGCCCCAGGCGCGGCCCGAGGGCGAGCCGTCGACGTCACCCTTGCCCCACTTGGCGCCGGTCGACACACCGGCAAGCTTGCCTTCGTAAGCGACGCTGTCATCGGCGCGTGCGCCGCGTGGCGCAGCCTGGGCGGCCAGGCCACCATGAAACGGGTCGCCCACCTCATTGAGCGTCGTGTAGTCGATATTGAATTGCCGGCCCACGGTCAGCGTGCCGGCGCCGATGTACGCGGGGGTCTGCTCGGGTTCGACGGCAGACTCGCGGGTGAAAACCGCATTGCCGGCGGGCGCATTCATGCCATCGGCGCGCGCGCCCAGCTGGAGCTGGGCCAGACATTCATGCGCGCACACGGTTTCAGGGATCGCAACATTACCGGCGCCCCTTGCGGTAGCCACCGACTCCTGTGCCGAAGCACATACCGCACTTGAACCCAGTACGGCCACAGCGATGAAAGACATTTTCATGGCGTCACACTCTCCCTGACACCTACTATCCGCGAAATGTCGCGAACCCATCTGTCTATTACTTCACATTACGTTGCAGAAGCGGCTGCTTCCAATCCGTCACTGTGCAGTACGTGCAACCGATCATACGCTACCGGCGCAGCTCCGCAAAGCCTGCTGGCTCCCATTCGCGCAGTGCAAGCAGCAAGCCGGTGCCACGCCGCTGCACCAGCGGCGCGGCCAGGCTTTCGTCGTGCAATTGGGCAAAGCGACTGCGCAACTGGCGCAGCTCCTGCTGCAGCTTGGCGCGCGCGCTCTCGGTCAGCATGCCATGCGCAAAGTCGAGCGACTCGCCCACCCCGCGGAACGCGCCGGCCACGAATTCGGGCAAGCCCTGCTCGCGAAAGTACGCCCGGATCGGGCCATCGGGCAGCCAGTCGAAATCGCGCGCCACGTTCACACGGATACGGTTGCCCGGCAAAAGCGAGATCAGTTGCAGGCGGTCGAGATGGAGCAGGTGCTGCACGCATTGCGCTTCGGTAAGAGCGTAGGCGCCAAGGATGTCGAGCATGCGCCAGTGGTTCAGCGCGCAGACGGCGACGAGCAGCAGCTTCGGGTCCGACACCAGCTCGGCTTCCTGCCCGGCGCTGAGTGTGCGCAGGCGGCGCTGGCCGGCCTGGGCTTCCTGCGTAATCTCGGCCAGCGTAAAGCCGAGCAGGCTGCAGATTTCGACGATCCGGTCGAGGGTAAATTGCTCGCTGGCGAACAGGCGCTTGACGCTCGGCTCGGACAAGTCAAGCGCAACGGCAACGTCACGGTAGGTCAGCCCCTGCAGCTTCAGCTGACGCTTGATGGTGGCAATGATCTGGCTGATCTGGTTCATGGGGGCTACTGGCAATCGCAAAGGACAACTTGGGGCGTGAAGGCCAGCCTGCGCCTCAAATCGGTACGGCAGCCAGCGCCACCGCATTCTTGCCGCCGCGCTTGGCGGCGTACATGGCATGGTCGGCGCGCGCCAGCCAGGCATCGAGATCGGGCTTATCGCCCGGCGCAAACACCGCGACGCCAATGCTGGCGCCCACGGTGACGTCGGTGGTGCTGAGCGCATATGGCTCGCGCAGGCGGTCGAGCAGCTTCCAGGCAGTTTCCTCGGCATCGGTGCGCGAGGTCAGCATTTCCAGCACGACGACAAATTCGTCACCCGCCAGGCGCGCGACCATATCGGTCATGCGGATCGACTCGGCAAGGCGCGCGCCAAACTGGCGCAGCAGCTCGTCGCCTTCTTCGTGGCCGTGGTTGTCATTGACCGCCTTGAAGCCATCCATGTCGATGAACAGCAGCGCCGCCGGACGCCCACCCCGGCTGGCGCGGCCCATCGCTTCGGGCAACGTTTCGAGCAGCGCCCGCCGGTTCGGCAAGCCCGTGAGCACGTCGCGCAGCAGCAGCGCCTGCAGTTCCGCCGTACGCTGCGCCACCTTCGATTCCAGGTGTTCATTCATCTGCTGCAGGGCGCGCCGGTATTGTTCTTCGCTCTCGACCAGGTTGCGCATCGTGCGCGACAGCATATTGGCTTCGTAGAAGCCCTGGATATGCGGAATCGTCGGCAACTCGTGACCGCTGGCAGTGGCTTCCGTCACCCGCTCGATCGCTTCGCCCAAGCGCGTCATCGGACGCGCCAGGCGCTGCGCCAGCAAGGCCGCGACGACGGCGAGCACCACGCCCAGCAAGCCGCTCCACATCAGCATCCGGTGCTGCAGCAGCTTGGCACTCTGTAACGCCTTGTCTTCGTCCTGGCGCACCAGCACCGCCCAGTTCAGCGACGCCTCGTTGCCGATCTGGCCCGTCTGGCTATAGCCGGTGAGATAGGTACGCCCATCGGGCCACGCTTCACGCAGCGCGCCCGTGTCGCCGAGCCTGGCGCGGCGCAGGCTTTCCGTTGAAATCTTTTTCTCGACCAGTTCTTGCGGGCCAAGCATGACGGTCCCGTCATTGCGCACGACCAGGATCTCGGCGCCGTACTCGCGCAGCGCCGGCGTCAGGAGCTTGCGCGCCTGGCGCCGTGCCCAGTCCCAGCTCAGGTGCAGGCCGAGCACGGCAAACATCTCGCCGTCGTGGCTGAACACGGGCGTGGAGACATCGACAAATCGCCACGGATCGGTACCGTGGGGCATGAGCTTTTCAAGCATGACGGCAGGATGGTAATCGGTGGCGCGCACGCCGACCTGGCCCGACTTGAACCAGGGCCGGGCGCTGACGTCGGCGCCTTCGAGCTGGCCTTTGGTCGAGGCGGTCACCTTGCCATCGATGTCGGCCAGGCCGATCCAGGCGTAATCGGGGAATGTCTGCTGCAGGCTTTCCAGCGCAATGCGCGCGGACGCCCGGCTGCGCGCGTTGCGCACTTGCGGCAAGGCGGCCAGCAGGCGGGCGTCGCCCGTGGCCTGCTCGACCACGCGGTTGAGCGAATCGCGCATCTGCCATGACAACTGTTGCAGCCGAAGCTGCGCTTCAGCATTGGCCTGGCGCACCGCAAAATGGTTGACCACCGCCAGCAGCAGAGCGACCGTCAGTGCCACCGTGGCGCACACGGCCAGGGTCATCAGGGTGGACAGTCGAAATCTACAGAGCAAACCTTGCATGTGCGGTATTAGCAAACGGGTAATAGCTCATCATGATAGCGCCGAAACCGGGAGTGAATTCGGATTAATTCAGATGCGCCGTGGAAATACATTTCCAGGCCGCTATTTTGGATGAATTGCAACACTGTAACGGAGATAGGGGGCACTGACTATCTTTACGATGCGATGGCACCCGAACCCTGGCTGCGCTCGGGTACCGCCGGTGCGCTGGCTGGTCGCGTACTATTACCGACAACCGTTCAACCACCGATCAAGAGGCCCATTCATGTTGCATCGTTCCCTTCCTCCCCTGCTTGCCATGTCGCTCATCGTGGCCGCCTCTGGCGCAACCGCATCGCCAGACGCACCGGTGATTACCGTCGACACGGGCAAGGTGGCAGGCTCGAGCGATGCAGGCATCGCCAGCTGGAAAGGGATCCCGTTCGCCGCCCCGCCGGTGGGCACGCTGCGCTGGCGCCCGCCAGTACCCGCCAAGCCGTGGCCGGGCGTGCGGCAGGCCACCGCCTACGCGGCCGATTGCATGCAAGTGCCCTTCCCCAGCGACGCCGCACCGCTGGGCACAACGCCAAGCGAAGACTGCCTGTACTTGAACGTCTGGAAGCCGGCCGATGCCAAGGGCCCACTTCCCGTGATCGTCTGGATCTATGGCGGCGGCTTCGTCAACGGGGGCGCGTCGCCCCCAACCTATTCCGGCGCTGAACTCGCGAAACAGGGCGCGCTTGTCGTCAGCTTCAATTACCGCATCGGGCGCTTTGGTTTCTTTGCCCATCCACAGCTGACGCGTGAAATCGGGGTTAAAGGCGTGGTTGGCAACTACGGCTTCATGGACCAACTCGCGGCGCTGGAATGGGTCAAGCGCAATGTGGCGGCGTTTGGCGGCGATCCGGCGAATGTCACGATCGCCGGTGAATCGGCGGGCGGCATGTCGGTCAATACGCTGCTGACTTCGCCAATGAGCAAGGGCTTGTTTGCCAAGGCAGTCGTGATGTCAGGCGGCGATGGCGGTACGGCGGCGACGCCGCTGGCGGACATCGAACGCATTGGCGTGAATTTCGCCGCCGGCAAGGGCATCGCGGCGGACGATCCAAAAGCGCTGGAGAAACTGCGGGCGCTGCCGGCAGACGCAATCGCCGACGGTTTGAACCTGGCCAACTTCATGCAGCGCGACAAGCCGACGTACCACGGGCCATATGTCGACGGCAAGCTGGCCATCGATTCACGCGCCGCGTTTGCCGAAGGCCGCATGCACAAGGTGCCGGTGATGATCGGTGCGACCAGCGCCGATATCGGCGGCAAGACCGGGTATATGGTGGCCGGTGCGCGCAGCCTTGCAGCGACGCTGGCCGGGCACGGCGCGCCCGTGTATGCGTACCGCTTTTCGTACGTGCATCAGGCCAATGAAAAACCGGGCGCCGGCGCCGGGCATGCAACGGATATCCCGTTCTTCTTCGACACGGTGGCCATCAAATACGGCGCGCAGGCGACGGCCCGCGATCTTGGCATGGGCAAGACGATGAGTACGTATATGGTGAATTTTGCGAAGCGCGGGGATCCGAACGGGGCCGGACTGCCGGCGTGGGAACGCTATGCGCGGGCGGCCGACGCGATCATGGACTTCACCGCCAACGGCACCGCGGTGATGGGCAAGGATGCCTGGGGCGCCGACATCGATGCGGCGCAAACGACGCCCGCCAAGGCTGGCGAGCGTCGGTGAAGCGCCAGCCTTCGGCGCTCGGATTTACATCAGGCCAGTTGCGGCTGGAACGCAATTGCGTTCGGGCGGCGCGTCGTGACGGCCTGAACCGGCGCTGACACGGCGGCAGGCGCGACCTTGAACACACTGACGCGATCGGCCAGCCCGGCAGCGCTTTGCTGCAACGAGGTGGCGGCGCTGGCGGCTTCCTCGACGAGAGCGGCGTTCTGCTGCGTGACCTGGTCCATCTGGCTGATCGCGTGATGAATCTGCTCGATGCCCGAGCTCTGCTCGGCGCTGGCCACGCTGATTTCACCCATGATGCCCGCTACCCGGCGCACGCTCTGCACGATCTCTTCCATCGTTGCACCGGCCTGGTCGACCAGGCGCGTGCCCGCATCCACCTTGCTGACCGAGTCGCCGATCAGTTCCTTGATTTCCTTGGCGGCGCTGGCCGAACGCTGCGCCAGATTGCGCACTTCGCTCGCGACGACGGCAAAGCCACGGCCCTGCTCGCCGGCACGCGCCGCTTCCACTGCCGCATTGAGCGCCAGGATATTGGTCTGGAACGCGATGCCATCGATGACGCCGATGATGTCGACGATCTTGCGGGCCGACGCATTGATCTCGCCCATGGTACCCACGACTTCAGTCACGACCGAACCACCACGGGTGGCGATCTGCGTGGCCGAGGCCGCCAGCTCATTGGCCTGGCGTGCATTTTCCGCATTCTGGCGCACGGTGCTGGTCAGCTCTTCGACGGACGCGGCGGTCTCTTCGATCGCGCTGGCTTGTTGTTCAGTACGCGACGACAAATCCATATTGCCGGCAGCAATCTGCGTCGACGCCGTGGCGATCACTTCACTCTCGCTGCGCACATCCTTGACGATACCGGCCAGCGATGCGGTCATGTCACGCAAGGCAGCCAGCAGCTGACCGAATTCATTGGTCGACTGGACCGGCGCCTGCACACTCAGGTCACCATCGGCAACACGGCGTGCTACGGCCACGGCTTGCATCAGTGGGGTATTGATCGCACGGACCAGGTAGAACGCGGCGCCAATGCTAAGCAGGATCGCCACGACAATGGCGGCAATCACGACCGTGTTGAGCACGGCGAGTTCCTGGTGCAGCTCCTTGCCCTGGCGGACGTTGCGCTCACTCATCAGCGTCTGCAATGAAGCGAACGCCTCGGTCGACTTGTTGTACGTCGGGTTGATCTGCTTGCCGAGCATCAGATTGGCCTCGTCCCACTGGCCCGCATCAATGGCGCGCATTGCATTGCCGATCAGGTCGATACCCAGGTTGTCACTCGCAGTCATCCACGCAGCAAAACGGTCGCGCGTTTCAGGGAAGCGCAGGCTTGCCTGCAGCTCCTGCTGCTCCTTGCGCATTTCTTCGCTGTTCTTGGCGATGAAATTACTATGGAACGTCAGCGGATGGTTATGCAGCGCCGCATGCTTGTTCTCAGGATTGTGCTGCAGCGCCTGCAGGATGTGGCTGCGGTTGGTTTCCATGCGCATTTTCAGGTCGGACATGCCGATCTGCTGGTTGGCCGTGGTGAGCGCGAGGTTTTCGAGGAGGTCAACGGCGCGTTGTGTGGCATGGTAGCCGAGGGCGCCGACGGTGATCACGGCGAGGATGAGCAAGCCGATGACGGCGGCGATCACGTACTTGATGCTGAAATTTTTCATGTTGGATGGGAAGTGGGGGGCGAGCGATGTCGCTGAGGGGGTCGATTATCCACGCACTTTGGCTAGATTTCGAACAAGAAACATGACTTTCCGTCTAACAATATTCACAGTTGTTGTTCGGGCAATGGGGTATCTTGACTGCCCTTCTACTGTATAGAGATGGTGCGAACGTGGCTTCTGTAACCATCTATTTGCGCTTGAAGGCCGCCTAGCAGGCTATGCCTTTGGCATACCGATGAGCTGTATCGAAAGATAATCTTGCCGCTATGTTCCGGTGATTAATCAGACGGTCCCGGTATTGAAATAGTCGCGCCGAGCGTAGTCTCCGGCTGATCAAACAACACATCCTGCATCGCACTGCTGATTCAGAAATCAATTAGGATAATTTCTTTTTTAATTAGGTCGTCAACTGACGGCATTTCCTACTCATCGCTACAACTCGGAATACAGCTTTTCACAAGTGCATGATCTTTACTGATTTTTTTGACTGGCACAGGAATTGTCTATTCAACTATTCCAATACAAATCCATTACAACTCAATATACTCAAATCAATAATGGCGCTTGCCGGCGCAGTTTTCTTATTTAACGCATCGGCCGAATACGTGAAGTAATATCTGCAAGGACCACTTTCTGGCTCCATCGTCCAACACCACACCAACAAATCAATTGCTTATTTCGATCTGGATTTAACGCTTGATGATGTGGGTCGTCCATTCAGTATAAGTTTGAGCGCACAGCGGTCCGAGGGAACCACAAGGAACGCCTACGCTACAACTTCATTTCGTGACCAAGCCCGACGAATTTTGGCATCTAGCGTGCCTTTGGAGCAGATCAGTATACAAATCTGAGGGTTGCTTTTTCGCAAGCGATTGATGGCGCATCAGCTACATAGCGAATTACAAAAGCACGATATTTTTTAAATTTCGTGACTTTCTGGGCAGCATGTTGGCTTTACTCTACCAGTGGTGTATGAGTGTAAATCCGATCAACTCGATCCCCGAGATTGTGCCACATCGTAATCCATCCCTACATTCTTGAATATCGATCACCAAGATTCGGCTTGTGTCATGGTTTTAGCTTGGAACGCTCCGTGAAGTAATTGACGAAGGCTCGGCATTAAAGAGTTCGACCAACCGCGCGACCCACCGCTCCTCTGCTGACGCCAAGTCCTCACCAATCAACAAAAAATTCAACGATTCGGCGTATTTAGTCGCAAAGGAAACGTTGTAAGCCTTGTGAGGCCTAACTCGGTCCCCACCATTGCGTTACGCCTTGTTCCTTCGAAATTTTCTTTGAAATTCGAGCCACTCAGCCGCGACACCTGCCTGTCGCTAAAATCACAGTGAAAGCAAGCACCAATCCGAGCTTAACTGCGTTGTAGCCAAGAACCAGAGCGATCCAACAATGCAAAAAGTTCAATCTTCAATCGCTTTTTGACTTTAGCGAGCGCTGACTCAAGGTTTGGCTTGATGGAACATTAGCCCTTGCGAGAGGAGAAAGAAGTTTGGTCGAGAGCCACTCTGCGACGGGCACTGCGACCGCATCCCCCATCGCCTTGTAGCCCTCGTAGTAGGTACCAGGAATTTCGTAGGTATCCGGAGCGCCCATAAGGCGCGCTGTTTCTCGCACAGTGAGCAATCGGCTTTGCAGCTTGCCATTCTCGCGAACAACCAGAACTTGGCAGCTGCTGCCGCCGCTTGGAGTTCGAAGGCAGCCGGCTACATTATCAAAGCGCAGCTCCAAGACTTGCTTGCCTCCCCGCATTCGCTTGTAGCCCGGGGCAACGACGAGCTCGTGCTCCGGGATCGCGTTTAAAAAATCAATTTGCTTCGGAGAGATCAACAGAAGGTTGCGCTCATCCTTTTTCGCATCCGAATAGGCTGCTTTGAAATCGATGATTTCCGACAGTGTCTTGACGCGCGCGGTTGGCTGGGGTAAGTCCCACCACACCCAATCTTGCAGACCTACTGCAACCTTGCGAACTGCCTCCGAATGACACCAGGCAGGAGTGGAGCGCTCAAGCTCAGCTGGGATAGCCAGCTTGCGTTTGACAGCGACCACAAAGATACGCGGCCTGGAATGCGGCACAAAGTGGATAGCGTCAATCAACATGGCTCCGACCTTGTAGCCTCGCTGAACTAGAGCTGCATGCAGAGCACGATAGTGGGCACCACCGCCGGAGGAAACCAGCCCTAAAACATTTTCAGCAACCAAAAACGGCGGCGGCTCAGGCATCTCGTCGATCACGCGAAGCCACTCCCACACCAGACCACTGCGCTTGCCGTGGATACCTTCAGCCAGTCCAGCAAGGGAGAGGTCTTGGCAAGGGAAAGACGCCCACGCAAGCTGAGCCGTAGGAAGAGCGCTCCCTTCTACATCCGCAATCGATCCCAAATGAAAATGGTTGCCGGAGTGGTTGGCGGTGTAGACCGCGGCTTTCTTTGCGTCGATATCGTTGGCCCACACAGGCTTGAACACGCTTTTTAAACCCTGTGCAACAAGGCCGCTGCCGGCAAAAAATTCAAGGTAGGACAGTGACTGCCGGGGTGCGGCTGCAGGGGGGACGGTTAGAACTGAATCCAACTGCTCAGAGGAGCAATTTTGGAGTACAAAATCAGACGACATAAAAGGGGTAGACATGGGTCATTTTATCCGAAATATCGGGAAAGCTCTTCGGTAAAACTTCGGTTATGCCTAGGGTCGGACATCGCTATAACGAGGGTTTGCACAATCCGATGAGCAATCCGGCAACGGGAGAGGCAAACCCATTTCCAGTCCCCGGTTCACGCTCAAAGGTTCCTTACTACACGCAGCCAGATCAAATACTGTCTTTCGCTGTCAGTGCTAACGCCTGTCAGCGATGGAGTCACGACACATCGTACTCGAGCATTTTTACTCTGGGATGAAGTCACTAGGCAGCGAAGATCGGATCAGCCGCGATACTTTGTTCTTCGAAGCAGAGCAACTTTTCCCAGGACTGTGCGGCTTACTCCTCCGATCTAGTGAGTTGAAAGTACTAGGCCGAGAACTGTTCCGATTGACTCGCACGCAGCTCTCTCAAATTCGCCAACACACGAAGCGGACGCCGCTCAAGATTATAGACATCGACAGAGATCATGCCCTCCTGGTAGTCGCTTCCCAAAATTGACCTGAGCGCTTCCGTATCCTTTTTCCAGAGAGGATGGAGCACGACGTAGCGCCAAGTTTCCTTGCCGCCCTGCTCAACGATGCATGGTAGTCCGGTATGAGGCAACGTTTCGCTGTGCATCACGCTCGGCCGCATCAAAGCCACTTCTTCGGCCAGTGCGTGCGCCCGCGTGCGCCATCCGGTCAATTCAGGCAACTCGTCTTCTCCTGGATTGAGTCCGCAGCCATAGGCTGGATTGACCAACGCGCGTAGATACGCCAGGCCCAGACGCCAATCAAGCAAGCCGTGATAGCTGCGATTGCTGAACCGTTGAACGCAGCGATAGCACGACGTCATGCACTGGTCCTGGTGATGAACGCCGTGTGGCTGCGTCTCGACAAAATCCTTGAGCGGCCAGCCGTCGTCGCGCGACAAAATCGCCTCAACGATTTGTCCGATGTACGAAGGCCCGCCCGGCACGCTCGGCTCGCCAAGTCGGCGGCATAGACCAGACCCGTTGATAAGAGCGTCGGCAATCTGCAGCGTCGGCTTGCCTCCTCGAAGCCGAGGTTCCAGGGCTTCGAACTCTTCCGGGGAGACATCAAGCTCGAGCGCCGCCCGCTGCACCAGGATTTGCGTGGCGCTGATGGCTGCCGCGCGCGCAGCGATGTCGGAATGCGACCCTTTTCGCGCAACGAAGTCTAGATTGAGGCGTCTGTCAAACTCACGCAATTCCAGATACACCGCATCGGTTTCCTTACGTGAGACGAGACCGACCCTCAAGCCTTGCTGGCCCAGTTCTGACAACTGCCATCGATACGAGTTCTTTTGGCGTGCGTTCGTTTCAATGGCTTGCCCGTCCTTCAATTTCAATGTGGACCCATGCCCCGGGATGGGAACGCTCGTGTCCCCCGTCTCGTCGACGGTGAAGCGCGTTGCCTCGCCTTCAGCGTCCATTGGTCCATCGTTCAATTGCAAAATCGTCGCGCCCGCCCCGCGCCAGATCCGCATGTTGGCCTGGTCAACAGGGAATCCTTTCTTCAATACGGTCGCTACCATCCGTTGCGAAAGTCTCGGCGTTGTTTCTTCATCGCAGGAAGGTTTGAAGTCCGTGCGGAAGGCCGCTGGCGTGACGTAGCGGAAAAACGCGTCACTCGGAATGGTAGCCTGACAGTCTTCGCATGACGCATCCGCTTCAGTGGCCTCTTCCATGATCTTGGCGGATCCGCAAGACGAGCATAGCGCCACGTACGACGCCGTCTCCCACCAGCGTCCCACCGCTTTAGCGGTCAAGGCGCCCCGACTGACCGGGTCAGTCAGGTTGCTGGTGAACCCGACCACTTTGTGACGCAACTTGTCCTTTACCAGGGAGTTTCCTGGAGCGTATTCGAGCACAGCCATATCCAGATCGCGGTCCATGGTCGACCATGCGTACTCATTTTTCTCGCCACGCTCTTCCCGCAGACCGAGGTAAAGATTTTTGACACGGGTCGGCATGCCATACATTGGGAAAAGCCCTCCTTCGGCAAGGAATTTCGCCAAGCCGACCTCAGCGTCAGGTGCATGATCCCGCAGCGACTCGATTTCCTTGATGATATTGGACGGGCTTGCATCGGCAAGCAGTCGAGTGCGCTGCTCCCCAACGACAGCCGCATTAAGGAACGCGTCGCGTGCCGGCATCGTGGCCACCAGGGCAGCCTCCAGGCGAACAGGCCACCTTGCAGCGGGATCATGGTAATAGTCGTGCGTTGTCACGTACTCGCCGTGGACATCTGGCGGCGTCAGCGCGTCGCCAGGATATAACTGGTCGGCTTTGTGACAGTCACCCCTCAACTTTTGAAACGCTTCACGCAGCCACGCTTTGCGAAGCAGCCGCATCGGGATGGGATCGTGTTCAACGGCCAAAAATGGCGGGGGCGGAGCGTCGCCCGTAATGGCGTGAGGATGCGCAAAATAATACGCATCGTGCGACCGCCCGCGGCAGAAAGTCACAACAAACGAAAACGCCTGAGCGCGGCGGCCGGCGCGGCCGACGCGCTGCTGGTAGTTGAACCGCTGCGGCGGCATGTTCGCCTGGTAGACTGATTGCAGTGCACCGATGTCGATCCCCACTTCCATCGTAGTGGTCACGGACAGCATGTCGATCGCGTTGGCGCGTTTTTCGGTTTCGCTTTCTCCATTGACGAAAATGCCTTTGAACTTGCGCAGTCTGTCAGCGAAGTCTTCTGTTTGCCCGGTCAGCTCTTCAACCCGAAGGCGGAAGCGCGGCACGCCATCGGCTGCGCCGCGAACGATCCGTTTTCCAAGGAAATTGGTCGTCCACAGGTCGCCGGCGTAGCCGACTGGCGTCTTTTCAAGCGCTTCCCCGCAGCGGGTGCACAAACCGAAGCCGGTGTGCAAATGCACGCGTTCACAGTTGAGGCACCGCCAGTACGGATCCTTTTCGGCCGCCACCCTGATGCAAAGCTGCTCGATACTGAACAAACCGGACCGATGGCCGGCCAGCGAAAAGCGCTGCAGCAAGTACGTGAGACCCGCGACGGGGTCAAGCGGAAACGCCTTGTCAGCGATCTTCCTGACACGATTTGACTTTGGAACATCGCTGCCCATGACCCACTCGCGCATTTTGTCGTCCTCGACAAAATGGTTGTCCTTGACACGGTAGGCTCCGGCAAACACGCGCAGCCAGGCATCCATCTCATTCTGGTTTTCGCCAGCAAGATCGGCCAAGCATGGGTATCCCAGGCCCGTCTCCTCGAGCGCGTAAAACGTATTGGCGAAAATCACCTCATCATTGAGCTCGTACTGCTGTTCGAGTATTTTTGACGTCAGATCCGACTGGGCGGCACCAGTCAAGGTGTCTGCATAGTCGACGCCCCCTTTTTCAGACTCACTAAACAGGCTGTGCCATGGCTGGTTACCGAACGATGCGCGTCCATGCTTGTCAAAAGGGTGAATGCCCATTTTGACGAATGCAGCGACAATATCGCCCACGCCCGCGCCATTGACTCCGTTCAGCAGATCTTTGAGCGCGACTTTGCGGGAGGCACGAATTTGGTCCCCTTCCCTCTGCCCATTGAACCGCTTAGACAGCTCCTGCACTGCGTCGAAGTCGCGTGCCTTCAACAGGCGATCCATCATTTCTCCGAAGTCTTCCTCGCTGAGGTGCTCGCTTGATTGCTTCTCCACACGGTCGCGCGCGGCCGCTACTAGCACTTCGCGCCGCAGATCGCGCAGATGCATTTCCTCAATGTTGAGCGCTTGGTTGGCGGCGTCCTGCCGACTGTCCGAGAAGCAGATCCCCTTCGGCTCGGCACCGACGGCGTGAAGCAGCTCGAACATTTCAGTTGCAACAAGCTGGGATGCTTTGGAAACACCGGTGCGGAAGGCGCGGATCGGCGAGCGTTGACGGTTTGAAGCGGGCCTGCGCGAATAATCAGTGCCGCACTTAGGACAGCAAAACGGCTGAGCAGTCTTGGCATGCTTAGGTTCGCCCTTGGTTTTCTTGCCCTTGCCACCGCCAATGGCTTCATCTTTTTGAAAATATAGATATCCGCCAACGTGACCTGCCGGGATCTCCGCGCCGCAGGTAACGACCCCGGAATGCGGATCCAGATGGGCCTGGTCCCATGCGTCGTAGTCGTATTCCGGAAGCATTGGCGTCCCGCGACGCGGCCAGAATACCGCGAACTCGTCAAACGTCATCCGGTCGTAGTAATCGTTGGCAGCACGTTCAGGGAGGTTTTCCAGGTTGCCCGAGGACGGCAGCAATTCGGTCGCCATCTTAGATTTGGGATCTGCGCGCTGACCGCCGAGTAACATGTCGCCGCACGCTTCACAATACAAGAGTTCAAACAGCCTTCTGCCCTTTGCTTGACCGGCGCGCGGCGGCGCGTGCGACAGACCTCGTTCGACCGTTAGATCGTCAAAGACAATGCCGTCTGACGTTGTGGTAGGCGCGCCGAACAGCCCTTCGATATTGCGGATGAAAGTGTGCACACGGAACGCTGGCGTATCGGGCGCCACAGGCGCTTTCCAAATTTTTGATTCCGGCAAGGCGCGCGCCAGCATCAGGCCGCGAAGCGCAGCGTCAACGTCATGCACATCTTCCTTGAAAAGTCGTGCGCTGATAACGGAAGCGGAGGAAGCGCGCACCTTGTTCTTTTCACGGCATGCATTCGTGAGGGCAGCCGCGGCCGCCTCGGCAACTCTGGCTACCCGCTTTTCCTCGTCGTCTTCTTTGACAGCGAGCGCTGCCGCAGCTGCCTTGAGCGCATGGGTGAGTTCTGGCGTGCCCGTCAGTTTTGCGAGAAAATCCAGGCGCGAGCCGAGCGCCACCTTGAACAGGGATTCAAACGGTGCAGCATCGAGCTTTCCGTGGTCCCAGTTCGGAATGTTCGGGGAACCCTCGACGACGCACGTTTCCCAGAAGTCAGCGTCGTCTCTGCCTGGGTCGCCCGCTGCAACGCTCGTGCCGTAGGGCGCGAACATATCGCGCAAATATTGCCTGGAGCGCTGACCGTCGTCGCCATCCATCGGCATCGACGCTGACGATGCAAGGATGCGCAATTTGTGCCGGTGCTTGGGGTCGGCCAGGCCCAGCCTCTCGATGAGCGCTTTCGCCAGGAACGACACCTCTGTCCCTGCGGATCCGCGCACCAGGTGCAATTCGTCAAACACGAGGTAAAAATAGGCGTCATCATTGTTCATTAGCCACTCGCGCGTGCCGTCGAAGATGGGGTCTTCGACCTCACGCGAAAGCATTGCGCCAAGCATCGATGCGTTCGTGATCAACAGGTCAGGAGGCGTCTCCTGCATGTCCCACCGCGACAACATTTCTCCACCGTCCAGCGCAGGGAAAATGTACCGCGTTACCTCTGGTTGTTTCGGCTCTTCGCTTCCCTCCTGCTCGGCTAGCGCGCGCGCCGCATTGAAGCGCTGCGTTTCATTCGCGTCATGCTTGCGCGCCGCCACCTGGTCCTGTTCGGCGCGCTGCATTGCTGCGCGCAACTTCGTCAGGCGCCGCCTGCGTCGCTTTTTCTCATCGATGTCATTAGTAAGCCGTGGATGCTTTTGATGTCCCGTCACCTCGATGCCACTCGTGTACTGTCCGAAGAACACGCGATTTCCACTAAACCGTTCGGTCATGACCGCACGCGCGTCTTCCGAATCGAGGGTGCGGCGCAAACGCACCATCTGGTCTTCGACGAGCGCGTTCATTGGGTAAAGCACCAGGGCTCGGACCGCCGCATGGCGGCGCTCGCCGGCGCGCGCCAGCGACCAGTCAGCATCGTCGCTGCGCCACCACTGTTTCGTCATATAGTTCTGTTCGGGGCTTTTCCAGTTGACAGCTTCATTCGCAATCGCAGCGAGCACCGGCAACATGAAGCTTTCGGTCTTGCCTGAACCCGTGCCGGATGTGACGACGCCGGGATGCCCGGGCCGCACGCCGCGCGCGAGCATTTCGAGTTGATGGCGGTACGGTGCGTACTTGGAAGCGCGCCGAATGTCACCGCTGCTGGGCTTGCCATCGAACAGGCCCGACAGGGCAAGTTCAGCGAAAGCCCGACGCCCTTTTTCGGAGAGCGGCTCAAGAGGGCCGTCTGTTCTCTTCGCTAAGTCTTCCAGTTTGACGCCGTCGCTCTTGTATCGCAGCACCGGTTCAATAAACGGCTCGGTCGTAAACGCGCCGAGCGAGTTCAGCAGCGAGCGGCGCGCTGCGGATGCGGCCGGGTTGGAAATGCGAAAGCTGGTCTCCACGTAGGAGATGAAAAAATCTTTGATACGGTCGAAACCGCCGATCGGGTCAAGCATTGGAAACGCTCCGCAGAGGGTTGGCGGCGGCACCGCCAGAAATCATGAAAAGTTTAATGAACGGTGCTGCCGGTGCACCCCTGTCCATGTCGCGCGCCTGCGCCAGGACGCGCATCGCTCTGGCGCTGCGGGCCGGCCCCAGCGTCTTCACATGATCAATGAGGTCGGCAGCAGCCCGCGTAGCGTCGGCTCGAGCCGTGCCAGGATCGAGCTCGTCCCTCTGCGTTGCGGTATCCGCTTTCTCCATCGCCAGGCGGAGTCCCGCATTAGACGCCAGTGCGCCGTTGACCTCCAGGCACACAGCGTGAGCGAAGAGCGCCAACGCCTCCTCGCAGCTTGCGTCTTCGACGGTTGCGCACAGCAGCATGCGTCGCGGCAAATCGCCTTGTTCGGCACAATTGGACAGCGCTGGATGCCAGAAGCGCGCGCCCGAGCGTTCCGCGCGTTCGATGACAGCGAGACTGGTTCGCGGTTCGCCCGACGCGCCGGCGGCGCTGCGCAGCGCATATCCGAGCGCAGTGGACGCGCCGAGGCCTGGACGCACCCAGAGGTCTTCAAAGGTTATCATGGTTGGGTCTGCTTCCATTCGTATAGCGCGCCCCGCCGACAGCATCATTTCGGCGACCGCCAGAAAATCGCGCACGCCTGGCCCGCACAGCACCGGAACCTCGCCTCCCAGCATAAGCGCGGCGAACTGCACCATAAGCCCCTTACCCTCCTCCGACAACAGCTTGGACGCTGCGACTTTTTCTCCGAACATAGCGGGCGAGACAGTTGTGGCGGCGGCGGACAGCCGCGGTGCCGGATACTTCATCTGGAGCGCAGTCAATGTCGCCCGCTCGGCTAAGAGCGCCTCGTGGACCTCGACCGCCTCGCGCCGAATCGCCTCAAGCGCGCTGTTGGCTTCGCTTGCTGCACCGACGAGCGGTTCCAGGGAACGGCGAGCCTCTTCGTTCTCCTCCTCCAGTTGCGCTGACTGTTCGATGATTGCAGCGCGGCGGCGTTCGAGGTCCTGGACCGTGGCCTCAACGGCGCTGAGCCGCGCGCCTGCGCCGCGCCGCAGCGCTTCTTCGTCAGCGGCCTGTCGCTGATCGAACTCGTCCTTGAACTCTTTCAAACGCCGCGTGCGAGAATCCTCGAGCTGCGCCAGTTGCGCCTGCTTGATGTTGCGCAGTTCGCTATCGATTTGGCGCAGTTTCAAGTCACGCAGCGCCGCCATTTCCTGCTCGACGGCTTTCTCGGCCTTGTTTCGCGCCGCTTTCCTTTCCTGTTCAGCTGTCTGCGCGGCGTAGGCCCTGATGACGCCGCCGATACGTTCGTCCAAGGTGAACGCATCGATGAACTTGCGAAGCAGCTCCTGATCATCGACAAGGCGCTTGGCCATCTTGCCAGCGCGAATGGCGTCATTCGCTGCACCGACATCGGACGGATCGACTGATGTCAGCGTTCGACCCTTTGCGAACCCTTCAAGCCATGAGACGAGATCGTGCGCCTGGACGTCGCCGGCGCTGGCTGCAGCGCGGGCGATGCGCAGCGCAAACGCATCGTCGCTGGTCCAATCGTAGATGACTTTGACGACGGAGCTGTTCAAATCATAAAGCTCGATGTCACCGTCGCCGGTCTGCATCGTCGTCATGCACGCCGGATCAAAACGGTACGCCGGAACCTTGCTGAGGCTGCTCGCCAGATGGGCGGTGCCGTCCTGCTGTTTCAAGTCGAGCAGGAGCACTTCATCGTTCGCGCAACGCACAATCCATGTGCCGGTTGGATGCGGCATTTTGACGCCTTCTGCCGTCAGCCGCCGATGCACCTGTTCTTGACCGCCTTCTGCTGAAAGATCGACATACCAGTACAGGCGGCGATGCTGCCCGACCTGCCATGGTTTTGTCCTCTCACTTGTCGCGGTGGCGAGTTTAAAAGCAACCCACTCGGACGGGCGCACATTCCGCGCTTCGTTGGAGCGCCACTCCAAGCTTTCCATATTCTTGAACAGGGCCTTGCGATTTTCGATCGGCTGCCATACGCCGCCGACTTGCTGGACCGCCGCTTCGAGCAGCGCGGGCTTGCCATGCTCATAGCGCTTGAGGCAGCGCCCCGCATACCAAATTAAATTAGATGCCATCGTGGTTGTTCGCCTTACTCACGCTAAAGTGTCAAATGTCCATCTATCCATTGGGGCCGCAGCGCTCCATTGGAGCGCCGTACCCGAGAAAGCGCTGCACCTGGTGCGAGCGCTACCCCGTCTTTCAGGCCTGAAACGCATCCGGGCAATAATGCAGCAACCCAGCGGGCATCGTTTGTCGTTGCCGGGTAGGCGTAGACGCCGTCATCGAATCCGCCGCTCGCAAGTATTCGCCTGCGCAACGCACAACTGACGGCATCGGGAAGCGCGCCGTCCCGCCCCAGGACAATTAAGCGCTGTCCATCGAATTCGAATAAGGGCACCGACGCTGCAGCGTGCGCGGCGACAATCGCGGCACAACGGGATAGGTAATGCGTGCGGGTGCCCTGCGATTCGACGCGATACACGTCGTGGTCGGTATCGGCGCGATGAGAGAGCAACGTCAAGGTGACCTTTGCTGCATCCGCTCCGGCGCTGAGGAAGCGGCGGTTGCGCCAGCTCCATGAAGCCGAAGTCTTATAATGTTCCGCATGCCGCTCGGTTGCGGCCAACGCAAGCGCTCTGTTCCCTGGCACCTCGGGTTCGATCACGTGCTCCCACTGCATTACGCGCGCCAGTTGTTCTGGATCTGCGCCGATTGCGCCAACGACCGGCACAGACCAACGCGCAGCGCCCGGCAGCCGGAACGGCGTGGCACCCATCGCCTTTGCCGCGATGACAAAGGCGTCAAGCATCTGCGCACAGAAGGCGCCTTCCGCCAGAGCGACAAGTCCAGCCGAGCTGTCTGCGCTGACGATGCGCGGAGCTGACAGCGTCCAGACCCTTCCCTTCCATCCCTGCCGCAGCCGCGGCTCGATGACGCCGCCGTCCTGCAGCATTCTTAACGTGCGCCACGGGGCTGCGTTCGCCTCCTCATTAGATCGCTTGACCAAGTCAACGATGCGAGCTTCGTTCCATCCACTGGCCCCGTGGGCATAGATGGACTCGAGCAGCCATTCGAGCGCGTCATCGGCGCGGCCCCACCCAAGCGTAGCGGGGACACTACAGACCACGCCGCTGGCGGGGTCTGTAGTCGAGCGAATCCAATCCAGGAGCAGCGGTTGACCTCGTCGCGCACCGCCGAGTTCAAAATGAGGCACCGCGCGATCGACAAATTGCAGGTTTAACCGCCAGTGCGGCTCGCGCTCTCCCGACGCAAGCCGGGGTTCGATTACGCAAGTTCCAGAAACCGGGCATCGAGCCGCGAGTCGAAGGTCGTCGGCCGCAGATATGGTCAGTCCGGGTTCGCCTGACCAGGAAGCGATGCGAACGTCGGAGGTATCTGATGTAATCTGCGGGAGGAAGCCCGGCAGTCCTAGCCAGGCCCCATTGACTCGGATACCGTCTGATACCGCAGGCCGAAATAGCGCGACATCGTCGCCCAACAACCCGCACCGTACGAACTCGTCGTGGAGCTTCTCGGCGCTGAGAGGATCAACAGTCAGACGCCATTGTCCATATTGGACGGTTCGCCCCAGCCGACTTGACGTGCGCGAAGCGATGTTGTCGTGATAGGCGACCAGTACCAGGCCTCGACATTTGCCCAGGTTCGGCTCTGCGGTCCAGCGGCCTCTGCCGCTTTCTTTGAAAAACACCAGACCGCGTGACACGCTCGCGCTTAGATTGGGACTTTTGCGAACGTATTGATCGGCCAGGGCAGCTGCCAACGTTTGATAAGGGCGGATCTCCTCGCTGGCTTCGAGCTCGACGCTAAATTCCCGCTCATCGTCGACAGTGAACGCAATCTCGATCTGGGCAGACGGCGCGCTCTTTGAGTGCGCTTTGCGAACATGGTTGATTAGACTCCAGAACCGATGCTCAGCGAGCGCGCGTCGTTGTTGTTTGTAATACGCAGTCTCGAAGTTATTGAAAGCCTCTGCGAGGCCCAACGAAAAGCTTCTCTTGTTTGCGTACTCCCAGAAGGCGCGAATAACGGCCATGGGATTGTCGAGATCGTTTTTAGAGTGCGCAAGGACACGCCCCACGGTACTGACGTCGGTACGGTTGGGAAACGACAGCCGCAGCGTAAAGCCAATATGGCGCCATGTTGAGGGGTATTCGGGCAAGACCAGCCGCTTGAACGGCCGCCCTGCCGAGGACTGCACGGCGAGCCACGACGCTAGCTGTTCCCACATTAGCTTGACTCCGGCAAGGTTACTGAACTTGCGCTCGACCTTGAACCACGCGGCTAGTTTTCCTCGAAACTGGTCATTTTCGTATCCATCACCGCCCAACCGGCCCGCGACCAGCAGCGTCAACGCAAGGGGGGCGAAGCAGTTCGGAACGTCCTGGGATGGTCGCCTCGTAGACCCTTCAATCAAGGCTCTCCACAGATATATCTTGTCACTCAACAGCGTGGTGCGAAACGCTTCTTCAACTTCATCCGCGCAACTTGGATTCATCCCGCAAGCAAGCGCTAGCGTAACCGGACTCACTTCCAGGGTGCGAATATCAGCTGCATTGCCGTCCAGGCCGACTGCAAGAAAATGACGCACCAGAACGCGCTCCCAAGCGTCGATGCCAACTGGGGCTGTCTGTTGAGACTGCATGTCGCGTAAGCTCGTCATCCTACAAGCGGCGGTTTATGTTTGATAACTTACGCTAGACATCGATGCTGATTTCTTTGAGGCGCGCAGAAGGTATGTGTTAACAACTATTGGTGGCTAACAGAAACGATAATATCAATCAACCAAAGGAAACGCTATACAATTTATAAGTATTGACAAAGAATTTTCTTGTAGTGGCAAGATGTGATGTTTCAATGGCAGGTTCAACTGGTCAATTCAGCATCACAAACTTCAAAGTGGTTTTACGAAGATGTAATTCCAAAAAATGAAGCCCGGACTTTCTGCGCAGCAGAAAAACACTATCAGGTTATTGCAATAATGCAACAAATTTCTCATCCGCCGCGAACTTGCGTTCCCTAGATTACAAATGCCTAGAGTTGCGTTCCTTGCTGTCTCACTTACCTCGTCCCAAAGCGAAAATTCTTAGATACAGACGTGTCGATACTTGCTAAGAGGCGGTGGCGCTGACACCGAAAAATTTTTGCAAACTGACTTCAATGAAGCGCTGAGACTGCTAGCGCACTGACGCGGTAAAACCGCATGGCCGCACGTATTCACGTGGGTAGGAATGGGGGTTAAAAAACCTAGATGTTAAAACCCCTTTAAAAACCAAGATCTTCTTCAAAATTCTGGCGGAAGCGGTGAGATTCGAACTCACGAACGGCTCACACCGTCGGCAGTTTTCAAGACTGCTGCCTTCAACCACTCGGCCACGCTTCCTGTTGCACGGCATTATACATAATCAGCGGCTGTGTGAGGGAGTTCTGCCCTCTCACCCCACCAACGCCCAATTCTCTCTCAACGCCTTCTCGAACGCATACGCCGGCAACGGCGCCGCATACAAATACCCCTGCACCTCATCACACCCTGCTCCGCGCAAGAACGCGAGCTGATCCAGCGTCTCGACACCCTCAGCAATCACACGCAAACACAACTGCCGCGCCATGCTGATGATCGTCCCCGCAATCGCGCAGTCACTCCCATCCGCCGGTATCCCCATCGTAAACGACCGGTCGATCTTCAAGGTATGAATCGGGAACCGCTTCAGATACGACAGGCTAGAGAACCCAGTCCCGAAGTCGTCCAGCGACAACGACACGCCCAGCGCCGTGATCTGGTCCATGATCGCCGTCACGCGATCCACGTCGTGCATCAGCGTGCTCTCGGTGATTTCCAGCTCCAGCCACGACGGGTCGAGCTGATAACGCCGCAGCGTGGTGGCCACGCGTTCCGGCAGCGATGGCGTGAACTCGCGGGCCGACACGTTCACCGCCACCCGGAACGGGGCGATGCCCGAGCGCTGCCAGATCGACGCCTGCGCGCAGGCTTCTTCCAGCACCCACTCACCCACCTGCACGATCAGGCCCGTGGTTTCGGCCAGCGGGATGAATTCGCCGGGTGGCACGATGCCGCGCTCGGGATGCATCCAGCGCACCAGCGCTTCCGCGCCCACCAGGCGGCCGCTGGCGATTTCGAACTTCGGCTGGTAGTACAGCACCAGCTCGCCATTGCCCAGCGCATGGCGCAGGCCGGATTCGATGCGCATGCGCTCTTGCATGCCCTTGTTCATGTCCTGGCTGTAGAACGCGACGCTGCGGTCGGGGTTGGCATCGTCGCCCTTGGCCCGTTCCATCGCGATGTCGGCCAGCGCCAGCAGCGTTTCGGCGTCGTTGCCATCCTGCGGGTAGACGCTGATGCCGATGCTGGCGCCCACGCGCAGATCGTGGCCGCCGATCATGAAGGGCGCGTCGAGCGCGGCCTGCAGTTTCTGCGCCACCGTGGTGGCTTCGAAGTGCTGGCGCACGTCGGCCAGGCCCACTGCGTATTCGTCGCCCGACAGGCGCGCCACCAGGTCTTCGTCGCGCAGCGCGGCCTTGAGGCGCTGGCCGACCTGCTTGAGCAGTTCGTCGCCGATGCGCCGGCCCAGCGTGTCGTTGATGCGCTTGAAGCGGTTCAGGTCGATGAACAGGATGCAGCCGGCCGTCTCGTTGCGCTGGGCCACCATCAGGGCCTGGTCGACCAGGCGCGCGAACAGCGTGCGGTTCGGCAGGCCGGTCAGCTCGTCGTAGTAGGCCAGGTGGTGCAGCTGTTCTTCGGCCTGCTTGCGCTCGGTGATGTCGGTCAGGTAGGCGATCAGGCCGTTCGGGCGGCCGGCCAGGTCGCGCAGCGGCGAGAGCGACAGGCTGGCCCAGAAGATGTCGCCCGACTTCTTGCGGCGTTTCACCTCCATCATGCGCCCGCCGTGCTCGGCGAACAGGTCAGGCAGCGCGCCGCCCTCCTCGTCGCCCAGGTCTTCATCGGCGTACAAGAACAGGATGTTGCGGCCCACCGCTTCGAACGACGTGTAGCCGAACAGGCGTTCGGCGCCCCGATTCCAGCTGGTGATGTAGCCCATCTGGTCCATCGTCAGCACCGACTCGTGGATCTGGTCGAGGATCTGCGACTGGTGCGCCAGTTGCGCTTCCATCTGGGCGTAGGCGTGGGTCGAGCGCTGCGCCAGCGAGTGCATCTGCATCAGGCTCGCCGTCAGCTGCGCGAGCGCGGCAAGCGCGTGCGCGCTGGCCTCGGCATGGTCGTCAACCCCGCTCACTTCATACCAGCCGAATTGTTCGAGGCCCACGGCCACCGCGTGGCGCAGCACGCGTCCGCCCGGCGGACCGGGGTCGACCAGGCCCGGACCGGCCACGAATCGGCCCTGTGCGCTGCCTGTCAGGATGCGCGCCAGGCGACCCAGCTCCGTGGCCAGCGCGTCGCCGCGCAGGCGCAGGACGGCGTCGCCGACGGCGCTCGTGCCCTGGACGAAGGCCGTTGGGGCCAGATCACGCACGTCAGACATTGCGGCCTACCTCGATTGCCCAGTGGTAGGCATGCAGCTGGCTGCTCCACCAGTGTTCAAGGCTCACGCCGGCCGCCTGCAGCACGGCCTCGGTCGGATTGGCGTCGACCAGGTCGAGCCACGCACCCAGCTGGCCGCTGTGGTGCACGAGCGCGCCGTAGACGTCCTCGGGCAGGTAGAGCTCGGCCGCGATCTCGGACATGGGCATGTGCAGCAGCCGGTCGAGTAGCGAGAACACGCCGGTCATGAACGCCAAATCTTGCGCGTCGCGATCGTCGCCCTGCAGGCGCGCGAGCGCTTCGAGCTGGGCGCCGCGGCGCGCGGCCAGCGGCAGCAGCAGGTTGGGCAGGCCGTCCGGTTGCTGGCGCGCGTACAGCAGCAGTTGCAGCCAGCGCTGCAACTGGCGCCGGCCAAGCACCGTGATCGCCTGGCCAAAGCTGGTCACTTGCGTGGCGACGGTGAACGCGGCCGAATTGACCAGTTTGAGCAGGTTGTAGGCCAGTGCCGGATCCTGCTTGACTTGCTCTTCGAGCTCGCACGAGTCGGCGTCGCGCGCTAGCAAACCGAGCAGCGTGAGGATGCGGCGGCGCGAACTGCCGTCGTCGTCGGGCGACGGCGCGATGTCGGGATCGTAGGCGTAGTCGCCGATGAACCAGTCGAAGCCGGCGATCTCGCAACCGAAGAAGCGGCGCGCGCTGTCGACGCCATAGGCGATGTGCGGGGCGAACAGGGCCACCAGGCGCCCAGGCGGCAACGGGGCGACGCGGCAGTTGCGCGCGACCGAGCGCAGCGCGGGCGGCGCGGTGACGCCGTCGGGAATGTCGCCGTCCAGCCAGATACGGTAACCACAGGCATGCAGTTCGACGAGCTTTTGCGCCACGCCATCGGTGGCCAGCGCGTTTGCGTCGATCACGACACCGACGCGATCGGCGGGCAACAGCGCCAGCACCTCGGCGGTCAATGGGAGCGGGTCGTCCAGCGTCAGCAGGCAGTCGAGTGGCGCGACGGCGGCCAACAGGTCGGGCGTGCCGAACACGGTGTGCAGGCGCTGCGACAGGTCGGCGCCCGGTGCCAGGCGCACGTTGAGCGCGACCCATTCATTTTGCGCATTCGCGACCGGCTCGATTGCCACCAGCGGATATGTTTCCTGCTCTGCCATGGAAAGTTTCAAAGTAGTATCCAGGCAATCTTATTGCACCGAATGCCATAAAGCAAATCGAAGTTTCCTACCGGACAGCCCGTATTGACCATCAGTTACCACCGGCGCGCTGGACCGCGAACCGGATCAGCTCTGCCTGGCCTTCGATACCCAGCTTGCGCTTGATGTTCAGGCGGTGCGTTTCGACCGTGCGCACTGACAGGTCGAGGTCGCGCGCGATCTGCTTGTTCGACTGGCCGGCGGCGATATGCCCCAGTACTTCGTGCTCGCGCGCCGTGAGCTGGTCGCTCGGCACGGCCGGATTGGCCAGCTGGCGTGCCAGTGCGGCGCTGTAATAAATGCCGCCGCCCATGACGGTGTCGATGGCCAGCACGATGTCCTTGCCCGGCGCATCCTTGAGCACGTAACCGCGGGCACCGGCGCCCATCGCCTGGCTGACGTATTCCGGTTTGTCGTGCATTGACAACATCAGGACCGCAATGCCGGGAAAACGCGCCGTGAGCTGGAACGTGGCTTCGATACCACTGCCGCCGCGCATGTTCACGTCCATTAGTACCAAATCGGGATGGTATTCGCCGGCGCGCTCGAGCGCCTCGGCGCTCGAACCGGCTTCGGCCACGACGTTCAGGTGCGGCGCCGACTCGAGCCGCGCGCGCAGACCGTCGCGCACTAAAGGGTGGTCGTCCACCAGCAGAATCTTCACTTCTTTCGTTTCACCGTTCACTGCCCTACTCCTTCAAGTCGATGCTGGCCACCACGCTGGTGCCGCTGGACGTCGAATCGACCGACAGGCGTCCGCCGATCGCTTCCATCCGTTCCATCATATTCCTCAAGCCGATGCCCCGCTTCGGGTGCACGGCCACATCATCGGTGTCGAAGCCCACGCCATCGTCGGCAATCGACAGGCTGACGCGGTTGGCCACGCGCTCGAGCGAGAGCTCGATGGTGCTCGCCTGGGCGTGGCGCTCGACATTGGTCAGCGCCTCTTGCGCGATGCGAAACAGCACCGTGCCGACCATGTCGGGCAGCGCATCCACGGCGCCGGCCGCGCGAAAGCGCACCGGCGTGCCGGCGTCCTCGCCGAATTCGCGGGCCAGATATTCCAGCGCGGGCGCCAGGCCCATGTCGTCGAGCAGCGTCGGGCGCAGGTCGTGCGAGATGCGGCGCACTTCGCCCAGCACCGTGTTGACCTGGTCGACGGTGCGCTCCAGGCCCGTGCGCGCCTGTTCGCGCTTGCCGGCGTCGCCGTCGAGGCGGATGATGCCCGCCTCCAGCTGCAGCTTGACCGAGACCAGCGCCTGGCTGATCCCGTCGTGCAGGTCGCGCGACAGGCGCGCCCGCTCCTCTTCCTGCGACTCCACCACGCGCTGGGCCAGCGCGCGCAGCTTGGCGTCGGCCAGGCGCCCTTCGCTGATGTTCAGCGCCAGCCCGCCACCGGCCACGCCGATTGTCGCCAGCGTGGCCAGCACCGCCATCCACAGCAGCGTCTGGTCGCTGTTGCGCGACTGCTGGGCTTCGACCAGCGCCAACGCCGCCTCGACATCGTCGAGATAGATGCCGGTGCCCATGACCCAGCCCCAGTGCGCGACCGGCACCACGTAGCCGAGCTTGGGCGCCGCCGTCTTGCTCGACGGCTTGGCCCACGTGTAGCGCAGGAAGCCGCCACCGCCCTGTGCCAGCCCGATCAGGCGCTGGATGGTCAGGGAGCCGGTCGAGTCGCGCCAGTTCCACATGTCGGTGCCGACCAGTTCGGGCTGGCGCGGATGCGCGAGGTTCTTGCCACGCGTGTCATACACGAAGAAGTAACCGTCGCCGCCGTAGCTCAGCGACGACAGGATACGGATTGCCTCGGCCTGCGTGGCCGGGTCACTGCGCCCGCTCTGGGTCAGGTGCGCGATCGAGCGCGTGGCCAGCTCGACATAGTGGCGCAGCTCGGCCTCCTTGCTGGCCAGGTAGGCGCTGCCAATCGTGTCGCGCTGCTGTTGCGCCAGAGTGACAGCCTGCTGGCGCACGTAGAGGGTAATCGCGCACAGGGCCACGACCAGCGGCGCGACCGCCAGCATGATGACTTTTTGCTTGAGCCGCATGGGCCGACTGCCTTCTGTTGGGGAAAGCAAGGCATTTTACGTGCGTTACGGGCATGCGTCCTACGTAGTGGTACGTAGCACCTGCGTAATTGTTACGCTTGCAGTCCTGATAATTGTGCAAGATACTCATTGCCATGCTGTAAAGAATGGCGCCGGCATGTACTGGCGTACGAAGCATCAATCCATATCGGAGGAGTCACCAATGAAGAAAATGACGAGCATGCTCGGATGGATCGCCTTGTCCATCCTGGGCGCGTTTTCGCTCGGCTACATCGCGCTCAAACGCGGTGAAACCATCAATGCCATCTGGATCGTCGCGGCCGCCGGCTGCGTCTATCTCATCGCTTACCGCTTCTACTCGAAGTTCATCGCCAACAAGGTGCTGGGGCTCGACGCTACCCGCCAGACACCGGCCCACAAGTTCAACGATGGCCTTGATTACGTGCCGACCAACAAAAACGTTTTGTTCGGTCACCACTTCGCCGCGATTGCCGGCGCCGGCCCGCTGGTGGGCCCCGTGCTCGCCGCGCAGATGGGCTACCTGCCAGGCATGATGTGGATTCTGGCCGGCGTCGTGTTCGCCGGTGCGGTGCAGGATTTCATCGTGCTGTTCATGTCCACGCGCCGCGACGGCCGCTCGCTCGGTGACCTGATCAAATCCGAAATGGGCGAGATCCCTGGCATGATCGCGCTGCTCGGCACCTTCATGATCATGGTGATCATCCTGGCCGTGCTGGCCCTGATCGTCGTGAAAGCGCTCACCGGTTCGCCGTGGGGCACCTTCACCGTGATGGCCACGATCCCGATCGCGCTGTTCATGGGCATCTACTCGCGCTATGTGCGGGTGGGTCGCATCGGCGAGATTTCGCTGATCGGCTTCGTGTTGCTGATGCTCGCCATCATCGGCGGCCAGTGGGTGCACGATTCGCCAGTCTGGGGCCCAATGTTCACCTTCACCGGCACCGAACTGACCTGGATGCTGATCGGCTACGGCTTTGTCGCCGCCGTGATTCCCGTGTGGCTGCTGCTGGCGCCGCGCGACTACCTGTCGACCTTCCTCAAGATCGGCACCATCCTGGCGCTGGCGATCGGTATCCTGGTCGTCGCACCGGACCTGCGCATGCCGGCCGTGACGAAGTTCGTCGATGGTTCGGGCCCGGTCTGGTCGGGCGGCATCTTCCCGTTCCTGTTCATCACCATCGCCTGCGGCGCCGTGTCGGGCTTCCACGCACTGATCGCCTCGGGCACCACGCCGAAGATGCTGGAAAATGAAACGCAGGCGCGCTTCATCGGCTACGGCGGCATGCTGATGGAAAGTTTTGTCGCCATGATGGCGCTGATCGCTGCGTCGACCATCGACCCGGGCGTCTACTTCGCCATGAACAGCCCGGCCGCCCTGCTGGGCACCACGGCGCAATCGGCCGCCGCTGCCGTCTCGCAGATGGGCTTCGTGATCACGCCGGAAGCGCTGGAGCAAATGGCCCGTGACGTTGGCGAACACACGATCATCTCGCGCGCCGGCGGCGCACCGACGCTGGCCGTGGGCATGGCCCACATCCTGTCGAACCTGGTCGGTGGCCAGACCATGATGGCGTTCTGGTACCACTTCGCGATCCTGTTCGAGGCGCTGTTCATCCTGACCGCCGTGGACGCAGGCACCCGCGCCGGCCGCTTCATGCTGCAGGATCTGCTGGGCGCGTTCGCACCATCGCTCAAGCGCACCGATTCGCTGCCGGCCAACCTGCTGGCCACCGGCCTGTGCGTGGCGGCCTGGGGTTACTTCCTGTACCAGGGCGTGGTCGACCCGCTGGGCGGCATCAACACCTTGTGGCCGCTGTTCGGCATCGCCAACCAGATGCTGGCCGGTATTGCGCTGATGCTCGGCACCTGCGTACTGTTCAAGATGAAGCGCGGCCAGTACGCATGGGTCACTGCGCTGCCAACCGTGTGGCTGCTGGCCTGCACGCTGACGGCGGGCTACCAGAAGATCTTCCACGACGACCCGCGCATCGGCTTCGTGGCGCACGCCAACAAGTACCAGGCCGCGCACGACGCCGGCACGATCCTGGCACCGGCCAAGTCGATCGTCGAGATGGAACGGATCATCTTCAACGACTACGTCAACGCCAGCCTGGCCGGCTTCTTCATCTTCGTCGTGCTGGCCGTGCTGTTCTATGGCCTGCGCACGGTGATGGATGCCCGCAAGGCGAATGGCACGACCGCAAAAGAGTCGCCGTACGTCGCCATGCCCGCACCGCAGGTGACCTGATGTTCGGCACCCTGAAGCAGGCCGGCAGTTATCTCGGGCAGTCGCTGCGCCTGATGGTCGGCCTGCCCGAGTACGACACGTACCTGGCGCACATGGAGCGCACGCATCCGGATGAGCCGGCGATGACGTACGAGGAGTTCTTCCGTGAGCGCCAGGAGGCGCGGTACGGGGGAAGCCGGGCTTCGTGCTGCTGAGCCTGTAGCGGCTGCGCGTCGTCGAGGCGACGCCGCGTGAACTGAAAACCCCAAAAGTTGAATGTCAACTTTTGGGGTTTTTTCATGACAGGGGGTTCGCTACCAGGAACTCGGCCACGCCTTGCGAGCCAGCGCTGCCAGAACGCGATACGGTCTGAGGTTGCCTCAGTCAAGCAGGCCAAGGTTGTACGCTACAAAGGCCTCTTCGCGTACCCAGCCGGTCTCCTGATACAGCGTCTGTGCGGTCTCATTGGCTTTTGCGGTGGACAAGCCCAAGCGGATCGCGCCAGTCGCCTTGCCATGCCGTATCGCAGCGTCGATCAGGGCCTTGCCGACACCGCGGCGGCGAGCGTTTTCTGCGACAAACAGATCGTTGAGTATAAAAGTTGGGGCCATTGATACGGATGAAAAGCTCGGATACAGCTGAGTAAATCCAAGCGTTTCCTCGCCATCCTGCGCAAGAAACAGGACCGAATCACCATTCGTTAAACGCTCTGCCAGGAACGTTCGCACTGCGGCGGGATTGCTGTCCCGGTCGTAAAACTGGCGATATTGGTCAAACATCGGCACGAGCAAATCAAGATCCGCGAGGCTGGCCTGATGGACCTGGACGCTGGCAGATTTAGCGGGTAATTCGTTATGCACACTGGCTCCAGTATTTGAGAATGAAAGTTGCCGCTTGGCCTGACCAGCAACCAGAATCACAGCCGGGGTCAGGTCTGACATTCGGACACGAGTTCAACAATAGCCTGTTTATGAACGACCTTGTGAACGGACTACGGAAGAGCCCGTGTCCAAATGTCAGACCTGACCCCGGCTGTTTGAACTTGCCCGGGCCGCCACGAGCATGTCGATCAGCGCGCGCGATGCTGCCGACAGGCCACGGTGGGCCGGATAGACGACCGAGAATGCGCGTGTGCGGCCACTTAGCTGCGGCAATATCTCCGCCAGCTGTCCGGCCGCCAGGCTGGCTTCGGCAAACAGGCGCGGGCACAGCGCGATGCCCATTCCCTGCTCGGCCAGCCATATGACGCCCATCGCGTCGGTCGAGACCATCACTGACGCTGGGGGGATCCAGTCGATGTCGCGCCCGCCATCGCGCAACTGCCAGGGAAACACCCGTCCGGTGTTGGGCCGGACGAAGGCGATGCACTGCTGGCGCGCCAGGTCGTCGAGCGTTGCCAGCGATCCGGCGGTCTCCAAATAGGCTGGGGAAGCCAGCAGGCACAGTGGCGATGCTTCGAGCTGGCGCGACGCCATCGTGCTGCTCGGCAGCGGGCCGGAGCGGATCGCCAGGTCGAATCCCTCGGCCACCAGATCGACGTTGCGGTTGGTGATATCGACGTCCAGTTCGACCAGCGGATAGGCGCGCGCATAGGCGGCCAGTATCGGCGGCAGGCGCTGCTGCCCGTACCCGGTCGACACGCTCATGCGTACCTTGCCGCTCAGTTGCGCCGTCGTGCTGCGCATCGCCTGCTCTGCCTGCCCAAGCCGGGCAAAGGCGTCGCGTGCCTCGTTGGCGTAGCGCTGGCCGGCGTCGGTAAGGCTGAGGCTGCGCGTGGTCCGGCGCAAGAGCTGTGTGCCGAGCCGTGCTTCGAGTCGCGACAGGGCCCGGCTCAGCACCGACGGCGTCGTTGACAGCACGATGGCCGCTGCACTGAACGAGCCGTGCTCGACGACACTCAGAAACACCTCGACATCGGCCAGGTGATCGAACTTTCTCGCCATCTTGTCTCCTCAAGAACAAATCATTTGCCAGAATCGTAGTTTATCTATCTACTGAGAAAAAATACAATAGAGCATCTCTCATTCGAAAGGAATCGTATGGAATTGCTCGACAAACTGAACTGGCGCTACGCCACCAAGGCGATGGACCCGACACGCAAGGTGCCGCAGGATAAGATGGACCGGATCATCGAAGCGGCGCGCCTGGCGCCGACGTCGTCCGGCCTGCAGCCCTATGAAATCCTGATCGTGAAGAATCAGGCGCTGCGCGCCAAGATCAAGGACGTCGCCTGGAATCAGGCGCAAGTGGTCGATGCCTCGCACCTGCTGGTCTTTGCCGCCTGGGACAACTACACGCCCGAGCGGATCAACCACATGTTCGACCTGACCAACGAAGTGCGCGGGTTCCGCAACGAAGGCTGGGAAGCTTATCGCCAGCAGCTGCTGTCGACTTACCCGGGCCGCGATGCCCAGGTGAACTTCGAGCACGCAGCGCGCCAGGCCTACATCGGTTTCAGTGCGGCGATGATCGCCGCCGCCTTCGAGGAAGTCGATTGCACGCCGATGGAAGGCTTCGATCCGGCCGCGGTCGACAGCATCCTGAACCTGGGCGATCGTCACCTGCGTAGCGTGGTCATTCTGCCGCTGGGCTACCGCAAGACCGAAGATGACTGGCTCGCAGGCCTGGCGAAAGTGCGCCGTCCGCTCGACCAGTTCGTCAGCGAAATCGACTGATTCCCGATTTGCCGTAACCTGCCGGGCGGCGTCGATGTGCGCACGCCGCCCGCGTTTCCAACCATTACCAGGGGAGTGAATCACCATCCCAGTATCGACCTGGGCATTACACTGCTGCCCTCTGCGGTCGCGCATGAGGCGTCATGGGCAGGGCCCGGCCATGATCGCCGCTTTTTGGTGGTCACAATCACTACCGTTGGTTAGTTACGTTTTTGGTGAATGGGAGTGGAACGTCGCCATCCTGACCAGTCCATCCAGCCTTCAGCACCCAATCTACGCCCTCCCTCGCAATTTGGGCGTGTTTGCAACATGAACCCGGTTCGCCCGCCCCCTTTGCGTTCACGCAAAGCCGCGCACGCCCCTACCCCGTATATTTTTTTCCTGCGGGCTCTTGCCCGCGCGGAGGATCCGCGTCGTGCAGGTCCTGCCGCTGTGCCCACCGCGGGAATTGCGATGCCGAACTTCGAGCGCTCGAGCCTGAACCGGAAGCTGACCATCATCTCGCTGCTCTCGACCGCGACGGCGTTGCTGTTCGTGTTCGCCGCGTTTGCCGTCACCTCCATCCACAATCACCGGCGCGCCGAAGCCGCGCAACTGACGGCGTTCGCGCGCGTCATCGGCGCGGCCTGCGCCGGCGACCTGATGCTGGTCGACCGCAAGCAGGCCGGCGCGACACTCTCGGCCCTCGAAGCCCGCCAGAGCGTCTCGGCCGCCGTGCTGTACGACCGTTTCGGCCAACCCATCGCCACCTACCACACGCCGGGGCGCCAGGCCGCCGCCCTCGCGCCGCTCGACGACATCGAGGCCGCCACGCTCGAGCGGATCAACCGCGGTGGCCGCGCGCTGCTGGCGCGCCACATGCGCGTGGTGCAGGCAGTGCGCCACGGCGAGCTGGTGGTGGGCGCGGTGATGATCGAGGCCGACCTGTTGCCGATGTGGCTCGACATCGCCACCAGCCTGGGCGTGATCGGGCTGGCGATGGGCGCGGCGCTGCTCGTGTCGCTGGTGCTGGCCGGACGGCTCAAGCACAGCATCGCCGAGCCGATCACGAAGCTGATCCAGGCCGCGCACAAGGTCTCGGCCAGCCAGAACTACGGCCTGCGCATCCCGCACACGCGCAGCGATGAACTGGGCGTGCTGATCGACAGCTTCAATGGCATGCTGGCGCAGATCGAAGAGCGCGGCGCTGCCCTGCTGCACCACCGCGACGAGCTCGAACGCCAGGTGGGCGTGCGCACCGAGCAGCTCGAGAAAGCCAAGAATGCGGCCGAAGCGGCCAGCCGCGCCAAGAGCGGTTTTCTGGCCACGATGAGCCACGAGATCCGCACCCCGATGAACGGCGTGCTGGGCATGACCGACATGCTGCTGGCCACGTCGCTGACCGACGCCCAGCGCAACTACACACAGCTGGTGAAACGCTCGGGCGAGCACCTCCTGGTGATCATCAACGACATCCTCGATTTTTCCAAGATCGAAGCCGGCAAGCTCACCATCGAGTACATCAACTTCAACCTGTGGGATCTGCTCGACGAGATCCACAAGGTCTACACGCCGCAAGCCGCGGCCAAGGGCCTGGCATGCGACTTCGACATCGCCAACGACATCCCGGTGGCGATCTGCGGCGATCCGAACCGGCTGCGCCAGATCCTGGCCAACCTGCTGGGCAACGCGCTCAAGTTCACCGACGATGGCCGCATCCTGGCGCGCGTGCGCGTGGCGGGCGAGGACCCGCAACAGGTCGTGCTGCGCTTCGAGGTGCACGACACCGGCATCGGCATTTCGCGCGAAGCGCGGGCGCGCCTGTTCAACGCCTTCTCGCAGGCCGACGACTCCACCACCCGCAAGTACGGCGGCACCGGCCTTGGGCTGGCGATTTCAAAGCAGATCGTCGAACTGATGAACGGCGCCATCGGGGTCGAGAACGCACAGCAGCGCGGTTCGGTCTTCTGGTTCACGGTCAGCTTCGACAAGCACCGGGTCGACCCGGACGCGCCCGGCCATCACCTCAACACACTCGATGGCTTGCGCGTGCTGGTCGTCGACGAGCAGGACGCCAGCCGCAAGGCGCTGGTGCAGCAGCTGACGGCGTGGCATGCGCAGTGCGACGACGTCGGTGGCGCGCTCGCGTTCGAGTGGCTGGTCAACGCGGCCCGCGCCGGCCGGCCCTACGATGCCGCGGTGCTGGACATGGAACTGCGCGGGACCAGCGGCCTGGCCCTGGCCGCCGCAGTGCGCGCCGAACCGCTGGCGCGCGACACGCACCTGGTCCTGCTCAGCCCCGAACGGCTGGCCGCCGATCCGGTACAGCGGCGCGAAGCGGGCGTGGCATACCAGCTGGTCAAACCGGCGCGCGCGGCCGATCTGTATGCGTGTCTGGCGGTGCGGGCGGCCCGGCTGCAACGGCCGGCCGCGCCGCCGGCTGAAGGCAGCGACCAGGAACCAGCGCTGCATCCGGTCAAACGTGCGCGGCGCGTGCTGCTGGCCGAGGACAACCCGGTCAACGTCGAAGTCGCCCGCGCGATGCTGGAAAGCCTGGGCCTCGAAACGGGCTGCGCGAAAAACGGCCAGGAAGCGCTGCGCGCCGTGCACGAAGGCCGCTGGGATGCGGTGCTGATGGATTGCCAGATGCCGGTGATGGACGGCTTTGCGGCCACCGGCGAGATCCGGCGCCACGAGCGCGAGATGGGCCGCCAGCGCGGGCTACCCGTGATCGCCATTACCGCCAACGCGCTGCAGGGCGACCGCGAAGCCTGCCTGGCGGCGGGCATGGACGACTATCTGTCCAAGCCTTTCACCCAGCAGCAGCTGGCCACCGTCATCGGCCGCTGGATCACGATGCCGCTGCTGTCGGCGCGCGAGCATGGCGACGAGCCGGTCGTCGAGATCGCGCCGGCGATGCCGCTGCCGTCAGCCCGGCCTGCGCCGGCGACCGCACCTGCACCCACGCGAATCGAACCAGGCGCCGACCCGATCAATCGCGCCGCCCTGGACAATATCCGCTCCCTGAGCCGCGACGACGGCGAGGCGCTCGTGCAGAAGGTGATCGCCGCCTATGTCGGCGACACGCCGCGCCAGTTGCATGCGCTGCGCCAGGCGCTGGGCGAAGGCGATGCCGAGAGCGTGCGGCGCGTGGCCCACGGCCTCAAATCGGCCAGCGCCAATATCGGCGCCACGCACTTGTCAAGCCTGTGCCGCGAACTCGAACAACTGGGACGCAGCGGTAATGTGGACAGCGGCGCCCCGCTGCTGGCCGACCTGGCACGCGAATTTCGCGCGGTAAGACTGTCGCTTCACGCAGCGCTTGAAAAGGAATCCTGACATGCCTTCCGCTCCCACCCAGCGCGTGACGGTCCTGGTTGCCGACGACGATCCGGTCATGCGGATGCTGATGCTCGAAATGCTGGCGCAGGTTGGCCTGGACGGGATCCAGGCCGGCGACGGCATCGAGGCTCTGGACCAGGCCCGCACCGGCCAGCCCGACCTGATCCTGATGGACGTCGACATGCCGCGCATGGACGGCTTCGATGCCTGCCGCGCGATCCGCGCCGCCGAACGCGATGGCGTCTGCGTGCCGGTCATCATGGTGACCGGCAGCGACGACATCGAAGCCGTCACCCATGCCTACGAAGTGGGCGCGACCGATTTCGTGTCCAAGCCGATCAACTGGCAGATCCTCGGCCACCGCGTGCTGTACGTGCTGCGCGCCAGCGACGCCATTGCCCGCCTGCGCATCGCCGACGCCCAGAACCGCGCCGTGCTGGCGGCGATTCCCGATACGTTCTTTCGCCTGAATGCCGATGGCTTCTATCTGGATTACGAGCAGGGGCACGAGCGTCCGGGACACGAGCGTCCGGGACCAGGAGGACCCACACGCCCGGACCTGCCCGACAGCACCGGCGCCCGCTTCATCGGCAAACACCTGACCGCAACGCTGCCCCCCGACATCGCCGGGCGCATGCTGGAGCAGATGAAGGCCGTGCTGACCACGCACCAGGTGCGCTCGGTCGAATACGAGCTGTTCGACGCCGGCGTGGCGCAGCATTTCGAGGCGCGGCTGGTGGCCACCAGTTCGTCCGAAGTGCTGGGCCTGGTGCGCGATATCAGCGAGCGCAAACGCGCCGAAGAACAGATCCGCCGCCTGGCCTATTGCGACGGCCTGACGGGGATCCCGAACCGCCAGGCGTTCCTGGAAACGCTCGAACGCGAGCTGCACCGCTCGCGGATCGGCAACAAGAAGTTCGCGGTGCTGTTCATGGACCTCGACGCATTCAAGCGCATCAACGACACGCTTGGCCACAATGCGGGCGACCAGCTGCTCAAGATGGTGTCCGAGCGCCTGCGCGACACCACGCGTCCGAGCGACCTGGTCTCGCGCGGCGATGGCGGCGACGTGACCGAAGACGGCGCCAGCAACCTGGCGCGCCTGGGCGGCGACGAATTCACGATCCTGATCCCGGACCTCGAACGGGTCGAGCACGCGCTCAACGTCGCGCACCGGGTCAAGGAAGCGATGCGGCGCTCGTTCATCATCGAAGGCAACGAGATCTTCGTCACGGCCAGCATCGGCATCTCGCTGTTTCCGGAAGACGGCGACGACTGCGTCTCGCTCCTCAAGTTTGCCGATACCGCGATGTACCACGCCAAGAGCTGCGGCAAGAACAACGCCAAGCTGTACAGCTCCTCGCTGACGATGCAGATCATGAGCCACGTGAAGCTCGAAGTCGGCCTGCGCCGCGCGCTGCAGAACGACGAGCTGTATCTGGTGTACCAGCCGCAGCGCGACGTGAGGAGCGCAGAGATCGTCGGCGTCGAAGCGCTGGTGCGCTGGCGCCACCCCGAACGGGGCCTGATCGCGCCGACCGAATTCATCCCGCTGGCCGAAGAAACGGGCCTGATCGTGCCGATCGGCGAATGGGTGCTGCGCACCGCCTGCCGCCAGGCGCGCACGTGGCAGCGCCTGACGCAGCGCACGCTGCGCATCGCGGTGAACCTGTCAGCCAAGCAGTTCAAGGACGAGAACCTGTCGCAGATCGTGCTCTCGGCGCTGCTCGACACGGGGCTCGAGCCGCGCCTGCTCGAACTCGAGCTCACCGAAGGCACGCTGATGGACGATGCGCGCGCCACGATGGTCACGCTCGAACGCCTGCGCAATATTGGCGTGCACCTGTCGATCGACGACTTCGGGACCGGGTATTCGTCGATGAATTACCTGAAGCGCTTCGACGTGCGCGCCTTGAAAATCGACCGCAGCTTCATTTCGGGCCTGCCGCAGGATTCCGAAAACGCGGCCATCACGCGCGCGATCATCGCGATGGCGCATGGGCTGAAAATGGTCGTGGTGGCCGAAGGCGTCGAGACGGGCGAGCAGCTCCTGATGCTCGAAGAATATGGCTGCGATATGGTGCAGGGCTACTATCTTGGCCACCCGTCCGGCGCCGAGACGATCACCGAGCTGCTACAGGTCGTGCAACTGGTGCTGCCGGCCAGGTAAGGCCGCAGCACCAGCTGATTCACGGATGCAGGCGCAGCGTGTAGCGCGCCGCGCCCGGCAATAACGGCGTCGGCTTGCCATCGACCCAGGCCCCATGCCCGGTCAGGAAAAACGGCGACAGTGGATGCCCGCTCTGCCCGCCCGGCATATTGTACAAACCCTCTTCTTCGCGCCCCGGCGACACGACCAGGCGTTCCGACTGGCCGAACTTCGGCCCCGCCACGCGCGGCATGTGCGCATCGCCGGCCAGCTGGTCGGCCGGTGCTGCGAGCCAGGGCCGCAGCGCCGGCACTGCCATGCTGATCGGATGCGCAACGCCTGCCGTGTTGCGCTGGCCCCAGGTGGCTTGCGCCAATGGCGTGCCGGCGTCCTGCAGCGCGGCGATCGCACGGTCCACCGCGGCCAGTTGCAGCGCCTGCCAATCGGCGTGGCCCGGCGGCAGCCAGCCGGCCGGCCGTGCGTCGATCAGGCGCGCCACCACGGCCGGCCAGCGCGCGCTGGCGCCGGCAGTGCTGGCCTTCGGATCGAGCTCCTTCAGCGCCAGGTTGGCGCCGTTGTACAGCAGATCATGCAGCGCCCACATGAAGTCGCGCGCGAGGCGGTAGCCGACCGAATTCACACTGGCGCGGCCATCCCAGCTGGTCTCGAGCAGGCGTCGGAACTCGGCGCGCGCCGGATGTCCTGCCAGCGCCCCGGCATCGAGCGCGGCCAGTGCACGGTCACGCCAGGCGCCGATCAGGATCGCGCGGTCGTCCATCGCCGCGTCGAATGCGCGCCGCACGTCGGTCTGCGCGCCCAGCGCCGCCAGCCCATCGTGCAGCTGGCGGTTGCGCATGCCCAGGTCGTAGCCGCCGTCCCCCAGCAGCGCGTAACCGGCGCCCATCAACTGGCGGCTGTTGGCAGTGGTGAGCTGGCCATTGGCGGGATTGACCACGCGCGGATGCGCCGCATAGGGCAGCGCGCCTGCCCAGGTCGGCGTTGCCGCATCGGCTGCCAGTGGAAAGGTGGTGTCGCCCGGCGCGGTCGTGCGCTGCGGCAGCAGGCCGGCGATCGTCCAGCCGATGTTCCCCTGCGCGTCGCCGGCCACGAAGTTCTGCGCCGGGATGCCATCGCTGGCCGCTGTCGCCAGCGCGGCATCGAGCGTGGCGCTGGACTCGAGCTGAAGGTGCTGCATGTTCAGCGCTGCCGGATCGTGCGCGATCCAGTGCACGGCATAGCTGCGGCCGCCGACCTCGCGGATCGGGCCGAGCGAGGTCTCGCGAACCACCATCCGTTCGGCCAGCGCGCCTTTTACCAGGATCGACTCGACATGTTCCTGCGGCGTTTCCCACTGGCCTGCCACCTTGACCTGACCCGGGCGCGCGGCATCGACGCCCAGTTCGACCAGGTCCAGCGCATCGGCGTAGCTGTTGGTGAAGGCCCACGCCACCTGGCCATTACTGCCGACGATGACCGAAGGCGGCGCGCCGGGCAGGCTTACGCCGACGAGGCGCCGCTGGCCGCCGGGCGCCGCCGGATCGGGAAAGCGCAGCGCCAGCCGGTACCAGATGTTCGGCAGTTGCAGGCCCAGATGCATGTCGTCGGCGACGATCGCCGCGCCATTCGTGCTGCGGCTGCCGGCCAGTGCGTAGTTGTTGCTGCCGACGGAATCGGTCACGTCGAGGCCGGCCAGTTTGACGGGGCCATCCGCTGCGGCGGGCGCCCCACCCCACCAGGCTGGCGCATGCGCCGGAATCGGGGCCGGCGCTGGCGGGGCGCCCCCATCGAGCGTGGTGTCGAACGCGGTCGCCTCGGGCAGCAGGAAGGCCAGTTGCGCGGCGTCGCTGTGCTCGCGCAGCCAGCCGCGCGCCAGTTCGCGCGACGCCTGCATGCCTTGCAGGTCGATGTACATGGCCCAGACGACGAGCAGTGAATCGGCGCCATGCCACGGCCGCTGCGCCGCGCCGGTCAGCGCGTATTCGAATGGCCGCGCGCCCAGTGCTGCCAGGCCGGCATTGACGCCGGCCGCGTAGCGCTCGAGCAGCGCACGCTCGGCCGGCGCCAGGCGCGCGAACGTGGCCTGGGCGCGGGAAGCGAAACGGTGCAGCCGGTTGGCGCGGTCCAGGGGCACGGCGCGTGGACCGAACAATTCCGCCAGCTCGCCGGATGCCGTGCGGCGCAGCAGGTCCATCTGGAAGAAGCGTTCCTGCGCGTGCACGAAGCCGGTCGCATATGCCACATCGGGCCGCGTCGCGCCGGTGATCATGGGCACGCCGCTCGCATCGCGCTCGATGCGCACCTCGGCCGACAGGCCTGCGCCCTGATGCGCGCCATCGAGCTGCGGCAGGCTGGCGCGCAGGAACAGCCAGGCGCCCAGCATCACCAGCAGCACGAGGCCCAGCAACGCAGCAAGGCCGCGCAATGTCCATTTCTTCCATCCCTGCATGGTGTCTCCCTAAGTGCTGCACTCGTGCTGCGCTAGTGCTGTGTATGTTGCCAGATAACTGTGCCACAAAGAAACGAGGCCCGCGTAAACGGGCCTCGTCGAGAGCTTGCCGGCGCATCTGCCAGCGTATTTGCCAACGATAACGCCTACGTGCTGCGCCGATCGAGCATCGCGCGCGCGATCGTGCCCGCATCTACATACTCGAGCTCGCCGCCAACCGGCACGCCCCGTGCGAGACGGCTGACCTTCAGTCCGCGCGCCTTGAGCATTTCGCTGATGTAGTGCGCGGTGGCTTCGCCCTCGTTGGTGAAATTGGTGGCCAGCACCACTTCGCCGACCACCTCGTCGGTGGCGCGCGTCACCAGCTTTTCCAGATGCAGGTCGCGCGGTCCGATGTTGTCCAGCGGCGACAGGCGCCCCATCAGCACGAAGTACAAGCCGCGCCAGGTCAGCGTCTGCTCGACCATCAACTGATCTGCCGGCGTTTCGACCACGCACAGCAGCGTATGGTCGCGCTCGGGATCGGCGCACAGGTCGCAGATCTCGATGTCCGAGAAGGTATTGCACTTGATGCAGTGGTGCACCGTGTCGACCGCCTGGTACAGCGCGCGCGACAGTTGCGCCGCGCCTTCGCGGTCATGCTGGAGCAGATGAAACGCCATGCGCTGGGCGGACTTGGGGCCCACGCCAGGCAGGCGCCGGAGCGATTCGATGAGAAATTCGAGGGATGTCGACATGGATGGGTGAATAAAACGGCCCGCCGGCAGGGCGCCGGCAGTGCCGCATCATTCCTGGATCAGAAAGGCATCTTGAAGCCAGGCGGCAGGCCGGGCATGCCGGCGGTCACGCCGCTCATTTTTTCGGCGGCGGTGGCTTCTGCCTTGCGCGACGCGTCGTTGAACGCGGCGGCCACCAGGTCTTCCAGCATGTCGCGGTCGTCGCCGAGCAGCGACGGGTCGATCGTGACGCGCTTGACGTCGTTCTTGCAGGTCATGACGACCTTGACGAGGCCGGCGCCCGACTGGCCTTCGACTTCGACCAGGGCCAGCGCTTCCTGCGCCTTCTTCATGTTGTCCTGCATGGCTTGCGCCTGTTTCATCAAGCCTGCGAGCTGGTTCTTCATCATGGTGTGGTTCTCCAAATGGGGGTTATCTGTAGTGATTGGATCAGGCGATCTTGACCGAGCCGGGCACGACGAACGCATCGAAGCGTTGCTCGAGTTCCTGTACGAACGGGTCGGCCGCGACCAGGGCCTCGGCCTCGCGCTGGCGCGCCTCGCGCGCCGCTTTCTGTTCGGCGCCGGCGGTGTACCAGACCGGGCCGATATCGGACTCCACGCAGACGCGCAGGTTCGGGAAATGTTCTTGCAGCGCCGCCGCCAGCTTTTCGCTGTTGCCGCTGGCGCGCAGCGTATCGACCGGCACGCGCAGGCGGAACGTGACCGCATTATCACGCGCTTCGCACGCAACCAGTTCGGTCTGCAGCGCCAGTTGCTGGGCCACGCCGCGCAGCGGCAGGCTGCCCGCCAGCGCCGGCCAGTTGCCGTCCCAGTCGATCTCGGGGACCGGCGTGATGACGTAGGCGTGCGGCGCCACGCGCGGTGCACGCACAGTTGCAGCTGCAGCCGCGGCCGGAGCCGGAGCAACGACGACAGCTGGCGCGGCCTCGGTGGTGACGGTGGCCACGGCCGTGTCATCCGAAAACTCGGTGACCCAGGACGGCACATCATCATCAGGTGGCTGCTGGGCGCGCAGCGCCGGCTGCGGCGGTGCGACCGCTTGCGCCTGCGCGGGTGCAACGGATTGCGCGACGGCCTGCTGGCCACCGCCATTCCATGGCGGCGCAGACCGGCCTTGCGGCGCCGAGGACGCCGCGTGCATCGTGGCGCCCGGGCCCGGCGCGGCCGGTGCTGAAGGCCGCGGTGGCGGTGGTGCAGGGTCGGCGGCAGGCGCCGGCGTGGACTCGGGACGCTTGTTGCCACCTGAACGCATGCCGGCGCCGGCGCGTGCTGCTTCCAGCGCCGCATTGATGGCAGCGCGGGCCGATGTCATCGGCGGCGCGCCGGGCGCCGAGGCGCCAGTCGGCGCGGCAGGCATTGGCGGCGGTGGCGCTGGTGCTGGCACTGCGGGACGTGGCGCAGGTGCCGGCGGCGTCGCTGCAGCCGGTGCATTCGTCGATGCAGGCGCCGAGGCAGCCGCGCGCGGCGTCACCGCTGCATGGCTTGCGGCAGCAGCGGCAGCGGCGCGCGCGCCGGACACGTTGATCGGTGCGGCAGCGGGCGGGGCCTGGACCTCGGCGCCGCCCTGCCCGGGGCGAAATGCCAGCATGCGCAGCAGCGTCATGGTGAAGCCCGCGTATTCGTCCGGCGCAAGGCCGATCTCGTTACGGCCATGCACGGCGATCTGGTAATACAGCTGTACCTCTTGCGGCTCGAACAGGCCGGCCAGGCGCATGATGTCGGCCAGCTCGGGCAAATCCTGCGGCACCGCGCCCGGCACCGATTGCGCCAGTGCGATGCGGTGCAGCAGCGTGCCCAGGTCTTGCAGCGCGCCGTTGTACGACAGGCTGCGGCTGGCCATTTCATCGGCCACCGCCATCAGGTCGGCGCCATCCTGCGCGGCGAGTGCATCGAGCAGGCGCACCAGGTACGACTGGTCGAGCGCGCCGAGCATGCCCTGCACCGATTCGAGCGTGACCTGGCCTGCGGCGTACGCGATGGCCTGGTCGGTCAGCGACAGCGCATCGCGCATCGAGCCGTGGGCGCCTTGCGCCAGCAGGCGCAGCGCGGGCTGCTCGAACGTGACGCCTTCTTGCCCCAGGATGTCCTCGAGGTGGCCGACGATGTGACCCGGCGGCATCTGCTTGAGGTTGAACTGCAGGCAGCGCGACAGCACCGTCACCGGAATCTTTTGCGGATCGGTAGTAGCGAGGATGAACTTGACGTGGGGCGGCGGTTCTTCGAGCGTCTTGAGCATCGAATTGAACGCGTGGTTCGTGAGCATGTGCACCTCGTCGATCATGTAGACCTTGAAGCGCGCATTGCTTGGCGCGTAGACCGCCTGTTCGAGCAACTGGGCCATCTCGTCGACGCCGCGGTTGGACGCCGCATCCATCTCGATGTAGTCGACAAAGCGGCCCGCATCGATGGCGACGCAGGCTTCGCAGACGCCACACGGCTGCTCGGTGATGCCGCCCTGCCCGTCCGGGCCGATGCAATTGAGTGACTTGGCCAGGATGCGCGACAGCGTGGTCTTGCCGACCCCGCGCGTGCCCGTGAACAGATAGGCGTGGTGCAGCCGCCCGGTGCGCAGGGCGTGGCTCAGTGCACGGACGACGTGCTCCTGGCCGACCAGCGTATCGAAATTCTTGGGACGGTATTTGCGGGCGAGGACTTGATAGGACATGCCACGATTTTACCGCAGATGACGCCCGCCGCGGACATTCGGCAGATGCGCCGGCATACAAGACGGCACGCGGCGCTGATGACAGGCGTGACGACGCCGTGCTGGCGAACGTGATGCAAAAAAAGGAGGGCAAACAGAAAATACAGACGCGAACTACAGCGAAGAACAACGAAAGAGGCGAGCCTGATCTGCGGCACTTGCGGTGAACGGCTTTGGCTGCTTCGTTCCCGACCTGACCAGGTAAACCATGCCGCAATGCGCAGGGGCCCGCCAGCGCGAATTATACCGCACGCACGCGGTTTGGGGAAATGGCCGGCAACATCGATTGCCGGCCTTGGTCATCAGATCCCCAGCTCTTGCCAGATCGCATCCACGCGCGCCTTGACGTCCGGCGCCATCACGATCGGCGTACCCCACTCGCGGTTGGTCTCGCCCGGCCATTTATTGGTCGCATCAATGCCCATCTTGCTGCCCAGGCCACTGATCGGCGATGCAAAATCCAGGTAATCGATTGGCGTATTGTCGACCAGTACCGTGTCGCGGGTCGGATCGACGCGCGTCGTGATCGCCCAGATCACTTCTTTCCAGTCGCGCACATTGACGTCTTCGTCGACCACCACGATGAACTTGGTATACATGAACTGGCGCAGGAAACTCCAGACGCCGAACATCACGCGCTTGGCGTGGCCCGCGTACTGTTTCTTCATCTGCACGACTGCCATGCGGTAGCTGCAACCCTCTGGTGGCAGATAGAAGTCGGTGATCTCGGTGAACTGTTTCTGCAGCAACGGGATGAACACTTCATTGAGCGCCACGCCCAGCACGGCCGGCTCGTCCGGCGGTTTGCCCGTGTAGGTCGAGTGGTAGATCGGGTCGCGCCGCATCGTGATGCGGTCAATGGTAAACACCGGGAAACTGTCCTGCTCATTATAGTAGCCGGTATGGTCCCCATACGGCCCCTCGAGCGCATGCTCGAAACCGGTCGGGTGGTTCGCATCCGGATAGATATGCCCTTCCAGCACGATCTCGGCGGATGCCGGCACGCGCAGTTCGCTGCCAATCGCCTTGGTCAGCGTCGTGCGGCTGCCGCGCAGCAAGCCGGCAAACTGGTATTCGGACAGCGAATCAGGCACCGGCGTCACCGCGCCCAGGATCGTGGCCGGATCGGCGCCCAGCGCCACGGCGATCGGATACGGTTTGCCTGGATTGGACAGCGCGTGCTCGCGGAAGTCGAGCGCGCCGCCCCGGTGCGCCAGCCAGCGCATGATGACCTTGTTCCGGCCCAGCACCTGTTGGCGGTAGATGCCCAGGTTCTGGCGTTTCTTGTTCGGCCCTTTGGTGATCACCAGGCCCCAGGTGATCAATGGTGCGACGTCACCCGGCCAGCAATGCTGGATCGGCAGGCGGGCCAGGTCGACGTCCTGCCCTTCCCAGACGATCTCCTGGCATGAGGCGCCCTTGACTTCCTTTGGCGCCATGTCCCACACCGCTTTTACCAGCGAGCCCATCCCCATGATGTCGGCAAAACCCTTGGGCGGCTCGGGTTCCTTCAGGCGCGCCAGCACGTGGCCGATGCGGCGCAGCTCGCTTACATCGTTCGCGCCCATCCCCAGCGCCACCCGCTTCGGCGTACCGAACAGATTGGCCAGCACCGGAATCGTGTGCCCGGTCGGCTTGGAAAACAGCAGCGCAGGACCCTCGGCGCGCAACGTGCGGTCGCACACTTCGGTCATTTCAAGGTGCGTCGAGACAGGAAAATCGACACGTTTGAGCTCACCCATGCGCTCCAATTGGGCCATAAAATCACGCAGATCTGTATATTTCATCAAGTTTTAAGCTTTTCTTCGGTTGCAGAACATTAGTGAAGCGACGCCGCCAAGTGATTGATTCGACAAGTGTTTCACGCTCATCAGTACGCCCTTAATAACTGGAAGTTATATAGAACAGTCGTGCTAGGGTTGACTTGATATAAGCTCGCCCATACAATCCGTCCTACTTGATGAGTCAGCGATACCTTTTTTGACACAATTTTAGCTGTTCTCATGCATTCACGGGGTCGGGGCCCCACATGACATTGTAGGAGTGTTTTCAACGGGCGTCTGCCCACTCCCCCGAGACAGTTGTTGAGCCACTGGCACCAGTCCCCATGTTGGACGGCAGCCAGCTGAAGCGAGGCAATGACGGCGTTAGTCGGCCGCGTCGCGGCGACAAACGATTTTCTGATGCACGGTCCAGAGCACCCCACGTAACGCCTTTGGCGCGACGACGGGTTTCTTTTTGCCGCGACAAGGGGAAATTCGATGTTTCATCGTTTTATCATGAGCGCAAAGTTCATGCACTCCAGGGCCAGCCAGCCCATCACGGTATCCTCCGTGACCAAAACGGCACGCAGTGTTGTACAAACTGCGCGTTCTACCCTGACCGTATTCGGTCTTAGCGCTGTGGCCCTGATGGCCCTGATCTACTCCAACGACAGCGTCGCCAAGCGCGTCTCCGAGATGCTGCATCCGGAACCGGTCGTCGCCGTCAATATGTCGGCAGCACCTGTCGCTACCGTCGTGCCCGCAATGCAGGCCACGGCGCAGACGGTGGCCGTGGAAACGACCCATATGGGCACGTCGTCCGCCACGCTTGGCAACACCAAGCAGCAGCAGTACGTGACCAAGTGGCTGTCGAAGCGTTATCGCGTCGCCAGCGACGCCGCCAATATGCTGGTCTCGACCGCCTACCTGACGGCGCACGACCTGAAACTCGATCCGCTCCTGATCCTGGCGGTGATGGCCATCGAATCGGGCCTGAACCCGTTCGCTGAAAGCGCGATGGGCGCCAAGGGCCTGATGCAAGTGATGGCCAAGGTCCACCACGACAAGTTCGAGAAAGTCGGCGGCCAGCAGGCAGCCCTCAATCCCGTGGCCAACATCCGTGTCGGCGCCTTGATCCTGAAGGACTACGTCAAGCGCACTGGTTCGATTGAAGGGGGCCTGAAGACCTATGTGGGCGCCGCCGACATGGACAGCGACCAGGGCTACGGCGCGAAGGTCATCAACGAGTACCGCCTGCTGAACCAGGTCGCGAAAGGCCAGAACGTGCCAGCAATGAAGCGCAACAAGCCGACGCCGGCACCGATCGTCGTCAGCAAGCAGCCCGAAGCCGACAGCGTCAAGCCGGATGCAACGCCAGTGCCGGAAGCAACGGCCGCCGCCGCCACACCAGTGGTTGCATCGGACGCATTGGCCGGTCTGTAAATTCAACGGCTCATCTGAAAACCACCGCTGCGGCGGTGGTTTTTTTATGTCCGGCGTAGGGTGGACGGGTCCCCCGTCCACGCGTTCACGAGTCCAATACGGCAACACGAAGCCGCCCGGTGTCGAACGCGTGGACGGCATAGCCGGCTCGGCGCCCCGTCCACCCTACGAGACTTCGTGCTACCATAAAAAAAAGCCACCGGCTCGCGCACGGTGGCTTTTTACATGGTGCAAACCAAACGATCAGCGGCGCTGATCGCCTGCCGCTTCGTCCGGACGCAGGCGCTGGGCCAGCTTGTCCAGCACGCCGTTGACATACTTGTGGCCGTCGATACCGCCAAACGACTTGGTCAGCTCGACTGCTTCGTTGATCACGACGCGGTATGGCACTTCGGGATGGTTCTTCAGCTCGTACGCGCCCAGCAGCAGGACCGCGTGCTCGATCGGCGAGAGTTCGGCGATCGAACGGTCGATCAGCGGGGCAATCGACTCGCGCAGCTCGACCGAGGTGCTGATCGCGCCATTGAGCAGCGCCGAAAAGAACTCGCTGTCAGCTTTGTCGAAACCATGCGCGCTGCGGATATTGGCCGCCACGATGCGTGCCGGTTCATTGTTCAGCAGCCATTGGTACAGACCCTGGAGCGCGAACTCGCGCGCGCGGTGGCGCGGCGTGCGGTTCTTGCTCGGGTTGGCATGCATATTCTTGTCAGTCATTGTTCTCTTGCCTTTAGTGTTATTCGTCTTCTGGCACCAGCTCGTCCAGCGCCATCAGCAGGTTGGCCATTTCGACGGCGACACGCGCGGCGTCGGCGCCTTTTTCGGCCATGCGCACTTCTGCCTGCGCATCGTTCTCGGTGGTCAGGATTGCGTTGGCGACCGGGATGCCGTAATCGAGGCCGATGCGGGTGATGCCCGCGCCCGATTCGTTCGACACCAGCTCGAAGTGGTAGGTTTCACCGCGGATGACGGCGCCCAGCGCGATCAGCGCGTCGAACTGTTCGGTCACAGCCATGCGCTGCAGCGCCAGCGGCACTTCGAGCGCACCCGGCACGGTCACGTGCAGAATGTCTTCATCGGCCACGCCCAGGCGCTTGAGCTCAGCCAGGCACGACGACAGCAGGCCGTTGCCCACGGTCTCGTTGAAGCGGGCCTGCACGATACCGATGCGCAGGTCTTCGCCCTGCATATTGCTTTCAAAAGTTCCTACCGTCATGACTGACCTCTTGTATTAGTTGGATGGGATGATTCAGGCGTCGGGACGCGGCACGTAGCCGGTCACTTCCAGGTCGAACCCGGTCATCGACGGCATCTTGCGGGGATTGGCCAGCAGCTGCATCTTGCGCACGCCCAGCGCGCGCAAGATCTGGGCGCCGATGCCATAGGTGCGCAGGTCCATCGACGCGGCGCGTGCGCCGGCGCGGTTGCCACGTGCATCCTGCGGCGCCAGTTGCGCAAACAATTGCTCGGCCGTTTCGCCGCAATTGAGCAGCACGATCACGCCGGCGTCGCTGGCCTTGATCGTGCGCATCGCCGAAGCCATGTCCCACGAGTGCGTGGTGGCGCGGTTTTCCAGCAGGTCGAGAATCGACACCGGCTGGTGCACGCGCACGAGCGCTTCCCTATCAGGCGACAGCTCGCCATGCACGAGCGCCAGGTGGGCCGAGCCGCTTGGTGCGTCGCGGAACGCCACCAGCTTGAATTCGCCCGCCTCGGTGGACAGCGCGCGTTCGGCGATACGCTCGACCAGGCATTCGTTCTGGCTGCGATAGTGGATCAGGTCGGCAATGGTGCCGATCTTGAGCCCGTGCTCGCGTGCGAACTCGATCAGGTCGGGCAGGCGCGCCATCGTGCCGTCTTCGTTGATGATCTCGCAGATCACCGACGCGGGCGACAGGCCGGCCATCTGCGTCAGGTCACAACCGGCTTCGGTATGGCCAGCGCGCATCAGGACGCCGCCCTTCTGGGCGCGCAGCGGGAAGATGTGGCCCGGCTGGACCAGATCGTCCGGCACGGTGCCCTTGTGGACCGCCACCTGGATGGTGCGCGCGCGGTCAGCCGCCGAGATACCGGTGGTCACGCCTTCGGCCGCCTCGATCGAGACGGTGAAATTGGTGCCGAACGAGGTGCCGTTCTTGGACGTCATCATCGGCAGGGCCAACTCGTCGCAACGCTCTTCAGTCAGGGTCAGGCACACCAGGCCACGGGCGTGGCGTATCATGAAATTGATCGCTTCCGGGGTGACGAAATCGGCTGCAAGCACGAGGTCGCCTTCGTTTTCGCGATCTTCTTCGTCGACCAGAATGACCATGCGGCCAGCGCGCAGTTCGGCGACGATTTCCTCAGTGCTGGAAATGGACATACAGATTCCTTGAAACAGGGGTTTTGCGTAATCCGCTATTTTAAAGGATTTACAGACGCCCAACGGCATTCCCGATGGCCAGAGCGCCAAATTGCCAGCACGATGTGCCCTTGTCGTCAACCATGCGTTGCCAATAGACAACCACAACGTGACCGCGTGTCGGTTAATTGTTAAGCTTGTTCATTCGCGTGGCAAGCCCACGGCACGACTGTCACCAACTGGATTATGATTAACACATTATTGCCGTATTTACCCTTCCACCGCGGCAGTCTTTCCGACGGAGTTGCCATGCCGCTTGCTTGTCCCCTTCACTCTCCAGGCGCCACTGCCAGCGGCAGGCTTCACTGATGGCGACCATCCTGATCGTCGACGACCGGCCCAGCAACCGCAGTTATCTGAGCGCCCTGCTCGGCCTGAGCGGGCACCGCATCCTCGAAGCCGAAAACGGCGCCTGCGCGCTGGCCATCACGCGCGCCGAGCTGCCTGACCTGATCATCACCGACATCCTGATGCCGACGATGGACGGCTACGAGTTCGTCCAGCAGCTGCGCGCCGAGCCGGCGCTGGAAAACACGCGCGTCATCTTCTTCTCGGCCGTGTATTCCGAGCGCGAAACGGTGGCGATGGCGGCCCGCTGCGGCGTGACCACGGTGCTGGGCAAGCCGGCCGACCCGCACCGCATCCTCGAGGCTGTCGACGCCGAACTGGGCGTGGCCGGCGGCGCACCGGCGCCCTGCCCCGCCGCCGAGCATGAGCATGAGCGCGCCCTGCCGTTCGACCTGGGTGCACGCCTCGGCGAACTCGAACGCATGTGCATGATGCTCGTCGGCGAACGCCGGGTCGAGGCGCTGGCCGCGGCATTCGTCGACGCCGTGCGCCGCGTGCTCGACGCCGATTGCGTTGCCCTGTGCCTGCTGGGCAGCTCGGAAAGCAGCGTGCGCCATCTGAGCACGTATGGTGTCGACGCCGCACTGCTGTTGCCATCGGCACTGGATGAACACGACCTGCCGGGCGTGCTGCTGCGCGCCCGGGCGCCATTGCGGCTGGACGCGGACGATACGCTGCTGGCCACGCTGCCCGCCGGCCATCCGCGCGTCGTGCACCTGCTCGGCCTGCAGGTGCACGACCTGCAGCATCCACTGGGCTGGCTGTATTGCACGCGCGCCGACAACGCTGCGCCCTTCACCGATGAAGAAGAGCGCTGGGCGACGGCGCTGGCCGCGCAACTGGCGGTGGCCTACGAAAACCTGAACCTGTACGAAGTGGTGCAGCACCACGCGGCGCAGCTGCAGCTCGAGGCCATCGCCCGCGCCGATTCCGACGCCGCCCTGCGCGACAGCGAACACCGGCTGGAACTGGCGCGCCAGGTGTTCGACAGCACCCAGGAAGCCATCCTGATGACCGACGCCGACGCCAATATCGTCGCCGCCAATCCGGCCTTCGAGACGATTACCGGCTTTCATGAGGCCGACGTCATGGGGACCAACCCGCGCTTCATGCGCTCGGGCCGGCACGACGCCGCGTTCTACGCCAGCATGTGGAACTGCCTCGAAAAAGACGGCCAGTGGCGCGGCGAAATCTGGAACCGCCGCAAGAACGGCGAAATCTACCCGGCCAGCATGAGCATCAGCGCGGTGCGCGACGATGCCGGCAACCTGACGGCCTATGTGTCGGTGTCGACCGACCTGTCGGCGCTGAAAGCGGCCCACCACCAGCTTGATTTCCTGTCGAATCACGACGCGCTGACCCAATTGCCGAACCGCTCGCTGTTCAACGACCGCGTGGGCCAGGCCCTGGCCGCAGCGCGCCAGGATGCCAGCCAGGTCGCGCTGCTGCTGTTCAACGTCGACCGGCTCTCGCGCATCAACGATAGCCTGGGCCACTCTGCCGGCGACACCGTGCTGCGCGAAGTCGCGCGCCGCGTCAGCGCGCTGGCCGGCCCCACCGACACCGTGGCGCGCCTGTCGGGCGATGAATTCGTACTCTTGATGACCGATTTCGACGACACCGACGACGTCATCTACTGCGCCCAGAAGCTGATCGACGCCGTCGCCGAACCGCATGGCGTGGGCGGTCACGATCTGGTGGTCACGGGCAGCGTGGGCATCAGCATCTATCCGCGCGATGGCGATGCGCCGGGCGACCTGCTCAAGGCGGCCGACGCGGCGCTCACGCACGTCAAGGAATCGGGGCGCAATGGCTTCCGCTTCTTCAAGGGCGAGATGAATGCCGAGGCGCTGCGCTGGCTGGCACTGGAAACGCGCCTGCGGCGCGCGATCGAACGCGACGAACTGGCGCTGCACTACCAGCCGCAAGTGTCGCACCTGGACGGCACACTGGTCGGCATGGAAGCCCTGCTGCGCTGGAACAGCGGCGAAATCGGCAATGTCTCGCCGGCCGACTTCATCCCGCTGGCCGAAGACACGGGCCTGATCCATCCGATCGGTGAATGGGTGATCCGCCAGGCGTGCTTCCAGAACAAGGCCTGGCAGGATGCGGGCCTGGCGCCGGTGCGCGTGGCCGTCAATGTCTCGGCCCACCAGTTCAAGGCCGGCGCCGTCGTGTCGGTGGTGCGCAGCGCGCTGCGCGACAGCGGCCTGGCACCGCGCTGGCTCGAAGTCGAACTGACCGAAAGCGTGATGCTGGGCGACAGCAGCGCGGCCGAAGCCCAGATGGCCGAACTGCGCGCGCTGGGCGTCTCGCTCTCGCTGGACGACTTCGGCACTGGCTACTCGTCGCTGGGCTACCTTTCGCGCTTCCCGCTCGACAAACTCAAGATCGACCAGACCTTCGTGCGCAACATCACCAGCGAGCAGCGCAGCGCCGCGATTGCCCAGGCCACCATCGCGCTAGCCAAGGGCCTGTCGCTGGCCGTGGTGGCCGAAGGCGTCGAGACGATCGGCCAGCGCGATTTTCTCGGTTCGCTCGGCTGCGACGTGATGCAGGGCTATCTGTATGGGCGGCCCATCCCGGCGCTCGAGATGGCCGGGTTGCTGGCGCTGGGCAGCGTGATGCTGTAAGCGCTGCGGGGGCGCTGCACGGTCCCTGCAGCGTTCGTTAGCGCAGCCTTAAGCCCAGCCGTGCACGGGCACGCGCCCTGTAAAATGCACCGATCAAGTCACCGGGAACCCCCAATGAGCAACAAATTTGTACGCGGCGCCTGCCTGGCCGCGTTGGTGTGCGTGTCCTCGCTGGCGCACAGTGCGCCGCAGGTCAGCGCGCCCAAGGCAGCCGTCTCGAACATGGACGCGCTGCAGCTCGACGCCGTGATCCCGGTCGGCCCGCAGGTCAAGGTTGGCAAGCTGGCCAATGGCCTGACCTACTACATCCAGCGCAATGCGCGCCCCGAACACAAGCTCGAGCTGCGCCTGGTCGTCAAGGCCGGCTCGATCCTCGAAGACGACGACCAGCGCGGCCTGGCGCACTTCGTCGAGCACATGGCGTTCAATGGCTCGACCAATTTCCGCAAGCACGAGCTGGTGTCGTACCTGCAATCGATCGGCGTGGGCTTCGGCGCCGACCTGAATGCCTACACCTCGTTCGACGAGACCGTGTACATCCTGCCGATCCCGACCGATAAACCGCAGAACGTCACCCGCGCCTTCCAGGTGCTGGAAGACTGGGCCCATGGCGTGAGCTTCGATACTGACGCCATCGACAAGGAGCGCGGCATCATCCTCGAAGAAGCGCGCCTGGGCAAAGGCGCGGCCGACCGCATGGGCAAGCAGATCTATCCGCGCCTGTTCAACGGCTCGCGCTACGCCGAGCGCCTGCCGATCGGCCGCGAAGATGTGCTGCGCAATTTCAGGCCCGAGACCCTCAAGCGCTTCTACAAGGACTGGTACCGGCCCGACCTGATGGCGGTCGTCGTGGTCGGCGACATCGATCCGGCGCAGGCCGAGAAGCTCGTCAAGCAGCACTTCACGCGCCTGAAGAATCCGGCCACGCCGCGTCCGCGCGAGTACGCCGCGATTCCCGCGCGCGCCGACACCGAGGCGCTGGTCGTGACGGACCCCGAAGCCGATGGCAATGCGGTGCTGATCCGCTATCCGGTGCAGCCGGTGCGCGACCTGGGCACCGTGCGCGCCTACCGCGAAGAGCTGGTGCAGGGCCTGTTCGCGTCGATGCTCAGCGCGCGCCTGGCCGAAATCTCGCAACTGCCCGATGCGCCGTGGCTGGGCGCCAGCAGCTCATTGGGCAAGCTGACCCCGCGCTACCGCGCCTACAATGCGTCGGCCGCCATCGGCCCGCGCGGCGCGCAGACTGCCATTGCGGCGCTGGTCCAGGAAAACGAACGGGCACGCCAGCACGGCTTCGGCGTGCAGGAACTCGAACGTGCCAAGAAAAACCTGATGCGTACCTACGAGCAGGCCTGGAACGAGCGCGCCAAGAGCGATTCGGGCACCTACGCCGCCGAATACATCCGCAACTTCCTGCAGGACGAAGCCATCCCCGGCATCGAGACCGAATACCGCTACGTGCAGAACCTGGTGCCGGGCATCACGCAGGCCGAGATGAACGCCTATGCGCGCAGCACGATCCCGCAAGACTCGGGCAAGCTGGTGCTGTACACGGGCGTGGCCAAGCCCGATACGCCCACCGGGCCGCAATTGCTGGCCGCGGTGAGCGAGGCTGCGCGCCTGCCGGTCGAAGCGTACGATGAAAAGCTGCTGGCGGCGCGCCTGATGGAACGCCCGGCGCAACCCGGCACGATCACGCACGAAGCGCACGACAAGGCGCTGGGGCTGACGCGCTTGACGCTGTCGAACGGCGTGAAGGTGATCCTGAAGCCCACCGACTTCCTGAATGACCAGGTGGTGCTGAGCGCGGCGCGCCCCGGCGGACAAAGCCTGTTTCCCGACCAGGACATCCTCAACGCGCGCTTTTCCAACGCGATCGTGGCCAGCATGGGCGTGAAGGATTTCACGCCGCTGGACATGCGCAAAATTTTGGCCGGCAAGGCGGCTGGCGTGACCGTGGGCCTGGGCAGCTACACCGACGTGATCGCGGGCGCCTCGGGCGCCACCGACATCGAAACGATGCTGCAGCTGCTGTGGCTGAAGTTCGCAGGCGTGCGCCGCGACGAAGACCTGTTCCACGCATATATCGACAAGCAGGCCGAGATTGCCCGCAACGCCAGCGGCCAGCCGGGGCGGCGCTTTGGCGACGCCGTGGTGTCGGCGCTGTTTGGCAATCACCCGCGCGCACCACGCTCGCTCGAGGCCGACGAATATGCCAAGATCGACCTCGATCGCAGCATCGCCATCTTCCGCCAGCGTTTTTCGAGCGCGAAGGACATGACGTTCATCCTGGTGGGCAGTTTCGACGAAAAGGCCATCCGTCCGCTGTTGACCAGCTATCTGGGCACCCTGCCCACGCCCGCACTGCCGGTGGGGTACCGCGACGTGGGCCTGCGCCCGGTGACGGGTGTGGTCAAGCGCGAAGTGCGCAGCGGCACCGAGCCCAAGAGCAGCATCTCGATCAACTTCACGGGGCCGGCTGTATTCTCCGAGGCCGAGCAGCTGCGCCTGTCGGCGCTGATCGAAGTGACCAATCTGCGCATCATCGAGGTGCTGCGTGAAAAGATGGCGATGATCTACGGCGGCGGCGCCAGCGGCGCACTCAGCAAGATCCCGTACGGGAACTACTCGATCGGCATCAACCTGCCGACCGGGCCGGAAAACGTCGACAAGGTGGTGGCCGCGACGTTTGCCGAAATCAAGCGCCTGCAAGAGAACGGGCCGGACGCCGCCGAGCTGGAGAAAGTCAAATCCGGCTGGATCCAGAACCACCGCCGCTCGCTGCGTGAGAACGGTTACTGGGTGGCGAACCTGCAATCGAGCCTGACCGAAGGCACCGATCCGGCGTCGATCCTGAAGGTCGAGCAGCAGGTGGCCGCACTGACGGCGCAGGACGTGCAGGCGGCGGCGCGGCGTTACTTCGATACGAAGAACTATGTGCAGGTGGTGCTCAATCCCGAGGCGGCCGCCAAGGCAGCCAACGTGGCGAAGACGCTGCCCGCAGTGCAGCCGGGGCATCCGGGTCAGCCGGGTCAGTCGATACTGCCGGGAACCTGATGGGCCACGCGCGCCGGCCTGGCCTTTCCGGCTGCCGGCGCGCATCGTCTATACTATGCGTGCCCGCAGCGGGCATTCGCCCCCGTACACATCAACGCCGGCGCCAGGCACCATTGGCGCTCTACTGGTAACAACCCATGAGCATGCCCGATCACCCGGTTCACCTGGCCAGCGCCCTGTTGCATGGCGCCCAAGCACACCACCGCGTGCTGCCTGCGCACTGAGTCGGCAGCCGCATGCATTCACCCGACGAGTACCGCGCCGAAATCGACCGCCTGCGCAAGACCACGCGCGACCTGGTTGCCATGACCACCCTGCCGGCCATCTGGGGCGACCTGCCGCCGGAGGGCGTCATCGACAGCCTGGCGAGCGTCCTGCTCACGACGCTGGACCTGGACCTGGTCGGTATCCACCTGCCGGGCAAGGGCGAGATCGATCCCCTGGACGCGATTCGCCTGCGGCGCAACGATGACGCTGACGGCGCCATGCTGGCGGCCGCGCGCGCGGCGCTCGACGCCGCCATCGGGTCGGCCGACCTGCATGACCTGTGGCCCGCCACCCTGCACGCTGACGGTGACAATGACGCGGCGCTGCAATTCGGCACGGCGCGCTTCGGCACCGGCAGCGAGCCAGGCGTCGTGGTCATCGGCGCGCGGCGTGCGGGCTTTCCGTCCGAACACGAGCGCCTGCTGCTGGGCGTGGCCGCCAACCAGGCCGCCGCGATCCTGCAGCGCCGCCTGGCCGAGCGCGCACTGGCGCGCAGCGAATCGCGGTTCCTGGACCTGGCCGACTCCGCGCCGGCCATGCTGTGGGTGACTGAGCCCGATGGCAAGCTCTCGTTCCTGTCGCGCGCCTGGCACGAATTCACGGCCCAGGACCGGGGGACGAGCCTGGCGTTCGGCTGGACGGCAGCCGTGCATCCCGATGAGCGCGACGCGGCGCTGCACGCCGTCGTCGATGCCAATGCGCGCCGCGTGCCATTCAGCATGGAGCATCGGCTGCGGCATGTCGTCGATGGGTACCGCTGGGTGATTGCGACCGGACAGCCGCGCTTTGCGGCGAACGGCGACTTCCTGGGTTTTGTCGGCAACGTGCTCGACATCAGCGACCGCAAGCGGACCGAACAGGCATTGCACGAGACGCGCGACACGCTCGTGACGATGTTCGACGCCCTGCCGGTGGGCGTGGCCGTGGCCGGCCAGGACGGCAAGCTGCTGCTGTCGAACCAGGCAATGCACCGCTACCTGCCCACCGGCGTGCTACCGTCACTGGACGAAGAGCGCTACATGCGCTGGACCGCGTTCGATGCAGATGGCCGGCCCCTGGAGCGCCGTGACTTTGCCGGCGCACGCGCGGCGCGCGGCGAGCGCGTCGTGCCGGGCATCGAAGCGCGCTACCTGGGCGACGATGGTGTCGAGATCTGGACGCAGGTGGCCGCAGTGCCGCTCAAGGGCCGCGACGATGTCACGCGCGGCCATGTGGCGATCGTCACCGACATCGATGCCTTCAAACGCACCGAAGCAGCGCTGCGCCTGGCAGAATCCCGCCAGCGCGAACTGTTCGACGAAGTGGCCAGGGCCAACCGCAACCTGAGCGAATTCCTGGCCGTGCTGGCGCACGAACTGCGCAATCCGCTCGCTCCTTTGATGACGGGCCTGGAATTACTGCGCGTCGGCCCCCGCGACCCCGCCGTGGCAGCCAATGTGCGCGACATGATGGAGCGCCAGGTCCGGCAACTGGCGCACCTGATCGACGATCTGCTCGACATTGCGCGCGTCACCAATGGCAAGGTGGAGATCCGCAAGACCCGCGTCGACCTCAACGCCATCGTGACCAATGCGGTCGAAACAAGCCTGCCGCTGATCGACAAGCACCGCCATGCATTCGACCTGCAGCTGCATGCTGCGCCGCTGCCGGTGCAGGCCGACGCCACCCGCATTGCGCAGGTGATCGGCAACCTCTTGACCAATGCGGCCAAATACACGCCCCCTGGCGGCGCGCTGTCGCTGCGCGTGACGCAGGACGGCACCCACGCCCTCATCACCATCACCGACAACGGCGTCGGTATTCCCGCCGCCTCACTGGAATCGGTGTTCGAGATGTTCAGCCAGGTGGGCAGCAACCGCCAGCACGCGCAGGGCGGCCTGGGCATCGGCCTGTCGCTGGTACGCCAGCTGGTCGACCTGCACGGCGGCGCGGTCAGTGCGCACAGCGAGGGCATCGGCAAGGGCAGCACGTTCGTGGTCAGGCTCGCGCTGGACGACGCGCCGGCGACGGCGCCGCCTGAGGAGGTCGCCGCGCAGGGCACGCCGGCTGCGCCGGCACTGCGCATTCTCGTCACGGACGACAATGTCGATGCGGCGGTGACGCTGTCGATGCTGCTCGAGATGGAGGGCCACGCCGTCACGGTCGCCCATGACGGCCAGCAGGCGCTGCAGATGGCCGCGCAATGCGTACCGGACGTGGTGTTTCTCGATATCGGCCTGCCGGACATGTCGGGCCACGACGTGGCGCGACATGTCCGGCAGCTCGCCGGGCTCGAACGCTGCACCATCGTCGCCGTTTCTGGCTGGGGTGCGCAGGACGACCTGGCGCGCTCGAGCGCCGCCGGCTTTGATGCGCACTTCACCAAGCCGGTGGACTCGAGCCGGGTGCTCGATTACCTGGCGGTGGTTGCTGCCAGCATGCGCTCGACGTAGCGCGCAATCAGGTCGATCTCGAGATTGACGCGCGAACCGGCCGCCAGGTGGCGCAGCGTGGTGACCTCGATCGTGTGGGGAATCAGGTTGATCGAGAAGCGGCAGACTTTCTGGCCGCCCTCTTCCAGGTCAGCCACGCGATTGACGGTCAGCGACACGCCGTTGACGACGATCGACCCTTTATAGGCCAGGAACTTGCCCAGCTCGTGCGGCGCATCGATGATCAGTTCGCGCGATTCGCCGACCGGCTCGAAACTGTGCACGACGCCCAGTCCATCGACGTGACCCGAGACCAGGTGCCCGCCCAGGCGCTCGGCCAGCGTCAAGGCTTTCTCGAGGTTGACTTCACCGGGCGCGTCCAGGCCCACGGTCTTGTTCAGGCTTTCGCGCGAGACGTCGACCGTGAACCCGGTGGCGCTCTTTTCGGTGACGGTCATGCAGGCGCCGTTGATGGCGATCGAGTCGCCCAGGCCCACGTCGGCCAGCGGCAACGGGCCGGCATCGATGGCGAGACGCACGCCGGCGTCCAGGCCGCCGGCCAGCGGCGCGACGGAAGTGATGGTGCCGACAGCGGCGACGATTCCAGTAAACATACGACGTTATTCCTTGTTGGGGGTAGCAGAGGATGGGGAAGCAGCTTCGGCGAAGCGGGCCAGGATGCGCAGGTCGTCGCCCACGCGCGTGACGTCGTGGAAGCGCAACTGGCGCCGCCCGGTCAGTTGCGTGAGCGGCGGCAGGTCGAACATGCCCTGCCCCGGGCCGATCAGGCTGGGCGCCAGGTAGACCAGCAATTCGTCGACGCAGCCTTCGCGCACGAGCGAGGCATTGAGCTTGCTGCCCGCTTCAACGTGGACCTCATTGACTTCGCGCCGACCCAGTTCGCGCATCAGCGCCGGCAGGTCGACCTTGCCGTGGGCGTTCGGCAGGTACAGCACCTCGTGGCCGGCGGCGCGCAGGGCGGCGGCTTTCTCGTCGCCCGGTTGTTCGGCCGCGGCGACGAGCCAGCACGGTTCGCCCTGCAGGATGTGCGCATCAAGATCGATCTCGAGGCGGCTGTCGACGATCACGCGGCGCGGCTGCATCGGCGTGGCCAGGCCCCGTACCGTGAGTTGCGGATTGTCGGCCTTGACCGTGCCGATGCCGGTGACGATCGCGCTGGCGCGGGCGCGCCAGGCATGGCCGTCGGCGCGCGCATCCGGCCCGGTGATCCACTGGCTTTCGCCGCCGGCCAGGGCCGTGGCGCCATCCAGGCTGGCGGCCACTTTCAGGCGCACCCACGGCAGGCCGCGCACCATGCGCGAGAAGAAGCCGATGTTCAATTCCTGCGCTTCGCGCGCCATGATCCCGGAACGCACCGCGATGCCCGCCGCTTCCAGCTGCGCCAGGCCACGACCGGCGACGAGCGGATTGGGGTCGACCATGGCCGCCACCACGCGCCCCAGGCCGGCAGCGATCAGCGCGTCCGAACAAGGCGGCGTGCGGCCGTGGTGGCTGCACGGTTCGAGCGTGACGTAAGCCGTGGCGCCACGCACGTCGTTGCCGCGCGCGGCGGCGTCGCGCAGCGCCTGGATTTCAGCGTGCGCCTGGCCGGCCGGTTGCGTGTGGCCGGCGCCGATGACGACGTCGTCCTTGACGATCACGCAGCCGATGCGCGGATTGGGCGCCGTGATGAACATGCCGCGCGCCGCCCAGGCCAGCGCCGCGGCCATGCCTTCGGTGTCGTTGAGAATCGGTTGGCTGTCGTGCGTCACGTGGTCTTTCATCGGTGCGCATCGTGCAATGCGCTTGTTTTCAGGGCGGTGCGGCAACGCCATCGCAGCCAGCATCACGCGCCGGGTTGCACAGGCGCGGGCGGCCAAGCATGTTGATTTTAATACGGCGTACCCCGCCGCCGTGGAACAGCGACAGCGTGCCGGGCCGCGCTGCGGCGCTGCTGGTCGTGCTGCAACTGCGTCCCGCGCCATTGTAGGCGATGTATTGCGGGGCTGCAGGGCTGGCAAAGGAATAGCTCACCTGCACGCCCTGCGGCAGCGTGGCGCGCACGGCCAGGATATCGTCGCCCGCGCCCGCCTGGCGATTGTGGTCGCGATCGACGTACACGGTCCAGCCACGCGACCAGTCGATGCCGGCCGCGTCGTTCGATGTCAGGATCACGGGCTCGTTGCGGGCGATCGCCATCGAGCGGGTGAGCTGGACTGCACTGTAGAGGTCGGCTGCGGCCACGCGCAGTTCCTGGCCCTGCACGATCCGGTGCAGGCCGGGCGCCGCCAGCGATGACGTGATCGCCACCATGCCCAGCACCACGGCCAGTTCGGCCATCGACAGGCCGGTGCAGCGGCGGCGCAGGATGGCGCGGGCGGGCGTGGTCTCAAGGCGCGTGGTCATGGCCAGCAGCGTGTAGGTTGGCCGCTTGAGCCACCTGGGCCACTAGCCCCGCTGGCGCCCTGCGCACCGGTGCTGTCCAGCGTCAGCGTGCCGCATTCCGGATCGGCAAATGCAGCGTTGACGTTGGCCGTGCCGGGCCGTGCGCGCAGCACGATGCAGGCGGCAATTGCCTGCTCGGGGCAGGCCTCGCCGTCGAGCTCATAGGCGCTGGCTGCAGCGCTATTGCCGAGCCAGGTGCGGAACTGACGCGTGTCGGCAGCGCCCGTGGCCATCGAGAACGCGACATAGCTGTAATGCTGGGCACGGTATTGTTCCTGGCGCTGCATCAGGTCGAGCAGCGCCAGCTGGGCTTCGACCCGGCGCGCCTTGACGATCTGGCGCGCATACGAGGGATAGGCCACCGATGTCAGGATGCCGACGATCGCCAGCACCATCAGCAGTTCGATCAGCGTGAAGCCGTTGCGATGTCGTGTCATGAACGTGCTCCTGTTTGCGCCTGTTTGGCCGGGTGCGTCATTCGGATGCCGCGGCAACCAGCGCGGACCAGTTGCCGATCTCGCGCCAGCCGGCGCGCCGGCCATGTCCACCGGCGGGTGGCAGGCGGTAATAGGCCTGCACAGCAGCCCCGGTGCCCGGCATGCTGCCGGCCCCGCGCGCGGCGATGCGGTACAGCTGGCCGTCGGCGGACGCCGGCATCAGCTCGATCAGGTAGCGTGGCGTCTCGAGCGGCAAGCCGCCCTCCCCTGTGGGCAGCGTGGCGCCGGTGAACGTGCCGAATGCGATGGCTGGGCCATCGTCAAGCACCAGCCGGGCCAGCTGGCCATCGGCGTCGGCGTCGTGCGCGCACAAACCGTTGTACGGCCGGGCGCCCAGGCACGCGCCGACGAAGGCATCCGCACTGCCGCCGCGGATCGCGTTGGCGCGCGCCGAGCCTGGCACCGCGCCGCCGTCGATATCGTGTTCGGCATCGAGCAAAGCGGCTTGGGCCATGTGCAGGGCCAGCGCGCGATCGCGTTCGTACGCCGCGGCGCGGGTGCTTTGCAGCGCGCCGCGCGCCGAGGCGATGCCCGTCATCAGCACAGCCAGCATCAGCACGAGAGCGGTGATGAGCGCGATGCCGGCCTGGCGCCGCGGCATGAAGAAACGTTGATGGCGCATACGCTGCTCAGCGCGCGGCCACCGGCGGCGCAGAAGGTGGCCCGCTGGGTGGAGCGACAGGCACCGCAAGTGGCACCGCAATCACCGCCCCATACACCTTGCGCACGCGCGCCTCGCCGCCGCGATCGAGGTCAGCCGCCGCCAGCCGGACACCCGGATCGGCAGCCGCCAGCGCACCGTCATACCCCGGACCGAACAACCAGTGCACGAGACCCGCACCCGCACCAGGCGCCTGGCGCGACCCATGCAGCAGCAAGCCAACCCGCACGCTCGCAACGTGCTTCCAGTGGCTGCGTGTGCGCAGATCGGCGTCACGCTCGCCGGCAGTCGAGCCGGCCAGCACCAGCGCCGCATCGAGCGCCCGGATCGCGCTCGCGTTCACGTACCGGTTGGGCGCACCATCGCCATCGGTATCGAGGCCATACAGCACCTGGAAGCTGTCGACACGCCCTGCCACGGCATCGGACGACCAGCTGCCGGCGCCCCGGTATTTGCAGCGCAGTTCGGCGTCGCCCTGGGCATTGCGCGCAACATAAAAAATGCTCCAGCCTTCCTGATCGCGGTGCACGGGAAAGCCGGCGCAATCGAGCGTGCCGCCATCACCGTCCGGTGGCGCGCCGCTGCCGGTAAAGCGCAGCGCCAGCACGTCGCTGCCGTTGACCGTCGCCGGAAGCGGCGCATCGATGCCGGCGCCGGCGTGGGTCAGCGACGACGCATCCAGTCCGGCAATGGCAGCCGGTAGCGCAGGATCGATCACCGGATGCGCGGCCCAGTCGACGTGGCCCGCCAGGCGCACGGCGCGCGCCAGGGCATCCAGCGCGTAGCGGCCGGCGTCGTCCATCGCGGCCGCTTCGAGCAGCGCCGCGTGTGCACGCGTGGCACCGATCAGCAGCGAGCCAGCCGCAAGCAGCACGGCCAGGCCAAGCGCCATCGCGACCATGAATTCGGCGATGGTAAAGCCAGCCTGGCGCACACGCCGGTGCCGATGGACACTCATCGCGCCACCATCAGCACGAACGCCGGCAAGTCATCGTTGCCGTGCCAGCCAATCTTGATCGCCACCGCCGCATGTGCCCCGCCACTGCATGCCCACCGATAGCGGCGGCTGGCGGCATCCCACGGCGCCGCATCGCGGCACACGGCAATGCGCCCGCCAGGAAAGCGCCGGTGCACGAGCAGGCGCGTCTCATCGAGGTCGAAGGCCGCCAGCGCCAGCGGATCGCATGCGGCAGTGCCAAAGCATGGGGCGGCGGCGACAGGCGGACCGTCGGCGACGGCATCATAGTCGAGCGACAGATAGGGATTGCCTGCATCGGGCAGGCTGGCCAGCGGCAGATTGGCGCCGATGCGCGCCGCCAGCGAACTTGCCAGCTGGCCCGCTTCAGCCATCAGGGCCGCCTGCTGGTGCGTGCGCTCGGCCGCCAGCTGGGCCGCGCCGGCGCCGACGATGCCGATGGCGAGCACGAACAACGCCACCAGTACTTCGATGAGCGTAAAACCGTGGTGTGAGTGGATACGCACGCAAGCCTCCCGATATCGAGCTACGACGTTATCAGGCCGGCTTTGCACGCCCGTGCGTCGGCGCAAGCGTACGCCGCACCAATCGGGGAACCTTGAAAAGGGATTAGTTGTCGAGCTTGCGCTGGTGCCCGACTTCGGCCAGCGCTGCCTGGAACGAATCCAGGTCTTCGAAATTCTTGTAGACCGATGCGAAGCGGATGTACGCGATCTTGTCGAGGCCCTTGAGCTCTTGCATCACGAGCTCGCCCACATGGCCGGTGTCGACTTCACGCAGGCCGCTGGTGAGCAGCTTTTCTTCGATGGAGGCAACGGCCTTGTCGATGGCTTCGGCCGCCACGGGCCGCTTGCGCAGCGCCAGCATCAGGCTGCCACGCAGCTTCGACGAGGCAAACTCGGTGCGGCTGCCGTTCTTCTTGACGATGATCGGCATCGACAGTTCGATGCGCTCATAGGTGGTGAAGCGCTTGTCGCACTTGCCGCAGCGGCGCCGGCGCCGGATGGCGTCCCCCTCCTCCGATACGCGGGTATCGAGGACTTGTGTATCTTCATGCTGGCAAAAGGGACATTTCATGGCGCCGAGGCTGCAATACTACGTGGAGACTACCGGGCCAGCGAACCGGCCCGGATAGACAGAGTCAGCCAGATCAGGCGGCGTAAACCGGATACTTGCTGGTGAGTTTCTTGACTTCGCCCTTGACGCGCTCGATGGTCGCAGCGTCGTGCGGGTTGTCCAGCACGTCGGCGATCAGGTTGCCCACGGTGACGGCGTCTTCTTCGACAAAGCCACGCGTCGTGAAGGCCGGGCTGCCCAGGCGGATGCCCGAGGTGACGAACGGCTTTTGCGGGTCGTTCGGGATGCCGTTCTTGTTGCAGGTCATGTGCGCCTGGCCCAGGATTGCTTCGGCTTCCTTGCCCGTCAGGTTCTTGGCGCGCAGATCGACCAGCATCACGTGCGATTCGGTGCGACCCGACACGATGCGCAGGCCACGCGCGGTCAGCGTGTCGGCCAGTGCCTTGGCGTTCTTGACGACCTGCTGCTGGTAGGTCTTGAACTCAGGCGTCAGCGCCTCTTTGAACGCAACGGCCTTGCCGGCGATCACGTGCATCAGCGGGCCGCCCTGGATACCAGGGAAGATGGCCGAATTGATGATCTTCTCGTGCTCGGCTTTCATCAGGATGATGCCGCCGCGCGGGCCGCGCAGCGACTTGTGCGTGGTCGAGGTGACGAAGTCGGCGAACGGCACCGGGTTCGGGTACTCGCCTGCAGCGATCAGGCCGGCGTAGTGGGCCATGTCGACCATGAAGTAGGCGCCGACTGCCTTGGCGACCTTGGCGATGCGCTCGAAATCGATCTTCAGCGAGAACGCCGATGCGCCGGCGATGATCATCTTTGGCTTGTGCTCGTGCGCCTGGCGCTCGAGGGCTTCGTAGTCGATGTCTTCGTCAGCGGTCAGGCCGTACGAGACGACATTGAACCACTTGCCCGACATGTTCAGCGGCATGCCGTGGGTCAGGTGGCCGCCTTCGGCCAGCGACATGCCCATGATCGTGTCGCCTGGTTTCAACACGGCGAAGAACACGCCCTGGTTCGCCTGCGAGCCCGAGTTCGGCTGCACGTTGGCCGCTTCCGCGCCAAACAGTTGCTTCAGGCGGTCGATTGCCAGCTGCTCGACGACGTCGACGTATTCGCAGCCGCCGTAGTAGCGCTTGCTTGGATAGCCTTCGGCGTACTTGTTGGTCAGTTGCGAGCCCTGCGCTTCCATGACGGCTGGCGAGGTGTAGTTTTCGGACGCGATCAGCTCGATATGGTCTTGCTGACGGACGTTTTCCTTCTGAATGGCATTCCACAGATCCGGATCGACATTGGCCAGCGTATGGTCTTTAGCAAACATGTAAAACTCCAATCGATAGTAATCCAGGCAACGAGCGGCGCTGTGTGCGGGTGCGGGAGCCAAAGGGCGCGGGCAGCCGCGATCGAACGCGTACCGGTTGATGGCTGCCCAGGCGAACGGCGTATGGCGTCTCACGTTCCCCGGTGGGTACCCACCTTTGCCGCGCTGCGCACCAATCGGTGGCGCTTGTGCGGTGTTTCGCCAGTTACGTGAGACGTAAAGTCCGCAAATTGTACTGAACTCCCCATTGAAGGGCAAGGAAAGCGCCGTTCTGGTGACCAGTCAGGGCGCAATTGCCTGCCCGCCACGGCGGGCTGATCATTTCGGCTACAATTTTGCCAGCCTGCATTTGCCTTCGCACTTCTACCTCACTGCCCTTTTCAAGGATTCATCATGATCGTCCTCATTACCGGCGCATCGGCCGGCTTCGGCGCCGAAATGGCGCGCACCTTCGTTTCGAACGGCCACCGCGTGATCCTGGCAGCCCGCCGCACCGACCGCATCGCCGATCTGGCCGCCGAGCTGGGCGACGCCGCCCTGCCGGTAACGCTCGACGTCACCAGCCGCGCGTCGATCGAGGCAGCGCTGGCCGGCTTGCCGGCCGACTGGAAGGGGATCGATGTGCTGATCAACAATGCCGGGCTGGCCCTCAACACGGTGCCGGCGCACGAAGTGCCGCTGGAAGACTGGGAAACCATGATCGCCACCAATTGCAAAGGCCTGGTGACGATGACCCGTCTCGTGCTGCCCGACATGGTCGCGCGTGGCAGCGGACTGGTGATCAATATCGGCTCGACCGCCGGCCACTACCCTTATCCAGGCGGCAACGTGTACGGCGCCACCAAAGCGTTCGTGGAACAGTTCACGCTCAATCTGCGCGCCGATCTCGTCGGCACCGGCGTGCGCGCCACCAATCTGGCGCCGGGCCTGTCCGGCGGCACGGAATTCTCCAACGTGCGCTTCAAGGGTAACGATTCGGCTGCAGCCAAGGTCTACGAAGGCACGACGCCACTGAGCGCAAAGGATATTGCCGACACCGCGTACTGGATCGCGACGCTGCCACCGCACGTGAACGTCAACAGCATTGAACTGATGCCGACCTGCCAGGGTTTCTCGCCATTCACGATCAAGCGCGCATGATTGCTCACCTGCCCGCGCAGGCACGTGCGAGGGCAGGCAGATTGGCCACCGATAGCACGGTCGCCATTTGTGAGAAAATGTTACAGTGATTGGTCTTTTTGCCAAGTTTCAAGTCTACTACCGCTCAAAAGCACAATTTTGTGCGAGGGGTACGTAAGTAATTTCCACGATCGATGGCCGGAAACGGTGATATCGAGAAGGAAACTCGCGTAGAATGTTTCTCATGTTCATGTATCGGCAGTAACAATGTCTTCAGTATTTAACTGGCCAGTCAGGGTGTATTACGAAGATACCGACGCTGGCGGCATTGTCTTCTATGCCAACTACCTGAAATTCTTTGAACGCGCCCGCACCGAATGGCTTCGGTCACTCGGCGTGCAGCAACAAGCCCTGCTCGACGCGGACAACACCGCCTTCGTCGTCAAGAGTGTGACCCTCGACTACCACGCTGCGGCGCGCCTCGACGACCAGTTGACGATCCAGACCAGTGTTGCCAGGCTGGGACGCGCATCGGTCCAGTTCCTGCAGCAGGCCTGGTGCGGTGAAACCCTGCTCAATACGGCGAGCGTGACCGTGTGTTGTGTCGATATTGCCACAATGCGCCCGCGCCCCTTGCCCGACCACGTGGCTGCTAAAATGCGTGCCGCCTGAATACATACCTAAATAAATAGCCCATGACCGTCACCCCAGACCTTTCATTCGTCGCCCTGATCGGCAATGCCCACGTGCTGGTGCAATTGATTATGGCCTTGCTGTTACTGCTGTCGATCGTGAGCTGGACCTACATCTTCCGCAAGGTATTCGCGATCCGCGCCGCCCGTGCGCAGACCGAGCAGTTCGAGCGCAGTTTCTGGGCCGGCGGCAACCTGCACACGCTGCACCAGAGCGCCAGCAGCCAGCGCGACCAGAGCGGCGCCCTGGCCCGCATCTTCGAGTCCGGCATGGGTGAATTCATCAAGGGCAAGCAAGCCTCGCGCGAGACGCTCGACATGAACTCGGTGCTCGACGGCGCCCGCCGCGCCATGCGCGCATCGTTCCAGCGTGAACTCGATGCACTGGAATCGCACCTGAACTTCCTGGCGTCGGTCGGCTCGGTCTCGCCGTACATTGGCCTCCTGGGTACCGTCTGGGGCATCATGAATGCGTTCCGCGGTCTGGCCAGCGTCGAGCAAGCCACGCTGGCGATCGTCGCGCCCGGCATTGCCGAAGCACTGATCGCCACTGCAATCGGCCTGTTTGCCGCCATCCCGGCCGTGGTGGCGTACAACCGCTTCACGCACGATATCGACCGCCTGGCCAACCGCTTCGAGAGCTTCGTCGAAGAATTCTCGAACATTCTCCAGCGCCAGTCGCGCTGATAGAAGGAGCCTGACCATGGCCTTTTCCAGCAGCATGCGCGGCGGACGTCGCCGCAAGTTCAAATCCGAGATCAACGTCGTGCCTTACATCGACGTGATGCTGGTGCTGCTCATTATCTTCATGGCAGTGCCGGCCAACCAGGCGCCGAGCGTGGTCAACCTGCCGCGCGCCGAAAAATCGGCGCTGCCGCCGGACACCTATATCCAGGTGTCGATCGAGCCCGAGAATCGCCTGTCGATCGGCGTACAGGGCAAGGGGCGCGTGGCCCAGGAGGACGTGGCCGACCGCTCCGCCCTGCTGCAGCGCCTGCGCGCGCTGCATGAAGAACACCCCGATTATCCGGTGCTGATCGCGGGCGACCGCGAGAGCAAGTACGACGACGTCATCCAACTGATCTCGGAAGCCAAGAAGATGGGTATCAACCGGGTTGGCCTGGCCACCCAGTGATGTCGATGCATTGATGCCTAGAATATGCCCGAAATAAAGCCAGACAACGCCGGCGTGCCATACCACGTGCCGCCCGAACCGAGCCGTCTGCCATCGTTCCTGCTGGCAGTGGCCGTGCACGCCGCGTTGCTGGCGTTTCTGTGGATCGGCGTGAGCTGGACGGCCAAGACGCCAATTACCGTCGAGGCCGAAGTGTGGGACATGTCAGTGCAGACTGCCGCCGCCCCCGAGCTGCCGCCCGAGCCTACCGTGGAGCCCGAGCCAACCCCTGAACCGGAGCCCGAGCCGACGCCGGAGCCCGTGCGCACGCCGCCACCGCCGCCACCACCACCGGTGGTCGAGGAGCCGGCGCCGAAGCCGGCGCCGGACATCGCGCTGCAGCGCGAAAAGGAACGCAAGGCCGAGGAAGCCAAGAAAAAAGCGCTGGCCGAGAAACGCGACGCGGAAAAACGCGAGCGTGAAGAAAAACTCGCCGAGCAAAAGAAGAAGGACGAGGCAGAGCGCAAGCAGAAAGAGAAAGAAAAAGAGCTGCTCGCCAAGAAGGAAGCGGACGAAAAGAAAAAAGAAGCCGAGAAGGAAGCCGACAAGAAAGCGGCAGCGCTGGCCGCGGCTGAAAAGAAAAAAGAAGCGGACGAGAAAAAGAAAGCCGATCAGGTCGCAGCGGCTGCCGAGAAGAAGAAAGCGGACGCCGCCAAAGCCAAGGCAGCCGCTGCCGAAGACGCCAAGCTCGCGAAGTTGCGGGCCGATGAGCTCAAGCGCATGGCCGGCGCCATGGGCAGCGGCGGCAGCGCGGCCAAGTCGACGGGGCCGAAGTCGGACGGCGGCTATATCGCCGCGATCACGGCAGCGATCAAGAGCAGCACGGCCTATCCGGGTAACACCGATGTGTCGGGCAATCCACGCGCCACGTTCCGCGTCGAGCAGTTGCCGACCGGTGAAATCATGTCGGTTCGGTTGGTGAAAAGCAGCGGTGTGCCGGAATTTGACAGGGCAGTGGAAAATGGTATCAAGAAGGCATCACCACTGCCCAAAAAGAAGGACGGGACTGTGGAACGTACGCTTGACGTGAATTTCTCGATGCGCGATTACGATTGATTCGGTTCGAACCAGTTTTACAAGAGAAACTATGAAAAAAATCCATTTCTTGCTGTTTAGCGCTTCCCTCGCCATGGGATCGGCAGCCAATGCGCAGCTGCAAATCGAAATCGCCGGTGTCGGCAGCAACCAGATTCCGGTCGCGATTGCAGCCTTCGCCGACGAATCCGTCGCACCCGATAAGGTCTCGGCCGTCATCCGCGCCGACCTCGAGCGCAGTGGCGTGTTCAAGGTCATCGACGCCGGCCAGGTCATCAGCGACCGCGATGCCGGCAGCATCAATCTGGCTGCCTTCAAGGCCAGCGGCGCCGACGCGCTCGTGGTCGGCAGCGTATCGAAACAACCGGATGGCCGTTTCGCGATCCGCTACAAGCTGATGGATACGGTCAAGGGCGGCGAAATCTCGCAGATGGGCGGCGAAGTCCAGCCCCGCTACACCCGCCTGCAGGCGCACCGCATTGCCGACGATGTCTATGAAAAGCTGACCGGCGTGCGCGGCATCTTCTCGACCCGCATCGCCTACGTGAAGGCCGACAGCGGCGCCAAGCGCTATATCCTTGCCGTGTCCGATGCCGATGGCGAGAACGAAGTCATCGCCACCCAGGGCAAGGAACCGATCATTTCGCCATCCTGGTCGCCGGACGGCTCGAAAGTCGCCTACGTCTCGATGGAAGACCGCAAGCCGGTCGTGTATCTGCAAGACCTGATGACGGGTCGACGCAACGTGATCTCGAACCAGAAGGGCAACAACTCGGCGCCATCGTGGTCGCCGGACGGCTCGACGCTGGCCGTGGCCCTGTCGAAGGACGGCAATACCGAGATCTACTCGGTCAATTCGGGCGGCACCGGCCACAAGCGCCTGACCAACAACCCGGCGATCGATACCGAGCCGCAGTTCTCGGCCGATGGCCGGACCATTTATTTCACGAGCGACCGCAGCGGTGGCCCGCAAATCTACAAGATGAGCGCAGCCGGCGGCAACGCCACCCGCGTGACGTTCAATGGCAGCTACAACATCAGCCCACGCGTGTCGTCCGACGGCAAGACGCTGGCCTGGATTTCGCAGCGCGGCGGCGCTTACTCCTTATATGCGATGGACCTGGCCAGCGGCCAGGAACTGCGCCTGGCCGATGGGGCCACCGAACCGAGTTTTTCGCCTAACGGCAAGTACATCATGTATGCAACCAAGGGTGGCGGTCGCACCTCGCTGGCCGTGGTGTCTGTGGATGGACGAGTCAAGCAACGCTTGACAACCAAAGCGGGAAACATTCGGGAGCCCAGCTGGGGTCCCTTCATGAAGTAAGAAGTAAAACCTCAACATAACAGGAGAAAATCCATGCGCAACTTCAAGAGTGTAGCTTTCATCGTTTCCACCGCAGCCCTGCTGGCCGCCTGCTCGTCGCCAACCAAGCTGAACGAAACCCCGGTCGTCGAGAAATCGCCAACGCCGGCAGCGCCAGCTGCTGCCGATCCACGTGACATCAACCCGGTCCAGACCGGCAGCGTCGATCCGCTGAACGACCCACAAGGCGTTCTGGCCAAGCGCAGCATCTACTTCGACTACGACAGCTTCGTCGTGCGCGCTGACGGCCAGCCAGTGGTCCAGAACCACTCGGCTTTCCTGACCAAGAACACGTCGCGTAAAGTCCTGATCCAGGGCAATACCGATGAACGCGGCGGCACCGAGTACAACCTGGCCCTGGGCCAGAAGCGTGCTGAAGCCGTCCGTCGTTCGATGGCATCGCTGGGCGTGTCGGAAGGCCAGATCGAAGCCGTGTCGCTGGGCGAAGAAAAGCCAAAAGCCACGGGCAGCAACGAAGAATCGTGGGCTGAAAACCGCCGCGCAGACATCGTCTATCAATAATCGATTCGGCTGAACAAGCCGGACAGGTTCGATTGACAGGGGGCGGGACGCAGTGCAGACTGCTACCCGCCCCTTGTTTTATCTCAGCAACCGCCGAAGTCACCGGCTTAGTAGAAAGAACACAACGCTTATGCTCAAACTGTCCAAGTCCCGCCTCGCATGCCTCGTGCTGGCCCTGTCGATGCCGCTGCACGCCGTCGCCGGCCCGTTCGACGACGAAGAAGCGCGCAAGGCCATCCTGGACCTGCGCACCAAGGTCGACAACATCACGCGCGACCTGACCGCACGCATCGACAGCAAATCGGACAAGACGGTGCAGATCGAGATGCTCAACCAGCACGAGCAGACGATGCAGGAAATCGCCCGCCTGCGCGGCCAGATCGAAGTGCTCGCCAACGAAGTCGCCAAGGCCCAGAACAGCCAGAAGCAGCTGTACGCTGACCTCGACGCGCGCCTGAAAAAAGTCGAGCCGCGCGCCGAAGTCATCGACGGGCAGAACGCCGACGTGCTGCCGACTGAAAAGACCGCGTACGAGGCCGCCACCGCCCAGTTCCAGGCAGGCGACTACAAGGGCGCCTCGGTCGCGCTGCAGGAATTCGTCCGCCAGTATCCGCAGTCGCCATATGCATCGAATGCGCAATACTGGCTCGGCAACACCTTCTACGCACTGGGCGACTACAAGAAGGCCATCGCGGCGCAGCAGGTCGTCACGACCACCTACGCCACGAGCCCGAAGGTGCCGGACGCGATGCTCAATATCGCCAGCAGCTACACCCTGCTCAAGGACAACAAGAACGCGAAGAAGTCGCTGCAGACGCTGGTAGCGAAGTACCCCGATTCGAGCGCCGCGCAGACCGCACGCGATCGCCTGGCGTCGCTGAAGTAAGCACACGGATCAGCGATACGCCGGGCGCGGCATTTGACAGCGCCCGTGTCGCCCCCTATAATCTTGCTTCTTCGGGTCGTTAGCTCAGCTGGTAGAGCAGCGGACTTTTAATCCGTTGGTCGCAGGTTCGAATCCCGCACGGCCTACCAAAGATTCAGCAGAAAAGCCAACCTTCGGGTTGGCTTTTTTGTGTTCCGCTCATATTAGGATAACCCCACCATGACTTATGAAGATTTTCTCGACGAGGTGACCACGCTCCTCACGGAGATGTATGACCTCACCGACGAAGCGGCGATCAAGCTGGTGGTCGACGCGCAAGCCAACGATTACTTTGTCGCGCATGACGACAAGGAAGAACTGCGCACCGCCGAGCAGGCCAAGCTGGACGCCACCGCGCTCCACGAAGGCAAGCAGAACCGCAACCAGACGCAGCGCAAGCAGCAGCAGCGTCAGGTGCAGAAGAAAAAAGCCACGTAATCAACCCGCCTTCACCGGATGCGCGTGCGTGCCACATTCGATCGGGGCCGCGTAGGGTGGACGGCTGTGCCGTCCACGCGTTCAACATGCGCCTGAATTCTCGGCGATTCGGCGATCCTTGAACGCGTGGGCGGGAAACCCGCCCACCCTACTGCTTTGATCGAACACCGTCACCAATCAGGCAGCCACGGCCGGATGCGCCTGCTTGCGATACAAGAACTCCAGCACCTGCCGGCGATGCTCGGTATAGCGCGCATCCTGCGCCAGCGCCACCCGGTCACGGGGCCGCTCGAGTTCCACGGCGACGATCTCGCCGATCGTGGCCGCCGGCCCATTGGTCAGCATGACGATCCGGTCCGACAGCAGCACCGCCTCGTCCACATCGTGCGTCACCATCACCACCGTGGATTTCGTGGCCGCCACGATCTTGAGCAGCTCGTCCTGCAAGTGCGCGCGCGTGAGTGCGTCGAGTGCGCCGAACGGCTCGTCCATCAGCAAGACCTTAGGCTGCATTGCCAGCGCCCGCGCGATGCCGACGCGCTGCTTCATGCCGCCCGAGATTTCATGCGGCCGCTTGGTTTCGGCGCTCGTCAAGCCCACCAGCGCCAGCGCGTCCATCGTCCGCTCACGCAGCTGCGCGCGGGATTCAGCCCCGCCGAACACCCGCTCGACACCCAGATGGATGTTCTCGTAGCACGTCAGCCACGGCAACAGCGAATGATTCTGGAACACGACCGCGCGCTCCGGGGACGGGCCGCCGATCTCGCGGCCTGCGCAGATCAGCAGGCCAGCCGTCGGCTTGAGCAGTCCGGCGATCAGGTTCAGCAGCGTCGACTTGCCGCAGCCCGAGTGGCCGATCAGCGTGATGAATTCGCCCTTGCTGACCGTCAGGTCGATCCCCTGCAACGCTGGGAACACGCCCTTCTTCGTGTGAAACGCCATCTCGACGCCGGTGATGTCGATGAATTTCTTTTGCAGTTCGTCCATGATCGAAACCCTTTCAGTTAGCCACTTGTTCGTGGGTCAGTGCGCGTGCCAGCGACACCAACGCCAGTTCGAGCAGCAGGCCAACCACGCCGATGATGGCAATCGCGATGATGATGTGGGCCACGTTCAGGTTGTTCCACTCGTCCCACACCCAGAAGCCGATGCCCACGCCGCCGGTCAGCATTTCGGCTGCCACGATGACGAGCCACGCGGTGCCGATCGCCAGGCGCACGCCGGTCAGGATGTACGGCAGCGCCGATGGCAGCAGGATCTTGGTGAGGATCTTCCACTCCGACAGGTTCAGCACGCGCGCCACGTTCATGTAGTCCTGCGGCACCCGCTGCACGCCGACGGCCGTGTTGATGATCATCGGCCAGATCGAGCAGATGAAGATCGACCAGATCGCCGCCGGGTCGGCCGATTTGAACACCAGGAGGCCAATCGGCAGCCAGGCCAGCGGCGAGACGGGCTTGAGCAGGCTGATGATCGGGCCGAACATGCGGCTGACAAACTGCACGCGCCCGATCACGAAGCCCAGCGGAATCCCGATCAGCGCCGCGAGGCCGAAGCCGATCGCCACGCGCTGCAGCGACGCCAGCACGTTCCAGCCGATGCCCTGGTCGTTGGGGCTGTTGCGGTAGAACGGATCGGCAAACAGTTCGAGCGCCGCCTGCCACGTGACCAGCGGCGACGGAAACGCCTCGTTCTGCGCGGCGATCACTTGCCAGACCAGCAGCACGAGCGCGATGCCGGTCAGCGGCGGCGCCACGCGCCGGACCACCGCGGCGAACGGCTGCGCGCGACGGGCAGCGACAGTGCTGGCTGCCGGCTTGCGCGGCGTCGCGGTGCGCGCCGGGCCGCTGACGGCCACCGGCACCGGCGCCGGCTCGTTGGGAACGGATTTCAACAGGGCATTCATGACGGCTCCTCGCAGTACGGGTGGATGGTCAAGCCTTGACCTTGAACGACGCGGCATACGCCTGTGGGTTCTTGCCATCCCACACGGCGCCGTCCATCAGCTTCGATGTGCGCAGCAAGCCCGCCGGGACCGGCGTCTTCGTCATCGTCGCCGCGTCCTTGTACAGCTGGACCTGGTTGACCGCCGTTGCCACCGCCAGGTAATCCGGATCGGTCTTGAGCAGGCCCCAGCGACGATGCTGCGTCATGAACCACATACCGTCGGACAGGTACGGGAAGTTGACCAGGCCATCGTTGTAGAACTTCATGTGGTTCGCGTCGTCCCAGGTCTTCCCCATGCCGTTCTGGTACCGGCCCATGATGCGCTGGTCGATCGCATCCTTGCTGGTGTTGACGTACGACTTGGCGGCGATCACTTCGGCCATCTTGTTCTTGTTGGCCAGCGACGCATCGATCCACTTGCCCGCCTCCAGGATGGCGGCCATCATCGCGCGGCACGTGTTCGGATTGGCCTTGGCAAATTCCAGCGTCGAGCCCAGCACCTTCTCGGGGTGGTCGCGCCAGATGTCCTGGGTCGTCGTGGCGGTGATGCCGATGCCGTCCATGATGGCGCGGTGGCCCCACGGTTCGCCGACGCAGAAGCCGTCCATGTTCCCAATGCGCATATTGGCCACCATCTGCGGCGGCGGCACGGTGATGACCTTGGCGTCCTTCATCGGATTGATGCCATTGGCGGCCAGCCAGTAATACAGCCACATCGCGTGGGTGCCAGTCGGGAAGGTTTGTGCGAACGTGTAGTCGCGTTTTTCGGTGCGCATCAGCTTGGCGAGCGAGGCGCCGTCGACCGCGCCCTTGGTGGCCAGTTGCTTCGACAGCGTGATGGCCTGGCCATTGTTGTTCAGGCCCATCAGCACGGCCATGTCCTTCTTCTGGCCGCCAATGCCCATCTGCACGCCGTACAGCAGGCCGTACAGCACGTGGGCAGCGTCGAGGTCGCCGTTGGCGAGCTTGTCGCGCACGCCGGCCCACGAAGCCTCTTTGCTCAGCACGAACTTGACGCCGTACTTCTTGTCTAAGCCCAGCACCGACGCCATCACCACCGATGCGCAATCGGTCAGTGGAATGAAGCCGATCTTGATCTCGGTTTTTTCGGGCTTGTCCGACCCCGCCGCCCATGCCCCGCCCCCGGCCAGGCCCAGCAGGCTGCCGGCCGCTGCCAGCGACGCACCCTGGATAATGTTCCGGCGCGTCCCATCGACGTTCGTGCCGGTGGACGGGTTGCCCTGCGCTTGACGCTGTTGATTTTCCATTGCAAATCCCAAAAAGTGATCAGGCAAAAAAAAACGACTACCGCACATGAACGTGTTCATGCGTTGGTAGACGTCGTTGTCCGGGGAGGCGGGCCAGCGTTGGCATTCACCTCGTGCGCTCCGTTGCGCATTGGTTATTACGCAAGCTTCGTGCCAGTGACCGTCCCAGAGTGAGCGCGAGCAGGGCCACCGCTGCAATGCACCGCAGCATGGCGTGCGCCGCGCACTACGATCGCGCAGCGCCTCTTTTTGGACGGCGCTGCAGGTCCGGTACGCTGGCTGTCCGTACCTGCGCACGGTTGAGGACGCGGCCTTCCACAAGTGAATCCGTGCATGCTAGGATTGTTTATTGCCTCAAACACAAGCAGAAGCACAAATAAACGCACACTATTGACCTTGCACCGCCGGGGCCTGCAACTGGAGCCATTTATGCACACCGAACAAGTCCAGCGTCACCGCACGCCGATCCATACGGCGACCGCCGTCGACCGCAGCAATCCAAAAAAGCCACGCCGTCATATCGCGCAAGACATCGTCGCCGGCCGCCGCCGCCTGCGCCAGCGCATCGGCGTGGTCGCCGTCGTCTGCATCAGCCTGGCCACGCTGCTGGTGGCGTTCGAGTAAGCCGGCGCATTGCGCCCCGCCTTGCGCCTTGCCCGCGCCGTAATGGCCGGGCTATACTGCGCCGTCACCCGTTCCATCAGGATTGCATGTCGCTGTTGCACACCTTACGCATCACCCACACCAGCACGGCCCTGCGCCGGCTGCTCCTGTGTGCGTGCGCGCTGATCCTGGCGCTGCAACTCATCGGCAGCTCATACCACGAGCATGACCTGGCCGAGCAGCTGTCCGACTGCGTCAGCTGCCAGGTCGCCGCCCATGCCACGGCGGACCTGCCGGCCGTGTCGCCACAACTGCTGGCCGTCTTCCTGGCGGTCGCCTACCTTCTCGCGCGCCTGCCGCGCCCCGCGCCATTCTACCGGCGCCAGTACCTGATCCCTTCCCCCCAGGCGCCACCACGCCACCAGTCCGTCCACTGATTCGTCCTTGCGCCGACGCGGTCACCAACGTGACGTGACGGCGTAGCGGCGCGAGTCATCTCCGTCCCGTTTGCCGGCGCCGCCTTTGCGTACGTCTGCATCGAGCGTGCACGCTGCATGCGTGCGCCGGCATCCCTTGTTTACTCTGAAAGAACACGATGACCATGACCACTCCTGCCATGGAAGCGACCGGCGTGACCGTCGCCTACGGCGCCACGACCGTGCTGCGCGACCTGAACCTGCGCGTTGCGCGCGGTGAAATCTATGCCCTGCTGGGCGGCAATGGCGCCGGCAAGTCGACGACGCTCAACGCCTTCCTCGGCTTTCTCGCACCGCAGGCCGGCAGCGTGCGCGTGTGCGGCATCGACGTCGCCGCCGACCCGCTCGCCGCGCGCGGCCAGCTTGCCTACGTGCCCGAAAACGTCGCCCTTTACGAACACCTGAGCGCCCGCGAAAACATCGACTACTTCCTGCGCCTGGCCGGCAGCGCTCCGCTTAATGCCACCCTTGACGCTACCATCGACGATGCCTTGAGCGCGGTGCGGCTCGATCCGGCCGCATGGACGCGCCGCCTCGGCGGCTACTCGAAAGGCATGCGCCAGAAGGTCGCGATCGCCCTTGCCGTGGCGCGCCAGGTGCCGCTGCTATTGCTCGACGAGCCGACCACGGGCCTGGACCCGCAGGCCACCAGCGAATTCAACACGCTGCTGCAAGACCTGCGCGCACGGGGCAGCGCCATCTTCATGGTCACGCACGATCTGCTGGGCGCGGCCGAAGTGGCCGACCGCATCGGTTTTCTGGAGCGCGGCCACATCGGCCACGAAGTGGCCGCCAGCGGCGCCGAACACTATGACGTGCGCGACCTGTACCGGCGCTACGCCGGTGCCACGAACGCTGCCGCCAGGCCGGAGGCCGCATGAGCGTTTCCCGGGCACTGCCCGCAGTTGCCGTGGGCGAGTGGCGCGCCATGCTGCGCAACCAGGTGGCCGTCGCCGCCGGCATCCTGATGCTGGCGCTCACGCTCGTGGCCATCGTCGTCAGCCATGAGCGCGTGGGCGCCGTGAACGCCGAACGGGCGCGCTTCCAGAGCACGGTCGACGCCCAGTGGGCCAACCAGCCGGATCGCCATCCGCACCGCGTCGTCCATTACGGCCACTATGTGTTCCGGCCGCTGAGTCCCCTCGCCTTCTTCGATTTCGGCGTCGATCCGTTCACCGGCAGCACGCTGTTTCTGGAAGGCCACCGCCAGAACAGCGCCAACTTCAGCGATGCCGCCCAGTCGTCGGTGCTGCTGCGTTTTGGCCAGCTGACACCGGCCTTCGTGCTGCAGGTGCTCACGCCGCTGCTGATCGTGTTCCTCGCCTTCGGGAGCGTCGCGCGCGAGCGTGAGCGCGGCCAGTTGCGGCTGCAGATCGTGCAGGGTGTGGGCGGCGCGACGCTGTTGCTGGGCAAACTCGCGGCCCATGCGGGCGTGACGCTGCTGCTGGGCGCACCGGCCTTCATCGCGCTGGTGGCGATCGCTGTCGTGCACCCGACGGTCGCGGCCGAGGCGCTGGCGCTGCTGGCCGGGTATGCGCTGTACCTGCTGGTATGGGTCGTGGCGGCCGTGCTGGTGTCGGCATCGCTGCCCCGGGCGCGCGACGCGCTGCTGGCGCTGGTGGCCGGCTGGATCGTCACGGCGATCCTGCTGCCGCGCGTGATGCCCGATGTCGCGGCCGGCGACGTGGGCCGCCCGAGCCGCATCGAGACCGAGGTCGCGATCCACGAGCGCCTGGCCGCGATCGGCGATACCCACAATCCGGACGACCCGTACTTCAATGCATTCCGCGCGCGCACGCTGAAACACTACGGCGTCGCGCGCGTGGAAGACCTGCCGGTCAACTACAGTGGCCTGTTGATGGCCGAGGGCGAGCGCATGACGAGCGCCCTGTTCGATGAATTCATGCGCGCCGACCATGCCCGCCAGAGTGAAGAAAGTGCGATCGTCCATTCGGCCAGCGTGGCCAGTCCGCTGATCGCGCTGCGCCGCATGTCGACCGCACTGTCCGGCACCAATCTCGACAGCCACGCGCGCTTCCTGCTCGAAGGTGAACGCTACCGCTACGCCTTCGTCCAGCGGCTCAACGGCCTGCACGTCAACGTCGTCACGCCCACCGGCGCCGGCGACGAGCGTATCGACAAGCACCACTGGGAAGACACGCCGCGCTTCGGCTACGCCCCTGCCCCGTTCGCCGACGTCGCCGCGCGCCATGCCTGGCCCGCGTTCGCCCTGCTCGGTGGCTGGCTGCTGGCGCTGGCGGGAATCGGCGGCTGGGTCGCCAAACGCCTGGAAAGGAATCCGGCATGAAAACACTGTTATTGGAACTACGTCAGATCGCGCACTCGCGCCTGGCTGTCGGCGCCGTCGTGCTGCTCGCGCTGCTGTCCGCGCTGTCCGTCTGGACCGGCCTGCACGCCGTGAGCCAGCAGCGCGCCACGCTCGAGCGCATCGCCGCGAGGCATGCCCATGACCATGCGGCCATCCTGGCCACGCAGTTACGCAGTGGGAATGCCGAAGCCGGCGCGGTCGGCTACTACCTGCCGCACCTGACCGTCAATCCGCCGTCACCGCTGGCATTCGCCGCCATCGGCGGGCGCGATCTGCAGCCGTCGGCGCTGCGCGTGCGCATCCTGGGCCTGCACGCGCAGCTGTACGAATCCGAGTCGATCAATCCCGAGCTGGCCATGCCGGGGCGCTTCGATTTCGCATTCGTGCTGGTGTACCTGACGCCGCTGTTCGTCATCGCGCTGATGCACGACTTGGTTTCGAGCGAGCGCGAAGCCGGGCGCCTGCGCCTGCTGGCGTCCCTGCCGAAAGGTGCGGCCGATACCTGGCGCCGCCGCGTCGGCTTGCGCTATGCGTTGCTATGGCTCGCCGCGCTGCTGCCACTGGCAGTAGGCGCCTTCATCGCCGGCGCCGGCGTGACGGGCTTCGGCCAGATTGCGCTGGTGGCGACGCTGTACCTGGCGTTCTGGTTCGGCCTGTCGGCCTGGGTGGCGGCGCGTGCGCGCACGTCGGCCGGCAGCGCCGCGATCCTGCTGGCGAGCCTGGTAGGACTGACGATGATCCTGCCGACGCTGGCCGATGCGGGCATCGCACGCCTGTCGCCGGTGTCGAAAGGCGTCGAGCTGGCGCTGGCGCAGCGCCAGGCCGTGCACTCGGCGTGGGACGTGCCCAAGCCCGACACGTTCGAGAAATTCTTCCGCACGCATCCCGAATGGAAGGACACGGCGCCGGTCACCGGGCGCTTCCACTGGAAGTGGTATTACGCGATGCACCAGGCGGGCGACGATGCGGTAGCGCCAAGCGTGGCGCAGTACCGCGCCAGCATGGTGGCGCGCGAAGACTGGACCGCGCGCGCCGGGCTGCTGCTGGCGTCGGTGAACGTGCAGGTGCTGCTGCACCGGCTGGCCGATACCGACCTGGCCTCGCAACTGGCGTACCACGACCGGATCGGGGCGTATCACACGCAGCTGCGGCAGTTCTTCTATCCGTACATGTTTAATGAGCGGCCGTTCACGCCGGGCGATGCGGCGAAGCTGCCGGTGTATGACGGCCGCGCGATGAAGGGAACGCTGGCGCCGGGGCAGTTGCTGGCGCTGGCCTTGCTGGCCTTGCTGTTATTGGCGGCGGGGCTGCGCACGTTGCGCACGGTGCGGTAGGATCGGCGGCCGGGCCGCCAATCCCGGACCGCGTCAGAACTCTTCCCAGCCGTCGCCAGTGCTCGCGTTGGCGGTCTCTGCCTTCGCTGCCTTCGCCGGCTTCACCGGCTTCGCGGCTGGCGGGGCATCGGCGAGAGTTGTCATCACGACCGGTTTTACCGGCGCTTTGGCTACCGGCTTCAGCGCAGGTTTGGCCACCACAGGCGGCGTCGCTTTGGCCACCGCAGGCAGTGCTGCATTGCCCACCATCTTCGGCGCACTGGTCACCACGCGCGGCTTGGCCATGACTGCGCGCACACCCGGCGACGTTGCAAGCTTGAACTCGCCCACGGTCTGCGCCAGCTTGGCCGCTTCTTCCTGCAGCGATGTCGCCGCCGCCGACGCCTGTTCGACCAGCGCCGCATTCTGCGTCGTCACCTGATCCATCTGCGCGATAGCGCCGTTGATCTGCTCGATGCCGGCTGTCTGCTCCTGGCTGGCGGCGGTAATCTCGGACATGATGTCGGTCACGCGATTCACGCTTTGCACGATCTCGGCCATCGTCGTGCCGGCGCGGTCCACCAGTTGCGAGCCGTGGTGCACCTTCTCGACCGAATCGTCGATCAGCACCTTGATTTCCTTGGCTGCCGCCGCGCTGCGCTGCGCCAGGCTGCGCACCTCGCCCGCCACCACCGCAAAGCCGCGGCCCTGCTCGCCGGCGCGCGCTGCCTCGACGGCTGCGTTCAGGGCCAGGATATTGGTCTGGAACGCGATGCCGTCGATCACGGCGATGATATCGACGATGCGCGTGGCCGATGTGTTGATCGCGCCCATCGTCTGCACCACCTCGGCCACCACGGCGCCGCCCTTGCCCGCCACTTCCGATGCCGACGTGGCCAGCGCATTGGCCTGGCGCGCATTGTCGGCGTTCTGCTTGACGGTCGACGTCAGTTCTTCCATTGACGAGGCGGTTTCTTCCAGCGAGCCGGCCTGCTGCTCGGTGCGCGACGACAGATCCAGGTTGCCGGCCGCAATTTCGCTTGAGGCGGTGGCGATATTGTCGGTGCCGGTACGGACCTGGCCAACGATGCGCACCAGCGAATCGTTCATGTCCTTGAGCGCCTGCAGCAGGCGCCCGGTTTCATCAATCGAGGTGACCTCGATGGTCTGGGTCAGGTCGCCCTGGGCGACGGCGCCGGCGATCTTCACGGCCTGCTCGATCGGACGCACGATCGCGCGCACCAGCAGGTACCCGACCAGCGCGGCCATGATGAGGCCGAAGGCCAGGCCGGCCAGGCATACCGCGCGCACCAGCTCAAAAGTAGCCTGCGAGGCCTGGTATTCGGTCAGCGCCGCGGCCTGCTGTTCTTCGATCAGCCGGATGCCCAGCGTATTGAGCGGTGCATACAACTGCGTCATCGGCCCGTTCAGCAACTGGACCGCCTGCACATTGTCATTGGCGCGAATCGCCGCGACTGCCGGCAGCAGGCCGCCATCGAGGAACGCCTTGCGCGCCGCAGCGATTTCCCCGACCAGCGCGCGCTCCTTTTCGCTCATCGGAATCTGCGTGAACTCGCCCCACAGTTTGTTGATGGTCGCGCTCGTTGCGGTGACGGTGTCCATCGCGGCGCTGCGCTGGCCGGCATCTTCCAGGTTGATGGCTTTCGCGACGGCCAGCTGGTTTGCCGTGATCAGCTGGGTGACCTCCCCGGCCTGGCTCAACCCGACCAGGCGGCGATCGTACATCTGCTTGAGCTCAGCGTTGGCCGTGCCAAGGTTGTAGATGCCGATGACGGCGCCGGCGATGAGTTCGACCGCGAGAAACGCGATGACGAAAATGAGGCGCGACTTGATGCTGAGATGTTTGAACATGTTCGCTGGGCTGACGTGAAAAGGGATAAGAAGGTGCGTTATTGGATTATAGAAACTTTGTCTTCCCCGTGGGAAGTATTGAGCGGGAGATTGACCGGTTACCTATACAAGCCGCTGCCAGCGTCGCTGGTCCGCAACAGCCAGGGGCCGCCAGGACAAGCTGCGCCTTGGCAAAAATGACAAGCGCACTGTGAACAGGCAACTTTGTCGATAAAATGACACGATTGTCCACGCCGCCCCATCGAAGCCCCCATGACACTTCCCGTCCTGCTCAACCTCGCCATTGCCCTGGCCGTCTGCGTTTTCCTGTACCGGTTGCAGGCCAATCATGTTTCATTCACCAAGCGCGTGTTCGCCGGCCTAGGCCTTGGCGTCGTGCTCGGCGCGGCGCTGCAGGTGATGTACGACGTGGGTGGCCCGGAGATCAAGGCCACCAATGCGTGGCTGAACGTGATCGGCAGCGGCTATGTCCAGCTGCTGCAGATGATCATCATTCCATTGATCATGGTCTCGATCATCCAGGCGATCCTGAAGCTGCGCGACGCCTCGTCGCTTGGCAAGATCAGCACGCTCACGATCGGCATCCTGCTCATCACGACCATCGTGGCGGCCTCGATCGGCATCCTGATGGCCAAGCTGTTCGGCCTGACGGCGGTCGGCCTGACCTCCACCGCTGCCGAAGTCGCGCGCGGCGAATACATGCAGGGCAACCTGGCCGCGGCCAAGGAACTGTCGCTGCCGTCGCTGCTGCTGTCCTTCATCCCGGCCAACCCGTTCCTCGACATGACCGGCGCGCGCAAGACCTCGACCATTGCGGTGGTGATCTTCGCGATCTTCATCGGTGTCTCGGCCACCGGCATCGCCGGCAAGAAGCCGGAAGTCTTCACGTCGTTCAGCAGCTTCGTGCACGTGGCGCACGTGATCGTGATGCGCATGGTCACGCTCGTGCTGCGCCTGACCCCGTACGGCGTGTTCGCGCTGATGGCCAAGGTCGTCTCGAGCTCGAGCTGGCAAGACATTCTTGGCCTGCTCAACTTCGTGGTCGCCTCGTATGCCGCGCTGGCGCTGATGTTCTGCGTCCACCTGGCGATGGTCGCAGCGGCCGGCCTGAAACCCTGGCGCTACGTGAAGAAGATCTTCCCGGTGCTGGTGTTCGCGTTCACGTCGCGCACGAGCGCCGGCTCGATCCCGATGAGCGTGGCCACGCAGACCGCGCGCCTGGGCACGCCCGAAGGCACGGCCAACTTCGCCGCCTCGTTCGGCGCCACGATCGGCCAGAACGGCTGCGCCGGCATCTACCCGGCCATGCTGGCGGTGATGATCGCGCCGACGGTCGGCGTCGATCCGTTCACGGCCGCGTTCCTGCTGCCGCTGCTGGCGATCATCGCCTTCGGCTCGATCGGCGTGGCCGGCGTGGGCGGCGGCGCCACGTTCGCGGCGCTGATCGTGCTGTCGGCGATGGACCTGCCGGTGGCGCTTGCGGGCCTCTTGATCTCGGTCGAACCGCTGATCGACATGGGCCGCACGGCGCTGAATGTCAGCGGCTCGATCGCCGCCGGCACGGTCACCAGCCGGGTCATGGGGCAGACCGATATGCGCGTGTTCAACGATGACGCCGACATCAACCTGGACAGCGAGGCGCGGGCTGTCTGACGTTGCCCGACGGTTTCCGTGCACGGAACAATCGTGCGCTGAAGCCGTCATGAAACCTTCTATGATGACGCCAAGATAACTTTTTGGCGGACTTCATGGAACAAAAATGGCCACAGGAAATTTGGGTCGTGCGGCACGGACAGAGCGCCGGCAACGTCGCCCGGGACCTGGCTGAAGCAGCAGCAGGACACCGCATCGACATCGCCGAGCGCGACGTCGACGTGCCATTGTCCGACCTTGGCGAGCGCCAGTCCGACGCCCTCGGCGCCTGGTTCGCATCGCTCCCCGCAGCACAGCGCCCGACGGTCGTGCTGCATTCGCCGTACGTGCGCGCCGCCGAAACGGCCAACCTCGTGATGCGCCACCTCGACCGCGACAGCCTGTGCGTGCGTGAAGACGAGCGCCTGCGCGAGAAGGAATTCGGCGTGCTCGACCGCCTGACGACACACGGCATCGCGCACGACTTCCCCGACCTCTACGAGCAGCGCCATCACGTCGGCAAGTTCTATTTCCGCCCGCCCGGCGGCGAAAGCTGGTGTGACGTCATCCTGCGCCTGCGCAGTGTCATGGATACGCTGGAACGGGAATTTGCCGGCGAGCGCGTGCTGATCGTTGCACACCAGGTCACGGTCAATTGCTTCCGCTACCTGTTCGAGCACCTCACCGAAGCGCAGATCCTCGACTTCGACCGCAGCGACGATGTCCCGAACTGTTCCGTCACATCCTACGAATTCGATCCCGAGGCCGGCAAGCGCGGCGACCTGGCACTGCGCCTGGTCAATTTCGTCGCGCCGCTGGAGGAGACCGGCACACCGGTCACCGTGGCCAAGGACGTCGCATCCGCCCCCAACGCATAAGGGTACCCAGCATGGACATGAACCAGGTACACGACGTCAACGCCGCCATGCTGGCCGCCTGGCCACTGCCGCAACCGGGCGCGGCAGGCGACAAGGAAGTACGCGGCCACATATTGATCATCGGCGGCTCGCGCGAAATGCCGGGCGCCATCATCCTGGCGGCCACGGCCGCGCTGCGCGCCGGGGCCGGCAAGCTCACGATCGCGACCGGCGCCAGCGTCGCCCAGCTGGTGGCGCTGGCGATGCCCGAAGCGCGTGTGATCGGCCTGACCGAGCACGATACCGATGGCTTCAGCCTCGACGCCCTGTCCAGCCTCGACCCGCTGGCCGATCGCGTCAACGCCGTGCTGGTCGGGCCCGGCATGCGCGACGAAGCGAGCACGGCCCGCCTGGTGCATGCACTGCTGCCCCACCTGGTCGACGCGGACGTGGGCCTGGTGCTCGACGCCTGCGCGATGGACGTTCTCCTCTATCCACCAGAGCATTGGCCCGAGGGCAAGCCGATGCGTTTCGACCGTCCCGTGATCATGACGCCGCACTGCGGCGAAATGGCGCACCTGACCGGCATCGACAAGGATTGCCTCGTCGGCCAGCCCGATGCACCGGCCCTGGCGGCGGCGCGCGACTGGAACGCCGTCATCGCACTCAAGGGCGCGCGCACCGTGATCGCCGCGCCGGACGGCACGCTGTGGCAGCACGAAGGTGCTGGCAATATCGGGCTGGCCAGTTCCGGCTCGGGCGACGTCCTGGCCGGCATCATCGGTGGCCTGCTGGCGCGCGGCGCCACCGAAGCGCAGGCCGCCTGCTGGGGCGTGGCGCTGCATGCACGCGCCGGCGACCGGCTCGCAAAGCGCCTGGGCACGCTGGGTTATCTGGCCCGGGAACTTGCTGCGGAGGTACCGGTGTTACTGGAACAGCTTGGTCACAAAGACAAGCCAGCGGCGAAGGATGCGGTGCCCCTGGCGGGCGATGTGCACCTGGGAACCTAGAACACCGGCGGTCACACGATGTGTGTAAATAATGTTACCGATTTCCGTAAGTGTGCGGTATCTAACGAACCAGCTGTCGGGCTTGCGGTCTAATTGACACAGATGCATTGAAACACATTGAAGTCGAAACAGATTCACAGAAGTACGCACTGGGGCCGCGTATTGCGTCGGTACCCTCAACGTTTCACCAGCGGCCATCGCGCTGCAGTGGAACTGACCTGGCGCCGCAATGTCCCAACAAGCAATCCGGGATCTGCGGCACACAAATAGACGTCAATCGAGGAGTGAAAAAATGAATGCAATGACCAAGGCACCAAAAATCCTGCTGACCGCCGCTGTGCTGGCAACCCTGCTGGGCGCTTGCAAGAAAGATGAAGCAGCGACCACCACGACCGTTCCGGCTGACACCTCGGCCACCATGCCAAGCAGCACCTCGGGCGCCACCGGCACCATGGGTGACACCGGCGCTGGCGCAACCGGCACCGGCACTACCGGTACGGGCGACATGGGCACGGGCGCTGCTGCCGGCACCACCGGCACCACGACCGACACGTCGGGCGCAGCTGGCACCATGGGCACGACTGGTGCCACCGGCACCACGGGCATGACCGGCACTGCAGAAGGCGCCACCAGCCCACAGACCACCGACCCACAAAGCACCACCACGCCGCCAAGCGGTACGACCGGCAAGTAATCGCGGTCAACCAGCCGAACATCGCCCTGCAGATTGGGGCGGGTTCGGCGCACCATCGCAGCCCGGCTTTTTAGCCGGGCTGTTTGTTTTGTGACAGCGTCGGGACAGGTACCGGCGTGCGCCCCGCCACATCGCGGATCAATTGCTCCACAATCAAAAAATCAGCTGGCTTGGTCAGATGATGGTCGAACCCTGCCTGACTCGAGCGCTTGCGGTCCTGCTCCGCGCCCCAACCTGTCAGTGCGATCAGCGTTGATGTTTCCATGCCGGGGATGCGCCGCATCGCTTCGGCCGCGTCGTAGCCGGTCATGTCGGGCAACCCGATATCGAGAAACACGACTTGCGGCACCAGCGCTGCCGCCTGCAGCAGCGCCGAGGCGCCGTCGTGCACGGCGGTCACCGTGTGCCCGTTCATCCCCAGCAGGGCCTGCAGCGTCTCGGCCGCATCGACGTTATCGTCCACCACCAGGATACGCAGCACGCCCGGGTCGGTCTGTGCTGCCAGCTGCGCCGCATCGGCCACGACTGGCGGCGGCGCGGCGCTGTCGGCCGGCAGCGGCAGCCAGACCGTGAACTGGCTGCCCTGCCCGACCCCGGCGCTGGTGGCGGCCACCCGGCCGCCATGCAGCTTCACCAGACGCTGCACGAGGTTCAGGCCCACACCCAGTCCGCCTTGCGCCATCTCGGCGCCGGCATGGGCCTGCGCATACATGTCGAACACGCCCTCGAGCGCATCGGCGGCGATGCCGATGCCGTTGTCCAGCACCGAGATCGCGACTTCATCGCCCTCGATCTGCGCCCGGATTTCCAGCGTGCCGCCTGGCGGCGTGTACTTGGCCGCGTTGTTGAGCAGGTTGCTCAGGATCTGGGCCACGCGATGGCGGTCGGCGTGCAGGCCGACATAGCCGTCCGGCAGGTGCACGGCCAGCGCGTGGCGGCCACGCTCGACCAGCGGCATGCTCATGTCGACGGCTTCGCGCACCGCGTCGGCCAGCAGTACACGCTCGCAGCGCAGCGTGACCTTGCCTTCGGCCAGGCGCGCCATGTCGAGCAGATCGTCCACCAGATGCACCATGTGATCGACCTGGCGCCGCATGATGGCCTGCACGTCGCCGCTGGCCGCGCCGATGCGCATCAGCTCCAGGCCCGAACGGATCGGCGCCAGCGGATTGCGCAGTTCGTGCGCAAGCGTAAACAGGAAATCGCTCTGCGCCCGGTTCTTGGCACCCAGTTCGCGCGCCAGGCGGTGCAGTTCCTGCTCGGCGTGCTTCTGGCTGTCGATATCGAGCGTGACGCCGTCGAAGCGTTCGGGCTGGCCATTCTTGTCCAGGCCACACCAGCCGATGGCGCGCAACCAGCGCGGCGCCCCGTCGCCGCCATCCGCTGCGGCAACACGAGTGCGAAATTCGAGGTCCAGCGGCGCGCCGGCGCGCACCGCGTGCTCGACACTCTCGGCGAGCCGCTCGCGGTCTTCCGGATCGACCGCTGCGAGCAGTTCGCTCACCGTAGCGGCGCGGCCCATGTCGACACCGAAGTGCAGCGCCATCTCGGCATTGATCTGGAAATGCGTGAACGGCACGTCGGCATACCAGACGCCGATATCGCCCGCTTCGGACACGCGCTCGAAGCGCTCCTGCAACAGCTTGCGCGCATGGACGTCGATCACGGTGCCGACATAGCCGTCCGGCTCCCCGGCGGCGTTCACGCGCGGCAGGCCGGCATCGATGAACCAGCGGTAGCTGCCGTCCTGGCCGCGCAGGCGGTAGTCGAACGAGAACGGCTCGCGGGCCGCGCTGGCGGCCAGGAATATCTCGCCCGAGCGCGCGGCATCGTCGGGATGCACGTTCTCGAGCCAGCCCATGCCCAGGTCCTGCTCGGGCGTGCGGCCCGTGTAGTCGTACCAGCGCCGGCTCAGGTAGGTGCACCGGCTGTCGTTGTCGGTGGTCCAGAGCATCGCTGGCGAGGCGTCGATCAGCGCCCGCACATGCGCTTCGCGTGCCTGCGCATCGCGTGCGTTCTGGCGCCGTTCGCGTCCCAGCGCCACCTGGGTGCCAATGCGAGCCAGCAGTTCGTTGGCCGAAAACGGCTTGACCAGATAATCGTCGGCGCCGGCCTGCAGGCCCTCGACCTTGGCTTCTTCGCCGGCGCGGGCCGACAGCAGCATCACCGGCAGATGGCGCAACACTTCGCTGGCGCGCACCTTGGCGATCAGGCCGAAGCCGTCCAGGCGCGGCATCATCACGTCCGACAGCAGCAGGTCGGGCGGGTCCAGCAGCGCCATCTCGTAGGCCGCCTGGCCATCGGCCACCGCGCGCACGTCGGCATGCGGTTCGAGCAGCGATTTCAGGTAGGCACGCATGTCGTTGTTGTCGTCGGCGACCAGGATGCGCGGCCGCGCGTCATGCTGCGCTTCGTGCTGCACCTCAGGCTGCGCGGGCGCGCTCGTGTCCAGGTCCGAATCCTGTGCCGGCGCAGCGCCTTCCTGCACATCGGGCAGCCAGCGCAGTGCTTCCTCGACGAACGCCGCGCCCATGCGCTGGCGATCGGCCATCGTCTCCGGCGCCTGCACGATGCGATCCGCCGGCAGGTGCGCGTCGCCGAATGGCAGGTCGACGTCGAAGCGCGTGCCTTCGCCGAAGGCGCTCGACACCGCAATCGTCCCGCCATGCAGGCGCACCAGCTCCTGGATCAGCGCCAGGCCGATGCCGGTGCCTTCGTAGGTGCGCCCCGGCGCACCCTCGATGCGGTGGAAGCGCTCGAACATGCGCGGCAGTTCGTGCTCGGGAATGCCGGTGCCGGTGTCCTGCACCGACAGCCGCGCCATGCCGGCATGTTCGCGCAGCGTCACCGTCACGCCGCCGTGCAGCGTGAACTTGAAGGCGTTCGACAGCAGGTTGAAGACGATCTTTTCCCACATGTCGCGGTCGACGAAGACCGGCTGGGTCAGCGGCTGCAAATTGACCGTGTACTCCAGGCCGCCCTTCGCCATGGCCGACTCGAACACGCCGGCCAGGTCGACCGTCAGGCGCGTGAGATCGACCGGGACGTAGCTGGCCTGCACGCGGCCCGCCTCGATGCGCGAAAAGTCGAGCAGCGAATTGACCAGCTTGAGCAGGCGCAGCGAGTTGCGGTGCGTGAGCTCGACGCGCTGGCGCTGGATCGCATTCATCGACTCGGGTGCATCGGCCAGCGCATCGTCGAGCGGGCCGAGAATCAGCGTCAGCGGCGTACGAAATTCATGCGAGACGTTCGAGAAGAACGCGGTCTTGGCGCGGTCGATCTGGGCCAGTTCTTCGGCGCGGCGCTGTTCCTGCTCGTAGGCGATGACATTGCCCACGGCGGTATTGACAGCCGCCCCCAGCAACGCATAAAAGTTGCGGTACTCGGCATCGAGCGCGCGGCGCACGCTGACCCCGGCCACGACAAAGCCGAACAGCTCTTGCTGGCCGGGCAAGGTCAGCGGCAGCACCAGCGCCGAGCGCGGCGCGTCCTCGTAAGGCCCGCAAGCGACCTGCCCGAGGCGCGCTGCCACGTCGTCGACCTGTTCGACCGTATGCGAGCTGCTGCTGCGGGCAAACGGCCAGATGCTGTCGTCGAAGGTGGTTGCCACCGGGGCCAGTGGGTTGCCCGGCGCCAGGCCAGCGCTGCCGCGCAGCGCCAGCGTGCCGGTCACGGCATCGATCTGGTAGAACAGCACGAACGGCACGTCGGCGGTCATGTGCGCGCAGTGGCTTGCCAGCTGTGTGCCGATGTCATCGACCGAACGCGTCGTCGCCAGGCTCGCGGTCAGGTCACGCAAGCCCTTGCTGCGGCGCGCGTTGAGCACCTGGGCCGTGGTTTCGGTAATTGGATGGAATATGCCGCCGATCGCGCCCGACTCGTCGCGGATCGGCGAGAACGAGAACGTCATATTGGCTTCTTCGAGATAGCCGCTGCGGTCGAGGAACATCTGCTGGTCGCGGATGTACGCACCGGAGCCCTGGTGCGCAAGTTCGAAGGCCTCGCCCACGACCGGCAGGGCCGTGGCCCAGACCACCTTGAATGGCGCGCCCATGGCCGCCGGATGCAGGTCGCCGCAGATCGGGCGGTAGGCGTCGTTGTAGATCTGGATGTCGTCCGGGCCCCAGCAGACCAGGATCGGGAACGTCGACGACAGGCACAGGCTCACCGATGTGCGCAGGCTCTGCGGCCAGCCGGACAGCGGTCCGAGCGGCGTTGCCGACCAGTCCATGCTGCGGATCAGTTCGCCCATTTCGCCCCCACCGGCGAGCCAGTTCATGTCGTCGTTAACGGACAAGGCGATGGGCTGGGCTGCGGGCATGGGGCTGGACCTTACGGAGAAAAAGGAAATGCGGCGTGGCGGCGTGCACAGGCACGCCACCGTTGCACAGGCTGCCTGCTGGCGAGGTGCATGGCAAAACAGCCGCCATTAGACCATAAGCCGTCGTCCGCTGGTTGCCGAGGTGCTATTTTACAACCCCGATAAAGCAACCATTTGTCAAGAATAAAAAAACACGGCCAGTCATCACTGGCCGTGTCCGGAACATCCGGCAAGGCGCGCAGCGCCCTGCCGCGGTGGATCAGACCGGCGCCACCTTGGCGCGGCCGCGGCCCGTCACCATCTGCACGAGGCGCATGACCAGCCGATAGACCAGGCGCACCAGCGTCAGCGCCAGGATGGCTTCGACGAACGTCATCAGGAATGCCACCAGCGCATTGCGGTGCTCGGCGCGGCGGCCGTACTTGGCCACCATGCGGTCGCGCGCAATCTCGATGCTGTCATAGAAGGTTGGCACCACCAGCAGCGTCAGGATGGTCGACGTGATCGTGCCGCCGATGATCGCAATGGCCAGTGGCTGGTAGAACTCGCCCGAGTCGCCCAGGGCCAGCGCCACCGGGAGCATGCCGGCGATCAGCGCGAAGGTGGTCATCAGGATCGGCCGCAGGCGCTTGCGCCCGGCCGCCATCAGTGCCTCTTCGCGGTCCATTCCTTCGTCCTCGAGCGCCCTGGCGGCGTCGAGCAGCAGGATCGCGTTCTTGGCAACCAGACCCATCAGCATCAGGATGCCGATCATGCTCATCAGGTTGAGCGTATTGCCGGTCATGATCAGGGCCAGCACGACGCCGATCAGCGACAGCGGCAACGACAGCATCACGCCGATCGGCGCCGTGAACGAACCAAACTGCATCACGAGGATCAGGTACATCAGCGCAATGCCCGAGAACAGCGCAATGAGCATCTCCTTGAACAGCTCGGCCTGATCTTCACCCGAACCGCCCAGCGCCAGGCCATAACCCGGCGGGAAGTCGAAGGTGCGCGCCAGCTTCATGGCGTCGGTCGTGACTTCGCCCGCCGAACGGCCCTGGGCATTGGCCGACACGGTGATCATGCGCTCGCCGTTCTTGTGGCGGATCGCCGACGGGCCCTTGCCCATCGTGATCGACGCGATCTGCTCGAGCGGCACCATCATGCCGGTGCCGGCAACCGGGATCGGCAGGCGCTCGATGCTGTCGGTATTGACGCGGTCGTCCGGGTGCAGGCGCACGGCGACGTCGCGGGTTTCGCTCGTCGGATCGACCCAGTCACCCACTTCGATGCCGGCAAACGCCACCCGCAGCGACTGCGCCGCATCGCCCACCGAAATGCCCAGGGCATTGGCAAGACCCCGGTCGAGCACGATCTGCAACTCGTTCTTCGGATCCTGCTCGGACAGCGCGACGTCGACCGCGCCCGGCACTTCACGCAATTTTTCCATATAGGCGGTGGTCAGCTCCATCAGTTTGCGCGAATCGGGGCCGGTAAATTCCACCTGCACCGGCTTGCCGCCGCCCGACAGGTCATCGATGACCGTGTATTCGGCGCCCACCAGGCTGGCGATTTTGGCGCGCAGTTCGACGGCGACTTCGGACGCGGTGCGCTTGCGCTCGCTGCGCTTGCCGATGTCGACATAGATCGTGCCGCCACTGGTCTTGACGTTGCTGTTCGTGTCTTTCGTTTCAGGCAAAGTGCGGGCCAGCACGGCCGCCGCTTCGAGCTTGCGGCGCGCATATTCGATCGACGACGAGGCCGGCGTGCGCACCTCGATCTGCAGGTTGCCCGAATCCTGCTTGGGCAGGAAGCTCGACCCGCCGAAGAAATGGTGCATGACGAGCGCGCCAATCAGACTGGCCACTGCCAGGAATGCCATCGCGCGGCGGTGATGCAGCGCCCAGGCGATCACGCGGCCGTAGCGGTCGGCCTGGTGGTCGAACCAGTGATTAAAGCGGTCGAGCACGGCGCCGATGCCGGTCTTCGGGCGGCTGTGGTGATCCGGCGGATCGCCCCAGTAGGCCGACATCATCGGGTCGAGCGTGAACGAGATGAACAGCGAAACGATCACCGAGCAGGTCACGGTCAGGGCAAACGGGCGGAACCATTCGCCCGACACGCCCGGCATGAACGCCACCGGCACGAACACGGCCATGATCGAGAACGTGGTTGCGGCGACGGCCATGCCGATCTCGGCGGTGCCTTCGAGCGCCGCGGTGCGGCGGTCGGACCCCATTTCCATGTGGCGCACGATGTTTTCGCGCACCACGATCGCATCGTCGATCAGCACGCCGATCGCCAGCGACAGGCCCAGCAGTGTCATGAAGTTCAGCGTGAAGCCGCACAGCCAGACCGCAATGAATGCGGCCAGCACCGACGTCGGCAGGGCCAGCGCGGTGATCAGGGTCGAGCGCCACGAGTTGAGAAACGCGTAGACGACGAACACGGTCAGCACGGCGCCCAGTACCAGCGCCTCGATCACGTTGTTCAGGCTTGACTGCGCATCCTTGCCGCCGTCGCGCACGACTTCAAGTTCAGTGCCGGCCGGCAGCAGCTTGCTCTGCGCCGCCACCACTTCGTGCACCCGCTTGGCCAGCGACACGGTCGACGCGTCGCGTGAGCGCGAGATCTGCAGGCCCACATTCGGCTTGCCGCTGCGTACCGACAGCGTATTCACGTCGGCGAAGCCGTCGCGGATCTCGGCCACCTGGCTCAGGCGCACGATCTGGTCGCCATTGCGCTTGACGACGATCTGCGAAAAGTCTTCGGGCCGCTCGATGCGGCCGACGAGGCGGATGCCTTTTTCGTCCAGTTCGCTACGCAGCTTGCCCACCGGCGCATTGGTATTACCGTTGCGCAGCGCGTTGGTGACATCGGACGCAGAGACATTGAATTCGCTCAGCTTCTCGGCGCGCAGCAGTACCGACAGCTCGCGACGCAGCGCGCCGTTGACGACCACCGTCGAGACACCATCGATGCCGCGGAATTCGTCGGCCAGCACGTCTTCGGCATAGCGCGAGATTTCGGCATGGCTCTGGGTGCTGGACGACAGCGCCAGCGACATGATCGGCTGGGCCGACGGATCGATGCGGCGCAGCACCGGCTCGCGCATCTCGATCGGCAGCTTGTAGCGCACAGCGGCAATCGCATTGCGCACATCGTCCGACGCTTCGATCAGGTCGCGGTTGAAGTCGAATTCCATCCAGATCGAGGCGCCGCCTTCGTAGGAATTGGAATTGACGTCCTTGACGCCCTGGATTGCCTGCATCTGCTTTTCGAGGCGGTTGGTGATCTCGCGCTCGGCGGTTTCGGGCGATGCGCCCGGATACGGAATGTCGACCACGATGATCGGAATCTCGACATCCGGCTCCTGGTTAACCTTCAGCTTGGACAGGGCCAGCAGGCCGATGGCCATCATCGCGACGATGATGACGATCGTCGCGACCGGTTTCTTGACACTAAAATTGGACAGGAACATGGTGGGTTTTCCTTTGGCGTTCCTGGTTTACTTGCCCTGGACTGCGCCGGCGCCCGAACCCGCGCCATTCGCGCTGGCCACACGGGCGTTCGGCATGTCGACCTTCTGGCCGTCCTTCAGGTTCGACGTTGGCGCACGCAGCACCACGTCGCCGGCCGCGAGGCCCTGCTTGATCTCGACATTGCCGGTGCGGGCGTCGCGCGCGCCGACCACCAGCTTGACCTTCGACAGCGTCTTGTCCTTGATGCGCCAGGTATGGCTGGCGTCGCCCACGCGCACCAGCGCGCTCTCGGGCAGCATCAGCGCATCGCTCGCGGCGGCGTCGACACGGCCTTCGGCGTACAGGCCGGCCACGCGCGGCTGCGCATTGTCGACAAAGCCCACCAGCACCTCGACCTGGCGCGTCACCGGATTGGCGGCCGGGTCGATGCGTTTGACGACGCCGGCAAAGGTCTGGTCGGCGTAGCCATTGACGCGGAAGTTGACCTTCTGGCCGATCTTGACGGTGCTGACCGAGTCGGCCGAGACCGCGCCTTCGAAGCGCATGCTGGTCGGGTCGATGACCTTGACGAGTTCCTTGCCGATGGTGGCGGTGTCGCCATTGGAGACCTTGCGCTCGGAAACGATGCCGTCGAATGGCGCGCGCACGGTGGTACGGGCCAGTTGCTGGCGCGCGGTGGCCACGCGGCTGCGGGCGCTCGACAGTTCGCTCAGCGCGTTGTTGCGCGCCATTTCGGCGTCGTCGAGCGCCTTGGCCGACGTCATCCCCGACGCTGTCAGGGTTTTCAGGCGTTCGAGCTGACGGTTGGCCTGCTCGACCGCCAGCGAGGCGGCGCGCTGCATGTCTTCGGCCGACATCAGGGTGTCGCGGATCGAGGTTTCGTCGAGGCGCACCAGCACGTCGCCGCGCTTGACCGGTTCGCCATTTTCCTTAAGCACCTGCAGCACGATGGCCGAGACTTCGGCGCGCAGGTCGGCGCGGCGCTCGGGCTCGATCGAGCCGGTAATCACCGGGCCCGACGACACCGACGCACTCTGGATCGTCAAGACATCCTCTTGCGCCACGGTCAGCTGGGTCGGCTTGTTGTCCTTGCCCTCGGGGGCTTTGGAATCTTTGCCGCAAGCGACTAGGCTTGATGCGATGGCTAGAACGAGGAGTGTTTTGCGCAGCATGGTGGTTCTCCGGAAATGGACTCGGTGTTTTTATAAAAATAAGTTCAGATACATCCAGCGCGCAGTATTCAGGAGGTCTCTAGCAGCGTCAATTGACGATCCTGTGGTTTGCACAATTGGATGGATGAAGTGCGGAATCTGGCGATGAGCTGCATTCCGTCCGGGATGAAATACCGTAAAAAACGGACAGACGATGGACGCCCGACGTCCAGCGGGATGCGCGGCGCACGCATCCCGTACATACACTAGAGCCCGCCCAGCACGGTGTAGATCAGAAAGCCCATACCGATGCCGGTCAGGATGCCGCCGGCGATCTCGAACCGGGTGTGCCCCATGCGCTCGCGCAGGATCACATAATCCTCTTTGCCGTCATGCAGGCGATTCAGTGTGACGGCGTGGCGACCGACGTGCTGGCGCAGGCTGTTGGCGTCGATCATGACGATGAAGGCGAGCGTGACCGCCACGCCGAACGCCGGATGGCCCATGCCTTCGCGCAGTGCGATCAGCGTGGCCATGCTGGAAACGACGGCGCTGTGGTTGCTCGGGAAGCCCCCATTGCCGACCAGATCGAAGGCCCAGCGCCGGTAGCGCACACTGGATATGAGGAACTTGATCGGGCCGACTACCATCCAGGTCAGTACCGGTGTGACGAGATAAATGATTTCCATGATGTCTTAGAGTGAAAAATGCTGGGCAGAATTATCTCAGAAGCAAGGCTCGGCGGGCGACTTTCGGTACAGCCCATTTTGGCAGGGACACGGTAATATTGTCCCAACAGGTACCTGCACACAAGAGGCGCATATGCGGCATTTCCGGTGGTCGTTCGTCGTAACGGCAGTGCTCATGGTGCTCGCGGGCTGGTGGGGCTACGCGCACCGGGGCTGGCCGGGGCTGCTGCAAGCCTTGTGGATCACGGCCATCCTCGGCGTGCTGGAAGTGTCGCTTTCTTTCGACAATGCCGTGGTCAACGCATCGGTGCTCAAGCACTGGAACGAATTCTGGCGCAAGTTGTTTCTCACCGTTGGCATCCTGGTGGCGGTATTCGGGATGCGCCTGCTGTTTCCGCTGGTGATCGTTGCGGCCGCAACCGGGCTGGGGTTGCCGGACGTCTGGCACATGGCGCTCGACAATCCCGCCGAGTATTCGCGCAACCTGACCGCGCACCACGCCGAGGTCGCAGCCTTCGGCGGCGCCTTCCTGATGCTGGTGTTCCTGAACTTTTTGTTCGACGAAGAAAAAGAGCTGCACTGGTTCGACTGGTTCGAAGCAAAGGTCGGCAAGTACGGCACCGAAGGCCTGGCCGTGCTGCTCACGCTGCTGTGCGTGGTCGCCGCCATGCGCCTGATGCCCGAAGCGCGCAAGCTGGCGGTGCTGATTGCCGGCGTCACGGGCCTGCTCATCTATATAGCGGTGAAATGGCTCAGCAACCTGCTGGAAGCGAAGGAACACGATCCGTCGGTGGGCGCGATGATCTCGCAGGGCAGCATCGGGGGCTTCCTGTACCTCGAGGTGCTCGATGCGTCGTTCAGCTTCGACGGCGTGATCGGCGCGTTTGCCATCACCAACGATGTCGTCATCATCATGCTGGGGCTGGCCATCGGCGCCATGTTCGTGCGCTCGATGACCGTGTTCCTGGTCTACAAGGGCACGTTGCAGGAATTCGTCTATCTCGAGCATGGCGCGCACTACGCCATCGGCATCCTGGCGCTGATCATGTTCGCCAGCGTCCACTACCACATTCCGGAATGGTTCACGGGGCTGTCCGGGCTGGCGTTCATTCTCGTCTCACTGTGGTCGTCGATCCGGCATCGCCGGCGCCTGGCTGCACAAGACGCCCCGGGCGCCAGCCAGACAGGCTGAATCCTTCGTTGTCAGCAATCCCGGTTTGCGATTAAGGCAAGGCATGGCAGAATGGGCGCGCACCGCGTTTGCGCTGCCCGTTTGCCAACCCCGACCACTTTCTTGATCGACCAGCCCCAACCATGCCGACCACCCTGCCCAAGCGCACTTCCGCCATCCTGCTCATCCTCATCGCCGTCGTCGCTGTCCTGGCTGCAGGCTATACCTGGTTCACGCTGACCTGGTCGTACTCCGAAGGCGAACGGGCCGGCTACCTGCAGAAATTCTCCAAGCGCGGCTGGCTGTGCAAAACGTGGGAAGGCGAGATTCTGCTGTCGAGCATGCCGGGCGCGATTCCCGAGCGCTTCGTGTTCACGGTGCGCGACGAAACCGTGGTGCCGGCCCTGCTGGCCAGCATGGGCAAACGCGTGCAGCTGACGTATGACCAGCACAAGGGTGTGCCGACCACGTGCTTTGGCGAGACCGAGTATTTCGTGTCGAAAGTGGCCGGCGGCCCGGACAATCCGCTGTCGCCAAGCCAGGCGCCGGGTTTGCCTGAACAGGCGCCGGCGCAGTAAGCACAGGGGGCGGACCGCCCGCCCCCGTTATGGTTTGCGATCCGGGTCCAGCTCGCGCTGGGTTGCAATCACTTCTGCCAGCCTGGCGGCCGCCTGCGCCGCCGATGTATCGCCGGCCCGCGCCTGCGATTGCTTGAACCGGCCCAGCACCTCACGGGTCAGGTCGGCCGAGACCGAACGCTGCCCCGCTTCGACCTTGCGCTCGCCGATGGCGCGCTGCGTCGCTGCCAGCTCGACCGCGTCGTCGTCCTGACGCCGGCTTTCCAGATTGACCAGTTGCTTGCGCGCGTCGGCCATCTGCTGCGTCGCGTGCGCTGCCCTGCGCTGCATCTCGGCGTGTTCTTGCGCGTGTTCGAGCAGCGCCCGCTGCGCTTCTCGTTTTTCGAGCGCTGCCTGCACCGCCGCCAGCTCGGCCAGCTCGCGCTGGCGCGCCAGTTCGGCCTGCGCCTGCTCGGCGTCGGCGCGCGACACGGCCGCCTGCGCCGCTGCCTGTTCGGACGCCAGGCGCGCCGCCTGCGCTTCGTTGGCGCGGGTGTCGGCGGCGGCCTGCTCGCGCTGCGCGGCCAGCTTGCGCTCGACCAGCACGAGCGCTTCGCGCGCGGCGCGGGTTGCGTCGCGTTCGGCGGCAATGGCGGCCTCGGTCAGCGCCACCTGTTGCTGTTCGACCTCGGCCCGCTCGGCCTGGGCCTGCGCCAGCTCGGCGGCGCGGCGCGCGTGCGCTTGCTGGGCGGCAGCTGCCGCCTCGGCCTGCGATGCTTCTTCGATGGCCGCGTCGGCCTGCGCCTGCTGCGCTTCCCAGGCGGCGCGCTGCGCTTCTTCGATGCGCCTTTCGGCCTCGACCTTCGCCTGCAGGGCCGCAGCAGCCGCCGCTTCGGCCTCGCTGCGCGCCTGCGCCGCCAGCGTCAGCTCGTGCTCGGCCGCGATTTTCTGTTCGAGCGCCGCCAGGGCCTGGGCCTCGGCGGCGGTGCGCTCCTGCTCGGCCTCTACCAGGTGTTCGGCCTGTTCGCGGCGCTGCGCCGCCAGCTGCGCGGCCTCTTGCTGCAACTGCACCTGCGATGCTTCGAGCGCCAGGGCCGCCGCGTCGTCCTCGTTCAATGCAGCCTGCGCCTCGGCCGCCGCCTGCGCCAGTGCAGCACGCTCGTCGGCCAGAACGCGCTCGCGCTGGTGTTCCTCGGCCTCGCGCTGCGCCGCGGCGGTGGCCGCTTCATCGGCCGCCATGCGCGAGCGCGCGTCGAGCGCGGCCTGGGCTTCGGCTTCCAGCCGCGCCTGCACCTGCTCTCCCGCTTCTTCTTCGGCGCGGGCGCGGTCTTCGGCCACCAGGCGCAGCTTGCGGTCGGCCTCGATGCGCGCTTCGGTCGCGGCCAGGATGCGCGTTTCGGCATCGCGCCGCGCGGCGGCGCTCGAGGCCGCCATCTGTTCTTGCCGCTCGCGGTGCACGGCGGCGTCGCGGATGTCTTTCTCGGTCTGCAGGCGCATGCGCAGCGACTGGCCGGCCACGCGTTCGGACTCGGCCTGGGCCAGCGCAATCGCCTCGCGTTCCTGCTCGATGTGGGCGTAGGCGCGCGCTTCTTCGAGTGCGCGCGCTTCGGCCGCCGCACGGGCGAAGGCCGACGTCAGCGCGATCTGATCGGCGCGCTCGCGCTGCTGGGTCAGTTCAAGGGCTTCGGCTTCGGCGTCGGCCAGTTTTTCGGCAGTCTGGCGCGCCGAGCGTTCGGCCCGCTCGCGCTCGCGCGCCAGGATGGCGATACGGGCGTCGGCGCTGGCGTTGTGCTGCACTTCTTCGCGCGCCGCCTCGACGGCGGCCATGCGTTCGACCGCCTGCAGGCGCGCCTGCTCGGTGTGCACGACCAGTTCATCGGCTGCGCGGGCGGCCTTGGCGGCCAGTTCGGCCTCGGCTTCGATCTGCGCCGTGGCGCGGCGGCGCGCTTCTTCTTCGAGGCGGGCCCGCGCTTCGGTGGCGACCCGCACTTCGGTATCGCTTTTCACGCGCGCGCGCAGTTCGGCAGTCTCTTGACGGATTGCCTCCAGACGTTCGCTCGAGGCCTGCGCGGCAGCGCGCAGCGAGTCGAGGCGTTCGCGGTTGGCGGCGATGGCGTCTTCGGACGCCTGGGAATTGGCTTGCGCCGCCGCGGCGGCAGCGGCGTCGAGCGAGGCGCGCTCGTCGGCCAGCGAACGGGCGCGTGCTTCAGCGTGGTGGCGGCTCTCGGCCGCCATATTCGCTTTCGCCTCAGCTTCAACACGCGCGATCGCTTCCTGGATTTCGCGCATTTCGAGGGGTTTGCGACCTGGACCGGCAAATTCGGCAGGTTCCGCCGCAGCGGGCAGCACCGGCGTGACTGGCACCACCGGCTGCGCAAACGCGGCAGCCGCCGGCATTGGCACTGGCATTGGCACCGCATCGGCCGGCGCCAGCGCGCCGGCGGCCGGCGACAGGTCGATCGTGAAGTCGGTGTCGTCTTGTTGGGCTGGGTTCGGTTCCATGCGGAGTCTCTGTAGCGGCTGTCTCGTTGATTATCCGGCAAATCCGGTTCTCGTGCTATGCCGAACTGGGTGGCAATCGTGCATCAGCTTGGCGCTTTGCCACACCCTCTACATCTGCCACAGCGGCGGCTCATCCATCAACGCGACCTGCTCGCGTAGTTCGAGGATGCGGTCTTGCCAGTAACGCTGGGTATTGAACCAGGGGAAAGCGGCCGGGAATGCCGGATCGGTCCAGCGCATCGCCAGCCACGCCGAGTAATGGATCAGGCGCAGCGTGCGCAATGCTTCAACCAGATACAGCTGGCGCGGGTGGAAATCGCAGAAATCCTCGTAGCCGGCCAGCACGTCGGCCATCTGACCCACCATCTCCTGCCGCTCGCCCGACAGCAGCATCCACAGATCCTGCACCGCCGGCCCCATGCGGCTGTCGTCGAAGTCGACGAAGTGCGGCCCATCCGGCGTCCACAGCACGTTGCCGCCGTGGCAATCACCATGCAGGCGCACGAGCGGCAACTCGCCGGCGCGCTCATAGCAGCGCGCCACGCCTTCAAGCGCCTGTTCCATCACGCTCGACCAGGCCGGCATCAGTTCGGGCGGCACGAAGTCGTGGCCGCGCAGCCAGTCGAACGGTTCGCGGCCGAACGTGACCGGGTCGAGCGCGGGGCGCAGCAAAAATGGCTTGACGGCGCCCTGCGCATGGATACGGCCGATGAAACGGCCAATCCATTCCAGCACGGCGGGGTCGCCCAGCTCCGGGGCGCGCCCGCCGCGGCTTTCGAATACCGCAAAACGGAAACCGTCGAACGTGTGCAGCGTGCGCCCGTCGATCTCGATGGCCGGCACCACGGGGACCTCCTGCGCCACCAGCTCGGCAACAAAACCGTGTTCTTCCAGGATGGCCTCGTCGCTCCAGCGTTCGGGCCGGTAAAACTTGACCACCACCGGCTCGCCCTCTTCACGGCCTACACGGTAGACGCGGTTCTCGTAGCTGTTGAGCGCCAGCAGGCGCCCGTCGCCGTGCAGGCCAACGCTGTCGAGCGCATCAAGCACGGTCGCGGGATCGAGGCGCGCGTACGGGTGGTCGGGCGTGGCGTCAGACGTGGCGTCTGCGGTGGCGGGGTTCAGGTTATCCATGCTCCATTGTACGGCGGCGCACGGTCGCGTGGCGATTGTGAACATTTCACTACTGCTGTGTTCGTTCTCGCACAGAGTGTGACAATCTAACAAGGTCTCATGTCATGTATGTACCCGCGCATCGTGCAGCGGAGAAATAACCGCATAGGACTAACCATGAAAAAACTGACTTTGACCGTCATCGCTCTCGCCGCTGGCCTGCTGGCCGGCACCGCCATCGCACAAACTGCCGCTCAGCCGCCAAAGGCCGAGCCGAACATGCAAAAAGTGCTGGACGCGATGGCGGCCCTGAAGCCAAAGCCGATCGAAACCCTGAGCCCGGAAGAAGCGCGCAAGCAACCAACCCCGAGTGACGCTGTCAAGAAAGTGCTGACCGACGCCGGCAAGAGCACGGCACCGGAACCAGGCGTGACGATGAAGACGCAATCGATCCAGGGCAAGGACGGCAGCTTCCCGATCCACATCTTCACGCCTGAAGGCGCGGGCCCGTTCCCGGTCGTCGTGTACTTCCACGGCGGCGGCTTCGTGATTGCCGACACCAAGGTGTATGAAGCGTCGGTGCGCGGCCTGGCCAAGAAAGCCAAGGCGATCGTGATCTCGGCCGACTACCGTCGCGCACCGGAGCACAAGTTCCCGACCCAGACCGAAGACGCGTTCGCGGCCTACCAGTGGGCGCTGGCCAATGCCAAGAGCATCAATGGCGACCCGATGCGCGTGGCAGTGGCGGGCGAATCGGCCGGCGGCAACCTGGCGACTGTCGTGTCGATGATGGCGATGGAAAAGAAAATCCAGATGCCGGTGCACCAGCTGCTGGTCTACCCGGTGGTCAACGACGACATGAACAACGAGTCGTACAAGAAGAACGCCAACGCCAAGCCACTGAACAAGGCGATGATGACGTGGTTCTTCAAGCACTACGGCGCCGATCCGAAGAGCCCGCACGCACTGCCGATGAAAGCCGCCTCGCTCAAGGGCCTGCCACCGGCAACAGTGATCACCGCGGAAATCGATCCATTGATGACCGAGGGTAAGGCTTATGCCGACCGCCTCAAGAAGGAAGGCGTGACCGTCAACTATCGCCACTTCACCGGCGTGACCCACGAGTTCTTCGGCATGGACGCCGTGGTGCCGAAGGCCAAGGAAGCCCAGCAATTCGCAGCTGACGAGCTGACCAAGGCGTTCAACGCCAAGCGTTAATCATTCTTCACTGAAGTAAACGTTGCAAGCAGCGCCTCGCCGGCAGGTTTTTCGTGCCCGGCGACGGCGCAGGCGTTACACTGGCGCCTTTGACGCAACAGGCGCGCTCGCGCCACAGACCACCTACCCCATGCACCTCGAACAGCCCCTCTCCGAAAAAGAATTCGACGAACTCGACCAGTTCCTGCTCTCCGACCGTTGCTCCGACGACGCGATGACGATGGACACCCTGCACGGCTACCTGACCGCCATCGCGATCGGCCCGGAATCGATCATGCCGGCCGAATGGCTGCCGATGGTCTGGGGCGAAGACGAGGCCGCGGCGCCGAAATGGAAGAACAAGCGCGATGAAGAACGCATCGTCAACCTGATCATGCGCTTCATGAACGAAGTGTTGATCACGTTCGAAGTCGCGCCGAAGGACTTCGAGCCGCTGTTCTGCGAGCACGAGGTCGATGGCAAGGTCCTGATCGATCCGGAAGCCTGGTGCTGGGGCTTCTGGGAAGGCGTCGAACTGCGCGCCGGCTCGTGGGATGCGATCTGGGACAGCGACGTCGCTGAACTGATCCGCCCGATCTACCTGCTGGGCGCGGACGAAATCGAAGAAGCCGAACTGGCCGAGGTCGACGACCCGGTCAAGGTGCACGCCCTGGCGCTGCAGATCGAGGCCAACGTGCCGGCCATCTACCGCCACTGGCTGCCGCTGCGCAAGCCGGCGGTGGAAACGATCGTGCGCGATGAGCCGAAAGTCGGCCGCAACGACGACTGCACCTGCGGCAGCGGCAAGAAATTCAAGAAGTGCTGCGGCGCTGAATGATGGATTGCAGGATTGACGGCCTGGCTGTCAATCCTGCCCGACCTGTTCGCGAACATTCGCCCGAACCCGCGGCCCGGCCGTCCTGGCCGGCACGCCCGCCAGTACCTCCAGCAATACCTCCACATCGAGCGGCTTGACCAGATGGTGCGCAAACCCTGCCGCCAATGCCGCATCGCGGTCATGCGGCTGCCCGTAACCCGTCACCGCCACCAGCACCGAATCGGCCATCCCGGGATCCTGCTGCAGGCGCCGTGCCAGTTCGTGCCCGTCGATGTCGGGCAAGCCGATATCGAGCAGGCAGACATCGGGCCGCATGCTGCGCGCCCGCGCCAGTGCACCCAGCGCCCCTTGCTCGATCGCCACGTCATGCCCCTGCGCCGCCAGCAGCAGACCAAGCATCTCGGCCGCATCGGTGTTGTCATCCACCACCAGCACTTTGAGGCGCATGACGGTAACTGGCGCATTGACCTCCGGCGCCGGCAGGTCGGGCGCTTCTTCGAGCAGCAGCGGCAGCGTGATGACGAACGTGCTGCCCTTGCCCAGGCCCGGGCTGGAACAGCCTACCGTACCCCCGTGCAGCTCGACCAGGTGCTTGACCAGCGCCAGGCCGAGCCCCAGGCCGCCCTGGGCGCGGTCCGATGAGCGCTCGGCCTGCGTAAACAGGTCGAACACGCGCCCGGTAAGTTCGACGTCCATGCCGATGCCTTCGTCGCGCACGCTCAGCACCAGACGTGTGCCGTGCAGGTCGGCGCGCAGGTCGATGCCGCGCCCGGCCGGCGTGTACTTGGCTGCATTGGCCAGCACATTGGCCACCACCTGCACCAGGCGCGCCTTGTCGCCGAGCACTGCGACGCCGGCGGACGGCAGGCGCACGGTCAGCGTCTGCGCGCGCGTGTCGATGGTCGGGCGCACCTGTTCGATCGCTTCTTCGATGACGGTGCGCGCCGCCACGCGCGCCTGGCCCAGCGTGATCAGGCCGCGCGTCACGCGCGAGACGTCGAGCAGATCGTCCACCAGCCGCGTCATGTGACGTACCTGGCGGCTGATGATGGTGCTGCTCTGGTGCACCCGGCGCGCATCGACGTTGCCGAGCCGGAGCAACTCGGCGGCGGCGCTGATCGGCGCCAGCGGATTGCGCAGCTCGTGCGCGAGCATCGCCAGGAATTCATCCTTGCGCCGGTCGGCTTCCACCAGCTTTTCTTCGGCCAGCTTGCGGTCGGTGATGTCGCGGAAAAACGTGGCGATGCCGCCGTCCTGCGTCGGGTAGGCGCGGATATCGGTCCAGATGCGGCGACCATCGGGAAACACGTGGCACTGCTCGGCGCTGCCCGCCTTGCGGCTGGCCATCACGCTGTGGTACATGCGCCCGGCCTCGCACTCGATCATGGCCGGGAACACGTCCCAGTGATTGCGCCCGATGACTTCGTCGCTCGTGACGCCGCAGATACGCAAGCCTTCGGCATTCATGCGCTGCATCACCCAGTTGCGGTCGAACAGCGCGAAGCCTTCGGAGATATTGGCGAAGATCTCGCGGCCCCGGTCGCGCTCCTCGCGCAGCATCGCATGCGCATGCGCCGTGCCCGCCGCGGCCCAGGTGCGCTCGGCAACATCGCGCGCCAGCCGGACATCGTGTTCGGTCCACGCGCGCGGCGTCGGCGCATTGACGCACAGGCATGCGGCCAGGCGGCCTGCCGACATCAAAGGCACCACCAGCATGGCGCCCACGCGCTCGTCAAACGGTGACTGCAGCGCGCGCGGATCGTTGGCGGCGTCGTGGATGCACACGACGTCGCCGCGCTGCAGCGCCACCATCAGGGCCGGACCGAAACGATCCGGCTGCGCACGCGGCGCTGCCGGCGAGGCGCCATCCTGCAGCGACAGGCGCGGCGCGACCAGCGTTCCGCTCAGCGGATCGATCTCGGCATACACCACGCGTGTCGTGGCCGATTCTGCGCTCAATTCTGCGCCCAGCAGCGCGCTGGCAGTGGCAATGACCTCCCCCGGATCGGCCAGCGCTGCGAGCGCGTCGGACAGCATGAGCCGGAACGCCGCGCGGCGCTCGCCCAGCACGCGGGCCGTCGTTTCCATCGCGGTGCAGAACAGGCCGCCAACACTACCGTCAGCGGCATGCAGCGGCGCGTACGAAAAGGTGAACCAGGTGCGTTCGGGATAGCCGTTCCGCAGCAGGCACAGCCCGTAATCTTCGAAAAAGACCGGTTTGCCCGCCATGGTGCGTTCGATCTGCGGCTGCAGCTCGGGCCAGACCTCGGGCCACACGGCCGCGAACGGCTGGCCGAGCGCGCCAGGGTGGCGCTCGCCGAGGATCGGGATATAGGCATCGTTGTACAGGACGATGTGCTGCGACCCCCACGCAACGAACATTGGGAAGGCGGAATGCAGCAACATGTCGACGGCCGTCCGCAGGGACGGCGGCCAGGTGTCGGGTGCGCCGAGCGGGCACTGGCGCCAGTCGTGGCTGCGCATCTGCGCAGCCATCACACTGTCACCCGAAAAAGCGGTAGCAAAGAGCGAAGCCATGCCCAGGATTGTCGCATAACTTGCTTGCCGGATTGCAGCTTTTCCGGTTTGACAGTGACCCTTGCGCAACTTTACAACTCTCGCATTCCCGTCAAGGCATCACAGCTTAATGAAGTGCTCACGGTAGTAGCGCAGCTCTTCGATCGACTCGACGATGTCGGCCAGCGCCGTGTGCTTCTGGTGCTTCTTGAAGCCGGACGCCAGCTCGGGCTTCCAGCGGCGGCACAGTTCCTTCAGCGTCGACACGTCGAGGTTGCGGTAATGGAAGAACGCTTCGAGCTTCGGCATGCCGCGCGCCATGAAGCGGCGGTCCTGGCAGATCGAATTGCCGCACATCGGCGACTTGTTTTTCGGCACGTACTGCTTGAGAAATTCGATCAGTTCGACTTCGGCCTGGGCTTCGGTCACGGTCGACGCCTTTACGCGGTCGATCAGGCCCGACTTGCCGTGGGTGCCCTTGTTCCAGTTGTCCATCTTGTCGAGTGTTTCATCCGACTGGTGGATCGCGAACACCGGGCCTTCGGCGATGATGTTCAGGTCGGGATCGGTGACGACGACGGCGACCTCGATGATGCGGTCGTTGTCCGGGTCGAGGCCCGTCATTTCCATGTCGAGCCAGACCAGGTTGAATTCATTGGGCCGCTGGGGCGTGCCCGGCACTGCGGAAGGTGTCGCTTGTGACATAATTCTCTCTTTGCCTAATCAATCCTGCATTTTCTCACAGGCACAGAATGTCTTCATTCGCGTTTTCGGTTTTGTTCGTCGTTTTCCTGCTGCTCACCTTGTCGCTGCGCACCTGGCTGGCCGCGCGCCATATCCGGCATATCGCGCGCCACCGCGCCAGCGTGCCGGCCGAGTTTGCGCCGAAAGTGCCGCTCGCGGCGCACCAGAAAGCGGCCGACTACACCGTCGCCAAGACCCGGCTCGGCCTGATCGGCACGCTGTGGGGCGCCATCGTCCTGATCGGCTTCACGCTGATGGGCGGCCTGCAACTGCTGTCGCTGGCGATCCTGCCGTTCACCGGCCCCGGTCTGATGCACCAGCTGGTGCTGGTCGTTGCCTTTGCCGTGATCGCCAGTGTGCTCGATCTGCCGCTCGACTGGTACCGCCAGTTCGTCCTCGAGCAGCGCTTCGGCTTCAACAAGATGACGCCCGGCCTGTGGTGGGGCGACCTGATCAAGAGCACGTTCGTGGGCGCGCTGATCGGCCTGCCGCTGCTATGGGTCGTGCTCAAGCTGATGGAAGCAAGCGGCTCGCTGTGGTGGCTGTACACGTGGTTCGTCTGGAGCGGGTTCCAGCTGTTGATGATCGCGTTCTACCCGACCGTGATCGCGCCGCTGTTCAACAAATTCACGCCACTGGCCGATGTCAGCCTCAAACAGCGCATCGATGGCTTGATGACGCGCGTGGGCTTTGCGTCGCGCGGCCTGTTCGTCATGGACGGCAGCAAGCGCAGCGCGCACGGTAATGCGTATTTCTCGGGCTTTGGGCGTGCCAAGCGCATCGTGTTCTTCGACACGCTGCTGTCGCGCCTGGAGCCACAGGAAATCGAAGCGGTGCTGGCGCACGAACTGGGCCACTTCAAGCTGCGCCACATCGTCAAGCGCGTGGCCACGATGTTCGCGATCTCGCTGGCCTTCCTCGCCCTGCTCGGCTACCTGAAGGGCCAGGCCTGGTTCTATACGGGCCTGGGCGTGCTGCCGTTCATGAACGCGTCGAACGACGGCATGGCGCTGATCCTGTTCATCCTCGTGCTGCCGGTGTTCACGTTCGTGCTCGCGCCGCTGAGCTCGATCACGTCGCGCAAGCATGAATTCGAGGCTGATGCCTTCGCTGCGCAGCACACCGACCACCGCGACCTGGTGTCGGCGCTGGTGAAGATGTACGAAGACAATGCGTCGACGCTGACGCCCGATCCGCTGCATTCGGCATTCTATGATTCGCACCCGCCGGCGTCGGTTCGGGTCAAGCGCCTGACGATGGCGGCCGCATGAATCTGACGCCGCCACTCACGTCGCGCCATTGCACGCGCAAGGCAGCCGCGCTCGACGCAGCTGTCATCGCCACGCTGCTGCACGACGTGCCCGGCTGGAGCGTGGCCGACAACGTCCTGGCACGCACCTTCACGCTGCCCGACTACCGCGCCACGATCGCATTCGTCAACGCGGTGGCAACGCTGGCCGAACACGAAGACCATCACCCTGAGATGACGGTCGGCTACACCACCTGCCGCGTCAGCTGGACCACCCATTCCGCGGGCAGCACGCTGTCCGACAACGACTTTATCTGCGCCGCGAAAGCCAATGCGCTGTACCTCAACCAGGAAACCGCATGAGCGCATCCCCCACTGAACTGACCGGCACCATCATCGCGGCCCACGGCCGCCACTACCTGGCCGACATCGACGGCGAAAAACTGCAGTGCGTCACGCGCGGCAAAAAGACCAATGTGGCCGTGGGCGACGTCGTGCACGTGGTCAGGACGTCCGAGAACCAGGCCGTGATCGAGCGCATCGCCGAGCGCACCACGCTGCTGTACCGCTCCGACCAGTACAAATCCAAGCTGCTGGCGGCGAACATCTCGCGCCTGTTCGTCGTGATCGCCACCGAGCCCGGCTTTGCCGACGACCTGGTGTCGCGCTCGCTGGTGGCATGCGAAGCGGCCGGCATCGAGGCGCACCTGATCCTCAACAAGACCGACGTGACGGACCTGCTGCCCCGCGCGCGCGAACGCGCTGCACAGTATGCGCGCCTCGGCTACCCGGTGCACGAGGTCTCGGCCCAGGCGCATCCTGAAGAAACGGTCGAGATCCTCAAGCCGCTGCTGGCCGGCCAGTCGTCGATCTTCATCGGCCAGTCGGGCATGGGCAAGTCGTCGCTGATCAATCTTTTGATCCCGGACGCCGACATTGCCGTGCGCGAAATCTCGGCCGCGCTCGATACCGGCAAGCACACGACGACGTTCACGCGCCTGTACTGGCTGCCGGAAGTCGATGGCAAGGCCGGGGCGATCATCGATTCGCCGGGCTTCCAGGAATTCGGCCTGTACCACTTGAGCGAGGGCATGTTAGAACGCGCCTTCGTCGAGTTCAAGCCGTACCTGGGCGGCTGCAAGTACTACAACTGCCGCCACCTGGCCGAGCCGTTCTGCGCCATTCTCGACGCCGTGGCAGCGGGCAAGATCTGGAAGCACCGCCATGAACTCTACGGGCAATTGCTGCACGAATCGGCACAGACCCTGTATTGAGACCCTGACTACTTTCCCTAACGGAAAGAAATCCCCCTTATAATTCAAGGGACAAACATCGCAGCAGACACGAGCAGACTTATGATGACGAGCCCCCCACCGATCAAGCACTTCCTGCAGTTTTCCGACTTCACGCGCGACGAGTTCGAATACGTCATCAAGCGCGCGGCGATCATCAAGCGCAAGTTCAAGGCCTACGAGGTGTACCACCCGCTGGTCGACCGCACGCTGGTGATGGTGTTCGAAAAAAGCTCGACGCGCACGCGCCTCTCGTTTGAAGCCGGCATGCACCAGCTGGGCGGCGCCGCCATCTACCTGAACACCCGCGACAGCCAGCTCGGCCGTGGCGAACCGGTGGAAGACGCTGGCCAGGTGATCAGCCGCATGTGCGACATCATCATGATCCGCACCTTCGGCCAGGACATCATCGACCGCTTCGCCGCCAACTCGCGCGTGCCGGTCATCAATGGCCTGACCAACGAACACCACCCGTGCCAGGTGCTGGCGGACGTCTTCACGTTCCACGAGCACCGCGGCTCCATCGCCGGCAAGACGGTCGCGTGGATCGGCGACGCCAACAATATGCTGTATTCGTGGCTGCAGGCAGCCGAAGTCTTCGGCTTCCACCTGAACGTCGCCACGCCAAAAGGCTACGAGATGGACCCGAGCCTGGTCTCGACCACGCGCTACACGCGGTTCGACAACCCGTCGGATGCCTGCGAAGGCGCGCACCTGGTCAATACCGACGTCTGGACCAGCATGGGCTACGAAAAGGAAAACGCCGAGCGCATGAAAGCGTTTGACGGCTTCATCGTCGACGAAGCCAAGATGGCCCGCGCCGCGAGCGACGCACTGTTCATGCACTGCCTGCCAGCGCACCGCGGCGAAGAAGTGGCCGCCGAGGTCATCGACGGCCCGCAATCGGTCGTCTGGGACGAAGCCGAAAACCGCTTGCACGTGCAAAAAGCCCTGATCGAGTACCTGCTGCTCGGCCGTATCGAAGATTGATTTTTACCCCTGAAGCTTGATCGTTGGCCGTCCATCCCGGCGCTTGCCGGGATGGATTTGCGAGCCAGCTGACCATTACTCCTCTACCCTCCCTCCATCACTGGAACATCCCATGAGCGACATCAAGAAAGTAGTACTGGCCTATTCTGGCGGCCTCGACACCTCCGTCATCCTGAAATGGCTGCAAGACAATTACGGCTGCGAAATCGTCACCTTCACCGCCGACCTCGGCCAGGGTGAAGAACTGGAACCGGCACGCGCCAAGGCCATCAAGTTCGGCATCAAGCCAGAGAACATCTATATCGACGACGTGCGCGAAGAATTCGTGCGCGACTTCGTCTACCCGATGTTCCGCGCGAACACCGTGTACGAAGGCGAATACCTGCTGGGCACGTCGATCGCACGGCCGCTGATCGCCAAGCGACTGATCGAGATCGCCAACGAAACCGGCGCCGACGCCGTCTCGCACGGCGCGACCGGCAAGGGCAACGACCAGGTACGTTTCGAGCTGGGCGCGTATGCGCTCAAGCCGGACGTCAAGATCATCGCTCCATGGCGTGAATGGGACCTGCTGTCGCGCGAAAAACTGCTGAAGTACGCAGAAGACGCGGGCATCGCAGTGGACATGAAGCACAAGAACGGCGGCGCGCCGTACTCGATGGACGCCAACCTGCTGCACATCAGCTTTGAAGGCCGTCACCTGGAAAACCCGAGCGCCGAAGCCGAGGAATCGATGTGGCGCTGGACCGTCTCGCCGGAAGCGGCGCCGGACGAAGCGGAATACCTGGACGTCGAATTCGAGCGCGGCGACATCGTCGGCCTGAACGGCAAGCGCCTGTCGCCTGCCGCCGTCTTGACCGAGCTGAACCGCCTGGGCGGCAAGCACGGCATCGGCCGCCTGGACCTGGTGGAAAACCGCTACGTCGGCATGAAGTCGCGCGGCTGCTACGAAACCCCGGGCGGCACGATCATGCTGCGCGCGCACCGCGCCATCGAATCGATCACGCTCGACCGCGAAGTGGCGCACCTGAAGGACGACCTGATGCCGCGCTACGCATCGCTGATCTATAACGGCTACTGGTGGGCGCCGGAACGCGTCGCACTGCAGACGCTGATCGACCACACGCAGGCCACGGTCAACGGCTGGGTGCGCATCAAGCTATACAAGGGCAATGTGATCGTCGTGTCGCGCGATTCGAAGACCGATTCGCTGTTCGACATGAACATCGCGACGTTCGATGAAGATGGCGGCGCGTACAACCAGGCCGACGCTGGCGGCTTCATCAAGCTCAATGCGCTGCGCATGCGTATTGCGGCGAAGGCACGCGCCAAGCGCGGGCAGTAAGTTCTTTCGCAGGCGTAGGGTGGACGGCTAGGGCGTCCACGCGTTCAGATCAAGCTGATATCGTGGTGCACGAAGTTTGTTTGAACGCGTGGACGGGAAACCCGTCCACCCTACGATATTTACTGCTGTCGTTCAGAACACGTGGCGCAGCCCCAGCGCAATGCTGTTGCCGCCATCAAACCCCGTCTGCTTGTCGCGCATATAGATCGCATACACGTCGGTGCGCTTCGACAGGAAATGGTCATAGCCGAACGAGGCGGTCCGGCGCACATTGACCGGCACCACCGCGCGCGTACGCTCCGAGCGCGCAAATTCTGCCAGCACGGCGCCCTGCGCAGTGACCGGCACCTTCAGGCCCAGATCCCAGGTCCGCGTTTCATTGACCGTACCGTCGGCCGACGAGCGCACCATCGCGCCATGCAGTTTGGCCACCTTGAAGTCGTTGGCGGCGCCGAGCAGATACCCTTTCTGCTGCGTCAGTGGCGCCGTCACCGGCACCCGGAAGCGCTGCGCGGACGCCACCGCTGTGAACGCGCCCTTGACGTAATTGGCATGCAGGCCGACGTTCGCGGTGCCGGTGCTGCCGGCGGTTTCGCCGGCGCCGACGATCACATTGGCAAGCAGGCCGTTCGTACGCGGCGTGGTGTATTGCAGCGCATTGTTCCAGACCGTGTCGCCGATCAGTGCGCCGTTATAGCTCGCCACGAACGAATGCAGCACCAGCGGCGAAAACACCACCGAAATACCGAACGGGCTGACCATCCCCATATTGATGTATGTGGGATTGGTCTGGCGCCCCACCGTTACCCGGCCGAAGCCGCCTTCGATGCCGACGTACGCATTGCGCGAGAACAGCGGGTCGTTCACGCTGCGGCCCTGGGCGCCGGTATCCGCCTGGAAGAAGCTCTCCAGCGCGAACAGTACCTTGTAGCCGCCGCCCAGATTCTCCGAACCGCGCACGCCGATGTACGAGGTTGTCAAGCCGCCATGGCCCAGCATCGTCACGGCTTTCGGGTCGCCGCTGCGTTCAAGCTTGGCGCCGTAAGCGCCGATCAGTCCGTACATCTGGATCGACCCGGTGTCCTGGGCGAGTGCCGGGCACGAAATGCCGGCCGCAAGAAGGCCTGCGCCGAAGCGCATGCAATGTAACTGTTTCATGGTGTGGTATCTCTGTTGAGAATGGGGGGCACGCGTGGCGTGCCGCTACCGGGCGTCCATGGACGCCTCGGGTGCAGGGTGAGACCGGGTTACTGCTTTTCGATGCCGGCTTTGACGATCACGGCGCCCCATTTGGCGATGTCGCCCGTCAGCAGCGTGGTCGTTGCGGCCGGCGTGCTTCCCTGCGCGACGATGCCCAGACCAAGCAGACGCGTCTTCACATCGGGGATGGCAACCGCGGCATTGATCTCGCGGTTCAGGCGATCGATGATCGGTTGCGGCGTTTTGGCAGGCGCGGCCAGCCCATTCCAGCTCGTCGCCTGGTAATTTGGCAGACCGCTTTCGGCCACGGTGGGCACGTTCGGCAAGCCGGCAAAGCGCTTGGTCGATGTCACGGCGAGCGCCTTGAGCGTGCCGGCCTTAATCAGCGGCATGGCCGGGCTGAGAATTTCGAAGGCCACGTCGAGCTCACCCGTGGTGGTGGCGGTCAGCACTTCCGGCGAGCCTTTGTACGGTACGACCAGGGCGTCCACACCGGCCATGGACACGAACAGTTCGGCCGCCAGATTCTGCGTGCTGCCACGGTTGATGGACCCGACATTGAGCTTGCCCGGATTGGCCTTGGCGTAGGCGATCAGTTCCGCGACCGATTTGACCGGCAGCTTCTGGTTCGCCACCAGCGCCAGGTCGAAGTAACCCAGCGTCGAGATCGGCGCGAAGTCCTTCTGCGTGTCGTAAGGCAGCTTCTTGAACAAATTGGCGCTGACGGCCGTGCCGTTACTGATCAACAGCAGCGTGTAGCCATCAGGGCGGGCCTTTGCCACGGTGCTGGCAGCAACGACGCCGCCGGCGCCGGGCCGGTTCTCGACGATGATGGGCTGCTTCATCGACACCGCCATCTTCTGCGCGACCATGCGCACCGTGAGGTCGGCCACGCCGCCCGGACCGAACGGCACCACGATGGTAATGACTTTCCTTGGATAGCCGGCGGCGTCGGCAGCAGCAGTAGCAGCGGCGCTCGTGCAAAGGCCAAGCGCGGCAAGGCCGATGGCCAGCCATTGTTTGTTTTGCAAAATCATAGATTGTCTCGGTTGTCAGTGCAGCGCTTTGGTAGCGCCTGTTGTGAATGGATACTGCGAGCGGCCATTATTGAATTCTGTCCACAGCCCAACAACCACGTGTGACACCTATCAGCTATCGCATTCTGTTATAGCTCGGCCGTGTCAGGACGCTGCAGCACCGCGCGCGCGATGCGCTCGAGCATGTCGAGCGTCGCTTGCTGGGTGCTGGTTGCAGGCCGGTCGGCACTGGTGGCCATCGACAGCAGTGGATACAGGCCCGGATTGACGATCCGTCGCAGCGTGAAGCGCTCCGGCTGCGCCGCCGTCAATACCGCGTGCGGCGACAGGATGGCGCAGCCCACGCCATCAGCCACCAGATCGAGAATCGTGGCGACGCTGTTGACTTCCATCGCGATGCGCGGCTGGGCACTGATATTGAGCAGCGCCGTCTCGACATGCATGCGTAGCGCGTTGGGCCGTCCAGGAATGATCAAGGGGTAGCGGGGGATATCGGCCAGCTCGACCAGATCGCCGGGCGCAAGTGGGTCCAGACGCCCCTGCACCAGCAGCAATTCGTCCTGCAACAGCGGGTGCAGGTCGATGCCGGGCGTTGGCAGCGCGTTGTAGACCAGAGCGATGTCGAGCTGGCCGGTCAGCAGCGATTCCTGCATTGTTTTCGACAGGCCGTCGACGATCGCCAGCGTGGCGTCGGGCATCCGCACCTTGAACTCACGCGTCAGCGGTACGGCCAGGATGCGGCCCAGCGTCGGTGGCAGGCCGACGGCCACGCGCCCGGCAAGCGAGCCTCGCACCCGCGACAATTCTTCTCGCAGGCGCTCCATCTGGTGCAGCACGCCCCGGCTGTGTTCGAGCAGCACCTTGCCGGCCTCGGTCAGCGTGATGCCGCGGCCATTGCGTATCAGGAGGTTCTGGCGCAACTCCACTTCGAGCAGGCGCACCTGACGGCTCAGCGCCGGCTGGGCAATGTCGAGCACGATCGAGGCGCGCGTGAAACTGCCCATCTCGGCCACACGGACGAAGTAGGAAAGCTGCTTCAGGTCCATCACCATACCCTCTTTTCTGTTTCAATCGTGCAGATGATATAGCAAGCTGCTATAGCTGGTAGATCGCGCGCGGCCTGTCCGGCGATGAACAGGCACGCCACAATCCATCCCATGCAAACACCCATTCCTACCCTCTTCATGCGCGGCGGCAGCTCGCGTGGCCCGTTCTTTTGCGAGGCCGACCTGCCGTCCGATACCGCGACACGCGACCGTGTCCTGCTGGCCGTGCTCGGCTCCCCCGACCCGCGCCAGATCGACGGCCTGGGCGGCGCACATCCGCTGACCTCGAAGGCCGGCATCGTGCGCAGAAGCACGACGCCCGGCGTCGACCTCGACTTCCTGTTCGTCCAAATTCAACCGGCCGGCGACAGCGTGGACAGCACCGCCAACTGCGGCAACATGCTGGCCGCCGTGGCGCCGTTCGCGCTCGAGACGGGCCTGGCCGCAGCGCAGGGCGACACCACCACCTTGCGTGTACTGACGCTCAACACCGGCATGCAATGCGACATGACCGTGCAGACGCCGGGCGGGCGCGTCGCCTACGAAGGCGATGCCCGCATCGACGGCGTGCCCGGCAGTGCCGCCCCGGTCGAGATCGCCTTTCTCGACACGGCCGGCTCGGTCTGCGCCAGCCTGCTCCCGACCGGCAACGTGCGCGACGTCATCGATGGCGTCGACGTGACCTGCATCGACAACGGCATGCCGCTCGTGATCGTGCGCGCCGATGCGCTCGGGCGCAGTGGCTATGAAAGCGTGGCCGACCTGAACGCCGACACCGCGCTGCGCATACGGCTCGAAGCGCTGCGCCTGGCGTGCGGCCACGCGATGGGCCTGGGCAACGTCAGCAGCAAGAACTATCCCAAGATGACGCTGATCGCCGCACCGCGTGACGGTGGCAGCATCAGCACCCGCAGCTTCATTCCCCACGTCTGCCACGATGCGATCGGCGTCCTGGCCGCCGTGACCGTGGCTACCGCCTGCATGCTCGACGGGTCGGTGGCCGATGATCTGGCTGTCGCACCTGCCGATGGCGGGCGGCTCTCGGTCGAGCACCCAAGCGGCGAGTTTTCGGTCGAACTCGACATCGATCCGGCCGATCCGCGCAACGTCGTGCGGGCCGCGCTGCTGCGCACAGCCCGCCTCATCATGCGCGGCGACGTCATGGTGCCCCATTCGATCTGGCAAAAAGGAACCACAGCATGATCATCGATATTCACGGCCACTACACCACGGCCCCGCCCGCGCTGGAAGCATGGCGCAAGCGCCAGATCACCGGCCTGGCCGACGGCTCGACGCCCTCGGCGAGCGAACTGCACATCAGCGACGACGAGTTGCGCGAAAGCATCATCGGCAACCAGCTCAGCAAGATGCAGGAAAGGGGCATTGACCTCACGGTCTTTTCGCCGCGCGCGAGCTTCATGGCCCACCACATCGGCAACGCGCAGACCAGCGCCACCTGGGCCGCGATCAACAACGAGCTGTGCCATCGCGTGAGCACGCTGTTCCCGGACCACTTCATCGGCGCGGCCATGCTGCCGCAGTCGCCCGGGGTCGACCCGGCGACCTGCATTCCCGAGCTGGAACGCTGCGTGAAGGAATACGGCTTCGTCGCCATCAACCTGAACCCGGACCCGTCCGGGGGACACTGGACCAGCCCGCCGCTGACCGATCGTCACTGGTATCCGCTCTATGAAAAGATGGTCGAACACGACATCCCGGCGATGGTGCACGTATCGACGTCATGCAATGCGTGCTTCCATACGACGGGCGCGCACTACATCAATGCCGACACGACCGCGTTCATGCAACTGCTCAGCGGCGACCTGTTCGCCGACTTCCCGACGCTGAAATTCGTCATCCCGCATGGCGGCGGGGCCGCGCCGTACCACTGGGGTCGCTACCGGGGCCTGGCGCAGGAAATGCAGAAGCCCCTGCTGCAAGACCACCTGCTGAACAATGTGTTCTTCGATACCTGCGTCTACCACCAGCCGGGCATCGACCTGCTCACCAGGGTCATTCCGGTCAAGAACGTGCTGTTCGCGTCGGAGATGATCGGCGCCGTGCGCGGCATCGATCCGGAAACCGGCCACTACTACGATGACACGCGGCGCTATATCGATGCGGCCAACCTGAGCCACGCCGAACGCGACCAGATCTACGAAGGCAACGCCCGGCGCGTCTACCCGCGCCTGGATGCCCTGCTTGCCGCCAAAGGACTGTGACATGAACCCGTCAATGACCTCCCCGCCCCTGCACACGCAGCTGGGCATCGTGAAACGCCATATCGTGCGCGCCGATGCCGCTGCGGTCGACCAGCTCGGCCGCCTCGGCAGCGCCACCGTGCACGAGGCGATGGGCCGCATGGGCCTGATGAAGCCATACCTGCGCCCGATCTACCCGGGCCAGGCCGCCGGCACCGCCGTGACGGTGTTGCTGCAGCCAGGCGACAACTGGATGATGCACGTTGCGGCCGAGCAGATCCAGCCCGGAGACATTGTCGTGGCGGCCGTCACGGCCGAGTGCAGCGATGGCTATTTCGGCGACCTGCTGGCCACCAGCTTCATGGCACGCGGCGCACGCGGCCTGATCATCGATGCGGGCGTGCGCGACGTGCGCGAACTGACCGCCATGGGCTTTCCGGTGTGGAGCCGTGCGATCAGCGCCAAGGGCACGATCAAGGCCACGCTCGGCTCGGTGAACGTGCCAGTGGTGTGCGCCGGTGCGATCGTCTGCCCCGGTGATGCCGTCGTTGCCGACGAGGATGGCGTGGTCGTCGTGCCGGCGGCCGACGTGGTGCGCGTGGCCGCCGCCGCCATCAAGCGCGAGGCGCTCGAAGCCGACAAGCGCGCGAAGCTGGCCGCCGGCGTACTCGGGCTGGACATGTACGACATGCGCGGCGCTTTAGCCCAAGCTGGACTCATCTACATCGACTAGGCCATGACCATGCACACCACCACCCCGGGCTGGCTTGAGCCGCACCCTGCCCCTGCCACCCCGCACTTCATCCTGCCGCCGGGCGCCGTCGACGCCCACTGCCACGTGTTCGGCCCGGCCGCCGTGTTCCCGTTCGCGCCGGAGCGCAAGTACACGCCGGGCGACGCCGGCAAGGAGGCACTGTTCGCGCTGCGCGACCACCTGGGCTTTGCCCGCAACGTGATCGTCCAGGCGACCTGCCACGGCGCCGACAACCGCGCGCTGGTCGATGCCTGCCAGGCCGCTGGCGGCCGGGCACGCGGCGTGGCCACCGTGCGGCGCGACATCAGCGATGACGATCTGACGCGCCTGCACGACGCCGGCGTGCGCGGCGTGCGGTTCAACTTCGTCAAGCGCCTGGTCGACGTGACCCCGGCCGACGAGCTGCTCGAGATTGCTACCCGCGTCGCCCGCTTCGGCTGGCATGTGGTCGTTTATTTCGAAGCGCAAGACCTGCCTGACCTGCGCGACCTGTTCGCGGCGCTGCCGACGATCGTCGTGGTCGACCATATGGGCCGGCCCGACGTCAGCAAGCCGGTCGACGGGCCGGAGTTCGGGCTGTTCCTCGACTTCATGCGCGGCCAGCCGAACGTCTGGTCGAAAGTCAGCTGCCCGGAACGGTTGTCGGTTTCAGGGCCGCCGGCGCTCGATGGCGAAGCGCACCCATATCGCGATGTCGTGCCGTTCGCGCGCCGCATCGTGGAGGAATTTCCCGATCGCGTCCTGTGGGGCACCGACTGGCCGCACCCAAATCTGAAGGAGCACATGCCGGACGATGGCTTGCTGGTCGACTTCATCCCCCATATCGCGCCGACGCTGGAATTTCAGCGCAAGCTGCTGGTCGACAATCCGATGCGCCTGTACTGGCCCGACCAGGGCTGAACGCCGGCGCGAGGCGATGCTACAGCAGCCCCAGCGACTGCAGCGCCGCTTTCGCCAGCGCCACGCGCTTGTCGGGCGCCCCGTCCGGGATGTCGATGTTCAGTGCGAACGTGTAGAGCTTGCCATCCTTCTTGATCCAGCCGACCCACCAGCCGATATCGGGCTGGCCGGGCCGCTTGCCCCAGCCGGTTTTCGCATACAGTTCGGCCGGGCCATCCTGGCGCGCAATCGCGCGCACCGCGTCCATGTGCACATTCTCGAACGGCAGCTGCCCCTGCGCCAGCTTGGCCAGGAATACCGTCTGTTCGAGCGCGCTGATGGCGAGCGGGCCATCGAGCCAGAAGCGGTCGACCACCGTGCCGGTGTCCATGTTCCCGTAATTCATGCGCACGAGCGCGCTGCGCATGCGGTCCAGGCCGATGCGCCGCGCGATTTCCTGGTAGACGGGCACGTTCGAGATTTTGATCGCTTCGCGCAAGCCCATGTCCCGGGCCCACTCGGGGCGGGCGACCGGCTTGCCGCCGTACGGCACGATCTCGTCGACCGAGGCCACGGCGCCCGTGCTCAGTGCGATCAGCGAGTTCGGGAGCTTGAAGGTCGACGCCGGGATGAACCGCTTGGCGGCGCGCTGGCGGTCGTGGCCCGTGTTGGTGTCCTGGGCCACGTCGTGCACGACGAACGTTCCCGTCACGCCCTCTTTCTTGAACAGCTGCGTGATGGCCGGGCTGTCGCGCCATTCGGTGGCCTGGGCGACGGCGCCGGATGCCATCAGGACGAGTGCAAGAACATGCTTGATCATTGGTCTGTTTCCTTGGTCAGTTGTGCGGCAAGACGCGCGCGCGCCTTGTCGGCATACGTGCGGCAGGCGGTGGTGTCGATGAAGGCGACGTGGCCCCGCGCAGCGCGCCTGGCGTAGCGCTGCCACAGGTCGCTGCCTTCCGGGTGCGCGGAGACCAGCACGTCGCACGGCAGGCCGGCGACCGTCGCGATCGAGCGTTCGAGGTCCGCGCGCGCCGTTGGGTAGGCCGGATGCCCACGGTAGCGGAATGGTCCGGCCGCGACGGCGTTCAGGCTGTCAGCGTACACCATGTGCGCCGTCCGGCCGCCTTCGACGGCGTTCCACGTCCAGCTCGCGCCGCCCTGCGTGTGGCCGGGCGTGGCGTGCATCGTCACGGCCAGCGGGCCGAGCTTGACGACGTCACCGTTGGCCACACCCCGCACGCGCCCGATTGGCGCCATGGGTGGCAGGTTGGTGTACTGCGGGTCGCCCTTGCTGGCCTGGCCGCTGCGCAGCACGGGAACGGCGGCGCTGCCGGCGAGCACCTCGGCCCCCGACAGGCGCTGCAGCTCGGCGATGCCGCCGGCGTGGTCGATATGCTCGTGCGAACTGAGGATCAGGCGGATGTCCTCGACCTTGAAACCGAGCTGGCGGATATTGCGCACGATCTGCGCGGGCGACTTGTCGCTGCCGCCGTCAATGAGGATGTGCCCCTCGTTCGACGTGATCAGGACCGCCGACAGCCCATGCGTGCCGACATAATAGGTGTTGCCGTAAAGGGCAAACGGTTCCTGCGGCGTGTTCCAGTCGTTGGCGACGGCTGGTGGCAGGCACGCGACGAGGCCAGCCGCGGCGAGTGCCAGGCTTGTATGTTTCATCATGACGATTCCTTATGTGGACGGTGACAGCGTGGCGAGCCTTCCCGGCAGCGCGCGCAGGAAGCGTTCTTTCAGGAGCGGCCCGGCCGCGCGGTCCGGGTCGCGCGGGCCAAATGTCTGGCGCGCGAAGACGACGGTGCGCCCGTCCCTGGTGGCCCAGCCGACGAACCAGCCCAGCGCGCGGCTGTTGTCCCCGGCCCCATCACCAGAGGCAGTGCCGGTCTTGCCGTACACCTGCCAGCCATCCGCCAGCGTGGGCAAGCGCAGCAGCTGCGCCGTCATGTCGAATGCGTGCGCGCTGACGGGCAGTTCGCGGTTGGCAACCTTGCGCAGAAATGCGGCCTGTTCACGTGGCGAGACCTGCAGCGACGAGGCGATCCAGGCGATATCGACGCCGCCGGTCAGGTCCTGGTTGCCGTAGTCGAAGCGGCCCACGTAATCCTGTACGCGGCGTTCGCCCAGCCGGCTGGTGACCTGCTGCGCGTACCAGACAGTCGAATTGCGGATCCAGCTCGTCGGATCGGTGGTGGCGCGCCACGATGGCTGCCAGTCGATATAGCCCGCCTTGAACGGCAGCGCCGGTGTGTGCGCGTCCTGCAGGATGCCGGCATCAAATCCCATCAGGCTCACGGCAATATTGAAGATCGACACCGGCGTGGTGCGTACGTCGCAGCGCCCTTCTTCGACCAGCACCTCCCCTGTGGCAGCATCGAGCATCAGCGTGCAGTCGAGCGTTTCCGGCGCATTGCCCCAGGCCAGCGCTGGCTGCAGGGCCAGATTGGCGCCGAACACCAGCGCCAGTGCAGCCAGGCCGGCGCAGCGGGCGCGGCCAGCATTCCGGGCGAGGACCGGCGTGCGGATCAATGCGACGCGCGCGGTCAGCGTGTCTGGCGCAACGCCGCCGAAGGCCAGCGCATTGGCCGGCGCCGCCTGGTACTGAAAGCGCAACTGCGCGACCAGCGCGGCCGCATACGCCTTGCGCTGGACCTGCGGCCGGCCGCGCAGCACGTCGCGGTCGCAGCCCAGCTCCTGGGCCCAGACCAGGCGCGCGCGCAGCAGGCGCATCGCCGGATTGAACCAGCACAGCGCCTGGAGCAGCGCGCAGGCGGCGAGCCACCATAGATCGCCCCGGCGCCAGTGCGTCAGTTCGTGGGCGATGATCAGGTCCCGCTGCAGCGGATCGATCGTGCGCAGGGCCAGCGGCAAGAGCAGGCGCGGCCGGAACGGGCCGACCAGCATCGGGGAGATGGGGGCGTCGACTTCGATAACAGGTGGCAATGCTGCGTCCGCTGGCAGGTGCGCACCGGCGCGCAGCAACTGCGCCAGCGCGCGCTGGCCATGGAACAGGCGCACAAGCATCCACAGCAGACCACCCGTGTAAGCCAGCGCCCATGCCCACGCGGTCCAGCTCAGCCACGATCGGTGTTCTGCCAACGCGCTGGTGGCACCGGCCGCCCGGGCGGGTAGCGCGACCGCGCCGGCGGTCGCGGGCGACAGGTCGACGTCGAACACGGGCAGCATGTGAAGTTGCTGCGCCTGCGGCAGCATCAGGATGATGAAGGTGGCCGCAAGCGCGACCTGCCCCAGCATCCACGGAGTGCGCTGCATGCCGAGCGCCGGCAGGTACCGCCGCGCGATTGCCAGCACGCCCCACACGGACAGGCCAGCGGCCAGGCAGCCGATGCTGGCGAACAGGAAGCGGATGAGCGTCGCGTCGAGCAGGTTCATGGCGCCGCGTCCTTGTCGACCGGCCAGTCGTTGAGCAATTGCTCCAGGCGCGCGAGTTCATCGTCGTCGACCAGCTTGCTGCCGGTGAACATATTGACCGGCAATGGCGTGTCGATCTCCATCACGCGCTTGCCAAAGTCATGGGCGAACGCGGCCAGCGTATCGACCTTGTCGCTGACTGCCGCATACACCTGCACGCCATGGCGCAGCTCCTGGCGCACCATGCCTTTGTCGAGCATGCGTTCGAGCGTCTTGCGGGTGGACGAATACGACCAGCCCAGTTCGGCCTCGACGGCATCGTGGATTTCACGCGCGCTGAGCGGTTGCTGGCGCCATAACGCCTTGAGGAGGCTAAGTTCGGAAATCGAGGGTACGGCCATGGCAACAATCCTTGACGTGACGCCAAATGTGACGCTTGACGCAATGATGCGACAAGTGTCGCACCCGCGTCAACAAGAACTTGCGATGACCTTCAGTTGCGCAGATCGTCGACCGCTTGGCGGCCAAAACCTGGTGCGAGCAGATAATCGGCGAGATTGCGCGCGCAGTCCTCGGGCGAGGTCAAGCCGCCCGTGTCCTTCAGCTCGACGAAGCGCTCGCGCAGCGGGAAGTTGGCGTCCGGCGTCGCGCGGATCGCTGCCTGCATATCGGTGTCGATGACGCCCGGTGCCAGGCTGACCTCCAGCACCCGCGGATCGCCGTCAAGCTGGACCGCGCGCGCATGCTGGTCGAGCGCCGCCTTCGTCGCGCAGTACACGGCCCAGCCAGGATAGGCATTGCGCCCTGCCCCGCTGGAAATGTGCAGGATGCGCCGCGTCGACCCGGGCGCGGCCTGCACGAACGCCGCGGCCAGCGCCAGCGGCGCGCCGACATTGAGCATCACCGCCTGCAGCACGGCTGCCGGATCCTGCGCGGCAAGCGAGCCCACCGGCGTGACGACGCCGGCGTTATTGACGAGATACGCCGCATCGGCGCCCGCAAGAAAATCGCGCAGCGCCGGCCCGGCGAGCCAGGCCTGCAATGCGGCCGGATCGGCCATGTCGACTTCGGCCTGTTCGATGCCGGCCAGCGCAGAGCGCCCGCGCGCCAGGCCCAGCACGGCCAGGCCGCGCGACTGCAGTTCGGCCGCGATGGCGGCTCCAAGGCCACGGGTGTGGCCGGTGACGATGACTTTTTTCATGAAGCGTTCCTTAGATGAAAACGGGTTCGGGTTCCAACATCACGCCATAGCGCGCCGCCACATCGGCCTGGATGGCTGCCGCCAGCCGGACGACGTCCTGCCCCGTGGCCCCGCCCAGGTTGACGAGCACCAGCGCCTGCTTGTGGTACACGCCGGCCGCGCCCAGGTGGCGGCCCTTCCAGCCGCACTGGTCGATCAGCCAGCCCGCCGCCAGCTTGAACGTGCCGTCCGGCTGGGTGTGGTGCACCAGGGTCGGGAACTGCGCAAGCAGGCGCGTACATTCCGAGTTTGATACCACCGGGTTCTTGAAGAAGCTGCCTGCGTTGCCGATCTCGCGCGGATCGGGCAGCTTGCGGCGACGGATCGCTTCGACCATCAGGCCGATGTCGTTCGGCGTGGGCGCCGTCAAGCCGGCGTCGCGCACCGCGTTTCCCAGTTCGGCGTAGCGCAGGTTTGGCTGCCACGCGCGCGGCAGTGCAAAGGTCACGTCCAGCACGACGAGATTGGCGCCGTCTGGATGCTTGAAGATGCTGTCGCGGTAGCCGAAGCGGCAGGCGGCCGCGTCCAGCGTGCGCGTGGCGCCGCTGGCCATGTCGTAAGCGGTGAGGCTATGGAATACGTCCTTGGTTTCAACGCCATACGCCCCCACATTCTGGATAGGCGCCGCGCCCACGGTGCCAGGTATCAGCGAGAGGTTTTCCAGCCCGCCGATGCCCTGCTCAAGCGTAAAGCGCACGAAGCCGTGCCAGTTTTCACCGGCCTGGGCGCGCACGAGGATCTTGCCGGCCTCTTCGCCCAGCACCTCGCGGCCCTGCCCCGTCATGTGCAGCACCAGGCCATCGACGTCGCGCGTGAACAGCAGATTGCTGCCGCCACCAAGCACCAGGCGCGGCAAGGCAGCCAGCGCCGGATCGGCACGCACCGCGGCCAGTTGTTCGGCGCCATCCACGCGCAGGTAGTGGCGCGCGCGGGCGGGAATGCGGAAGGTGTTGAACGTGTCGAGCGGCTGGTCGTGAATGAGAGGCATGATGTAACGGCGTAAAAGTGTCGTTTCATTATAGTGGTTCGTGCATTGCCGGCTTTCCACACGGGTGAAACGGTCGCGATTCGGGTCGCCGTCCGCTAAAATAGAGGGATTCATCTACATGCAATACATAAAAAGGACACCCCATGCCATCATTTGATGTCGTCTGCGAAGCAGACATGGTCGAAGTAAAGAACGCGGTTGAACAATCGAACAAAGAAATCACGACCCGTTTCGATTTCAAGGGCAGCTCGGCCAATGTCGAGCAAAAAGACAAGGAACTGACGCTGTTTGCCGATTCCGACTTTCAGCTGACCCAGGTCAAGGACGTCCTGATCAACAAGATGGCCAAGCGCAAGGTCGACGTACGCTTTCTGGACGAAGGCAAGGTCGAGAAAATCGGCGGCGACAAGGTCAAGCTGGTGATCAAGGTGCGCAACGGTATCGAAACCGACGACGCGAAAAAAATCACCAAGCTGGTCAAGGAAAGCAAGATGAAGGTACAAGCGAGCATCCAGGGCGAATCGGTGCGCATCACCGGCGCCAAGCGCGACGACCTGCAGACGGCCATGGCCATGCTGCGCAAGGACGTGCAGGACCTGCCGCTGGCCTTCAACAACTTCCGCGACTGATCGGTATCAGCGCGTTGCAACGGGCCGGCATGACCGGCGCTGGCACAGGGCGATCCGTGGACAATGTGTCCGCTGAAGCCTTGTAACGCTTGGAGTAAAATGGCGCCGTGCGTCGACCAGGGGTCGACTACTACGCACCGCAGCCACTCCGGGCAGATTAGGTAGTCTAAGGATAGCAATGAAACGTGTTGATGATTTCCGCCTGCGCATGGGCAACAAGGAATACGTGCCCATCATGATCGGCGGAATGGGTGTGGACATTTCGACGTCCGAGCTGGCGCTGGAAGCAGCCCGCCTGGGCGGAATCGGCCATATCTCCGATGCAATGTCGCAAGACGTGTCCGACCGCAAGTTCGACACCACGTACGTCAAGGAAAAAACCAAGACCTACAAGTTCAACATCAACAACATGAACAAGGCCGTGGTCCAGTTCGATCTGGATCACCTGGCCGAGGCCACGCGCCGTCATGTCAGCTCGACCATGGAAGCGAAGAAAGGCGATGGCCTGATCTACGTGAACTGCATGGAAAAGCTGACCATGAACGCGCCCAAGGAAACACTGCGCGTGCGCCTGGCGTCGGCGCTGGATGGCGGCATCGACGGCATCACGCTGTCGGCCGGCCTGCACCTCGGTTCATTCGAGCTGATCAAGGATCACCCGCGTTTCCGCGATGCGCACCTGGGCATCATCGTCTCGTCCGTGCGCGCGCTGCAACTGTTCCTGCGTAAAGTCTCGCGCCTGGACCGCAAGCCCGACTTCATCATCGTCGAAGGTCCGCTGGCCGGTGGCCACCTGGGCTTCGGCATGGATGACTGGAAGCAGTACGACCTGCACACGATCATGGACGAGATCCATGCGTTCGTGAAGGCCGAGCAGCTGGGCATCCCGGTGATTGCCGCCGGTGGCGTGTTCACCGGTTCGGATGCCGTCAGCTTCCTCGAAAAAGGCGCAGGCGCCGTCCAGGTCGCCACGCGCTTTACCGTGACCACCGAATGCGGCCTGCCCGACGACGTCAAGCAGGAATACTTCCGTGCCAGCGAAGAAGACATCGAAGTCAATGGCATCTCGCCGACCGGCTATCCGATGCGCATGCTCAAGAATACGCCGGCAATCGGCTCGGGCATTCGCCCGGGCTGCGAATCGTATGGCTATCTGCTCGATGCAACCGGCAACTGCTCGTACATCAATGCCTACAACCGCGAGGTGCAGGCGCATCCGGAACTGAAAAAAGTCACGGTGATGGACAAGACTTGCCTGTGCACGCACATGCGCAACTTCAATTGCTGGACCTGCGGCCATTACACGTACCGCCTGAAGGACACGTCGCATCTGCTGGCCGATGGCAACTACCAGATCCTGAGCGCCGAGCATGTGTTCAAGGATTACCAGTTCAGCGTCAACAACGAGATCGCCCTGCCGGAAAAGCAGGAGATCGTCGCGGCGTAAACGCGCGGCGTAAGCCCGACTTTCGCTGTTGCCGCTTCGCACGGCAACTACTAAAACGTCATTCCTGTCGGCGCGGAAATGACGTTTTTGCGTTTACACCCGATTGAACCGCCTTGTCCCGCCCCTGCCCCGTGATCACCGCTGAATGTGCGCAGGCGCACCGAAGCCGTCTTGCATGAACGTTACGGTAACCATTCCATCAGCGGGAGCGAGCAATGAGCGAAGAGAAAAAGCAGGTCCGTATTACCAAAGCGACGATGCCGGCCGGCGGCTGGGGTTCGGTTGGCGACGTCAGCACGATCCTGACCGACCAGAATGTCGTCGTCAAAGACACGGGCTTGCTGCTCAAGCAAAACAAGCCGGATGGCTTTGCCTGCGTCAGCTGCGCCTGGGCCAAGCCGGCCAATCCGCATCCCTTCGAATTCTGTTCCAGCGGCGCCAAGGCCACCGCCTGGGAGACCACCAGCAAATCCATCGGCGCCGACTTTTTCCAGCGCCATACCCTGACCGAGCTCGAAGGCTGGAGCGATCATGCGCTGGAAGACCATGGCCGCCTGACCACGCCGCTGCGCTACGACGCCGCCAGTGACAAATACCTGCCCGTCGACTGGGACGTGGCCTTCAGCGAGATCGGCGCCGCGCTGCGCGGCTTCGATCCGAAGCAGGTCGTGTTCTACGCATCGGGCCGCGCCTCGCTGGAAACGTCGTACATGTACCAGCTGCTGGCGCGCATGTACGGCAACAACAACCTGCCGGACAGCTCGAACATGTGCCACGAAAGCACGTCGGTCGGCTTGCAAAAGACGATCGGCGTAGGCGTAGGCACGGTCCAGCTGAGCGACTTCGAGGATACCGACTGCATCCTGTTCTTCGGCCAGAATGTAGGCGTGAACAGCCCGCGCATGCTGCACCAGCTGCAGGAGGCGCGCAAGCGCAACGTGCCGATCATCACCTTCAACCCGCTGCGCGAGCGCGGTCTGGTGAGCTTCACCAATCCGCAGTCACCACTCGAAATGCTGACCAGGCAAGAAACGGCCATCTCGACCCAGTACCACCAGGTCAAGCCAGGTGGCGACACGGCCGTCATCATGGGCATGTGCAAGGCAATCTTCGCCCTTGACGATGCGGCGCTGGCGGCCGGCGAGCAGCGCGTGATCGACATCGCGTTCATCCAGGAACACACCAACGGTTTCAACGACTTTGAACAGGCCGTGCGCGCCTGCTCATGGGAAGCCATCGAGCGCGAAGCGGGCCTGTCGCAAGCGGCGCTCGAAGAAGCGGCGAGCGTGTATGCCAGGTCAAGCGCGGTGCTGGGCGTGTATGGCATGGGCCTGACCCAGCACCGCAACGGCGTGCAGAACGTGACGATGCTGGTCAACCTGCTGCTCTTGCGCGGCAATATTGGCAAGCCGGGCGCCGGCATCTGCCCGGTGCGCGGCCACTCGAACGTGCAGGGCCAGCGCACGGTCGGCATCACCGAAAAACCCGAACTGGCGCCGCTCGACAAGCTCAAGGAACAATTCAACTTCGAGCCGCCGCGCGACATGGGCCTGACGACGGTCGACGCCTGCGAAGCCATCATCAAGCGCGACCTGCAGGGCTTCATCGGCCTGGGCGGCAATTTCCTGCGCGCCGTGCCGGAAACGGTGCTGATGGAAGCGGCCTGGCGCGAACTGCCGCTGACGGTGCAGATCGCTACCAAGCTCAACCGCAACCACGTCATCCACGGCAAGGCGGCTTACCTGCTGCCATGCCTCGGCCGGATCGAGATTGATCGCCAGGGTTCGGGCGACCAGTCGGTGTCGGTCGAAGACAGCACGTCGCACATGCACGGTTCGCGCGGGATGACCGAGCCGGCCGCGCCCGGCCTGCTGTCCGAGCCGGCGATCGTGGCCGGCATCGCCAAGGCGACGCTGGCGCCCAACCCCACTGTCAACTGGGATGCCTGGGTGGCCGACTACCGCGTCATCCGCAAGGCGATGGGCGTGACCTTCCCCGAGATCTTCAAGGACTTGAACGAGCGCATGTGGACGCCGGGCGGCTACCGCAAGCCACTGGCCGCCGCCGAGCGTATCTGGAAAACCGAGAGCGGCAAGGCCGAATTCACGGTGCCCGAAGAACTGCCGGGCAACCCGAACATGCCGGGCGGCCCCGACATCCTGCGCCTGTTTACGATCCGCAGCGACGGCCAGTTCAACACGACCATCTACAGCAATGATGACCGCTTCCGCGGCGTGCACGGCAGCCGCATGGTGCTGTTCATGAACGCAGCGGACATGGAACGCTATGGCCTGGGCAAGGGTGACGTCGTGGCGCTGCGCACGCATGCGGACGATGGCGTGAATCGCCGCGTCGAAGGCTTGCAGATCGTGCCCTACGATGTGCCGTCCGGCTGCATCGCCGGATATTACCCGGAATGCAATCCGCTGATTCCGCTGTGGCACCACGCGAAGGAGAGCAAGGTGCCGGCAGCCAAGGCCATCGATGTGCTTCTCGAGCGCAGTCACTCAGTGGCAACGAGCGCGGCACCGAGCGTGGCATGAACGCGCGCACGCCCTTCCCCGGTGACGGCGGGCCGGATTATCCGGTCGCCAGCAGCGTGCCGGCGGCCTGCTGGCAGGCCGGCGCGAGCGAGGCGCTGGCTGAGGTGCTGGCCGAGGAAGTGCCGGTGGCGCTCGTCTACAACGGCATCAGCCACGCCGTGATGCTGGCTTCGCCCCAAGACCTGGAAGACTTCGCGCTGGGGTTTTCACTGTCCGAACGCATCGTGCGCCAGGCGGCGGACATCCGCGACATCGCCATCGAGACGGGTCCGCACGGCATCACGCTGTCGATGGACATTGCACCCGGCGCCATGGCGCGCCTGAAGGAAACGCGGCGTGCACGCACCGGCAAGACCGGTTGCGGCCTGTGCGGCGTGGACAGCCTGGCCTGGTTCGAGCGCGAAACGGGCCTGCTGGACGCCCGCGATGGCGGCGCGCACGGCGTGGCGGCGCAGTTTGCGCCCGATGCGCTGCACCGCGCAATGGCAGCGATGGCGGCGCGCCAGCACCTGCACCTGGCAACGGGCGCGGTGCACGCGGCGAGCTGGGCCGACCGCGACGGCGCGCTGCTTACCGTGCGCGAAGACGTCGGCCGCCACAATGCGCTCGACAAACTGATCGGCGCGATCGCGCACGATGGCGTGCCAGCCGATAGCGGTTTCGTCGTCGTGACCAGCCGCGCCAGTTTCGAGATGGTACAAAAGACCGCGCGCGCCGGGATCGCCGTGCTGGCCGCCATCTCGGCGCCGACGGCCATGGCCGTGCGCCTGGCCGATGCGGCCGGCGTCACGCTGGCCGGCTTCGTGCGCGCCGGTCGCCACGTCGTCTACAGCCACCCGCAGCGCCTGACCTGAGCGCAGACCCCTGCGCACGCCGAACGCGCGCCGCGCGACAACGATGTTGAACGGGTATAAGCTGAAAGCATGCGCGCAACCAACGCGACGCGATGCGAGAGAGGCGGCCCGACATGTCAACGTTTGCCCCTGCCGAGCAGGTCAGTTTCCTGGCTGATCAAGCGGGCACCATCACCAGTTGGAACCCGGCGTGCGCCGCGCTGTTCGGCCCTGCTGCAGCCGACGTCATTGGCCAACCGGTCGACAGCCTTCTCGACGGCGCCAGCTGGACGGCCATCCAAGGCGCCGGTCAGAGCCAGAGCGCACTTAGAACAAGCGCGGGCCCCCGCCCTGCCAACCTCCACCTCGTGCTGCAGACTGGCCGCGACGGCGTCCCGCTTGGCTACAGCATCACCATCGCCCCGGCCTTTGTCGGCGCGTCGGAAGGCGAGCGGCTCGGCGCGACGCCGCTGTCTGCCGTCGTTGACCTGCTGCCGGGCACCTTCTACATCATGAACCGCGAGGGCCGCGTCCTGCTGTGGAACCATAATCTCGAGCGGTTGTGCGAGATGATGCCGGACGAAATTGCCGCCGCCAACGGCATCGCCATGCTCGACCCGCGCGACCGGCCCGGCGCGCTCAGGCAGGTTGAGGCCATGTTCGACAACAATACCGAAATCGCACTGGAAACCGACTACGTCTCGCGCAGTGGCCGCGAAACGCCGATGCTGCTGCGCGGCGCGCGCATCGACTGCAATGGCGGCCAGTACATCTTTGGCATGGGCATCGACATTTCGCGCCAGCGCGCCCGCGAGCGCCAGCTGGCCCTGTACCGGCGCGCGCTCAATGCGGCGCGCAACGGCGTGATCATCGCCCACGATACGGGGCCCGACCACCTGATCGAATACGTTAACCCCGCGTTCGAACGCATTACCGGCTACAGCGCCGAGGAAGTCATCGGGCGCGATTCGCGCTTCATGGCGGCGCCCGGCCTGGACGCCGACGAGCGCAGCCGCATGCGGCGGGCGCTGCGCGAGCATCGCTCGGTGCACGTCGTGCTGCGTAACCTGCGCAAGAATGGCGAACTGTTCTGGAACGACCTGCACATCACGCCCGTGCACGACGACAATGGCAAGGTCACGCATTTTATCGGCATCATCAACGACGTCACGGCCAGCAAGCAGCGCGCCGAGCATGTCGAGACCGACGTCAATCACGACAGCCTGACGGGCCTTGCCAGCCGCACGCTGTTGCGGGACCGGCTCGACCATGCTCTGCACCTGGCGCAGCGCCACCAGACGCTGGTGGCGGCGGTGCTGATCGACCTGGACGGTTTCAAGGCCATCAACGACACGTTCGGCCACGATGCCGGCGACGCCGTGCTGAAGGTCGTGGCGCGGCGCCTGCAGGCAGCCGTGCGCGACAGCGACACGGTGGCGCGCATGGCGGGCGATGAATTCGTCCTGGTGCTGGTGGACCAGCCGACCTTGCGCTTCACGCTGCGCATGGTCGAGCGGTTGCGCCGCGCGCTGATCATGCCGGTCTCGTTTGGCGGCAACGACATCGACGTGGGCGCGAGCCTGGGCGTGGCGGCCTACCCGCACGATGGCGCGACATCGGCCGACCTGATCCGCGCTGCCGACATGGCGATGCACCGCGCCAAGCGCCATGGCGGCGGCGTGCATTTCCATTCCCGCGAAATGCACGACGTCAGCGAAGCGCGCGCCGCACTAGCCGACAGCATGCGCAGCGCGCTCGACGACGATCAATTGTTTTTGTTGTTCCAGCCACGGATGGAAGCGCGCAGCGGCAAGGTGCGGGGGTTTGAGGCCCTGCTGCGCTGGCGCCATCCCGAGCATGGCGTGATGCTGCCGGCATCGTTCCTGGCCGAAGCCGAAGAAAGCGGGCAAATTGTCGAGATCGGCGGCTGGGTGCTGGACCAGGCCTGCGCCTTCGCGCGCGACCTGCGCAGCGCCGGTTACGCCGGCCTGCCGGTGGCGGTGAACGTGACGCACCGCGAATACAGCCGGCCCGATTTCATCGCCGGCATTGCCCGCCGCATGCAGGATGCCGGGTTGCCGCCCGGGAGCCTCGAAATCGAGATCCCCGAAGCTGACCTGATCCGCAATCCAGGCCTGGGGCGCGACCTCTCGGTGCAACTGCGCGCGACAGGCGCAATGCTGTCGGTGGACCAGTTCGGGCAAGGAATCTCCGATCTGGCGTTCCTGCAGCAGTTATCGGTGCGCCAGGTGAAACTGTCACGCAAGGCCGTGCACGACATCGCCGAGCACGGCCGCAAGGGTGCGCTCGCCAGGACCCTGATCGACATCGGGCACAATCTCGATATCACCGTGGTGGGCGAAGCGGTGGAAACCGAGGCGCAGGTCGACTTTTTGCGCAGCCACGGCTGCGACCAGATGCAGGGGCAATGGTTCAGCGCGCCACTGTCGGCCGCCGCCGCGCGCGCGTTCCTGAAGGATCGCCAACATGCGTTGTAGGGTGGACGGGTTCCCCGTCCACGCGTTCAACAAACGTGATTGCGCCACACATTTAACTTGAGTCGAACGCGTGGACGGCATAGCCGTCCACCCTACGGCAATCAATGTGGCCAATTAAACGAATCGTAACACCCACCCGTCCATTCCCCGATTTGTGCAGGCTGTCGCAGGATACTGGCCCTGGCGCGCACGGCGCGTTAAAGTTGCATCATTCCAACGGCCGCCGTTTCGGGCCGATGCAACATCATCCGACGATCGACAACGCCATGCAAGCACGCAGCACGACACAGCACCATCTGGCCGGCACCCTGTCCTGGCTCTACCGCGCCTTCGACGGCGTGGCGACCTGGGTCACCCAGCTGTCATGGTGGAAGTTTCTTCTTTTTGCCGGTCTGACCTTGACTGCCGCCGGCATCCTGCAGGAAGAATTGTTCAACGGCCCGGCCGAAGAAGAAATCGCCCGCGCCGAGCGCGAATCCGGCCGCCGCAGCGACGCCAGCATCCTGATCGACGAGAGCGGCATCCGCTTCAATCCCCGCACCCGGACGCGCCCGGCAGAAACAGCACCGGCAACAACACCGGAAACGCCCGCAGTGCCCGCCGTGCCGGACACGCCCGACGCACCACCGGGCCCGCCAGTAACAGCGACGGCGCCCTCCTCGAGCACCGGCGCCGTGAATATCTCGCCGGGCAGCGACTCGGTCCACATCGAACTGCCGCCGCAAATCGGCGAAGAATTGTCGAACGCCATCGAGGCCGCCGTCGAAGACGCCGCCGAGCAAAAAGTGTCGCGCTATCACAAGCAGGCATCCACCTGGTTCATGAACTTCGTCGTGCTGTTGCTGCTGGCGCTGTTCGGCACCAAGGCGCTCGTCGGTGGCAAGAAGCGCGCCGATGCCGAAGCCCAGGTGGCCAACGCGGCCGCCGAGCGCGAGGCGATGCAGCGCCAGCTGATGGAAACCAAAATGCAGATGATGCAGGCGCAGGTCGAGCCGCACTTTTTATTCAACACGCTGGCGTCGGTCGAGCACCTGATCCGCGTCGACCCGCCGCGCGCCTCGGCCATGCAGCGCAGCCTGATCCAGTACCTGCGCGCGGTGCTGCCGCAAATGCGCGACAACGCCGTCGTGACGGGCCTGGGGCGTGAGGTCGACATGGTCAATGCCTACCTGGACCTTCTCAAAATGCGGATGGAAGAACGCTTGAGCGTCAACCTGCGTGTGCCGGACGGCCTGCGCAGCGCGGCCTTTCCGCCAATGATGCTGCAGTCGATGGTCGAAAACGCCATCAAGCACGGGCTGGAGTGCAAACCCGAAGGCGGCACCCTGAACATCGTTGCCGAAGTCGTCGACAGCCGCCTGCGCGTGACCGTGGCCGACGACGGCGTGGGCTTTGGCGTGATGCCGAGCGACGGCACCGGCCTGGGCCTGCAAACGATCCGCGAACGCCTGAAGCTGCTGCATGGCGAGGCCGGCTGGCTGCACATCGGTGCCAACAGCCCGAGCGGCGTGATTACGACGATCGAAGTGCCGTATCAGTTGTCCAAGTAATCAGCTGGCGGGCGGGCAGCGGCGATCGATAGCTTGCCTGTAAATCAGTTTCATTGAATAATCATTCAATCATATTTTCATAACAACACGCTCAAGAGACCACCATGCCCACCGCAATCATTGCCGATGACGAAAGACTGATGCGCGACCAGCTGCGCATGCGCCTGCAGGATGCCTGGCCCGAACTGCAGATCGTCGGCGAAGCGAAGAATGGTGACGAGGCGGTACAGCTGGTGGGCGAGCTCAAGCCTGACCTGACGTTTCTGGACATCCGCATGCCAGGCAAGACCGGCATGGAAGCGGCGCGCGACATCGGCGACAAGAGCCTGGTCGTGTTCGTCACCGCCTACGACCAGTACGCGGTGGAAGCGTTCGAACGCGGCGCCATCGACTACGTGCTCAAGCCCACCGAGCCGGACCGCTTGCGGGTGACGGTTGACCGCCTGAAAGAGCGCCTCGAGCGGCCGCAGGCCAATGTGAACGACAGCGTCAGCGCCATGCTGAGCCAGCTGGCCGAAAAGATCGCCTCGCCCAAGCCGAAGCACCTGCAATGGATTCAAGCCAGCATCGGCCAGGACCTGCGCATGATTCCCGTCGAAGACATCCTGTTCTTCCGCTCCGACGAAAAATACACCAGCGTGCAGACGAGCGGCTTCGAGGCGCTGATCCGCAAGCCAGTGCGTGACCTGGCCGACGAGCTCGATCCGTCGCTGTTCTGGCAAATCCACCGCGCGACGCTGGTCAACGTCAATGCCATTGAAGGCGTGACGCGCGATATCCGTGGCCGTCACCTCGTGATGGTCAAGGGCCGGCCTGAAAAACTCGAAGTCAGCCGCAGTTTTTTGCACCTGTTCAAGCAGATGTGACAGCGTTGCGGGGCGCGCGTGCTATTGCGCGCCTTGTGACCTCTCAAGGCCCCGCCGGAGCGGGCGCGTAGTGTAGAAGGTCCGGCCCTCGTCCGTGGCCTTCTCGCCCCTGCCCGCATGAAACTCCAGCGCACGATGCACCTGCGGCGCAACCGCAGCCTCGACCAGCGCGCCGCGCGCGCCTGCGACAGCCGGCGCATCCTGCACAGCGCCAGCGACGCCATCCTGTCGGTCGGCCACGACACCACGATCCTGCTGGCCAATCCGGCGGCGGCCCGCATGTTCGATACGGGCGTGGCCAGCCTGCAGGGCAGCCCGCTGGCGCGCTTCATCCTCGCACCCGGCGCCGATGCCCGCACCCCGCCCGACTATTTTCCCGCCGGCCTCGGGCGCGCGGGCCGGCGCGCCACCGACTACGCCGTCACGGGCATTCGCAGCGATGGTGAACGGTTTCCCATCGAAGGATCGATCTCGAGCGTCGAGCACGAAGGCCGGCCGATCTACACGGTGATCCTGCGCGATGTGTCCGAGCGCCACCTGGTCCAGCAAACGCTGGCGCGCTCGCACGACCAGCTGCGCCAATTGTCGTCGGCACTGCAAAGCATCCGCGAAGAAGAGCGCACGCATATCGCGCGCGAGCTGCACGACGACCTCGGGCAATTGCTCGCCTCGCTGCGCATGGACCTCACGCTGCTGGCGCGTGTCGAGCGCTTGCCCGAGGCCAGCACACCCCTGCTCGGCGGCATGGAAAGCAACCTGCTCACGGCCATCGCGTCGCTGCGCCGGATTGCCACCAACCTGCGCCCGCGCGCCCTCGATGAAGGCGGCCTGTATTTTGCACTGCAGGGCTTGCGCGACGAATTCACCGAGCGCCACGGCATCGCCTGTACTGTCCTTGCCGACGAAGCCGAATTGCGGCTGGACGATGCGGCCAGCACCGCCATCTTTCGCATCGTGCAAGAGGCACTGACCAATATCGCGCGCCATGCCGGCGCGCAGCATGTGTGCGTGAACCTGTACCGCACCAATGGCGACCTGCTGCTGACGATCCAGGACGACGGCCGGGGCATCCGCGCACAAGACATGGGCAAGGCCGAATCGCTGGGCCTGATCGGCATGCGCGAGCGGGTCTGGGCCATGCAGGGCGACATCACGATCGGCGCCGATGAGCCGCCGGGGACGCGGATCGACATCGTGCTGCCCATTGCGGGCCATGTCGTCTGATGCCCGAAGAATCGGGCGTGCCAAACGTCCTATTGCATAAAAACAACAGTGCCAAGCTGTCATGAACTCGACACATAGTCTCGATAAGATCGCTGTCGATCTGAGTTGATTACAAACTCTACATCTTGTCGAAACCACACTGGAGATCTTCATGAAGTATAAGTTCCTGGCCGCCGCCGTGCTGTCATCCCTGCCACTGTTCGCATCCGCCCAAACCAACGTCCAGATCTATGGCGTGATGGACGCGGCCGTCGCGCTCGAAGACACCGACGTGCCGGGTGAAGACCGTCGTACCACCATCAGCTCGGGCAACCAGTCGAGCAGCCGTCTGGGCTTCCGCGGTACCGAAGATCTCGGCAATGGTCTGAAAGCCCTGTTCAACATCGAAGCCGGCGTCGCGCTGGATACCGGTGCCACCGACACGCAAACCTTCGGCCGCCGCGCCGTGGTCGGCCTGCAAGGCAACTTCGGTACCGTGACCCTGGGCCGCGAATACTCGCCAATCGCTGCTGTCGCCGCCGCATCGGACATCAACGGCCAGGGCATGTACGGCAGCAACCTGTCGGCCTTCGGCACCAACCGTCTGACCCGTCGCCTGTCGAACTCGATCAACTACAAATCGAACGACCTGTCGGGCTTCATCGTCAACGCCGCCTACTCGACCGGTGAAAAAACCGTGGACCCGTCGGGTGACCTGCTGGGCATCGCGCTGGAATACAAGATTGGCGGCCTGTACCTGGGCGCCGGTTACCACACCATCGAGCGCCTGGCGAAGGGTGACGACAAGGAAATGGCATTCGGTGCCGGCTACAAATTCGGCGACTTCGAAATCAAGGGTAACTACCTGGAAGCCGAACTGGAAGGCACCACCGCCACTAACGGCGTCGAGTACAAGAACGCCAACATCGGCGCATCGTACGCAATGGGCGCGAACAAGTTCTTCCTGAACTTCCAGCAGCAAAAGCTGAACAACGGCGCCAAGGGCAACACTGTGGCCGTGTCGTACACCTACACCCTGTCGAAGCGCACCAACTTCTACGGTACCTACGCTCAGCTGAGCAACAACAACCGCGCTGCCTTCGGCATCAATGCGTCGTCGAACAACGTGACCCCGGTCTCGACCAACCCGGCCATCAGTGCCCTGAGCGCCGATCCATCGGTGCTGACCGTCGGTATCCGCCACGCGTTCTAACCATGGCGCCGCACACGCCGCCAACGGCGGTGTGTGACGGACGCTCTCAGTTCCTGCGTTCGTGGGAATTTTTAATGCCGGCGCTGCCGGCATTTTTCATGGCGCAGTCAACGTTAAATAGAGGGACGCTTTGAACTGATGAGCAGCCCGGTGGTCCAACCCCTGTCCCCAAAGCCAGGAGTCGATCATGAAAGCGCTCAACGACCTGGAATGCCTATCACCAGCGCTTCAACGACTGGCTATCGGGCTTTCGTGGTGTTGCATCACGCTATCTGCCCAATTATCTGGGTTGGCACTGGGCACGGGACGGCAGCCCGGTTAGCTCCGCAGAACAATTGCTAAGCATCGCAATCGGCGCCATCAGCAGATAACGTTGAATGCGCCTTTTCATTGCTGGGATCCTGATTGGATATACACCGGCTGCCTCTCCCTCGCGGGATATTACCGCTCAGCTTCTTGGATTTGATACGGATCTGAAAACGACCAGACGAATCGTGTGTCATGCCGTTTACATCTAACTTTTTGAGCCAATAGTCAATTTAGTCAGGATCATGTATTTACGCTTGCCGTTCAAAGCACCCGACCTAAACTCAATTCTGACTCACGACAGCCTCAGACGTGGTCAATGTTTTCCCGAAGACAAGGCATCACGCCCTTCTGCGCACACGCCAGAACAGGCGCCTCTGCCTATATTTCAAAAGGAAATATCATGCGCATTTCATCTGTCTTGCTTCCCGCAACCCTGTTTCTTCTCGCCTCGACTTCTGGCGCACAGACTTGGCCTTATCCACAAAGTGACACGGCGCCAGTCACGTCCGTGGTTGTCAGCGCAGCAGCAAAGCCAGTTCGGATCCACGAAGAACAAGCCCGGCAAATTGCCGGAACCTACGATCTGGTAAATGGCTGGCGCCTGAAAGTACGGCCAGGCACCCGCACGATCGAAACTAAAATCGATAAACAGCAACCGATGCGTCTTCTTGCTGTCGCCCCCTATAAATTCGTGTCGGGAGACGGTCGAGTTACCATGGAATTCAATCTTGGCGAATTCGGCGACGACATGCTCATGACCTACGCGCCAGACCCACGCTTCGCTGATATGGTGGTGATCTCATCGGCTATTGCGCAGCGCTAGTAAAGGAACATGACTGGCCACTGCCCAGCCAAGGCCTCTCTGCGGATCGATCAAATGCGGCTTCTCAATACAGCGGGTTGCCGCGTTATTCCCAATCAGACGTTCCGGGCAGTTGGCAAAGCACTGTCCGACTTGCCCCCTGAGACCTTGGTAGGTAGACAATTTCTGTCCGAAAATGCTCACCTGGCCGAAATTGGATTTATTTCTGCGTCATTGCGCGATTGAAGGCCCCCGGGCCAAGGCCATATCTGACATCTGGACCCGGATTCTTGTTTAATAATTGCACTAGAGCATGCGTAAACAGGCTTTTTGTGAGGCTCGTTTCTGTATGCCAGACCCTCTCCACCTGACCCTGTTCGCTGTTCGTGAAAGCCGCACGAGGCCGCAGGCGGATCGAATATTCAGCAGGGCTGCCCGGGCGCTGTCACGCTGGCAACCGGAAACAGGCGATCATATGCAAGATTGAACAGAAAGCCGTAGACCAGATAAAACGTCACGATAGCGATATCCATCAGTAGCGCAGCCCACAGGCCAATCCCCAGATACCACGCGATCAGCGGGATCAGCATGGCAACCAGGCCTGCTTCGAACAGAAAGGTATGCGTGACCCGTATCGCCATCGTCTTTTCAACGCTGCCGCGAAGTCGCAGCATGGCGCGGTCAAATCCAACGTTGAACACGAAATTCCAGAGTGTGGCGATGGTGGCCGAGAATATGCCGATGACGCCCATGTCCTGCACGGGCTGGTCGAACAGTACTGCAGATCCTGGGATAAAGATGGCCAGAGCCACTGCCTCGAAAAGAAGCGCGTGCCGCACGCGATCGGCGAATGTACGCATGTAAATCCTTGTTATTGTTGGTGGGGCTTACGGCAAGCAGATGTTGAGCAAACGCGTTCAAACGCTGGACCGGCAAAGCGAGGCAAGATGATCCCATAGTCTATAAATGCACACATAGCCAAGAAACTGAGGCATCATGGTGCAAATATGAAACACTTGAACTGGGACGACCTGCGCTTGCTGGCACTCATCGCGCAGGAAGGCACGTTGCGCGGTGCTGCGCGAAGGGCGGGATTGAGCCCTGCGACACTGTCGCGAAGGCTCGACCAGCTCGAGGAAGCGGTCGGCCAGAAGCTTGTCGAGCGCCATCAAGGTGGCTGCGTTCCAACGACGTTTGGCGTCGACATGTTCGCACTGGCCGAACAGATGAGCGATATTGCCCTGGAAGTCGAGCATGCACAGGCGCGGCAGAATGCAAGTTCTGCGTCGGGCGTCGTACGCATCAATACCGACGAATGGCTCTCGTACTTCCTCACTACCCGCTTCGCACCCTTCCATGACGCCTATCCCGATGTGGAGGTCGAGATCGTTACCTCCCACCGGCCATATAACCTGGCACGGCGCGAAGCCGATATCGCAATTCGTCCTTACCGGCCCGAACAGCTCGACCTCGTGGCGCGCCAGGTCGGCACGCTGTCGTTCGGACTGTATGGCAGTCAGGCGATCGCAACCCGCTATGCCGAGGCCATAGCGAACCAGAACTGGACAGGCGTGCCATTCGTGGGCTTCGACGAACCACGTGCCGAGTTCCAGTCCGACCAGTGGTTACGGGCGCTGCCCGGTGCGCCTGCACCCTGGATGCGCTGCAGCTACGGCCTTGGCATCCTTGATGGTGTGACGCATGGCGCCGGCCTGGGTGTGCTGGCCTCGTTTCTGGCAAGCGAAGCCCATGGCCTCGTCACGGCAATTGCGCATATTCCCGAGTTGGATCAGGCCATCTGGCTCTCGATGCATCGCACGGTGCGAACGACTGCGCGCGTCAGGGCGGTCGTCGATTTTGTGGGGCTGCTGTTCGCGCAGTACCACGAGGGCGAAGGTTGATGCGTAAAAAAACCCGCGGCATTCGCGGGTTTTTTATGCGGCCAAACGATGATCCCGTCTTGCCGCCTCTGATACAGGTGTTGCGTGGGTCCCGGTTTGCACCGCTCCCCGCGCCCTTACTTTGCCTTGACGTCGCCCTTGCTCTCGGCTTTTGCCGTCGCCTTGGCTTCCTTGTCGGCTTGCGCTACCGCTTTCGCATCGTCCTTGCTGACCTTCTTGACCAGCTTGCCGTCGGTTTGCGTGCTGCCCTTGAGATTCTCGTTAGGGACAAATGCGGCTTTCGGGGTCTTGGTGTCCGTCGTGGCGTGTGCTTCTGACGTTGCTGGCGTTTGGGCGAAGGCAGCGGTGGCAAACAGACCCGCGATCAGGGTAACAGTCAATTTTTTCATGGTGCAGCTCCTTGGGTGGTTGTTTGGAAGTGCATGTTTTCCATGCTACTGACCAATCAACGATGAGCTCGCCAAGCTGTTGACCTACTTAACAAATGCTTACATTTATCGGGTACGATCGCAGCCCGTATGTTTGCCGGCACGGCGACGCAAGCGCTGCAGTTCGTCGCGAACCTGTCATCGGCAAGATGGGATTTATTTCCGCTTCGCCAGCGCGCGATCAAGGGCATTGGCAAAATTGCGGCTGTCAGCCTGGCTGAACGCCGCCGGCCCACCCGTATCGACGCCGCTGCCACGCAATTCTTCCATGAAGGCGCGCATCGTCAGTTGCTGCGCGATCGTGTCCTTCGTGTACCAGTCGCCACGCGGATTGAGCGGCAGGCCGCCCTTGTCCAGCACCAGCGCCGCCAGTGGAATGTCGCCGGTGACGACGATGTCGCCAGGACTCACGCGCTCGACGATTTCGGCATCGGCCGCATCGGCGCCAGCCGGCACCTGCAGCGCGCGGATGAAGCGCGAGCCCGGCACGCGCATCAACTGATTCGCCACCAGCGTGACGGGCAACTGGGTGCGCTCCGCTACCCGGAACAGGATGTCCTTGATAACGCCAGGACAGGCATCGGCATCGACCCAGATATGCATGCTTACTTCAACCGGCAGGTCAGCACCCAGTAAAACTCCCAGCGCGCCACGCGGATCTCGCGCCCGGCCACGCCCACGCGCTTGCGCAGCGCGCTGTCGGTCGGGTAGTTCTTGACGAGTTCATGCTGCTTGCCGTCGGCGTCGAGCTGGAATTCGTGGGTGTTGCCCAGCAAATCGGTGCGCACGGTGACGGCGCTCTCGCCTTCGACGTAGTTGTCGTCGAACAGCACCAGCAGCACGTCCTTGCCCAGGCGCTTTTTCAGCGCCTGCAGCAGGTCGTCCTGCTGCTTGCGGGTCAGGTGCGCCCACAGGCCGCCCAGGAACACGGCCGTGAACTTGTCCTCGCCCGTGCCCAGGTCGTCCGGCAGCGCCAGTGCATCCATCAGGCGGTATTCAACATTGTCCAGGTCCTCGCCATGCATTTGCGCGAGCTCGAGCATCGCGGCGCTGGCGTCGGTGGCGACGATCGACTCGGCGGTTTCGGCCAGCACCTCGGTCCAGGCGCCGCTGCCGCAGCCCAGTTCCAGGATGCGGTGGCCGGCCAGCAGCGTGGAAATCTGCTCGCGCGCTTCGTCCAGGTCTTCCAGCTGCTCGTCGGCCACCTCGGCGGCGGCGTTGTCATAGTGAGCGGCAATGCTGTCGTAGTAGGCGATAACCGGATTCTTGTCCATCGGTGTTTCCATTGAAATGTCGTTGTGCATCAAAGTTCGTAATTGTCCCCACCGCGCATGGCCGATTCGACCATCTTGCGATTCAGTGTCGGCGTCAGCAGTTCGATGAAGGTGTACACATAGCTGCGCAGGTAGGCGCCCTGCTTGATTGCCACGCGCGACGTGTTCATGCCGAACAGGTGGCCGACCGGGATCGCGCGCAGGCCGCGGTCGCGCTCGGGGTCGAACGCCATGCCGGCGATGATGCCGATGCCCATGCCCAGTTCGACATAGGTCTTGATCACGTCGGCGTCGATCGCCTCCAGCAGGACGTCCGGGGTCAGGGCGCGCAGGCCGAAGGCGTGGTCGATCTTGCTGCGCCCGGCGAAGGCGGCATCATACGTGATGATCGGGTAGCTGGCGATTTCTTCGAGCGAGATCGCCCGCGACTTGAACAGCGGGTGCTCGGGCGGGGCCACCACCACGTGTTCCCACTGGTAGGCCGGCAGCGTGATCAGGCCGTCGATCGTCGTGATGGCCTCGGTGGCGATGGCCAGGTCGGCCTGGTCGCTCTTGACCATGTCGGCGATCTGCTTCGGATTGCCCTGCAGCAGAGACAGGCGCACCTTCGGGTACTTCTGCATGAAGGCCTGCACCACTTTCGGCAGCATGTAGCGCGCCTGTGTGTGCGTGGTGGCAATGGTGAAGCTGCCGCTGTCGTGGGCAGCGTATTCCTTGCCGATGCGCTTGAGGCTTTCGATCTCCTGCATGATGAGCTCGACCGACTGCAGCACCAGCCGGCCCGGCTCGGTCAGGCCGCGAATCCGCTTGCCGTGGCGCGTGAAGATGTCGACGCCCAGCTCTTCTTCCAGCTCGATGATCGCTTTCGAGACCCCCGGCTGCGAGGTAAACAGCGATTTGGCGGCGTCGGTCAGGTTGTAGTTCTGGCGTACGGCCTCGCGCACGAAGCGCAGCTGGTGGAGGTTCATTCTGTAAATATTCTTGTTGGCTCTGCGAACAGCATTTTAAGATGCTTATTCGGGTTACGTATATAAGCAAATAAATTATCCGTAGTTTGGAATATAAGCCGATCTCCGTATCATCGGACCATTATTGAATGGGCGTGCACTATCCGCCCTTACCGGAACAAGCCCATGTATCGTTACGACCAGTACGACCACCTCATCGTGCGCGAGCGCATCGCCCAGTACCGCGACCAGGTAGCGCGCCGCCTCAGCGGTGAGTTGCTCGAAGAAGAATTCATCCCGCTGCGCCTGCAGAACGGCCTGTACATGCAGCGCCACGCCTACATGCTGCGCGTCGCCGTGCCCTATGGCCTGCTGTCGAGCGCCCAGGTGCGCATGTTCGGCCACATCGCCCGCACCTACGACCGCGGCTACGGCCACTTCACCACGCGCCAGAACATCCAGTACAACTGGATCGAGCTGGAGCAGACCCCGGACATCCTCACCGACCTGGCCTCGGTCGAGATGCACGCCATCCAGACTTCGGGCAATTGCATCCGCAACATCACCACCGATGAATTCGCCGGTGTGGCGGCTGACGAGATCGTCGATCCGCGCCCGTTCGCCGAGATCCTGCGTCAGTGGAGCACCTTCCACCCGGAATTTGCCGCCCTGCCCCGCAAGTTCAAGGTTGCGATCAATGGCGCACTGGAAGACCGCGCGGCCATCGCCGTGCACGATATCGGCCTGACCGTCGTCGTCAACGACGCTGGCGAAGTCGGTTTCAAGTTCATGGCCGGCGGCGGCATGGGCCGCACGCCGATCCTGGGCAGCGTCATGCGCGAGTTCCTGCCATGGCAGCACCTGCTGACCTACACCGAAGCCGTGATGCGCGTGTACAACCAGAACGGTCGTCGCGACAACAAGTACAAGGCACGTATCAAGATTTTGCTTAAGGCCATGGGCGTCGAGGAATTCACGCGCCAGGTCGAAGCCGAATGGGCCGACCTGAAGGATGGCCCTGAAACGCTGACGCAGGAAGAATTCGACCGCGTTGCCAAGTGGTTCCAGCCGCACGCCTATCGCACGCTCGAGACGATCGACGTCGCGGCCTCGCAGCCAGACAACAAGCCGTTCGCGAACTGGCTCGATCGCAACGTCAAGCCGCACAAGGTGCCGGGTTACGCCGCCGTGCTGCTGTCGCTGAAGAAAACCGGCGTGCCGCCGGGCGACGCCACTGACGGGCAACTCGATTTCGTGGCCGATCTGGCCGACCAGTTCAGCTTTGGCGAGGTGCGCGTGACGCACGAGCAGAACCTGGTACTGGCCGACGTCGAGCAAAGCCAGTTGTTCGCGCTGTGGCAATTGCTCAAGTCGCAGGGCCTGGCAACGCCGAACATTGGTCTCCTGACCGACATCATTGCCTGCCCGGGCGGCGACTATTGCTCGCTGGCCAATGCCAAGTCGCTGCCGATTGCCGCGGCCATTGCCGAGCGCTTCGACGACCTGGACTTCCAGCACGACATCGGCGACATCGAACTGAATATCTCGGGCTGCATCAATGCCTGCGGCCACCACCACGTCGGCAATATCGGCATCCTGGGCGTGGACAAGGATGGCAGCGAGTGGTACCAGGTCTCGGTCGGCGGCGCGCAGGGCAACACCTCGGCCATCGGCAAGATCATCGGCCCGTCGTTCTCGGCCCCGCAAATGCCGGAAGTCATCGGGCGCCTGCTCGAGACGTATGTGCAGTGTCGGATCGAAGGTGAGCGCTTCGTCGACACCGTGGGCCGCCTGGGCATCGCCCCATTCAAGGAACATCTGTATGCCACGCCGATTCCGGTCGGCGAACCTGCGAAGGAAGATCAGTATGCTTGACGCTCACCCACAGATCATCAAGGGCCGCGAAGTCGTCGCCGACGACTGGAGCGTGCTGCGTCTTGCAGAAACCGACACGCCCGAGACGGTTGACGTCCCGGCCGGCAAGATCATCGTGCCGCTGACCGTCTGGCTGGCGCAGCGTGCTGCGCTGGAGACGCGCGCCGAGCTCGGCGTATGGCTGGCGCCCGACGAGCGCGCGGAGAGCATCAAGGACGATCTGGGCCGCTTTGCGGTCATCGCGGTCGACTTCCCGAAGTTCACCGATGGCCGTGGCTATTCGACCGCCTTCAACCTGCGCCGCCGCCTGGGCTGGACGGGCGAACTGCGCGCCATCGGCGACGTGCTGCGCGACCAGTTGTTCCAGATGCAGCGCTGCGGCTTCGATGCATTTGCCACCCGCCAGGACCGCAGCATCCACGATGCGCTCAAGGGCTTGTCGGTGTTTTCGGAAACCTACCAGGCCTCGATCGACAATCCGGTGCCGTTGTTCCGCCGCGTGCCGCGGGAAAACCCGGCGCCGCCCGCCGACGTTGCCAGCTAGGAGCCCTTCATGAGCGATCTGCATCGTCGCGTGGCCGAGACCAGCGCGATCCTGGAACGTATTGCCCGTGATTTCACGCCGGCCGTGTTCGCATCGAGCCTGGCGGCCGAAGACATGGTGCTGACCGACCTGATCCTGAAGGCAGAATTGCCAATTGCGATCTTCTCGCTCGAGACAGGCCGCCTGCATGCCGAGACACTGGCCATGATCGATCGCGTCAAGGACACTTACGACTACGATATCGCCCTGTTCCGCCCCGACCCGCTGGCGGTCGAGCGCTACGTCACGCAGAACGGCCTGAATGCGTTCTACGAGAGCGTGGACATGCGCAAGGAATGCTGCCGCATCCGCAAGGTCGAGCCACTCGGCCGCGCACTGGCCGGCAAGCGGGCCTGGATCACGGGCCAGCGCCGCGCGCAGTCGGCCACCCGCGCCGAACTGGCGGTGCAGGAAGACGATCTCGGCCACGCCATGCAGAAGTTCAATCCATTGACGGACTGGAGCGAAGAGAACGTCTGGGAGTATCTGCGCTCGAACAATGTGCCGTACAACGCGCTGCACGATCGCGGCTTTCCGTCGATCGGCTGCGAACCGTGCACCCGCGCCGTGCAGCCCGGCGAAGATGTGCGCGCCGGCCGCTGGTGGTGGGAAAACCCGGAATCAAAAGAATGCGGGCTGCACGTGGTTGACGGCAAACTTATCCGCATCAAATCCGTGGCTGCCTAAGCCACAACAACAACAGGCACAGCCATGACATCTGTTACCGAGAGCATCTTTAACGAAGTAAACGCCGCCCACCTGGACGCGCTGGAGTCCGAAGCGATCCACATCCTGCGCGAAGTGGCCGCCGAATGCAGCAACCCCGCCCTGCTGTTCTCGGGCGGCAAGGACTCGGTCGTCCTGCTGCGCCTGGCCGAAAAAGCCTTCCGCCCCGGCAGTTTTCCGTTCCCGCTCGTGCACATCGACACCGGTCATAATTTCGACGAAGTGATTGCCTTCCGCGACGCCCGCGCCGCTGAACTGGGCGAACGCCTGATCGTCGGCAGCGTCGAGGAATCGATCCGCCGCGGCACGGTTCGCCTGCGCAATCCTGCCACCGATTCGCGCAACGCCGCCCAGGCCGTCACGCTGCTGGAAACCATCGCCGAACACGGCTTCGACGCCTGCATCGGTGGCGCGCGCCGCGACGAAGAAAAAGCCCGCGCCAAGGAACGCATCTTTTCGTTCCGCGACGAATTCGGCCAGTGGGACCCGAAAGCCCAGCGCCCTGAACTGTGGGACCTGTATAACACCCGCGTCCATCCGGGCGAAAACATGCGCGTGTTCCCGATCTCGAACTGGACCGAGCTCGATGTGTGGCAATACATCGCCCGCGAGAAACTGGCGCTGCCGTCGATCTATTTCGCGCACCAGCGCGACGTCATCGAACGCAATGGCCTCCTGGTGCCGCTCACGCCCTTGACCCCGGCGCGCGATGGCGAGACGGTCGAGAACCGCACCGTGCGCTTCCGGACCGTGGGCGACATCTCGTGCACCTGCCCGGTGGCCTCCAGCGCCGATTCGCTGGCCGACATCATTGCCGAGACGGCGATTACCGACATCACTGAGCGGGGCGCCACGCGCATGGATGACCAGACCTCCGAAGCCTCGATGGAAAAACGCAAGAAAGCAGGATACTTCTGATGAACGCCATGACTGACCTCAACGCCAACGGCGACACCAAGGCCAACCGTTCCTTGCTGCGCTTCATCACCGCCGGCTCCGTCGACGATGGCAAGAGCACGCTGATCGGCCGCCTGCTGTTCGACAGCAAGGGCATCTTCGCCGACCAGCTGGCCGCCGTCTCGCGTGCCAAGCACAAGCGCACCGTGGGCGACACGATCGACCTGTCGCTGCTGACCGACGGCCTCGAAGCCGAGCGCGAACAGGGCATCACGATCGACGTGGCCTACCGCTACTTCGCCACGCCCAAGCGCAAGTTCATCATCGCCGACACGCCGGGCCACGAGCAGTACACGCGCAATATGGTCACGGGCGCATCGACCGCCGACGCCGTCATCATCCTGATCGACGTGTCTAAGGTCACGCTGCGCGAAGATGGCGGCGTCGACCTGCTCACGCAAACCAAACGCCATTCGACGATCGCGAAACTGCTGCAGATCGAGCACGTCGTGGTGGCCGTCAACAAGATGGACCTGATCGGTTACGACCAGGCAGTCTACGACCGCATCGTCGCCGAGTACCAGAATTTCGCCGCGTCGCTGGGCCTGAAGGACATCACGGCCATTCCGCTGTCGGCGCTCACCGGCGACAACGTGGTGGAAAAATCGACGAATACGCCGTGGTACAGCGGCCCGACGCTGATCGACCTGCTCGAATCGCTGTCGGTCTACGACGAGTCGCACAGCGCCCCGTTCCGCTTCCCAGTGCAGCTGGTGGCGCGCCACAACGGCCATGCGGCCAAGGATTTCCGTGGCTATATGGGCCGCATCGAATCGGGCGTCGTCAACGTGGGCGACACGCTGGTGGTGCAGCCGTCCGGCCAGAGCGCGACGGTGAAAGAGATCGTCACCTTCGACGGTTCGCTGCAGTCGGCGACGGCCGGCCAGTCGGTGACGCTGGTGCTGAACGAATACGTGGATGTCTCGCGCGGTGACATGCTGGCCGGTAGCGCGCAGCCGGCGACCTTGCTCAAGCAAGTCACGGCCGACGTCTGCTGGATGGCCGACGAGCCGCTCGACCTGCGCCGCAAGTACTGGCTCAAGCACGGCACGCGCCAGACGGCAGCCAGGTTCGCGCGCATCGACACGCTGCTGGACGTGAACACGCAACAGCGCCATCCGGCCGAGGGCCTCAAGCTCAACGACATCGCACGCGTCCAACTGACTGTCCAGCAGCCGCTGGCGGCCGATGCCTACGATGCGATCCGGGCAACCGGCGCGTTCATCCTGATCGACGAAGTCACCCATCAGACCGTGGCCGCAGGTATGATCCGCATCGACGCATAACAACGAAGGGGCGGTATGGCGGCACTGGGCAAAGTCTATCTGGTGGGAGCAGGCCCCGGCGCGGCCGACCTGATCACGGTGCGCGGCGCGCGCCTGCTGGCAGCCGCCGACGTGGTGCTGTACGACGCGCTGGTCACGCCCGAGATGCTGGCGCTGTGCGAGCGGGCCGACAAAATCTCGGTCGGCAAGCGCTCGGGCCAGCGTTCGATGGCGCAGACCGTGATCAACGGGCAGTTAGTGGAGTGTGCGCACAAGTATGCGCTGGTCGTGCGCCTCAAAGGCGGCGACCCGATGCTGTTTGGCCGCGCCGATGAAGAAATGCGGGCGCTTGAGGCCGAAGGGATCGAGGTCGAAGTCGTACCGGGGATTACCACCGCCGTTGCGGCAGCGGCAGCCACCAAGCAGCCGCTGACCAAGCGTGGTGTGGCGCGCAGCGTGGCGTTCTTCACGTCGAGCACCGCGCCCGATGAACCGGACCATCCTGCCCTGCCCGAAACCGATACGCTGGTCCAGTACATGGGCGGACGCGAGGCCGCTGCCACTGCAGAACGGTTACTGGCCGAAGGCCGGCGTGCCGACCTGCCGGTGGTCGTGGTGGAAAATTGCAGTCGCGTCGATCAACGCATCCTGCGTTTGACGCTGACGGACCTGGCGCGCGGACTGGAGCCGGGTCACGGGCCGGTGCTGGTCATGATGGGTGAGGCGCTGGCGCGGCGCGAGCACCAGCCGGATTGATTCCCGTTGGTTGAACGCGTGGACGGGATACCCGTCCACCCTACCTGCTACCTTGACACCATACGCGTCGACGGAATACCCATCCATGCACCGGTTGCCTTGACACCGTACGCGCGGACGGATACCCGTCATGCACCGGTTGCCTTGACACCGTAGGGTGGACGGATTCTCCGTCCACGCGTTCAGCCACCCAACGAATTGACGCAGTAATCGGTCATCGCCCGCTGCACGCCCGGATCCTCACCGATGGCGCCGGCGACATTGAGCGTCAAGTCCGGATGCGCCGCGCGCACCTCTTCGCACAGCGCGGGCAGATCCCGCAGCAAATGACCACCCTTCCCCAGGAACACCGGCACGACCGTGATGTCGTCGATGCCCTGCGCGCGCATGGCGTCGATGGTATCGGGAAGACTCGGCGTCATCAGTTCCAGGAACGCCAGCTCCACGACCGCACCGGCGACACGTTCACGCGTCTGGTCGCGCAAGCGCTCGAAAGGAACTGCCCATGACGCGGCGCGCGCGCCGTGGGCAAACAGGATTAAACCACGTTGCATTTAATGTCGCTCCACCCACCACAGCGCACCGAGCGCCATAAGCAGGAATAACAGGCTGGGTGCCAGCGCAGTAAAGAACGCAGGCAGGATGGTCAGCACACCGAGGTGCGAGAACAGGGAATTGATGAGCAGGAAGCTCACGCCGATCATGATGCCGATGAAGATCTTCAGGCTCACGCCGCCGCTGCGCGTGTGCAGGTAGGCAAACGGCAGCGCCAGCGCCATCAGGACGAAAATCGAAAACGGATCGATGACCTTTTTCCAGAACGCGACCTTGAAGCGCTCCGTCTCTTGCCGGTTCTCGGCCAGGTGGCGTGTGTAGACGGCCAGTTCGGCCGCCGACATGCGCTCGGGATCCGAGCGCGACACCGACAGGATCTTCGGCGTGATCTCGGAGGCCAGCGTGTAGGTGGCCAGCTTGCGCGTCGCAATGGCCGCGGTTTCCTGGCCATACGTGCTCTGGATGGTCTGCCCCTCCGGCACGGCCGAACCAGGCGCCGGCAACTCGCGGCTGTTGGTGAACATCGTTTCCGTCACATCCGTCAGGCGCCACGTGTTGTTGCCGCCATAGGTGCCGCGCGCCGCCGTCACGAGCGAGCGCATGCGCATATTGTTGTCGAACTCGTAGAGCCGCACATCTTCGAGCTGGCCGTCGGCCGCGATGCGGCGCACGTTGAAGAAGCGCGAGCCGGTGATGGTGCCGCGCACGCCGTTTTCGTGCACGCTGTCCTTGGTCCACATGCCCGAGCGGAACTCGGCCGAGACCGAGCCGCCTTTGGCCGTTAAGCGCATGCGCTCGGCGATCGGCGCCGTTCGCGGGGTAATCAGCTCCCCGAAAATGAATGTCACCACGACGAAGATGGCGCCGATCTTGAACAGCATCCAGGCCGCATGCCGGGTCGACATCGACGAGGCGCGCATGATGGTGAACTCGGAGCTCGAGGCAAATTGCGCCATCGTGTAGATGGTGCCGATCAGCGCGGCCACCGGCATCACCTGGTACACATTGCCCGGCACGAGCAGCAGCACGTACAGGAACGCATGCTGCATGCCGAAGTCGTTCTTGCCGACCGATGGCAGGATGCTGGTCAGGTCCATGAAGGCGACGAGCGCCAGGAATGCGGCCAGCACGAAGGCCACCGCCTGGAAGATATTGATTGCGAAGTAGCGCTGGAGGATTTTCATTCGACGGCTGCCTCGTCACGCTTGTGCAGCGGCTGCGGCTTGCGCAGGCGGCGCTTGAAGGCGCTCAGCATGACCAGCGGATGGTATGGGTGGTTCACGTTCAGGCGCCAGGCAAACAGGCCCGCCACGCACAGCAGCGCGAACAGGTGCAGCGGCCACCAGCCCATGGCAAACGCCAGCTTGCCCTGCTTGACGCTGGCTTCGGACAGCCGCACCAGATTGTTATAGGTGAAGAAGATCAGCAGCGCCAGGATCATGTTGGCCGACGACCCCGCGCGCGGGTTGACGAAGCCGAGCGGGATCGCCAGCAGCATCAGGATCAGGCAGGTGATCGGCGCGGCGATGCGCGCCAGCAGTTCGGCCTGCGTAAAGCGGTTGGGCGCGAGCAGCAGCGCGGGCGTGGACAACGCCGCCACCGGGATATCGGCGCCCAGCATTGGGGCCTGCGTGGCCACGCGCATGCTGTAGCGCTCGAACTCCATCGTCTGGAAATTGGCCTGGCCCGGAATGCCTTCGTAGCGGCGCCCGTTGCTCAGCACGAGGAACTGGCCGCCCTTGCCGTCCGATTCGATCACGCCCTGCTTGGCCACCACGACCGAGTGCGTGTTGCCGCTGACGCTGTTGACGAACACGTTCTGCACGACGGTCGTGCCTTCGGCGCTGCGCTCGACGAAGAACACGCGGTCGTTCGAACTCGATTCGCGGAACTGGCCCGGCGCAACGCGCTGCAGGTCTTCGCGCTTCTGGAAACGCTCGACGAATTCGGCGCTCTTCATCTTGGCCCACGGCGTGACGACCAGCGACAGCGCGGCCACGACGAACACCATCGGCAGGCCGAGGGTGAGCACGGGCCGGATCCACGCCAGCAGCGACTGGCCGGATGCGAACCAGACGACCATTTCCGAATCGCGGTAACTGCGCGTGACGGCGGCGACGACGGCGATGAAGCAGGTGAGGATCAGGATGATCGGCAGCAGCTCGGCGCTGCGGAACACGATCAGCGACAGCACGTCGCCGGACGCGACCTTGCCGCCCGCCGCGCGGCCAAGAATGGCGATCAGCGTCCAGGTCACAAGAATGGAAAACAGCACCGTGAAGGTCGCGCCAGCGGCGCTTGCCAACTCACGTTGCAGGGAACGTCGGAAGATCATTCAATAGAGTCGTTATAATTGCAGATTAGGCAGTCCGCCGCGAACAACGAATCGGAGAACCAAATGGACTTTAGCATAAAAGCATTCGACACAAAAAACACCCTGGCAGCGGCGAAGACCGGCTGTGTAGCAGTGGCGGTGTTCGAAAATAAAAAATTGTCGGCTGCAGCAAAAGCACTCGACGTGAATGGCGAGATCAGCGCGGCGGTCAAGTCCGGCGACATCAGCGGCAAGCCTGGTTCGACCCTGCTGCTGCGCGGCGTTGCGGGCGTGACTGCGGCGCGCGTGCTGCTCGTCGGCCTGGGCGCTGACGAGATCGTTTCCCAGAAAAGCTTCACCACGGGCGCGACGGCCGCCCTGAAAATGTTCGCCACGCTGGGTTCCACGGACGCCATTATCGCATTCCCGCTCGACAGCGTGAAAGAACGCGATGCCAACTGGGCGCTGCAGGCGCTGGTGCTGGCTTCGAGCGACGCCGAATACCGTACCGACGCACAAAAAAGCAAGAAAGAACCGGCACCCGCCGGCGTGCGCAAGGTCGTCATCGCCACGCCGGATGCCGGCAGCGCCAAGGCCGCCCTGGCGCAGGCCGCGGCGATTGCCAACGGCATGAAGCTCACGCGCGACCTGGGCAACCTGTCGCCGAACATCTGCACCCCGACCTACCTGGCACAAACGGCGCGCAAGCTGGCCGACGACTTCGGCTTCGGCCTCGAAGTCCTGGAACGCAAGCAGCTCGAAGCGCTCAAGATGGGCAGCTTCCTGGCAGTCGCGCGCGGCAGCGAAGAAGCGCCGAAGTTCATCGTCCTGCGCCACAACGGCGGCAAGCCGAACGACGCGCCGGTCGTCCTGGTCGGCAAGGGCATCACGTTCGACTCGGGCGGTATCTCGATCAAGCCGGGTCCGAGCATGGACGAGATGAAATACGATATGTGCGGCGCCGGTTCGGTGCTGGGTACCTTCCGCGCCATCGGCGAGATGGGCCTGAAGCTCAATGTGATCGGCATCGTCGTCGCCTGCGAAAACATGCCATCGGGTCGCGCGGCCAAGCCGGGCGACATCGTCACCGCAATGAACGGCACCACGATTGAAATCCTCAACACCGACGCCGAAGGCCGCCTGGTGCTGTGCGATGCGCTGTCGTACGCCGAGCGCTTCAACCCGGCCGTCGTGGTCGACATCGCCACGCTGACGGGCGCCTGCATCGTGGCCCTGGGCCACCACACGAGCGGCCTGTTCACCCGTGACGACGCCGCGCACGACGCGCTGGCCGACGAACTCCTCACGGCCGGCAAGCAGGCTGGCGACGTGGCGTGGCGCTTCCCGCTGGGCGAGATCTACAACGACCAGCTCAAGTCGAACTTCGCCGACCTGGCCAATATCGGCACCCCGGGCGCCGCATCGATCACGGCCGCGTGCTTCCTGGAGAACTTCACCCGCAAGTACACCTGGGCCCACCTCGACATCGCCGGCACCGCCTGGAAATCGGGCGCCGCCAAGGGCGCCACGGGCCGCCCGGTGCCGCTCCTGACCACGTTCCTGATGAATCGCGTGTAAGCACTCCGCACACCATCATGTAGGGTGGACGGGTTTCCCGTCCACGCGTTCGCGAGTCCAACACGGCAACACGAAGCCGCCCCATGTTGACCGCGTGGACGGCGTAGCCGTCCACCCTACGGCCAGCGGGCCGAAGTCAGAACATGCGCGATGCCACCGGCTCGGCGCCCGCCGCTGCGGCGGACTTTTCTGCTGGCTGCATCAGTACGGTCAGCGTGGCCGGATAACCGTAACCGGCGCCCGAATAGCGGTCGACATAATGGCCGATACCCGCCGTCGTGACCAGGTTGCCGACAAGATTACTGGTGTTGAGCTGCGCCTCTACCCTCTCGGCGGCCATGGCGACACCCTGCTTCTTGCAGCTGATCGACAGCGGCCCCTTGTTGCGCGTAACGGTCACGCGGCCCGGGGCGATCACATACCAGCGGCCGGCGTCATTACTCAAGATGCAGCCAACCCCGCCAATCTCGCGGTAGTCGAGCACCGTGCGCACTTCGAGCTGCTGCATGGGGGAATCGGACATGGTCGCGCAGCCACCCAGCAAGGCAAGCACGGACAGGACTGGTAGACGGAGAAAAGGTGACATGGCAACCATCGAGAAGCGGATGCTTCTTTAACGGCAGCGGCGCACAAATACTGAGGTGGGATTAGTCGAGCGGCGCGAAACGCGGTTGCAAGGCGCCGTCGACGCAGACGCTGTCGAAGAATGCGGCACGAGGCCGCACCCAGACAGCCCCGCCCGCATCCCGGTACACGATGACCGGGGTGTCGTCGGATTCCAGCAGCGCCTCGCACACCAGCTCGTAGATGCCGCCCTTGTAGTGGCGGTAACGCATCCGGCAGACCGGGTCAGACCTTTTCGGCCTCGGCCTTCTGCTTTTTCTTCAGGCCCTGGATGACCTTGAGCACGCCTTCCATGCCGGCGGTCTCGTCCAGTTCGCTGAAAGCGTCCAGGACTTCGTTCAGCACGCTGTTGCGCACTGCCGCTTCGTCGGGCGCGATGGCTGGCACGGGGCTGCCATCCTTGCCGAACTTCGATGGTGAGTCGGCCGCGGTCTTGGCGCCATGCGCCAGGGCAGCTTGCCAGATCACCCAACGACGCTGGGTTTCGAAAACGAGGTATTCCTCGGGCTTGTCTTCGCGGCGGCGAACGATGTGGCCTTCACGCTGGGCCCATGCTTCAAATGCACTGCGCATTTCTGTCCTTTTCAATTCTGCGCCAGGATGATGAACTCCTGAACGCAATATTTCACAATAGTACCACTAGCGCACGTCGATGGCTTTAACAACTGTGTGAGCTGTCGACCACGCTGCATCGCGACAAGCCAATGGTACAATGAAAGTTGCACCTACGCAATTTTATTATTACCAAAAAGCAATCCCTCGATGCTGTCGCTTTTTGCGACAAGTACCGGACCCAACTAGTTATAGTCTCGAAGGGCAAATCGGGCAATACTTTTTGGAAAGCTACCAATGAATAGTGTCATCAGATGTTGTAATTATACCAACCCAACATGGATAACCCTATCGTTATTTCATGCATGACACCTAATCAATCCGGTAATTTCGTTAATAATAGCCGGTTGGCAAGCAATTTGCCTACACACACTTGAGCTATCAGCAACTCCACAACGTTAACTGTAGATAAACCGATGAAAATTGTCACCTGGAATGTGAATTCTTTGAAAGTTCGTCTTGCACATTTGTTGCAATGGCTGGACACCAATCCTGTTGACGTGCTCTGCATCCAGGAGACCAAGCTGACCGACGACAAATTCCCGGTCGCCGAACTCAACGCTGCCGGCTACCAGGTCGCGTTCTCGGGCCAGAAGACCTACAACGGCGTGGCAATCCTGTCCCGCTTGCCGATTGAGGATGTTGTACGCAACAATCCGCACTTCGACGATCCACAGCAGCGCCTGCTGGCCGCGACGATCGGTGGCGTGCGTTTCATCTGCGCGTACGTACCTAACGGGCAGGAAGTCGGCTCCGACAAGTATGTCTACAAGCTAGCCTGGCTGGCCGCCCTGCAAACGTGGGTGGCGGCCGAGATGGCCGCGCACCCGCAGTTCGCGATCCTCGGTGACTACAATATCGCGCCCGAGGCGCGCGATGTGCACGACGTGGCCGAGTGGGAAGGCCGGATCCACTTCTCGCTGCCCGAGCGCGGCGCGCTGCAGGCGCTCATCGCCCTGGGCCTGGCCGACGCCTTCCGCCTGTTCGAGCAGCCCGAGAAACAGTACAGCTGGTGGGATTACCGCCAGATGGCGTTTCGCCGCAACCGCGGCCTGCGCATCGATCACATCCTGCTGTCCAAGGCACTGGCCGAGCGCTGCACCGCATGCCACATCGACCGCGAGACCCGCAAATGGGAGCAGCCGTCGGACCACGCCCCCGTGGTAGCGACGCTGGCCGACTAACCAGCCAGCAGCCTGCCGATCTGCGCCGCCGGCAACGGCCGCGCAAACAGATAGCCCTGGGCAAACTCGCAGCCGAATGAGCGCAGCAGTGCGTACTGCCCTTCCGTCTCCACGCCTTCGGCCACCACCGCCAGCTGCAGGCTGTTTGCCAGCGCCATCACGGCCGCCACGATCGCGCGATCCTCGGCGCTCACTTCGAGCTCGCGCACGAAGGCACGGTCGATCTTGATCTTGCGCACCGGGAACCGCTTGAGGTACGCGAGGCTCGAATACCCCGTGCCGAAGTCGTCGATCGACAGGCACATCCCCATCGCATTCATCTGGCGCAGCGTCTCGAGCGTCTGACCGCCATGCTGCATCAGGGCTGTCTCGGTGATCTCGAATTCCACCAGGCCCGCGTCGATACCGGTTTCCTGCACGATGCTGCGGATCGAGTCGACCAGCCCATGGTGCGTGAACTGGCGCGCCGACAGGTTGATCGCGAGCGGCACGACATCCAGCCCTTCGCTGCGCCACAGCTGGTTCTGCGCGCATGCGGTGCGGATCACCCACTCGCCCACCGCCATGATCATGCCGCTCTCTTCGAGGATCGGGATGAATTCGTCCGGGCCCACCAGTTCATTGCCCCCGCGCCGCCAGCGCAGCAGCACTTCGAGCCCGTGCACGCGGCGCGTGGCGGTGCACATGATCGGCTGGTAGTGCAGCTCGAATTCGTTTCGCGCCAGCGCGCCGCGCAGGCTCGATTCGAGGTCGAAGTGGCGCGCTGCGGCCTGGTTCATGCGCTCGGTAAAAAACTGGTAATTGTTGCGGCCCGCCGCCTTGGCCTGGTACATCGCCGCGTCCGCGTGGCGCATCAGCGTATCGACGTCGCCGCCGTCCTGTGGGTACAGGCAGATGCCGATCGACGGCGAGATATGCAGGCTGCGGCCTTCGATGGCGCACGGCGAGGCCAGCGCCGCGATGATCGCGTCGCCGACCGCAGCGGCGGCAGCGCCCTCCTCGACCCCGGGCAGCAACACGACGAATTCATCGCCCCCGAGGCGCGCCACCAGGTCGCCCGGGCGCACCGAGCGCACCAGCCGGCGCGCGACTTCGCACAGCAGCTGGTCACCCACCAGGTGGCCCAGCGAATCGTTGATGGTCTTGAACCGGTCCAGGTCGAGGAAGATCAGCGCCAGGCCCGCGCCCTTGTGCGCCTCGTCGCCGCTGGCCACGCTGCGCATCGCCGCATCGAGCCGGTCCGACAGCATGGCGCGGTTGGGCAGGCCGGTCAGGCTGTCGTGGTAGGCCATGTGGTGCACGCGCGCCTCGGCCTGGCGCCGCTCGTTGATTTCTTCCTGCAGCAGCGCATTGGCGCCGGCCAGTTCGGCCGTGCGTTCGGCCACGCGCACTTCGAGCTCGTCGCGCGCGCGCCGCACGGCGTCGGCCGCTTCGCGCTGGGCCGTCACGTCGTCGACGAGCCAGACGCTGCGCCCGCGCGTGAGCGCAGCGTCGAACAGGCGCCCGGACAGGCGCGCCCAGAAGCGCGTACCGTCGCGTCGCACCATTTCATGCTCGGCCATGTGGGCCTGGCCTGCGGCGAACTGCGTCTCGGACACGGCGCGCGCTGTCATCCAGCTATCCTGGTCGGGATACAGCGCGCGCACCGGCGCGCCGTCCATGCCGCCCGGCGGCGCGCCGAACAGCTCTTCCATCTTGCGGTTGCAATGCAGCGTGCGGCCGTTCTCGACAACGGCAATGCCCAGCACCGCATTGTTCAGGATCGCCCGGTTTTCCATCAGCGCCTCGCGCAGCGACTGTTCGTCGCCCTTTTCGCGGGTGCGGTCTTCGAGCATCCAGATCGTGCCCTTGTCCGGATCGAGCGGATTGACCTGGTAGCCGATCATCAGGACCCAGGCCGGCGCGCCGTCCTTGCGCACGAGGATGCGTTCGGTGCGAAACGGCCGGCCATCCGCCAGCTGCGGATACGCCTCGGCGCCCAGCGCCCGGTACGCGTCTTCGTCCGGATACAGCACGCGCGTCGAGACGCCGATCGGCTCGTCGGCGGCATAGCCGAACATCGTGCAGAAGGCAGGATTGGCGCGCCGGATCACGCGGTTGCGGGTGAACATGACGCCGATCGACGCGTTGGTCATGATCGCCTGCATTTCACTGGCCGCCTGGCGCGCCTCCGTCACATCCTCGACGATCCAGATCGTGCCCGCGCTGCGGTTGCCCGGTTCGACGGCGCAGCCGCGCAGGCGCGCCCAGAAGGACGAACCGTCGCGGCGCCGGAACTGCTGCTCGCTCTTTTCGAACATGTCGCCCCGCCCCAGCACGGTGAACGCTTCGGTGGCCAGGGCCTGATACGCCTCGGGCGACACGCACACGTCCGGCAGCGAAATGGTATCGACTTCATGCTGCGCATAGCCGAACATTTCGCCCAGGCGCGGGTTGAATGACCGGATCTGGTCGGGCTGGGTGACGGCAATGCCGACCGGGGCATGCTCAAAGATCGCGCGCTGTTCGCGCACCGTGCGGCGCACGCCGACGAGGCCACGCGCAGGCGCGCCGGGGGCCGGTACATCAGGAACGTGCGGGGTCGAAAATCCATCCATCGTCGAGGCAGGCAAGCTGTTGGTTATCATGATCCGGCGAGTTGCCATTTAGCAACCACTGAAGGTCAATCATAACCCGTAAACACCCCGTTACTCCAGCCTCGCGCGACGAGAAAGCGACACTAGCCGGGCACCCGCACCCAGCCTTCCATCAGGACGCGTGCGCTGCGGCTCATGCTGGCTTTCGCCACGCGCCACTGCCCGTCTTCCAGGAGTGCTTCGGCGCCCACCCGCAGCGTGCCGGACGGATGGCCGAACCGCACCGCCGAGCGCTCGCCGCCGCCAGCCGCCAGGTTCACCAGCGTGCCCGGAATGGCCGCGGCCGTGCCGATTGCCACTGCCGCAGTGCCCATCATCGCGTGGTGCAGCTTGCCCATCGAAAGCGCGCGCACCAACAGGTCGATCTCGCCCGCCGCCACCTGCCGGCCACTCGACGACACATACCCGGCCGCCTTGGCCACGAACGCGACCTTCGGCGTGTGCTGGCGCTTGCCTGCCTCGTCGATGCTGGCGATGAGGCCCATGCGCAGTGCCCCGTGGGCGCGGATCGTCTCGAACACGGCCAGTGCGCGCGGGTCGCCATTGATCGCGTCCTGCAGTTCAGCGCCATCGTAGCCCAGCGCGCCGGCCTCGATGAAGATGGTCGGGATGCCCGCGTTGATCAGCGTGGCGCGCAGCACGCCCACCCCGGGCACGTCGAGTTCATCGACCAGATTCCCGGTCGGGAACATGGCGCCGCCACCGCCCTCTTCCTCGGCGGCCGGGTCCATGAACTCGAGCTGCACCTCGGCTGCCGGGAAGGTCACGCCATCGAGCTCGAAGCCGCCCGTTTCCTGCACCTGGCCTGCGGCCATCGGCACGTGCGCGAGGATGGTCTTGCCGATATTGGCTTGCCAGATGCGCACTACGGCCACCCCGTCGTGCGGCACGCGCGCCGGATCGACCAGGCCCGCGGCAATGGCGAACGGCCCGACCGCTGCCGACAGGTTGCCGCAATTGCCGCTCCAGTCGACGAACGGCTTGTCGATCGCGACCTGGCCAAACAGGTAGTCGACGTCGTGCTCAGCGCGCGCGGACGCCGCGACGACCACGGCCTTGCTGGTGCTGGACGTGGCGCCGCCCATGCCGTCGATCTGCTTGCCGTACGGGTCGGGGCTGCCGATCACGCGCAGCAGCAGCGCGTCGCGCGCGGGGCCCGCCACGCGGGCGTCGTCCGGCAGGTCATCCAGCTTGAAGAACACGCCCTTGCTGGTGCCGCCGCGCATATAGGTGGCGGCGATCCGGCGCTGCGGAGAATACGTGGTTGCGTCCATCATGCCGCCTTCACCGTCGATTCAAGGAAATCCTGCGCGAAGCGCTGCAGCACGCCGCCGGCTTCGTAGATGGCCACTTCTTCGGCCGTATCGAGCCGGCACGTCACGGCCACCTCGACCCGCTCGCCGCTCGCGCGGTTGATGACCAGCGTGAGCTCGGCGCGCGGCGTGCGCGCACCGATCACGTCGAACGTTTCGGTGCCGTCGATGGCCAGGGTGATGCGGTTCTCGCCCGGCTTGAATTCGAGCGGCAGCACGCCCATGCCCACCAGGTTGGTGCGGTGGATGCGCTCGAAGCCTTCGGCCGCAATCGCCTCGACGCCCGCCAGGCGTACGCCCTTGGCCGCCCAGTCGCGCGACGAGCCCTGACCATAGTCGGCGCCGGCGATGATGATCAACGGCTGCTTGCGCGCCATGTAATGCTCGATCGCTTCCCACATGCGGGTGACTTCACCCTCCGGCTCGATGCGCGCCAGCGAACCGGCCATCACCTTGCCATGGCTGTCCTTCACCATCTCGTTCTTGAGTGTTGGATTGGCGAACGTCGCGCGCTGCGCCGTCAGGTGGTCGCCCCGGTGCGTGGCATACGAATTGAAGTCTTCTTCAGGCAGGCCCATCTTCGCCAGGTATTCGCCAGCGGCCGAGTCGAGCAGGATCGCGTTCGACGGCGACAGGTGGTCGGTGGTGATGTTGTCACCCAGGACCGCCAGTGGCCGCATCCCCGCCAGCGGCCGGCTGCCCGCCAGCGCGCCTTCCCAGTACGGGGGCCGGCGTATATACGTGCTCTGCGCCCGCCAGTCGTACAGCGGGCTGACGGCGGCGCCATCGTCGGCCACGCGCGCAAACATCGGCGTGTAGACCTTGCGGAACTGTTCCGGCTTGACGCTTGCGGTGACCACGGCGTCGATTTCTTCCTCCGATGGCCACAGGTCGGCCAGGCGGATTTCGCGCCCGGCGCTATCCAGCCCCAGCACATCCTTCTCGATGTCGAAGCGGATCGTGCCGGCAATCGCGTACGCCACCACCAGCGGCGGCGACGCGAGGAAAGCCTGCTTCGCGTACGGGTGGATGCGGCCATCGAAATTGCGGTTGCCCGACAGGACTGCCGTTGCATACAGGTCGCGCTTGATGATTTCGTCCTGGATCACCGGGTCAAGCGCGCCGCTCATGCCGTTGCAGGTGGTGCAGGCAAAGGCGACGACGCCAAAGCCCAGCTGGTCGAGCTCCTGGCTCAGGCCTGCTTCGTCGAGGTACAGCGCCACGGCCTTCGAGCCGGGCGCCAGCGAACTTTTTACCCAGGGTTTACGGGTCAGGCCAGCGCGGTTGGCATTGCGTGCCAGGAGGCCCGCCGTGACCATATTGCGCGGGTTGCTGGTGTTGGTGCAGCTGGTGATCGCGGCGATGATGACGGCGCCATCGGGCATCTGGCCCGGTGTGTTTTCCACCACGCCCGAGATGCCGCGCGCGGCCAGTTCAGACGTCGGCACGCGCTTGTGCGGATTGGACGGCCCGGCGATATTGCGCACCACGTTCGAGAGGTCGAACGACAGCGTGCGTTCGTATTCGGCCGTCTGCAGGCTGTCGGCCCACAGGCCGGCGTGCTTTGCATACGTCTCGACCAGGTGCACGGTCGCATCGTCGCGCCCCGTCAGGCGCAGGTACTTGATGGTTTGCTCGTCGATGTAGAACATCGCGGCGGTGGCGCCGAATTCGGGCGCCATGTTCGCGATCGTCGCGCGGTCGCCCAGCGTCAGCGCAGATGCGCCAGCGCCGAAGAATTCCAGGTAGGTCGAGACGACTTTGGCATTGCGCAGGAACTCGGTCAGCGCCAGCACGACGTCGGTCGCCGTGATGCCCGGCTGCGGCTTGCCGGTCAGTTCGACGCCGACGATGTCGGGCAGGCGCATCCACGAGGCGCGGCCCAGCATCACGCTCTCGGCTTCCAGCCCGCCGACGCCGATGGCAAGCACGCCAAGCGCGTCGACCATCGGCGTGTGCGAGTCGGTGCCCACCAGCGTGTCCGGATAGGCTACCCCGCGCTCCGCCTGGATCACGGGCGACATGCGCTCGAGATTGATCTGGTGCAGGATGCCGTTCCCGGGCGGGATCACGTCGACGTTCTTGAAGGCCTTCTTGGTCCAGTCGATGAAGTGGAAGCGGTCTTCATTGCGGCGGTCTTCGATGGCGCGGTTCTTGGTGAACGCATCCGGATCGAACCCGCCGCATTCGACGGCCAGCGAATGGTCGACCACGAGCTGCGTCGGCACCACCGGGTTGACCAGCGCCGGGTCGCCGCCTTGCAGCGCGATGGCGTCGCGCAGGCCGGCCAGATCGACCAGCGCGGTCTGGCCGAGGATGTCGTGGCAGACCACGCGCGCCGGGAACCACGGAAAATCCAGATCGCGCTTGCGCTCGATGAGCTGCTTCAGCGAATCGCGCAGGGTTGCGGGCGCGCAGCGGCGCACAAGGTTTTCGGCCAGCACGCGCGACGTGTAGGGCAGCGTGGCGTAGGCACCGGGTGCGATGGCGTCGACGGCGGCGCGGGTGTCGAAGTAGTCGAGCTCCGTGCCCGGCAGGGGTGTGCGGTAATGGGTATTCATGGCGTTACCTGCGCTCTGCCAGCGGCACGAACTGCAGATCTTCCGGCCCCACGTAGTTGGCGCTCGGGCGGATGATCTTGTTGTCGATGCGCTGCTCGATGACGTGCGCCGCCCAGCCCGAGGTGCGCGCGATGACGAACAGCGGCGTGAACATCGCCGTCGGCACGCCCATCATGTGGTACGACACGGCCGAGAACCAGTCCAGGTTCGGGAACATCTTTTTCACGTCCCACATCACGGTCTCGAGGCGCTCGGCGATGTCGTACATCTTCATCGAGCCGCCCTCTTCCGACAAGGTGCGCGCCACTTCCTTGATCACCTTGTTGCGCGGGTCCGAGATCGTGTAGACCGGATGGCCGAAGCCGATCACGACTTCCTTGTTGGCCACGCGGTTGCGGATATCGGCTTCGGCTTCGTCCGGGTTGTCATAGCGCTTCTGGATGTCGTGCGCGACTTCGTTGGCGCCGCCGTGCTTCGGGCCGCGCAGTGCGCCGATCGCGCCGGTGATGGCCGAGTGCATGTCCGAGCCGGTGCCGGCGATCACGCGGGCGGTGAAGGTCGATGCATTGAATTCGTGTTCGGCGTACAGGATCAGCGACGTGTGCATCGCGCGCACCCACGATTCCTTTGGCGCGAAGCCGTGCAGCAGATGCAGGAAGTGGCCGCCGATCGAATCGTCGTCGGTATTCACGTCGATGCGTTTGCCGCTGTGGCTGAAGTGGTACCAGTACAGCAGCATCGAGCCGAACGACGCCATCAGGCGGTCGGCGATATCGCGCGCGCCGTTGATGTGGTGATCGTCCTTCTCGGGCAGCGTGCAGCCCAGGACCGACACGCCCGTGCGCATCACGTCCATCGGATGGGCATTGGCGGGCAACGCTTCGAGCGCGCTTTTCAGCGCCTGCGGCAGGCCGCGCAGCGAGCGCAGCTTGGCCTTGTAGCCGCGCAGCTCGCCGTCGTTCGGCAGCTTGCCGTGCACCAGCAGATAGGCGATTTCCTCGAATTCGCTGGTGGTGGCGATGTCGAGGATATCGTAGCCGCGGTAATGCAGATCGTTGCCCGATTTGCCGACCGAGCACAGTGCGGTGTTACCAGCGGCGACGCCGGACAGGGCGACGGATTTCTTCGGCTTGAAGGTCGGGTTTTCCTGGTTCTGCGTATTCATGTGATGTCTCCTTACTTGACTTTGTTCTGGGCAAACAGCGCGTCGAGCTTCTGCTCGTAGCTGTGGTAATCGATGCGATCATACAGTTCGGCGCGCGTCTGCATCGTGCCCAACACGTTCTGCTGCGTGCCGTCCCGGCGGATCGCGGTGTAGACGTTTTCGGCGGCCTTGTTCATCGCGCGAAACGCCGACAGCGGATACAGCACCAGGCCCACGCCGGCGCCGGCCAGCTCGTCGACGGTAAACAGCGGCGTCGCGCCAAACTCGGTGATATTGGCCAGCACCGGCACTTTGACCGCGTCGGCGAAGCGCTTGTACATGTCGAGCGTCGTCATCGCTTCCGGGAAAATCATGTCGGCGCCCGCTTCGACGCAGGCCACGGCGCGCTCGATCGCTGCGTCCAGGCCTTCGACGGCCAGCGCATCGGTGCGCGCCATGATCACGAAATCGTCATCCAGGCGCGCGTCGGCGGCGGCCCGGATGCGGTCGACCATTTCTTCCTTGCTGACGATTTCCTTGCCTGGCCGGTGGCCGCAGCGCTTGGCGCCGACCTGGTCTTCGATGTGGCAGGCAGCCGCGCCGGCTTTGCTGAGCGAACGCACGGTGCGCGCGACATTGAAGGCCGAGGCGCCAAAGCCGGTGTCGACGTCGACCAGCAACGGCAGGTCGCAGACGTCGGTGATGCGGCGCACGTCGACCAGCACGTCGTCGAGATTCGAGATCCCCAGGTCAGGCAGGCCGAGGGAGCCGGCAGCGACGCCGCCGCCGGACAGGTAGATGGCCTTGAAGCCGGCGCGCCTGGCCAGCAGCGCGTGGTTGGCATTGATCGCGCCCACGACTTGCAGCGGGGATTCATCCAGGATGGCCTGGCGGAAGGCGGCGCCTGGGGAAAGTGTGCTCATGCTGGTCCTTTGTGATTGCGGTAAGAGATCAGGCCAACGATTGCAAGCACCGTGCCAGCGCGCCTCCACCTGTCTCTTACCGCAATTTCAAGGACTTATATACGATCAGCGTCCTTTCCAGTCGCTGTACGAGATTCCGGATGTTTCATCATGAAATCCGGATTGAAACATGAAACACATGAATCCACCTCACACCAGCCACAGTCCAGCGCCACTCACCTGCGCATCGATCACATCTTGCTGCCCGATCCAGCTGCCGATCAGTTCAGCACGTGAAGCGGTCGCCAGTTGCGCGACCCACCCCGCGCTACCGCCGACTGCATCCGCATCAAGGTCCGAGTTGGCATACAGCGCCGCCACGAACTGGGTGTCCGACAACGCACCATAGCGCGCCGCGAACTCGTTCGAGCCGACAAAGCCTGCCACCAGGTCAGCCTTGTCCAGGCCACTGGTGGCCCAGTCATTGAAGCCATCGAGATCGCCGCTACGATCGAGCACGGTCTGGTACAGCAGCCCCACCGACCTGAGCGTGCCGGCGTCGACCTGGGTGAACCGGAGATCGACCGTGCCATTGCTGAATGCGCCCTGCTCGATACCGAGCAGCGTGTCGATGTCGCCGGTGGCCGCATCCACCGCCTGCACCGCTGTCGCCCCGAGCACGAAGCGCGTGGCGGCCAGCGCGCCGGCGTAGACGACGGTATCGGTGCCGTCGCCACCGACCAGCAAGTCATTGCCGGCGCCACCATCCAGACGATCATCACCGCTGGCGGCGAGCCAGCCGTTTTCAGCGTTGACGCTGGAGGCAGCAATGACGAGGTCAGGACCCTGCAGCGCCCGGTGTTCGGTGCTGGCAGCAAAGCCGAGCAACACGTCAGCGCGCGTGAGAAGCCCTTGCGCCAGCTGGCCGCTCCAGAATGCGAACCCCTGCGCGTCGGGCAAGCGACCCAGCACCTGGCTGTAGAGCGTCGACACGAACGCATCATCGGTCAGCGCATTCGTGCCACGCGCGGCCCACTCGGTCGAGGCGATGATGCCGCGCGCCACGGACGCGGCATTGTTGCCGTTGTTCAGGTAGAAGTTCAGGCCGTCGATGTCGGGTGCGCGGTCGAACGCTGCCTGGTATAGCAGCGCAATGTCCACCAGGCTGTCGCGCGGGGCCGCAAGAAACGCAAGGTCGGCATCGCTGGCATCCAGCTGCGCGAGGGTAAGCGCGGCCGGCCGCCCCCCGGCAAACACCGTTTCGGCATGGGCGGCGCCGAGAGCGCCGTCGCCCCCGATCGTGAATTGCCAGGCGCCGCGCACGCTATTGCCGCCCTGCAGCACATCGTCGCCGCTGCCGCCGCGCAGGCTGTCGTTGCCGATGCCGCCCACCACCAGATCGGCACCGCTGCCGCCATCGAGCAGGTCATTGCCGCCGGCACTGCCGATGATGTCGTTGCCGCCGCCGCCGAACAGCTGGTCGTCGCCGGCGCCAAGATACATGTTCTGGACGGCGTCATCGCCGGTCACGATGTTCTCGCCCGCTCCGCCGCGCAAGGTGACCGCGCCGACGATCGCGGCGAACTGTACTTCGTTGAGGTCGATGGTCGCATTTGTGGGCAGACGGGTCGTATCGATGACCAGACCGATCGCGGCGCCGCCCGAAGCATCGCCCGTGATGGCGATCGTCGGCGCAGTGCTGCCGGGGGCCAGCGAAGGCGTCAGTGTAGCCGTGTGCAGCAAGGTACTCTGTGCCAAGGCCTGCAGGAAAGCGACGCCTTCCCCGCTCATGTCATCCTGCGCGTCTGAGCCGGCCACCGTCTTTTGCTCGATGCGCAGGATCAGGTCGCGCAGCGCCTGATCGCGGTCGAGCAAACTGGACGGGCCAGCGGCCTGCAGCCCGGTACCGACAGGCAAGCCGACTGTCAGTACCGAGCTCACGCCGGCACCCGATACAGCCAGCGGAATGTCGGCCAGGCTGGCGTTTGGTGTGTTCGGGTCGTCCGGGCGGGTGGCTGTGACGAACGGCACCGTGATCACCGTATTGACCAGGCCTGTCGCGGGGTCGGTCGTGGTGCTGGTGACGACAGGCACACCATCGACCGTCGTGGTGGGCGGGTCCGGCGTCGGTTCGGGCGGGTTGTCCGGGCCCACGGTGAAGGTGTGGGCCGCGGCATTTGCCGCGACCGCGTTGCCGGCGATATCGCGCAGCGTGCCGGTAATACCTATGGTGTAGGTACCGGCGTCGAGCGGATCCCAGTTGCCACCCGGCGCCTGTACCGTGTAGGTGACGACGTTGCCACCGACGACGTGGCTGATGACGGTCAGGACGCCGTCCGGCCCGGTCACGCTGACATTGTCGATGCCGGCCGTGGCGGCATCGATGCCTGCGCCGCTATCGGCGTACGTCACGGTGAAGGTGAAGCTGGTACCGACCGGATCGATCAGGTTGGCCCGGACCGGCGTGCCGGCGGTCGGCGTCGCCCCGTCGACCAGGTAAGCCTGCGTCAACGCCGCGCCATGGTTGCCCGCCGTGTCGGCCACGCGCACCTGCAGCGTGCCGCTCGCCGGCAGCACGACGCCTTCCAGCGTCCAGGCACTGCCACTGCCGCCGGCCGTGAGCCAGCTTTCACCGTCGTCGAGCGACACTTCGACGAACTCGTCGCCCGTGAGCGCAGTACTCAGGGTGCCGCTGATGTCCTGCGCGGCGACGTTGGTGATGAAGTCGTTCGCACTGGCGCCCGAGTCGATCGCCAGCACCGCCGTGGCCGGCGTGGTCGTGGGCACGTCGACATCGATCGTGTAAGCCTGGCTGGCATCAATGCTCGCAAGATTGTCGGCATCGAGCGCGCGGATGATGATCGTCCCCGACGCCGGCAAGACGACATCGGCCCATGTCACGCTTGCGCCGACGACGCCGGCGCTGATGTCGATCCAGGTGGCGCCATTGTCGACCGAGCCGAGCACGCTTTCGCCCGCCAGCAGCGCGCGCGACAGTGTTGCCTCGATCGTTTGCAGCGCAACGTTGGTATTGAAGTCAGTATCGCTGACGCCATTGTCGGCCGACAGGCGCAGGTTGCCCACCGTGGGCGCACTGCTGAAGGTGACGTCGATGACGCCGGCGCTGGTCATGCCAGCCACGCCGTTGCCAGCCAGGTCGAGCACCGAACCGGCCGCAATCCCGACGGTGTAGCGCCCGGCATCCTGGATGTCCCAGGCGCCGCCCGGCGCGGCGACGGTATAGGTGACGACATTACCGTTGACGCTATACGACTGGACGTCCAGAAGGTCGTTCGCGGGCGTGGTGACGCTGATGTTATCGGTGCCGAAACTGTCGATGTCGAGGCCCGCGCCGCCGGTATCGCCCCAGGTCACCACGACCTCGAAGGTGGCGCCGGCCGGCAACTGCAGGACAGTGGCAGCCGGCACCGCTGCGGTCGGACTCACCGCATCGACAAGGTAGTTGCTGCTGTAGACCGGCCCGGCATTGCCTGCCAGGTCGAGCACCCGCACCTGCAGGGCGCCGCTCGCATCGAGCACGAGGCCGGCGAGCGACCAGGCGGGCGAGCCGGTCGAGGCAATGGCATCGAGCCAGTCGGTGCCATTGACCGACACCTGGACCTGCTCGCCGGCCTGCAGCGCCGTGTCGAGCGTCCCTGACACAGTCTGGTTTGCGCTGGCCACGATGAAGTCGCCGTTGCTGTCGCCGCTCAGTTCCGCCAGCGTGATTCCGGTCGTGGGCGCGGTGGTGTCGAGCGTGTACGCGCGCGTGGCCGGCGTACCGGCATTGCCATGCTCGTCTTCCAGGCGCAGCACGATCGCCCCGCCCACGACCAGCGTGGCGCCTGTCCAGTCGAGTGTGGTGCCGCTGACCCGGTTCGTGATGTCGGTCCAGGTGGCGCCATTGTCCACCGAGCCCAGGAGCGTCTCACCGGCGTCGAGCGCCTGGCTCAGGGTCGCGCTGATCGTCTGGCTGGCGACGTTGGTGTTGAAGTCGGCGTCGCTGGCGCCGCTGTCGTTCGCGATGCCGATATCGCTGAAGCTGGTCGTGGGCGCCGTGTGGTCGATCGTCACGGCAAGTGCGCTGCCAGGCTCGCTCGAGAGGTCGCCGGTGGCGGACGTGACGAAGGCGCGCACAGCGTAGGTACCGTCCAGGCCGCTCGTCGACAGGTCGCTGACGGTCCAGGTGCCGTTGGAAACCGTTGCCGTGGCAGACTGCTCGCCGACGTCGTAGGTGCCGTCGTCATCGCCGTCGATGAACACAGTGACCGTGCTGGCCGTATCGCCCGTTGCACTAGTGCCGGACAGTGTCAAGGTGGCGGCCGCGGTGACGTCGTCGTCGCTCTCGAGACCCGTATCGGCGCCTGCATCCAGGTCGGGCGTGCCGGGCGTCTGCGGTATGACACTGAAGTTGATGGTCCGGGTTGCCGTCGCAGCCCCATCGCTAACCTGGATCGTGATGCTGTCGTTGCCGGCATAGCCGCTGGTGGGTGTGTATAGCAAGGTGCCGCCCGGCGTGATGTCGGCGCTGCCGCCGCTGGCCGTGGCGCCCGTCAGTTGTGCGATGCCGTGGCTGGCCTGACTGACGACTGACCAGGTCAGCGTTTCGGCCGCGTCCGGATCGTTCACGTGCAGCAGGCTGGCGAGGTCGAACGCGCTGCCATTCTGGTCCACGTCCACGCTGGCGGCAAGCGGCTCGACGAACACCGGGGCGGTGGACAGGGACTCGATGTTGGACAGGACGATATTGTCGAACTGGAGCAGGATGACCTCGCCGGTTGCTGCATTGGACAGCTCGGCCCATGCGATGCCTTGCATCGCCGGCTCGCTGGCCAGCATCACGCGCACCGCATCGCTGGGCAACTGCGTGCCGCCGTCGAATTGCGCAGCAGGGATGTTGAAGGTCACCGGCGTCACTGTTTTATCCGTGCGGATATTGACCGTCAACCCGAATGCGCTCAGGTCCAGCACCGACAGCTCCGTCAGATCGAATGTCCGGCCGCCATCGAGGGCCAGCCTGACCACGGCAGGCGCGAGCACGTTCGGGTTTTCCAGGTCGACCGAGATGGTCAAGCCATCCAGGCCGACCACGTCGTAGCCTGAGAACGATGTCTCATCGGTATATACGAGAGAGCCGGCATCGGCGGTGAGCGTCAGCACCGCGTCGCCGATCTGCTGACTGGCAATGGGTGAGCCGGGGCTCCCGATGATGTCTTGCGCGATGACGCCGTTCGTGAAATCGAACGTCACCGGGCCGGGCTGGACCAGGTTGCTGTTGGCGATGGACGCGCGGGTGTGGCTGGCATGCGAGGAAGTGATCATGGTTGTCGTAGGATGTCGATGGCGTGAAGGGAAGTTTCAACCGGGCTGCGCCTGGCAGCCCGGGAGCACTCATGGACGTGACGGGTAAATACCTTGCGTGGCGATGATGAAGTTCAGGGTGGTATATGGCGGCATGGTGCCGATGGCGCCGGTCAGGGCGACCTGCACCGGCAACGGCTGCCCGGCGCCGGTCGTGCTCACTGCGATCGTGCCCGCCGCTGCCGGCAACGCCACGTCGAACGGCCGCAGCGTGCTCGTGGCCGTGTCGGTCGCAAAGAGCTTTGGTGGTGTGAGCCCGCCCGTCACGCACCCGAGTAGATTGCCGGGGCCCGGCACGCTGTCCGTGGCCGGGCCGACCGCGTCGACAGGAATCGCGACGCTGACGCTGGCCGCCGCCGCGCCCGTGAATGCGGCCCCGTGACTGTGCGCAGGCAGGTTGTTCACGCCGATCGTCACGCTGCCGGCACCGCTGGCCCCGCTCATGCTCGCCGTGGTGGCGCCGCCCTTCTGGGCGATCCCCGTCATCCCCTGGGAGCCCATCGGAAACCTGTTACGCAGGTCGGGCAGCGCAAAGGTCTGCTGACCGTCACCACCGTAGTAGTTGCCCAGCAGCGTGTAGAGCGCCTGATTCTGATTGATCGCGAGTAACGAGCCGTCGCACAAGGCCCAGCCGACTGGTACCCACGGTACGGGCCACAAGATGATTTGTCCCAGGATTGGATCCATGTCTCTCCTCCAGCTTGAATGAAGTTTGAGTGGAATTACCTTTGGGATGGTCGCACGACAGAAATTGGCACCCGGTCGACAATGGTCAAACCATGTGCGGGTCGTTGACAGGATTGACGGATATACGACGGTTTGATGCAGTTCGATTAGTGCAGAGACCAAAAAAAACCGGGTGGGTCCTTGCGGACCACACCCGGTTTGCGCTGGCTGACTGACCGGACGTTAGTGGCCTGACACGCCTGATGCCCCGATGCCGGTCTCGGCGCGCACCTGCTGCGCCTCGAAGCCTGCACGGTCGATCTGGGCACGCGGACCCTTGTCGGTGATCGAGAACAGCCAGATACCGATGAAGCCCACTGCCATCGAGAAGATGGCCGGCGAGGCATACGGGAAGATCGCCGCCGGATGGTGCAGCACGTCGACCCATACCGATTTCGACACGATCGTCAGGCCCACTGCCGTGGCCAGGCCCAGGAAGCCACCAACCGTGGCGCCGCGGGTGGTGCAATCCTTCCAGAGCACCGACATGAACAGCACCGGGAAGTTGGCCGATGCGGCAATCGCGAAGGCCAGCGACACCATGAAGGCAACGTTCTGCTTCTCAAAAGCGATACCCAGCACCACGGCCACGATACCCAGGGCAATGGTGGTGATCTTCGATACGCGCAGCTCGTTTTCGCTGGTGGCATTGCCCTTCTTGAACACGGTCGCATACAGATCGTGCGACACGGCCGAGGCGCCGGACAGCGTCAGACCTGCCACCACAGCCAGGATGGTCGCGAACGCCACCGCCGAGATGAAGCCCAGGAACACGTCGCCGCCCACGGCCTTGGCCAGGTGGACCGCCGCCATATTGTTACCGCCCAGCAGGGCACCGGCTGCATCCTTGAATGCCGGGTTGGTACCCACCAGCACGATCGCGCCGAAGCCGATGATGAACGTCAGGATGTAGAAGTAGCCGATCCAGGTGGTGGCCCACAGCACCGACTTGCGCGCTTCCTTCGCGCTCGGCACGGTGAAGAAGCGCATCAGGATGTGCGGCAGGCCAGCGGTACCGAACATCAGCGCCATGCCGAACGAGATGGCGGAGATCGGATCCTTGATGAAGGTGCCCGGACCCATGATGGCGGTGCCCTTGGCATGCACTTCGGTCGCGGTCTGGAACAGCTTGGCCGGGCTGAAGTTGTATTGCGCCAGCACCGAGAACGCCATGAACGACGCGCCCGAGAGCAGCAGCACGGCCTTGATGATCTGGACCCAGGTGGTGGCCGTCATGCCGCCGAACAGCACGTAGACCATCATCAGGATACCGACCAGCACGACGGCGATCCAGTATTCCAGACCGAACAGCAGCTTGATCAGCTGACCCGCACCGACCATCTGCGCGATCAGGTAGAACGCGACGACGACCAGTGTGCCGGAGGCCGCGAACACGCGGATCGGCTTTTGCGCAAAGCGGTACGAGGCCACGTCGGCAAACGTGAAGCGGCCCAGGTTGCGCAGGCGCTCGGCCATCAGGAACGTGATGACGGGCCAGCCGACCAGGAAGCCGATCGCGTAGATCAGGCCATCGTAACCGTCGAGGAACACGGCGGCCGAGATACCGAGGAACGACGCAGCCGACATGAAGTCGCCCGCGATCGCCAGGCCATTCTGGAAACCGGTGATGCCACCACCAGCGGTGTAGAAGTCGGACGCCGACTTGGTCTTGGCGGCAGCCCACTTGGTGATGAACAGCGTGCCGACGACGAACAGCGCGAACATGCTGATCGCGGTCCAGTTGGTCGGCTGGCGTACGGCCTGGCCCATGTCGGGCGCGGCGTGGGCCAGGCCGGTGGCGGCCAGCAGCACGAGTGCCAGCAGCGAGGAGGTGCGAGCGCCGGCCATCATGCGCCCACCTTTGCACGGATGGCGTCGCTCAACTCGTCGTATTCGCGGTTGGCGCGGCGCACATAGATGCCGGTAATCAGAACGGTGAACAGGATGACGAACAGGCCCAGGGGAATGCCCCAGGTGATGACACTGTCGCCGATCGGGGTGCCCATGAACTCCTTGTTGAACGCGACCAGCAGCGTGAAGCCGTAGTACACGATCATCATGGCCCAGGTCAGCGTCCAGCCGAAGCGGGAACGGATGCGTTTGAGTTTCTGGTAATTGGGGTCGTTCTTGACCCGTTCTACGATGTCTTGATCCACTTTGTCTCCTGATTCTTTTGTTGGTGCCGTGGTTCGGCTGCCTTTTTGGCTGCGACCCATCCTACGGGCATGCCCTTACCGGATTCTTACGCCGGGTGCCTAATTTCGACCGGTCGTTCGGTGATTGGGCATTTCAGGCTGAAACATTGGCCATCTTTTGCACTACACTTGAAACATGGATTCCCCACGCTCTTCTTCCGCTGGCGACAAGCCCATCATCTGGACCGTGTCGGTCTCGCGCCTGTCCGCCCTGTTTCGCGACATCACCGTCGAATACGATCACCTGGCGTCGATCGAGCCGCTGCACATCGGGTTCGACGAGGCCGCGACGCACATCCGCGAGCGGCTCGCCACGGAACACTGCGACGTCGTGATCGCCGCCGGCTCGAACGCGGCCTGGCTCAAGAGCCGCGTGTCGGTGCCGGTGGTCGCGGCCCGGGCCAGTGGCTTCGACGTTCTGCAGGCCCTTACGCGCGCACGCAAGCTCGCCGGCAACGCGCCCGGCGCCATCGGCGTCGTCAGTTATGGCGCCCTGCTCCCGGAACTGGGCGAGTTTGCCGCCAGCTTCGGCCTGGACCTGGTCCAGCGCAGCTATGTCACGCAGGAAGATGCGCGCGCCGCTGTCGACGAACTCAAGGCGCTGGGCGTGGCCGTCATCGTCGGCGCCGGTTCGGTGACCGACCTGGCCGAAGAAGCGGGCCTGCGCGCCGTGTTCCTGTATTCGGCGGCATCGATCCGGCAGGCGTTCGACGATGCACTCGAACTGGCGCGCCTGACCCGGCTCGAGGTCGACCGCAGCCGTGGGCGTGGCCGAACCAGCACGCCGCCCGACAAGCAACGGCTGCGGCGCGGCCTGAATGACCTGCGCGGCGATTCGCCCGCCATGCAGCAGTTGCGCCAGACCGTCGTGCTGTACGCGCGCTCGCCCAGCACCGTGCTGATCGAAGGTGAAACCGGCAGCGGCAAGGAACTCGTGGCGCAGGCGATCCACCGCGAGAGTCCGCGCAAGGATGCACACCGCCCTTTCGTGGCCGTCAATTGCGGCGCGATTGCCGAGTCGCTGCTTGAATCGGAACTGTTCGGCCATGAAGACGGCGCGTTTACGGGCGCGCGCCGTGGGGGGCACGCGGGCCTGTTCGAAGCGGCCAATGGCGGCACGCTGTTTCTCGACGAGATCGGCGAAATGCCGCTCGCCCTGCAAACGCGCCTGCTGCGGGTGCTGGAGGAGCGCGAAGTCATGCGCGTGGGCGGCACGCGGCCGGTGCCGATCGATGTGCGCGTGATCAGCGCCACCCACTGCGACCTCGAGGCGCGCGTGCGCGACGGGCGCTTCCGGGCCGACCTGTTCTATCGCCTGGCCGTGCTGCGCCTGGCCCTGCCGCCACTGCGGGCACGGGTGCAGGACATCGCGCCGCTGCTCGAATGGTCGCTCAAGGGTGCGCTGGCCGCGCTCGATGCGCGTCCGCATCCGAACCTGCTGGCCGAACTGAAAGCCTGCACGCCGCTCCTTACCGGCTACGCCTGGCCCGGCAACGTACGCGAACTGCGCAACCTGACCGAGCGCCTGGCGCTGTTCCTGGCGGCCGAGCCACTGCAGGCGCTGACGCCGGGCTTCATGCTGTCGGTGGCGCCGGAGCTGGCGCGTGGCGCCGCCCCGGCTGGCGTATCGGCCGGGCAGAACCGGGAATCGGCAGCGGCAGTGCTGGCGCGCTTTGGCGGGCAGCGCGACCTGGCGGCAGATCATCTGGGGATCAGCCGCACGACGCTGTGGCGGCGGCTGAAGGCGGAAGGCTGAGCTCTTTCCTCTGATCGTTCACCCTTAAGACGCTCCAAAGCAACGTCCACCGAAAACTCGTATCATGATTCTTTGATATGGCCTGACGCCAATCCGCGCCAGGTTGTCATGGCATGCCGGCCGCAGCGCCCTATCCGCGGCGCCGCAGTCCGACCCCAACGGAGGCAACTATGCAACATGCGTCGCAAGCGGCTCTGTTTTCCCTGATTGGCGATACCCCGATGGTGGAAGTGACCCGCATCGATACCGGGCCCTGCCAGCTGTTCCTGAAGCTCGAATCGCAAAACCCGGGCGGCTCCATCAAGGACCGCATCGGCAAGACGATGATCGAACAGGCCGAGCATGACGGCCTGCTCAATCCCGGCGGTACCGTCGTCGAAGCCACTGCCGGCAACACGGGCCTGGGCCTGGCGCTGGTGGCACGGATCAAGGGCTATCGCGTCGTGCTGGTCGTGCCCGACAAGATGGCACCCGAAAAAATCCTGCACCTCAAGGCGCTTGGCGCTGAAATCCACCTGACCCGCTCCGACGTCGGCAAGGGCCACCCCGAGTATTACCAGGATCTCGCCGCGCGGCTGGCCAGGCAGATTCCCGGCGCCTGGTTCGCCGACCAGTTCAACAATCCGGCCAATCCGCGCGCGCACGAAACCACGACCGGCCCCGAGATCTGGGACCAGGCCAAGCACAAGCTGGACGCGATCGTCCTCGGGGTCGGCTCGTCCGGCACGCTCACCGGCCTGTCACGGTACTTCAGGAAAGCCGCGCCCCAGCTCGAATTCATCCTGGCCGATCCGAAAGGCTCGATTCTGGCCGAATACGTCGAGACCGGCCATGTGTCGCAGCATGCCGGCTCGTGGGCCGTGGAAGGCATCGGCGAAGATTTCATTCCCGGCATCGCCGACCTTACCCGCGTCAAGAAGGCCTACACGATCACCGACGAAGAAAGCTTCGCCACCGCGCGCCTGCTGCTCCAGCAGGAAGGCATCCTGGGCGGCTCGTCCACCGGCACGCTGCTCGCGGCGGCCCTCAAATACTGCCGCGCCCAGACGCGTCCGAAGCGTGTCGTCACGTTCGTCTGCGACACCGGGACGCGCTATCTCAGCAAGGTGTACAGCGACGGCTGGATGGTCGACCAGGGCCTGATCACGCGTCCGAAGACGGGCGACCTGCGCGACCTGATCGGACGCCGCCATGACGCCGGCGAAGTCATCACGCTGGCGCCATCGGACACGCTGCTCACCGCCTTTAATCGCATGCGCTCGAGCGACCTGCAGCAACTGCCCGTGATGGACGCTGAAGGACGCCTGGTGGGCCTGATCGATGAATCCGACCTGCTGCTCAAGGTTACGCAATCGAACGACCACTTCAGCGCGCCGGTCTCGTCCACCATGACGGCCCAACTGCAAACCCTGCCCCCTGGCGCGAGCATGGCGCAACTGCGCGACATTCTCGACCGGGGCCTTACTGCCGTGATCGCCGACGGGCCGCAGTTCTTTGGCCTGATCACGCGCTACGACCTGCTCAATCACCTGCGAAGGACACTCTCGTGACCCATCCGGACACCAAACACACCATCGAATTCAAACGCCACCTGGCCACCCGCGTCATCCACGGCGGCCAGTCGCCCGAACCCGCGACCGGCGCCGTCATGCCGCCGATCTTCGCGACGTCGACCTATCGCCAGGAAAGCCCGGGCGTGCACCAGGGCTTCGACTACGGCCGCTCGCACAACCCGACGCGCTTTGCGCTCGAACGCTCGCTGGCCGACATCGAGGGCGGCCGCGCCGCCTTCGCGTTTGCATCGGGCCTGGCGGCGATTGCCGCCGTGCTGGAACTGCTCCCGAGCGGCTCGCACGTCGTCGCTGGTGACGACATGTACGGCGGCACCTACCGCCTCTTCGAACGCGTGCGCCGCGACAGCGCCGGGCACACGTTCAGCTACGTCGACCTGTCCGACCCGGAGGCCCTGGCCGCTGCCATCACGCCCGCCACGCGCATGGTGTGGGTCGAGACGCCCACCAATCCGATGCTCAAGCTGGCCGACCTGACCGCGATCGCGAGCCTGTGCCATGCGCGCGGCATCCTGTGCGTGTGCGACAACACGTTCGCCAGCCCGATCATCCAGCGCCCGCTCGAACACGGGGTCGACATCGTCGTGCACTCGACCACCAAGTACATCAACGGCCACTCGGACGTGATCGGCGGCGTGGCCATCGTCGGCGCCAACGACCACCAGACGGGCCTGGCCGAGAAGCTCGGCTTCATCCAGAACTCGGTGGGCGCGATCCAGGGGCCGTTCGACAGCTTCCTCGTGCTACGCGGGATCAAGACGCTGGCCCTGCGCGTGGAGCGCAGCAGCGGCAACGCGCTATTGCTGGCGAACTGGCTCGAACAGCAGCCGCAGGTGCGCAAGGTGCACTATCCGGGGCTGGAATCGCACCCGCAGCATGCACTGGCGCGCAACCAGATGCATGGTGGTTATGGCGGCATCGTGTCGATCGACCTAGACACGGACATCGACGGCGCGCGGCGTTTTCTCGAGGCGTGCGAAGTATTCACGCTGGCCGAAAGCCTGGGCGGGGTCGAGAGCCTGATCGAGCATCCGGCGCTGATGACGCATGCGAGCATTCCGCCGGAGCGGCGTGCCGAGCTGGGGATTGGCGACGGGCTGATTCGGCTGTCGGTCGGGATCGAGCATATTGATGATCAGCGTGAGGATTTGCGGCGGGCGCTGGCGGCGATTTGATTGGGTGAATTGCCTTCAGCGTTCGTCGGAAATTCGACGTCGATCTCGGCCCGGATGACCGTGCCGCCAACCATCACCGCGTGGACGGCGCAGCCGCCTCGCCGGCCGCAGCCGCCTCGCCGGCCGCATCCACCCTACGCCAGCAACAGGGGCTCTTGACGTAATTTGAACGTCGCCACCAGCGCCGACAATTCCGCGGCCTGCTGGCGCATCGAGGCGGCTGCGGCTGCCGCTTCTTCCACCATCGCTGCATTCTGCTGGGTCGAGAGATCCATCTCGGCAATCGCGCGGCTCACTTGCGTGACGCCGTTGGCCTGACCGGCGCTGGCAGTGTGGATTTCGCCCAGGATGCCTGCCACGTCATGCACGTGCTGCAGCATGGTGCGCATCGTCGAGCCGGCTGCTTCGGCGATGCCGGTGCCGGCCTCGATCTCGCGCGACGATTCGCCGATCAGCTTCTTGATTTCTTTCGCCGCGCCGGCCGAGTGCTGCGCCAGGTTGCGCACTTCGGCCGCTACCACCGCAAAGCCCCGCCCCTCGCTGCCGGCACGCGCCGCTTCCACCGCGGCGTTCAGGGCCAGGATATTCGTCTGGAAGGCGATGCTGTCGATCATGCCGGTGATGTCCACGATGCGCGCGGCCGACGCCTTGATCGCCCCCATGCGCACGACCAGCTGACCCACGGCCTGCGCGCCCTCGGCGGCCACGCCGGACGCCGTCTGGGCCAGCGCATTGGCCTGCTGCGCATTGGCGTTATTGCTGGCGATGGCGCCTAACAATTCGTCCATTGCCGTCACCGTCTCGCGCAGCGATTCGGCCTGGCGCTCGGTGCGGACCGACAGGTCCTGGTTGCCTTCGGCGATTTCGCTGGACGCGGCATCGATTGCCTGCGCCCCTTGCAGCACTTGCGCCACGGTGCCCGAGACGCCGTGCGTCATGCCATTGAGTGCATCGAACAGGCGGCCGATTTCATCGGTGCGGGTGTGGCTGATGATCGGGCGCAGGTCGCCATGGGCCACCTGCTCGGCCAGCGTCGCGGCCTGCCTGAGCGGCCCCACCAGGTTACGGGTCAGGAGCCAGGCCAGGCAACCGGCCACGGCCAGTGCGGCGCCACCCAATGCCAGCAGCAGCGTCTTGCTGAAGCGCGATTCCGCTGCCGACGCGTCGGCCAGGCGGTGCGCTTCGGTGCTCTCGTGAGTCAGCAGGCCCTCGAGCGCGGCGACTTCGGCGCGATAGGCGGGCTCCCAGCGCTTGGTGAGGATTTCTTCGACGAGACCAGTCTGACCCAGGTCCTTGGCCTTGAACAGGTCGGCCTGGATCGCGGCCAGCGCCGCTTTGTTTGCGCTCGCCCCGGCGATCAGCGTGCGTTCTTGCGGCGTGGCCGGCAGCTTACCCAGTTTCGCCTCGATGTCGCTGGCGAGCTTGCGGCCCTCGGCCAGTTGTGCGCCGAAGTAATCACCCAGTTCAAGGCTATCGCTGCGCGCGATCGAGACGGCGCGTAAGCCATTGAGCCGCGCAATGCCCAGCAGCTCTGACGTCAGTTGCTGCTTGGCCAGCTTGTCGTCCACCAGGTTCGACGTGATGACGTCGGCCGCGTGCATGCGCCAGACGGCAACAGCGGCAATGAGTACGATGACGAGGGACAGGATGCCAAAGGCGCCGATGAGCTTGGTAAAAGTGTTGCGCGGTGCGAGTCGCATTGGGATCTTCGTGAGAGTGAAACAGCGTGTACGCACAGTGTAGGAAGCAACGATGACAGGCATGTGAAATGGCTCCGAAGTAACTCGGATTGCATCGAAGAAATGCTCAATCAACGTTACGTGTGGGTTCCGCTCGGCATAAAAAAAGCCCGCGGCACTTGCGTGCGCGGGCTTTTGCGGGAGCGAACCTGCTTACTCGATTTCGACCGTCTCGGCCGGGGCCGGTGGCGGGCTGACATCGCCCTCGGGGAACTCGAGAACGACCTCGTCCTTCTCGTTCAGGTCGACCGTCACGCGGCCACCGTTGGTCAGGCGACCAAACAGCAATTCGTCGGCAAGGGCCTTGCGGATCATGTCCTGGATCAGGCGCGACATCGGTCGTGCACCCATCGACGGATCGAACCCTTTCTGGCCGAGGAACTTGCGCAGCTTCTCGGTGAAGATGGCTTCGACTTTTTTCTCGTGCAGCTGCTCTTCGAGCTGCATCAGGAACTTGTCGACGACGCGCAGGATGATGTCTTCGTCCAGCGCGCGGAAGCTGATGATCGCATCCAGACGGTTGCGGAACTCCGGCGTGAACATGCGCTTGATGTCGCCCATTTCGTCGCCCGCTTCACGCGAGTTGACGAAGCCCACCGAACGCTTGGTCAGGCTTTCGGCGCCCGCGTTCGTGGTCATGACGATGATCACGTTGCGGAAGTCGGCCTTGCGACCGTTGTTGTCGGTCAGCGTGCCATGGTCCATCACCTGCAGCAGGATGTTGAAAATGTCCGGGTGGGCTTTTTCAATCTCGTCCAGCAACAGCACGGTGTGCGGCTTCTTGGTGATCGCTTCGGTCAGCAGGCCGCCCTGGTCGAAACCAACGTAGCCCGGCGGCGCGCCGATCAGACGCGAAACAGCATGCCGCTCCATGTACTCGGACATGTCGAAGCGCACCAGCTCGATGCCCAGGATAAAGGCGAGCTGCTTGGCGACCTCGGTCTTGCCGACACCGGTCGGACCCGAGAACAGGAACGAGCCGATTGGCTTGTCCGTCTTGCCCAGGCCAGCACGCGCCATCTTGATCGCGGCCGACAGCGCCTCGATCGCCGGGTCTTGCCCGAACACGACGTTGCGCAGGTCGCGGTCGATCGTCTGCAGCTTGCTGCGGTCGTCCTGATTGACCGACTGCGGCGGAATACGCGCGATCTTGGCAATGATGTCCTCGATCTCGGTCTTGCCGATCGTTTTCTTCTGCTTCGACTTCGGCAGCACGCGCTGGGCGGCGCCGGCTTCGTCGATCACGTCGATGGCCTTGTCAGGCAGGTGACGATCATTGATGAAGCGCGCAGCCAGCTCGGCGGCGGTAGTCAGGGCCGAGGCCGAGTACTTCACGCCATGGTGCTCTTCGAAGCGCGATTTCAGGCCGCGCAGGATCGCGATCGTCTGTTCGACGGTCGGCTCGTTGACGTCGACCTTCTGGAACCGGCGCGACAGCGCATGGTCTTTTTCGAACACGCCGCGGTACTCGGTGAACGTGGTCGCACCGATGCACTTGAGCTGGCCATTGGCCAACGCTGGCTTGAGCAGGTTCGATGCGTCGAGCGTGCCGCCCGAAGCCGAACCGGCGCCGATGATCGTGTGGATCTCGTCGATGAACAGGATGCCGTTCGGCGTGTCCTTGATCTGCTTGAGCACGGCCTTCAGGCGCTGCTCAAAGTCGCCGCGGTACTTGGTGCCAGCCAGCAGCGCACCCATGTCCAGCGAGAACACCACGGCGTTCTGCAGGATTTCAGGCACGTCTTCCTGGACGATGCGCCATGCCAGGCCCTCGGCGATCGCGGTCTTGCCCACGCCCGCCTCGCCCACCAGCAGCGGATTGTTCTTGCGGCGACGGCACAGGATCTGGATGACGCGGTCGACTTCTTCCTCGCGCCCGATCAGCGGATCGATCTTGCCATCGGCTGCGGCCTTGTTCAGGTTCTGCGTGAACTGGTCCAGCGGGCTCTCTTTGGCCTGGCCTTCGACCTGCGCTTCCTCGACGCCTTCCGGCGCCTTGGACGTGTCGACCTGCTGGTCCTTGCGCACGCCGTGCGAAATGAAATTGACCACGTCGAGGCGGGTCACGCCCTGCTGGTGCAGGTAGTACACCGCGTGCGAGTCTTTTTCGCCGAAGATCGCCACCAGCACGTTGGCGCCGGTGACTTCCTTCTTGCCGTTGGACGCCGATTGCACGTGCATGATCGCACGCTGGATCACGCGCTGGAAACCAAGCGTCGGCTGGGTGTCGACCTCGCCCGTGCCGGGCACGGTCGGGGTGTTATCGCCGATGAAATTCGTCAGGGTCTTGCGCAGGTCTTCAATATTGACCGCGCATGCACGCAGGACTTCGGCGGCCGAAGGATTGTCGAGCAATGCCAATAGCAGGTGTTCCACGGTGATGAACTCGTGGCGTGCCTGGCGTGCCTCGACAAAGGCCATGTGTAGGGATACTTCAAGTTCCTGCGCAATCATACTTCCTCCATCACGCACTGCAGGGGATGCCCTGCCTTGCGTGCATGCGTTAAGACAAACTCCACTTTGGTACACGCTATATCTTTGGAAAACACGCCGCACACTCCTTTGCCATTCTGGTGCACCGACAGCATGATCTGCGTGGCTGTTTCCCGATCCTTGTTGAAATACTCCTGGATCACGGCCACGACAAACTCCATCGGCGTGTAATCATCGTTCAGTAGCGCCACCTGGTATAGCGGAGGCGGTTTGACGGTCTGCCGCTCTAGCAGCTGTTCAGTATCGTGCTTCGTTGCCATGGGGTATTCTAATACTTCCGAGGTTGGTGCCGAGCGTAAACATCAGCTCGTTTTCTGATAATTTCCATCTTACGCTTTTTCGGATAACTGCGCAGATGGCGTTTCGATTGCCGAAATCAAGTCCGTTGCGCAGGAATACCATGAAAAATTTGACAACCCGCGCCCCAAACCCCTTGACTTGCGTGATTATTCCACCAACAATGCAGTCATCGACTTTGTACTTATGTACTCGTTGATAAGTAGTTAGCAGGCTGAGGAGGGCAAGAGGTTTCTTGCTTTTATGGCTCGTGTGATTTGTTAAATTTGAAAGTTCTTTTATGGCAACTGGTACTGTTAAGTGGTTCAATGATTCCAAAGGCTTTGGCTTCATCACGCCTGATGACGGCGGCGAGGATCTGTTCGCACACTTCTCCGCAATCAACATGAACGGTTTTAAGACCCTCAAAGAAGGTCAAAAAGTCCAATTCGAAGTCACGCAAGGCCCTAAAGGCAAGCAAGCTTCCAACATCCAGGGTAACTAATCATTCCCCTACCGGAAGTGAAAAGCCCCACTCTCGCAGTGGGGTTTTTTTTCGCCCGCCGTACCAGCAACGATGGGCTGCACGTCACATCTGTTCGATCAGCACTTCGCCAAAGCCCGAGCACGACACCTGCGTCGCCCCTTCCATCAGGCGCGCGAAATCGTACGTCACTTTTTTCGACACAATTGCCTTGCCCATCGCCGCGATGATCAGGTCGGCCGCCTCGCTCCAGCCCATATGGCGCAGCATCATTTCGGCGGACAGGATCAGCGAGCCCGGATTCACGTAATCCTTGCCGGCATACTTCGGCGCGGTGCCATGGGTGGCTTCGAACATCGCGACCGAATCGGACATGTTCGCGCCCGGCGCGATGCCGATGCCGCCGACCTGGGCCGCCAGTGCATCGGAAATGTAATCGCCGTTCAGGTTCAGCGTAGCGATCACGCTGTATTCGGCCGGACGCAACAGGATCTGCTGCAGGAAGGCGTCGGCGATCGAGTCCTTGATCATGATGTCTCGCCCGGTCTTTGGGTTCTTGAGCTTGCACCACGGGCCGCCGTCGAACAGCTCGGCGCCGAATTCCTTCTGCGCCAGCGCGTACCCCCAATCGCGGAAGCCCCCTTCGGTATACTTCATGATATTGCCCTTGTGGACCAGAGTCACCGATGGCTTATCGTGGTCGATCGCATACTGGATCGCCTTGCGCACGAGGCGTTCGGTGCCCTCGATCGAGACGGGCTTGAGACCCAGGGCCGACGTGGCCGGGAAACGGATCTTCGACACGCCCAGCTCGGCCTTCAGGAACGCGATCAGCTTTTGCGCGCCTTCCGAGCCGGCCTCCCATTCGATGCCGGCATAGATGTCTTCGGAATTTTCACGGAAGATGACCATGTCGGTCTTTTCCGGCTGCTTCAGTGGCGACGGCACGCCGGTAAAATAACGCACCGGGCGCAGGCAGACGTACAGATCGAGCTCCTGGCGCAGCGCGACATTCAGCGAGCGGATGCCGCCGCCCACCGGCGTGGTCAGCGGGCCCTTGATCGAGACGACGTACTCCTTCAGCACATCCAGTGCTTCGGCGGGCAGCCAGACGTCGGCGCCGTAGCGTTTGGTCGCCTTTTCGCCGGCAAAGATCTCCATCCACGCAATGCTGCGCTCGCCGCCATAGGCCTTGTGCACGGCTGCATCGACCACCTTCTTCATCACCGGTGTGATGTCCGCGCCCGTGCCGTCGCCCTCGATATACGGAATGATCGGCGTGACCGGCACGTTCAGGCTGAAATCGGCGTTGACGGTGATCTTCTGGCCCGCAGGCGGGACGGTGATATGCTGGTACATCAAGTTCTCCAAGTGGGTGGCGAAAGGCGGTGCGATCGACGTTACGAACTACGTTACGAACTACGTTACGAACTACGTTACGAACTCGCCTACAATGTCGCCGTTGCCAGCGTCAGCCGAGGGCTGCTCTTCATTATGCCCCAGTATTTTGCCATATTGCCACGCTACCGGCTGGCCGCCCTTTCATTCGTTTCTCTGCACCTTCATGTCCCTGATCCTCTTCAATAAACCCTTCCAGGTCCTGTGCCAGTTCTCGTCCCAGGAAGGCCGCGAATGCCTTGCTGACTATCTCAAGATTCCCGGCATCTACCCCGCCGGCCGGCTCGACGCCGACAGCGAAGGCCTGATGCTGCTGACCGACGACGGCCAGCTCCAGCACAAGATCGCCCATCCGGATCACAAGGAAGCCAAGACCTACCTGGTGCAGGTCGATGGCTTGCCCGATGCCGCCGCCATGGCGCGCCTGCAGGCGCCGCTGGACCTGGGCGACTTCGTCACCAAGCCGTGCCGCGCCGCGCGCATCGCCGAACCCGAATGGCTGTGGCCGCGCAATCCACCGATCCGCGCGCGCCAGGACAAGCCGACCAGCTGGCTGGCCATCACGCTCGAAGAAGGCAAGAACCGCCAGGTGCGCCGCATGACGGCGGCCGTGGGCTTGCCGACGCTGCGCCTGGTGCGCAGCAGTATCGGCCCGTTTTCCCTGAGCACGCATCCATTGCTGCCCGGCGAATTCATCGACGTGCCGGCGTACTCGCGCCACGCAGGCAAATAAAAACCCGCCGACCTTGCGGCCGGCGGGTTTCAGTTACAGCAGCCGTTCAGTTCAGGCGAACGAATCGATCGCTGCATTGAAGGTGGCGCTAGGACGCATCGCGGCCGTCACCTTGGCTTCATCCAGCTTGTAGTAACCACCGATATCGACTGGCTTGCCCTGTACGGCCAGCAGCTCGGCGACGATGGTCGCTTCGTCGTCGGCCAGTTTCTTGGCCAATGGCGCAAACGTGGCGGCCAGTGCGGCGTCGTCGGTCTGCGCAGCCAGCTCCTGCGCCCAGAACAGCGACAGGTAGAACTGGCTGCCGCGGTTGTCGAGCTCGCCGGTCTTTGGCGATGGCGACTTGCGGTTGTCCAGCAGCTTGCCGGTGGCAGCATCCAGCGTGCGGGCCAGGATCTTGGCCTTGTGGTTGCCGGTTTTGAGGCCCAGGTCTTCCAGCGACACCGCCAGCGCGAGGAACTCGCCCAGCGAATCCCAGCGCAGGTGGTTTTCTTCGACCAGCTGCTGCACGTGTTTAGGTGCCGAACCGCCAGCGCCCGTTTCGTACATGCCGCCACCGGCCATCAGCGGGACGATCGACAGCATCTTGGCCGACGTGCCCAGTTCCATGATCGGGAACAGGTCAGTCAGGTAGTCGCGCAGGATGTTGCCGGTCACCGAGATGGTGTCCAGGCCGCGCCAGACGCGCTCAAGCGTGAAGCGCATCGCGCGCACCTGCGACATGATCTGGATATCCAGGCCGCTCGTGTCGTGGTCCTTCAGGTAGACCTTGACCTTCTTGATCAGTTCATTTTCGTGCGGACGATACGGGTCGAGCCAGAACACGGTCGGCATGCCCGAGTTGCGCGCGCGCGTCACGGCCAGCTTGACCCAGTCGCGGATCGGCGCATCCTTGACCTGGCACATGCGCCAGATATCGCCCTGCTCGACGTTCTGGCTCATCAGGACTTCGCCGGTGGCGAGGTCGGTGATGTTGGCCACGCCGTCTTCAGCGATCTCGAAGGTCTTGTCGTGCGAGCCGTATTCTTCGGCTTGCTGGGCCATCAGGCCGACGTTCGGGACGGTGCCCATCGTCTTCGGATCGAAGGCGCCATGCCATTTGCAGAAGTTGATGATCTCCTGGTAGATGCGCGCGAACGTGCTCTCAGGGATGACGGCCTTGACTTCCTTCAGGCGACCATCGGCGCCGTACATCTTGCCGCCGGCGCGGATCATCGCTGGCATCGACGCATCGACGATCACGTCGTTCGGCGAATGGAAGTTGGTGATGCCCTTGGCCGAATCGACCATGGCCAGTTCAGGACGGTGTTCCTGGCAGGCGTGCAGGTCGCGGATGATTTCTTCGCGCTGCGACGACGGCAGGTCGGCGATCTTGTTGTACAGATCGGCCATGCCGTTGTTGACGTTGATGCCCAGGCTCTCGAACAGCGCGCCGTGCTTGGCGAACGCTTCCTTGTAGAACATGCGCACGCAGTGACCGAAGACGATCGGGTGCGACACCTTCATCATCGTTGCCTTGACGTGCAGCGAGAACAGCATGCCAGTGGCGTGTGCGTCTTCGATCTGGGCTTCGTAGAAGGCCAGCAGCGACTTGCGGCTCATGAACATCGAATCGATGATTTCACCGGCCAGCAGCGAGACCTTTGGCTTGAGCACAATGGTCTGGCCGCTCTTGGTGACCAGTTCCATCTTGACGTCACGCGCAGCCTCGACCGTTATCGACTTTTCGCCGTGGTAGAAGTCGCCTTCGGTCATGTGCGCCACGTGGGTGCGCGACGCCTGCGACCATGGGGCCATCGAGTGCGGGTTCTTGCGCGCGTATTCCTTGACGGCGCGCGGGGCGCGGCGGTCGGAGTTACCTTCGCGCAGCACCGGGTTCACTGCCGAGCCGATGCACTTGCCGTACTTGGCCTTGATGGTTTTTTCTTCGTCGGTCTTCGGGTCCGACGGGTAGTCGGGGATGTTGTAGCCCTTGTCCTGCAGTTCCTTGATCGCGGTGGTCAGCTGACTGACCGAAGCGCTGATGTTCGGCAGCTTGATGATGTTGGCGCTCGCCTCGAGCGTCTTCTTGCCCAGCTCGACCAGCGAATCCGGCACGCGCTGCTCCGGGGTCAGGTTTTCAGGGAACGCTGCCAGGATACGGGCCGCGACCGAGATGTCGCTGGCCGTGACGGTGATGCCGGCCGGCTTCGTGAAGGTGCTGACCACAGGCAGGAAGGCGTGGGTCGCCAGCAGCGGCGCCTCGTCGGTCAGGGTGTAGATGATGGTCTGATCACTGCTCATGCACATTTTCCTCGGTAATCGCGACAACGTCGCGCGTAGTAAAAACTGACAATTGGCCACAGCCCATTACTAGATGAGCTGCGGGCACTGGGCGCCGATGCCGGACATTCTACCCCTGTCTGCGACGGAAGGGCCAGAGCGCACCGGCGTACATTCTGTTGGTTGGGCGGCCGCTTCGTGCAAGGCCGCGAAACCTGTTTTCAACGCCAGTCTTCTATAAGACATAAGACGCGCCATATTATGCCCCACCTTTGCGGCGGACACCAGTTTTTACGTTATCGACAACCCTGCCATGCATTCCGGATAGAAAAATGAAAGCGCCAAGCAAAAAAACCCGCCAGAACCGAAGTCGGGCGGGTCTTTCCACTGCACAGAACTTGCCTGCGCGGCCCGAAGGCCGCACGCACGCGGGCTTTACGCCGACAGTGCTTTCAGGGCTGCAGCCAGGCGGCTCTTGTGGCGCGCTGCTTTGTTCTTGTGGATGATTTTCTTGTCAGCGATGCTGTCGATTTTCGACACGGACTGCTGGAAGATCAGGGTCGCGGCTTCTTTGTCGCCAGCCTGGATGGCTTTGCGAGCTGCCTTGATTGCGGTACGCAGGGTCGAACGCTGCGACGAGTTGTGCGCGTTTTGCTTAACTGCTTGACGAGCGCGCTTGCGCGCTTGTGCGGTATTTGCCATGGAATTTCCTAAATCGGGGTCAAGTTGCGTTTGCAAACATTAGCGACTGTTAAACCGGCGCAGGAGCCTGCCCAACGATTAGTGTCTGCTAACAGAATTCAGTACAGCCCATGATTATAGCGAAGCTTTCAAGTCTGGGCAATTCAAAATTCAAAGATTGTCGGCCCGATGTCTGTACCGGTCGAGTTGCACCAGTATAATCTCGCGCCATGAACCTGCTCAGAACCCTCGCCGCCATCTCCAGCATGACGATGCTTTCGCGCGTCACCGGCCTCTTGCGTGAAAGCCTGTTTGCACGTGCTTTCGGCGCCTCGGCATATACCGATGCCTTCATCATCGCGTTCCGCCTGCCCAATCTGCTGCGGCGCCTGTTTGCCGAAGGGGCGTTCTCGCAAGCCTTCGTGCCAATCCTGTCCGAATACAAGACGCAGCATGGCGACGTGGCCACCAAGACCCTGGTCGACCATGTCGCCACGTCGCTGCTGTGGGCCACGGTGCTTACCAGCATCGTGGGCATCATCGGCGCCCCGCTGCTGATCATGGTCCTGGCGGGCGACCTGCGCGAAACGCCCGGCGCCTATAACGCGTCGGTCATCATGACGCAGATGATGTTCCCGTACATCGCCTGCATGTCGTTCGTCGCGCTGGCCGGCGGCATCCTCAATACCTGGCGCCAGTTCAAGATACCCGCGTTCACGCCAGTGCTGCTGAACCTGTCGTTCATCTTCGCTTCGCTGGTGCTGGTCAATTACCTCGAGCAGCCGATCTACGCGATGGCGATTGCGGTCTGCGTCGGCGGCCTGCTGCAGGTGGCGATCCAGATCCCGTCGCTCGTGAAAATCGGCATGTTGCCGCGCATCTCGTTCAATCCGATGACGGGCCTGCGCGACGCCGGCGTGCGCCGCATGCTCAAGAAAATGGGCCCGGCCGTGTTTGCCGTGTCCGCAGCGCAGATCAGCCTGTTGATCAATACCGGCATCGCCGCCAGCCTCGCCGCTGGCGCCGTCTCCGCCCTGCAGTATGCCGACCGCCTGATGGAATTTCCGACCGCGATGCTGGGAGTGGCCCTGGGCACGATCCTGCTGCCATCGCTGTCGAAAGCCAATAGCGAAGGCGACACCGCCGAATACGCGGCGCTGCTGAACTGGGGCCTGCGCCTGACCTTCCTGCTCGCGCTGCCGGCCGCCGTTGGCATGGCCACGCTGGCGGTGCCGATGATCGCCACCCTCTTCCACTACGGTAAATTCGACGATGCGGCCCTGGTAAATTCATCGATGCCGCTGATGGCCTACAGCGCCGGTCTGCTCGGCATCATCCTGGTCAAGATCCTGGCGCCAGCGTTCTATGCCCGCCAGGACGTCAAGACGCCGGTGCGCATCGCCGTTGCGGTGCTGGTTGCCACGCAGTTGATGAACCTGATCTTCGTGCCGCTGATGGGCGTTGCGGGCCTGGCCCTGTCAATTGGCCTGGGCGCCTGCATCAATGCGACCTGCCTGTACATCGGCCTGCGCCGGCGCGGCATCTACACGCCACAGCCGGGCTGGGGCAAATTCTTCCTGAAGCTTGCCATTGGCGTGGCAGTCATGGGCGCCGTCGCGTGGTTCGGCCAGGCGCAGTTCGACTGGGCTGCCATGAAGGTGACGCCCGGCCTGCGCATCGGCGCGCTGCTGGGCATCATCGTGGCCAGTGCGGCGACATACTTTGCGATGCTCGCGCTGCTGGGGTTCCGGCCACGCGACTTCCGGCGCCGCGCGGCCTGAGCGCTGCTTAGCCTGCGCCGCCCCGGCGCAGCGCTGCGATCCGCGCCACGGCATTGCGCTGGTTCGGATCGGCCGCGACGGCTTTTTCGTAGGCCGCAATGGCTGACCTTGTATCACCGAGCGCTTCATACGCCTCGCCTTCACTATCGAACGCGTTGGCGTACTTCGGCTCGAGAAACGTGGCCAGCTTGAACAGCTCGACCGCGCCACGCGCGTTCTTCCCGCGCAGCAGCTGGTAGCCCAGCGTATTCATGCTCAAGGGGCTGAGCTTGATGTCGGGCGAGCGTGCCACCATCCCGGCGTGGATCGACTGCGCATCCTGGAAGCCCGCCTTCGCGAACGCACGCAGGAAGTCGCCTTCGCCAAGGAGTTCATGGCGGGCCGGCGTCAACGTCATCGACATCACCTGCGGGCCGATACCATGGCGCGCCGGCGACTGCTTCAGCCATGCGAGGGCGTCGGTGTCCTGCTTCAGATACGCGTCCAGGAACCGGCGCACATACAACGCGCCGCTGCGGTACGCCTCCTGCACATCGGCACGCGCATAGTCGCCGAACGCGGCATCGTCGGCAAAGCGCACATGCCAGGCGCTGAAATCCGGATGCGTCATCGGCGGCAGCGTCGCGACATACACGTCGGAATAGGTCATCGTGTTGAGGTAACTCTTGCCGAGCATGTCCTTGCGCTCCATGACTTCTGCGGACGGCGAGCGCGCGCCCAGATACAGCATCGGCACCGCCGTGCGCGCTGGCTGCACATAACCCGCCGCGCCCCACACCTTCGGGTGATACCGGATGGAGCCATCCAGGCTGACCAGCGCCTTGATGCGGCTGGAACGCGCCGCGGCAAACACATTGGCCATGCCGCCCCAGCTGAAACCTGCCGCCGCCACATTGCCGATGTCGGCCTGCGGTAGCGTCTGCGCATAATTGGCAAGAAAGGCGATATCGGCGGCCTGCGCCTCGACCCCTTCGACGTCATCGGTCATCATGACCGAGCGCGCGCCCAGGCTGCGGCTGGCGAGCACCACATAACCATGGCTGGCCAGGTATTCGCACAGGTCGATGTTTTCATGAGCCTCCGCGGCAAAGCTGGGCGCGTAGATCACCACTGGAAAGCGGCCGGCGGCGGCAGCCGCATCACGCACGGCCAGCGTCGGCGCGCCGTACTGCGCGCTCTGCGGTCCCGCCATCCAGCCTGCCCGCTGCCTGGTTGCTTCGGCGGCGGGCACATTGAAGTCGACCTCGGACAGGCTGGCCTGCTGATAGTCTGCCGCCAGCATGGGCGCGCCACGGTCGCGCCGGGCCGGATACCAGACTAGCATCTGGATTGGCCTACCGGGCGCAGCATTGCCGGCCTTGCCGAACGCATCGACCGACGGCTCGAGCAGCCGGCTGTAGTCGTATTGCTGGATAACGCGCAGGCCGACAGCGTGCGGGCCGGCCTCGGGGATCAGGTTCAGCGAGGCGGGCACAGGGGCACCTGCGCTGGCGCTGGCACTGGCGGCGATGGAAAGGAATATCAGGACGGGACGCAGGATCATTATCGATTTCATTGGCCGCTCACTTGCCTGGTGCGGCCGGCGGCCGGATTGGCGTGTACTGCGCAGAAACCAGCTTCCAGGCGCCGTCCTGCTGCTGGGCCACGAAGCTCGAGCGCAGCGCGGATGTGCGGGTTTGCCCGCCAACGGTCATGGCGTAGGACACCTTCGCGAGCACGATGGCGGTATTGCCCAGCACCCGCGGCGTGATCTCGTCGACGGTGATTGCCGGCAGCGGCTTGTCGTCATGCTTGACGTAGAACGACAGCATCTTCGCGCGCGGGTCGACCTCGCCCAGTGGCGAAATCTCGATATAGTTTTCAAACGTCAGCGCTTCGAGTGCGGCGCGGTCGAACGTGCCTTGCGCCGTGGCAAAGCGCTGCACCAGTTCGCTGACCGACTGTTCCGGTGTGGCGGCGTGAGCGACCGTGATCGACAGACAGGCGAGCGCGCCCGCAATGCATAGCGTGTTGCTGCAAGAGATCATGCGACGCCTCGTAAAGTTGGTCAACGCCGGTAGTGGCGCCATGGTGACGGTCGATCATAGCAATCCGCGTTATTGTTGCCTATTAAAAACGGATGCATATGGCTGCTGGTTTGCTGTGCCGCGCGAACGGAGTTCGCCACAATGCATCAAGTCCGCTGCAAAACGATAAAGTCTGTTACAAGCAACCGCAGTCTGTTGGCGCTCCTGCCACTTGTTCCGGGGACAGCAGAGACATACACTGGGCAACGCTGGCAGTCTGCTATCGCCCTGAGAGCACTCAAACGACACGCGCTGAAGCTACGGATGTGGTTTCACACTGGAAGGGAAATATGGTGCCAGACCAGATTCAGGACGGCTTACGGCCTCTGCGTCTTGAAGAGGATTCATTCATACGCGCTTTGCTTCGGCGGGCACGGGATGGCGAGCGTCTGCTCCTCCAACTGGAGCGTGCTCAGGTACTTGATATGAACGATGGCAAAATGGGTAGCGTTCAATTTTTCGGCCGCGACAATCGGTTTTTAGGCAGTTGCCTTGTTGAGGAGCAGTACGTCGATCTCGACGGCGTCCCAGTGAGTATCGTTCTCAATGCGGATACAACAGGACAACTCTATGAACTCGACATTTGGAAGGCAGACTTTTCCCCACTTCAGGCATATCCGGTTTTTGAACGTGTGACAGTCAAGTCTTGATATCGTAGGGTTGTACCTCTGCTTCGGATCGATCCCTGCCCGTGAACGGTGGACAGTACCCGGTTAGAAGCAACTATTCCTGGACTGCCTTTGTCCAGAAAACGTCACGCCATCGCAGAGGAACCGTGCATCCATCCGCCAGATTCGTGTTCCGTACCATGTCGATGCTTGGCGTGGCCGCCGTTATTGGTGTGACGATCGCCACCTTCACCACCTGCGGCGTTGGACTTGCCCATGGAACGGGCACATGGTGCGCGTTACCACTGGTTTGGTTCATCGGCTTCCCGCTTGCAATCACCAATGCGCTCATCTTTGGCCTGCCACTTGCGTTTATATTCTGCAAGTTGCGTCTAACGCGATGGTGGCAGTTCGCAGTGACAGGCTTGATCTGCGCCACACCTGTATGGATTGAGCTTGCCGAGCCATTCACATCTGTCCGTTGGGCGCAATTCGGTCTGTATGATTCATTGAATTGTCTCGGGTCGGGCCTTGCGGGTGGACTTGCTTACTGGTGGATAAGCCAGAAAGTCGGTATTCGTCGTGATACTGATGAGATGGCTTCCTAGTCATCGGAAACAGGTGACTGACCTAACCCCGACCATCGCCCCTCCCTTAGTACCATTACCAGAGCATTCATCAACAGACTTTTTGTCGAGTTCGTTTCTAAATGCTAGCAGCACGCTATGCTGTTCTGAACAGCCGGGTCCGGCCAAGAGCGGACGTTGATTACGTCCATGCCGTTCAATCCCTACAGACATAACTAATGCTGAGCTATCTGAAATGGCTGTCCGTCGCTGGCGTATGGCTACCTATCATGGGGCTTGCAGCATGGGCGGGGATCTCGTGGGTAGTGGGTGCACTAGCGCCTGACGTAGGTCGGGGAATTGTCGTAATCGGCATGGCTCTTACATTCGCTTTAAGCCATGCACTGGCGGTCTCTTCTCTTATAGGAGCAGGGTTACTGTTGACTCGCCGTGCCCCCAGTCCAGCCTTCACACTGCTCAGTGTTACTGTTGGCGGTTTGGTATCGGCACTCATATTGTCACGTATCTATTTCGACTTCACCACGTAGGATTGTCTGCAATCCTTGTGCAGCGTTCGATGACTGCTTTGGCTCGGCTGCTGCTCTTCGTTACAGTCCGCGATTTTCCGCCTTGGCCGACCTGCTATGCTGAGGTGAGCGGCCACCTTTGGCCACAAACATTCATTCCAAACATACATCTCGAAGAACTAGAACGCGCTCTGATGTCCAACGAAACATTAATTGCGAGGATCGAAAGTGGCCTCAACGGCATGCGAGCGCGGGAAATCAGCGCTGCCGCGTTTGCGAAAATAGTGCGGAACAATGGGCGCGCGCTCGAAGCGATGCCGTACGATCTCATTCGAAAAATAGAAGATCTTGCTCAAGATTTAGAAATTGCGGAATGGTATGAGAAGGATGGTTTCCTACCAGATCTTGAGTCTGTTCTGTTACGGACACAAGCGTGGTTAGCCTCTTTACCTCGCGACGTTTGACCGTCAATCTCAACCGATCCAGGGTCTGCTCCGGTCGCTAAAGGCCTGTCGTGACAGTCAGGGTTTTTTCAAACCAGGCAACCTGCTAAGCCGACGTGAACGGCTGGGTTCGGGCCGAATCCGGACTGTCGTGCACCTGTATGCCTGCCGACTGTGTCCAGCTTGATGTTTCGTCCAAGCCTACCGGTCCTCGGTCGGTGTTTCCGTCGCAGGCTCCGCTTGCGGTTCGGCTGCGGTTTCCTGTGCATTCACCGGTTCGGGTTCCGGTACAGCAGTCGGTGCTGGCTCCAATTCTTCAGTCCTCTCCGCCGCCGGCACATCTGCCGGCGCTGCCGCAGGCAAGCCTGGCGGCACCGGTTGCGCCGTCGGCGCCGCTGGTGCACCAGGCTGCGGCTGCGGTTGCCCAGGTGCCTGCCCCAACGCCGGATCACGCGCCTTGAACCGCCACGCCGAAATCGTATCCGCATTGTCCAGGCCCGCGAACCGGCTGTCGAAATTGGCAACCTTCAGTGGCTTGGCCGTCGACAGACTATGCACTGCAACCACGCCCGTCGTGCCATCCCCCAGATACACCACGCCCCACTCGGCCTTGCCCGTCAGCGGATCGACGAAGATCTTGCGCAGGTGCCGGCGCACGCCTGGCACGCGCGGGTCCTTCAGCAATTCCTTGAGCGATGGAGGATACGGCGAGGCGCCTTGCGGTGTCGCCGCCGCGTAGCTGTCGAGCGCTGCGCTGAAGGCAGCGCCGATGTCCAGCAGTTCTTCCTCTGCCGCCGCCCGTTGCAGCAGCGCGCCGATCTTGAGCGTGGCGGCGCCCACCAGGCCGATGATGGTGACAAAGATGATCAGGCCCAGATAGGTGAACCCGGCCTGGCGCCCCCGGCGTATCCCTTCCCGAACTACCATTCGAGATAAGGCCGGCCGCGCCGGTCGTTGCCCGGCGCGCCGCTGCGCAGGTTGGCAAAGCCGCCCTGCTCGCCTTCATGCGGCGCTTCGAGAATCCACGTGTCGCGCGCTTCGGTGACCGGGTCGAGCGGGATTTCACGCAGGTAGCGCGCCTCCACCAGCTGCTCGAGCGACTCGGGATAGCGGCCGGTATCGGAGCGGTACTGATCGACCACCTGGCGCGTGTTGCGCAGGTTATCGGCCAGGATCGTCTCCTTCGCGCTGTCGATGCTGGGAAAAAAGCGCGGCAGCGCCACCGTCAGCAGCAGCGCGATGATCCCGAGCACCACCAGCAGTTCGATCAGCGTGAAGCCACGTTTTTTTCCATCTGCGTGCAGTTGCATCGTGCTCACCATTTGTTGTAGGGGATGCCGTTCAGGCCCACCCGCGTGGAGCGCGAATACACATCATAGACATCGTCGCCTTCCTGCGGTTGATCCGGCTCGCTGGCATAGCTGCGCTTGCCCCAGGTGGCGGCGTCATCGAGATCGCGCTCCGGCGTGAACGGGTCGCGCGGCAGGCGCCGCATGAAATAGATCCTGGCCTGCTTCGGGCTGCGCAGGTCGGGCACGCCCTGCACCAGCAATTCCAGGCGCGCCGGATAGCCGCTGGCGTCAGCGGCCTTGGCCACGCGGCCCTCGTCGGCGGCCTTCTTGTAGGCATCCAGCCCGGCGCGGATCTCGCGCAGGCCGCGCCGCAGTTCCTGCTCGTCGCGGCGCTGCACCGTCACTTCGGCCACGGGCAGCACCAGGGTGCCGAGCAAGGCCAGGATCGCGAGCGTGACGAGCAGCTCGATCAGCGTGAAGCCGTGCCGCGCGCGCATGCCCGGCTGCGTCATCGCTGCGGCACTGGCGGCGTCACGCCTGGTGGATAGGCGGCCGGCTGCGCCATGGCCTCGGGCGCAGATTCCGGTGCAGATGCAGGCACGGATTCAGGCGCCGTCACCGGCTGGCCCGGCGGCGCCGATGGCGGCGAACCCAGTTGCGGCGTGGCCGGCAAGGCCGATGGCGGTACCGAGAATGACGTCGCGGGTTCCTGCGCCGGCGGTGGCGCGACCGGCGTCGTGACCGTGGTCGTGGTAACCGTCACTGGCGGCGCCAGGGCTGACGTGGCAGGCCGCGCGCCCGTCGTCGGCAGCGCTACCGGTGCGCGCACGGCATTGTCGGGCCGGCGGCGGAAGCTCGACTCGGTGCCGGCGCCAAATTCAGATGCCGATGCGGGCGGGCGCTGCACCGCGCGCACGATGCGCGGCGTGATCGACAGCAAAATCTCGGAGCGGCCGGTTTGATCCGATTGGCTGCCAAACAGGCGCCCGACAATCGGCAGGTCACCCACCCCGGGCACCTTGGTGCCGCTGCTGCGGTCCTCGTTGCTGATCAGGCCTGCGAGCACCTGGTTCTCGCCATCCTTGAGCTGCAGCATGGTGGTCGCCGAACGGCTGCCGATGCGGTAGGCTACCGTGCCATTCTTGGTTTCGACGCGCTCGCCCAGCGTGCTGACCTCGAGGTTGATGCGGATCGCTACCTCGTTGTTCAAGTAGATGGTCGGCTCGACGTTCAGCGTCAGGCCCACGTCCAGGTACGTGATGTTATCGGAGGCGAAGCCGCCGATCCCCGACGACACCGTCGCCGAGATATTCGGGATCTTGTCGCCGATGACGATCTTGGCCTTTTCCTTGTTGCGTACGCGGATGCGCGGGTTGGCCAGCGTCGTCGTGTCGCCGTCTGTCTTGCTGGCGTTGAGCGTGGCGCTGATCGGGCCCGTCGTGATCGTGCTGCTGTTCAGGCCACGCAGCTGGTCGATGGTCAGCACGCTGCCTTCGAACGACGTCAGTGGCGAGAACCCGAGCGACGATGGCCAGTTGATCCCCAGGTCCATCACGCTGCTGCGGTTGATCTCCAGCACCTCGACGTCGAGCATCACTTCGGGCTCCGGCACGTCCTGCAGCGCGACCAGCTGCGTGGCGATACGGATCGCTTCCGGGTTGTCGCGCAGGATCACCAGGTTCAGTTTTTCATCGACCACCACGTCGCGGCTCTTGAGGATCGTCTTGAACGTGTTGGCGATTGACTTGGCGTCGGCATTCGCCAGGAAGAACGTCTTGACCGTCATTTCCTGGTACTCGCGCAGCTTGGCCGCGACGTTCGGGTAGATCAGGATCGTGTTGCCATCCATGACCTGGCGCTCGAGCTGGTTCGTCATCAAGAGGTAGTACACGGCCGCTTCGACGGTGCTGTTCTTCAGGAAGATCGAGGTGCGGGTATCGGCCTTGACGTCCTTGTCGAAGATGAAGTTCAGGCCCGAGTGGCGCGCGATGATCTCGAACACCTGCTTGAGCGGGGCATCGCGAAATTCGAGGCTGATGGGCTTGCGGTAGCTGGCCGCCAGCGCTGCCGGGCCGGATGGCGCGGCGGCCGCTTTCTCGTCGATCTCCAGCAGCAGCAGGCGCGCTGCCTCGTGCGCCGGGCGCTCGGTCAGCACGGCGGCGAGCTTGTTGCGCGCGGTCTCGATATCGTCCTTCTCGAACGCGGCGCGCGCCTCGATCAGCGCGGCCGCGTGGCGCCGGTCCGCCTCGACCTGGCGCAGGCCGGCGCGGGCGCGGTCGTTGCCCGGATCGATGGTCTGCACGCGCCGGTATTCATTACTGGCCACGTCGATCTGGCCAGCGGCCAGCGCACGGTCGGCTGCTTCGACCATGCGCACCACGGCGCCGTCGCGCGCGCGCAGGTAGGCCGCCTTGTATTCAGGGTTGCCGGGGTCGGAGGCCAGCGCCTCCTGGTACTTGGCCAGGCCGGCGCCGACCTTGTCCTGGGCCACCAGTGCGTTGCCCTCCTGGTAGGCGCGCTGCGCCGCGCAACCCGCGAGAAGAAACGGCAACAGCAGCAGGGTCAACCCCTGCATCGGCAAACGAGCCATCAATCGAATACTCCAATATTAAGCTGCTGGACCTGGTCCAGCGGCAGGTAAGTCAGGGTCAGCGTGGGCGGACGGATCGCGTCGACGCGGTAGGCGCCGTCGATCGTCGCGCCGTCGCGCACGAGATAGGTACGGTCGTTGCGGGCCAGGTAAATTTCCCACACGCCGTCCTGGAGCGACTTGCCGATGTACTTGAACGGCAGCGGTGGCGCCACGGGCGGCGGCGGTGGTGGCGGCGGTACGTTCGATGGCGGCGGCGGTGGCGGCGTCCAGTCGTGGCGCGCGAACAGGGCCTGCCCGCCCTCGCCGAAACGCTCGCCGTCGGCGCCGATCAACTCGTCGCGCGGGACCAGGCGCACGATCACGGTGTCCGCGACCGGCTTGGCGAGCACCGCGGCCGTGCTGCGCGCGGGCGCAGTGGCCGCCGTCTTCGCCACGCGCTCGGCCGGTTCGGCCAGCGTGTCGTCAGGCGTCGTGTCACCAAAGACCACCAGGCCGGCGGCCAGCGCCAGCGCGCCACCCATGGCAATGTGACGGGGCTTCATCGCGCTTCTCCCGGTGCTGCGCTGCGCTCGGCCAGATAGAACGTCAGCCGCAGCCGCGCATCGACGCCCGCCTCGCCAATCGCGTCGCGGCGAAACGCCACGTCGTCGAGCGAGGCATGCGGCACCGCGCGCAGCACGTCCATCGCAAACTGCCAGATCGCCCCGTAACTGCCCTTGACGGGCAGGTTGACCTGGTAGGCGACCAGCCTGGCGTTGCGGTCAACGGTGGTGCGGTACTCGCCCTGCTCCAGTGTCAAGCCATGGCGCGCGGCCAGTGCGAACACCGCTTTCAACTGGCGCTCCACGCTGCGCGCATCGCCCAGCGTCGCGTAGAACTGCGCCAGGTTCTGGTCACTGCTCGGTGGCGGCGCGCTTGGTGCCGGGCGTGGTGGCAGCGGCGTGCGTGCAAGGCGGCGCGCGGCCTCGTAGTCTGCTTCGAGGCGGGCGCGCGCCGGCACCAGCGCGACCTGCACGGCTGCGCCGGCCACGATCAGCGCCACGACAAGCGCCACCAGCGGATTGACGCGCGCGAGCAGCAGGCGCGCGCGAAGTGGCAGCGTCGCGAGCGTCATGGCGTTCCCCATTGCACGCTGACCTGGAAGCGCAGCGGCCGGTTCGGATCTTCCTGCATGACTTCATGGCGCATCAGGACCACACTCGTGAACCATTCCTCGGCCTGCAGGCGCGTGATATAGGCCAGCATATCGTCGCTGTTTTTTGCTTCGGCGCTGATGCGCAGCGTGCGGCGCTTGGCGTCCGGTTCCAGCGCCAGCAGCGCGATCGAGGCTGGCGTGGCGTCGGCCAGTGCCGCCGCCAGATCGCGCCATGGCAGGTTCAGTTGCTGAACAGCGGCGTTGACGGCGGTGACCTGCGCCGGCGCCAGGGTCACCATCGGCGCGGCGGCCACCACGACGGGCGGCGGCGCACTGCGCACGGCCAGCGCTGCCTGCAAGTCGGTCAGCTCTTGCTGTTGCTCGAAGTAACGCTGGGTCATGACGCCTGCCGGCACGCACATCGCCAGCACGGCGGGCAGCATGAAGATCAGACGTGGCGGCGTGCGAAACAGCGTGCGGCGCAGGCCCGGCGGGGCAAAATCGATACGGGTACGTTTCACGCGGGCGCTCCCGTACGCGCCAGGCGCGCCAGGTCGGACCAGCCGTCGCCGGCGTTCTGTTCGAGCAGGCTGCAGGCGAACTTCAGGCGCCCCGGACTGCTGCCCCAGGCCGCCGGCGCGGCGCCGCACAGTTGCAGCCGTTCGGGCCGCCCCACGCCCACGCGCAGCGCTTCGCGCGCCACGTGCGCTTCCAGCCAGTCGCGATCGGCGCCGGCCGGGATCGGGCTGCTGCGCACGGCCATCAACACCGCGCCGTCATACGCCGCGAGCGACAGCACGCCGCCGTGCACCTGGCCGAACCACGCCCCTGCCCTGCGCGCCTGGCGCCACTGATTGAGCGCGGCGACGAATTGCGGCCGGATGTCGACCAGATGAAAGCGGTGGGTCTGGGCAGCCAGCTGCAGGCCATCGAGCAGGTTCAGTGGCGCGGCGCTGGCCAGGAACGGCCGGGCCGCATCCCAGTCGGCGCGGATCACCCACTCGGAAGGCGGCGCCCCGAACAGGTGCTGAAAGCGCAGCGCGGCCGCCCCTTCGAGGTCACCCATGCGCGTGGCTTCTTGCGGCGGCGTGACCTGCCACAGGCGGATCAATTCATCGGCCAGCACGACACTCACCGTCCAGCCGCCAGGCGCATGGTCGGCGAACAGCGCGGAGAGGCCCGTGGCCAGCGCATCGGGCGCGAACAGGTCGAGCCGCTGCTCGGCCAGCAGCACTGGGGCGCGGCCGAACAGGCGGTTGATCCTGACCAGGGCCAGGCCATCGCTGGCAATGCCCAGGCGCAGGGTGTGTCCAAGGCGCTTACGCATGCAGGGTCACTCGCTTGATTTCATCGATGGTGGTGGCGCCGCGCCGCACCAGGTCGAGCGCGGCCAGGCGCAGGCTGCGCGTGCCGTTGGCGTGGGCCGCGGCCTTGATGCGGCGGATCGGCTGCTTGTCGACGATCAGTTCGCGGATCTCGTCGTTCAGGGTCAGGATTTCGGCGATGGACCGGCGGCCCTTGTAGCCGGTGCCGCGGCAATCGCCGCAGCCCTTGCCGCGCATGAACAGGTAGTCGCCCACCTCGGCGCGTTCCAGATGCACCGATGCCAGCTCGAGATCGGTCGGGTCGTGCTGCTCGCCGCAGCGCGGGCAATTCATGCGGATCAGGCGCTGGGCCCAGATGCCATTCAGGGCCGAGACGAATGCATACGGATCGATGCCCATGTGCGTGAAGCGCCCGAACACGTCGAACACGTTGTTGGCGTGGACGGTCGTGAGGACCAGGTGACCGGTCAGCGCCGACTGCACCGCGATCTCGGCGGTCTCGCGGTCGCGAATCTCGCCGACCATGATCTTGTCCGGGTCATGCCGCAGGATCGAGCGCAGGCCCTTGGCAAAGGTCAGGCCCTTCTTTTCGTTGACCGGGATTTGCAGGATGCCGGGCAGCTGGTATTCCACCGGGTCTTCGATCGTGATGATCTTTTCGCGGCCGTTGTGGATTTCGGTCAGCGCCGCGTACAGCGTGGTGGTCTTGCCCGAGCCGGTGGGGCCCGTGACCAGCAGCATGCCGTAGGCTTCCTGCGCCAGGTGGCGCAGCGTGACGAGCGATGGCGCGTCGAACCCCAGCGCTTCGAGCGTGAGCGAGCCGTAGGCTTCGATCATCGCGCGCTTGTCCAGGATACGGATCACCGCATCTTCGCCGTGGATGCTCGGCATGATCGACACGCGCAGGTCGATGTCGCGCCCAGCCGCCTCGACCCGAAAGCTCCCGTCCTGCGGCACGCGGCGCTCGGCGATATCGAGTTCGGCCAGCACCTTCAGGCGCGAGATGATGTGCTCGGCCAGCTCGATGCCGCCCACCGTCGTCGCATGATCGAGCACGCCATCGACGCGGTATTTCACGGCCAGGCCGCCCGCCGTGCTTTCCAGGTGGATGTCCGAGGCGCCGGCTTTCAACGCGTCGTACAGCGTGGAGTTGACCAGCTTGACGGCCGGGCTGCCCGCTTCGGATACCGATGCGAACGACAGCACGGTGCCGATCTTGCCGTCGCGCCGGCCGTCGGCTGCCCCTCCCACGAGCGAATCGACGGCGCGCGCCGATTCCTCCTGCTTGGACAGGTAGGCCTGGATGTCGGCCTGCTGCGCCAGGCACAGGTCGAGCGGCCGGCCAGGTGTGGCGCGGGCCTGGGCGCCGAGCCACGTTTGCAGGTCGAGGTCGAACGGATCGGCCACCACGCCGACCAGGCGCCCGTCGGCGTGGCGCAGCAGTGCGCAATGGCGCGACAGCGCCTGCGCCAGCGGCAGCAGGTCGAACGCCGGCGCGAGCAGCAGCATCTCGCCCGTTTCCATCACCGGCAGCGCAAACAGCGCGGCCAGGGCCTGCACCAGTTCGCGCGCATCGCGCCCAGTCAGTGCTTCCAGCTCGGCCACGAGGCCCCGGCGCGAGACATTCGCGGCGGCGCGTGCCTGCGCCAGGATCGCGGGATCGAACGGCGCGGCGGCCACGGTATCGGTGTGCATGTTCATGACATGTCTCCTGCCAGGTCGAAGATCGGCATGTACAGCAGCACGACGATGGCGCCGACCACGAGGCCGATGGCCGCCATCAAGAGCGGCTCGAAGGTGCGCGTGAAGCGGTCGATCCAGCGCCCGATCTCGCCATCGTAGAACGCGGCCGACTGGGTCAGCATCGGCCCCATTTCGCCCGTGCGTTCACCCACGCGCAGCATGCGCAGCGAGATCGGCGTGGTCAGGCCATGGGCTTCGAAGGCGTTCGACATCGGCTCGCCCGACTCGATCGCGGCGCGCGCCGCTGACAGGTTCTTGGCCAGGTGCGGCGAGACCATCTGCTGCACGGTCTCGATGGCGCCGACGATCGTGATGCCGCCTTCGGTCAGCATGCCCAGCGTCAGGTACAGGCGCGAGAGTTCATACACGCGGGCGCGCTCGCCGATGCCGGGCACGCGCCGCAGCAGCCGGCCCATGCCGCCGCTGCGGCGCAGATGGCGAATGCCGGCGACGATGCTGGCCACCACCAGCACGGCGCCGATCAGGATCGCCGTGCCGTGGCCGGACGCGAACTGGCCCCAGTCGAGCAGCCGCTGCGACAGCCATGGCAGGTCGCGGCCCGCGCCCTGGTACACCTCGGCGAATTTGGGCACCACGTAGCCAATCAAAAAGCCCGACACGCCCCCGCCGACCATCAGCAGGATCACCGGATAGATCGAGGCGCTGACGATTTTGGCGCGCACGGTGTCGATGCGCTGCTGATAATCGATGTAGCGCGTCAGTGCGCGCGGCAGGTCGCTGGTGCCTTCGGCGGCGCGCACGATGCCGATGTACAGCGGCGGGAACAGCGCCGGCTGCGCCGCCAGCACGGCCGAAAAACGCTTGCCTTCGCGCAAGCCGCCGAGCAGGCGTTCGAGCACGGCGCGGGTGGGCGCAGCGCTTTCCTTTTCCAGCAGGGCTTCGAGGCTTTCGACGATGCCCAGGCCGGCATTGAGCAGCGCGAGCAGTTCCTGGCTAAACAGGACCAGAGATAATTTGGCGCCGCGCGAACTGGCCAGACGCGCGCCGCGCGCCGGCTCGACGGCGCTGACGAACAGGCCGCGCGCCTCGATCTGGCGGCGTGCATCCTGCGCGTCGAGGGCATCGACGACGAGGTTGGCGATCGACATGTCGGGCGCGAGGGTGCGAACGGCAAACTGCATGGGCGGTGCTGTCAGGTGGGTGATGCAGGAAACGTCGTTCAGTTCGACGTGATGTCGGCGTTCTCGCCGGCGCCGCCGGGCTGGCCGTCCTTGCCCAGCGAAAGCACTTCGTATTCGGCCCGGGCGCCGGGCGCGCGGTACTGGTACGCATTGCCCCACGGATCGAGCGGCACGGCTTTTTTCAGGTAGGGGCCATTCCATTTGACGCCGGCGCTGGGTGGTGCCGTCATCAGGGCGGCCAGCCCTTCTTCGGTGGTCGGATAGCGGCCGACATCGAGCCGGTAGGTGTCGAGCGTTTTATCGAACGCGTCGATCTGGGCCTTGGCCGCGGTGACTTCGGATTTGCCGAGCTGGGAAAAATATTTCGGACCGACATACGCGGCAAGCAAACCGATGATGACGATCACCACCAGCAATTCCAGCAACGTGAACCCGGCGCTGCGACGCGCGGCGCCCCGTTTCATGGCAAAAAACATCAACCGACTCCTCATGTGCTTCGCGAAAAAAATACCTCTGAACGGTATCACGCGGTATAGCACAAGGACAACTCTTGTTTTGAGATACCACCCAACGTCAAAGCTGTAGACCCGAAACAAACAGCACCTCACTCAATGACCGTTACAAAAACACCACAATTCATACCGACGTCATAAAACCATAAAACAAAGTCCGGTCGCTGTGCAAACCGAATTTAATTAATCATTCGTGCGAAAACTCAAGATTTTTCCTGTTAAGAATTTTTACATTTTAATTATTTCCGTTGATATATTTATTTACAACGCAACACGAGGTTGCACTTTTACTGGTCTTGCTGCATCGCGGCAGGAACCGACACAACGACAAAGGCACATCATGATTCGGCACGGACGATTGGCAGCACCGACCCTCGGCACCACCCTTGCAATGTTATGCAGCGCCACGCTTGGCGCGGCCATCCTGGCTGCGCCGGCCCAGGCAGCCACCATCGGCTTCGAAAGCGGCTATGGCGCCGTCGCTAATGGCGAGACCTACCAGGAGTCGGGCTTCTCGATGCGCTTCGATGCCAACAACCCGCAAGCGGACAGCAGCAGTGCAGTCGGCGCCTTTGTCGATGGCAGCGACCCATGGGCCTGTGACATGGCATGCCCGGTCAATAATTCGAGCATGTACTACGGCGCCTTCAACGACAGCGTCGTCTGGATCACCTCCGGGAACAACAACCCGTTCCGCATGCTGGGCCTGGATGCGAGCTTCATCGGCAATACAACCGAGCTCAGCGGCTACCCGGCCGTATCGGGCCTGTTGCGCGCGCAGGGATTCCGCGCTGACGGCAGCTACACCTACATCGACCTGGCGCTGGATGGTCCATCCAGCGCTGGCTTCGAGTTCGGCGGCTACGAGTTTGGCGCGTTCTCGCAACTGGAATTCACGGAGATCGCCCTGTTCGGCTTCGTGTGCGATGGCGCGGGCGACTGCTCGGCCTTCAATACCAACCAGGGCCAGTTCGCGATCGATAACCTGAACCTGGAATCAGGCGCGGCCGCCGATGTGCCTGAACCCGCCACCGCGCTGCTGTTCGGTCTCGGCATCGCCGGCCTGGCCGCCAGCGCACGCCGCCGCCGCAGCAACAGCCTTGCCATCCGCGCCTGACCCCCACAACGTATCCCGGGAACGAATCACCATGAAACTCCGTCCACTTTCTGCTGCAGTACTGCTGGTCTTGTCCAGCCTGACGATCACCGTCCAGGCCGATGACGTGCGCCGCCCGTATATCGTTCAACTGGCCGACAAGCCGATCGCCGGCTACACCGGCGAGATCGCCGGCATGCCTGCGACCCAGCCAACCGCAGGCAACCGCCTGAACCTGGAAGCCCAGAACGTACTGCTCTACAACAACTACCTGACCCGCAAGCAGGCCGCCGTGCGCGCCGTCGTGGCAGGCGCACCGGTGCTGCATGAGTACAGCGTGGTCCTGAACGGCTTTGCCGCCATGCTGACCGATGCCGAAGTGCGTACCCTGATGGCGCGCACCGACGTGGTCACGGTCTCGCCGGACGTGCCGCGCGAACTGGCCACCACCTACACCCCGACCTTCCTCGGCCTGGATCAACCCGGCGGCCTGTGGTCGCAGCTCGGCGGCCAGGGCGCCGCTGGCGAGGACATCATCATCGGCATCGTCGATGGCGGTATCTGGCCCGAGCATCCATCGTACGCCGACCGTGTCGACGCCAACGGCAAGCCGACCTTCGCCACCAGCGGCACCATCGTGTACGATGCGCCGCCGTCGCGCTGGAAAGGCACGTGCCAGACCGGCGAAGGCTTCACTGCCGCCGACTGCAACAACAAGCTGATCGGCGCCCAGTATTTCGACGCCAGCTACCGCTCGAGCAACCGGGTCAGCCACTGGACCGAGTTCAACTCGTCGCCGCGCGATTCGATCGGCGGCACCACCGGCGAAGGCGGCCACGGCACCCACACCTCCACCACGGCCGGCGGCAATGCCCGCTCGACCGCGATCGTCGGTGGCGTCGCCATCGGCGAAATGAGCGGCATCGCCCCGCGCGCGCGCATCGCTTCGTACAAGGTTTGCTGGACCTATCTCGATTCGGGCCAGGCCAGTGGCCGGCGCAATGCCTGCTTCACCGGCGACAGCGTCGCGGCCATCGAAAAAGCGGTGGTCGACGGCGTGCACGTGATCAACTTCTCGATCAGCGGCGGCGAGTCGATCATCGACCCGGTCGAGCAAGCCTTCTTCAATGCCTCGAATGCCGGCGTGTTCGTTGCTGCCTCGGCGGGCAACAGCGGCCCGGCGAACACGGTCGCCCACATCAGCCCATGGCAGGCGACCGTTGCGGCATCGACCCACAACCGCGAACTGCAGGCCACCGTTACCCTCGGCAACGGCCGCAGCTTCCGTGGCGCCTCGATGAATTCGACGGCCGTGGGCCCGGCGCCAATGATCACCGCCGAATCGGCGGCGCTGCCTGGCGCCAATCCGACGCTGGTGGCACGGTGTTACAGCGCCAGCGAAAACGGCGGCCAGGCCGTGCTCGATCCGGCCAAGGTGGCCGGCAAGATCGTGACCTGTATGCGCGGCGGCAATGCGCGCGTCGACAAGAGCCTGGCCGTGCAGGACGCCGGTGGCGTCGGCATGGTGCAGATCGACAACGGCACCGGCCTCGTGGCCGAAGTGCATGCCGTCCCGTCGGTGCACGTCAACGCCAACGATGGCGCTGTCATCAAGTCGTATGCCGCAACGCCCGGCGCCACCGCGTCGATCTCGACCTTCGTGATCGGCACGTCGAGCGTGCCGGCGCCGATGATGGCCAGCTTCTCGTCGCGCGGCCCGAACCGCTACGACCCGAACGTGCTCAAGCCTGACCTGACCGCGCCTGGCGTGGATGTCATCGCCGGCGTCTCGCCGAACATGACCGAGGCGCAGCGCGCAGCGCTGCTCACCGGCACGCTCTCGCCAGTGCCACTGGCCTGGGCGTCGTACCAGGGCACGTCGATGTCGAGCCCGCACGTGGCCGGCCTGGCCGCCCTGCTGCGTCAGCAGCATCCGACCTGGTCGCCAGCCATGATCAAATCGGCCTTGATGACGACCGCCACCGATACCTTTGCCGATGCGATCCAGTCCGGCGATACGCGCGGGCGTCTGCCGTTCGGCCAGGGCGCAGGCCACGTGGCGCCAAACGCTGCGGCCAATCCGGGCCTGGTGTATGACATCACCGAACTGGATTACCGCAAATACATGTGCGGCGCGGGCGTCGCAGCGCAATGTGGCGGCGGCAGCATCGCCGGCTACAACCTGAACCTGCCGTCGATCGCGGTTGGCAATGTTCTGGGCACCGTCACCGTCACCCGCTCGGTCACCAATGTCAGCGACAGCGAATCGACCTATACGCCAACAGTGGCGATCACGGGCTTTGCCGCCACGGTCAGCCCGGCCTCGCTGACCGTGCCGGCCGGCGAGACGCGCCAGTACACCGTGACGCTGACCCGCACCAACGCTGTCGAGAATGTGTGGCAGTTCGGTTCGCTGACCTGGTCGGACGGCACCCACCGCGTGCGCAGCCCGATCGTGGCCCGCTCCGGCCGCCTGATCTCGGCGCCTGCCCTCGTGGAAAGCGACCGCGCCAGCGGCGGCAAGTCCCTCACCATCAGCACCGGGTTCGCCGGCAAGATGGGTGTGACGGCCGGTGGCATGAAGGAAATCAACCGCATTGCCGGCACCGTGGGCACCGCCGACCCGGCGATCTTTGGCACCCGGGAAACGATGCGCCAGGCCTGCCTGGCCAGCGCACCGGGCGTGTTCGTGTCCAAGGTTGTGGTGCCAAGCAACACGATGGCGGCGAAGTTCGAACTGTTCGACCGTGACATGACGGGCGAAGGCACGAACGACCTCGACCTGCTCGTGCTCAACGGTGCGAATGCCGATGTGGGCTATTCGGGCAACGGCACGTCGGACGAGGTGGTCACGCTGACCTCGCCAAGCGCCGGTACCTACACGGTCTGCGCCCTCGGCTACGACACCGTCAACGGCGGCGTGATCGGCTTCGGCCTGCATGCCGGCGTCGTCACCACGGCCGACCGCGCCTACAACTTCAAGGCGCTGGTACCAAGCCAGGTATACGTGGGCGGTACGGCAACGGTCACCACGAGCTGGTCGGGTCTGCCAACCGGCAAACGCTTCCTGGGCGCCATCCGCCTGCTTGAACCAAACGGCGCGATTGCCTCGACGACGCTGCTGCAGGTGGAAACCAACAGCCCGATTCCACGTGCGGTTTCTGGCGCACGCAAGAAGGACCTGGGCCGGTAAGATGATGCTGGATCGTTGCAACGCAACAGCGTGCAACGATCCAGTGTTCAACGATTCACTGGTAAACGACAAAGCGCGCCTCGGCGCGCTTTGTCATTGCAGGCACATGAAAATGCGCCGATGAACGATCAATTGGCTGGGGAGCCGGTGCCCAGCTGGCAAGTGCCGGCCACGCAGACTGCGCCCGGATCGGCCTTCAGCATGCAGGTCGATACCATGCCACTGGCCGTGAGCGCAGCCTTGGTCTCGGCGTACGAGCGTTCGGACAGCGCGCGCAGCGCATTGGCGTCGCTCTTTTGCGTGGAATACGGCAGGTATTCCTGCGGGCCGCCACAGGCCATGGCGCCCACGGGCAGCGTGCGGCATTGCGCGTTGTCGGTGCACGTCGGCGTGCCGATCTGGCGCCGGATGTCGGCCAGCGTGCTGGCTGGCGCCGCGCTGATGGAGGTTTCACCCTTGACCTGGGCGCGGACAGGCCCCTGGGCCTGGCTCGTGCAGGCGGTGCAGCTGACGAGCAGCAAAAGTAAGAGTTTGTTCATGGGGCTATCTTCGCGTGCGATCGGCGAACGGTCAAGCGAATTGCGGCTGCCCCGCAGGCCACGATGTTCCTGCGGCGACGATCAGAGCAGACGCAGCGCCATGCAGCGCGCCACCGCGTGCGCCCGGTTGGCCACGCCAAGCACCCGGTAGCTGCGCTGCAGATGGTTCTTTACCGTCAGCGCGCTGATGCCAAGCTGGCGCGCCACTTCTTCGTTGCTGTGCCCCGCCCGTATGCGGTCGAGCACGGCCAGTTCGCGCCCGCTCAGGGGCCGCACCGGCGCGCTGTCGGCGCCCTGCCCGGCGCTGGCGGCGACCGGCATGCGCAGCAATCCCAGATGCAGATACGGCAGCAGCAACTGCAGAAAATACATGTGGCGCGCATCCGGCCGCGATGGCATGCCCAGCAGTGCGAATACCGTGCCGGCTGCCCCCGGTTGCGCGCTGCCATGCACGAGCGCGTGGTCCATCCCCGTCGCACACAGGGCAATGTCGGTGGCATCGACCGCGACGGGCATGGCGCGTCCCGCCTGCCAGCGCGCGACCAGCGCCGGCGCCACATGGGCCTTGAGCTGCGCCAGCGCGGCGCGGTCGAGCACGGCGCGGTGCAGGCACTCGACATGGTCGACGGCGCCGGTCGCATCGAGTCTCACGCACAGCATGATCTGGTGCGGCAGCAGCGCCTGGAAGGCCCCTTGCGTCCACAAGAACAGCTGGCGCCGCTCGGTAAGTTCGACCCCTGATTCGATCGTACGCAACAGGTATTCCTGCTCCAGCTTGTCAAGGATCGTCATGCTGCCCGCACCAGCGCCGGCAGGCCGGCGGTAAAGCGGTAACCGGCGCCGCGCACGGTCTGGATGCGCTCGCCCTGCCCGTCCTGGCCCAGGGCCTGGCGCAGGCGCCCGACATGGGTGTCGACGGTCCGTTCGTCGAGCACTGCATGACGGCCCCAGACACGGTCGAGCAACTGCGGCCGCGAATGCACGCGCTCGGGATGGCGCATCAGGAACGCCAGCAGGCGAAATTCGATGGGACCGAGCAGGATCGGGCGACCGCCGGCACTCACTTGCAATGTGTCCGGATCGAGGTGCAGGCTACCGTCGCGCAAAGCGGCAGCACCGGCCGGCGCCACGCGGCGCAGCACGGACTGTGTGCGCGCCAGTAATTCGCGGGGGCTGAAGGGTTTGGTGACGTAATCGTCGGCGCCCGATTCCAGCGCCAGCACCTTGTCTGCCTCGGCGCCACGCGCTGTGAGCATGATCACGCCCATGTGGCGCGTGCTCGCGTGTGCGCGCAGACGGCGCACGAGCGTTTCGCCATTCTGGCCCGGCAACTCCCACTCGATCAGCACCAGGTTCGGCAAACCGCGCGCCATGCGCAACAGCGCACTTTCCGCATCCGGGCAACACTCGACCAGGTAGCCGGCACTGCCGAAATTGAGTCTCAATAATTGCTGGACAGCAGGATCAGGATCAACCGCGAGAATCTGGACTGGCATGGAAGGCATATGTAATGTCTGCGCGACAATACAATGACTATGCCCCAAGGATCAAATGTTTATAAATATAATTTCTTTATCGTATTTAGAGGTTTAAAGAATAAATCCGGCGCAGCGGCCTCTCGGTCGCTGCGCCGGATTTATCTGCAGTGCAGGGTTCAGCCGCGCTGTTGCATCCGGCGGGTGGCGACGATCAGCAGCAGGCCGGTGGCGAGCAGCAGCCATTCGCCTGGTTCCGGGACTTCGGCGATCTGGGCAATCTGCACGAGGTCAGGCGCGTTCACCGAGACGGCGTCCGCCATGCCTGTGATCAGGTCGATCGTGAACAGTTCGGCGTCGGCGCCCAGGTAGGCGTCAAACGTGTCATTGAGCAGCGCGACGGTGAACAGCGTACCCAGCGGCTCATTGCCCATGTCAAACGCCACGTCGAAGGAAAACAGCCCACCGAAGCTCACTGCCTGGGTGAAGAAATTTTCGCCCGTGCTGTTGCCCAGGGCGGCCCCGGCGGCAACGGTACCGGTGGCGTCACCCGCATACGTTGCATCACCCACGAAGTTGCCGCTGAAGTTGCTCAAACGGGCGATTGATTGACCCATATCCCCACCACCGTTGAAGCCCAGGTCGAGAAAGCCGGTGCCCGCAAACGACGACGTGTCGAGGGAAACCCGGTACAGCGGGCCGGCCAGCGCAGCAGGTGCGCCAACGGCGATCGAAAACGCCAGCATGGCGCGAAGGAACAGAGCGTACAGATTGTTCATGATAATTCCTGATCAGAGTGCGCCGGAAACCAGCTGCGGGGTGTAGGTAATGGACCGTTTGGCGCTATTGGTGAACGTGGTCGTGAAGGTGACGGTGGCGCCTGGTGCGACGCTCGCTTGCGGCAGCGTCAGGTAAGGCGCGCCGGCCCGCATGCCACTGCTGTTATCCAGTGTCACGCCACTCGGCAAGCCCTGCATGACGAAGTGCAGCGGGCCGGTGAGCACCGTGGCGCTCGTGTTGGTGACCGTAACCTTGCCGCTGTACTTGCCCGTGACGCGGTTGATGGCAAAGCCGCCAACGTCAACCTTGACCGATGCCGTGACATCGCTGTACGCCGGCGTCAGGTTCAGGCTCACCACCAGTGGGTCGTGATCCGATGCGCGGTAGGCATTGTTGCGGTACGGATCCTGCACGGTATCGTTCAGGTTGTAGTCGATGGTTTCCGGCTCGTCGGCATTGCTGTGCCATTCAGCGGCGCCCACCACTTGCGCGGCCAGCGAGCTGCTTGCCAGTGCGTGGTCGAGGTAGCCCGACAGGCCGTCGAACACATACGAGTACGGCATCGCGTTCGGGCGCACGAAACGCTCGAGCAGGTTCACCATGCCGGCGGCGCCGGTCAGGTGGTTGATCGGGCTTTCGAAGGCGTAGGCGTTCAGGTCACCGATGACCAGCACGTCCGGGTCGCCGGCGGCCGCGATCACTTGCGGGATGAAGTACGACGTCAGGCGCTGGGCCTGCTGGGTGCGGGTACGATCCCAGCAACCTGCGCCATTGCCCGGATCGGTATCGCCGGCGCCTGCGCCGCTGCAACCGCCCTTGGATTTCAGGTGGTTCACAACCACCGAGAACTTGCCACCGCCATTGCTGGCCATGAAGGTCTGGGCCATCGGAGGACGGTTGTTGACGGCGTTGCCGTCCGACAGCGCACTACCCACCAGCGACACGACCGACGGCTTGTAGATCATCGCGACGCGGATCGCATCGGTACCGAGCGCAACCGGCTGTGGCACGACGGCGTACTTGCCCGGCGCCGTGGCGGCATTGAGCTGCTCGACCAGGTAGCCGACTGCGATGTCACGGTTGTTCTGGATTTCCATCAGGCCCACGACGTCGGCGTCGAGCGCCGCCAGCGACTTGACGATCTTGTCGCGCTGGCGGACGAATTCGGCCGTGTTGTCGGCACCGCGGCAATTGCCGGCGGACGTCGAATTGCCAATGGTGCAGCCCTGACCGGTGCGGCCCCAGGCGTCGCGCCCATCGGTGAAGGTCGTGAAGAAGTTGAGCACGTTCGCGCTGCCGACCTTGATGCCCGCCGGCAGGGTTGGCGCCGGGGTGCGTTCGTTGGTGCGCGCAAAGGTCGGGGCCACGGTCGGCTGCAGCTTGAAACCGGCGCCGCCACCGCCCAGCGCGCCATAGTCGATGACGCCCGTCAGGTCGGTGACGGTGTCGCCGACGCGCACGGTGCCATCTTCGGCCAGGTACGGAATCACGGCTGGTGCGACAAAGATGCCGTCGTCCAGCACGATCTGGTTGGCCTGGTGCTCCTGGTACAGCGCCAGGGCTTCGGGCGAACCGAGGGGGAAGCGGTTGGTCGGGTTTTCGCGGCGGCCATTGGCAAGGATCAGTTCGCCACGGTCACCGACATTGCGGTTGCCATTCACGGTCAATGGCGACGTGAAGCGCACCAGCATGCCTTCGACACTCGCCAGATCTGCGTTCGGCAGCACGATATTGGCCGGCGTGACGGCCGGACCGGTGCCCAGGCGCTGCACACTCGTGACGTTCGAAAATTCGGTATAGCTGCGGTTGGCGCCGCTCGGGCGGTATTCGATGATCGTCCCGGTGACGCGCACCAGCTCGCCGATCGGCGCATCGGTCTGCGCGCCAAAGACATACAGGCCATCCGACGTCGACGGGTCGCCATCGCCTGCGGCGTCCTGGATGAAGAAGCCGCTGCCGACCTTGGCCGTGATCACGCCTTGCGTCGACTGCACCGTGCCGACATACGGGCTGGTTGCGCCCGAGCCCTGAATTGCAGGAATGCGCAATTCACCAGCGACATTGACGTTGACGGAGCAGGTTTCGGCGTCGCCCGCGGCATTGCCGAACTGGATCTGGACCGGATAGCTGCCGGCGGCGAGCGTATCGGCGATGACGAGACGCGCTTCGGCGCGCCCGCCAACGGTGCCGGCCGCTGCGAAGTCGAGCAGGCTGATGCCGGGACGGGCGCCGGCAATGATGCTGGCGCTGTTGACGATGCTGTCGCCATCGATGGCCGACAGGACGGTCGACGAACTGCTGCCCTGCGCAACCTGAACCGCCGCCGGGCAGGTCAGCACGATTGGCTGCACGACAGGACCGCCGCACGCCTGGATGGCCGAAGCCATGCTGCGTGGGCCGGTCACGGGCGCGGCGGCAAAGTCGTCACGGTTGTTGTCGGTATCCTGGCAGCCCAGTGCATCGCGCTGGATCGAATTGACGGTCGATGGGGCCGGTGCTGGCGCGCCCTCGGCGCGGTTGGCGCTGCCGAAGCCCACCAGGTCGATCAGGTTCGTGCCATCGCCCGCCGGCATCTGCGTCGCAATACCGGACAGCGCCACTTTGCCGCCGCCTGCCGCCATGTCGAAGCTGGCACTGGTGACGTCGCCTGTGCCCACCGGCATGGCGTTGGACTGGGTGCCGGTGCGCCCGACCATCAGGAAATACTGACCCGGCTTGAGTTCCACCGCTGGCAAGCGCGTGACCGAACCCCAGTTAGTGCCACTCGCGGACTGGTATTGCAAGCTCATGCCATCCAGACTGACCGGCGAGGAACTGCGATTGAACAGCTCGACGAAGTCGTGGCTCCACTGACCGCCGGCATTGTTCGAATGGGCGTACAGCTGGCTGATCACAACGTCGCCCGGGGCAGCCGAGGCCGTCGCAGCAAAGCCCGCGATCAAGGTCGCCAGCAGCGTGCGCCGTGGCATGAAGGATGCAAAGGTGGTCATGGATTCCCTGTTGGTTGTCGTGCAAGACATGCTTGCGGCATTCATTAACAAAAATCATAGTAAATGCGCAAATTGACAACATGATGACGCTGCATTAGTCCGAAGGAACTAATCTTCAGCATGCATACAACACAATCGGGAATTACTGTCTCAGGACGAGCTCTGACGGACGAGCGAATTGCCGCCAGCGCGCGGCAGGCAACATTCGTCGGTGTGGAAAAAGCGTGGGCCTGCCAGGGGTTGGACAGGTGATACAGGCTTCGGTAACGCAGTAGCGCGTGGCGCTACTGCCGCTGATACTCAATCGGTGAACAAGACCGCCCGAGTATCAGCGTGGCATGGCCAGATGCATCAGGCCCGCTTGTAGATGTCTTCGAAGCGGACGATGTCGTCTTCACCCAGATAGCTGCCGGATTGCACTTCGATGATGTGCAGCGGCAGTTTGCCCGGGTTTTCCAGACGGTGGTTCATGCCGATCGGGATGTACGTCGATTCGTTCTCGGACAGCAGGCTGACCGTATCGCCGCACGTCACGCGCGCCGTGCCCGACACCACAACCCAGTGCTCGGCGCGGTGGTGGTGCATCTGTAGCGACAGTTTCTCGCCCGGCTTGACCGTGATGCGCTTGACCTGGAAACGGTCGCCCGCATCGATGCCTTCGTAGTGGCCCCAGGGACGATACACCTTGGTGTGGTGCAAGTGCTCGGTACGCTCTTTCGACTTCAGGTGTTCGACCACCTGCTTGACGCGCTGCACCTGGCTCTTGCTCGTGACCAGCACGGCATCCTGCGTTTCCACGACAACGATGTCTTCCAGACCCACGACAGCCACGATGCGGCTTTCGGCGCGCACCAGCGAGTTCTTCACGCCATCCAGATACACGTCGCCGCGCTGGGCATTGCCGTTGGTATCTTTCGGCTGGGTTTCCCACAGGGCCGACCACGAACCGACGTCATTCCAGCCGATGTCGGCCGGCACGACTGCTGCGTCACGCGTGTGCTCCATGACCGCGTAGTCGATCGAATCGGACGGGCATGCCGAGAAGGCAGTTTCGTCTAGACGGCAAAAATCGAGGTCGCGGTAGGCGGCGTGCATGGCCTGGTCTGCGGCAGCGGCGATGGCCGGCGCATGCTCTTCGAGTTCTTGCAGGTAGCGCGCGGCGCCGAACATGAACATGCCGCTGTTCCAGTAATACGTGCCTTCGGCAACAAAACCTTCAGCGGTGGCGGCATCCGGCTTTTCGACAAAGCGCGCCACGTTGTAGCAATCGCTGCACTCGGCCACCGGTTCGCCACGGCGGATATAGCCATAGCCGGTTTCCGGCGTCTTCGGCACGATGCCGAAGGTGGCCAGCTTGCCGGCCGCGACCAGGCGCGTCGCGCGCTCGACCGCTTCACGGAAGGCGGCAACGTTCTCGATGACGTGATCGGCCGGCAGCACCAGCATGACGGCTTCCGGATCGATCTGTTTCAGATGGTGCGCAGCCGCGGCCACGGCTGGCGCCGTATTGCGGCCGACTGGCTCGAGCAGGATGCCCAGCGGCGTGATGCCCACTTCGCGCAACTGCTCTGCCACCATGAAACGGTGGTCATTGCCGCAAACTACCAGCGGCGCCATCAATCCAGGCCAGTTCGTCACGCGCAAGGCAGTGTCCTGCAGCATGGTTTTGTCGGCAACCAGTGGCAGCAACTGCTTTGGCAGAACGGCACGCGACAGGGGCCACAGGCGGGTCCCGGCGCCGCCGGAAAGGATGACTGGATAGATCTTCATGCGCTGACTTTCTCTTTCTTTGACTCGTTGGTGTCCGGCGTGTCCTTCCGACGCGAGGTGCGGCGATCGCGTGCATTGAGCCACTCTTCTGAAGAGTACTCGGACGTGTGCTTCATTTCGCCATTTCGGTCGACACTGTATTCCTTGAACACAATCATTTCATTTAATGTTACATCATGCAACACCCGGGTGTATTCAAACAGGACGCTGCGAACGACTTCGGCGCCTTCGCAGATGTGGCTGCCGTGGCCAATCCAGGTCGGGCCCACGATGCGGGTACCGGCCTCGACTTTGCAGCCCGAACCGATGTACACCGGACCTTCGATCGTCGTGCCTTCCCAGTCGATGCTGGTGTTCAGGCCAACCCACACTCCTGGCTTGATCTGGATGCCCGGCACATGCATGTGGTTCACTTCGCCGGTCAGCACCGTTTGCAGCACTTCCCAGTAATCGCTCATGGTGCCGATGTCGAGCCAGTTGAATGGCCGGCCCTGGGCGTAGAACGGCAGGCCGCGCTCGGCCAGCAGCGGGAACAGGTCGGAGCCGATGTCGAACGAGACGCCCGACGGGATCAGGTCGATGACTTCCGGCTCGAAGATATAGATGCCGGTCGAAATGAAGTTGGACTTGGCGTCGGCTTCGGCAGGCTTTTCCTGGAATTCCTGGATGCGGCCTTCTTCATCGGTCACGACCACGCCGTACGACGAGACTTTGTCCCATGGCACTTCCTTGGTGATGACGGTGGCCATCGCGCCCTTGCGGCGGTGTTCCATCAGCGCCGCTTTCAGGTCGAGGTCGATCAGCGCGTCGCCGCACAACACGACCGTGGTGTCGTCGAAGAAGCCGCCGAATTCCTGGATCTTCTTCATGCCGCCGGCCGAGCCGATCGGCATCGGCACGACTTCGCCGTCGTCCTTCGTGTAGCCCTCGAACGAGTAGCCGATCTGGACGCCGAACTGCTCGCCTTCGCCGAAGTACTCTTCGATTTTTTCATGCAGCCAGCTGACGTTGACCATGATCTCGGAGATTCCGTTTTTTCGGAGGTGGTCGACCAGGTAGGCCATCACGGGCCGGCCCAGCAGCGGGATCATCGGTTTTGGCAGATCGTAGGTGAGTGGACGCACGCGCGTCCCTTTGCCTGCGGCGAGAATCATGGCTTTCATTGGACGTTCCTTTGAATTATTTGGCAGTGGTTTGATAGCGCCATACATCGGCGCACATTTGAGCGACATCGCGTTCGGCGGTCCAGCCGAGTTCGTCGCGTGCCTTGGCCGGGTCGGCGTAGCATTTCGCCACGTCACCCGGGCGGCGGTCGACGATCTGGTAGGCGACCGTGCGGCCACTGGCCGCTTCGAACGCGCGAATCATTTCCAGGACGCTGTTGCCGCGTCCTGTACCGAGGTTGTACGCGACGATGCCCGGGCCCTTGGCCAGGCGGTCCAGCGTCTTGACGTGGCCGATGGCCAGGTCGACGACGTGGATGTAATCACGCTGGCCGGTGCCGTCGGGGGTGTTGTAATCGCCGCCGAAGACCGACAGTTTCTCGCGCTGGCCATTGGCAACCTGGGCAATGTAGGGCACGAGGTTGTTTGGAATGCCGCTTGGCTCTTCGCCGATCAGGCCGCTCTCATGGGCGCCCACCGGATTGAAGTAGCGCAGCAGCGCAATGCGCCAGTCGGGCTGGGCCTTGGCCAGGTCTTGCAGGATCTCTTCGATCATCAGCTTGCTGCGGCCGTACGGGTTCGTGGCCGAGAGCGGGAAGTCTTCGCGGATCGGCACCGAGGCCGGGTCGCCATACACGGTGGCCGACGACGAGAACACGAGCGACTTGCAACCGAACTTGGCCATCGTTTCGAACAGCACGACGCTGCCCGAGACATTGTTGTCGTAGTAGCGCAGCGGCTCGGCCACCGACTCGCCTACCGCCTTCAGGCCGGCGAAGTGGATGACTGCTTCCGGCTTGTGCTCGGCGAACGCTGCTTCCATCGCCGCGCGATCGCGGATGTCGGCTTCGACGAAGGCGAATGGCTTGCCGCTGATGCGCTGCACGCGGTCGCGTACCGACAATTGGGCATTGGACAGGTTGTCGAGCACCACGACGTCGTGCCCTGCGCTTTGCAGTTCGACGACCGTGTGCGAACCGATGTAACCGATGCCGCCAGTAACGAGAATCTTCATGTGTTTGCTCTCTGCCTTCACTTTTTGTGATCGATTGTGTGCAATAGCCGTGATGCTTCGAGCTAGTGCCTGACGCGATTTACGACTGTTTGTTGCTGTTCGCTGCTGCTGCGAGCGTTCCCGGAACGTTGCAACCATTGTCCTTTGAGCAACGGGACAGGGGTGACATCCGATTGCTGCGGTTGCGGCGCACCATGCCTAGAATACATCTGCTCGACCCGCGCACGATATCTTCGTGTGTACGCAACGAGAATTCGTGCCTGCCCTGCCCTTGCATCTCTCTGTCGTCACCCGACCGATCGATGTCAATTGAAGCGGCTGGACGCTGTACGACACGTGCCGCAACACGGTTCGGTATGTCGTGCAGCTAAAGCTTATCTATTTTACAACGCATCGATCAATTCCGTGCGCACGCACGCGTGTGCACGGGGCAACACTCGTTCTGGCATGCAGGATTGCACTGCAACATGAGGTTCAGGATGCGTTCTGCTCCCAAGGGTTTCTCGACGAGATATTGTCCGTCAGGCAATCCGTGAGGGCAGCGAGGTGCAGCGACAAGCCGCGTGCACGGCGTGCCTCTGCTGCGGGCAATGGGTTACTTTTCGTCGATGAACGTGACGGAAAACTTGCACTCCACCGGCACGGCGGACGAAACAGTCGAGATCCGCAGGACGTCGCACGGCACCTTGGACTGGTACGTGGCCGAGTACCATCCGAGCGGCGGATTTTCGGCGCCGCGTACCAGTTCGAGGTGCAGGCCCTCGCCGCTGGCCTGCATCTGCAGCACGAAGCGGCGGCCCCGTACAGCCAGGCCGTTGCTGGTCAGGCGCACGTCCAGCCCGGGCGCGAAGTGCCAGAACAATTCGACCTTGTGCGGCTTCTTGCCGGACACCTCGTCGCGCACGGTCAGGGTGTTGCTGGCGCTCTCGAAGCGGACACTGCGTACATGGCGGACTGGATCGGGCAGGCGCGCATAGCCGTCGTGCGAACCGCGGAAATCGAATTCGTGGGGCGAAGCCGGCATGCGCTCGATGCTGGCCGCAGCCTTGCGCAACCACATGAACCGCCCGCCCGAGACCGACTGGTCCACGCCGTCGATGCGCACCGTGTTGTGGCTGGACGTGCCGCGAAAATAATCGCGCCATTTGTCGTCCTGGCCGTACGAATAAGTTCCGGGATCGACCAGGCACGGTTCACCCGCGACCGACAGCGCCAGCGCCAGCGCGTCGGCGTGGCCGTGGGCAGCCACGCCCAGGTAGCCCAGTGGGCCGCAGTCGAGCAGGCCCTTGATTTCGTCGGCTTCGCCAAAGCGATTGCCGAACAGCAGGTAGCCGCCATCGGGAAAGGCCCAGCCCGTATCGACCTCGTGCGGATCGCAATCGGGCCGCCCGCCCGGCAGCGTGTGCAGCAACCAGCGCACGCCGGGGTGACTGTCGGCATGGCCGCCGAAGACGGTATCGCCCAGCGCCAGCAACTGCGCAGCGCGGTCCATGCCCGATGCGTCCAGGCGGAACACGCAACCATCGTCGGCGTCGCCCACGGCGGGCACATTGCCACCCACATCGCGTACCGAACGCAAGAAGCGCAGCGCGCGCTGCAGGCTGCCCCAGTAAGCGCGCGAAAACGGTCGCAGGCTGTGGCCGCCGGTCTGAGCCAGCAAGCCGGCCACGAACAGGAATTCGCAGACGAACAAATGGTAGCCAAAGGCCTGCTCGCGGTTGACACCATCACGCGAGAATTGCGCCTGGGCTTCCACTTCCAGTTCGTTCTGGGCCAGCGCCTGCCAATCGCGCGACTCTTTCCAGCACGGCCAGGTGACGGCGCCCATGTACAGGCCGGCCAGTTCGCCGATCAGGTGGTTGTTGGCCGACGAATGGCGCGACAGGTGGCGCGCGATCGTACGGCAATGGGCGTGAATGCTGCCGAGCCAGTCGGCGCGCAGGCGTTGCCCGGCGTCGCCCTCGAACAGCGCGCTGCGGTCACCACCGATCAATTGCCAGATCAGACTCCAGTTGATCAGGCGGATACCCAGCTCCCGCGAACTGGTCCAGTTGGGACCGGTCAATGGCGGACACTGCTCGAGCCAGCTGCGCAGGTTTTGTTCAAGCGCATCCATCCAGCGCGTATCGCGCGTGAGCGTCCAGGCCTGTGCCAGCCGCACGAGGTGCAGGTGACGGTTCAGTTCCCAGACATGCTTGATGTCGCCCACCAGCTCGCGGTCGTTGATGGCGAGGTCGCCCCGGTACACGGCTGGCGCGGTCACGCCGGTGTCGGGATCGCGGTTCCATGCGGTTGGCACGTCCACGTCGAAGCGGCCATCGGCAAACAGCACGACGTGCCCTGCGCAGATGCGCTCGGCGTCCAGCAGCAACGCCTCGACCTCGCCTGGATCGAGCTCAGGCGCACCGCGCACGCCCAGGTTCAGGGTCGGCACGGCCGGCGGCGCCGAGCGCGCCAGCGCCAGCTGCGTGCGGCCCGCCATGCTCCGCCCGAGCCGGATCGCAGTGGCCTGCTGCACCCGGTATCCCATCTCGGCCACCGACATGCAGCGCAAGCGGTTCACAAGCCACACCATGTTTGTTCCGTTCATCGTGCTTCCTTCATGCAGAATTCTGCCTCGTCAACCGATTGCCGTCCGCCGCCAGGCGTCCGTACATCGCAGCGTACCTCCGGTGTAGGGGCGATGAACGCCGCACCCTCGCGCTCAAGCACTTGATAAAGGCACAATTTTTCCGATGATACATTCATCCGTGTCGGGAGCTACGCACGATTCAGGGTGCGTATTCGAGGAAGGCCAGCTTGCCAGGATGGTGCAAAGTCGGGCAGCGTTGACCGGGCGTGAGAATACCCGGGTTGGTTTCGCCAATGTTGCAAGAAGCGTGCAGACAAGGCCGCGGCTGACATCGCTGCAGATCGCAAGTTGGCCTACGACACCAAGATTGTCGGTGCAATAGCGGGGCAACGAGCGGCGTGATCAGGCAGTTGGGGAGAGGCGCGGCCCTACTGGAAATGTCATGGAGCGTCAGCGCGCTGGAGCGTGCAACTGGGCAACTGGCATACGCCGCCGCCCCACCGTTATTCGGCGTTGCGTTTGCTGGGCGAGCGAACGAATGCGAGGATGACCAGACCAAATAGTGCACTCAGCACTGCCGTGCCTTCACGCCCCATGCCGGCGGAAACGCCGATGGCCGCCGTCATCCAGACACTGGCGGCAGTGGTCAGCCCCTTGATATCGTTCTGATCGCGCTGCTTGAGAATGGCGCCGGCGCCAAGGAAACCAATACCGGCCGTGACACCCTGCAGCACGCGTGACAGGTCCTGGATCGTCATACCGGCCTGCAATGGAATCAGGACGAACAGCGCCGAGCCAACCGAGACCAGCATGTGCGTACGCAGGCCGGCCGAAGCGCCTTTCGTTTCGCGCTCATAGCCAAGCAAACCACCCAGCACCGCCGCCACCAGCAGGCGCACGACGATGATCGTCACATCTTCGGCATCGCCCAGATCGGAAAATTCGTGTTGAATCGTCTCCCAGCTTTCTGTCCACCACCCTTGCATGCCTCTATCCTTGATCAATGCTGTTCAAGGAAATGATGCCATCCATGCAAGAAGTGTGTCGCCACGCTGGCCCTGCTGGGCTGGTGGTAACGTGCGAGTAAGAGCGAAGGCAATCGATGTCTAGAACCAGCTTTCTCGTACGACGATCACGTCATCGACCTGGACGATATCGCTGGCACGGACGTCCAGCGACACCGGCTGACCGCCGACAGCCTTGCGCGTGATGCGGATGCCATTGCTGCTGCCGCGCGGACTCAAGCCACCGCCAGCCGACAAGGCCTGCTGGACCGTCATGCCGCGCTCGAGCCGGAACGGTCCCGGGCGACTGACTTCACCGGTGATATACGCCCGCGGCGCGCGTTCGACAAAGATGATGTCGCCGCCGGCGACTTCTACATCTCTGTCGAGTTCGCCCGTGCGCACCATGTCGACCACATCGATGGTTTCGCGCAGCGTCTTGCCATCGCGCGTGCGCACCAGGCTGATCATGTCGCCGCCATCGCTGTGGATGCCACCCGCCAGCGCCAGCATGTCGAGCACACGGCGGCGCCCGTCCACCGGATAGCGCCCGGGCCGGTTCACATGCCCGAGCACCGAAATCTGCTGGCTCGCCAGGGTCGTCACGAGCATGTTGACCTGGGCCTGCTTGAGGTAGCCACCCTTTTCGAGCAAGCTTGCGATGGTTTTCTCGGCCACCGCCACCGGCATGCCGCCGACAGCCACCTGCCCCAGCCATGGAAACGTGAGATGGCCGCTTTCACTGACGCGGGTCTCGATCGACAGGTCGGGACTGCCATACACCGACAGCTTGACCACGTCACCTGGCCCCAGCAGCACCTCTGCTGCACCAGCTGTGCTCATACCTATGCCCATGCCCAGCATCAACGCCAGGCCCACCATCCATATGACGACACGCTTCATGATTCCTCCATCAGCATCGGTGATCGTTGCAACGGGGCCACCAGCACATGCCCGACATGTCATTCGATGTCTCCACAGCCCAACGGTTCCACTGAAAAGCCGCTGGCATGACTGCGCTAGCGCCAGCGCAATCAATGCGCGTTTTCCCGCAAAAAACCATCAACCTCACGTCCGCAGGATCGTCATCAGAACAACACATTGGCGCTGACCTGCACCACGTTCGCATCGAACTTGCCAGTGCCGAACCCGGAAGCGGTACGCGCCTGGTGGACAACCGCGGCAACGACCTTCACCCCGGGCCGGGCCTGCCACACGGCGCGCACGCTGGCCGAACGGATCGCATCACGCAGCGCATCGGCGCCCGTAAAGTTGCCCCGCGCCGTGTAGCTGCGCCGCTCGTATGTGGCGCTGGCCTCGACCGCCACCCTCGCGCTGGCGGCCCAGTTGACGCCAACGCTGACGCCCTTGTTCAGCGTGTAACTGACGAACGGGCTTTCGATGGGCGCGAACTCGCGCCACACGCCCGCCTGATAGCTGACCTGGCCGCGCGGCGTGTAGAACGCATTGATGCGGCCGTTGACGCCGCTCGTGACGCCTTCGCCGTACGACGGCTGCTCGCGCCGCACGTAACCGGCCAGGCCCTGCAACGTGGTTGAGCCGGTGGCGAGCCAGTTCACACGCAGCTTGAGTTCGTCCTGCGTGAAATCGTCTGTCAGCATCGTAGCGATGGCCGGTCGCCGGTACGGATAGCTGCCCTTGACACGGCGTGCGACCAGGCCCAGCGCACTGCCGCCCCTGGGCTGGTACAGCAGCTCGGTCTCGAATGCTTTTTCGGTGCGGTTGTTGAAGCGCTGGATCGCCAGGTCGTAGCTTGCCTTGTCCCGCTCTGCGCCTGCGCGCAGCTTCCAGCTGGGATGCAGCTGCCAGCCGGCATCGAATGCCTGGCGCCGCTGCTGGCGCAGATTGCGCTGGTCGCTGTTGAAGTCGGTGTATGGCGCGAGTGTCCGGATATCCAGCGCCTCGACACGCCCGTCGAACTGCGTGCCGAGGTGCCAGAACCACGTCGCTTGCAGGTCGTGGCCAGTGTAGTCGAGCTGTCTGAAACGATCGAACGCGGTCTTCGACACCTTGGCCGTGGCGGCAATGCGCTGGCGGCTGATGTGCTTGTCGAGCGCCACACCCGCTTCGAACGTGCGGTAGCTGTCGCTGCGCCCGCCGCCGAACGCGGGCGCCCCATCGGCCTGGCGCAGGAGGTTGTCGTCGTGGGCCCAGCCGATGCCGGCGAGCAGTTGTATCCCTTCAGTTGCCGGCGTGGGCGCCGCGCCTGCAGGAAAGCACCAGAGGGCACCGGCGCACAGCGCGACCGGGGAAAGGCGATGCAACGCTGAAGGGGCTGGCATGGTCGTCGTCTTCCACGGGTCGTACTACCGGAGGAATCACCAGAATTGCCAGCCCCCTGTGTAGACGACCCAGACGCCCAGCAACCCATTCGTGACAGCGTGGGCCAGGATGGGCGACCACAGGTTGCGGTGCCTCATATACAACACGCCATAGGCCACGCCGGCCACAATACCGGCCAGCCACAGCGTGTGTTCAAAGCCGAACAGCACGCATGGGATCACGAACGCCTTGAAGCCGATACGCGCCGGATCAACGAGTCTGAAGTTGGCGTGTTCGACCCAGCGCATCAGGAACGAGCGCCAGAACAATTCTTCCATGACGGGCACGACCAGCGCCGCGCCGGCGATACGCAGCGTCACCATCAGCCAGTCGATCTCGCCATGCGTGCGGGGATCGTAGCCGGGCGAGCTGCCGAGCACCATCCAGGGCAGCGTCAGATTGACCCACAACACCAGCACGATGATGCCAACGACCATGGCAACGAGGGTGTGCGAGAAGCGCAAGCCGAACCGGTGGAGCTCGTCGTACTGGCGCCAGAACACGGCCAGGAGCGCCAGCACGGCGCCGGCCTGCACGGGATACAGCCAGCGCAGGTCGGCGCGGCTCATGCCCATGCGCTCGAGCAGGTCGCCAATCACCATGAACAGGATATAGGTGCCGAATGGCAGGATGCGCGCCCAGGCGGCGCTGGTCAGGAAGGGTTCGTCGGCCGCCGGGGCCGCAGACCCGGGACCGGGGCCGGGGCCGGCTGGCCGGGCGGCGCGCGATTCGTTGTTGTCGATCATGAAAAGTCGCTCTGCCCGGCCATCGCCCGCCCCTGTTGGATTACACGCCGCGCGAGCGCGCTTCGATCGTTTCCCAGCGCTCCAGCGCATCGAGCAGCAAGTCTTCGATTTCGGCAAAGCGCGCATTGATGCGCTTGGCGTCGGCCGGGTTCTGCTTGTAGAAGTCCGGGCCATTGAGCTGCGCCGTGATGGCCGACTGCTCATCTTCCAGCGTCGCGATCAGCTTCGGCAACTCTTCCAGCTCGCGCTGCTCCTTGTAGCTCAGCTTGACCTTCTTGGCGGCCGGGGCCGCGGTGTCGTCCGCTTTAGGGGCACTGGTCTTGACCGGCGCCTGGACCACCGGCGTTGCCGCCTTGACGCGTTCCCAGTCGGTATAACCACCGACGAATTCGCGCCACTTGCCGGCGCCTTCGGCCACGATCACCTGCGTGACGACGTTGTCGAGGAAGGTGCGGTCGTGGCTGACCAGGAACACGGTGCCCGTGTATTCCTCGAGCAGTTCTTCGAGCAGTTCGAGCGTGTCGATGTCCAGATCGTTGGTTGGCTCATCGAGCACGAGGCAATTGGCCGGCTTGGCGAACAGGCGCGCCAGCAGCAGGCGATTGCGCTCGCCACCAGAGAGCGACTTGACCGGCGAACGCGCGCGTTCCGGCGAGAACAGGAAGTCGTTCAGGTAGGTCATCACGTGGCGGCGCTGGCCATTGATCTCGACCCAGTCGCTGCCCGGTGCAATGGTGTCGGCCAGGCTGGCTTCTTCATTGAGCTGGGTGCGCATCTGGTCGAAATACGCGACGTTCAGCTTGGTGCCCAGACGGACCTTGCCGCTGTCGGCCGTTTCTTCGCCCAGGATGATCTTGAGCAGCGTCGTCTTGCCGGCGCCGTTCGGTCCGATCAGGCCGACCTTGTCGCCGCGCATCAGCGTGCCGGTGAAGTTGTCGACGATGACCTTGTCGCCATACATCTTCGAAATGTTCTCGAGATCGGCAACGATCTTGCCCGAACGTTCGCCCGTGGCGACGTCGAGCTTGATCTGGCCCTGCTGGTCGCGGCGCACCGCGCGCTGCGAACGCAATGCTTCCAGGCGGCGCACGCGGCCTTCGTCGCGGGTGCGGCGTGCCTGCACGCCCTTGCGGATCCACACTTCTTCTTGCGCCAGAAACTTGTCGAACTTGGCGTTTTCGACTTCTTCATTGGCCAGCAGTTCTTGCTTGCGCGCCTGATAGGTCGTGAAGTTGCCCGGGAACGACAGCAGACGGCCGCGGTCCAGTTCAATGATGCGGGTGGCAACGTTGTCCAGGAAACTACGATCGTGGGTAATGAACAGGACCGAGCCGCGGAATTCGCGCAGCAGGCTCTCGAGCCACTTGATCGACGTGAAGTCCAGGTGGTTGGTCGGCTCATCGAGCAGCAGGACGTCCGGCGCCGACACCAGCGCCACGGCCAGCGCCACGCGCTTTTGCATACCGCCCGAGAGCGTGCCCATCAGCGCGTCGCCCGACAGGTTCAGGCGATCGAGCGTGGTCTCGACCTTGTGCGCCAGATTCCAGCCGTCGTTTGCATCGAGCTTGGTCTGGATCACATGCATGCGCTCCATCAGCGCGTCGTCGTCGCCCTGGCCGAACTTGCCGGTCAGTTCTTCGTATTCGGTCAGCATGGCCTGCTGGTCGCCCATGCCGCCCGCGACGACGGCAAACACCGTCATGCTCAGGTCAAACACCGGCTCCTGTTCGACATAGGCGATGGTGACGCCCTGCTGCATGACCAGCAAGCCATCGTCCAGGCGCGAGCGGCCTGAGATGACTTTCAGGAGCGAGGATTTGCCGGTGCCGTTGCGGCCGATGAGGCCGACGCGTTCGCCGGTCTCGAGGGAAAAATCAGCGTGGTCGAGCAGCGGCACGTGGCCGAAAGCAAGTTGAGCGGAACTAATGGAGATGACAGCCATGATCGGTATGCGTTTCGTCGCGCGAAAAATTTTTGGCGCGGGGGGAAAAGGTGCGTTGATTGAATAAGGGGCACATTGTACCGACTGCCGGCCATGAACCTGCATTTCTATTTCGATCCCGGCTATAATTGCAACCGGTTCACGGTACCAGCCCGCCCTGCGGGGCCTGCCCGCCGGACTGCAGGCTTGCCCTGCTTCGCGCCGTCAGCACCTGGCAGCGCGGGCGTCCTCCCCGTAGCACAATGGATAGTGCACATGCCTCCTAAGCGTGGGATACTGGTTCGATTCCAGTCGGGGGGACCACCACTCTGCATCACGCTAAATCAGATGGTCTCGATTTCCCTCTCCCCTCCTATGTAACTCCCGCGTTTCTTGAATCAATTTGCCTTAACAAGTATGATGGTATCTCAAAATTCTGTTGGTATTGGTGTTGGTATTTGACCGTGACACCCCTGCAGATACCAACGAGACCGAGAAATGTCCCTCAGCGATACATTTGTCAGGCAAATAAAGCACACCGGCGCCAAGGCTGGCGACAAGCACACCGATGGCGACGGCATGTACCTACATGTCTCGGCAACCGGCAAATACTGGCGGACTAACTATCGCGTCGCCGGCAAGCAAAAAACGCTCGCCCTGGGCGTTTACCCTGCTGTCAGCCTGGCGGCCGCACGAAAGAAGCGTGACGCCGCGCGCGAGCTGCTCGCAGCCGGCATTGACCCAAGCGCCGCGAAGCAGGAAGAAAAGCGGGTAGCCGCGCGCGCCAGCGCAGACACGTTCCAGGCAATCGGTCGTGAATGGCTGGCCAAGACTGGATCCCGCCGTGGTGAGACCACACAGAGCCGGGTCGTAAGCTGGCTCGAAAAGAACATCTTCCCGACCATCGGCCACGTCCCGATCGCCGACCTGCGCGCGCGCGACGTGCTCGACGCCGTGCGCATTATCGAGCAGCGCGGCGCCATCGATTCGGCAAAGCGCGTGCTTGGCTACTACGGCCAGATCTTCCAATATGCGATCGCGACTGAGGCCGTTACTGTCGACGTGACTGCAGGTCTGTACCGCGCGCTCGAGACAAAGCAGCAGCAGCACTATGCCGCGATTACGTCTCCCGCCCAGGTCGGCGCCCTGCTCCGCTCAATTGACGTCTACCACGGGCACCCGTTCGTTTCCGCCGCGCTGCGCGTTGCCCCAATGGTGTTCGTGCGCCCGGGCGAGCTTCGGACAGCAGAGTGGGAAGAGATAGATCTCGACGCCGCCGAGTGGCGCATCCCCGGCGCGAAGATGAAGATGGGTGTGGAGCACATCGTGCCGCTGGCCGACCAGGCTGTGGCCGTGCTGCGCGACCTGCACCGCATCACGGGTGCTGGACGGTACGTGTTCCCGAGCATTCGTACTGGCAGCAGGCCCATGAGCGACAACACCGTCAACGCGGCCCTGCGCGGCATGGGCTATTCCAAGGACGTGATGACTGGGCACGGGTTCCGCGCGATGGCACGCACCATGCTCGATGAGGTGCTGGGGAAGCGGGTCGACCTGATCGAGCACCAGCTCGCGCACCAGGTCAAGGATGTGAACGGACGCGCGTATAACCGCACCGCCCACCTGCCAGCGCGGCGCGAGATGATGCAGCGCTGGGCCGACTACTTGTACAAGCTACGTACGTCCACACTGGAGACTAAATGAATCTCGCGACACTTCAAAAACTTATCGCCGACGCAATTAATGAAAATGTATTTTCAAACTGGCGTTTCTATGCAGCTCTCATTTCTGTGGCTATCCTATGCTCTGTGATAACAGCATTTATTCAGGGATGGGGAAAGAAGAAAGGAGAGACTGCGGCGACGAAGGCAGATTTTGATGAGATCATGCGGCAGCTTAGAGAGAGCACTATTACTGCGAAATCGGTTGAACTTGCTTTGAGCCAGAATGACTGGATCCAACGCGAGAAAAACGCGTTGAGGCGGATGAAACTGGAGCAGCTATTGACCGCTGCGTTTGCCATTGCAAGTTGGGTGCGTAAGGAAGCTCCTCTTGCTAGCAGTAATGTTGATCATGAGCGTGACGGACCAGTTGATGAATTCGAAATGCTTTCAAAATTATACTTCCCAGAGCTAAACGACGAATGTCGAGCTCTCGAAGATAGTTATCGCGAAGCTGTCGATTATTTTATGGGCGTGCGTATCTTTATTCAAGATAGCACCATTAGATTTGACCGAGCTATTGAGTTGAAGCAGCGCCATGACTTGCAAAATATAATTGACGAAAGAAAAGACTACATAGAATCTCGAATCCACGACATGAAAGATAGGTCGTTGGCAGTAGATCGCAAAGTTCAATCGATTGCGAAATCTGCCCACGATCTAATGGAGAAGTTGACAGCCAACCCAAATTCACCTGTCTAGTGCTCGGAAATCCAAGCTCGAATATCTTCCACCTTCCAGGCTGCGACCCCGGCTGACAGCTTTACCGGTGCCGGGAAGGTCTGTGCCTTCACCTTGCGCCACAGCGTCGCTGGTGAAAACGGGATGATGTTCGGCACCAGCTGCTTGAGGCGGACATAGCCTGCTATTGGAAGTCCTGTCGCTTCTGTTTCAATTTCCATTATTTTCTCCTAATTCAATTTCTTTGTTTATTGACATGATACGATTTAACGAACTTTTTAAGTCTGAGGCAGCGGTGCAAAAGAAAATACTGCAGTGGGCGTACGTGATAATGGTCGCGAGCATTAGCCTCTTGATGCTGATTGCTGTGCTACTTTTTGCGTGGCACTTCGAGGAAGCAACGCCTTGGCGAGAAATGAAAGCTGCTGACTGGGGCGTGTGGGCTGGGGCCTTTGGAACAGTAGCAACCTTGGCTGGCACCATTCGAATCGCCACGTCCCAGCGCCGAAAAATAGATAACGAAGCACAGGTTCGCGCACTTCTGTCCGCTGGTCGGCTTATGCCTCAGGTTGCAGCGGTCACCAGCGAGGTGCAACGTGCAATGAAACTTATGCAGAATCAGATTAACTGTGATGAAGGCGAGACGCTGTTTAAGCGAGCAAAGTCCACGCTCACGGTGTCCCACGATTGGCCTCTGAGCGCTATCGCATCTCTCGCTCCGTTGCCAGCGAACTGCGCGATGAATTTGGCACAGGGACTCGGCTATCTTCATGCAGCGGAAATTCTGCTGAATAAGGCACTTGCGCATTACCTCATGTCCGCCAGCATAGGAGCGGCTTACAGGAAGGAGTCGGCTGAAAGCATCTTCCGAAACCTTCACGCAGCTGGTGACATGCTTCATCGCGCCGGGAGCCAGATGTCGGAGTCGAGCGGACTGTCGGATAATGTAACTCTGTAGAGCCACTGGCCTCACCCCATCAGCCGATGCTGGCGTACACCAGTAATCCCCGGCGGCAGCTCTTCGACCTTGTCCAGGAAGTTGCTCCCCTTTTGCCCGGTTACCTGTGCGTGTTCACCTCGACCGCGGCCGAGTTCACCATCACCTGGGATAGCGTACCAATTACCTTCGCCTTCTCGATATCCAGCGTGCCGTCCCTCACCCCTTCGATTGCGCTGAAAAGCAGCTCTCGCAGATCGTCAATGTTTTTCTTGGCCATGGTTTTTCATCCTCTTGTTGATTTGTCGAGTGAGCACTGAGCGCAGCTGCACCACTTCGTTGAGTTCAGGTGGCAGGTTGTGCCGTGTGTTTCGCTTCATGTTTTCTGCCAGGCTGATGCATTCGACCCGGTCGACCGTGATCTCCTCGAGCACGGCGCTGCGCATGCCCGGCTTGAACACGACGATGTGCTTTGCCGGTACCGGCCCGTTCGCGCGGACCCACACCAGCTCGTGCACTGCGCGCCAGCGCTTGCTGTTGTTGCCAGGGTCGTTGCTCACCTTCTGCAACAGCACGCCAGTCTCATCAAACTTCGTGCTGCCAATCGGAAGCATGTTCGATGGCGACTGGCCGGTTTTGAACTGCATCGCTCGGCACGCTTCCTGGCTTCCGGCGACGCGTTCTTGCCTTTATTCCAGACCTTTCTAGAATCGGTACGCCACACCGCCTGGGCGTGGCCGCAGCAGCGCGCAGGCTTGGGCCGAGGCCAAATACCTCACCGACTTCTTCAGGCCTAGGCTATCGCCTTCCCACACCTGTGACGTCCGTAGACCCATCAAAAACGCTAGGTCATCCGTGCTGTATTTGGCTTACAGGTCATGCAGCATTTCGAGCCGCTCGCCGGTCCAGTCGGCTTTCGGCTGGTTTTTTCAATGAAGAGAAGCAGACCGGTGATCGCCGCGAGGTGAACGAGGAGGATGCGCATGCGATCGAGCTCGCCATGCGCGCCCTCTCGCACAGTGATCGCTGATACTGTGCTACCGCTATATCGACCAGAAGCGGCCAGAGCCAGTGTGTCGTAAGCTGTCAATTGCGCATCGGCCCACGACAGTGTTCGTCACCGTTTTCCGCCAAGCCCCGGTGGCGATAGAAATCATCTCTCGATAGCGGGAGTTTCCATGTAACAACTGTGCTAGCATTGCAAAAACTCGATATGCATCGAGTATCAAATTGGAGATGTGATGTTGTCGATTAATGGGAAGAAGGTTGTAGTTTCGGAAACATTCTTGCTGCGCATGGATGATTTTATAAACATAAAAGAAGAACAATTCGGTATAAACCTGCATGTCAGCTGCTTCACGAAAAACTCAATGTCGGACGACGTGCAGGTATTAGACACTGGCGATCAGCTTCAAATCGTCGTACAAATGCCATCGGAAGGCATCACAACGATTGGGGACGTAATGGACCACCCTAGCCACACCTTTACTCTCCGCGTTGGTGTGAAATCCCTAGGTACTGGACTTCTCGTCCACCTAGAGCTATTTGGCATCGAGAGGTTAAAGAAAAATATCAGATAATCCAAGAATTACATGACCGCAGGAAATCTCAGCAGTACATTCCTGCTCACAACTTAATTTCGTCCAGCAAGCAACGTGTAGATTTTCCCCTGATGGGAGATTGCGGCGTGAAGGATCAGAAAGCCCGCCCCGAAAGGTGGCGAGCTTTTTACATATTATGCATAAACATTAAATTATCTGATCCCAGTCGATATAGTCAAAAAATTTGGGAGAAAAAATGGCCGAACGTTCAAGTACCGGTGCGTCACGATGGGTGCTTTTGATCACTGCGATCATCGCACTGGGGGCATACACGCTCCAGTTTCATCACCATTGCTTTTCGTCCGACCCTGCAGAATGGGGTCAGTTCGGTGATTACTTGGGTGGGATTCTCAATCCGATTGTTGCGTTCGGTGCCTTCTTGTGGTTAGTAGCATCGGTTAAATTTCAAAAGGAAGAATTAGCCGCCACAAAAACAGCACTTGAGAAAAGTCAGTCAGCGCAGCAGCAGCAAGCTGATACGAGTCTTCTGACTGCACAGATCAATACATTTAATATTCAACTCTCAAGGGTTAGCGGAAAAATACAAGAGCTGCGCACCAAACAACTCTATATTTCTGAACTTCAGAACAGGCTAGATCATCCCACTCACTACATTGATGAGCACGATGAACGTCATCACGTAACAACTGTCGCAGCTAAAATCGCCAGGGAGATCGGAACGCTGGAAACAGAAAGTGATCGAATTGCAGACGAGGTCAAGGTAATTTCTTCGCAATATCGCAAAAAAGTTGATACCTCCTACTCAAACTAATACAAGCCACCTCTTGCCGCATTTGCTAACGTAGTTAAACCGCCCCGAACAGCATTGAGTCCGGGGGGGTGTTTAAAAATGCTCTCACGATGCGCGGCTGACGACGATGAACAGCGCTGGTCTGCTGCTCAAAGGCGAGGAGCGGCCACAGGGCGATGTTGGACCAGCGCACATCCAAAAATGGGCGGTGCGGTTCGGAAATTGAACTTGTGAGGTCTGTCTGTACTTTCGTTGGTATCTACCCTATACCATCTCAACCGAACCAGCATCCATGCAGGTTTCCGTCCATTCCCCGATTCCAATCGGGGGACCAGCTACACCCCGTCATCCACCCGCAAATTGCGCTTCATGGTCGACAACAACGCGATCATCGTCGCCTTGTCTTCCGCCGCCACGTCGGCCAGCATTTCCTCGATCCAGCGCTCATGCACGGCCGCCATCTCGTCGAACGCCGCGCGCCCCGCTGACGTCAGCTTAACGGCCGACGCGCGCCGGTCGTTCACATCCTGCACCCGCACCACGAGCTGCTCGCGCTCGAGCTGATCGGTAATCCCTGTGATATTGCCGCCGGTGACCATCATGCGCTTGGACAGTTCCCCCATGCGCAGGCCGTCCGGATGCCGTTGGAGCTGCGCCATCAGGTCAAAGCGCGGCAGCGTGATGTCGAATGTCGTGCGCAGGCGGCTGCGGATTTCATTCTCGATGCGCGTCGTGCACGACAGCATGCGCAGCCACAGGCGCAGCGATTGGTGATGTTCGTCCGTCAGGCGGCTTTCCATGTCCAGCTCGGCTGCCCCGCCCATCGCTGGGTCTTGTTCACGTCCATCCACTTCCTGCATGCTGTCCTCAATCTGCGTTCGTGCGTAATTTAAAGCGTTGTAGTTTACCGGTTTCGGTGCGCGGCAGTTTTTCCTTGAACAAAATGGCCCTGGGGTACTTGTACGGCGCGATCTGTGCCTTCACGAATTCCTGCAATTCGCATGCCAGACCCGCCGACCCCACCCGCCCTGCGCGCAGCACGACGTGGGCCTCGACCACCTGGCCGCGTTCGGGGTCGAGCCGCCCCACGACGGCGCATTCGGCCACCGCCGGATGGTGCAGCAGCGCTTCTTCGACTTCGGCGCCGGCGATGTTGTAGCCGGCCGAGATGATCATGTCGTCTGTCCGGGAGCGGTAGTAGAAATACCCGTCGGCGTCCATTTCGTAGGCGTCGCCCGTGATGTTCCAGCCGCCCTGCACGTAATCACCCTGGCGCTCGTCGTCCAGGTAGCGGCAGCCGGTGGGGCCTTTCACGGCCAGGCGGCCGATCACGCCCGGCCCGACAGGTACGCCGTCGGCATCGAGGATGCAGGCCTGGTAGCCCGGCACCGGCTTGCCGGTCGCGCCCGGCCGGATGGCCGCGCCCGCGCTGGCGATGAAAATGTGCAGCAGTTCGGTTGCGCCGATCCCGTCGATCATCGCCAGCCCGGTCGCCGTCTGCCACGCCTCGCGCGTGGCCAGCGGCAGCGGCTCGCCGGCCGACACGCTGGCGCGCAGGCTGGTCAGGTCGAAACGGTCCGCCTGCGCTGCCATCAGGCGATAAAAGGTGGGCGCCGTGAAGCAAACGGTGGCGCGGTAGTCGGCGATCGCCGCCAGCAGCGCCTCGGGGCTCAGGCGTTCGAGCAACACGCCTGCGCCGCCGACGCGCAGCGGAAACAGCAGCAGGCCGCCCAGCCCGAACGTGAACGCCAGCGGCGGCGTGCCGATGAAGATATCGTCGGCGCACGCTTCCAGCATATGGCGCGAGAAGCAGTCGCAGATGGCCAGCACGTCGCGGTGAAAGTGCATGGTCCCTTTCGGGATGCCGGTGGTGCCAGACGTGAAACTGATCAGGCAGACGTCGTCGCGCGCGGTGTCGGCAGCGAGGAACGGGGCGTCGTGGCGTGCCATCCGTTCTTCCAGCGCACCGGGCGCATCGGGCGCCGGTGTGCCGAACACCAGGACCGGCACCTTCAGGCCGAGCGCATCGACTTCGTCCACCAGACCATCGGCGCACAGCACCGCATTGATGCGCGCCTTGTCGGCGATGGCACCCAGTTCGCGTGCGCGCAGCAGCGGCATGGTCGGCAAGGCGATGCAGCCGGCCTTGATCACGCCCAGGATGCAGGCCGCCATCATCGGGCAGTTCGCGCCGCGCAGCAGCACGCGACTGCCTGTGGCCAGCCCAAGGTCGTGGCGCAGCACGTGGGCGATGCGATCGACCTGCGCCAGTAGTTCGGCATAGTTCAAGCGTTCACGCGCGCCGATCAGCGCCGTGCGCGCGCCCCAGCCGCGCGCGATGGCGCCATCGAGCAGCGCGCTCGCGCAGTTCAGGCGCTCGGGGTATTGCAGCTCGGGCAACTCGAACAGGAAGTCGGGCCAGGTATCGGGCGGTGGCAAGTGCGCGCGCGCGAAGCCATCGGTGTGGCCGGAGGGGCACAGCGCTGCACTGGTGACGTCGTTCATGGCTTGATCCCCGGCTAGCAACGAAGCAGTCGACCGGCAGCGCCGGTCAGGCAACATCCGCGGGATACTGTAAGTCCAAAGTACACCGGCAGCAAGGAACTTTGGCGGGCAGGCAGGCCATCGGCATCAGGCACGCGCCGCGCGCTCGATCTGGCGCATTACCGCTGCCTGCGCCTGCGCCAGGCCAGCCGCCAGCGGCGCCTGCTCGAGCGCTTCGGCGGCACCGTGCAGGCCGAGCATGCTGCAGCCGGCGCGCAGGCGTGCAAGCTGCTGCGCGCCCTCGGCGCCTTCGGCCAGGCCGCCCTGCGCCGCCTGCAACTGGCGCCCCAGGCCATCGAGATACAGGCGCAGACGCTCGATGTCGATGCCAAGCCGGCGCACCACGGCGTCCGGGGCCTCGTCGTTCGCGTCGTCCGCGTCGGTCGCGTTGTGTGCGTCGGCCGGCGGGAACAGGCGCTCGAACTGAACGCGCACGTCGCCGTGGCGGAACGGCTTGACGATGTAGCCGCTGGCGCCGGCCTGCGCCGCCTCGTCCATCGTGGCGCTGTCGGACGCCGCCGACACCAGCACGAACGGCAGCGCCGCCAGCAGCGGGTCTTGACGCACACGCTGCAGCAGTTCGAGGCCGGACAGGTGCGGCATGCGCAGGTCGCAGAACACGATGTCGGGCCGCAGGCCCGCTTCGAGCTGGCGCCAGGCATCGGCGCCGTCGTCCGCTTCGACGATCGCATGGCTGCCGCAGCTGTCCACCAGATGCATCAGCATCATGCGCGCCACCACGTCATCGTCGACCACCAGCACGTTCATCACGTCTCCACCAGATTCGTCAGAACCTGCATTATAAGCAGGTGTCAGGACGGGGCGCCCGTTTCGAAGGTATCCAGAAAGCTGGCCAGGACCGGCAAGCCCGCGCGCAGGCGCTGCGCGTCGCGCCCGTCGGCGGCCGCTTCCAGTTCGGCGCACAGGGTTTCCAGCGCCGGCTCGGCCAGATAGGTCGCGCTGCCGCGCAGCCCGTGCAGGATCCGGCCTGCGGCTTCGAAATCGTCGCTTGCCAGCGCGGCATCCAGCTCGGCGCGCCGGCGCGGCAGGTCATTGCAGAATGCAGCGCGCAGGCGCAGACCCAGAGTGTCAGAACGGGCGACGGGCAGCGCTGGCGCCGCCACGCCGAACAGCGCATCGAGGGCGGTCGGCGTAGGTGCAGCCGGCACAGGTGCGGCCGGCACAGGCGCAGACAACGCCGGTGCAGGCGCCGCCACAGCACCGTCCTCGATCAGCGGCAGGACAAACCCGCGCTGCAACTGGCGTTCGATCGCGCGCGCCAGTTGCAGGTGCAGCGCCGCTTCGTCGATCGGCTTGGTCAAAAACGCATCCATACCGCAGGCCAGGTAGCGTGCGCGGTCTTCGCCGCTGGCGTTGGCGGTGAGCGCCACGATCATCACGTGCTGGTCGAGCACCGGCGCGTCGTGCGGGCCACCGGCGCGGATCAGGCGCGTGGCGCTGGCGCCGTCCATCTCGGGCATGCGGCCGTCCATCAGGATCAGGTCATAGCGCTTGCGGGCGCACGCCGCCACCGCCTCGACGCCGTTGTCGACGATGTCGATTGCATGCCCCATCTCCTCGACCATCAGGCGCGCGATGATCTGGTTGGTCGGGAAATCCTCGGCGCACAGGATCGCCAGCCGGTGGCTGTGCGGTGCGCGCGCCACGTGCGGGATGTGGGCCGGCGCGACGCCGTCGCGCAGCGGCAGCAGCACGGAGAACACGCTGCCCTCGCCTTCGACGCTGCTCACGCCGATCGTCCCGCCCATCAGCTCGACCAGCTGGCGGCAGATCGCCAGACCCAGGCCCGTGCCGCCGTAGCGGCGCGTGGTGGTGGTGTCGGCCTGCTCGAATTTCTGGAACAGGCGCGGCAAGGCCGCCGCCGGAATGCCGATGCCGGTATCGCGCACCGTGAAGCGGATCATGTGGTGGTTGCCCGCCTCTTGCTGGTCGCCGGACCGGCATTCGACATGAATCGTCACGCCGCCCGCGTTGGTAAATTTGAAGGCGTTGCCGACCAGGTTGACCAGCACCTGGCGCACGCGTGTGGGATCGCCCACCAGGTAGCGCGGCACGTTGTCGTCGACCAGCACCGAAAACGCCAGGTCCAGCATGGCCGCCTGCTCGTCGAACAGGCTGGCCACATTGCGTACCTTGGCGTGCAGATCGAAATCGATCCGTTCCAGGGTCAGCTTGCCGGCCTCGATCTTGGAAAAGTCGAGCAGGTCATTGATGATCCCCAGCAGGGCCTGGGCATTGGCCTGGCCGCGCAGGATCTGCTCGCGCGTGTGCTCGCGCAGCGCCAGGTCGCGCAGCGCAAAGCCCAGCATGCCGATCACGCCGGCCAGCGGCGTCCGCATCTCGTGGCTCATATTGGCCAGAAATTCGGACTTCTGGCGCGTCGCATCCTCGGCGCGCTCCTTGGCCTGGCGCAGCACTTCCTCGTTGTCCTGCAAGGCGCGGTAGGCACGCGCCAGCTCATTGCTCTGGTGGCGGCCGCGCCGCTCCTGCTCGCGCAATTCCTCTGTCTGGAGTTCGAGCATGCGGTTCTGCTGCTCGACCTGCTCGGTGCGCGCGCTCACCTGGTGCTCGAGGCGCTCCTTCTGGTGGCGCAGGCTCGCAAAGCGGATGCGCATGCCCAGGTAGATCGCGCCGCAGGTCAGGATGATCATGCCGATCCGGAACCATGCAGTACCCCACGGCGGCGGCTCGATCGTGATCGCCAGCGCGGCCACGTCTTCGCTCCAGACATCATCCTTGTTGGCCGCGCGCACCCGGAATACATAGGTGCCCGGATCGAGATTGGTGTAGGTGGCAAAGCGCTTGTCGGCGCCGGCATTGACCCAGCCCGCATCGAAACCATCGAGGCGGTAGGCGAAGCGGTTGCGCTCGGGCGCGGCGAAGTGCAGCGCCGCGAATTCGACCGTGATCACGGCGGCGTCGGATGGCAGCGTGACGGCGCTCGCATGCTCGATCGGCCCCGGCAACAGGCCCGGGAAGACCTTCTCGACCGGCTGGTTGAACACCTGCAGGCCGGTGATCGTCGGGCGCGGCGGGATGCGGTTGTCGTGGATCGCGCGCGGATCGAACGCAGTCAGGCCATTGAAGCCACCGAAATACAGCGTGCCGTCGGTCGTTTTGAGCGCCGCCGTGTCGAAGAACGCGCCTTCGCTGATGCCATCGGCGGCCGTGTAGCTGCGCCAGCGCCCGCTGGCCGGGTCGAAGCTCGAGATGCCGCTCGACGTGCTGGTCCAGATGCGCCCGTCCGCATCTTCCAGGATCGCCGACACCGAATCGTCGACCAGGCCGTCGCGCGTCGTGTAGCGCGTGAAGCTCAGGGCGCCATCCGGTCCCGTGACCATGCGGTTCAGGCCCACGCCGGTGCCGATCCAGATGTCGCCGCGGCTGTCTTCGAACAGCGACTGCACTTCGTTGTGGCTGAGACTATTCGGGTCGAATGGATCGTGGCGGAAGTGGCGGAAGCGCCCGCTGGCGCGATCGAGCAACTCCAGGCCCGATACCGTGCCAACCCAGAAACGCCCGCGGCGGTCTTCCAGCAGCGGTCGCACGGTGTCATCCGTCAGGCTGGCCGCCTTGCCCGGGTCATGCCGCAGACTCGTGAGTGCGCGGGTGCCGGCCGCCATCCGGTGCATGCCACCGCGCGTGCCGATCCAGATCACATCATCGCGATCGACCAGCATCGAGCGCACCTGGTTGGCGTCGGCGTCGCCCGGCAGCATGAAGCGCCGGAAGCGCCGCGTGGCCGGATCGAAGCTCGTCACGCCCGAGCGGCTGCCGATCCACAAGAGGCCAGCGCGATCGCGCACGATGGCCGCTGCCGGCACGTCGATCAGGCTGTTGGGATTGTCCTTCTGGTGCCGGTACACGTCGGCCTTGCCGGTGGCCGGATCGAACCGGTGCAGCGCGGTGGACGAACCGAGCCACAGATGGTCGCCGTCCTGCAGCAGCGCGCGGATCTTGTTGTCGGCCAGCGAATGGGCCTCGCCGGGACGCCCGACGATGCGGGCGAAGCCGCCGCCACCCAGGTCGACGCGCGAGACGCCGCCATACCAGGTGCCGGCCCAGAACGTGCCGACGTCGTCGCGGTACAGCGCCGAGACATAATTGTCGCCAAGGCTGTGGCGATCGGCGACTTCATGGCGAAACACGTCGAAGCGATCGCCCTGCGCACGCCAGCGATACAGGCCGTCGTCGTGCGTGCCCGCCCACACCGTGCCATTGGCATCCTGGCGCAGGGTCGTAATCCATTCGTTGCCGACGCCGTCGCCAGCCCCGAAGCGGCGCAGCGCGCCCTTGCCCGGCCCGCCTGGGCCATGGCGTTCGAGCCCGCCGTAACGGCCCACCCACAGCCGCTGCTGGCTGTCGACCAGCAGCGCATGCACCGGGAGTGCGCGCCCGGCCAGGTCCGACGCATGGTGCTGGATGCGCTGGCGGTCCGCGCTCAAGCTGTCCAGGCCTGCCGCGCTGCCGATCCAGAGGCGCCCGTCACCGCCCAAGGCCAGCGCCTGAATCCCGTCGTCGCGCAGCGTGCGCGGATCGTTCGGGACGTGGTGCCAGACGGTGAACTTGCCGGTGTCGATGTCAAAATACTGCAAGCCATCGGCGGTGCCGATCCACAGGCCGTCCTGGCCATCGCTGATCATCGTCTTGATCTGGCGGTTGCCGGCGCCGCGCCGCGCCGGCTCGTTGGGCGCGTACAGCGTGAAGCTGCGGGTGGCCGGGTCATAGCGATTCAGGCCGCCATCGGTGCCCACCCACATGCGTCCGTGGCGATCGAGCAGCATCGCGCGCACCCAGTTGCTGGCCAGACTGCGCGGGTTGCCGATCTCGGTGCGGTAATTGACGAAGCGGTAACCGTCATAGCGCGACAGGCCGGACTGGGTGCCGAACCACATGAAGCCGTCCGCATCCTGCAGGATCGACAGCACCGACTCCTGCGCCAGACCGTGCTGCACCGACAGGTGCTCGAAACGCAGCGTCGGTTCGGGCGCCGCAGCGCGCGCGAAGGGTGCGCACAGCGCGGTCAGTGCCATCAGCACCAGGAGCAGGAACGTGCGCAGCATCGTCACGCCGCGCGCAAGGCCGGCACGTCGCGGCATAGTGCGGCGTGCAGAACCCCGCCCCGGCAGGCGTCGCGCGCACCATCTTCTGTCACGCCCGGTCTGGTTTTCTGTTTGTTCGTCACGCCAGCAGGTTAGCAAATTCTGCTTGTCTTGAGGCAAATATGGGATGGAAATGGCAAGAATTTGTCGCAGATTGTCGCTTGTGTGCCCCAGTCGCGCTGGATCGCTGCCATCCGACGCCTGGTCTTGCGAAACGCCAACATCGTGACGCCTGTACCGGTCGAGAGTCCCGTCTTCCATCCAACCTTGCAACGCGATGGACGAATTCGGATCCAGAATTCCAAGCAGCGCGACGTTTGGTCAGGTTCAACTTACCGCATCAAGAGGCCACCTCATGCGTTCTACCGTCCTGAAGCAACTCATCGCCGTCGCATTGCTCAGCAGCACGAGCGGTATTCTATTTGCACAGTCGCCGCCACGAATCCTTCACGACCCGCTCCTTGAACTGGGTTATGAACAGGCAAAGATACGTTTCGAGCCGCTACCATTGCAGGCCATCGCCGGGTGCGACACGTTATCTGACAATGAATACAGTGTCGGTGTACATTTCGTCTTCGCCAAAGCAAGCGACAATGCGGGCCGAATCTTTTATCTGCTACATGGGTACGAAATCCGGAACAACCCCGAGCCTCCTCATTCCCCCAAGTATTCGACTGGTGGCCATGGATTGATCGTGATGGTCCGGGGTCCGGAATGCCTGATCATCGATAACGATGCCAGAGAAACATTCAGGAGTCCGGTTTTCAATGACGAATATCCGCAAGATATACACCAGAGGCTGGCAATCGACTTCGCCGCGCGGCTTTCCTCGGCCTTCGGCGGCAAAGAGAAGCTTCGGGCGCAAATCCTGAAGCAGCGCGTGGATCTCGACACGCTGCCCGACGAGCTTCGCCATACATTCAGGGACTTGCGCCTGCCGAAATAGAGATCGCCAACTTGCCGGCGTTGGCGCGCGTTTCCATGTCCGTCAAATGCTCGATCAGATCCAGAACCAACAAATAGCGAGGCTGCTGCCGTGTCTTCCAACACGATCAAGCCACTTGTTTGCGCCATCCTGTTCAGTACATTGAGCGGATTGCCGTGCGCCCAACCCCTGCCACGCATTCTGCAAGATGCCGTTCTTCGCCTGCGGTATGAACCCGCCACAACCCATTTCGCGCCCTTTCCGTCAACCTTACGCAAGGAGTGCCCGGCGCTGGACGAGGGCGGAAATCCACATCGCACCTTCTTCATTTTTGCCAGCGCAAGCGACGCCTCCGGCCGGGTCTACTACCTGCTCAACAGCTCTGAGGTTCGGCACCACGTCGACGATATGCGCCTCCCACGCAACTTCACCGATGAATATGCGCCGATCGTCATGCTGCAACATCAAGCGTGCGTCATCATCGACCACGAAGGCCCCGACCGACTGGCCGCTGACGACTTCACCGAGGAATACTCGCGCGACATTCAGCAGCGTCTCATGATCGACTATGCAAACCGGCTTGTTGCTGCGTATGGCGGCAAGGACAAGCTCCGGATCGAACTCCTGAATCAATACGTCGACATGGACACGCTGCCGGAAGCACTTCGCTACGCATTCCGGAATCTGCATCTCACCAAATAAAAAAGCCGGCACATTCAGGCCGGCTTTCTCTCGAAGGCTACATTAATCGCCCTTGGCAACACCTTCGCGGCGCGGATCGGCGCCGCCGAACCACATCGGCACGCCTTTTACCATCACACGCTCGATGCCGTGCAGGCCCGACGTCTGCTCGCTGACCCGGATCGCGTGGCCGCGTGCGCGCAGCACGTCGAGCGTGGCGTCGGGGAAGCGGCCCCGTTCCAGTTCGGTCGGACCGTTGCGGCTGCCGAAGTTCGGCAGCGCGATCGCCTGCTGCACATTCAGGTCCCAGTCGAGCGTGCCCACCAGTACCTTGGCGACATAATTGATGATGGCCGGGCCACCGGGCGAGCCGATGGCGAGCACCAGCTTGCCGCTGGCGCGGTCGAACACGATCGTCGGCGACATCGCACTGCGCGGCCGCTTGTTGGCTTCAACGCGGTTGGCCACGGGGCCATCGGCGTCGCGCGCGCTGAACGAGAAGTCCGTCAGCTGGTTATTCAGCATGAAGCCGTCGACCATCTGGCGCGAACCGAACGCGTCTTCGATCGTCGTGGTCATGGCCAGGCCGGCGCCATTGCCATCGACGACCGACATGTGCGAGGTCGATGGCGTCTCGATCGCGTTATCGGTGCCCCAGGCAACCTCCATCCCCGGCGGCGTACCGGCCTTGGCCTCGCCCATCGAGCGCGCACCTACCAATTTGGCGCGCGCCGTCAGGTAGCCCTTGTCGATCAGGCTCGGGATGCCACGGCCCGGCAGCGGCACGAAGTCGGCGTCGGCGGCGTAGCGGTTGCGGTCGGCGTAGGCCAGGCGCGCTACTTCCGAGAACACGTGCACGGCGTCTGCGCCCGGCACGCCGTCCTTCGGCGCGAGCGCCTTCATGTCGAAGGTCTCGAACATGCCCAGCATCTGCGCCACGGCGATCCCGCCCGACGATGGCGGCGGCATGCCGCACACGGTGTAGGCGCGATAGTCGCTGCAGACGGGCGTGCGGACCTTGGGGCGATAGTCGGCGATGTCCTTGGCCGTCAGCAGCCCCGGATTGGTCGGGTGCGCGGCCACTTTGGCCGCGATATCGCGCGCGAAGCGGCCCGTGTAGAACACATCGGCGCCGCCGGCGGCGATCTCGCGCAGCGTGGCGGCCAGCGCCGGGTTCTTCAGGACGTGGCCAACCGGCCATGGCTTGCCGGCCGCATCATAAAAGTAGGCTGCGGCAACCGGGTCCTTGATCAGGAACGTTTCGCCAGCGAGCATCTTGTGCATGCGCGGGCTGACCTTGAAGCCTTGCTCCGACAAGCGGATCGCCGGGGCGAACAGCGCCTTCCACGGCAGCTTGCCGTGCTGGCGGTGCGCCAGTTCGAGCATGCGCAGCACGCCCGGCGCGCCGACCGAACGGCCGCCGACCACGCCTTCGGTGCGCGACAGGGGCGTGCCGTCAGGCCGTTCGAACAGGTGCTCGTCGGCCTTGCTTGGCGCCGTTTCGCGGCCATCGAACGCCTGGGTCTGCTTGCCATCGTAATGGACCATGAACGCGCCGCCGCCAATGCCGGACGATTGCGGCTCGACCAGCGTCAGCACCAGTTGCGTGGCAATCGCCGCATCGATGGCGGCTCCGCCCTGGCGCAGGATCTGGTAGCCGGCCTCGACCGCCAGCGGATTGGCGGCGGTGACCATGTACTTCTTGGCCTGCCAGCCATTTTTCTCGGTGTAGCCGGTCGCCGCTTCGGGCGCGGCCTGCAGTGAATCCTGGGCCCAGAGGGGCGTCGTCGTGGCGCCGGCCAATGCCAGAGCGAGCGCTAGCTTGCTGAGTGTGTTCAAACGGTTCTCCAAAATAGCAAACGGGCGCGTGGACTTAGGCCAGGCGCCCGACATCGAAGACATGCTACAGCATCTTCGAAATGCTTTCAGGACACGTCCCTGAAGAACTACTTTGGCTGCATGCGAATCGCGCCGTCCAGACGGATCGTCTCGCCGTTGAGCATCACGTTTTCGATGATGGCGCGGGCCAGGTGGGCGAACTCCGTCGGCAAACCAAGGCGCGGCGGGAACGGCACCATCTTGCCCAGCGAATCACGCACCTCTTGCGGCATGTTCATCAGCATCGGCGTCTCGAAAATGCCCGGCGCGATCGTCATGACGCGGATGCCGTTGCGCGACAGGTCGCGCGCCATCGGCAGTGTCAGACCGGCCACGGCCGCCTTGGACGACGCATAGGCCGCCTGTCCCATCTGGCCGTCAAAGGCGGCAACCGATGCGGTGTTAATGATGATGCCGCGCTCGCCATGCTCGGCCGGTTCGGTCTTGCCCATGGCCTCGGCGGCCAGGCGCGCCATATTGAAGGTGCCAACCAGGTTGATGTTGACGGCGCGCTGGAACACGTCCAGCGGGTGCGCGCCATCCTTGCCGACAGTCTTGACGGCCGGCGCGACGCCGGCGCAGTTGACCAGGCCGCGCAGCGTGCCCAGAGCAACGGCCGCATCGACGACAGCCTGCGCATCGGCTTCCTGAGTGACGTCGCAGCGGACGAACTGGCCTTTCAGCTCGGTAGCCAGCGCCTGGCCCGCTTCGGCCTGGACGTCGGCAATGACGACGGTCGCGCCATTCGCGGCGAGCATGCGCGCGGTGGCCGCGCCAAGACCGGAGGCGCCGCCGGTGACAATGAAAACGTTATCCTGGATGTGCATGGTTGTCCCTTGTGAAAATTCTTGTACCGCTATTTTGCCCGGCTTTAACGTTTACGTAAACGTAAAGTAGGCGCATCAAGAAGGTTCGGGACGATGGGCGCGCTCAGTTCAGAAGCACTGCACTGTGGTGCCGCTGCGGTTGCACAGGCGACCGGCGCTGTTCACGCTTGAGCTGCCCACGGCACCGGCGTTGGTGGCGCCGGTCGTGTCGGTGCAGGTTGCGCCGATGCACGGCGCAACCTGGCTGGTCGTTGGCACGACTGGCGTCGGGGCAGTGGTGGCTGGCGCAACGACCGTTGGGGCATTTGGCGACGCCAGACGCCCTGCACTATCGATCTGCTGCTGCACCGAACGACGGGCGATCGGTTGCACGCCCTGCTCTTGCTGCGTCTTCGGTGCTGGCGTTGGCTGTGGACGCACGTTCTGCGGCGCCGGATGCGTGGCCGGATCAATGTCCTTCAGACGCGATGGCTCCTGCCGGCCCGTGGCTTTTTCTTCCTGGGTTTTGGGCTGCATGTCGATCGGCGCAGCAGGCGTCGAGGTTTGCTGGCCGTCGAGGGATGGACGGTATGTCTCGCCCGTGGCTGGCTGACCCTGGGTAGCACCTGTCGTCTGGGCGCCAACACTCGCAGCGGCAAGTGCCAGCAGCATGGCGAGGATGGTGTTGTTCTTGTTCATGGGAGACCTCTCAGGGTTGTAGACAGATAACTTATTATCGTCTTGCCAACCCGCACACGGCGCACGGGAAACAATTGCTCACAATTGTACGGCGTAATGACAATCACATGCCCGGAATGCAGCGATCCCGCGCAGGCAGGGCCGGCGCGGGATCGCTGGGGTAGTACTGTACGGAAAACTTATTCGGCCAGCGCGGCAAATGCGTTGTCACGCACCTGCTCGACCGGGCCGACGCCCGAGATGCGGCGGTATTTCGGTGCGCCTGGCAGGCCCGACTCGGCCCACTTGCCGTAATAACCGAGCAGCACCTTGGTCTGGTTGTGGTACACCTCGAGGCGCTTCGAGACGGTTTCTGCCTTGTCGTCGTCGCGCTGGATCAGCGGCTCACCCGTGACGTCATCGGTATCGTCGACTTTTGGCGGGTTGAACTTGACGTGGTACACGCGGCCCGACGCGGCGTGCGAGCGGCGGCCGGTCATGCGTTCAAGGATCATGTCGTCAGGGACATCGATCTCGAGAACGTAATCGATGTTCACGCCGCTGTCCTTCATCGCTTCGGCTTGCGCGATGGTGCGCGGGAAGCCGTCGAACAGATAGCCGTTCTGGCAGTCTGCGTCCTTCAGGCGCTCCTTGACCAGGCCGATGATGATGTCGTCCGACACGAGTTGGCCGGCATCCATCACTTTTTTGGCGGCCAGGCCCAGTTCAGTGCCTGCCTTGATCGCGGCGCGCAGCATATCGCCGGTCGAGATTTGGGGGATGCCGAACTTTTCCTTGATGAAGTTGGCCTGGGTGCCCTTGCCGGCACCGGGTGCTCCTAACAGAATGAGACGCATGAGTTTCCTGAGATTCTAGAAAATAGAGAAAAGTAAAATGGCGGATACGGTGATCTTTTTGATATTGCGCAGACTTCGTTGAGACGGAAGTTACCACAAAAGTTGGCGTAAAAGCCAGCCGCAAGCCCTTGCAGCGAGGATATTTGATCCTGCGCAGATGGCCCGACTATACCTTTGTGGCGTGCGTCAAGACGTGTAATGCAGGCGTACCCGCGCCAGATCGTCGGGCGTGTCGACGCCCGCTGGCGGTGCACTATCCGTGATGTGCACCGCGATCGGCACACCGTGCCACAGCACGCGCAACTGCTCCAGCGCCTCGATCGACTCGAGTGGCGACACGGCCATGGCGGGATATGCCTGCAAGAACGCATTGCTGTAGGCATACAGGCCAATGTGGCGCAGCGGCGCATAGCCGGCAGGCAGCGACTCGAGCGTCTGGGCAAATGCATCGCGGTGCCAGGGGATCGTGGCGCGCGAGAAATACAGTGCGCGCCCGTTCTTGTCGAGCACGACCTTGACGACGTTCGGGTTGAACACGTCGGCCGCATCGAGAATCGGATGCGCGCAGGTGGCCATCAGTACGTCGGCGCTGATCCTCGCGGCGCAGGCCGCCAGCAGGCGCGGGTCGATCAATGGCTCGTCGCCCTGCAGGTTGACGACAACGTCATTCGGCGCCAGGCCCAGCACGTGCGCCACTTCGGCGATGCGGTCGGTGCCCGACGGGTGGTCGGCGCGCGTGAGCACGGCGCTGACGCCATGCTCGGCGCAGGCGGCGGCAATGTCGGCGTGGTCGGTCGCGACGATGATCCGCGTTGCACCCGATTCACGCGCCCGTTCGGCCACGCGCACCACCATCGGCTTGCCGCCCAGGTCGGCCAGCGGCTTGTTCGGCAGGCGGGTCGACGCCAGGCGCGCCGGGATGATGACGGTAAAGTTCATGCAGGCCGATCAGACAGGCTCGATCTTGCGCGCCTGGTCGGCCCACATGATCGGGATGCCATCGCGAATCGGATAGGCGAGGCGGTCGGCGCGGCAGGTCAGCTCCTGCGCCTTCTTGTCGAGTTCGAGCGGACCCTTGCACAACGGGCAGACCAGGATATCAAGCAGGCGAGCGTCCACGACATTTCTCCACGATTTGTTCAGCCAGCGCAGGGTCGAGCTGCGCCGTCACAGGCACGACCCACAAGCGCGGATCGTCCTTCAGATGTTCAATTTGCCGACATTTTACTGCATCCTTCTCCGTGATCAGAATGATCTCGGCGTCCACGGTGGCAAACGGGTCGTCCAGGAAGTCGTGATGGTCGGGCAAGGCCAGTTCGCCAGGCGCCAGGCCCGCCGCGCGCAGCATCGCAAAGAAGCGGCCCGGATTGCCGATACCGGCTGCGGCGACGATGCGTTTCGCGCGCAGATCAGCCAATGGCACGCGCGCCCCGCCATGCAGCGGTTCGGCGTACTGACCGGACAACAGCATGCGGTACGGGGCGCCGCCAACGGCCCGGGCCAGCGCGGGCGTGAGCTCAGGGACATTGACCACAGTGAAATCCCGGCGGCGCGACGGCGGCTCGCGCAGCGGCCCGGCCGGCAGCAGCCAGCCATTGCCCACGCCGCGGCCGTCAAACAGGACGATCTCGATGTCGCGCGCCAGCGCATAGTGCTGCAAGCCATCGTCCGTAATGAGCACGTCAACGTCCGGGTGCGCCGCCAGCAGCGCCCTGCCAGCCTCGGTGCGCTGGCGGCCGATGACGACCGGGCAGCCGGTACGCTGCGCAATCAGGAGGGGCTCGTCGCCCACGACGCGCGGATCGGACCCTGGCGTGACGGCGCGCGGCGCGCCCTCCTTGCCGGCATCACCGCCATGGCCGCGCGAGATGATGCCCGGCTGCATGCCGGCCGCGCGCAGTGCCTCGGCGAGCCAAATCGTCAGCGGAGTCTTGCCGGTGCCGCCAATAAAGATGTTGCCAACAACGATGACGGGAACGGGCAAGCGCTTTGACGCCTTAATGCCGGACTGGAACAGCCGGCGGCGCACGGCGGCCAGCGCCCCGAACAGCAGCGCCACAGGCAATAGCGCGACGGCAAGCGGGCCGCGCCGCAGCCACGCGCGGGTCAGGGTTGTTTCAAGGGAAGATGCCATGCGGAAGGATGCCGGCCAGCTTGACGCGGGCCGGTGAGGTTACTTGCCGGTGCCGGTCTGGGCAGCGAAGGTCAGCTTGTCGTAGCCGGCCACACGCGCTGCTTCCAGCACATTGATCACCATCTGGTGCATTGCGAACTGGTCGGCATTGACGATGACGACCGGGCTGGCCACCACCTGCCCGTCCGGCGTGCGCGCCGCCGTCCGCATGTCCTGCGCCAGGCCTGCCACGCTGGTGAATGCCACGGGCGTGTTATTGACCGTGTAGTTGCCCTTGGCGTCGACCGTGACATTGATCTCGAACGGCTTTTGCGCCTGCTTCTCGGCCTCGGCCGTCGGCAAGGTGATCTGCAGCTCGGTGAACTTGCTGTAGGTGGTCGAGACCATCAGGAAGATCAGGACCACGAGCAGCACGTCGATGAACGGGATCAGGTTGATCTCCGGATCCTCGCGCTTGCGGCCACGGCGAAAATCCATCATTTGCGGGCACCGTGGACGACGTCGACAAATTTCACGGCCTGCAGTTCCATGTCGACGATATAGGTGTCGACCAGGTTGCGGAAGTGACGGTAGGCGACCAGCGCCGGCATCGCGATGGCCAGGCCGAAACCGGTGTTGTACAGCGCCACCGAGATACCGTGCGCCAGTTGCGCCGGGTTATTGCCGCCGGTCGGGGCCGAGGCGCCGAAGATCTCGATCATGCCGACCACCGTGCCGAACAGACCCATCAGCGGCGCGAGCGAGGCGATGGTACCGAGCGTGGTCAGGAAACGTTCGAGGTTCTGGGCCACACCGCGGCCGGCTTCCTCGATCGACTCCTTCATCACGTCGCGTGGCGCGTCGACGTTACGCAGTGCAGCCGCCAGCACGGTGCCCAGCGGCGAATTCTGTTCCAGCTTGTTGATGACGTCCGGCGTGGCCTTGCCCGTGTGGTGCACGCGGATGACTTCGTCGAGCAGGTTGCGTGGGAGGATTTTCTCGCGGCGCAGCGTGATCAGGCGTTCGACGATGAGGGCGACGGCAACGATCGACGCGAACAGCAGGAACCAGATAGGCCAGCCTGCGGCTTGAAAAATGGCGAGCAAGAGATACTCCTGAGAGGATAAAAGTCAATCCGGCAATGTAGCAAGTTGGCAGCGAAGCGGCAAGTAGAGTTCTGCACACCTTCTGTGGATAAAATTGTGCGCAAGGCGCGCGACAAGAACCAAGCACGTTGATTTCAAAGGGCTTTCTGCGCCTGCGCAAGAAAATGGCAGTCTCATGACTCGATGCCATCATGCAATGACACCATGGTTTTTTCGACAACGCTGCTGCCGGCGCCTGTAGTTGCGAACACATTCTGTGGACAAAATTGTGCGCAAGGCCCCTGAACAACACCTAAGCTGTTGATTTCAAAGGGTTTCGATTACACGCCTGTTTTGGAGGCAGTGTTGTACCACTTTGCCCAGCGCGTGCGGCTGTGTAGTTCCACACATTTATTGTGGACAAAAGTGTGTGCAAGACCTCCTTTATGACACTAAGCTATTGATTTTAATCAGCAAACACGCAGCGCTTAAAGTTTGAGCATATGGCCTGAATCACGCCTGAAACACGCCGTATTCCCTTCCATTCCCACGTTTATTCGGCCTTAGCGCCTGTTGTTCACAGAAAATTCGCGCTGTGCACACTTTATGTGGATAAGAGTGTGAGGAAGCATAAAGTTAGGAGTGTAAGTCATTGATTTCATTAACAACCAATCGTACTGCTTTAAAATTAAGCAGCTTGGTTGGTATCGACCGGGTGGATTCGCAATACAACTTTCCTGCGTAAAAAGCCGCTCAGCCACAAATAAAAGGAGTGCACAGATTCTGTGGACAACTTTGTGATCAAACCTGCTGCAATGGCCCTAAGTCATTGTTTTGTAATAAATCCACCTCCCCTGCTCAATCCGCGCGCAGCGTCATGCCCTATGAATGAGTTCCCCACAGTTTGTGTGGATAAACCGCTCTCAAACGACATTACTGACCCTGCAACCTCTTGATTTCAAACCCATTTCAATAGATTGCATTGAAAAGCAGCAATAATCGGCTTCAGCGACCGGATTGCCATCGAACCTGGACACTTCGCCAGGGCGGCTATAATCGCCCTCTCAGTTTTTTTCGCGACAGACCATGTTCCCGACCAGCGACGCCGACTCCGCCTACACGCCCCCTGCCGTTCTGAGCGTCACCGCGCTGAACCAGCAAGTGGCGCGCCTGCTCGAGCGTACTTTTCCACTGACCTGGATCGGTGGAGAAATTTCCAATTTCACGCGCGCGGCGTCGGGCCACTGGTATTTCACGCTCAAGGACGACGCCGCCCAGGTGCGCGCCGTGATGTTCCGTGGCCGTGCGCAGTCGGCCGGCTTCATCCCGCGTGAAGGCGACAAGGTCGAGGTGCGCGCCCTCGTGACGCTGTACGGCGCGCGTGGCGACTACCAGATCAATGTCGAGGCGATCCGCCGTGCCGGCGTCGGCCAGCTGTACGAGGCATTCCTGCGCCTGAAGGAAAAGCTGGCCGCGCAAGGCATGTTCGACGCCGGGCGCAAGCGGCCACTGCCGCTGTTCCCGCGCAGCATCGGCATCGTCACGAGCCCCGGCGCCGCGGCGCTGCGCGACGTGCTCACGGCCCTGCGCCGGCGCGCGCCCCACGTACGCGTAGTGCTCTACCCCACCCCGGTCCAGGGCCAGTTCGCTGCCGACAAGATTGCCGAGGCGATCATGACGGCGTCGCGCCGTGGCGAAGTCGACGTTCTGCTGGTGTGCCGCGGCGGCGGCTCGATCGAAGACCTGTGGAGTTTTAACGAAGAATGCGTGGCGCGCGCGATCGATGCCTGCGCCATTCCCGTTGTCTCGGGCGTGGGCCACGAAACCGACGTCACCATTGCCGACTTCGCGGCCGACGTGCGCGCCGCGACGCCGACCGCTGCTGCCGAGCTGGCCGCCACGCCCCGCGCCGACTGGCTCGCGTCGCTGCACGGCGACGCGCTCGACCTGCAGCGCGCAATGGACCGCCGCCTGTCGGATGCCAGCCAGGGCCTGGATAACCTGAGCCGTCGCCTGCTGAGCCCGTCAGCGCAGATCGGCCACCAGCGCCTGAAACTGCTGGCACTGGCCACGGCCATGACGCATGCGGTCAAGCTGCCCATCAACCGCCAGGGCCTGGTTCTGGCGCAATTGCAGCAGCGCTGGAGCCGGCACCGCCCCGACATGCGCGCACTGAGGGCGCAACTGTCGTCAGACGGGCGTCACCTGCACACCAGCCTGCGCAACAATCTCAAGAGCCGCCGCGATGCGTTGATGGGCCTGGCAGCCCAGCTCGAACTGCTCAACCCGCAACGCACGCTCGAGCGCGGCTACGCCATCGTGCGTGACGGCAAGGGCCAGATCGTGCGCGACCCGGCGCAGATCCATGCGCGCGACACGCTGCACATCCGCCTGGCCGATGGCAGCGCCGAGGTTGGCGTGGCGCAGGTACAGAGCGTGCTCGACTGAGGAATCCTGTCCAAAGGAAAGAGAATGCAAGGATGCAACATTACTGCATCCGGTTTAGAATAGCGCCGCTATCAGAACTGCAACCTTTCCAACCCAACAAGGATTTATCATGGAACACACCCTGCCGGCACTGCCGTATGCCAAGGACGCGCTGCAACCGCACATCTCGGCCGAGACCCTGGAATACCACCATGGCAAGCATCACCAGACCTACGTGACCAACCTGAACAATCTGATCAAGGGCACCGAGTTCGAAGAGATGCCGCTGGAAGAGATCGTCAAGAAGTCGTCGGGCGGCGTGTTCAACAATTCGGCGCAGGTCTGGAACCACACCTTCTTCTGGCACTGCATGACCCCGAACGGCGCCGCACCAAGCGGCAAGGCGCTGGACGCGATCAATGCCAAATGGGGTTCGGTCGAGAAGTTCAAGGAAGAGTTCAACAAATCGGCACTGGGCAACTTCGGTTCGGGCTGGACCTGGCTGGTGCAAAAGGCCGACGGCAGCGTCGACATCGTCAACACCTCGAATGCCGCCACGCCACTGACCACGACCGACAAGCCACTGCTGACGGCCGATGTCTGGGAACACGCTTACTACATCGACTACCGCAACGCGCGCGCGAAGTTCCTGGAAGCGTTCTGGAACGTGGCCAACTGGGACTTCGTTAACCAGAACATGGCTTGATGTAAATGAATCACTGAAGGTCACGCGCTGTCTGGCGTGATGAGCTGCAACGGCCCGCGCAAGCGGGCCGTTTGCATGCTGGCGCTCAGTCTCCCCCGCCGCCGCCGCAACTGCTGCCACCGCCGCAACTGCTGCTGCCGCCATCGCCACCATCGCTTCCGCCGCCGTGGCAGTTGAGGTCGGCGTCACACTCGCGCATCGCATTGTCGCTGCCACCATCACCGACGTAATAGGTGCCTGCCCCCGTGTCCAGCCCCCGTTTTTCTCGCAGGGCTGCGGCATAGTCTGCCTGGCTGATCAGGTTTGCCAGCAGCAACGCCCGCAGTGTCAGCTCGGGATGCGGCCGTGCGCCCCCGGCCATCCTGCCATTCGCATCCAGACGGCTATACACGATGTCCTCGTCTTGCAGCGCGTAGCCATGACCATATGGCATACGCAACGTGGCATCGAGGCGGAACAACGCGGGCAAGCCCCGTACCCGCGAGCGAGCGTCTTCGTGCTCACGGCAGCCAACGAGCGCGCGCGGCAGTGCCAGCGCATCGAGCATGGCATGGGGAAGATGGTCGATCGGCTTGCCGAAGTGGCGGCGGCAGAAGTGATCCAGATTCACGGCGTCCCATGCCATCCAAGCATGCCAGACCGAGTCGGCGGCCAGCGATGGCAACGCGCACGGCTCGCGCCGGTCTGCCGCGACCTCGAAAAAGCGCATCAGTCCAGTTGCTGCTTGCGTGAAAAAAAGCTCGCTGTGCGGCATGCCAGGAAAATCTTTCCCACTATTGCGCTGCCAGAACGGGAACAGACCAGGCGAGAGATCCTCCAACTGCGGACGATAGCCAGACTGCCGGATGTGCCGCAGTACGCGTACTTTGACGACCAGGTTCATGGCGTTTTCCAAGGGTGTCAGGACGTGGTTGGATGATCGGAATCTTCGACGACCGATCCCTGTTCGTCAAGTCGAAACCCCCCATGCCCAGGCTGCCTGGCTCTGAAGCAAGTCTGAATCTACGCCCTGACGTTCCGTGATAATTTCCGTCGTAGCAACATTGGACAAATAGTTCGTCCACCGTGCGGTCATTATCGTCAACGCGTCACAACCCGGGAATCAACGTGGAATTCATCCGAACCAGGCAATTGGTGCACCGTCTGCCCCGCGCAGCGTGTCTCTCCAGCATCGCCTGCATCGCCATGGCGTTCAGCACGCCAGCGGCCGCCGCCGACTTCAACCCTGCCGATACCTCGGTACAAATGTTCCGCTGGAAGTGGAACGACATCGCCAGGGAGTGCACGAACTGGCTCGGGCCACAGGGCTACGGCGCGGTGCAGATCTCGCCGCCGCATGCATCGCGCAAGCTGGACTTCTGGTACGACGTGTATCAGGCGGTCAATTACACCAGGCTTGACAGCCGGATGGGCACGGAAGCCGAGTTGCAGGCCATGATCAATACCTGCCATGCGGCCAAGGTGCGCATCTACGCCGACGTGGTCGTCAACCAGATGGCCGACGGCGCCGGCACCGGCACGGCCACCGATGGCAGCAGCTGGAATGCCGCCACGCAAAGCTACCCCCATTTCAGCGCCCCCGACTTCCATGCCGCCTGCGTTATCCAGGGCGGCGACTACAGCCTGGCCGACCGCACCAAGGTGACGAGCTGCCGCCTCAACAACCTGCCCGACCTGAATACCGGCGCCAGCTATGTGCAGGGCCAGATCCGCAACTACCTGAACAAGCTCGTGGCCATGGGCGTGGACGGTGTGCGGCTGGACGCCGCCAAGCACATGGCGCCGGGCGACATTGCCGGCTTCCTCAATGGCGTATCCCGCACGACCAAAGCCGGTGAGCCGCTGTGGTTTACGCAAGAGGTGATTCCGGACAGTGGCGTCAAGGCGAATGCCTATCTGGCCACTGGCTCGGTCAACGAGTTCCATTACGTCTATGCGATGAAGGAAATGTTCCAGAATGTGAATGGCGCCGCCGTCGCGGACTTGCCCAGGTTTATGGGTTCGCCAAGCGCCGGATGGGGCGGAACCTGGGGCTTCATCCCCAGCGACAAGGCGACCGTGTTCATCAACAACTGGGATTCCGAACGCGGCGAACACGCGCCGAGTTCGCTCGTGGCCAGCAACTTCACCGGCGTTCCCAACGACACGCAAGGCACCAAGCGCTACCAGCTGGCCAATGTCCTGATGCTGGCCTGGCCCTATGGCGCGGCGCAAGTGCATTCGGGCTTTCGCTTTACCCGGAGCGAACAGCCGCCACCAGCCGCCAGCCCGTTCGACGCGAATGGCAAGCCGCTGATCAACCAGGCATGGGACTTCATCCACCGCTGGCCCGAGATCTCGAACATGGTCGCGTTTCGCGCTGCCACATCGGGCCAGGGCGTGGATAATTTCACCACCGGCACGCGCAACCAGATCGCCTTTTCGCGTGGCAACAAGGGCTTTGTCGCGATCAATAACGACCCGGCGACCTGGACCACGACGCAGGCGACCGGCCTGCCGCCTGGCACCTATTGCAACGTCATCAATGGCCAGCTCAATGCGGCCAAAACAGGTTGCAGCGGCGACGCCGTGGTGGTCCCGGCCAATGGCGTCATTAAGTTCACGCTGGGCAGCGTGACTGGCGCGACCGTGCCGGCGCTGGCACTGCACGCCAACCAGAAGGTCGGCGCCAGCGCGTCACGCAGCACGAACGGTGCCAACTGAGGATCGTGTGCGCGCCTTGATCGGACAACCGGGCGCATCTGATGCGCCCGGTTGTCGTCAAACTGTAATGACTTGTCTCGCTTCTCGCAGGTTCTGCCATTCCGGCATGCTGCCCGCTACAATGACAGACCGAGGAGAAATTGAATGCACCGTGTAATGTTGGTGGAAGACGATGCGCGTCTGGCCGAGCTCGTCTCCGAATACCTGTCCAGTTACGAGTTCGCGGTTGACCTCGTCACCCGCGGCGACGTCGCGCTCGAGCGTTTCAAGGAACTCTCGCCCGACGTCGTGATCCTCGACCTGATGTTGCCGGGCCTGGACGGTATGGTCGTGTGCCGCCAGATCCGCGAGCACTCGGACGTCCCGATCCTGATCCTGACCGCGCGCGAAGATTCGTACGATGAAGTCTCGGGCCTGGAACAAGGCGCCGACGATTTCGTCAACAAGCCGGTCCAGCCGCGCGTGCTGCTGGCGCGCCTGCGCGCGCTGATGCGGCGCGCCCAGGCCAAGTCGGGTGTCGATTCGCGCATCCTGCAATTTGGCGCGCTGCGCATCGTCACGAGCGACCGCAGCGTCGTCTGGCGCGGCCAGCCGTGCATCCTGTCGAATACCGAATACAAACTGCTGCTGGTGCTGGCCGAGGCAGCCGGGCGCGTGCTTTCGCGCGACGCCCTGCTCAAGAAGATGCGCGGGATCGAGTTCGATGGGCTCGACCGCAGTATCGACAACTGCATCTCCAAGCTGCGCCGCAAGTTCGACGATGCCGATTCGGAAAAAATCAAGACGGTGTGGGGCGAAGGCTACCTGTTTTCGCCATCGGCCTGGAATTGACGGCACACCCATAAAAAAACCTGCCGCGACAGGTTTTTTTTACGTCTGACGATTCACAGCCGGGGTCAGGTCTGACATTCAGACACGGCCTCAGCTTAAGCCACTTCCAATAGTGTTTGACCAGTATTAGCATGACCCGGTGCGAGCTAGTTCTGACTAGCAGATTGTCGAGCTCGTGTCCGAATGTCAGACCTGACCCTCGCTTTTCCTCGCTTTTCGCTTACTCGAACACCGGCACGATCGCCAGCGGCGCGTGGTAGGTCACCACCTGGGCCGCGTCCGCTGGAGCGAAGCGGTAGGTGACGACCGGGAAATCGTCATCGCCATCCCCCACGAACGCCGGCGCGCGCGTGACTGGCAGGACGGTCTCGGCACTACCGGCCCGCACCCGGGCGCCGGCATCGACGCTCGTTTTTGGAAACACAAGCCGCACGCCCACACACGCCTGGCTGCGCGCCGAGGCGTCGGTGTGGCGGGCAAAGCCCAGCGCCTGCTCGCAGGCGGCGCGCAGCTCGGTTACGTCGTACGAGCCGTCGGCGCGCAGCGCCAGCGAGATGCGCGGGCGCACCGTGAAGCCGCCCAGCGGCCGGTTGGGCGCCAGCACGGCGTTCTCGTCGTAGGCGGCTTTCAGCAGCGGCAGCGTCGTGCGGCCCAGCGGATCAAGCGCCAGGCTGGTTTGCAGCGTGCGGCCCTTGATCAGCAGGCTCGCACCATCGCCCAGCATCCCTTTGGCACGCGGGCGCACCTGCAGCTGGCTCTGCAGCAGATTCTTGGGCCCGCCATACTTGTCGAATACCACCATCGCCCGGTAGGCATCCCGATAGCTCACCCATTCGTCGGCACGCACCTGCGCGACGGCGACGCCTGCCGTCAGCAGCAGGGTCACGCAGGCGGAGAGGTGTACGCGTTGCATCATCAGAAGCGGTAAGCGAAGGCGGTCGAAACCGTCACGTTGGTGGGCCGCTCGACGAGCGGGCTATGGCGAACGCTGCCGGTCAGGCGCGTCGCTTGCACGTTGGTGGTGAGCATCCAGGTTGGACCGAGCGCCCAGTTCCAGCGCGCGCCGACGTGCACATCCTTCAGGCCGCCTCCAGGGCGGTACACGGGATTGTCGCTGGTCCAGGCCTCGTTCTCGCTCACGCCGAAATAACTCCGGTTGTAGTCGCGGTTGACCAGCGTGACCCCGGCATTGAACGAGACCGTGTGCTGCGGCGCAATGGCCACGGCCAGCCGCTGCACGCCCAGCGTCATGCGGGCGCCGTCGCGCTCGCTACCGGAGCCGATCAGCACACTGCTGGTGAGACGCCACGCGGGATTCAGATAGTAGTTGAGGAAGGCGCCGCCTTCGAGCCGGGCATCCACGTCCGGCATGCCGGCCAAAGGGTTGTCGCGGCGCATGCGCGCCGCCAGCGGCAGCATGGTCGCCACGCCGACGCCATCGACGATGCCACCCGAGCCGGACTCGTCGCGGCTGGCGTGGAGCGATACCAATGGCCCAAATTCAAGCGTGGGATCGGTCGACATGTGCATCCCGGCGCTCATGCCGGAAATGAATATCCCATTGCTCCACTGCACCTGCAGCACCGGCAGAACCGAGGTCTTCGTGTTTGCCGCGCCCTCATAGCGCGCCCGTGACACGGCGCCCAGCCCCGCATACATATCGTGGCTGCCGTCGGGCATCGGGTTGGTGGCCGGCGTCTGCGCGCTCGCAACACCACTTGCTGCAGCGAGGGCCAGGGCGAAGAACTGTTTCATCGTGATGGCGTTCCGGGAGTTCGTGTGCTGATATTTTACGTCGAGCAAGCTTCGCTCTCCCAATCGCATGATGGCAACGCAGACGCTTTCGCTCTGGCACAAATAAAAAAACCCACTGACACTTTCGCATCAGTGGGCAAACGGAAACCCTGATGATGCGACTGATGGTAAGCGTTGCGCCGCCGTGAATCACCCTTCAGATGTCCAGCAATTGTCGTCAATTTGTAAGGCAGCGCCCGTGCACCGGCGTGGATGCTGACGGTTGCGCCCTTGCCACTGTACAATCTCCGGCTCAGGAGAAACCATGCTTTTGGCCGCGCTTCATCACCGACAGTCACCCGGGATGCACCCGTGAACCGGCTATTTTTCCGGTTCTTCGTGGTCGTCATGCTGTCGATCACGGCCGCGACATTCCTCATCTACTTCGCCTTTGCGCGCCTGTTCGGCGATCCGCTGGAAGACATTGCACGGCGCCAGGCAGCGGGCCAGATTTTCCTGATCGAACATTATGTGGACGAAGCGCCCGGCGACGAGTGGCTCACGCGCCTGAACAATGTGCGCGAAGTCTCGCCGGTGCGCTACGACCTGCTGCCGCTGGCGGCCGCACGCGCCCGGCTGGACGCTACCCGGCGTGCGGCGCTCGATCGCGGCGCGATTGTCCTGGACGTCAGCGAGCGCGCCCTGTACCGGCGCGTCGACCTGGCGGGCGAGCGCTATATCGGCAGCAACGACGACGTGCTGCATGCGCAGAACCTGCCAATCGATATCGGCAAGGAGCTCAAGAAGGAGCTACTGCGCTTCGTCATCGTCGCCCTCGCCCTGCTGCTGCCGATTGCCCTGTGGTCGCGTTCGCACTGGCGCGCATTGCAATCGCTGTCACGGATGGCCGATGAGTTCGGCGCCGGCAAGCTGTCGGCACGCGCCCGGCTCGCCCCTTCCGAGATCGTCTATCCGCTGGCCGAACGCATCAACGACATGGCCGGGCGCATCGAGGCGCTGATGGGCGCGCAGCGCAGCCTGCTGCATTCGGTCTCGCACGAATTGCGTACGCCAATTGCGCGCCTCGAATTCGGCCTTGAATTGCTCGACGCGCGCGCCAGCGACCCGGACCTGCGCCGCCGCATCGCCGCGATGGAGGGCGACGTGCGCGAGCTGAACGATCTGGTGAGAGAGCTGCTCGATATGAGCAAACTCGACAGCGCCGGCACGCTGCAGGGCGCCACGGTGGATCTCGACGCGCTGCTGCGCGACTGCTGCGCCACGCTGCCACCGTCGCCCCAGGACGTCAGTTGCCAGCTCGCGGACGGGCTCGGTACCATCGACGGCGACGCCCGCCTGCTGGCGCGCGCTGTCGGCAACCTGCTGCGCAACGCCCAGAAATATGCCAGCAGCCGGGTCGTGCTGTCGGCCGAACGGGGACCAACCGGCATCGAGATTGCCGTCGACGACGACGGTCCCGGCATCCCCGAAGCCGAGCGCGACAAGGTGTTCGAGCCGTTCTACCGGCTCGACCGCAGCCGCGACCGCGCCACCGGTGGCTTCGGGCTCGGCCTGTCGATCGCGCGCAAGGCGGTGGTCTTGCATGGCGGGACGCTGGACGTGGCGACGTCTGGTCTTGGCGGCGCGCGCTTCGTCGTGCGGCTGCCGCTGTCCATGGGATCTCCCGCATGAATCAACGCTTCCTGATCACGACCCTGTGCGCGCTGGCCTTGCTGTCGACCGTCGGCGCCTCCCTGCCCTATCCGATGCTGGCGCCGCTGTTTGCCGACGGCAGCATCCACGGCTTAAACAGCTTCCTCGGCCTGCCACCCAAGCTGCTGCTGGGCATTGCGCTGATGATCAATCCGCTGGGCCTGCTGATCGGCAGCGCGGTGCTGGGGCCGCTGTCAGACGGCTTCGGCCGGCGCCGCGCGCTGCTGCTGACGACCGTCGGCGCGGCGCTCGGCCACCTGCTCACAGCCGCCGCGATGGTCATGGAATCGTACCTGCTGTTCCTCGCGGCGCGCTTCTTCACTGGCCTTCTCGAAGGCAATGGCGCCGTCATGCGCGCGCTCGTGATCGAACGCGTCAAGGGGCCGCTGCGCAACCACGCGCTGTCCTGGCTCAATGGTGCCTTCAATCTGGGCTGGCTCGTCGGCCCGCTGCTGGGCGGTTTCACGATGGCCTACGGCGCAGAAGTGCCGTTTGGCATCGCCTCGGTCGCGCTCTTACTGGGCACGCTCGGTGTGTTCCTGACGATCCCGGCGACGCCACCAGCCACGCACGGCCTGCGCTGGTGGACCGTCGCGCGTGAACGCCATGCGCTGACGCTGCTGCGCCACGGACCGCTGCGCACGCTGTTCATCATCCATCTGGGCTATTGCTGCGGTGTGGCGTCGCTGTATGAGTACTTCCCGTTGTGGCTGGTCGACGTGGGCGGCTACGATGCACGCCAGATTTCTCTGGTCAACATGGGCATGTGCGCGTTGATGACCACTGCCGCGCTGTTCGCCGGCCACGCCAGCCTCGTCGAAGGCCGCCTGCGCGCTGGCTGGTATGCGGCAGTGGGCGCCACGGCGATCCTGTGCGTGGGCTTTGGCAATCTGTGGATCGGCATTGCGGGCATCGTCCTGTTCGGCGTGCCGCATGCGTTCTACAACACGGCGCTGCAAACCTGGTCGGCCGATACGTTCGCGGATTACGGCCAGGGTTCGGTCATGGCGCTGCTGTCGACCATTTTCTGCCTGGCCAATATTCTGATGGCGCTGTTGGGCGCCGTGCTAACGCTGATCGACACGCGACTGGTGCTGGTCGTCGGGGGGGTGCTGGCGGCGTGCGCCTCGGTGGCGCTGCGGCGCTGGAGTGCCAGCGCCCGGGCCATGCCTGCGGTATCGCCGGTGGAATAACAAGGCGCAGTCAAGCCAGGCTATCTGACTGCATCGACCATCTCCACCTCGGCATCAAGCCAGACCGTTGGCTTCGCGTTCAGCATCGACACGGGGTTCACGTCCAACTTGAACTTCAATGACCTGGGCGAACCGCTGACACGAATCTCGGCATCGGAACTCGCCAGCGGTTGTGGCCCACACACGTCGGGGCAAAGAGGAACAGCATCGGGCGGAACGACTTTCACATAGGCGCGGGCATACGTGCCGGTTTTTTTCGACACTGCCATGACGCCCAATACCGTGACTGGCAGCTTTTTGCCCTTTTTCAGCATGTGACAACCGTGAATCTGCTCGAGGTACCAGGAAGCAGCGTCGCCGTCGTCGGCATACACGGGAATCTTGCCGCTGACCTTGCAAAGCTCGGTGATCCTGAAGACTTGCCCGTTGGCTGCCTCGATCAATGTCACGGTGACTGTCATGCTGGCCTGGCGCAGCAACGGTGGTTTGTCCGGCGGTGGCGGAAATGCCAGCGCAGGCGACATGCTTGCCAGCAGCACGATTGCCATGAATAACCTGTCGCACCATCGTGGCAATCGCATCGGGCATTTACCTATTGGGGTCACACGTGCTCCAATCTATATGGGCCTGCCCATGAAAAAGGCGCAGTCAACGTTAAATAGAGACTAGCTTTGAACTGACGAGTAGTCCAGTGGTCCAACTCCTGTCCCCAGCGTCAGGAGTCGATCATGAAAGCGCCACGTTTCAAGGACTGGTTCGCAAAACTACCTTCACTGAACCAGCCGCAGCGCCGGCAAGTGCTTGATGCCCTGCATCGTGCAGCCGGACTCGATCAGGTGGTTGCGCTCATCTCTGAGGTCAGAGCGCCCGGCCGCTGCTGCCCCAGATGCGGCAACGAGCACTGCTATCGGCATGGTTTCGCCAACGACTTGCAGCGCTATCGTTGCTGCTCCTGCGGCCGTACCTATAACGACCTCACCGGCACGCCGCTGGCGCGGCTCAGGCACAAGGCCAAATGGCTCGCGTATTCGCAGGTGCTGCTCGATTCACTCCCCGTGCGCAAGGCGGCAGATCGGGTCGGTGTACACCGCAATACGGCCTTTCGATGGCGCCACCGCTTCCTGCATTGGGTCAAGCTCGACCGGCCCGCAGCGCTCAACGGCATCGTTGAGGCTGACGAAACATTTCTGCTGGAGTCACAAAAAGGTTCGCGTACGCTTGATCGGCCACCGCGCCACCGCGGCGGCCATGCTGCCAAACGGGGCATTTCCAGCGAACTCGATTGCATCCTGGTCGCGCGCGACCGCGAAGGGCGCACGGTCGACGCCGTCACTGGGCGCGGTGCGCTGAAGACTGCGCAACTCGAGCGTGACTTGCTACCCAGGCTCAACAGGCAAGCCTTGCTGGTCAGTGACGGCCATCCCGCTTACCGCGCCTTTGCACGCAAGCACAGGATCGCGCACGAGGCGGTCAATGTGCGCGCCGGTGTGCGTCTAAGGCGTCTAGGCAGCCTTGCCATCCACCTGCAGAACGTGAACGCCTACCACCAGCGCTTCAAGGCCTGGCTACAGGGCTTTCATGGCGTGGCGTCGCGCTACCTGTCAAATTACCTGGGCTGGCGCTGGGCGCTGGATGGGGAGCGAGTGATTTCGCCGGATCAATTGCTTTGCATTGCTATCAGTGTCATCAACAGATAACGCTGACTGAGCCATGAAAAACGGCGTCCATCGGACGCCGTTCAACTTGCTATCAACAACCTTTACTGCCCCACATTACTCGGCAGCGGACGCACATTCGTCACCGCATGCCACAGATGCTGCCACCAGTGATCGCGCGAGTTGACCGTGACGAGGCAGGCCTTGTCGACACCGGACTTGAAGACCATGTCGGGGCACTTGTTCGTCGCCAGCGCATGACGCTGGTTTTCGGCATTGACCAGCGCGATGGCGAGCCAGATAGCCACCAGGGCGAAGATCGCCGCCAGCGACCACGCGACATGGTTCACGCGGCTGGTCTCAAACAGCTCTTCCTCTTTGGGCCGTGACCCTTCGTAGATCTTGAGGATGTCGCGTTCGACGTCGTTGGTCATTTGGTCTGGGCTGCCTTCGTTACCAGTGCATCGAGGACCTGGCCAGTGGCCGTCATCAGCTGGCCCATGTCCTGGATCTTGTTCGATTGTGCCACAGTAGCCGGCGACACGACGTATTTACCATCGATGACAACGGTCGGCGTGCTGCTGGCCTTGTACGCTTCAGCAACAGCCGGCAGACGCTTGAGCTTGGTCTGGACGCCGAACGAGTTCCATGCTTCCATGAACTTGGCCTTGTCCAGCCCGTTCGAGGTTGCCCAGGCGATGATGTCCTCGTCCTTCATCAGGCGCTTGCGCTCGACGTGCACGGCGCGGAACACGCGGTCATGGTACTGCTCCAGCTTGCCCATGGCGTCGAGCGTCAGGAACAGGCGTGCTTCCGGGTCGCTCGGACCCTGGAACGGCAGCGGGATGCGGCGCATCACGATGTTGTCGCCCTGCTTCTTGATCCATGCATTGAGCGTTGGCTCGAACGCATTGCAGGCGCCGCAGTGGTAGGCGAAGAATTCAACGACTTCGACCTTCTTGCCGACGGTCTGGGTCGGCTGCGGCGCGGCCAGCACGGTGTATTCGGAACCGACGCGTGGATCAGTCGGCGAAGCATTGGCGAAACCGGCAACCAGGGCGGCAGCAACGAGGGCAAAACGCAGAGTGCGCATAACATCCTTCCACATATATGATTGAGCGAACGATCGCGAGATTACCACTTTTTGCCGTTTCCCTGTCTGCAGGGCGCGATTTATTGCATTTGCTTACCGCTGAAACATGCATGCAAATACATCAGCCGTCCGCGCCCGGCAGAACATGGATCAGAAGTCGTAGCGCAGCGACACCTTCAGCTGGCGGCCATCGCTCGGGTAAATCCCGGCGCGGCAGCTGAACGCATAGCTGTAGTGCTGACGATCAAGCAGGTTCAGGCCCGACACCGACGCTTCCCATGGGCCAAAGCGGCGCGCATAGCGGGCGTCGACCGTGGTGTACGACGGCAGGCGGGCGTCGCAGCTGTTGGCAAAGTCGTCGCCGAAACGCTGGCTGGCCACCCACTGCGCGCCGACATCGGCGGTCTGGCCATTGCCTGGAGTCCAGGCCAGGCGCGTCGTCACGACGTGCTTGGGCACCAGCACCATCTCGCGGCCGGCGTTCGGACCATCGCGGAACTCGGATTGCACGTATTGCCAGGCACCCGTCAGGCGTAGGTTGTTCGCCAGCAGCGCCTGCCCTTCGACTTCGACACCCTGGCGCCGGGTGGGATCAAGGTTGGTGTTGATGCCAAAGCCGCCCGCCAGCGTCGGGTCGAAGAAGATTTCGTTCGTCAGGCGGTGCCGGAATACGCGAGCCGTGGCCTTGCGCGCATCGTTGCCGAAGGCGACGCCGAGCTCCAGGTCGCGCGAGGTTTGCGGTGCCAGCACATCCGTTGTGGCGCGGTACGAGTTTTCGTCGATATTGGCGATGCGGTAGCTGCGGCCGGCCTTGGCGAACATGGTCACTTCACGCGCGACGTCGACGCTGCCTTCGACCGTGAACGCATTGACCGACTGCCCGGTGTCTTCCGGGGCGGTGAAAGCGAGCGGGTCGGCGTAGTCCTTGTCGAAACGTTCATGGCGCGCGCCGACGGCCAGGCGCGCATTGTGCGGCGCGTTCCAGGTCAGTTCGTCGCGCACATAGATCGCCTTGGAATCCTGTTTCGCGTCGCCGGCCGAGAAGCTCGACGTCACTTGGCGATCCCAGCGGGTCAGGTCGATGCCGGTGACGAATTCATTGCGCTTGTCGCCAAGCGTGGCGGTGTGGCGCAGACGTGGCGAGAACTGGGTCTGCTCGGACTGGTAGCGCGAGGCCGATGGGAAGCCCGAGAACACATACGTCGAGCCAACATCGCGCTCGCGGTGCGACAGCTCGGCCGCCAGTTCGATGGCGCCAATGCGATGTTCGACGAAGGCGCTGACACGGTCGGTGTCGAGGGAGCCGAAGTCATCCGGCGTATTGCTCTGGGTCGGGATCGACTGGAACTGCGCGTCGGTCAGCGAACCCGGCAGGCGCGAGTTCGAGCGCGAGCTCTCGAAACGCAGGCCAGCGCGACCATTCGCGGCGTACGCATATTGCACGCCGCCGCTGAAGCTCGTCTGCTCGTACTTGTTATTGTCGCGGTAGTTGTCGGTGCGGCGGTCGGCCACGGCGGCGTCGAACGACCACGGGCCGGCGCCATGCGCGATCGAGGCGCGCAGGTCGAGCGCGTCGAAGCGTCCACCTTCCACGAACAGGGTGCCGCGCGTGCCGCTGCCTTGCGGACGGCGGGTGAAGATCTGGATCACGCCGCCGGTGGCGCCGTCGCCGTACAGCACGCTGCTGCCGCCACGGGTGATTTCGATGCGCTCGACCGTGTCGACCGGGATGCTCGAGAGCACCGTGCTGGCCAGCTCATTTTCATTCAGGCGCACGCCGTCGACCATCACCACCACGTTCTGCGCGCTGTTGGTGCCAAAACCCCGCAGGTCCAGGCTGAAGTCGGGCGAGCCGTCCAGGCTCTGGCGGCCGAAGACGCCGCCGATCTTGCGAATGGCGGCATTGACGTCGGCCACGCCGGCGCTGCGGATCTGCTCGGCGGTGATCACGGTGGCGCCGATTGGCGTGGCGGTGGCCGGGAAGCGGGACGCGGTGACGACGACCGGCGCCAGCGTTTCCTGCGCGGTGGCGAGGGTGGCGAAGGTGGACACGGCGAAGGCGCACGCCACGGCGAGGGGCGCGCGGCGCGCGGGAGCTGCAAAAGTCATGATGAATGTGTTCTCGGTAAAGGGCGCCCCGCTGCGTCCCCGCAGCCTGGCGTCGAAGGAAGCGCCTTGCGCTTCCACCTGTCCTGGCCGGTATCCGGGCTGGCAAGCGGACGCCCTCACCTTCCTGTCGTGCGGACAGTGGTTATCGAGATTGTCTGCCGCGGCGCAGGATGTGCGGACGCGGCGCTTGTTGACCGTTGCGGGGGCAGCACACTTCCAGGACGGCGCGCGGCGCAGCCCTGTCGTGTTTCCCGTTTAACTTCGCGCGCTGGAATGCGCGCGAGAGCACCAAAACGGCGCGATTATACCGTGTCGGCACGCGCCCTGTCGGGTCAGCTGCCGCGCTTGCCGCGCGACTGCTCTTCGAGCTTGGCAGCGAGCTTCTCGGCGGCCAGGCGGGCTTTCTCGGCCACTTCGGCCGCGTGCAGGGCCAGGCTGGCCGCGCGCGAATCCGGCGTTTCCAGGCTGATGCGGCCCAGGGCGCCCTGGCGGTAATCCTGCAGCAGCGAGTGCGCTGCCTTTTCGTAGTCGTACTCGCCGCCGCGCACACGGAAGCCCCGGCGCATCGCGACGCCTTCGATGACGCCCACACCATCCATGCCCTCGGTTTTCAGGCCATAGCGCGCGGTGAGCAGGTGCGGGTAGCGCTGCAGCAGCAGTTCGCCCAGGTATTCGGCCACTTCTTCTTCGACCAGCGCGTTGGTGCCAATGGCGTGGCTGGCTGCCAGCATCAGGCCGTCGGTGGCCATGGCGATCTTTGGCCACAGCATGCCGGGCGTGTCGACCAGGACCACGTTCTTGTTCAGGTACAGGCGCTGCTGGACCTTGGTCACGGCCGGCTCGTCGCCCACCTTGGCCACGCGTTTTTTCAGTAGCGCGTTCATCAACGTCGACTTGCCGACGTTGGGGATGCCCATGATCATGATGCGCAGCGGCTTCGTTGGCACGCCGCGGTGCGGCGCCAGCGACAGGGCCAGATCGGGGATGCGGGCGACGTCGGCCGGCTTCTTGGTCGTCATCGGGTAGGCCGTGACGCCGTCCTGCGCATCGTAATAGGCTTTCCAGGCAGCGGTGGCGACCGGATCGGCGAGGTCGATCTTGTTCAGGATCTTGAGACTGGGACGCTGGCGGAACTTGCGCAGCTGGTCCACCAGTGGGTTGCAGCTCGCCTCGGGCAGGCGTGCATCGAGGACTTCGATCACCAGATCGATGTTCTCCATCTGCTCGGCCGCTTCCTTCTTGGCCGCGTTCATGTGGCCCGGGAACCATTGTATCGACATGCTGTTGCTTTCTTTATCTTTCGTTCAGGGTGCTATTTTACGCTGGTGGCGCACGCGAGCGTGGTGAACCCGCCACACCCGGTCTTTCTCTTGCGCATGACGTTGAGCCGTTGCAACACTGTTGACATATTCGGCGTGCACACTGGCCCTTGGCCACGCACGGTGGCGGGCCGCCAGCGGAGACGACATATGCGCGCACGGGACAGACTGAAACGATCGATGGCACGCTGGTATGGCGTGGGCTTGCTGTGCTGCGCCATCGCGGTGTCCGCGCTGGTGGAGTTGCCGCTGGTGCCCTACTGAACCAGCCCCGGCCCGCTGCACGCAAGAGGCGGCAAGGTGGCCGCCGGATCGAACGCCGCCAAGCGCTCGCGCGCCGCCGCGCGGTCTTTCGCATACTCGGCCAGGTAGCGGCTGCGTTCCTCGCTCTGCCATTCGCTATTGGGCACACCCGATAGCGACAGCGTGCGGCTGACCAGCACGGGTCCCTCGCGGCGCGCTAGGAGCAGCCGGTCCGGGTCGGCATTCTCGCGCAACAAATAACCTTCGACATCGCGCAGCACCAGTGGCAACGCCGGCCCAGGATCGGTGTCGTGCAGCAGCTTGCCATGCACGCGCAACGCTACCGACTGCGTGCCCTGCCCCAATAGTTCGTTGAAGCTCGCCAGCGCGAACGGGCGGCCCAGCGCATCGTCGATGCGGCCACTGACCACGTAGCGGCCAGCCAGGCGCACATCGAGCGGCAGCATGAACTCGAGCGCGTCCGCGCCGATCGCTTCACGCGGCGCGCCCGCCCACACGGCAGGCAACTCGGGCGAATAAATCACGTCGAACAACACGACACCCGCACGGCCGGCCGCGCTGAAACGCACTTCGCTGCGGATGGTGCCGTGAAAGCCGGCCAGCGCGCCCGCCTGCGGCGTGAAGGTGGCGCGCCAGTTGCCGCCGTCATCCTCTGAAAACGCCAGCGTCGCGCTGGGCGCGGGGCGCGCTCCCTGCGCAACCATCCCCTGGACCAGCGCACGTGTGACCACCAGCGGCAGCGCGGCGCCGTGCGCGTCAACAGCGCGCAGCGCAAACTCGACTGTTTCGCCCGCCGCCAGGTAGACACGTGACTGCGCGGTCTGCACCAGCACGCCCGGATCGCTGTCGCCGCCATCGACACGCATTGGGTTCGATTCGCGCACAGGCTGGTTCGGATACAGCTGGTCGGGGTGCTGCGCGGCTGGACGCGAGGCATGCGGATAGCGGGTGTGCTGGAGGTAGCTGCAATAGGTGTGCTGCGTTAATCGGACCTGCCCGGCAAGCTGGCGCCGGCGCATGGTACGGTCGTCGCCGGCAGGATTCAAGACCGGCACCGGCCTGAAAAAATGCAGGCCCGCCGGCGGCGCCGATGCTGCACGTGGCAGCGCCGGATCGTCCTGGTGCCAGAACAGCCCGGCCACGAGCGCACCGGCGACGACCAGCGCCAGCCAGACGGCGCGCCACCTAGTTGGCCGTATCGACCATCGCGTCACGCATGACTCCAATGATGCCGGCCCAGTTGCCGTCGCCATAGTGGTTGAAGCGTTCACCGTCGTCGCGGAACACGACCGAGTGCCAGCTCCACTTGACGCTGCCGCCCTGGTTCGGCGCGGTGCCCAGGCGCAGGTCGTCGCACAGCCAGTCGCCAGGATTGCACAGCGAACGGCCCGCATTGCCGGCCACGCCGCCGCTGCTGTGGTAGGCCACGACCTCGTCGTCCTGGCCCGGCAACAGGAACGAGTACGCGGTGCCGCGTGCGCCCGCGTAGCGGTAGAACCAGACGTTGCGGGTGTCATTGTGGTTGTACATGGCGCGCGCGGTGCTGGTCTTGAGGTCTTGCACGAGCGGCTCGGAGGTGGTCCAGGCGCCGGCGTTGGCGAGCTCGGAGCCGCCTGCCGCGCCGGCTGCGACGCGCACCCATTTGAGGTTCCAGCCGGTCTGCACGCCGCCGCTGGCGGCGCATACACCGCTGGCGTTCGCGCTGGCGTTCGTCACGGCGCGCGCCGACCCGCCGTAATTGGCCAGCGTGTAGCCAAGCAGCAGGTCGCCCGCGCTGTAGGCCGCGATGTAGCACCAGTTCTGGCCCGTGCAGAAGCAGTCTAGCGCATCGCGCACGCGCCCGCTTTGCGAGGCAATGCTGCTGCGGCCATCCCAGTTGACTGCCTGCTTGTTGATGCCGGCAGGGGTAGCGGCCGGGCCCCAGTAGCGAAAGTCGCTGTAGTTGCCAGGAGCGCCGCCGCTGCTGCGGCCATTGATCCAGAGCGTGTAGTTGGTGGCGCCCGCCACGGTGCTGGCCAGCAGCAGGCACAAGGTGCAAACAACGTAGAAGGCGTACGGGATGCGGCGGTGCTTCATGCTGGTCTCCTCGCTGCCCGGCGCGTGCCGGTGCTACGTTAGAGAGCAGAATGCGGCCGCGGTTCCCGACTATTCGAGATCGGCCAGCACCTTCAGGTGCGCCACGACGCTGCGTGCCAGCGACGACAGCTCGTAGCCGCCTTCGAGACAGCTGACGATCCGCCCGCCGGCGTGCTCGTTGGCCACCGCCAGCACCTGCCGCGTGATCCACGCGTAGTCCGCCTCGACCAGCCCGATGCCGCCCATGTCGTCGTCGCGATGGCCGTCGAACCCGGCCGACACGAAAATCATCTGCGGCTTGAAGGCGTGCAGCGCCGGCAGCCACTGGTCCTGCACCAGTTGGCGCACGGTGTCGCCCTCGCAGCGCGCCGGCACCGGTACATTCACGCAGGTGGCCGTAATCGGCTCGGGCTCGGTGTACGGAAAGAACGGATGCTGGAAGAAGCTCGCCATCAGCACGCGCGGATCGCCCTTGAACGCGTCGGCGGTGCCGTTGCCGTGATGGACATCGAAGTCGATGATTGCGACGCGCTCGAGTCCATGCGCCTCGAGCGCGTGGCGCGCGGCGATGGCCACGTTATTGAAGAGGCAAAAGCCCATCGGCTCGGTCGGCGTGGCGTGGTGGCCTGGCGGGCGCACCGAGCAGAAGGCGTTGGTGACCGTGCCGGCGATGACGTCGTCGGTTGCCGCCACGGCAGCGCCGGCCGCGCGCAGCGCCGCCTGGTAGCTGTGCTGATTGAGCGACGTGTCGCCATCGAGCGGGTAATAGTCGCCCGGCGTCGTCGGCACATGGTCGCGCACCAGCGCCAGCGCGCCCGCCGTGTGGTTGCGCAGGATCTGCGCCGTGTCGGCCAGCGGCGCACTGCGCTGCTCGATCAGGCCGTCCAGGCGCGCCAGGATCAGTTGGTCGTCGATCGCCCGCAGGCGGGCCGGGGACTCGGGATGCCAATCGCCCATCTCGTGCCGCAGGCAGTCGGGGTGGCTGTAAATCGCTGTACTCATGATGCTCGGTCTCCGCCTGTGCTCATCCATTCACACCTTGCCGCGCCGTTCTCGCATAGAATCCCTTGGGACGGCTTGTTGCTGTCGACGTATGAAGATTGCCAATGACGCTAATCTACCACGGCAGGCCACAGCGCTGCTGTGCCGCCTTGTCAATCATGCATGCGCGCCGGGTCCGCCGACCTGTTTCATGTACCGAATAACGTAAAGCCAACCATGTTCAACAAATTGCACGCCGTCGCACGCCAGGTCAACGAGGTGGTGGTCGGCAAGGACCAGCAAGTGCGCCTGGCCCTGACCTGCCTGCTGGCCGGCGGCCACCTGCTGCTCGACGACCTCCCCGGCGTCGGCAAGACCACGCTGGCGCACGCGCTGGCCATCTCGCTGGGCCTGCGCTTCAACCGCGTCCAGTTCACCAGCGACCTGCTGCCGGCCGACGTGGCCGGCATCTCGATCTACGAGCGCGAAAAGAACGAGTTCGTGTTCCACCCCGGCCCGATCTTCACGCAGGTGCTGCTGGCCGACGAGATCAACCGCGCCACGCCCAAGACCCAATCGGGTCTGCTCGAAGCGATGGAAGAACACCAGGTCTCGGCCGATGGCGTCACGCGCGCGCTGCCCGAGCCTTTCTTTGTCATCGCGACGCAGAACCCGGCCAACCAGGTTGGCGTGTTCCCGCTACCCGAGTCGCAGCTCGACCGCTTTTTGATGTGCCTGACGCTGGGCTACCCGGACGCCGCCGCCGAACGCGCGCTGCTGATGGGCGAAGACCGGCGCGCGATGCTCAAGACCCTGCAGCCGGCGATGCAGGCGGCCGAACTGGCCGCGGCCCGGCACCAGCTGCGCACCATCCACGCATCCGACGCCCTGATCACCTATGTGCAGGCGCTGGCGCAGGCGTCGCGCCAGAACGGCATGTTCGCCGAGGGCCTGTCGCCACGCGCCGCGATCGCGCTGCTGCAGGCCGGGCGCGCCTGGGCTGCGCTTGAAGGGCGCGACCACGTGATCCCCGAGGATATCCAGGCCGTGCTGGTACCGGTCTGCGCGCACCGCCTGCGGCCACTGCGCGCCGCGCACGGCACCGCGCTGGCCAGCCGCGACCTGGTGCTGCAACTGCAAAAGGCGGTCCCGGTCTGATGGCGCTGGCGCTCCGGGGCTGGTTGCGCCGCACGACCGGCACATGGCTGCCGCGCGGCGGCGCGCTCGATGCGGGCGAGGTGGTCATCAGCCAGCGCCGCGTGTTCATCGTGCCGTCGCGCGCGGGCCTTGGGTTCGTGCTGCTGCTGGCCGTGCTGCTGGTCGGCTCGGTCAATTATGGGCTGGGCCTGGGCTTCGGTCTGACCTTTCTGGCACTGTCATGCGCACTGGTCGACATGGTCGCCACCTACCGCAATCTGGCGCAGCTGCGCCTGCAGCAGGGCCGCACGGCGCCCGTGTTTGCGGGCGAGGTCGCGCAGTTCGAGCTGCAGGTCATCAACCGCACGCGCCTGGCGCGCTACGCCGTGCGGGCCGATTTTGCCGACTGGCCCGAGCCACGCCACGTCGCCGACATCGCCGCCGGCACGCAGGCCACCGTCACCCTCACGCTACCGACCACCGCGCGTGGCTGGGCGGCGCCGGGGCGCGTGAAGCTGTCGACGCGCTTTCCCCTTGGCCTGTTCGTCGCCTGGAGCTACTGGCGGCCGGCCGCGTGCGTGCTGGTCTACCCACGCCCCGAGGATGGCGCGCCCGGCCTGCCGCTGCAGGGCGGCGGCGGCAACAGCGTGCGCACGGCCGGCCATGACGATTTTGCCGGCGTGCGCAATTACCAGGCCGGTGACTCGCCGCGCCAGATGGCCTGGCGCCAGATCGCGCGGCTCGATCCGGGCATCGGCGGCCAGCTGGTAACAAAACACTTCGAAGGCGGTGGCGGCGACGAACTGCTGCTCGACTTCGACCGCCTGCCACGCAACCTTGATGTCGAACTGCGTCTGGCGCGCCTGACGCGCTGGGTGCTGGAAGCGGAAAGCCGCGCCCTGCCCTACGCCTTCCACCTGGGCGCCGTGCGCATCGACGCGGGCAGCGGCGCGGCGCACCAGGCGGCGTGCCTGCGCGCGCTGGCCTTGTACGGCATCGAGGGCCCCGCATGAACTTCCTGCGCACCCCGCTGCCACGCGACAAGGCCGACACGCTGCTGCTCCTGGCCAGCGCGGTGCTGGTGCTGGCGCCGCACGCGCTGCACCTGCCGTGGTGGGTCTCGCTGCTGTGCGCGGCCACGCTGGCCTGGCGCGCCGCCATCACGCTGCGCGGCAAGCGCATGCCCAAGGCCATCGTCCTGCTGCCGATCGCCATTGCCGCCATGGTCGGCGTGCAGTTCAGCTACGACACGCTGCTCGGCAAGGACGCCGGCGTGGCGATGCTGGTGCTGCTGGTGGCCTTCAAGATGCTCGAGATGCACGCGCGGCGCGACCTGTTCGTCGTGGTGTTCCTGTGCTTCTTCCTCGTGCTGACCAACTTCTTTTACGCGCAGGGGATCGGCACCGCCATCATGATGATCGCGTCGGTGCTGCTGCTGCTGGCCACGCAGCTGTCGTTTCAGTTCACCGGCGCGGTGCCGCCGCTGCGCACGCGGTTGGCGATGGCCACGCGCATGCTGGCCTTTGCCGCGCCGATCGCGATCGCGCTGTTTTTCGTGTTCCCGCGCATCCAGGGCCCGCTGTGGAGCATGCCGGGCGGTCCGGGCGCCGGCACCTCGGGTTTGTCGGACCAGATGGCGCCGGGCCAGATGTCGAACCTGGCGCTGTCCGAAGAACCGGCGTTTCGCGTGCGCTTTTTTGGCCGCCCGCCGCTGGCGCCCCAGTTGTACTGGCGCGGCCCGGTGCTCGACGCCTTCGATGGCCTGACCTGGCGCCGCGGCGACAACACCGCGTCGGGCCGCAACCTGCGCCTGTCGGTCGGCGGGCCGGGGCTGCAGTACGAAGTCACGCTCGAACCATCGCAATCACGCTGGGTGTTCGCGCTCGAGATGCCGGGCGAACTGCCGGTCGTGCCGGGCCACGAGCTGCGCATCTCGCCCCAGTTCGAACTGACGGCCGACACGCCACTGGCGAGCCGCGTGCGCTACCGCGCCAGCTCGCACGTCGAGTATGCGCTGCAGAATGGTCCTGTCCTCGCTGACACCAATCGCTGGCTGTTGCTGCCGTATGGCTTCAACCCGCGCGCCCTGGCTGCCGGCATGGCCCTGCGCGCGCTGGGCGACCCGGCCGCGCGGGTGGATGCCGTGCTGCGCCAGTTCCGCGAGCAGCCATTTGAATACACGCTGGCCCCGCCGCTGCTCGGGCGCCATACGGTCGACGAATTCCTGTACGGGACGCGCTCGGGCTTTTGCGAACATTACTCGGGCGCGTTCGTGTTTTTGATGCGCGCGGCCGGCGTGCCGGCGCGCGTGGTGACCGGCTACCAGGGGGGCGAACTCAATCCCATCGACGGCTTCATGACGGTGCGCCAGTCGGATGCCCATGCCTGGGCCGAAGTCTGGATTGCGGGCCGCGGCTGGCTGCGCGTGGATCCGACGGCGGCGGTGGCGCCGGAGCGCGTGCAGTCGGGGACGAACCGGGCCACCGAGCGGCCCGCGCCATTCGGCATCGACGCGCTGCGCGGCGTGAATCCGTTCGGACTGCAAGCCGGCGCCTGGCTGGCCGACGTGCGCAACGCCATGGGCGCGCTCAACAACGGCTGGAACCAGTGGGTGCTGAACTACACGCCGGAACGCCAGCGCAGCGTCGTGCAGGGCTTGCAGGACAAGTTGCTCGGCTGGCCGTTCGGCGTCGTGCTGGTGCTGGCCGGCTTGGTCTGGTGGGGGCTGAACTTTTTGCGGCGCCGTCGCGAAATCAACCCGATCGATGCTCTATACTCGACCTTGTGCAAGCGTCTGGGCCAGGCCGGCCTGCCGCGCGCGCAAGACGAAGGGCCCAGCGCCTACGCGGCGCGCATCCTCGCCACCGATGCTGCTGCCGCCGCCGGCACGCAGGCCCTCGCGCCGACCGCCCGCGAGGCCGCCATCGCCTTCCTGCGTCGTTACAGCGCCTGGCGCTACGCCGCGCCCGCAGCCGATCCCCGGCTCCACGCCACCTTGAAACGTCTATTGTCGCAAGTCAGATGAAATTAATTGTTACCCTGTTCGCCGCGCTCGCCCTTGCCGCCAGCGCACCTGGCGATGCGCTCGCCGCCCCTTCTTCCGACAGCCAGGCGCGCAGCGCGCAAGCCAAAACCAAGGCCGCGAAAGCCAAGGCCGCAGCGAAAGCCAAATCAACGAAAGCGAAATCGTCCAAGGTGCGCAGCACGGCCGCCAAGGCCGCGCCGGTTGTTGCAGCCAGCGCAGCAGTCGCCAGCGTCGTCGATTCCGACAACGAGCACGTCAACTTCCTGGAATGGCAACCGGTGCGCGACTTCATCGACGGGATGGTCGCGCAGCACGGCTTTGAGCGCACCGCGCTCGAGACGCTGTTCGGCCAGGTGCGCTACATCGATACGGCCGTGCAGCTGGTCAAGCCGGCGCCGCCGGGCAAGCCGAAGAACTGGCAAGCCTACAGCGCCCGCTTCATCGAGCCGATCAGGATCCGGGCCGGGGTGCGCTTCTGGGAAGAAAACGCCGAGGCGCTCAAGCGTGCCGAAGCGGCGTATGGCGTGCCGGCCGAGATCATTGTCGGCATCATTGGCATCGAGACCATCTACGGGCGCGACACCGGGCGCTTCCGCGTGCTCGACTCGCTCACCACGCTGGCGTTCGCCTATCCAGCCGCGCCGAACCAGGCCGCGCGCCAGGCGTTCTTCCGCGATGAGCTGGCCAGCACGCTGGTGCTGGCGCGCGAGCGCGGCTACGACCCGTTCTCGCTGCTCGGCTCGTTCGCAGGCGCCGTCGGTTTGCCGCAATTTATGCCGAGCAATATCCTTAAATATGGTGTGGACTTCGACAACGATGGCCGCGTCGATCTGCGCGGCTCCAGCGTCGATGCGATCGGCAGCGTCGCCAACTTCCTGATCCAGCATGGCTGGAATGCCGGGCACCGCGGGCCGACCGCGTATGCCGCCGACGTCTCGCCAACGCGCGCCTGGGAACCACTACTCGGACTCGGTCTGGAAGCGACGCTGAAACCGGAAGCGCTGCGCGCTGCTGGCGTGGTCACGAGCACGCCGCTGCCGGCTGAGAATCTGTATGGTTTGATCGACCTGCAAAATGGCGCCGAGCCGACCGAGTACTGGGTCGCCAACGATAATTTTTATGCCATCACCAAATACAATCGCAGTTATTTCTATGCAATGTCGGTGGTCGACCTGGGTCGTGCCGTGCGCGCTGCCCGGCCGGAGTGAGGCACGTCACGCTACATTTCCGAGTGGGAAAGTTTGTAATCCTTTGTAACAAGTTTCCAGTCAACTTTCATTATTGCTGATCAGCACTCACTCGCATACCCCCCAGGGGTATGCGCAAGTATCTTGCAATTATTCGTACTAAATATATTACGAATGTAGTCATACTCCCCATTTTCTTTTCATTTAGTCAGCAATTCCCATACTGTGCGGCATCAAATGCTGGATGCCCGTACACTATTGATTAATCAAAAAACAATAGTTGTTTCACGTGACTATATGAGAGAATTGCATTGCGGCTATTGTTGCAGGTAGACAACGATAACCGAATCGAAAGAAACGATTCCGGCTTGCTCATGAGTATCGGTATCGAAATAGTTGTACAATTGAATAGAAATTTACGAAAGTAAAAACGGACTCGACGTTGTAGATGTTGATGACTCCGCACTAACCCCTAAGGAATATGAATCATGACTAACCAAGTCGGCATTGATATGAACAGCGATTCGGAAGGCGACGAGCTGCTTCAGTACAACCCGAATCGCCTTCTCGATACGCTGATCGAGAACCTGCGCCTGAAAAATGACGCAGCGCTGTCGCGCGCGCTGGAAGTGGCGCCGCCAGTGATCTCCAAAATCCGTCACCATCGTCTGCCGGTCGGCGCTTCGCTGCTGATCCGAATGCACGAAGTGAGCGACCTGTCGATCCGCGACCTGCGCTACCTGATGGGCGATCGCCGTGCAAAATTCCGCATCAGCGACAAGCAGTTCAAGCCAAAAGAAGGCGCAGTCCCGGCAATGAAGGACTGAGCAACGTCGGGCGCTTCCGGGCGCCTGCGTTTCCCGTCTGGCCAGGATTGAACAGGCCGTCGCCATCTGGCACGGCCGGCACCAGTAGTGCATACGCCCGCGCGGGCGTATGAGCCGCCGCATTGGCGGACGACCGAAGGAAATTGGCTTGAAGCCGATGGAAAGGTCTAGGCAGTCCAAAGACTGATTTGACAAGGCCGCCTGTGCACCAGGCGGCCTTTTTTATGGCGCAGTCAATCTTGTATCAACGTTGACCGCGCCCTTGCCTCAGGCGGGAAAGACACCCGTGGACAGGTAGCGATCGCCCCGGTCGCAGACGATGAACACGATGGTCGCGTTCTCGACGGTCTGGGCGATGCGCAGCGCCACTTCACAGGCGCCGGCGGCCGAGATGCCGCAGAAGATGCCTTCTTCGGCCGCCATGCGGCGCGCCATCTGCTCGGCCGCTGCCTGGCTCACGCTCTCGACCTGGTCGACGCGCGCCTTGTCATAGATCTTCGGCAGGTAGGCTTCGGGCCACTTGCGGATACCCGGGATCGACGAGCCTTCTTCGGGCTGCGCGCCGATGATGCGCACGGCCTCGTTCTGTTCCTTCAGATAGCGCGACACGCCCATGATGGTGCCGGTGGTGCCCATGGCGCTGACGAAGTGCGTGACGCGCCCTTCGGTGTCACGCCAGATTTCCGGGCCGGTGCTCTCGTAGTGGGCACGTGGATTGTCGTCGTTGGCGAACTGGTCGAGGATGATGCCCTGGCCGTCTTTCTGCATCTGCTCGGCCATGTCGCGCGCGTATTCCATGCCGCCGGTCTTTGGCGTGAGGATGATCTGCGCACCATAGGCGGCCATGCTCTGGCGCCGCTCGATCGACAGGTTATCCGGCATCAGCAGGATCATCTTGTAGCCGAGGATTGCCGCAGCCATCGCCAGTGCGATGCCGGTATTGCCGCTGGTCGCTTCGATCAGCGTGTCGCCCGGCTTGATCTGCCCGCGCAATTCGGCGCCGCGCAGCATCGACATCGCCGCCCGGTCTTTCACCGAACCGGCCGGGTTATTGCCTTCAAGCTTGCCCAGGATGATGTTGTTACGGGCCGCGCACTCCGCGCCCGGCAGGCGCTGCAGCTGCACGAGCGGCGTGTTGCCGATCGTGGATTCGATGGTCTTGTATGCCATTGCGTTCTCTATTCCTTGCGATACCAAAACACCATTTTAATCCGAGACGAACGTTGGCGTCGGGGGACGGGTCCGCCAATGCAAAGGGCCGCGATGGCAATGATCCATCGCGGCCCTTCTGTCGGCATCAGACGCCGGCTTAACGCAGCGGCAGCGGATACGTCGCGACGCTGACGTTGCCGTCCTTGTCGACCGCCTGCACGCCAAAGAAGACATTGTCCTTCGACAGGTCGAGCGTGGCTTCAGTCACGTTGCCGACCCACTTCGAGCCTTCCCAGTTGGCGCTGGTCGTGTCACGCCAGACGATGCGGTAGCCGGCCAGGTCGGGCTCGCCATTCGCTTTCCAGACCAGGGTGGAATCGTTGGTCAGGGCTGCGGTGCGCAGCTTGACCTCTTGCGGTGCGGCAGGTGCCAGTGCGAGCGACGCCATCGCGGCGCCATTCACGCGCGTGACCTTGGCGATGTAGTCGAAATCGACGTGGTCGATCGTGTCGCCGTACACCTTGCCGTTTTCGGTGCGCAGATCCTGGTGCTGGTGCGAAAAATCTTCGGCCGGTTCGGTAAAGCGCAGCGCGGCGTAGCCCTGCTCGAGGAACGGCATGTGGTCGCCCCCGCGCAGATAACGGTCATGGCGCTGGATCACGCTGACCTTGAAGCCTTTCACGTAGCGTTCGCCCTGCTCCTTCGTGTGGCGCGCGAGCTGGCGCGAAAGCGAATCGTTCTCGCCGCCCGTGGCCACCAGCTGGCGCACGGCCTCGCTCATTTCCTTGGTCGCCGGGATACTCTGGGCGAACAGGCGCACCTGCTTGTTGTCGACCTTGCCATCGTCACCCTTCGAGCTGCCGATGATGTCGTTGGTGAACATGCCGGCCACGTTCCAGTTCTTTTCCCGCGCGCCGACGGCCCAGTGGCGGGCGCCGATCAGACCCTGCTCTTCGGCGGCCACGGCCATGAACACGAGCGTCGCGTCGAACTTGTACTTGGCCATCACACATGCCAGTTCCATGATGGCGGCGGTGCCCGATGCATCGTCGTTCGCGCCCGGCGCGTCCGAGGTGGCGTCCATCACGTCCGAGGCGCGCGAGTCGTAGTGGCCGCTGACCACGTACATGCGCTCTTTGGAAGCGGCCTGCGTGCCGGGTAGCGTAGCGACGACGTTGACGATCTCGGTGGGCTTGGTGATGCGCGCCGAGACGGGCGCCACATGGCTGTCATACGTGACCTGCAATGGCGTGCCGGCGCCGCAGCGCTCGAGCTCGGCCTTGATCCAGCGGCGGGCAGCGCCGATGCCGCGCGTTGGGGACTCGGTCTCGGACATCGTGTGGCGCGTGCCGAAGCTGACCAGCTTGCGGATATGGCCTTCGATACGCTGCTGCGAGACTTCACCCAGGATCTTCGTGATCTGGGCTTGCTGCGCGGTGATGTCGGGTTGTTTCGGTGTGGCGGGTGTGGCGGCAGTCGTTACTGGCGCAGCAGCAGATGCGACGCCTGCAGCAGCCAGCAGGGCTGCCAACAGGGTGGTTGAGACACGAGATGAAACACGGGCGTGAGGCATGGCGACCTTTCTGATATTGATGTTCAAGCACGATCTTGAAGAGCTGGAACATCTTGCCACGCGCCCGTGACGCTGTCAGTCAATACATGTCATGTTGCGGTCTTGGCGTCGGCAGGTTTGGCGGCCGACTTGTCGCCCTTGGCCGTAGCAGGCTTGGCGGCTGCGCCTTCCTTGGCCTTGCCGTTGACCATTAGCCCGGACTGGCTCAGCTTGGCGGCCTTCTTGTCACCCAGCCCCTTGACGCGCGTTTGCAGGTCGGACCAGTCCTTGAACTCGCCCTTGGCGCGCTCGTCGAGGATGGCCTTGGACATGCTCGGCCCCACGCCCTTGACGCCATCGAGCGCGGCGACATCGGCTTTGTTCACATCGACCTGGGCAAACGCCATGCTGCCCGAGACGGCCAGCGCGGCAAAGGCAAGCATCAGTTTCTTGATCATCGAATTTCTCCGTTGGTTGAAGACGCTGGACGGCGACGCCGCCCATCGGACTCCTAACGGATCGCCCGGCGGGTCGTTGACGGGCCGGGCTTGAGGCAGATCAGGCGCTACTCAACCCGGAAACAGCTCGTCGCGCGTCACGGTGGCCGTGCCCAGCTTGCCGACGACGATGCCGCCGGCGCGGTTGGCCGTGACCAGCGCTTCGCCCAGCGGCGCGCCCGTGCCCAGCATCGTGGCCAGCGTCGCAATCACCGTGTCACCGGCGCCCGACACGTCGAACACTTCGCGCGCATCGGCATTCACATGCAGCACCTCGTCGGCCGTAAACAGGCTCATGCCTTCTTCGGAGCGCGTCAAGAGCAACGCATCCAGGCCAAGTTCCACGCGCAGCGCCTGCGCTTTTTCGAGCAACTGCATCTCGCTCTTCCAGCCGCCAACGACGCGTTGCAGTTCGGCGCGGTTGGGCGTCAGGATGCTGGCGCCCTTGTACGGCGTGAAGTCGTCGCCCTTCGGGTCCACCAGCACGATCTTGCCGGCAGCGCGCGCCAGCGCAATCATCTCGGCGACATTGACCAGCGCGCCCTTGTTGTAATCGGACAGGATGATCACATCGTAATCGGGCAGCAGCGCCTTGAACTGGCTGAGCTTGTCGCGCAGCACGGTCTCGGTCGGCGCATCTTCGAAATCGATGCGCACCATCTGCTGCTGGCGGCCGATGACGCGCAGCTTGATGATGGTCGAGATCGCGTCGTCGCGTTTCAGATAGCTATGAATGCCCGCGCCCTGCAGCAGGCGCTCGACCTCATCGCCCGCCTCATCGGCCCCCACCACGCCCAGCAGGCCCGTGTGGGCGCCCAGCGCGGCGGCATTGCGCGCCACGTTGGCGGCGCCGCCCAGGCGCTCCTCGCGCCGCTCGATGCGCACCACGGGCACCGGCGCTTCTGGTGAGATGCGCGAAACGTCGCCGAACCAGTAGCGGTCGAGCATCACGTCGCCCACTACCAGCAGGCGTACGGCGGACAGTTCAGGGGCCGCCTGCTGGCGGTAGTCGTCTGCCACCAGCAGGCGGCTCGGGGTCATGGGCATATCGCTTGTCATTGGGATCGTTCGATGAACCATCAGTTCATCACATTGAGTTCTTCGGTGCGGCGTGGCGGATACGAATCCCAGCGGTTGCAGCCCGGGCATTGCCAGTAGAACTGGCGCGCCTTGAAACCGCAGTGGCTGCACTGGTAGCGCGCCAGCTTCTGCGTGTAGCGCTGCACCAGGTTCTTGACCATCGACAGCTCTTCCCAGACATGGGCTGGCGCATCCATCAGGCGCGCTTCAAGCAATTTATCCAGGCCAAGCAGTGTCGGATTGCGGCGCAGCTCTTCCACCACCAGGCCCTTGGCCGCTTCGACGCCATCGAGCTCGATGACGGCCTTGAACACCACTTCGATCAGGTCGATCGACGAGGCCTCGGCCAGGTACGAGCGCAGCAGGTTCACGCCCTCTTGCGGGCGGCCCACCTTGCGGTAGCCATCCATCAGGCGCGCAGCCACCAGGGCCACGTGCGGCACGCTTTGCTGCTCCACGCGGCGCCAGGTCTTGAGCGCTTCTTCCACGTCGCCCTGGGCCAGCAGCGCGTCCCCGCGCAGGATCGTAGCGCGCACGCTGTGGCGATTCGCCTCGAGCGCCTTGTCCAGCAACAGCATCGCGTCGCTGGGCGCCATGTGCACCAGCGCGTCGGCCGCCAGTTCGCAATAGAACTGGGCAATCTCGATCTGGCGCGCGCCGGCGCCGGACGCCTGCAAGTCTTCGGCCGCCTCGATGGCGCGCTTCCATTCCTTTTCGCGCTGGTAGATTTCCAGCAGCGAGCGGCGCGCTTGCACCGCGTAGGGTGTGCCGGCCAGGCCATTGAACGATTCCTCGGCGCGGTCCAAGAGGCCCGCCTTCAGGTAGTCGATGCCCAGTTCGTACTGCGCATGCGCTTTTTCTTCGCTCGGCAAGTCGGGGCGCGCCAGCAGGTTCTGGTGCACGCGAATGGCGCGCTCGGTCTCGCCGCGGCGGCGAAACAGATTGCCCAGCGCGAAGTGCATATCGCTCGATTCAGGGTCGAGCTTGACGATCTCGATGAACGAGTCGATGGCCTTGTCGGGCTGGTCGTTGAGCAGGTGGTTCAGGCCCTTGAAGTAGCCGCGCGGCAGCGTGCGCGACTCGGAAACCACCTCGTTGATGTCGACCCGGGCAGCGAGCCAGCCCAGGCCAAAGAAGAAGGGGATGCCAAGCAGCATCCAGAGTTCGAAATCCATGGTGTTCTTGTTGTTAGTGGCGGGGTGCAACCGGTGGAACGGCATCCGGCGGCGGTGGCGTGGTGGCGACCACACCGGTACCGGCGGCGCTTTGCAGAGCCTGGATGGTGTACTTGTGCTGCCATTTTTCGCGGCGCTGACGAAACACGGTCGGTGCCAGGGCCAGGATGCCGAAAGCGGCGCCAGCGACGAAGAACGCCAGCAGCATCAGCACGAGGGGGCCGCGCAGTTCATAGTCGAGAAAAAAATGCAGGTCGACCTCTTTCGTGTTCTTCAGCGCGAAGCCGAAGAACAGGATGAACAGGACAAATCCGACGATGGTCGAGACGAATTTCATCAACAGGTTCCGCTAGACAATGGTGTAAGGGCGAAGTGTCGCATATCCGCCATCATATTTCAAAATAGCGTGCGGCGTTGGGCCATTGGCTGACCCGACAGGCCAAAAAAAACGGCACCCTCGCGGATGCCGTTTCTTGGTGCCAGCACTGACTCAATCGTTGATGATCGGTTGCCCGACCATCGCGTCCACCTGCTCGCGCAACTGCTTGCCCGGCTTGAAGTGCGGCACCCGTTTTTCGGGCACCATCACCTTGTCGCCGGACTTCGGATTGCGACCGATGCGCGGTGGGCGGCTGTTCAGCGAGAAACTGCCGAAACCACGGATCTCGATGCGCTGACCGGTCGCCAGGGCGTTGGTCATCGCATCGAGGATGGTCTTGACAGCAAATTCCGCATCCTTTGCCACCAGCTGAGAATAACGCTCAGCCAGTCGGTTGATCAGCTCGGACTTGGTCATCTGCAAGCTCCTCAGGGGTTACCTGATTAGTTCTTATTATCGAACTTGGCCTTGAGCAGTGCGCCCAGGCTGGTCGTGCCCGAAGCAGCGCTGTTGTCGTTCGACAGCTTGCTCATGGCTTCTTGCGTATCGACATTGTCTTTCGCCTTGATCGACAGCTGGATGCTGCGAGCCTTGCGATCGATGTTGATCACCAGAGCTTCGACGGTGTCGCCGACTTTCAGGTGGGTGCCAGCATCTTCAACGCGGTCACGCGAGATTTCCGAAGCGCGCAGGTAGCCTTCGACTTCTTCGCTCAGCGAGATCACGGCGCCTTTTGGCTCAACCGATTTCACGGTGCCGGTGACGAGCGAACCCTTGTCGTTCATCGACGAGTAGGTGTTGAACGGGTCGCCTTCGAGTTGCTTCACGCCCAGCGAAACACGCTCGCGCTCGACGTCGATGGCCAGAACCACGGCTTCCAGTTCGTCGCCTTTCTTGAAGCGACGCACGGCTTCTTCGCCGGCTTCGGTCCACGACAGGTCCGACAGGTGCACCAGACCATCGATGTTGCCTGGCAGGCCGATGAACACGCCGAAGTCGGTGATCGACTTGATCGAACCCTTGACCTTGTCGCCCTTCTTGTGGGTCATGCCGAAGTCGTCCCATGGATTTGCTTTGCACTGCTTCATGCCCAGCGAAATACGGCGGCGCTCTTCGTCGATCTCCAGAACCATGACTTCCACTTCGTCGCCCAGCTGGACAACTTTGTTTGGTGCCACGTTCTTGTTGGTCCAGTCCATTTCGGACACGTGGACCAGACCTTCGATACCCTGCTCGACTTCGACGAATGCGCCGTAGTCGGTGAGGTTCGTGACTTTACCGAACAGGCGGGTGCTCTGTGGGTAACGACGCGACAGACCGGTCCATGGATCGTCGCCCAGCTGCTTGACGCCCAGCGAGACGCGGTTCTTCTCTTGATCGTACTTGAGGACCTTGGCGGTGATCTCTTGGCCAACCGACAGGACTTCGGATGGGTGACGCACACGACGCCATGCCAGATCGGTGATGTGCAGCAGACCATCGATGCCGCCCAGGTCGACGAATGCGCCATAGTCGGTGATGTTCTTGACGATACCGGTAACCACGGTACCTTCTTTCAGCGTTTCCATCAGCTTCTGACGCTCTTCGCCCATCGATGCTTCGATGACAGCGCGGCGCGACAGCACGACGTTGTTACGCTTGCGGTCCAGCTTGATGACCTTGAATTCGAGGGTCTTGCCTTCGAATGGGGTCGTGTCCTTGACTGGACGGGTGTCAACCAGCGAACCCGGCAGGAACGCGCGGATGCCGTTGGTCAGAACGGTCAGGCCGCCCTTGACTTTGCCATTGACGGTACCGGTGACGATCTCGCCCGATTCCATTGCTTTTTCCAGCGCCAGCCACGAAGCCAGGCGCTTGGCCTTGTCGCGCGACAGGATGGTGTCGCCAAAGCCGTTTTCCAGCGACTCGATGGCCACGGAAACGAAGTCGCCTACTGCGACTTCCAGTTCGCCCTGGTCATTCTTGAATTCTTCGATTGGAATGAACGCTTCCGACTTCAGGCCTGCGTTGACGATCACGAAGTTGTGATCCAGACGCACGACTTCAGCCGAAATGACTTCGCCCGAACGCATGTCTTGACGCGACAGCGATTCCTCGAAGAGGGCGGCAAAGCTTTCCATACCAGTATCTTGGGTAGTTGCAGTAGACATAAAAAAGTTGGTTATTTCATGTGAGCCAGCAGACCGACGATAGTGCGGACTGAACTGGGTTAGGTTAAAACACGCTTGCGACGGCCAATATGCTGTCGCAAGCACCAAAGGACAAGGTCTTCCACTGGCACCCCAGACAACGAGATGCCAACCTGAAGACCGCCGTCCCCACCCAGGTGGGGATCCAGATTTACTTGCAAACCACCATGGCGATGACTCAAGCCAATGGTGACGCATCGAACCGGGATTCCCGCCTGCGCGGGAATGACGTTCAGGCGCTGCTGCCCTACGGTTTGAACTCCAACCGGTTGACACCACCCCACCACGTCATTCAAAGTCTTATTTCTGCGCATACCAGGTCAGGACTTGCTCGACCGCCTGGTCGACCCCCATCGCAGAGGTATCCAGGATATGCGCATCAGCTGCTGCGACCAGGGGAGCGACTGCGCGACCGGTGTCGCGTTCGTCTCTCGCCCGTAAATCTGCCAGCAGGTCGTTCATATTAGCAGAAAAGCCTTTGTCAATCAATTGCTTATACCGGCGTTGCGCGCGCGCCTCAGCACTTGCAGTCAGGAATACTTTGAGCTTGGCAGTGGGAAAGATCACGGTGCCCATATCGCGGCCATCGGCCACCAGTCCCGGCGCCTGGCGAAAGCCCAGCTGCAGGTCAAACAGCGCCTGGCGCACGCCCGGCAACGCAGCGATCTTCGACGCCATATTGCCCACCTCTTCCGCGCGGATCGCGTGGCTTACATCCTCATCGGCAAGGTAGATCACGTCATCCCGGAAGCGCGCCGGCAGCTGCTGGGCCAGCTTCGCGATGCCCGCTTCGTCCGACAGCGGCAGCGCGCCGCGCAGCGCCTGCAGCGCCGTCAGGCGATACAGTGCGCCCGAATCGAGCAGGTGAAAGCCCAGGCGGTCGGCGATGCGGCTGGCCACGGTGCCCTTGCCGGAAGCGGTCGGGCCGTCGATGGTGATGACTGGTACGTTGGAGTTCGGCATAGGGTCGGGGCGGGTCAATTAAAACAGCTCGTTGCGCGCAATGCCCGCAAACGCTTCGAAATAGTCGGGGAAGGTCTTGGCGACGCACTTTGGATCGTTGATCCGCATGGCGTTGCCGCGCCGCGCCTTGCCGTCCAGCGACGCCAGCGAAAAGCACATCGCCATCCGGTGGTCGTCATAGGTGTCGATCGTGGCGGGCTTGAGTTCGTCCGGCGGCGTGATGCGGATGTAGTCCGGCCCCTCCTCCACCTCGGCACCGACCTTGCGCAGTTCGGTCGCCATCGCGCTCAGGCGATCGGTTTCCTTCACGCGCCAGCTGGCGATATTGCGCAGCGTGCTCGGGCCGTCGGCGTACAGCGCCGCCACCGCGATCGTCATCGCCGCATCCGGGATGTGGTTGAAGTCGGCGTCGATGGCTTTCAGCACGCCATTCGATTGCACCTCGATCCAGTTCTCGCCGCGCGTGACGATGGCGCCCATGCGTTCGAGCGCATCGGCAAAGCGCACGTCGCCCTGAATGCTGTGTTCACCGACGCCTTCGACGCGCACCGGCCCGCCCGCGATCGCGCCGGCAGCCAGGAAGTACGACGCCGACGAGGCATCGCCTTCGACGTGGATCGTGCCCGGGCTTTGATACCGCTGGCCCGGCTGCACGGTGAACGAGGCCCAGCCATTCTGCTCGACCTCGACGCCGAAGCGGCGCATCAGGTTCAGCGTGATCTCGATGTAGGGCTTGGAAATCAGCTCGCCGACGACGTCGATGGACACTGGATGCGTCGTGGCCATCAGCGGCGCGGCCATCAAGAGCGCGGTCAGGAACTGGCTCGACACACTGCCGCGCACGGCCATGCGGTTGGCCGTGATGTGGCCGCGGCGGATGCGCAGCGGCGGAAAGCCCTGCTCGCCCGTGTACTCAATCTGCGCGCCGACGGCGTTCAGTGCGTCGACCAGGTCGCCGATCGGGCGCTCGTGCATGCGCGAGACGCCATGCAGCGTGTAGTCGCCGCCGATCACGGCCAGCGCCGCCGTCAGCGGCCGGATCGCGGTGCCGGCATTGCCCATGAACAGATCGGCCGCAGCCTCGGGCAACACGCCGCCGTTGCCATGCACGATGACCGTGCGCTCGTCGACTTCATCCCAGCGGATGCCCAGCGAGCGCAGTGCGCCCAGCATGACCATCGTGTCGTCCGACGCCAGCATGTCGTGGATCGTGGTCGTGCCCTCGGCCAGCGCGGCCAGCAGCAGCGTGCGGTTCGAGATGCTCTTGGAGCCCGGCAGCCGCACCACGCCCTGCGCGTGCAGCACGGGTTCGAGGTCAATATGCTGCGGATAGTGTTTTTGCTGCGTCATGTGTTTTCCTGAATTGGCGCCCGCGGCGAACCAGCTTCGATGGCGATCTGCCACTCGTGGCGGGCGCGCTGCGCGTTCGCATAAATATCGTGCAATCCGGCCCCGTCGCCGGCGGCGAGCATGGCCCGCATCGCTGTCAATTGTGCCAGATAGGCATCCAGCTCGGTCAGCAGCGCGGCCCCGTTGGCCAGGCTGATGTCACGCCACATTTCGGGCGACGAACCGGCGATGCGCGTGAAGTCGCGAAAGCCGCTGGCGGCGTACTGGAACAGCATGTCGGCGTGCGGCTTGCCGGCGAGGTCGTCCACCAGCGCGTAAGCCAGCAGATGCGGCAGATGGCTGACGGCGGCGAAAACGCGGTCATGGTCTTGGGGCGTCAACTGGTGGATCACGGCGCCGCAGGCGCGCCAGGCGGCGGCGACCCGTTCGACGTCGCCTGGCGCGTTCTCGGGCAGCGGCGTAAGCACGGCCTTCTTGCCCTGGTACAGGCCGGCCAGTGCGGCATCGGGGCCATTCGCTTCGCTGCCGGCGATCGGGTGGCCGGGCACGAACTGGTGTACCCGCTCGCCGAGCGCCGTGCGGGCTGCCGCGACCACGTCGCACTTGGTGCTGCCGGCATCAGTAACGATCGTGCCGGGCGCCAGGTGCGGCAGCAGTGCGGCCAGGATCGGCCCCGTCTGCGCCACCGGCGCGGCCAGCAGGACCAGATCGGCGCCGTTCAACGCATCGGCGTAGTCGTCACAGACCCGGTCGATGATGCCAAGGGCAAGTGCCCGGGCCAGTGCCTCGGGATGGCGGCCGACGCCAACCACTTCCCGCACCTGCCCGGCGCGTTTGAGCGCCAGCGCGAACGAACCGCCAATCAAACCGACGCCGACGATAACGATCTTGTCCAGCATTCAGCCGAGCGCCTTCTTCAACGCCTCGATGAAGGCCGCGTTCTCCTGCGGCAGGCCGATCGAGATGCGCAGCCACTGCGGCAGGCCGTAGTTGCCGACCGGGCGCACGATCACGCCCTGCTTGAGCAGCGCCACGTTCACGCGCGCGCCGGCGCCGTCGTCGTCACCGACCCGCACCAGCACGAAGTTGCCAAACGACGGCACGTACTGCAGCCCCAGCTCCTCAAAGGCGGCGATCATCTGGCGATAACCGTCGGCGTTGTTGCGCGCGCCCTGGTCCAGAAACGGCGTGTCGTTCAGCGCCGCCACTGCAGCGGCCTGCGCCAGCGAGTTGACGTTGAACGGCTGGCGAATGCGATTCATCAGATCGGTGACGGCGGGCTGCGCGATGGCAAAGCCCACGCGCAGGCCGGCCAGGCCGTAGGCCTTCGAGAACGTGCGCGAGACGATCAGGTTCGGGTATTTGCGCACCCAGGCGCTCGACTCGAATTGATGTTCGGGCGCCAGGTACTCGTTGTACGCTTCGTCGAGCACGACGATCACGCGCTCGGGCACTTTTTGCAGGAACGCTTCGATCTGCGCGGCCGGAATAAAGGTGCCGGTCGGGTTGTTCGGGTTGGCGACGTACACCAGGCGCGTGTCGGCATCAATGGCGGCCGCCATCGCATCGAGGTCGTGACCGTAATCGACGGCCGGGACCACGATCGCGCGGCCACCGACGCCTTGCGTGGCCAGCGCATACACGGCAAACGAATACTGCGAATACACGACCGCTTCGCCTTTCTGGACGAAGGCGTGCGCCGCGATTTCGAGGATGTCGTTGCTGCCGTTGCCGAGCGTGAGCCATTCGAGCGGCACGTCGTAGCGCTTGGCCAGCGCGGTCTTCAGGTCGAAACCGTTGGCGTCCGGGTAGCGGCCCAGGTCCGCTGCCGCTTCGAGCATCGCGGCGCGGCTGGAGGCCGGGATGCCGAACGGGTTTTCGTTCGACGCCAGCTTGACGATGTTCGCTTCGTCGAGGCCATATTCGCGGGCCACTTCGGCGATCGGTTTGCCGGCCTGGTAGGGGGCGATGGCGCGGACGTATTCAGGACCAAATGTCGACATGAAAATCTCTCTCGTAATCGTTTAAAGGCTTTGCGGGTAGGACCCCAGCACCTTGAAGAAGGCGGCGTTGTCCTTGAGTTCCTCGAGCGCGCGCGCAACGGCGGCGTCGTGCACGTGGCCCTCGATGTCGACGTAGAAGTAGTACTCCCAGGTGCCGATGCGGGCCGGGCGCGACTCGAAACGCGTCATCGACACGCCGTGTTTTTCAAGAGGCGCGAGCAGGTTGTAGACGGCGCCGGCCTTGTTCGGCACGGCCAGCACGATGCCGGTGCGGTCCTTGCCCGAGCGGCCGGTCTGCAGCTGCCCGATCACGACGAAGCGCGTGCGGTTGTGCGGATCGTCCTGGATGTGGGCCTGCACGACGCCCAGGCGATACTGCTCGCCCGCCATCTCGCTGGCGATCGCGGCTACCGTCGGATCCTGGCTGGCCAGCACGGCTGCCTCGGCGTTCGACGCAACCGCGCGGCGCTCGATGTTCGGGTAATGCTGGTTCAGCCACACCTGGCATTGTGCCAGCGCCTGCGAATGGGCGCAGACGACGGTCACGCCGTCCATCGTCCCCGTTTTGGACATCAGGCTGTGGTGGACTGCGATCGAGACCTCGCCGCTGATGATGGTGGTCGTTGCCAGCAGCAAGTCGAGGGTGCGGTTGATGGCGCCCTCGGACGAATTCTCGACCGGGACCACGCCAAAGTCGGCGGTACCGGCCTCAGTGGCGCGAAACACCTCATCGATCGACACGCACGGCAGCGCGTCGATGGCCGTGCCGAACTGCTGGAACACGGCCTGCTCGCTGAAGGTGCCCGTGGGGCCGAGAAACGCCACCGTGACGCGCTTTTCGAGGGCGCGGCAGGACGACATGATCTCGCGGAAGATGGTCTGGACGTCGCTGTTCTTGAGCGGGCCGGGATTGCGCTCGGCCACGCCGCGCAGCACCTGCGCTTCGCGCTCGGGGCGAAACACGGGCGCGTTGGTTTCGGCCTTCACGTGGCCGACAGCCTGCGCGACCTGGCCGCGCTCGCTCAACAACTGGAGGATTTGTGCGTCGATCGCATCGATGCGTTCGCGCAAGGGGGTGAGTTTGTCTGTCATCGTTATGCTGGTTGGTCGATGTTGTTTGCGTTCGGGCGCATCAGCGGTGCATTGGACGCGTGGACGGGATACCCGTCCACCCTACGGTGCATTGAATGCGCGGGCCGGATACCCGCCCACCCTATCGGTACACCCGCCCATCGTGCACATTGGCGTAGGGTGGACGGCTCCGCCGTCCACGCGTCCAGCCGGCCGATACGATCTACCGTCCCGCAAACGTGTTCAAATAATCGACGAGGGCCTGTACGCCCTCGATTGGCATCGCGTTGTAGATGGATGCCCGCATGCCGCCGACGGACTTGTGGCCCTTCAGTTGCAACAGCCCGCGCTCTTTCGCGCCGGCCAGGAATTGCTCGTTCAGTGATTCGTCGCGCAGGTAGAACGGAATGTTCATGCGCGAGCGGTAAGCCGGATCCACGCGGTTGGCGTAAAAATCGTCGGCGTCGAGCGCGGCGTACAGCAGGCGCGCTTTTTCGATATTGATGGCTTCCATCGCCGCCACGCCGCCGCGCTCTTTCAGCCACGCGAACACGAGGCCCGCGATATAGATCGCATAGGTGGGCGGCGTGTTGTACAGCGAATCGTGCTCGGCGCAGGTCTTCCAGTGGAAGGCCGACGGGCATTGGGCCGAGGCAAAGTCGAGCAGGTCATCGCGCACGATCACGAGCGTCAGGCCCGCCGGGCCGATGTTCTTCTGCGCGCCGGCGAAGATCACGCCGTACTTCGAGATGTCGATCTGGCGCGACAGGATGTGCGACGACATGTCGGCCACGATCGGCAGATCGGCCGGCACGTCGGGCGCGTCAGGGTATTCCACGCCGTCGATGGTCTCGTTGGTGCAGATGTGCAGATACGATGCGTCGTCGCTCAGGCGCCAGGTGTCGCGGGCCGGCACGCGGGTGAAGTGGTCAGGCTCGCCCGATGCCGCGATGTTCACGCGAGCAAAGCGCGCTGCTTCCTTGGTCGACTTGCCCGACCAGGTGCCGGTGTGGACGAAGTCGATCACCGGGTCGGGCCGGCGCCCGGCCAGGTTGAGGGGCACGATGGCGTTCTGCCCGAGCCCCCCACCCTGCTGGAACAGGATCTTGTAATTGGCCGGCACGTTCAGCAGCTCGCGCAGATCAATCATCGCCTGGCGGTGGATGCTGGAGAATTCAGGACCACGGTGGCTCATCTCCATCACCGACATGCCGCTGCCATGCCAGTCGAGCATGTCGTGCGCGGCCTGTTGGAGCACCTCTTTCGGCAGTACAGCGGGGCCGGCCGAGAAATTGAAGATCTGGGTCATGCGGTCCTTTCGTGGAGGGTTATTTGCCTTGCGCGCTCTGCATGACTTCCTGCATCACGCCATTCAGGCGCGGCGCGACGATGCGCTGGCCGGCAGCCATGCTCTCGGTCGACAGGCGCGGGCTCAGGGCCACCACCTTTCGGCCCAGCGGCGTGCGGTAGAACGCGGTGAGCTCGTGCAGTTCGGCGACCGTGTAATTCTTGACGTACAGCGGCGCGATCTCGGCCATCATCTCGTCGATGAGCGCAGGATCCTTGAACAGGCTGCTGATGGCTTGCGACGCCCCCGGCAAGACCTGCTCGACCTTGGCCAGCGCCGCCTTCTTTTCCTCGGCGCCAACAGTCGGATCGGCATCCATCACGGCCGCCATCTGGTCGCGCATCATCTGCGGCAGCGCCTTTTCCATCTCGGTGAATGACGCGATCATCATCGTGCGAAAATCCATCGCGTCGAGCAGTTCCTTGACGGCGGCCGATTGCGCGCTGGTGGCGCTGGCAACTGGCGCGCTCTGGGCGAGTGCGAACGATGGCGCGCCGGTCAGGGCGGCAACGATGCTCAGGGCAAGAAGGTGCTGTTTCATCAAGTGTCCATGCGGGTGGCAGAGCCCATCGACTTGAGACAATGGCCGGCCTGCCGGGCCGGCCATTGGGGATCGTGACAACAGGCGCGCCAGGCGCCTGTCTGAACCGCGTTACTCAGGCGCCGGCTCGAACTCGACTTCTTCGAGGTCGGTTTCGACAATGCGCTGCAGGCCGGACAGCTTGGTGCCGTCTTCCACGGCGATGAGGGTCACGCCCTGCGTCGCGCGGCCCATCTCGCGGATCTCGGAGACGCGGGTGCGAATCAGCACGCCGCCCGTCGTGATCAGCATGATCTCGTCGCTTGGCTCGACCAGGGTCGCGGCCACCACCTTGCCGTTACGCTCGGAGGTCTGGATCGCGATCATGCCCTTCGTGCCGCGGCCATGGCGCGTGTACTCCGTGATCGGGGTACGCTTGCCGAAGCCGTTCTCGGTCGCGGTGAGAACGGTTTGCTGCTCGTTCTCGGCCACCAGCAGCGCGATGACTTCCTGGCCTTCTTCGAGGTTCATGCCGCGCACGCCGCGCGCCGTACGGCCCATCGGGCGCACGTCGTTCTCGTCGAAGCGCACGGCCTTGCCGGCGTCGGAGAACAGCATCACGTCGTGCTTGCCATCGGTGAGCGCCGCGCCAACGAGCACGTCGCCTTCGTCCAGGTCGACCGCGATGATGCCGGCCTTGCGTGGATTGGAGAAGTCGCGCAGCGGCGTCTTCTTGACGGTGCCCAGCGACGTGGACATGAAGACGTAATGGTCTTCAGGGAAGGTGCGGTTCTCGCCCTGCAGCGGCAGCACGACGGTGATCTTTTCGTTGTCCTGCAGCGGGAACATATTGACGATCGGCTTGCCGCGCGAGTTGCGCGAGCCTTGCGGCACTTCCCAGACCTTGAGCCAGTACATGCGGCCACGGTTGCTGAAGCACAGGATGTAGTCGTGCGTGTTGGCGATGAAGAGCTGGTCGATCCAGTCGTCTTCTTTCGTTGCCATCGCCTGCTTGCCACGACCGCCACGCTTTTGCGCGCGGTATTCGGACACCGGCTGCGACTTCATGTAGCCCGAGTGCGACAGCGTCACGACCATGTCCTGCGGCGTGATCAGGTCTTCGGTTTCGAGGTCGCTGGCATTGTGCTCGATGGCCGAACGGCGCGCATCCTTGCCGTTGTCGGCGTACTCGGATTTGATCGCCGTCATTTCGTCGACGATGATCGTGGTGACGCGCTCTGGTTTGGACAGGATGTCGAGCAGGTCGGCGATGTGGGTCATCACTTCCTTGTACTCGTTGACAATCTTGTCCTGCTCCAGGCCCGTCAGGCGCTGCAGACGCATCTGCAGAATCTCTTGCGCCTGTTCGTCCGACAGCTTGTACAGGCCGTCTGGCTGCATGCCGTAGTGCTTTGGCAGGTGCTCGGGACGGAAGGCTTCGATGCCGCCGGCCGCGCCGGTTTCGGTACGGTTGAGCATTTCGCGCACCAGGGACGAATCCCAGGCTTGCTGCATCAGCTCGACCTTGGCGACCGGTGGCGATGGCGCCGCCTTGATGATCGCGATGAAATCGTCGATATTGGCCAGCGCAACAGCCAGGCCTTCGAGCATGTGGCCGCGGTCGCGCGCCTTGCGCAGTTCGAACACGGTACGGCGCGTGACGACTTCGCGGCGGTGCGACAGGAAGCACTCGAGCATCTGCTTGAGGTTCAGCAGCTTCGGCTGGCCATTGACCAGCGCCACCATGTTCATGCCGAACGTGTCTTGCAGCTGCGTTTGCTTGTACAGGTTGTTCAGTACAACTTCAGGGACTTCGCCGCGCTTGAGCTCGATCACGACGCGCATGCCCGACTTGTCGGACTCGTCGCGGATGTCGGAAATGCCTTCGAGCTTCTTGTCGCGCACGTTTTCGGCGATGCGCTCGAGCAGCGACTTCTTGTTCACCTGGTACGGCAGCTCATCGATGATGATCGCCGTGCGGGCGCCGTCGCGGCCGATTTCTTCGAAGTGGGTCTTGGCGCGCATCACGACGCGGCCACGGCCGGTGCGGTAACCGTCGCGCACGCCCGAGACGCCATAGATGATGCCGGCGGTCGGGAAGTCCGGCGCCGGGATCAGCTCGATCAGCTCGTCAATCGTGCAATCCGGGTTGTGCAGCACGTGCATCGCGCCGGCAATCACTTCAGACAGGTTGTGCGGCGGAATATTGGTGGCCATGCCGACCGCGATGCCCGACGAACCGTTGATCAAGAGGTTCGGGATGCGGGTTGGCAGGACGGTCGGCTCTTTCTCTTTGCCGTCGTAGTTCGGCTGGAAGTCGACGGTGTCCTTGTCGATGTCAGCCAGAATTTCGCCGGCAATCTTGTCCAGGCGGCACTCGGTGTAACGCATCGCCGCGGCGCTGTCGCCATCGATGGAACCGAAGTTGCCCTGGCCGTCGACCAGCGTGTAGCGCAGCGAGAAGTCCTGCGCCATGCGCACGAGCGTGTCGTAGATCGACGAGTCGCCGTGCGGGTGGAACTTGCCCATCGTATCGCCGACGACGCGCGCGCACTTCAGGTAAGGCCGGTTCCACACGTTGTTCATTTCGTGCATCGCGTACAGGACGCGGCGGTGCACCGGCTTTAAGCCGTCGCGGACATCCGGCAGTGCGCGGCCCACGATCACGCTCATCGCGTAATCGAGATAGCTCTTGCGCATCTCTTCTTCGAGGGAAATCGGGACTGTTTCTTTTGCGAATTGATCCATTGGCGGGTCGACTGCTTTCAGGCGAAAGTTATAAGTTACAGCGGACGATTCTACCACGCGCAACATAGTAGTTGCTCAATTCCGGACCATGCCTTTTTGACACGGGAAATCCGGACTGGACTCACTAAAAGTTCCAGTATTGTCGTCACCAGCGACGCCTGCTTGCATAAATGTTGCGCTTAAACAACGTCAAGCAACAAATGCCCGGTGTTTGATTTAGGTGCAGTCGTACGATTTTGGTGCGTGTGGCAGAATGGCCAGGAAGTCAATTGCTTGTTTCACAATACGAAACGGACAGAGCAGCCACCATGTTATTGTTATGACCACATGGAGACTGTCTGAATCGACACGGAATTTACCGAAAGGAAAAGAATATGAAAAAAATGATCACTGTTCTGTTCGCAGCAACGGCCGCCATCGCGGGCGTCGCTTCTGCCCAAAGCGCCCCACCTTATGCGCCGCTGACCACTGACCTGCAAGCGCGCACCCCATACAGCGCTTATGTGCAGGACAGCCGCGGCGTGATCGCACGCAATCCTTTCGGTCTGTGCTGGCGTACCGGCTACTGGACCCCGGCCGATGCGGTCCCAGGTTGCGACGCGCCACTGTGCGTCGAGCCAGAAAAGCTTGAAAACGGCAAGTGCGTCGCGCCACCAGCGCCAGTCGCCCCTGCACCAGCACCGGCACCTGTGCCTGTCGCTGCCCCAGTACCAACCTCGGAAAAAGTCAGCTACTCGGCCGACGCCTTCTTCGATTTCGACAAGGCGATCCTGAAGCCAGCCGGCAAGGCATCGCTGGACGAGCTGAGCGGCAAGCTGGGCGACATGAACCTGGAAGTCATCATCGCCGTCGGTCACACTGACTCGGTCGGTACCGATGCATACAATCAGAAACTGTCGATCCGCCGTGCAGAAGCTGTCAAGGCTTACCTGAAGGGCAAGGGCATCGAAGAAACCCGCATCTACACCGAAGGCAAGGGCGAGAGCCAGCCTAAAGCGGACAACGCGACTGCCGAAGGCCGCGCACAGAACCGTCGCGTGGAAATCGAAGTGGTGGGCACCCGCGGCGCCGCCAAGTAATTTAGCTGTGTAGGGCCTTTAGCGGGCCCTCCACGCCCCGCCCCGGCGGTGATGCCGTTCAGTTAAGACTGAACGGCATTTTTTTTATGGTGCAGCCTATGTCCACCAAGTTCTTGTCCCCGACCTCAACCGGGAAGCAGCGACACCAGCGTCCGGCTGAACTCGGACATCAGCTCGGGTTTGGCGCGTCCGCGCTTGCTGATGCGATAAAAGCCCAGGGTTTCTTCAGGGTCGACCAGGATATCGGTGCTCACCGCGCGCTGGCGGCAAGCCAACAGGGCGAATGATGGAATGATGGTCGAGCCCATGCCGGCCGCGACCATGCCAATCAGCGTGTCGAAGTGGCGGAAGCTGGCGCGCTCCTCGTTGCCGCGCCCGATGCGGGCCAGGCTGCTGTCTACAAACTGCTGGATCTGATTATCGCGCGGCAGGCCGATCAAGGTTTCCTGCTGCAGCGCGCTCCACGGCACCCGCCCCACCCCACTCGCGCCGCCGTTTCGCTTTCCCGACAATGGCGCCACCCGCATCAGCGAAAACGAGCACAGCAAGGTCCGCTCGATGCCCTGCGCCGGTTTGAAGAAAAATCCTAGCCCGAAGTCGGCCTCGCCGGATTCGACCAGCGCGTGCACGCGCCCTACGTCGTCGTCCTGCAATTGCAGATTCACGTCCGGATACTGGCGCCGAAAACTGCCGAATACCTCCGGGAGCAGGCTCGACGAGACTAGCGGCGTGGCCGCGATGCGCAGGTTCTGGCGCGACTCTTTGCCGATGTCTCCGATCGCAGCGGCGGCCTGCGCGAGCCCCTCCACCGCAGCCTGGGCCGCCGGCAGCAGTATTTCGCCGGCCGGCGTCAGGCCGACGTTGCGGGTGGTCCGCTCGAACAGGCGGCTGCCGAACTGGACTTCCAGTTCGCGCATCATGGCGCTCAGCCCGGCCTGGGTCACGTGCATGCGTTCTGCCGCCCGGGTGAAATTGCCAAGTTCGCTCACCAGCAGGAACGCCTTCAATTGGCGAAAGGAGTAATTCATAACGTTTGCTTGTGAATTGATACAGTATTCAAATTTCCATAATAGCCGAGACAGGGTTTAAATGTGCCTACGGAGACAGCCGGCAGTGCCGGCGCCGCAAGACACAAGGACCCTAAATGGACAACACCAATTTCGACTGCGATATCGCCATTCTCGGCGCTGGCATCGGTGGCCTCACCGCCGCCCTCAGCCTGCATGCCGCCGGCTTCTCGTGCCGCGTATTCGAAGCCGCCGCCGAGATCAAGCCACTCGGCGTCGGCATCAATCTGCTGCCGCACGCAGTGAGCGTGCTCGATGGCCTGGGCCTGCTCGACGCGCTGACCGCGGTCGGCGTCACCACGGCCGAATCGGCCTTCTATAACGCTCATGGCCAGTTCGTCTACAGCGAACCGGCTGGCCGCTTCGCGGGCTATCACTGGCCGCAATTCTCGATCCACCGTGGCGACCTGCAGGCGGTGCTCCTGCAGGCAGTGCGCGAGCGCATGGGCGCCGCCGCGATCGTTGCCGATCACCGCTGCGCTGGCTTCGAACAGGACGACGCGGGCGTCGACCTGCGCTTCGTCGATGCCGGTGGCCAGCCGCGCGCCGGCGTGCGCGCCAGGATCGCGGTCGGCTGCGACGGCATCCATTCGGCGATCCGCAAGCAACTGTATCCGGACGATGGCCCACCGCGCTACTCGGGCGTGAACATGTGGCGCGGCGCGGTCGTCATGAAGCCGTTCCTGGGCGGCGCCACGATGGTGCGCGCCGGCTGGCTGTCGGTCGGCAAGATGGTGATCTACCCGATCCGCGACAACGTCGACGGCCACGGCAACCAGTTGATCAACTGGGTGGCCGAGATCGAAGCGGCGCACCCGGCGCGGCGCGACTGGAACCGGCAGGGCCGGCTGGAAGACTTCTACCCCGCCTTCGCCGACTGGCACTTCGACTGGCTCGACGTGGCCGCCATGATCAAGAACACCGACAACATTCTCGAGTACCCGATGGTCGACCAGGACCCGCTGCCGCGCTGGAGCTTCGGCCGAGTGACCCTGCTGGGCGATGCGGCGCACCCGATGGTGCCGCGCGGGTCCAATGGCGCCGGCCAGGCGATCCTGGACGCGCCCTGCCTGGTCGAGCAGCTGCGCCGGTTCGGCCCCTGCGCCGACGCGCTGACCGCCTATGACGCGGTCCGCGGCAAGGCCACTGCCGACGTGGTGCTGATGAACCGAACGGCGCCGCCCGACGCCATCCTCAAGACGGTGCACGAACTGACCGGCGGCCAGCCTTTCGGCAGCATCGAGGACGTGATCAGCCGCGACCGGCTGGCCGCAATCTCGAACAGCTACAAGAACGTGGCCGGCCTGAACAAGGACACGCTGAATGCCACCCGCGCACCAGGAGCTCGCAATGAATGTCCGTCAACAATACTATGAGGAAATCGCTGCCCTGCAGCTATCGCCCCTGTGGGAGTCGCTCCACGCGCTGGTGCCGAAATACCCGGCCGCCAACTGTCAGCCGCACTGCTGGGATTACGCCACGCTGCGTCCGCACCTGATGCGCGCCGGCGAGCTGATCACGGCGGCGGAAGCTGTGCGGCGCGTGCTGGTGCTGGAAAACCCGGCCCTGGCAGGCAAGTCCAGCATCACGCAAAGCCTGTACGCGGGCCTGCAGCTGATCATGCCGGGAGAGGTCGCGCCCAGCCATCGTCATACGCAAAGCGCGCTGCGCTTCATCGTCGAGGGCGACAGTGCCTGGACTGCTGTGAACGGCGAGCGCACGCCGATGCACCCGGGCGACTTCATCATCACCCCGTCGTGGGCCTTCCACGACCACGGCAACCGGACCGAAGCCGAAGGCGGCAACCCGGTGGTCTGGCTCGATGGGCTGGACATCCCGATGCTGCGCTTCTTCGACGCCGGCTTCGCCGAGAACCACGCCGAGGCCGAGCAGCCACTGGTGCGCGCCGAGGGCGACAGCTTCGCGCGCTACGGCGCCAACATGCTGCCACTGGAATACGACGCGCCGTACGGCGCCACCTCGCCAATCTTCAGCTACCCGTACGCGCGCACCCGTGCGGCACTCGAGACCCTGCGCCGCAACGGACCGGTCGACGACTGGCACGGGGTCAAGATGCGCTACGTGAACCCGGCCACCGGCGGCTGGGCCATGCCGACCATCGGCACCTTCATGCAGCTGCTGCCGGCAGGCTTTCGTGGCAAGCCGCAGCGCAGCACCGACGGCGCCGTGTACTCGGTGGTGGAAGGCCGCGGCGTGGCCATCGTCGAGCGCGATGGCCAGACCTGGCAATTCCCGTTCGGTCCGCGCGACCATTTCGTGGTGCCGTCCTGGCACACGCTGCGGTTCGAAGCCGAGACCGAGGCGGTGCTGTTCAGTTTTTCCGATCGTCCCGTGCAACAGGCGCTGGGCATCCTGCGCGAAGAACGGCTCGTCCCCCAATAACCTGCAACCAGAAGGAATCCGACCATGTCCCACCTTTTCGAACTTCCCGTTCCGGCCGTGCCCATCGCCGGCAGCGCGCTCACCTTTCCGGTGCGCCGCATCTACTGCGTCGGCCGCAACTACGTCGAACACGCCCAGGAAATGGGTTTCAGCGGACGCGAGCCGCCGTTCTTCTTTGCCAAGCCGGCCGACGCCATCGTCAACGTGGCGCCGGAAACGACGGTGACCATTCCCTACCCGCCACAAACGGCGAATCTGCACCACGAAATCGAACTGGTGGTGGCAATCGGCAAGCGCGGCGCGAACATCAGTGAAGCCGACGCCGCGGCGCACATCTACGGCTACGCGGTCGGCATCGACATGACCCGGCGCGACCTGCAGATGGAACTGCGTAAGGCCGGCCGTCCGTGGGAATTGGGCAAGGCATACGACCAGTCGGCGCCGATCGGACCGATCCATCCGGCCGACAGCGTGAGCGGCATCGGTCAGGCGCGGATCTGGATCGACGTCAATGGCGAGCGCCGCCAGGACAGCAATGTCGACAAGCTGATCTGGAACGTGACCGAAACCATCGCCTTCCTGTCGCGCTATGTCGAGCTGCAGCCGGGCGACCTGATCTACACGGGCACGCCGGCCGGCGTCGGCGCCGTGGTGGCGGACGACCTGATGCACGGCGGGGTAGACGGCCTGGGCGAGATCCGCGTGAAAGTGGGCGCCGCCGATGCGCTTTGATCTGCACAATTATTTCCGCAGCTCGTCGTCGTACCGGGTACGGATCGCACTCGGGCTCAAGGGCCTGGACTACGCCTACCTGCCGGTCCACCTGAACCGTGGCGGCGGCGAGCAGTTCACGCCTGCTTTTCGTGCACTCAGCCCGGACGCGGTGGTGCCGGTGCTGGTGGCCGGCGACGCGACGCTGACGCAGTCATTGGCGATCATCGAGTGGCTCGAAGAGACCCAGCCGGGCGCGCCGCTGCTGCCATCCGATGCCGGGGCGCGCGCCTGGGTGCGCGCCCTGTGCCAGACCATCGCCTGCGAAATCCACCCGCTCAATAACCTGCGCGTGCTCAAGTACCTGACCGGAGAGTTGGGACTGAGCGAAGCGCAAAAACTTGCCTGGGTGCGCCACTGGACGGTGCCGGGACTGGCGGCAGTCGAGGCCATGCTGGCGCGGCGCGCGCACCAGTCGAGGTTCTGCGCCGGCGACGAGCCAGGCATGGCCGACTGCGTACTGGTGCCGCAGGCGTTCAATGCCGGGCGCTTCGGCATCGAGCTCGACGCCTATCCACGCATCTCGGGCATCGTGGCCGCCTGCGCCGGAATGGCTGCGTTCGCCGACGCCCATCCGGCGCACCAGCCCGACGCCGAATAAGCGACACACACATAATAATCATGGAGACACTATGACTATACCAACCACCATCAACGTCCGCGAGCGCATCGACGAGCGCCCATTCGGACGCTATCAGTTCCTCGTCGCGGGGCTATGCGCACTGATCGTCTTCCTGGACGGCTTCGACACCCAGGCCATCGGCTATGTGGCGCCCGCCATCATCGCCGAGCTCGGCATCAGCCGCGCCGCACTCAGTCCGGTATTTTCCGCCAGCCTGGTCGGCCTGATGCTGGGCGCCCTCATCGGCGGGCCACTTTCGGACCGCTTCGGACGCCGCCCGGCACTGCTGGGCGGCATGGTGTTCTTCGGCATCATGTCGCTCTTGACCGCCACCGCCAGCTCGATCGAGACCCTGCTGGCACTGCGTTTCCTGACCGGGTTGGGACTGGGCTGCGTGATGCCGAACGCGATTGCGCTCACCAGTGAGTACGCGCCGGAACGGGTGCGCTCGACATCCGTGATGGTGATGTTCTGCGGCTTTTCGCTTGGCGCCGCGCTGGGCGGCGTGGCGGCGGCCGTCATGATCCACGATTTCGGCTGGCGCTCGGTGTTCGTGGCCGGCGGCGTCCTGCCCCTCCTGGGCGCGCTCGTCGTCTGGAAGTGGCTGCCCGAATCGGTGCGTTTCCTGGTACTCAATGGCGGCGACAAGCAGCGCATCGCCGCCATCATGCAGAAAATCGACCCGGCGCTGAACAGTCCCGACGTGCGCTTCGTGGCCGACGAGCACAAGGTCGACAAGTCGCCGATCCGCCAGTTGTTCGCCGACGGACGCATGGTTCTGACCTGCCTGCTGTGGGTCGTGTTCTTCATGAGCCTGATGGTGCTGTACTTCCTGTCCAACTGGCTGCCGACAGTGATCAACGACGCCGGCATTCCGGTACACACGGCGGCCCTGATCACCGCCATGCTGCAGGTCGGCGGCACCCTCGGCACGCTGGTGCTGGGGCGCCTGTTCGACAAGGTCTCGCCATTCTTCGCCCTGTCCGCGATCTACCTGCTGGCGGCCGGCTTCATCGCCGCGATCGGCCTGTCGGGCGGCTCGACCGTGGCGCTGGTGGTAGCGATCTTCGGCGCCGGCTTCTGCGTCATCGGCGGCCAGATCGGTGCCAATTCGCTGGCGGCGAAATCGTACCCGACCTCGATCCGCGCCACCGGCGTCGGCTGGTCGCTGGGTATCGGCCGCATCGGTTCGGTGCTGGGCCCGGTGATCGGCGGCATGCTGCTGTCGATGCACTGGAGCATGCGCGAACTGTTCCTGGTCAGCGCGATCCCGGTATTGATCGCCTCGCTGGCCGCGCTGATGATCGGCATGAACGCGCGTCGCGCCGCCCGCTGATTTTCTTCCTCCGCTTTACTTCACCAGGCTTGCAGCGCTGCCACGACCGGCGCGTTGCAATCCCGGCCGCGCATCCCGCGCACGAACGCGGGAGCAGCGGTCGCTTTTGTCACGACATCGTGCATCAGGAGACACCGTGCGCACTTCTTGTTTGCTGTTCCCCGTACTGCTGCTGGCTGCCACCGGCGCCAGCGCCCAGACCAACCTCACCATTTATGGCAGCGTCGATGCTGGCATATCGAGCTTCAGCGACGAACGCGGCGCCCACAACGCCAAGGTCGATACCGGCAACCGTTCGCCCAACCGTATCGGCTTTCGCGGCAGCGAAGAACTGGGCAGCGGCGTGCGCGCGCTGTTCACGCTCGAAGGCGGCTACAACCTCGACGACGGCTCGCTGAAGCGCCCCAGCACCTTGTTCAACCGCGCCGCATGGGTGGGCCTGTCCGGCGCCGCGGGCACGCTCTCGGCTGGCCACATCCCCGACTTCATGTACGACTACCTGCGCTACACCGGTGGCGGCGCGCTCGCGTCGCTGTACTTCTTCCACCCGGCCAATCTCGATAACCAGGCCAACCAGTTCCAGATCGATAACGCGGTCAAGTATGAGTCGCCATCGTTCCACGGCTTCACGCTGGGCGCCATGAACGGCTTCGGCGAGCGCGCCGACGGCTTCAACCGCGCTCGCTCGTACAGCCTCGGGCTGCGCTACAGCGGCGCCAAGCTCGCCGGCGCGGCAGCCTATACGGTATCGAACGATCGCGCGCTCAATCTCGGCGCCGGTCTCGGACTGGACAGTCTGCTTGGCCAGACCCTGAGCCGCGATGCTGCCGTGCCCAACGCCGTGTATGCCAACTTTGCCGCCGAACGCGTCAGGAGCGCCGGCATCACTGCGGCGTACAAGCTGGGGCGGTTCCGGCCCAGTTTGATGCTGACCCGGATCGAGATGCAGGCGGGCGACGACAGCGCCACCATGCGCAACGTCGAACTGGGCACCCGGATCGAACTCGTCAAGTCGAATACCCTGGTGCTATCGATGACCAGCTCGCGGCTGGGACAGTACCGCTGGCACCAGGCCAATGTCGCCGACCTGATGGCGCTGTCATCGCGCACGGTGGTGTATGCGGCCCTGGCCTACCAGCGCGCCTCGGGCGAGGGCGCGCATGCGGTGATCAATGGTGCAGCGCCAGCCAGCGGGCAGTCGCAGAGCGTGGTACGGATCGGGATCGATCACGCGTTCTGATGCTGTCCCGACTTGTGCACCGGGGCAAACCTGGCCCCGGCCTGCACGGGGCGACCTTGCCCGCCAAGCAACGTCGATTTCCGCTATTATTCCAATCTATGACGACGACAAATTCAGACCCATCAGAAATTCAGAAGTTCAGCGAACTGGCCCACCGCTGGTGGGATCCGACCTCGGAATTCCGGCCGCTGCACGAGATCAATCCCCTGCGGCTGGAATGGATCAACGCGCGCGTGCCGCTGGCCGGCAAGAACGTGATCGACATCGGTTGCGGCGGCGGCGTGCTGTCCGAGGCGATGGCGAAAAAAGGCGCCAAAGTGACCGGCATCGATTTGTCGGAAAAGGCACTGAAGGTCGCTGACCTGCACAGCCTGGAATCCGGGGTCGAGGTGCGCTACAAGCACATCGCTGCCGAAGACATGGCCCTGGCAGAGCCGGGCCAGTTCGACGTGGTCACCTGCATGGAAATGCTGGAACACGTACCCGACCCGGCCTCGATCGTGCGCGCCGCGGCAGCCCTGGTCAAACCGGGCGGCCACCTGTTCTTTTCGACGCTCAACCGCAATCCGAAGTCGTACCTGTTCGCCGTGATCGGCGCCGAGTACATCCTGCGCATGCTGCCGCGCGGCACGCACGACTACGGCAAGTTCATCACGCCAGCCGAGCTGTCGCAGTTCGTGCGCCAGGCCGGCCTGCAGGTCGATGGCCTCAAGGGCCTGACCTACAACCCGCTGACCAAGATCTATTCGCTCAACAGCGACACCAGTGTGAACTACATGGTGGCGTGCACCAAACCCCTGTGATCCGATGACCTTCCCTGCTTCGATTCCGGCGCCGCGCGCCGTCCTGTTCGACCTCGATGGCACGCTGGCCGACACCGCGCCCGACCTGGCTGCGGCCGTCAACTGGCTGCGCACCGAGCGCGGCCTGGCCGAGACGCCCTACGAAGTGCTGCGCCCTACGGCCTCGGCCGGTGCGCGCGGCATGATCGGCGCAGCCTTTGGTTTGGCGCCGGGCGACGACGGTTACGAAGAACTGCGCCTGGCCTGGTTCGACCGCTATCAAACGGCGATGTCGGCCCATACGACGCTGTTTGACGGCATCAATGAACTGCTGACCGGCATCGAACAAGCCGGCATGGCGTGGGGTATCGTCACCAACAAACCGTCACGCTTTACCGATCCGCTGGTACCGCAAATCGCATTGGCGCACGCCGGCTGCATCGTCTCCGGTGACACGACGGCATTTGCCAAGCCACACCCGGCGCCCGTGCTCGAAGGCGCGCGCCGGCTCGGCGTTGCACCAGAACAGTGCTGGTATGTCGGTGACGACCTGCGCGATATCGAGGCTGGCAAGGCGGCAGGCATGATTACCGTGGCCTGCGCCTGGGGTTATTGCGGCGCGATTGCACCGTCGACCTGGGGCGCTGATTATCTGTTCGACACGCCGGAGCAATTACTGGCCGCATTACGCGATGCTGCGGACAGCACGTCGCGCGCGGATCGGGCGGCCTGATCGGGCTGCACTGACTTCCTTGCGATGGCGCCCTCTTCCGGGCGCCATTTTTGTTTGTGCCCGCCAGGGTTGAGGGCTTACATCTCTTTACGATTGATACAGGGATGCGTCTAGCTTGGAAGCGGGCTCGCCAGTAATCTACATCCATACAAACAAGCAATAGCTTACTGGAGCAGATCATGGAAAACACCACCAACCGCATTCACCCAATGATGGCAGCCGCAGCGGCGTCGGTCATCATCGTCAGCCTGACCGGTGCCGCAGCGATCACTGGTCTGCTGCCATCGTCCAAGAGCGCGCCCGAGCCAATGCCATTGGCCGCCACCTCGCCATACAATCTGCAGCAGCCAGGCATGCAGCAGCCTGGCCTGCAAGTGCCTAACGGTTATATGGTTCAGAACGGCCAGCTGGTGCCGGTGTCGGCCAACCAGCAGCAACTGGTTCCTGCGATGGTCCCGGCGATGGTGCCCGCTAACCAGCTGGCGTATGCCCAGCCAGTGGCACAGCAGCAGCAGCCGCAGCCGCAGCCGCAGCCGACGGTGATCATCAAGGAAAAGCCGGTGGTGCGCGTGGTCGAGAAAACGCGCGTGGTGCATGCCGCGCCGAAGCCAGTGCGCTATGAACAGCCGCGTTACGCTGAACCAGCGCCAGCACAACCGAACTATGTCGGCATCGGTACCGGCGCCGTCATCGGCGGCCTGATCGGCAATCAGATCGGCGGCGGCAATGGCAAGAAACTGGCTACCGTGGCCGGCGTGATCGGCGGCGGCATGCTGGGCAATGAGATTGCCAACCGCAACCGCTAAGCACGCGACAACCAAGCACGCAACAACTGCACACCTCCCCTTGGCCGCAAGCTGATCAGCTTGCGGCTTTTTTCTTGAAGATACTGACGATGATGTCGCTCGGGAAAATGCTCAAGACGGGGATCGCGCAGCGAATGACGATGTATTGCAGATACAACGACACCGGCGCGGCCTTGCCCACATAACGCAGCCGTTCCATGAGGCCTTCCGCGCGCAGTGCCGGCAGCTCGGCCGTTTTCGCCATCGTGAACCCTTGCTTGAGTACCAGTTCGCGCAGATTGCGCGGGTCAAAATAATGGACGTGCGGCGATGGCATATCCTTTTGCCACATGCGCTCGAACGGTCCGTGCCAGCCGACCCGTGCCAGTACCTTGGACACGCGATAGAAAAAGCCGCGGCTATTGGGCAGGTTCAGGATCAGGATGCCGCCGTCATTCAGATGCGCGTGGCAAGCTGCCAGTGCGCTGTGAATATCAGGAATATGCTCGATCACATCGTTGAAAACAATCGCATCGAAGCGCTCGTCGCGGCCCACGACATCGGGAAAATAACCCGAGCGCACCGGCAAGCCACGCGCAGCCGCCCGCCCGCCTACCTCAGCATCGGGCTCGACACCCAGCACATCGAATTGCCCGCGTGCCGCTTCCAGAAACCAGCCATGTGCGCTGCCTACGTCGAGCAGCCGCGGTTTGCTGGCCGGAACATGCTGTTTGGCATAGCCGACGATCGTGTTGAAATTCTGGACGCGCAAGGCCTTCAGCGCCGCCTCGCGCTGTGCCTCATCCATGGGTACGGTACTGGGCGCATTGATCGCCGGCGTCAACGCGGCGCTTTCATAACGACAACCGCGGCATGTTGCATGCCATCCCGTCAGCCCGACCATCTTCGAACCGCCACAAACGATGCATGTCATTGCAGACCTTGTGTTTACATGATGAAAGCGACGAGCATATTGCAATATGAGCATGCATTGCGGGTTTCTCACCAGCAGCGACTTTAAGGCGTTCTTAATGAAATCGGGTGTACATCACCCACTCATGGGGTACAATAAAACTTCTCGACACTGGGGGCGACCTGGTTTCGACGTGGGTTGCAAAGCAGAGCAGGGCATACCGAGGACTGGTTACCTCGTAAATACATCCAGAAATCAATAACTGCAAACGATAACTCGTACGCACAAGCAGCTTAATTGCTGCTAGCTCTACAACACCTCGCCTCTGGGGTGAGTCGCAAGACTAGTAGAGTCATTTACAGAGGCTAGGACTCAGCCGGGTTACTTGGTTGTTTCCGAAATTTAAGGTAACTCGCCTGTCCAAAGCGTGCACATCCGCGCTGTACGGGCTAAATTAAATGATAGTGCTAAGTATGTAGAACTGTCTGTAGAGTGCTTGCGGACGCGGGTTCGATTCCCGCCGCCTCCACCAGTATTCCTAAAAAACCGTCCAGTGGACGGTTTTTTTTCGCCTGCGCTCCAGGCGGCGGGGATCGAACCCGCGGGACGCGGCGGATTTCCGGCGGGGAGCACTGCTCCCCGCCGGAAATCCGCCTTGCGCTTGCAAGCGCAAGGCTCTCCGATTCGCCTGATTAGAGGGAAATCGCTCCGCGATTTCTTGCCCTTCCGCCTCTGCCAAACCGCAGCAGGTCTAAATCGGAGAGGGGCATCGCCGCAAGCCACCCCAAAACACCCCCCCCCGCACGCCGCCCACCATGTCTTTCTAGCAAGATCAGCTATGATAGCGCCCCAACAAGCGCGTCAGCTGCATCTCGGAAAACACATGAAGTCCACCCCCAGCATCACCCCGATAACCCCGCCACAACGCCCCACAGAATACGCCACGATCAACCTGCTGAAAGCCATCTCCGCCCAGCTGATCGTCCTGCACCACCTGGCCTTCTACGGCCCGATGGCCGACTACACCCGCGAGACACTCCCCAATCTGATAGATTGGCTCGCCCAGGACGCCCGCATCGCGGTCCAGGTCTTCCTCGTCATCGGCGGTTTCCTTGCCGCAAAATCATTGTCACCCCAGGCGTTGTCCGGCCCGGCAAATCCGTTAAAAACCATCCTGCGCCGCTACACCAAGCTGGCGCCGCCGTTCTTTGTGGCGATCCTGCTGGCCGTTGCCGCCTCGTGGCTGGCAGGTGTCTGGATGACGCACGACGCCATCTCCGCACCGCCCAGCGGCGGCCAATTGCTCGCACACGCGCTCCTGCTGCATGATGTACTCGCCTACGACGCGCTCTCGGCCGGCGCCTGGTACGTCGCCATCGATCTGCAGCTGTATGCCATGTTCAGCGTCCTGCTGTGGGCTTGCAGCCGCGTATCGGCACAACCCATGCCTGCGTACCTGATCCCAGTTGTGACGGCCATTGCCACCGGCGCCTCGCTGCTGTACTTCAACCTGGATGCCGACTGGGACGTCTGGGCGCCCTACTTTCTCGGCAGTTATGGCCTGGGCGCGCTGGCCTGGTGGGCGGGCGATCCCGCCCGTCGACCGCGCTCGGTCGCCATCCTGCTGCTACTGATGGCGGTGCCGGCGCTGCTCGCGCTGACGATCGATTTTCGCAGCCGCATTGCACTTGCACTGCTCGTCGCGTGTATGCTGGTCGCGTTCGGCCGCATGCAATCACCGTCGACCGCACCCGGCCGGTGGCGCGTCATCAGCAGCGCCGGGAACATCTCGTTCTCCATATTCCTGGTGCACTTTCCTGTGTGCCTAGTCATCAACGCGGCATTTACCCGCTTCGCGCCGCAGGACGTACTCGTGCAGACTGCCGGCGTCATCCTTGCCTGGATTGCCAGCATGATCGCCGGCGCCCTGTTCCATCACGGCGTCGAGTTGCCGATCGGCCGCGCGCTGAAGTGGATACCGGGGCGCCGCCCCCTTCTCGCTTGATGCTGGCAATGTGGTGCTAACACATCCTTAACGCCTGCATCACGCGCACATAACGCGCCTTGCCGATTAGCTACCGCTGAGTTACCATAGCGCCGCCCTTGGGGAGTAGCCTGCTTCCTCTTTCGGAAGTTTGTCGCATCAACATACTTGACGCTCAACGTCATGGTGCGCAAGCCTTCTGGTTGGCAAGACCATTGGCATGTTTGCGTGACGTTCGGGCCACGCGACATGCCTTTTGTCGTGCCCGATCGGAAAGCTGTCATGTCTCTCGTCGCCATTCTCATCCTCGCCTTCGCCATGTCTACCGACGCCTTTGCCGTCGCCATTGCCATGGGCGCGCGCCGCCATCACGTACGGTTCAAGGATGCATTGAAGGTGGGCCTTCTGTTCGGGGTAATCGAGGGCGTGACGCCGCTGGTCGGCTGGGCGCTGGGCAGCATTGCCGCTTCCTACGTCGAGACTTGGGATCACTGGATCGCCTTCATCCTGCTCACCGGACTGGGTCTGCGCATGATCCACGAAGGCTTTTCCCCGCCGGAAGACGCTGAAGACTCCAACCGGCCGCTGTGGCTGCTGGCATTGACGGGCTTTGCTACCAGCATCGACGCCATGGTCGTGGGCGTGAGTCTGGCCTTTACCGCCACCCACATCGTCTGGCCGGCACTGGCCATCGGCCTGGCGACGCTGACGATGGTGACGCTGGGAATGCTGGTAGGCCGCCGTATTGGCGCCCTGGCGGGCAAGCGCGCCGAGATCGGCGGCGGCCTGGTGTTGATTGCGGTCGGTTGCGTCACGCTGTGGGAACACTTGCAGTGACGCGCCCTGACCGCTGAGGACTACTCGATTACGAGGTCGGCCCCGGATCGGTACCGGCCTCTTGCAGCACCATCAATTGCTTCATGATGGCTTCGTTGAACGCGGGAATATCGTCCGGCTTGCGACTCGTGATCAGTTTGCCGTCGACGACCACTTCGTCATCGGTCCATTCGGCGCCGGCATTGACCAGATCGATCTGCAGCGTCGGCCAGCTGGTCATGTGCTTCGACTCGGCGATGCCGGCGTCGATCAGCGGCCACGGGCCATGACAGATCGCGGCAATCGGCTTGTCGCCATCGCCAAACGCCTTGATGAAGGCGATCGATTCAGGGCTCGAGCGCAGATTGTCGGGATTGGCCACCCCGCCCGGCAGCAGGAGCAGATCGTAGTCGTCTGCGTTGGCGTCTTCCACGTTCAGTTCGACCGCATACTTGTCGCCTGGTTCGAGGTGATTGAAGCCCTGGATCTGTTCGCCCACTTTCTTTGGCGAGATCAGCACGACCGTCACGCCCTGCGCTTCGAGGAACTGGCGCGGCTTGGTGTATTCGACTTGCTCGACGCCGTCGGTCATCAGGACCGCGACGCGGCGGCCGTCAAGTGACTGGGTTGCTGCTGGTTCGAGATGATCTGCCGGCTGCATGTTTTCTGCTTGTTGCATGGTGCCTCCTGGTCGATGGTTTGTTAATTCGTTGACATCGATTGTAGGCTGCCCGTCACATGTGTGGCGCGCGTATGCCGTCAGGAATGAAACATGTCAGTCGAGCAGGTAGCACATGTCATCGCGATCATGTGGCGTGCCTCGCGTGCACAGGAAGCCATCCAGCCCCAGTCGCGCCGAACCGCCGAGCTTGACGCCATGGACCGCCTCACGCCGCAGCACGACCTGCAGTTCGCGATATGGCACGTCGATGGCAAAGCGCGCAAGCAAGGCAGCCAATGTGCGGCTGCCCTCCTGCCCCGGCAAAAAACGCGCGAATTCCGGTGCGCTCACCGGGCCCAGGCGGATGCGGATGCCGAGCTCGGGCCGCAGCAGCCGCGCCCCCGCAGTCGCGCCCGCCCCCAGCACGCAATTGCCCTGGGCCAGCAGCGTGCGCTGGTCCGGTGCGAGCACATCCCAGCGGCCGGTAAATTGCTCGACACGCACTGCCACGCCAAAGCAGGCGCCGAGTACGCCGGCGATCAGGTCGGCGCTGACCACGCGGCTGCGCAGTGGCGCGGCAAACCGGGCCATGGCATCGGCACCAGCCACGGCCTGACATCCCGGCGCCACGCCAGCCAGCGCCAGCAGCAGCGGCCGAAAACGATCGACGCCCGCCGCCAGCGGTTGCCGCACCCGGTACTTGCACCAGGCGCGGTAAAACAGCGCCACCTGGCGGCTGGAAAACAGATCGAGAAAGGCACGCGGCCCATCGTCGCGGTTGCGCAACGCCCACGCGGCGAATCGTTCTGTGTAATGCAGCGGCAAGGCGCCCATCACGCCGAGCAACCCCATCATCGCGGGTGTAATCGTGATTGCAGGCATGTCCCCGGCGCCAGGCTCGATGGCCTCGATCTCGCTGGGTGGAAAGTTCAGTCCGACGCTATTGCGAAAGCGGATGACGCCGCCGAGCGCCTGCTCGGGGCCGATGCCCTGCCGGCCCAGCCAGCGCAGCAGCAGGCGCACCGCCTGGAAAAATTCGTAGCGCTGCGGGTGCGCCAGCAGGTCGGCAATCACTGACTACACCAGCGTCAGGCTGCCGCTGCGTGGCTCACAGCGCAGCAGTTCCTTGCCGCTCTGGCCAGAGATCAATACCAGTCGCGTGAAACTGTTCAGGTGAACATACAGCCCAAGAAAACGGCTGACCACCTGTGCAAAGACGAACAGGCTGCTGCCGGCGAACGCTTCTTCGTCCAGCGTCAGCCGTATTTCGGTGCCGTGCACGAGCGTGGCGCCATGCCGGTTGCGCAGCCATGCCGTGGCCGGCAGCGTGGTCAGCGCGGACAGGCCGGCGATCTGGCGCTGCGAACTGCCCGAGCGCGCCAGGTCGTACACCGCCAGCGTGTCGCGGAAGGTGTCGAGCTGGGCCAGCGAACGGTGGTTCAGCGCCAGCTGGGCCACGAGGCGCCAGCCGGTGCCATCGCGGTTGCCAAAGTGCAGCGGCGCCGATGGCTTGCGCAACAGGCGGATGGGCACGCCGCCCGTCGCCGTTTCGCTGGCCAGGTCGCCGCCCGGCGCGCCGACGCCCACCGCGCAGGCCGCCGGGCCGTTGCTGCAGGTCAGGTCGATCGACGCGATCGCTGGCTCGAGCCCGGCCAGTGCCGTGTCGTCGTCGCTGAACGCGATCTTCATGCGGTGCCGGCGGTCGCCTGCGTCGTCGTGGCGGTTGAACCAGTAGCGCTGGCCTTCGCCGCCTTCGCCATGGCGCAGGCCATAACAGGGGCGATAGGCCACGCCAGCCGTTTTGCCGCCATGCGTCGTCAGCACCTGCACCGCGTCGATGCTATAGACCTCGACATCGTCTTCGTGCCGGCTCGGCACCACGTCGTACATGGCCGAGCGGTGCGTGATGCGCACCGGCGCCGCCGCTTGCCGGAACAGATTCACAACCGGCACGCAGCCCGCAAGCAAGTGCTGGTGCGACAGCGCGCGCAGGACGCGCGCCGGACCCGCCTCAGCCTGCAGGCCGGTCAGCAACACATGCAGCGTGAAGCGGCGTGCGCTGGCGGGAAACATCGGCCCCAGCGCCGCCAGATCGACGTCCAGGAAGTGAAACTTGTCGGGGAACGCAAAGTATTCGGTCAGCAAGCGGTAGGCGGGATGAGCGTGCGCCGGTTCGGGCACCAGTGCTTCGTCAGGCTCGAGGCCGCCGAGCGACAAGGCCGGGCGGTCCAGGCGGCGCCAGCGGTCCTGCCCTTCCGTCTCGACCCACGTTTCCAGCGTGTGCAGGCACAGGCTGTCGATCAGCGCAGCCGTCAGCAGTGCGTCGCCGTCGACGTGCAGCCGCAGGCGCGCCAGGCCAAGCCTGGGCAAGAGCCGGCACGGTATGGCGCTGTCGATACTGATGCTGATGCGCGCGCTGGCGCGGGCCGGCAGCCGGAGCGGCGGCGGCACCTGCGCCACCGGCGAAAACCAGGCGCGCGTCACCGTCACGGGCGCCAGCGCCAGGTCGGCCGTCGTGCGGAAGCGGCACGGCGCGCCGCCTGCAGCCAACGACGTCATCTCGGTGCCGCGTGGCACCACGTGCACGTGCCCAAGCGTGGCCGGGCTGGCCTGGTGGTCGCTGTCGTCGACGCGCACGATCGAGCAGCTCGGGATGCCATGCAGGAAATGCGGATACAGGCTGCCGAGCAGCGCCTCGGTGAATTCCGGGTAATCGTCGTCGAGCTTTTTCGCAGTGCGCGCATTGAGCAGCGCGCACGCCTGGATCAGGCGCCGGATGTGCGGATCCTCGCTGCCTTCCGGCCCCAGGCCCAGCTCGGCGGCCAGCTTCGGATACTGGTGGGCGAGCTCGCGGCCGACCGTGTTCAGGTAAACCAGCTCCCGCTCGTAATAAGGCAACAACGCTTTCATGGCATTCTCCCTCAGGCTGAGACGCTACGGTCGGTCAGATCGCGCGCATGGCCGTTGCGAAAGCGCAATGTATGCGCGCGGATAAACGACACGTTGTGGCGCGTGGACAGTGCGGCTTCCACCGGTCTTGACAATAAGTCAGTAAAATCCCGGGTTCCCTTAGTCGAGCCCGCATCATGACCACCTCCGCCACACCGATCCGTACCGAAATTCTTACCCTGTGGCGCCTGTCGTGGCCCGTGCTGGTCGGCCAGCTGGCCACGGTCGGGATGGGCGTGGTCGATGTCGCCATGACCGGGCACGTCAGTGCCGAGGAACTGGCGGCCGTGTCGCTTGGCACGGCGGTATGGTCGATCGTGCTGGTCACCGTGATGGGCACGATGATGGCGATCAATACCGTCGTCGCGCACGAGATGGGCGCCGCGCGGCACGACCAAGTGCCTCACTCGGTGCGCCAGGCAATGTGGAAAGGCTTATTGGTCGGCACCATTGCGATGCTGTTTGCCAACCTGTGCACGCTGCTGTTCGACCATGTCGGGCTCGATGCCCATGTGGCCGCGCGCGCGTCGCTGGTCGTGCACGTGATCAGCGTCGGCTTGCCGGCGTTTGGCGTCTACCGCGCGCTGTACGGGTACACGACCAGCATCAACCAGACCAAGCCGATCATGTGGATCGCCATTTTCGGACTGCTGTACAACACCTTGGTGAGCTGGCTGCTCGTCTTTGGCGAGCTGGGCTTTCCGCGCCTGGGCGCGGTCGGCTGCGCGATTGCGACGGCCAGCGGCATGTGGCTGATGCTGGGCGTGATGCTGTGGTGGGTGCGGCGCTCGCCCGCCTACCGCATGACCTACCCGTTCGACCGCTTCGAGGGCCCGAACACCGCAGCGATCGGCAGCATGCTGCGCCTGGGCCTGCCGATTGGCGTGACGTATTTTGCCGAGGTCAGCGCCTTTGGTCTGATCAGCCTGCTGGTGGCGCGCTATGGCGTCGTGCAAGTCTCGGCGCACCAGATTGCGCTCAATTTTGCGTCGCTCGTGTTCATGCTGCCGCTCAGTTTCGCGATTGGCATGCTCACCCGCGTCGGCCAGGCGATGGGCGAAGGCGATCCGGTGCGGGCCCGCTTCGTCGGCTGGGTCGGCGTGGGCGTGTCACTGACGTTCGGCGCGCTGGCGGCGCTGTTCATCGCCATCTTCCGCTGGGAAATCGCGGCCGCCTATACGTCCGATCCGGCCGTGCAGCAGGTGACCGCCCACCTGCTGCTGTTCGCGGCGCTGTTCCAGTTGTCGGATGCAACCCAGGTTGCCACCGCGTCGGCCATCCGCGGCTATCAGGTAACGCGCCCGCCGATGGTGATCCAGCTGGTCTCGTTCTGGGGTTTGTCACTGCCACTCGGTTGCGTGCTGGGGCTGGCGCCGCAATGGTTCCCGTGGACGCCCGCGGCGCCGATGGAGGCCACCGGCTTCTGGATCGGCCTCGTGTTTGCGTTGACGGTCGCGGCGGTACTGCTGACCTGGCAATTCGAAAAGCTGGCGCGCCAGCGTATCCGCGAGGGTGTGGCGAAAGCGTTGGTGTCCTAGTTTTTATGACATGTCATTACAGCGCTGGCAGGCTGACTCTGGTATCGTCTCGCGGTTGCTGTCAATTAAACATCCACCAGAGAAACTATGCGCCCTCTCCTTGTCCTTCTGGCCGCTCTCACGGCCGTTCCTGCCATGGCTGAACGTCTGACCCTCGACCGTATTTATGGCGACGCTTCGCTGGCCGGCGCCAGCGTGCGCAATCTGCGCGTGTCGCCCGACGGTGAACGCGTGACCTTCCTGCGCCCGCGCGCCGACGACCAGTACCGTCTCGACCTGTGGGAATACAATACCAAGAGCAAGGCCACGCAGCGTCTGGTGGATTCCAAGCAACTGGTGCCGAACGAGGCTTTGTCGCTCGAAGAAAAAGCACGCCGCGAGCGCGCCCGCACCGCCGGCCTGTCGGGCATCCTGAATTATTTCTGGTCGCCGGATGGCAAGCAATTGCTGGTGCCAATCGGTGGCGACCTGTACCTCGTCGATGCCGCCAAACCAGAGAACGCACGCAAGGTCGCCTCGGGCAGCGTGACCGATCCGAAAATCTCGCCGCGCGGCCGCTATGTCTCGTTCGTGCGCGACCAGAACCTGGTCGTGATCGACCTGAAAAGCGGCGCCGAGCGCCAGCTGACCACCGATGGCAAGGGCACCGTGCACAACGGCGCGGCCGAGTTCATTGCGCAGGAAGAAATGAGCCAGACCACCGGCTACTACTGGGCGCCGGACGATTCGGCCATTGCTTACCGCCGCTACGATGAAGCGCCGGTGCCGGTCGTGCGCCGTTTCGAGATCTTCGCCGATCGCACCGAGGTGATCGACCAGCACTACCCGGCTGCGGGCGATCCGAACGTGCTGATCGACCTGATGCTGGTCGACCCGGCCACCGGCGTGCAGCGCAAGGTCGACCTGGGCGCGGACAAGGACATCTACCTGGTGCGCGCTGATTTCAGCGCCGACGCCAAAACGCTCGTGTACCAGCGCCAGACGCGCGACCAGAAGCGCCTGGACCTGGTGGCCGTCGATGTCGGGTCGCTGGCGCAGCGGCCATTGTTTTCGGAAAACTCCAAGACCTGGGTCAGCATCCACAACGACCTGCGCTTCCTGAAAAACCGCAAGGCCTTCATCTGGGCCTCGGAGCGCAGCGGCTACAACCACCTGTACCTGTACGACCTGGACGGCAAGCTGCTGCATCCGATCTCGCGCGGTACGTGGGGCGTGGACGATGTGCTGGCGGTCGATGAAGGCGCCGGCAAGGTGTATGTGTCGTCGAACCGCGACGCCGTGATCGACAAGCAGACCTATGCGCTGGCCCTGGACGGCAGCAGCGCCGACAAACCGGCCCGCATCACGCAGGGCGATGGCTGGCACGATGCGGCGTTTGCCGGTAATGGCAAATTGTTTGTCGACACCTATTCAAATCCGCGCACCCCGCCGCAGGTGTCGATCCGCCGCGCCGATGGCGCGATGGTCGAGTGGATCGAAAAGAACGAGCTCAACGCCAACCACCCGTACACGCGCCACCTGGCCGACCACCTGGCCACCGAATACGGCACGATGAAGGCCAACGATGGCCAGACGCTGCACTATTCGATCATCAAGCCGGCCAATTTCGACGCGACCAAGCGTTATCCGGTGTTCCTGTTCACCTACGGCGGCCCGCACTCGCAGCGCGTGACCCGCGCCTGGGGCAATTATTTTGACCAGTACATGGCGCAGCAGGGTTTCGTGGTGTTCCGCCTCGATAACCGCGGCTCGGGACGCCGCGAGCGCGCCTTCACCGACGTGCTGTACAACAATCTGGGCAAGCACGAAGTCGAAGACCAGGTGACCGGTATCGACTGGCTGGCCAGGCAGAGCTTTGTCGATCCGAAACGCATTGGCGTGTTCGGCTGGAGCTATGGCGGTTTCATGACGCTGCGTTTGCTGTCAGCCGCATCGGACAAGATCGCGATGGGCGTGTCGGTAGCACCGGTGACCGACTGGTCGCTGTACGACACCCATTACACCGAACAGTTCGTCGGCGCGACGCCGAAGGGCGATCCGGAAGCGTACAAGCGCAGCGGCGTGTTTGCGCACCTGGATGGCATGAAGTCGCCGCTGTTGCTGGTGCACGGCATGGCCGATGACAATGTGCTGTTCTCGAACACCACGCTCTTGATCGATGAACTGGTCAAGCGCAATGTGCAGTTCGACCTGATGACGTATCCGGGCGCCAAGCATGGCATTTCCGGGCGCACCAACCAGCGTCACGTGTATGGCTTGATCGAATCGTACTTCAAGCGCCACCTGGCGGAGACGCCGGCAAAATAAGGCTGTTGCGCCAGACGTAAAAAAGCCGCATCGGAAACGATGCGGCTTTTTCTTTTCCCGTTCACCAGCCGCGATGCGCGGCTGGAGAGGGAGTCCGTATTATGGACGTGGACGTGGACGGTTTGCGTCGTCGACTGCGTCTTCGGCTGCTTCACGCACGTCGCCAGCTGCGTTCTGAACCTTGCCTTCAACCTGGTTTGCCAGGCCTTTGGCCTGCTGTTCCTTGCTGTCCACCAGTTTGCCGGCGCCTTCTTGGATTTTGCCGCCAACTTCTTTCAGTTTGCCTTCGACTTGGTCTTTGTTCATGGTGATCTCCTTTGGTTGGCATGGCCGGTTGGCGATGCGATGAGTACAGATTAACGGAATCTTTCCAGCTCTTCTGTTAGCGCACGCACTTAGTACAGCGATCGAACGATGCGCCATCTTGCCGTTAAGAATGCTATCGTTTTACCAACATCAGCTGTAACTACACCAGTTGTAGTAAAGCGGTTTTAACTACACCAGTTCTACTAACACTTTAATGCGCGATCGAACACCATCATGAATCCCCACACACCGCCATCCCCCAACGCCACGGCGCCCGAGGCTCCCCTTACCCAGCGCAAGCTCGCGCGCCGCGTTACGCTCGTCAACGGTATCGGGGTCCTGTTCATCCTTGGCCTGGCAGCGGTCGTTCTCGCTGCCGACGCCTTGCTGCTGATCTTTGCCTGCATCCTGTTTTCGATCCTGCTCTACAAACTGAGCGCATTGCTGCATCAGCGCACGGGCATCAAGCGCAATATCTCCCTGGTTATCGTCGTGCTGCTGCTCACTGCCATCTTTGGCCTGGGCGGCTGGGCGATGGCGCCGCAGATTTCCGAGCAGTCGGGTCAGCTGGCCAAGGAAATCCCCGCAGCCGTCGAGCGCCTGCAGGCTGAAGTCGCACAACATCCTCTGCTCAAGCGCCTCGTGGCCGAGCTGCCGCCACCGGAAGACATCGTCAAGCAGATGGGTTCGCTCGTGCCAAATGCCGGCCTGTTCTTCAGTGGCGTCATCGGTGCACTGGGCAATATTGTCATCATCATTTTCGTGGGGATTTATTTTGCCGCCTCCCCCGGCGTCTATACGGGCGGTTTCATCCGTCTCGTACCGCAACAGAAGCGGGGCCGCGCACGTGAAGTCATGCAGGAGATGGGCGACAACCTGTCGAGCTGGCTGTTAGGCAAGGCCGTGTCGATGCTGATCGTCGGCGTGACCACGGCGATCGGCCTGAGCCTGCTCGGCGTGCCTCTCGCGCTGATCCTGGGCGTGATCGCGGGCCTGCTCGACTTCATCCCCTACCTGGGTCCGATCATGGCGGGCATCCCGGCCGTGTTGCTGGCGCTGTCGATCAGCCCTGACCTGGCGCTGTACGCGCTGCTCCTGTTTGCAGCGATCAATATGCTCGAAGGTTATGTCTTGCAGCCGATGATCGAGGCGAAAGCCATCGAGTTGCCGCCCGCACTCGTGATTGTGATGCAACTGATCTTCGGCACGCTGTTCGGCTTTGCCGGCGTTGCGCTGGCCACGCCACTGGCAGCCGTGCTGTCCGTGCTGGTGAAGATGCTGTATGTCGAGGATATATTGGGGGACAGACCCGCGAAAGGGGTCAGTTAGCCAGTACGGAAGGGGGTCTCGGCAACACAAGACCCTTCAACAACAAAGCCGCGCGTACGCGGCTTTGTTTTGCTTGCCGAAATGAGTTGTCAAAGACAATCAGCGATTGCCTTTTGCAATATCCTTGACGTCGCCTACCTTCTTCTGCGCCTTGCCTTCTGCCTGGTTCGACAGGCCCTCGCTCTGCTGCTGGCGGCTGCCAACGGCTTCGCCGACTTTCTGCTGCACTTTACCGGCGACTTCCTTGGTCTTGCCCTTGACTTGATCCTTGTTCATTGCAATCTCCTTGCCCGTGACGTGGATGAGACTTCACACTAGGAGTAACTTCTGGTCAGTTCTGTACGGCGCTTAACAAACGGGCTTGCGCCAGACACTCGCCAGCCAGGGTTGTTGTTCGCGCGGCAAACCGGGCGGCCGGTAATAGTGGTGCAGCGCTACAAAGCCAGCCGCGAGCATGAAGCGCTCCCAGCTATTGTAGTCATGGTAGGTGCCGTAACGATCGCCGTTCCAGCCTTCCTGGTTGTCGCCCCGAGGGTTCGACGTGAACAGCACCCCGCCCGGCTTGAGCGTGCCGAACAATTGATCGAGCGTGTGCGGCAACGCCGCGCTGGGAACGTGGAACAGCACTGCATTGGCAAAAATGCCATCGAACAGCGCGGGCGGCAAATCCAGGTGTAAAAAATCTTGCTGCCATACCTCGCAACCACTGTATTCCCGGGCCATGGCAACGAAGCGTTCGCTGCCGTCCACGCCAATGGCGCGATGGCCGAGGCCGCTGAAGGTTTTCAGGTCGCGCCCCGGCCCGCAGCCCAGATCGAGGATCGTGTGCGGCGCTGGCGTTGTGATTGCGCCGAGCAAGGCGGCAATGTTTTGACTTACGTCATGGTCAATCGTACCGGCAAAGAAATCCTCGGCATGCTCGTTGTAGTGTTGAAGAGTACTGCGGGTGATGTCATCATGGTTCATGCGCATAGTATGCCAGTCGCGCGCCCGCTTGCGCGACGCGCTTCTGCGCAAAGTAATTCGAAAATATTTTCTGGATTACCCTAAAGTTTCCATAAGCTCCGCCGTAAATGATTCAGACAACCGGGAATCCGGCCTGAGAATACATGCTTTGGTAAACTTATGAACGCAGACGATGTCCTTGCGATTTACGAAAACCTGGCTGGCCTGACGGGCCAGATGACGCACGCCGCCAAGGCCGGCGACTGGAACGAGTTTGCGCAACTGAATATGGAAGCCCGGGCTCAGGCAGCCCCGGCAGTAGCTGGCATGCCGGCACTGACAGGCGCCAAGCGCCTCAGCAAGGTCGACCTGTTGAAACAATTGATGGCCAACGACCGCGCCATTCGCGACGTGACCGATCCATGGGACGAACAACTTGGTCGCGCCCAGCACGCACACTGACCCTCCCCCCGGATCATCGATCAAGGCACCTTCGAGTGCTTTTTTATGGCGCAGGCAACAAAAAAGCGCCCGGCAGGCGCTTTGGTGGCCACCAGGCTGGAAGCCTGGGCGGCGAATTCGGTGAGAGGACGAACCCCAGCTATCTGCTGGCGTCGCCTCGTGCCGGTTGCTGCCGGCGTCCGTTGCCACTGTAGGCAAGCGAACTGCTTCCAGACACAGGCGTTTCCTCAACGGTCGTCTGCTTGTCGCGCCACCTATCGTTGGTGACTGCGCCAGACCCTGTGCTGTCTGTGACCTTGTCGATCACCGGACCATTATAGCGCAAAATCAAAGTTGTGTAGACATTTCATTGTGCGGCTCGTCCAGCTGTGGTTCGACCGGCGCCGGCGCCTTCGTTTTGCGCGCGAAACGCTGCCGCAGACGGGCCATCAGCGAAGCGCGCGGCATGGGCTGGATCATCGGCGCTGCCCGCTTGCGGCGGCGAAGGAGGAACAGCGCGCCACCCACCAGACCCAGCACGGCGACTACTGCCCCGGCGATCCAGCCCCACGGCGTGGATGCTTCCGGTTCCGGCGCAGGCCGCTTGCGGGATGGCCGTGGCGCACCCCGCGGCGCGACCTTATCCTGGACGACGGCGGACGGACTGGCGCCCAGCGCCACCTGCAGTACCCGCACCTTGTCTTCCAGCGTGCCGATCTGCTCGCGCAGCTGGGCATTCTTGACATCGAGCGCGGCGCACACGGTTGCACTGTCGACGGAGGAAGATGGCGCGCAAGTTGCAGCAGATGCAGGTGCAGGCAAGGCAACAGGCACAGGCAGCGGCTTGGACAATGGCGTCGATGCGTGCGTGGCTGCAGCCGGTTCGGGCGCCGGCGCCACTTTCTCGGCGACGACCGGCGTCGCCGGCGTGGCGGGATGTAGCGGCTTCGGCGGCTTCAGCGGTTTCGGCGGCCTTGGCTTGACCGCCATCGGCTTGGGCGCCGCAACAGGCGCGGCAGAAAGGTCCGTCACGACCGGCGCCGGCGCCTTCGTGGGTACAGGCACGGGCACGGGCACGGGCGCCGGGACCGGTAATGGAACCGCTGGCGCCGGCGGATTCGGATTCGGCGCCATGAAGAGCGTCACGAGACGCACATCGCGCGTGCCGCCATCGACCAGGTCAAGATACAAATGCAGGCGGCTTGATTCGACGGGCGCCGACGACGTCACGCGCAGGAACTGACGGCCATCGCGCTGGCTCACACGCATGCCCAGCGTCGACAGCACGGCCGGCATGCCAATGTTCGCGCCCCGGTACACGTCCGGATGCGCCAGACGTGCCTGGACCGGGGTCGCGGGCGACGCCAGCGCAGTCAGCTCGAGTTCCAGCACCAGCGGCTGGCCGATATACGAACTGATGCGCGGTTCGCCCAGCTCGGCTGCGCCGACGCCGCAGGAGAGCAAAGCACACGTGATGAATACAGGGAGGCGGCTGGCCATAGCAACTTACAAAAGTGAAGCCCAAGCGTCATTAACGGACATTGGGATAAACTCTTTAATCCCAGCCTCTTGCATATCAGGACATGTCCATGGAAAACAGGATTGAGAAAGACAGCTTTGGCCCCATCGAGGTGCCACAAGACAATTTGTGGGGTGCGCAGACCCAGCGCTCGCTGCACCACTTCCACATCTCGACCGAACGCATGGCGCCCGAACTGGTCGCCGCCCTCGCCCAGGTCAAGCGCGCCGCGGCCGCCGTCAACCGCTCGTTGGGCAAGCTGCCAGCCGACAAGGCCGACGCCATCATCCGCGCGGCCGACGAGGTGCTCGACGGGCGCCATCCGGGCGAATTCCCGCTGGCCGTGTGGCAGACCGGCTCAGGCACGCAAAGCAATATGAACATGAACGAGGTGCTGGCCAACCGCGGCTCCGAGCTGCTTGGCGGCGAGCGCGGCGAAGCGCGCCTGCTGCACCCGAACGACCACGTCAATATGGGCCAGTCGTCCAACGACATCTTCCCCACCGCAATGCACGTGGCTGCTGCCTGGGCACTGGCCAAGGAGGTGTTGCCCGCACTGGCGCAATTGCGCGGCACGCTGCTGCGCAAGTCGCGCGACTTCGAGCCGATCGTCAAGATTGGGCGTACCCACTTGCAGGATGCGACGCCGCTGACGCTCGGCCAGGAATTCTCCGGTTACGTGGCCCAGCTCGAATTTGCCGAAAGCGCGCTCAGGTCCACCCTCCCCGGCCTGCTGCAACTGGCGGCCGGCGGCACCGCCGTGGGCACGGGCCTGAATGCCCATCCCGATTTCGCACCGCGCATCGCCGCCGAACTCGGTTCGCGCACCGGACTGTCGTTCAAGACGGCGCCGAACAAGTTCATGGCACTGGCCGGGCATGACGCGATGGTTTCAGCCCATGGCGCGTTCAAGCTGCTGGCGACGGCGCTGATGAAAATCGCCAACGACATCCGCTGGATGGCGTCCGGCCCGCGCTCGGGCCTGGGTGAAATCACCATCCCCGAAAATGAACCGGGCAGCTCGATCATGCCGGGCAAGGTCAATCCGACCCAGTGCGAAGCATTGACGATGCTCTGCTGCCAGGTGTTCGGCAACGATGTCGCGATCACCGTCGGCGGCTCGCAGGGCAACTTCGAGCTCAATGTATTCAAGCCGATGATCGCCCACAACTTCCTGCAAAGTGCGCGCCTGCTGGCCGACGGCATGCGCTCGTTCGACACGCACTGCGCCCAGGGCATCGAGCCGAACCTGGTCCGGATCGGCGAACTGATGGAAAAATCGCTGATGCTGGTGACGGCACTGGCCCCGCACATCGGGTATGATCGCGCCGCGCAGATTGCCAAGACCGCATCGAAGGAAGGCCTGACCCTGCGCCAGGCGGCCCTGCAAAGCGGTTTTGTCGACGATCAGCAGTTTGACCAGTGGATCGTGCCGATCGATATGACGCGGCCCGATCCGGTCGAATAAACACCCAGTATCCGGGCGGCCTTGTGACCATCAGGCCGCCCTTTTTACACCCGAGGAAAACATGCAAAAAATCGAATTCGAGTTGACATCGGAATTTGTCGAAGTCAACCAGCTGCTCAAGCTGGCCGGCCTGGTCGACAGCGGCGGCGCCGGCAAGAACCTGGTCGCCAGCGGCGTGGTAAAGGTCGACGGCAAGCAGGAACTGCGCAAGACGGCCAAGATCCGCACCGGCCAGGTCGTCACGCTGGGCGACGTCGAAATCACGGTTCGCTAACAAATAGACAGAAAGACAGCTTCTTATGTTTGCGGCCTAACAAACAGAACAGGGCTTCCTTGTTTATATTTTAAGACGTTAATCAACGGCTTATAGGTGAAAGCGATGGAAACCCCTGAAACCCGCGCGCAGTCGCAAGAGCAACTGATCGGTGACCTGCGTCTCGTGATCGAGAACGCTGAAGAACTGCTCAAGAACACGGATCAATACTCGAGCGAGTTGTACCAGAACGCCCGGACCAAGCTGTCGCTGGCGCTGGAAGCGGCGAATGAAGAACTGTCGCGCTTTGAAGACGCCCAGCTCGAGCGCATGATGGCGGCCACCCGCCTCGCCAATGAGCAGTTCGCGGACCGCTCTGGCGAATCACGCATCCTGCGCGCGTTTCACTGAGCTCTACACGAAGCTATAACGAAAAAACCCGGCATCGTGCCGGGTTGCTCACGCCTTCGTGTTGATCGAGTTGCCCAGGTGCGCCGGCAGGTTCTGCGGCTGCGGGAGCGAGGCGATCATCTGGGCTGCCGACGCGGCTTCGATGTCCATGGCGCGCTTGAGCATCGTCATGCCCACTTCCTGACGGATACCGGTTTCTGCCATGCTGGTCGACAGCTTGGCAATATTCGTGACGTCCATATATTCCTCCAGAATAAGACTCGTCAGTCTTTAACGACGCCGCCAACCAGAACTTGAGGGTTGGTGCCCGACCATTTATTCACCCACGCCAGCACTGCGCCAATGTCGTTCAGGTCGAGCCAGGCCACGCCGGTGCGCAGCGTCGCGGGACGGGCCACGTCCGAGACCACCGCCACGATCGTCGCATCGTCGGCGTACAAAGCCGGCTTGTCCAGCGCCGGGCGATGCACTTCCAGCTTCGGCAGCGACTCCCACTTGTAGCCCTCCACCAGCGTCAGGTCGGCCGGCGACAGGCGCGCCAGCAGCTCGGCCAGCGGCGGTTCGGGGGCGGTGCGCAGCTCACGCATGATGGCGATCCGGTACGGCGAGGCGATCATCACCTCGGCTGCCCCGGCCAGGCGCAGGCGCGCACTATCCTTGCGCGGCGGCTCGAGCTCGATATCGTGGTGGCTGTGCTTGACGATATTGACGCGCAGGCCGGCGCCGGACAGGCCGGCGACGAGATGCTCGAGCAGCGTCGTCTTGCCGCTGCCCGACCAGCCGACCACCGCCAGCACGGGCCCGGAAACGCGCGAATCCGATTCAGTAGGCAGCACGGTAGCGGGTTCCACGGTAATTCATCACGGCGGCCTTGGGCGTGAGCCGCTCGAGCACGAGGCCCGGCGCGACTTCCTCGCCTTCGCGGCGCAGCATCTTGTCGACCAGCAGCAGGCTCTCGCCGGGCGTCGGCGAATAGATGTAGCCGCCAAAGGCCACCTTCGGGATTTCACGCTGGAGGGTGTCCGGCAACTGCTGCAGCGTGCGCAGCTGGTCGTCGCCGACTGGTTGCGGAGCCACGGTGGCAGGTGCTGGTGCGGCCTCGCGCTGCTGCGGTGACGGCTGCGGTGATGATGACGCCGTCGACACGGCCGGCGCCGGTGCGGGCTTTGCACGTACCGGCCGGGCTTCGGCTACCGGTGCGGGTGCAGGTGCAGGTGCAGGTGCAGGCTGAACAACCGGGGCGGGTGCGGGGATGACAGCAGCGGGCGGTGCAGGCGTCGCTACCGGGGCGGTAGCTGGCACAGTCGCGGGCGCAGTCGCCGGGACCGCTGCAGGCGGCGTCACGGCTGCCAGCCGCACCGGCGCCTCGCCCGCAAGACGCGGCCACAGCAGCGCTACGGCCGCCGCAATCACGACGACGGCCACGCCAAGCGCCAGGTAACGCCGCTGCGCGCCCTGCCCTGCGCGCGGCGCTGCATACGACGGCGCCGGTGCGTGGATGGTCGGGGCGTTGCCCAGCTGGCGTTCGGCTTGCGCCTTCTTGAGTGCTTCGAGGATGTACGACATATCAGGTTCCCGTCCCGCCAGCGGCCAGCAAACGGGGCTCGGCCACGTTCGACAGCTGGTTCAGACGCATATAAGTACGTGGCCCGACCACGCCATCGGCCTTCAGGTCTTGCGCAGCCTGGAAGGCGCGCAGCCACTCCTTGGTGCGCGCGTCGAGCGGCGCATCGAGCGCCGGCGCCGTTTCGCTGTGCAGACCTGCAAGTCGTTGGGCGATCCAGTCGACGTCCGGCCCGCGATCGCCCTGGGCGACGACATCGCGAAACGCCGCCGGCATGCGCCAGAAGGTGGTGAATTCGCCACCGAAGCGCGCGACGAAGGCAGCGATGTCGATGCGCTCGCGCCGGTCGCCCTGCGCCAGCGTGACGCTGCGCTCGTCCATCCCGACCAGCACCGCATGGCCGGTGCGCGGGCCGTCGTGCAGCGTGACCACGGCCGGCCGGTCGAGCAGGCGCAGTTCGTACACGCCGCCCCGCCCCGCATGGCAGCGCAGGTTGGCGCGCAGCGCGGCCTCGCACATGGCCTTTGGATCGGCGCCGGCCAGGTTGGCAAATGACGGTCCCCACAGCGCCGCCAGGGTCTCCAGCGCCGCGGTCTCGTTCTCGAGCGTCGGCAACGGCGCGCCTGGTGCAGCGGTGGGGCTGGCGACAGGCTTGGGTGTGTTCGATGCTGCCGACGCAACCGGCGCCGGCTTGACCGCCGCAACGCTGGCCGCCGCCGGCCGCGCCGCGTGCTGCGGCAGCATCTGCCACGCCGCCGCGCCCAGCGCCACGCAGGCCAGCGCGCCGCCGGCCAGCAGCGGCCAGCGCCGCGGTGCACGGCGCACGGCCGGATCGTCGGCAAAGACTTCGGCGGCCGCCCGGCGCAAAATGGCGCGCGTGACCTGCGGACTGTTTTCCACGTAGGCGCCCAGCAGCGCGCGGTCGCACAGCAGGTTGATCCGGCGCGGCACGCCATGCGCCAGGCGGTGCACCAGCGGCGTCAGGGCGGGCGGGAATGGCACGCCGACCGCGCCGGCCACGGCCAGCCGGTGCGCGATATACGCGCCCGTCTCGGCTTCGCCCAGTGGCCCCAGGTGGTAGCGTGCGATCACGCGCTGGGCCAGTTGTTCAAGTTCGGGACGCGCGAGCATCGTGCGCAGTTCGGGCTGGCCGATCAGGATGATCTGCAGCAGCTTGCGCTCGCTGGTTTCGAGGTTGGTCAGCAGGCGCAGTTGCTCGAGCACGTCGCTCGACAGGTTCTGCGCCTCGTCGATCACCAGCACGTTGTTCAGGCCCTGCGCGTGCGACGCCAGCAGGTAGCGGTTGATCGCATCCACATACCCCTTCACGCCCGCGCCAGCGGCGGCCGGCGCCACCTCGATATGCAGCTCGTCGCACACAGTCTGCAGCAGCTCCTGCGCCGTCAGGCGCGGATTGAAGATGTAGGCCAGGCGGCAGTTCGCGGGCACCTGCTCGATGAAGCAGCGGCAGACCGTGGTCTTGCCGGCGCCGATCTCGCCGGTGAGCAGCACGAAGCCGCCGCCGCTGCCGATCCCGTACAGCAGGTGCGCCAGCGCTTCGCGGTGCCGTTCGCTCATGAACAGGTAGCGCGGATCGGGGGCGATCGAAAATGGCGAGTGCGTGAGCTGGAAATAGTGGTTGTACATGAATGACTAACGGATGCTCTGCGGGCTGCTTTGCGGCTTGAACTTGGCGCAGTATATTTTGCTTTTGTCGTTCGCGTAAGCGATCGTGCTGCCGGGGATCGACCTGCGCAGCGGGTAGCGCGAGCCGTCTGCCACGCGAAACGGCGTACCCGCAGCGGCGCGCACCGACTTTTCCAGTTCGTCGGGTTTGGTCTCGAGGATCGCGGCCACGAACACCACGGCGCTCGTGTCGTCGCTGACCATCACTTGTTCCACCTTTGAACCCCACAGCGACGCCTCGGTGCGGAACCAGTAGGCCCCGCCCTCGCGCTTGTAGGCCGGGCCGAAGAATTCGGTGAGATAGGCGTGAAAGTAGGCGTTATCGAGCTGGCTGCGGCACAGGAGCGCGCTGCCGATCACCGGCCCGAACGTCGATGGCGCCGCGCCCGCCCCCGTTGCGGTGCAGGACAGCACGAAGCCGGCGAGCAGCGGCAGACCGCGCTTGAGAAGCGTCGTGGTACGGCAGGCAACAACCGGGCGGATCATGGCGATACTCTCCTTCAGCGGCGCCCATTATGACACTGCGTGGCGCCCGGGCAACCAAGTGCCAAATCATGCCGGCGCACGCGCCGCTGCCGCTGCTGTCGTCGCGGCGGCCAGCACCGCCTCGACGTCGTCCGGTAAGGCCGGCTTGAGCAGATGGCGATCAAAACCCGCCGCGCGCGAGCGGGCGCGGTCTTCCCCGGTGCCCCAGCCCGTCAGCGCCACCAGCATGACGCCGTCGAGCGCGGGCAGCTGGCGCAGGCGGCGCGCCGCTTCATAGCCGTCCATGAACGGCATGCCGATATCCAGAAACACGAGGTCAGGCTGAAAGCGCGCGGCTTCTTCCACCGCCGCCGCGCCGTCATGCACGACGCGGACCGTGTGGCCGGCAATCTCGAGCAGCGCCGCCAGCGTGGCGGCGGCATCGACATTGTCGTCCGCGACCAGGACCTGGAGTGCGACGCCTTGCCCGTCATGCGGCGCGCCGGCCGCCGCCGGCGCAGGCGCCGGCGAAGCGACGAGCGCCGCCGTCATCAACGGCAGGCGCACGGCAAAGCTGCTGCCCAGGCCCACGCCGGCGCTCTGCGCGCTGACCGCGCCGCCATGCAGTTCGACCAGGCGCCGCACAAGCGAGAGCCCGATCCCCAGTCCGCCGTTGGCACGCTCGATGTTGCGCGCCACCTGGGTAAACATCTCGAACACAGCCGCCAGCATGTCGGCCGCAATGCCCACGCCGTTATCGCGCACCGTCACCACCGCTTCATCACCCTCGATGCGCGCCGTCAGCACGATACGCCCGCCCTGCGGCGTGTACTTGGCGGCATTCGACAGCAGATTGCTGACCACCTGGCTGATGCGCACCGGGTCGACGTCGACCGGCACCGGCAGCAGCGGCAGATCGACCGTCAACCCATGGCCGGCAGCGTCGATCAGCGGTTTGCTGGTTTCGATGGCCGTTGCGATCACGTCGCGCAGGTCGACCGGCTGCATCTGCAGCACCAGCTTGCCGCTCGAGACGCGCGCGATGTCGAGCAGGTCGTTGATCAGGTGGACCATGTGCCCGACCTGGCGCTCCATCATTGCGCGCACGCCGCCCAGCCGCAAGGCGCTTCCCGGCTTGTCCGCACCCATGCGCATGATTTCAAGACCGTTGCGGATCGGCGCCAGCGGGTTGCGCAGCTCGTGCGCCAGCGTGGCGAGAAACTCCGACTTGCGGCGGTCGGCTTCGTGCAGCGCTTCACTGGCGCGCACGCGTTCGATGTGCGCCCAGCAGCGCTCGACCACCGCCTCGACCAGCGCCACCTCGCCCGCCGTCCAGACGCGCGGTGTGCGCTGGTGCACCGCCATCATCGCCGCCAGCCTGCCGCCCTTGACCAGCGGGCAGCAGATGATGGCCCTGACATCGATCTGGGTGAACATCGCGGCGCCGTCTTCGTCCGTCAATTCGCGCCCGACGTCGTGGATCAGCAGCGTGCGGCCTTCGCGCATGTCGGCGCGGGCGCGCGAGCCGAACAGGTCGAGCGAATACACGCCCACGGTGCTGACCGCGCCCGGCGTCACCCAGTCGTGGCGGATCGTGAAGCGGTCGTTGTCCGCCTCGACGTCCGCATAGGCCACGCGCGTGACGTCCAGGTATTGGCCCAGCAGGCGCGTGGCCTCGCCCATGATCGTCTTCGGGTCGTGCGCGACGCGCGTGGCCTCGCCGATCGCGTCGAGCATGCGCAGGCGCTCTTCGACCTGGCGCCGCTCGGTGATGTCGCTGCCGGTGGCGGCCACGAACAGCAAGGCGCCATCGTCGCCCGTGACCGGGGCGATGACGAGGTCGATGAAGCGCTCGCCGCCGCCCGCCACGAAGTATGGCAGCTCGTAGCGCACACGCTCGCCGCCCGCGGCCAGTGCAACGCAGGCCGCAATCTCGGCCGCCACCTGCGGCGAGCCGCTCCACCAGCCACAGGCCTGGAACGGGCGCCCCAGCACGTCGGCGCGCGCGTAGCCGCCCGCGTCGAGGGCCACGTGATTGGCTTCGATCAGCGTGCCACCCGGCGTCATCAGGATCCCGAAGTGCGTGCCCTGCTCGAAGAACGTGCGGAACTTGGCATTCGCTTCGGCCGCGGCCATGGCTTCGCTGGCGGTGGCGCGCACGCTCGCTTCGAACAGCTTGCGGCTGGTAATGTCGAGCGTGGTGCCGACCAGGCGTTCCGGGGCGCCCGCAGCATCGCGCAGCAGGCGCCCGCTGGCCGCGATCCAGCGTTCGCGGCCATCGATGGCGCTCACCGTGCGGTATTCGTCGCGGTAGTGGCCATCGCCCGGCGCAGCCAGCAGCGCCGCCACCCTGGCCACGACGCGCTCGCGGTCATCCGGATGGAACGCGGCATCGATCAGCGTGTGGGTCACCGGCCCATCGGGCGGCACGCCGAAATGCGTGCGCGCGTGCGTGTTCCAGACGATCTCGCAATGGGTCAGCGAATGGTCGAACAGGCCGAAATCGCCGGCATCGGCCGCAATGCGCAGCTTTTCATTGGTCGTCTCCAGCTCGTGCAGCGCGTGGTCGCGCTGTTGCGCGGCCAGTACCTGGGCCGTGGTTTCGGCGCACATGCAGCACACGCCTGCCACCTGCCCCGCTTCGTCGCGCAGCGCGATGGTCGAGAAGGTAGCGTAGATCTGCTCCGGGTAGCCGTTGCGCTGCACGACGAAGCCGTGGTCTTCTTCGTGCACCGGATTGCCCTGCAGCGTAGCAGACAGCATCGGGCGGACCTCGTCCCAGACATCGGCCCAGACCTCGGCAAACGGCTGGCCGAACGTCTGTTCGGGATGCTCGCCGCGCGCGCCCAGCACGACGCGGTAGGCATCGTTGTAGAGCAGGTGCAGTGCCGGACCCCAGGCCACATACATGGGCTGGCGCGCGCCGAGCATCAGGCTCACTGCAGTGCGAAGTGGTTGTGGCCAGGCCGCCAGCGGGCCAAGCGGATTGTGCGCCCAGTCGAGCGCGCGCAGCAGCGCGCCCATGTCCCCGCCACCGGTGGCAAACGCCAGCTTCGACGGCGGGAGGTGCGGGGGCAAGAGGTCGGGCATCGGGGTTATTTACTAGGGATATTCCATGAACGATACCACTTTGCCGACCTGGCAAGTGTCCTTTTTCCTGCAGGCAAATATGCCATTGGTCGACCACGCTGCACCCAATACCAATTGCGATACCAATTCGCTCACCGGCTTGAATACTTGCCCTTCTACAGAAGAGCGAAGTCGAACCAGCTACGCATCATAACCAATACCAGTTAAATACCTGTTGACATGCCAGAACGCCCTGCCTATAGTGCGATGACCCTTTTCCCGGCACTCATTGCACACCATGATCGACTATCTCATTGGCGTTGACGGCGGCGGCACCAACACCCGCGTGCGCCTGGCCGGCCGCGACGGCGCCGTGCTCGCAACCGGCAGCAGCGGCGCATCCGGCCTGCGCCACGGCATCGACAAGGCCTGGAGCGCGGTGCTTGCCGCCACCAGCCAGGCCTTCGCCGCCATCGGCATTGACACTGTTCCCATGCCAGCCTGCGCGATCGGTCTGGGCATGGCGGGCGTCCACAACAAGGAATGGGCGGCCGCCTTTCGCGCCGCCGATCCGGGCTTTGGCGCCCTGGTGCTCGACACCGACGGCTTCACGACGCTGATGGGCGCCCATGGCGGGCAGCCCGGCGCGATCGTCGCCATCGGCACCGGCAGCGTCGGCGAAGCCCTGCGGCAGGATGGCACGCGGGTCGAAGTGGGCGGCTGGGGCTTCCCTGCCGGCGACGAAGCGGGCGGCGCCTGGATGGGCCTGCGCGCGATAGGCCACATTCAACAGGTGCTCGACGGCCGCGCCGAAGGCGGCGCCTTTGCCGACGCCGTGATTGGCGCCTGCGGCGGCGCGCGCGACCCGATCCAGGTCTGGCTCGGCCACGCCACGCAGACCGACTACGCGGGCCTGGCGCGCTTTGTCGTGGCGCACGGCGCCAGCGACCCCGTGGCCGCCGGGATCCTGACACAGGCGGGCGCAGAAGCGGCCCGCATTGCGCGCGCGCTCGACCCGTCGGGCAGCTTGCCGCTGGCGCTGTGCGGCGGCCTGGGCGACACGCTGCGCGCCTGCCTGCCGGCCAAAACGCTGGCCCGCTGCAGTGCCCCGCATGGCGACTCCGCCGCCGGCGCGCTGCGCATGATCGAACTGCATCTGAAGGACGCCAACGCATGACCAACGACACTCGCCACCCTATCAAGGGCAACATCCTCACACCGGCCGGCTGGGTGCACGGCGCGCTGCGCTTCGGCGCGCGCGTCGACGGCATCGACGGCCGCCGCGCCGACCCGGCCAACAACGACGACGTCTACATCGTGCCGGGCTTTATCGACGTGCACGTGCACGGCGGCGCGGGCCGCGACATGATGGAAGGCGGCGACGCCCCGCACGTGATCGCCGCGCTGCACGCGAAGCACGGCACCACCAGCCTGCTCGCCACGACCATGACCGCGCCCGTCGAAGACATCGACCGGGCTTTGAGCGCCATCGGCGCGGCCTGCGCAGCGCGCGGCAAGGGCGAGGCGCGCATCCTTGGCGTGCACCTGGAAGGCCCGTACATCAACGCCGGCAAACTCGGCGCCCAGCCACCGTTCGCGCGCGAAGCGCATCTCGATGAAGTCATGCGCTTTCACGCACTGGCGCCGATGAAGCTGATCACCGTGGCGCCCGAGATCGACGGCCATATGGCCCTCGTGCGGCAATTGACGAAGGCCGGCATCCGGGTCCAGATCGGCCACACCAACGGCAATTACGACGTCGGCGTGGCCGCCCTCGAACACGGCGCGGCCGGCTTTACGCACCTGTTCAACGCGATGCCCGGCCTGCACCACCGCGACCCCGGCATGGTCGGCGCCGCGCTCGCGCATGCCGAATATGCCGAGATCATTCCCGACCTGCTGCACGTGCACCCGGGCGCGATCCGCACTGCCCTGCGCTGCATCCCCAAGCTGTTCTGCGTGACCGATTCGACGGCCGCCGCCGGGATGCCAGATGGCGAGTACATGCTGGGCCGCCAGGTGGTCCACAAATGCATGGGCGGCGTGCGCCTGGCCGACGGCACGCTGGCCGGCAGCACGCTGACGATGGACCAGGCGCTGCGCAACCTGGTGGGCATGGGGCTGTCGATCGAAGACGCCAGCAAGCGCGTCTCGACCCACGCCGCCGACTACCTCGGCGAAACCCGGCGCGGCCGCCTGGCGCCTGGCTGTCACGCCGACTTCGTGGTCCTGGACCGCGCCCTGAACATCAAAGCTGTTTATATCGAAGGAGAATGCCTGTGAATGCCACGCCCGCCACCGCTGACGGTCACCAATCGCTGATGCTGCAAGAGGCCCTGTCGTCGGGCGACTGCATCGCCCACGCCCTGACGCAGGATGCCGACCGCTACGCCGCGCTGGGTGAACAGCTCCGTGCGACGCAGTTGCACAGCGCAGTCACGGTGGCGCGCGGCAGCTCTGATCACGCGTCGGGCTACCTGGCCTACCTGATCATGTCGCGCATGGGCCGGCTGGTGACGTCGCTGCCGATGTCGCTCATCACGCTGTACAAGTCGCCGATCATCGCGCGCGACACGCTGGCCATCGCCATTTCGCAATCGGGCCAGAGTCCCGACGTGGTCGAACCGATGCAGTACTTCCGCGCTGGCGGGGCCGTCACGGTGGCGCTGGTGAACGACGCCGCTTCGCCGCTGGCTGACGCCGCCGAGTGGACGATGCCGCTCCATGCCGGCAAGGAGCACAGCGTGGCCGCGACCAAGAGCTTCATCGCCAGCCTGGTGGCCGGCGCGCGCCTGGTCGCCGATTGGCAGAACGACCCCGAACTGAAGGACGGCATCGCCGCCCTGCCCGACGCGCTGCGCGCTGCCCGCAGTTTCGGCCAGGATGGCGACTGGTCGGCCGCGATCGACGTGCTGGCGCCGGCGCGCAACATCATGGTGGTGGGCCGCGGTATCAGCTTCCCACTGGCCCTTGAGGCGGCGCTCAAGTTCAAGGAAACCTCGGCGCTGCAGGCCGAAGCATTCTCGGGCGCCGAGATCAAGCATGGCCCGATGGCGCTGATCGAAGACGGCTATCCGCTGCTGATCTTCGCAACGCGCGGCCCGACCCAGGCCAGCCTGGTGGCGCTGGCCGACGACATGCGCGCACGCGGCGCGCGCGTGCTGCTCGCCGCACCGGCCGACATCGCCAGCCGCGACCTGACGCTGCCCACCGCCGCCATCCCCGACCTCGATCCGATCGTCGCGGCGCAGGCGTTCTACACGATGGCCGCGCGGCTGTCAGCGGCGCGCGGCATGAATGCCGACCAGCCGCGCCACCTGAGCAAAGTCACCAAGACGAACTGACCGCCTGAATCTCGACCATGAACGACTACCTCGACCTGGCCGGCCAACTGGTGATGGTGCGCCTGTTCGGCACCGAACTCGATGCCGAGACCGACGCCTTCCTGCGTACCTACCGCATTCGCGGCGCCTGCCTGTTCCGCCAGAACATGCGCGACGCGCCGCAACTGACCCGCTTCACGGGCGCGCTGCGTGACGCGATCGGCCCGCAAGCGCTGATCGCCCTCGACCAGGAAGGCGGCGCCGTCGTGCGTTCGACCTGGGTGCCGGCCCCGCCAAGCGCGATGGCGCTCGGCGCGGCCAATGATCCGGACCTGGCGCGCGACGTCGGCGCAGCCGTGGCGCGCGCGGTGCGCGCGCTGGGCTTCAACTGGAACTTCGCGCCGGTGCTCGACCTGAACAACAACCCGCGCAACCCGGTGATTGCCGAGCGCTCGTTCGGCGCCGATCCGGAGCAGGCGACGCGCATTGCGCTGGCCTGGATGGAAGGCAGCGAGCGCGAAGGCGTGGCCTGCTGCGTCAAGCACTTCCCCGGCCACGGCGACACGCATGTCGATTCGCACCGCGACCTGCCGTACGTCGACAAATCGCGCGCAGACCTCGAACAGTTCGAATTCGCCCCGTTCCGGATTGCGGCACCCCACGCACCGGCCATGATGACGGCCCACATCGTCTATCCGGCGCTGGACCCCGTCAATCCGGCCACCATGTCGCATGCGATCCTCACCGGCGTGCTGCGCGAGCAATTCGGCTACGACGGCGTAATCATCACCGACGGCATGGACATGCATGCGATCGCGCACCGCTACGGCGTCGGCCAGGCCGCCGTTAATGCGCTGGTCGCGGGCGCCGACATGGTCATGGCGATCGGCACGCGCGAAACGCAAATTGAGACCGTGCACGCGATCGCCGCCGCAATCCGCGACGATGTGCTGCCACTGGCCGCCGTGCAGGCGCGCCTGGCGCGCCTTGGCAAGCTGGCTGATGCGCATCCCGCCGGCGCGGTCGCGTACGCAGCCGAACCGGATGACCGCGCTCTGATGGCGCGCGCCTGGCGCGCGGGCTTGACGGCATTGCGTTCGCCCCAGCGCCCGCCGCGTGGGGCGCGCGTGCGCCTGGTCGCGCGCGCCGACGTGGTCAGCGACGGCGTGTCGGAAGCCGGCGTGCCGGCCGCCAGTATTGCGGCAGCGTTGTCGCAGCTGTATGACGTCGACCTGGTGACCTTTGCCGATAGCGAAACCTTCGACTGGGCCGCGCTGCCGGCCGACGGCCGCTTCACGCTCCTGGCCTCGACCGCGCGCCGCCGCTATGGGCCACAGGCCTGCGCGACCTGGCGGCCCGATTTGCACCTGGCGCTGTGGAACCCGTACCAGGCGCTCGACTTCCCCGGTCCTGCGCTGCTGACCTATGGCTTCGCGCCGCCGGCGCTGGCTGCGGCCGTGGCCTGGCTGGCCGGCGAGATCGACGCGCCCGGCACCTGCCCGGTCCCGGGATTTGACGGGCCGTGACAGCGGCAAAGTAACGCGATGTAACGACACGAGCACGGCGGCCCGTGCTGCGGCACAATTGCCAATCCAGAAAAAGCTGGATATATGGGACAATGCTTTTTTGTCCGAGCTTGGCATTTTTGCTATATTGCAAAACGCACATTTCGTATATTTTTTGTCTAGATAGAAGGATAACCAATGTCCCAATTCCGTCTCGCCCGCCTCTGCCTGATGCTGGCCGCCGTCGGCCTGAGCTCCGCTGCCGTGATTCCTGCCGTCCACGCACAGGACAAGCCTGCCGCCGCCGCGGCTGCAGCGCCGAAGGACACCGTCCGCCCAGAGCTGTTCAAGCTGCTCGACCCGGCGCATATCAAGCCGCTGATGGATGCAAAGAATTACGCCGAAATCCAGAGCCGTGTGACGCAGGCCGAAGCCTTCCCGAACCGCACGCCGTACGAGGACTACGTCGTCAACCGCATGAAGCTGTCGCTGGGTTCGGCAACGAACGACAACGCCATCTCGATCCCGGCCCTCGAAGCCGTTATCGCATCGGGCCGCCTGGCGCCGAACGAGCAGGCCGACTTCATCCAGGCCCTGGCCAATATGCACTACAACGCCAAGGATTACCCGAAGGCGATCGAGTGGTTCAAGCGCTACCAGAAAGAAAGCCCGACGCCTGAAAAAGTCGCCGCGCCACTGACCCGCGCCTACTATCTGGGCGGCGATTACGCCAGCGCCAAGACGGCGCTGCTGCCAGCGATCGAAGCCACCGAAAAAGCCGGCCAGAAGCCAAGCGAAGAAGACCTGCGCCTCCTGGCCTCGTCGGCCAACAAGGTCAAGGACGATGCCGGTTACCTGGTCGCACTGGAAAAGCTGGTCGCCCACTACCCGAGCGACGACTTCTGGACCGACCTGCTCAACCGCGGCGTGGCACGCAAGTCGGGCTTCGATGCACAGACCAACATGATCAACGTGTATCGCCTCGAAGCTGCTGCCGTCAAGCAGATGGCGGCCGAGGAATACATCGACCTGGCCGAGCTGTCGCTGCGTGACGGTTTCCCGACCGAAGCGAAGAAAACCATGGATGCCGGTTACGCTGCCGGCGTGCTGGGCAAAGGCAGCAATGCCAAGACCCACGCCGCGCTGCGCGACAAGGCCAACAAGGGCGCGGCGGACGATGCCAAGAACATCGCTGCCGGTGAAGCAGGCGCGGCCAAGGCCAAGACCGGCGCCGGCCTCGTCAACCTGGGTTGGGCGTACGCAACCATGGACCAGGGCGACAAGGGCGTCGGCTTCATCCAGCAAGGTATCGCCAAGGGTGGCCTGAAGAACGCGGAAGAAGCCAAGCTGCGCCTCGGCATGGCACAAGTTCGCGCCGGCAAGAAAGCCGAAGCGATCTCGACCTTCCAGACGGTCAAGGGTGGCGGCGGTGCCGGCGACCTGGCCAAGTACTGGCTGGTGCTGCTGCAGCAGCAGAAGTAAGCCTCCTGCTGTTGATGGACCCGCGAAAGCGGGCCGGGCCCTGGGCCTGGCCCGCTTTTTTCATGGATCAATACTAACAGCCGGGGTCAGGTCTGACATTTGGACACGGCCTCTTCCTTCGTCCCTTCACCAGGGCTTTCATGAATCGACGTTTCGTTGAGCTCGTGTCCGAATGTCAGACCTGACCCCCGCTGTTGTTGTTATCGAACCAGGGCGCTGGGTGAACGCCGACGGCGGGCTGAGTAGATGATTCCGAGGCCGGCGATCAGGGTTGCCCAGGATGCCGGTTCTGGGACCTCGGTTGCGGAGAGGACGAGGTTGTCTATCGCAAATTCCGGAAAGTCTTGTCCACCTGTGATGGTTAAAGACGAAATATTGACGAAGTCCTGGAAATTAAAGTTTGAAAATGTTTCAGCTAGAGTTTCTTCCAGGAAGATCGTATTCGTGATGACGCCGTTGATTCCCATCGCAGTGAGAGTCATACTCAAAGGCCGCCCGTTCCCGGTAAATGTCTTGGCAACGTCCAGCGAGGTAAAGGAGAACAAACCTTTGTTCTCGCGATCGATCGTGACACTACTTTCATTGAACGCATAAAGCGCTGTCGTTCCATTTGAAGCACACGCCGGATTGCACATTCCCAAATTACCAGCAGGATCATCGATAAGATAAAAGCCGAAATCACTGATGGGGGAATACGTCACCCTGAACCCGTCCTCGAGAAAGCTGTAATTCGAGTAACCGTAACCACCGTCCTCAGACTCAAAACCAATCGTTGCCGCTACTGCGGAGCTTGTTAAGAAGGCAGCCGTGATGGCCAGCAGTGCTTTTCGGATCATCGTTATTTTCTCGTGAAATGAAACCATGAACAAACCGGATAGGGATGAAGGTATTGCGCTGAAAAAAGCCTGACAGTGAATATCATTACCAAACTATATTTAACTCTATCGTCCGACTTAGAATTCATGCTTGAGATCTTATACTAATAATTTTTACAAGAATGTATTGGTGTGTATAAGGATGTATTATAAATATCAATATGCTACATTCATGATTGAATATTAGAAATATAATTATTTGCAGCGCAATATGAGTAAGAAAATCTGTGCTGTCGTTATCGTGCACCCCGCCCGGTTTCAGCTCATGGCTTGATATGTGCCTCCAGCCCAGATACGCCAGGCATAACATCTTCAGCCAGCACGTGGCGGTCCGGGTACTCCCCGCCGTTCTGCGCCCGGAAGGCAATCGGTGCCGAATCAAACAAGTCTTGAAGCCGCGTGTGCCAAGCGGACTCGATCAGGGCCATGCGCTTGGCATCGATGCGAACCGCGTCGTAGACCGCAAACGTTGGCAACACCTGCATGCCGGGAAAGAACAGGCTGCCGTGTGTGATGGGGAAAAGCAGTTGCTCAAGCGGGCCATTGATGCCGCGGGGCCCGTAATCGATTGCCAGTCCGCCGACGGTGACGGCCAGCATGGCACGCTTGCCGGCGAGGCCGCCTTCGCCGTAGCGATAGGTGTTGCCTGCGCCCTGGTAACCGTAGGCCAGGCCGAACGCCCAGACCCTGTCGATCCAGCCCTTCATGATCGCGGGCATGGCAAACCACCAGAGCGGAAACAGCAGAATGACGGCATCGGCAGCGAGGAGCTTCGCTTGCTCCCGGTCGACATCCGGCGTCTGGCTGCCAGTAGCGTAGGCATGACCTGATTCGTCAATGAATGCCAGGCGCTCCGGGTTAACGCGGGCTAAAAAATCGGCCTGGTCGAACACCGCCTTCCACCCCATCCCGTACAGGTCGGACTGCGTGACGGTGTGTCCCTGCGCTTCGAGGGTGTGAATGGCGACCTGGACAAGGTGACGTGTGGCCGAGGTCGGTTCCGGGTGTGCATGAACGAGCAGCACGTTGTTGCTGGTGGTCGAGGGCATATGAACGCTTCCTATGAGAATGTGGAGAGCTCGCCAGTGTGATCGGTCGCCAGGTATCCGTGAAATCACATCATTTTTGGCCTATCATCCATCAGATGAATACCAAGACCACGCCCGATCTCAATCTCTTGATCACGCTCGAAGCACTGCTGATCGAGCAGAACGTCACGCGGGCTGCCCAGCGTTTGCACCTGAGCCAACCGGCGGTCAGTGCGCAGTTGCGCCGCTTGCGCACGCTGTTCGACGATCCGCTGTTGATTCCACTGCAGCGCGGTATGGCGCCCACCAGCAAGGCGCTGGAATTGCTTGAGCCGCTGCGCCGCTCGCTGGATCAGCTTCGCGCGACGGTGGCCGAACACCATCGATTCGATCCGGAAGCGACCGCGCTCGATGTCAACATCGCCTGCACGGATTATGTGCAGGCAGCGCTCGCGCAGCCGCTCGTGTTGATGCTGCGTCAGCGCTTTCCGGGCGTGCGGGTCGCCCTGCACCACCTCGATCCGAACGGGCTGGAACCCAGGATGGCCAAGGGCGACATCGATCTTGCCTTGATGACGCCGGGCGAGGAGCAAGGCCGTCTTCGCAGCCGGCACCTGTTCGACGAGCATTACGTACTGATTGGCAGGCGCGGCCATCCGGCGTTGTGCCCCGGGATCTCCGCTGCGCAATTCTGCGCGCTCGAGCATGTCATTGTGTCGCTCGATGGCGGGGCATTCTCGACGCCACTGGATATCGGGCTGGCCGCGCTTGGCCATCAGCGCAAGGTGGTGTTGTCGGCGTCGTCATTCCTGTTCGTGCCTGGCATCGTCGCGCAATCGGACCTTGTGGCCCTGGTACCGGCACGCCTGGTGCGCGATGGCGCAGCGCTGCTTGAGGTCGTCGATTGCGCTTTTCCCGTCCCCGGCTTTTCGGTAAGCATGTTGTGGCACGAGCGCCATCATGGTCATCATGCCCAACGTTGGCTGCGTGCCATGATCGCGGAATTTGCCGGGCAACTATGAGCGGACAAATCGTGCGATTTGGACGCAAACTTGATTCGTGCCGCGATTCTGTGTGCGCGTCCGAACACAGCCTTTGACCCGTCGCCACGATAATTGCTCCATTCACATTGGAGAACTTATGACGACGGTACGCAAGGGCCAGGCGCCCGCCAAACTGGGGCGCAACGAATTTCACCTGCAATTCCGTCGCACCTTCCAGGACCCCGGCTACGACGCGCTGGAAAACGAGCTGGCCGCCATCGAGGCAGTCGCCTGGGACGCCTACCAGGACGGCCGCAAGGCGCCCCGCACGGTCAAGGCCGGCCCTGGCTTTGCCGATCCCGACTACGACCTGTCGATCGACTGGAAAGCCGCGCGCGACCGCCTGCTCGAGGCTGAACAACACCAGAAGAACCCGGACACCAAAAGCCGCATCCTGATCATCAATGCCTCGGCCCGCAACGACGGCACCTGCCCCGGCGAAATTTCAAAAAGCTGGCGCATGGCCGAGATGGCGCGCGCCGTCATCGAAGCCGATGGCATCGAGGCCGATATCCTCGACCTCAGCCTGATCAACTCGGACTACGACCGCCACATCCACCCGTGCAAGGGTTGCGTGTCGACCGCCATGCCGCTGTGCCACTGGCCATGCAGCTGCTACCCGAACCACGCCGAGCGCCAGGTCAATGACTGGATGAACGAGATCTACGAGCGCTGGGTGCTGGCGCACGGCGTCATCATCATCACGCCGGTCTACTGGTACCAGACGCCGGGCGTGCTCAAGCAGATGATCGACCGCCTGGTCTGCGCCGACGGCGGCAATCCCGATCCCACCTCGACCCAGGGCAAGAAGGCCGAGATCGCCAAGCAGATCGAACGCGACGGCTGGGAATATCCAAAGCACCTGGCCGGCCGTGCATTCGGCCTCATCGTGCATGGCGACGTGGCCGGCATCGAGGGCGTGCGCCGTTCGCTGTCGGACTGGCTGGAATGGATGGGCTTGATCAGTTCGGGCAGCTTCGGCCAGCTCAACCGCTTCATCGGCTATTACGAATCGTATGCCGACAGCCACGAGACATTCGACGCCGACCACGCGGTGCAGGAAGAAGCGCGCAACGTTGCGCGCGCCGTGGCGATTGCCGTGGGCGAAGTGCGCGCCGGCCGCGTCGCCGTCGCCAGCCAGGAGCTCAAGCAGCCCCGACCCAAGTAAGACCGGGGCCGGTGAACCTAGACGGCTGTATAACCGCCGTCGATGACCATCTCGTGGCCATTGACGTACGACGCCATGTCCGAGCACAGCCACAGCGCGGCTTGCGCGATTTCGCCGGCTTCGGCGAAGCGGCCCATTGGATGGGCTGCCTTGAGCTTTTTCTCGATACCAGGGTCACGCTCGATCGCGCGCGCCAGCATCGGCGTCTTCACAGCCGCCGGGCACAGCACATTGATGCGCACGCCCTCGCGTGCGTACTCGGCGGCGGCGCTCTTGGTCAGGCCCACCACGGCATGCTTGCTGGCGCTGTAGACCGCGTGGTTCGGGCTGCCCACCAGACCGGCCACGCTCGCCATGTTGACGATCGCCCCGCCCCCCTGCACCAGCATCCGGCGCAGCTGGTATTTCATGCACAGCCAGACACCCTTGACGTTGACGTTCATGATGCGGTCGAACTGCTCGTCGTCGGTGTCGGCCAGCGGATGGTGCTCTTCGTCCACGGCAGCATTATTCACAGCGATGTCCAGGCGACCATAGTAATTGATCGTCTTTTCCACGAGCGCTTCGACCTCAGGCGCGCGCGTGACGTTGCATTGCACGAACAGCGCCTTGCCGCCGTTTTCCACGATCATGCCCGCCGTCGCGTGGCCGCCCTCGATCGAGATGTCGGCCACGACCACACAGGCGCCGGCGCGGCCAAAGGCCAGGGCAATGGCGCGACCGATGCCGCTGGCGGCGCCAGTGACCAGGACCACCTTGCCGGTGAACGACATGCCGTTTGCTGGCGGCAATTTGCTGATGCCCTTCATGATACTCCCTGGGTGATACTTTGATTCCGAAGGGAAACATTTTAACGCATGCTTCCCCCAGCGTCACAATCCAGGGCATTTAAGTCGGGCAACTGTTGCAGTTAGGGCATAGCGACTATCGGTTTGACCGGCTCTCCGACTTTGGATTGATCGCCAGCCATCACGACGGACAGTTTTGCCGGATCGATCGCCTTGCGGAACGCCGCATTCAGCTCGGGCAACGTGACTGCGTTCAGCTTGCGTTCCAGTTCCAGTGACCACAGGAACGTCTTGCCGCGGTACAGGTACGACGTCCAGCCGCTGGCCAGCGCGGCGTCGTTCGTGCGCGTCTGCAGGCGTTGCTGCATCAGCCCGGAACGGGCACCGGCCAGCTCTTCTGCCGTAAAGCCCTCCTTGACCGCGCGCGTCAATTCAGCCCGTACTGCGGCATCCAGCTTGGCCAGGTTCTGCGGCGCGGCGATGGCGCCGATCGAGAACACGCCGAAGCGGTCGAGCGTGCCCGCCATCAGGTTCGAGCCGCCGCCATATGACAGGCCGTCCTTCTGGCGGATCCGGTCCATCAGGCGCGACTTCAGGCCCCCTTCGCCGAAGATGTAGTTGGCCAGCATCAGCGCCGGATAATCCGGGTCCTCGACGTTCAGGTCGACATTCAGGCGCGCCGTGTACGACCCGTTTTCCTTGTCCGGCGTGTTGAGCGTGCGCGCGAGCGGCGCCACATCGGCATGCCCGGTCAGCACCGGTGCGAACGGCTGCGGCGCGCGCCAGGCACCGAATAGCGTGTTCACCAGCGGCGTGATCTGGGCCGCGTCGAAGTCACCCACGATCGCCATCTCGGCCGGCTGGGCGCCGTGGAAGTCGGCATGGAACGCCTTCAGATCGGCCAGGCGCGCCGCCTTGACCTCGGCCACGTCTTCGTCGAGCGAATTCGCATGGCGCACGTCGCCCTTCGGATAGCGGTTGAAGTGCAGCGCCATGGCGCGCGCGGCGGCGCTGTCGGGCTCGTTACGGCTCGCTTCCAGCCCGACCAGGATCTGCTGGCGCAGCTGCTCGAATTCCGATTCCGGGAATGCCGGCTCACGCAGCACGTGCGCCACCAGTTTCAAGGCCTCGGGCAGATGTTCGCGCGTGGTCTGGAAGTGCGTCGGGCCACCCGTCATCTTGAGCTTGTCGAACGCATCCGCCAGTTCGGCGCGCGTATAACGCGTGGTACCGCGCATCAGCATCGCCGACGTGAGGCCCTGGACCGTGCCCTTGCCGAACAGGCTTTGCTCGGTGCCGAAGTGCTGGCGCAGGTCGACCGTGACGGTTTCACCCCGGTTCTTTTTCGGCAACAGCGCCAGCTTCACGCCGCCCGCCGTCGTCACCGTGGTGCGCTGCATGATGTTCTGCTGGCTCGGCTCGAAGTTTTCCGCCACCAGATTCGACACCGCCGGCTTGAAGTCCTTCAGCACGTCCGTCACGGCAGGCGCCGCTGGCAACACCGCGCGTTTCGATGATTCTTCAGGGATGAAGGTACCGGTCACGCGGTTGGTGCGCAGGTAGTAGCGACCGGCGCTGGCGGCGATCTGTTCGGCCGTCATCTTCTGTACGCGCTCGCGGCTGACGAAAAACATGCGCCAGTCGCCAAGCGACGCCGGCTCGGACAGCGCCACGCCCACCGCCTGCGGATCGTTCAGGCTGCGCTCGATCGTGTTGAGCCACGAACGGCGCACGCGCTCCAGTTCTTCCGCCGTGGGCGGCTTGCTGGCGAATTCTTCGACGGCCTGGACCAGCGCCTCGCGTACCGGCTCGATCGGTTCGCCCAGCTTGACCACGGCGCCGAAGTATTGCAGGCCCGGCGCGTAGCCGGTCTGGCCAAAGCTGAACACCTGGCTGGCCTTGCCCGTTTCGACCAGCAGCTTGTGCAGGCGGCCGTTGGGCGCGTCGCCCATGATCTGCGACGCAAAGCCCAGCGCTTCGGCGTCCGCATGCAGGTCGGACGGGATCTTGTAGCCAATCGCGACGAACTGCATGTCACCCTGGCGCCGCACGGTGAAGCTGCGCTCGCCGTCCTGGGTCGGCTCTTCGGTCCAGAACACGGGCAAGGTGCGCTTCGGTTTCGGAATCGCCCCGAACAGGCGCTGGATCTTCGCCAGCGTGGCAGCCGGCTCGAACTGGCCGGCCACCAGCAGCACGGCGTTGTCCGGCTGGTAGTAGGTGCGATAAAAGTCTTGCAGGTTCTTGATCCGCACGTTCTCGATGTCGCTGCGATTGCCGATCGTCGAGCGGCCATAGCTGTGCCAGTCGTAGGCGATGCTCTGCATGCGCTTGAACAGCACGTTGCCCGGCTGGTTTTCGCCGCTTTCGAACTCGTTGCGCACGACCGTCATCTCGGACGCCAGGTCCTTGGCGGAGACGAACGAATTGACCATGCGGTCCGCTTCCATCTGCAGCGCCCAGTCCAGATTGTCTTTCGACGCCTGGAACACTTCATAGTAGTTGGTACGATCGAGCGACGTGGTGCCGTTGAACTGCATGCCCCGCTCCGAGAACTGCCTGGTGATGTCACGGTTCTTTGTCGAGCCCTTGAACAACAGGTGTTCGAGCAGGTGGGCCATGCCCGTTTCGCCGTAGTTTTCGTGGCGCGAGCCGACCAGATAGGTCATGTTGACCGTCACGGTCGGGCGCGAAGCGTCCGGGAACAGCAGCACTTTCAGGCCATTGGCCAGACGATATTCGGTGATACCTTCGACTGCCGGGCCAAGGGTCACGCCCTTGGGCAGCACTGCTTTGGCGGCTCTGGCCGCAGGGAGGCTCGCAGCAGGCGCGCTGGCCGCAGGTGCGTTGACAGCAGGCTGTGCACCGGCAGGTGCAATGGTGATCAGCGCCAGGCACAGCGCCGCGACATGCGCGGAGATACCGCGCAGCTTGTTCTTTGAATCCATGATGTCCGATCATTGGGGCAGGACGCCAACCGTCCCGCCTGCGGCCGAAATAGTAGCAGATGGGCAAGCCCAGCATGCCCCTTCGGTTGACGGGTTGACAGAGCGCATCCGAGGCGAACTGAAACCCGGCCCCAAATGAACACTGGCGCCTTGATGTGATCAAGGCGCCAGTGGCGTGGTGCTGAGGGTTCAGGCTTCGGGCTTCTTCTCGCCGGGCAGCGGCACGAAGCACGCCTCGACGATCTGCATATCGTTATCGGTGGCAAAGCTGCGCACGAAGTGGTACGCCAATGGTTCGATCTTCTGCAGCTTGCGGTTGACCACGACGGCCTTGATCCCGTTGACGAGGGTCGGGTAGACGTAGGGAGAAAACTTCAGGTGGGCATTTGGGCCGCCAGTGCCGGGACAATAGGCTGCCAGGACGCCGCACAGCCGCTCCGCCCAGTCGCTCGGGCGGAATTGCTTGCCGTTGTTCGTGATGCCCAGGACAAAAAATTCTCCGGAGAGATCCTCGTCCTTGGTCTGCGCTAAGTCGGTCATAGTCCTGAGGGGCTAAGTGAAGCCACTATTATATCTTATAGAAGACCTGAGGACGAGGAAGCGGGCGGCGGCCCCTCCCCTGCCCTAGCGCAGCCAGGCCACGCTCGAGGTCAGCAACAGCAAAATCATCCACAGAATCAGCGCACGCCACACGAGGCCGACCGTGCTTTGCAGCGCACGGATCGTCGGCTCTTCGCCCGGCAGGATGTCCGTTTCGCTGTCGCTCAGGTCGACCATGGCGGCGTCCGCCGGCAACAATTGTGGGGCATTTTCGTTGGGCGTGCCAAGCCGCACACCCATCGCACCGCCGCCCGCCGACAGGATGATGCCGCGCGCTTCATCCACCCACCGGTTGGCGAAATTGCGCCACGCATAGACAGCGTCTTCGAAATTGCCCACCACGGCGAACGCCACTGCCGTCAGGCGCACCGGCATCCAGTCGATCCAGTAGAACGCCTTGGCGGCAAACTCGCCGAACGCTTCGTTGCGCATGTGGTCGGGCTCGTTCCACGCACGTGACAGGTATTCCGAGACGCGGTACATCACGGCGCCGGCCGGGCCCAGCGGCATCAGGAACCAGAAGAACACGCCAAACACATTGCGGTGCGTCGTGATCAGGGCTTTCTCGACGGCGATGCGGGTGATCTCCGTGCTGTCCATGCCGACCGTGTCGAGGCGCGTCCATTCGGCCAGCAGCGCACGGGCACGCGGCTCGTCGCCGGCATTGAGCGCAAACTGGATCGACGTAAAGAAGTGGCTGTAGTGGCGAAACCCCATCGTCAGGTAGATGATCAGGACATTCCAGGCGAAGGCCAGGAAGATCAGGTTGTAGTGCATGAACACCCAGTAGACGAGCCAGGTGGGTAGCATCAGCGCACCCATCATCAGCAACCATCCCATGCGGCCATTGGTCTGCTCGCCGGCGTTGAACCAGGTTTCGATGCGAATCGTCAGCGCCTTGATGGCGCCGTACACCTGGTTGTCCGCGCGCAGCGGTTTCAGTTGCTCGATGAGCAGCGCGCACAGGATGGAAAAGAATGTCATTCAGGAACCCTTTTTTGTTATGGCAATACAACTGCCCCGTTACGATAGCGGAGAAGTACGCCAGAATCAAATTTCGGGCAATAACATTCCCTTAAGCCCGCAGAAAGTGGAACAGATTGCGCAGCATGGCGGCTGTTGCGCCCCAGACAAAATACTGCTCGTAGGGCATCGTGTAGAAGGCCCGGCTCCCGCCCTGTGGCAGCTCGATTTCGCGCCGCTGGTGATGCTGGCCGTCCATCAGCCAGGCCAGTGGCACCTCAAAGGCTTCCGCCACTTCGCCCGGGTCCACCTGCAAGGTGAACGGTGGCTCGACCAGGGCCACGACCGGCGTGACGCGGTAGGCGCTGATGGTGGCGTAGTCGGGCAGCACGCCGATGATCTCGATGCGGTGGCGCGACAGGCCGATTTCTTCTTCGGTTTCGCGCAGCGCCGTTTCGATGGGCGACGAATCGTAATCTTCCGAGCGGCCACCGGGAAAGCTGACCTGGCCGGCGTGGCTCGTCAGGTGGTCGGTGCGGCGCGTGAGCAGGACCGTCACGCCTTCTGGCCGCTCAACCAGCGGGATCAATACGGCGGCGCGGCGAAACGGCGCGGCCAGGCGTTCGTCGGTCTCGGTCGAGATTTCCGGATCCCACGCCAGGGTTTGCGCAAAGCGCTGGCGCAGCGCTGTCGGACTCAGCCGCGCCGGCGCGAGCGCGGCCTCGCCGGCCAGACTGATCACGGGCAACTGGGTGGGGTCGAACACGAGCTTGGCCAAAATAACGTTCTTTCAATAACGCTGCGGATAGTAAAAAAGGCATCCTTGCGGATGCCTTTTTATTAGCAAAGGTGCTTGCGCACGAAAGCTATTACTCAGCTGCAGCTGCTGGCGCTGCTTTGACGCGACGCTGTGGCAGTTTTTCTTTGATACGCGCCGATTTGCCCGAACGCTCACGCAGGTAGTACAGCTTCGCACGACGCACATCGCCACGACGCTTGACTTCGATCGAAGCGATCAGCGGCGAGTAGAGTTGGAACGTACGCTCGACGCCTTCGCCGGACGAGATCTTGCGAACGATGAAGTTCGAGTTCAGGCCACGGTTACGACGGGAAATCACGACGCCTTCGTATGCCTGGGCGCGCTTGCGGGTGCCTTCGACGACGTTGACGCTGACGATAACGGTATCGCCAGGTGCGAAATCAGGGATCTTGCGGCCGAGGCGCGCAATTTCTTCTTGCTCGAGTTGTTGAATCAGATTCATTTTTATGACTCCATAAACCATCTTGCCGGCGCTACCTTCGCCCAGTAGAGGATGGGGTTGAACAACGGGCAACGTGCCCGCTTTTGCATGCGTCTTGCAACGCATATTCGTTACGCGTCTTGCGACGCCACATTCTTACTCGGCAGGTTTGACCAACCCTGCCAGAAACTGTTCGTCCTTCTCCGTCAGCTGGCCGGCGGCGCGCGCCGCGTCCAGCAGATCCGGGCGCTTCGACGCGGTGGCTTCCAGCATACGCTGGCGGCGCCACTTGACGATCTCGGCGTGGTTACCACCCATCAGGACAGGTGGCACCGGTATGTCTTCGTACACGTCAGGCCGCGTATAGTGCGGCGAGTCGAGCAAGCCGTTGACGAAACTGTCTTCGACGGCCGATGCATCGTCGCCGAGCACGCCGGGAATCAGGCGCACCACGGCGTCCATCAGGGCCATCGCCGGCAATTCACCGCCCGATAGCACAAAGTCGCCGAGAGAAATTTCCTCATCGACGCAGCGATCGAGCAGGCGCTGATCCACCGCTTCGTAGCGACCGCACAGGATGACGAGACCAGGCTCGTCCTTCAGTGCCATCGCGCGGGCATGGGTCAATGGCTTGCCTTGCGGCGACATGAACACCACGCGCGGGCTGGGCAGACCGAGGTCTTGCTGGCGCGCCTTCGCGGCATCGATGGTCGCTTCGAGCGGCCGTGCCATCATCACCATGCCGGGACCACCGCCATACGGGCGGTCATCGACGGTGCGGTGACGGTCTTGCGTGAAATCGCGTGGATTCCAGAGATGCAAGCCCCAGCGTTGCTGCTCGAACGCACGGCGGGTGACCCCGGACTGCGTCAATGCGGCAAACATTTCCGGGAACAAGCTCACGACGTCAAATTGCATCGGATCTCAAGCCCACGTGGACGGGTTCAAAAATCGAGACCCCAGTCCAGGGTAATCAGTTTTTGGTCGAGGCTGACAGTCTTGACGAACTGGTCGACGAACGGCACGAGGCGCTCGGGGGCCTTCTCGTCTGACGACGGATCGGGCACCGGCACGATGCGCAAAATCGATTGCGCGCCATTGCTCATCATGTCGGCCACCTTGCCCAGGGCTTCGCCCTGCAGGTTGACCACGTCAAGCCCGATCAGATCGGACCAGTAATACTCATCTTCTTCGAGCGCGGGAAACGCGCTGCGTGCGATCTGTACCGTGGCGCCCTTGAGCGCTTCGGCAGCATCGCGGCCCTGCAGGCCGACCAGCGTGGCGACGACATCGCCGCCATGCAGTTTTGCACTGCGCACCGTAACGGCGTGCAGAGTCGGCTTGCTGACCCACCAGGTTTTCACGTTCAGCAGCGCATCGGCGTCAGCGGAGTGCGGCGTGACACGAATGCCACCATTGATGCCATAAGCACCGGACACGTACCCCACTTCGGCCAGATCGGCGGGAACCGAAGTTCCCGTACCTGCGTTGCTCGCTGCTGAATCGTTCAAACCTGCGTACCTTGCTTAATGAAATTAAGCAGCTGGCTTTTGCTGGGCGACCAGGCGAGCGACGGTTGGCGACAGTTGTGCGCCAACGCCTTGCCAGTGCGACAGACGGTCAGCAGCGATACGCAGGCTGACTTCAGCGCCCGATGCCATCGGGTTGTAGAAACCGATACGCTCGATGAAACGACCATCGCGACGATTGCGCGAATCAGTTGCAACGATGTTGAAGAACGGACGCTTTTTTGCGCCACCACGAGCCAAACGAATAACGACCATAATATTTCCGAAAAAGTTGTTCTGGACGGAGAAAGTCGACGATTATAGCGCGCGACACCGAACAGCAGCAAGCGTTAATGATACAGGGCGCGCAGTCCCAGGAGAATCAACCATTATCACCGATTTCGCGCCATACCGCTACCAGCCATCTGCTCGATTGGCCTGGAATACGCTGTCAATCGCCGAAAGCGTGCCATTCGCGCCAATCTGGACGATACTTTGGCTTTCCTGAACGATTGACAACATCCATGGCTGCTGCGCACAAGAACAAGACTGTCGCCACCCTGCTCGCCCTGCTGCTGGGTGGTTTTGGTATCCACCGCTTTTACCTGAAGCCCGGCGCGGACCGGATCGGCCTGCTGCACCTGTGCTGCCTGCCAGTCACGGGCATCCTGTACGGTGCGGTCAAACCGCATCCGTTCTATATCGTGCTGCCGCTGCTGGTGTCGTACATCGCCGGCTTTGTCGAGGCGCTGGTGATCGGCCTGACGCCGGATGAGAAGTGGGATGCCCAATACAACGCGCACAGCGGGCAGCAGACGCACTCGAACTGGGTGCTGGTGTTGCTGCTGGTGGTGACGATGCTGGTGGCGACGACCGTACTGATCGGGACGATCGCACGGCTGTCGGATGTGGTGTACACGGGCGGCGCGTACGGGTGAAGAACGCGGGTTGCGTACGATCGCGGTGGGCAACGGTTTGTTGAACGCGTGCACGGCAGAGCCGTCCACCCTACATGCCCACGGTAGGGTGGACGGGTTCAACGAACCCTGCCACGCCACGCCACGACGTGACCGGCACCGCCTACGAAGCGTGCCGGCCTGCATGCCTGCTTAGAACTGCTCGATCTCCAGCGCCAGCACGCCCGCTGCGCCATCCACGATCGACGTGCGCAGCCCCGGTGCCTGCGACAGGATGTGGTCGGCAAAGAAGCGGGCCGTGCCGATCTTGGCGCGGTAGAAGGCGGCATCGCCCTCGCCTGCGTCAAGCCGCTTCTGCGCGGCCAGCGCCGCGCGCGCCATCTGCCAGCCGCCCAGCACGATGCCGACCAGCTTCAGGTACGTCACGCTGCCGGCAAACACCGCCTTCACGTCCGTCTTGATATTGGCCACCACGTACTCGACCACTTGCTCGAGCGCCGCGCTGCCTTCTTGCAGGCGCTGCGCGATGGCCGTGAAATCGGCGTTCTGCGCCTCGCCCAGCTGACGCTCGACATCGCGGATCTGCACGATCAGCGCCTTGGCCACCGCGCCGCCATCGCGTACCGTCTTGCGGCCCACCAGGTCATTGGCCTGGATCGCCGTCGTGCCTTCATAGATGGTCAGGATCTTGGCATCGCGGTAGTGCTGCGCCGCGCCCGTTTCTTCGATGAAGCCCATGCCGCCATGCACCTGCACGCCGTCGCGCGCGACCTGCTCGCTCATCTCGGTCGACCAGCCCTTGATGACCGGGACCAGGTATTCATAGATGGCCAGATTCGCCGTGCGCGTAGCCTCATCGGGATGGTGATGGGCCAGGTCGGACAGCGCCGCGCCGACATACGCCAGCGCGCGCGCGGCTTCCGTCTGCGAACGCATCGACATCAGCATGCGGCGCACGTCCGGGTGGTGGATGATCGTCACCGGACCGCTCGAGCCCGCCACATCGCGCGACTGGACGCGGTCCTTGGCGAAGGCCACGGCGCCCTGGTACGCATGCTCGGCCAGGCCGACGCCCTGGATGCCCACGCCGAAGCGCGCTGCATTCATCATGATGAACATGTATTCCAAGCCGCGGTTCTCTTCGCCGACGAGCGTGCCGACGGCCCCGCCGTTGTCGCCGAACTGCAGCACGGCGGTCGGGCTCGCCTTGATGCCCAGCTTGTGTTCGATCGAGACGCAGGCGACGTCGTTGCGTTCACCCAGCGAACCATCGTCATTGATCATGAACTTGGGCACGATGAACAGCGAGATCCCCTTCACACCCGGCGGCGCGTCAGGCGTGCGCGCCAGCACCAGGTGCACGATGTTCTCGGTCATGTCGTGATCGCCATACGTGATGTAGATCTTGGTGCCGAACAGTTTATAGGTGCCGTCGCCCTGCGGCTCGGCGCGGGTGCGCACAGCGGCCAGGTCGGAGCCGGCCTGCGGCTCGGTCAGGTTCATGGTGCCGGTCCACCGGCCCGACACCAGCGGCTCGAGGAAGCGCGCTTTTTGCGCGTCCGAGCCGGCGGTGAGCAAGGCCTCGATGGCGCCGTCGGACAACAGTGCCACCAGCGCGAACGACAGGTTGGCGCCGTGCAGCATCTCCATGCAGGGCGTGGCCACGAGCTTGGGCAAGCCCTGCCCGCCGAAGTCCTGCGGGTGCTGCACGCCCTGCCAGCCGGCCTCGGCGTATGCCTTGAACGCCTCACGGAAACCCTTGGTCGTGGTGACGGCGCCGTCTTTCCAGTAGCTCGGGTCCTTGTCGCCCACGCGGTTGAGCGGCGCGATCACGTCGCGGCAGAATTTCGCGTTTTCTTCCAGGACCGCTTCCACGGTGTCGGGCGTCGCATCTTCACAGCCGGGCAGCGCATTGATCTCGGCCAGGTTGGCCAGTTCGGTCAGCACGAACTGCATGTCTTTCAGCGGGGCGTTGTAGCTCACCATTGTCTCCTGAATAAATTCTTATGCAAAAAAAACGCCGTTCCTGCAGAGGCGGGAACGGCGTCATTGGCGGCTGTCGGCGCGGCGTACAACGACGCCGCGCCTGGCGATCAGCCCAGTTCCTTGACCAGTTCCGGCACTGCCTCGAACAGGTCGCCCACCAGGCCGTAGTCGGCGACCGAGAAGATCGGCGCTTCCGGGTCCTTGTTGATGGCGACGATGACCTTCGAGTCCTTCATGCCGGCCAGGTGCTGGATCGCGCCGGAGATACCGACAGCGATGTACAGCGTTGGCGCGACGATCTTGCCCGTCTGGCCAACTTGCCAGTCGTTCGGCACGAAGCCGGCGTCGACGGCGGCGCGCGACGCACCCATGGCCGCGCCCAGCTTGTCGGCCAGCGGCTCGAGGATCTTGAAGTTGTCGGCCGAGCCGATGCCACGGCCACCCGAAACGATCACCTTGGCGGCGGTCAGTTCCGGACGGTCCGACTTGGCCAGCTCGCGGCCCACGAAGCTCGACGTGCCTGCATCGGTCACGGCAGCGATGGTCTCGATGGCGGCCGCGCCACCAGCGGCGGCGGAGTCGAACGCCGTGCCGCGCACGGTGATGACTTTCACGCTGTCGCTCGACTGCACGGTGGCAATCGCGTTACCGGCGTAGATCGGGCGCTCGAACGTGTCGGGCGAATCGACCTTGGTGATCTCGGAGATCTGCGCGACGTCGAGCTTGGCGGCCACGCGCGGCAGGATGTTCTTGCCGTAGGCGGTGGCGGGCGCGAGGATGTGCGAGTAGCTGCCGGCGATCGCCAGGATCTGCTCGGCCACGTTCTCGGCCAGGCCGTCGGCGAAGTGCGGCGCGTCGGCGACCAGCACTTTCGAGACGCCCGCGATCTGCGCGGCGGCTTCAGCGGCAGCGCCGCAACCCGAACCGGCGACCAGGATGTGCACATCGCCGCCGCACTGGACAGCTGCGGTGACGGTGTGGTGGGTAGCGCCCTTCAGGGAGCCGTTGTCGTGTTCAGCAATGACTAATGCGACCATGTTGATTCCTATCTTGTAAGTAACGACAAACGGCTCAGATGACTTTGGCTTCAGTGCGCAGTTTCTGCACCAGGGTGCCCACGTCCGGAACCTTCACGCCAGCCGAGCGCTTGGCTGGCTCGACGACTTTCAGGGTCTTCAGGCGCGGCGCCACGTCCACGCCCAGGTCTTCCGGCTTGATCGTCTCGAGCGGTTTTTTCTTGGCCTTCATGATGTTCGGCAGCGTCACGTAGCGTGGCTCGTTCAGGCGCAGGTCGGTGGTGATGACTGCAGGCAGCTTGAGCGCCACGGTTTCCAGGCCGCCGTCGACTTCACGCGTCACGGTGACCTTGCCGTCCTCGAGCACCACTTTCGACGCGAACGTCGCTTGTGGCCAGCCGAGCAGTGCGGCGAGCATCTGGCCGGTCTGGTTCGAGTCGTCGTCAATTGCCTGCTTGCCCAGGATGATCAGCTGTGGCTGCTCTTTATCAGCCAGCGCTTTCATGATCTTGGCCACGCCCAGCGGCTCGGTGTCGCCTGCGGTCTCGACCAGGATGGCGCGGTCGGCGCCGATGGCCAGGCCGGTGCGCAGGGTTTCCTGGCACTGCGGCACGCCGATCGACACTGCCACCACTTCAGTAACCTTGCCGCCTTCTTTCAGGCGGGTCGCCTCTTCCAGCGCGATTTCGTCGAACGGATTCATCGACATCTTGACGTTGGCGATATCCACACCACTGTTGTCGGACTTGACGCGAACCTTGACGTTGTAGTCGACCACGCGTTTGACGGGTACCAGGACTTTCATAGGGTGCCTTTTAAAATGAGATGGAGACAGACTAAAGTGGCTCAGATTATATGAGAAATCGGGGCAACGGGCCAAATTAAAGCACGAGCGTGCGATTTTTTAGTAGAGGAAAACACCTAAAGTACTCGGTCTGTCATGAATTCGGGGAAAACAAACGGGGCAAAGACCCCGGCACGGCAAATATGCGCGCCGTGTCGACAGGCGCGACACGGCGGCTTGAATTACTTGCGGCGCATCAGAAACGTGAATTCGCCGTGTTCGAAGGTGTGGGCCAGCAGTGCATTGCCGGTCTGCTTGGCAAACGCCTGGAAGTCGCGCACGGAGCCGGTGTCGGTGGCCACGATACGCAACACCTGGCCACTCTCCATTTCGGCGAGCGCCTTCTTCGCTTTGAGGATGGGCAGTGGGCAATTGAGCCCCCGCGCATCCAGATCTCTCTGGAATTCCATGGTGTCGGTGTCAGTGTCGAAAATGATGTCGCTCATCGCATTCCTGATCAGTAAGGAGGGTGCTGGAACTCGAATACTACTCCAATTCCCACAGTATGACGCAGCGCACCAAAATAGTCATAGATTGTTGCGAGCCTGCAACCCAGTGTTAAAAGCTTGACGAACTGCTACCGAGTCTGTACTGGATGCTCACGAAAAAGCACTATGGTGGTGCACCATGCGAACAAGATGCGATCCAAACCGGCGCGTGCAATAGACGGTCAGACAATGCGGCGCAATAAAATGGGCGTTGTTTCGATTAAAGCGTCGATGTGCGGGTCAATACAGGTCCGACAGCTGACGATGCGCTTCAATTGCGCCGATCAACCCAACAACGTTCGCCCTGCCGACTCCGACACATAAATTTCACGGCGCACGATGCGCAGTGTGCGTGCTTGCTCCAGCATGGTCAGAAAATCAGGACTGCCCAGGTGAGCATCGAGCGCTTCTTGCGTGGCCCACCCTTCGGCCAGATGAAACACGTTGGCCTGCGTCAGGTCTTGCGAGGCGAGGTAATACAGGCAGCCTGGTTTGCCAGCGATCTGGTCAACCGAGGCCGTCGCAATGCGTGCAAATGCTGCAGCGTCCAGCGGATCGATTTCATAGGTGCCGACCAGGCTGACAAAGCGTTCAGTCGTAGAGGTGTTCATATTGGTTCCTGTAATGGTAAAAACCAGGGCACGAGCGTGCGCGCATGGGTTCGATCGATGCAGTCTGACGGCTGGCGGCCTGCACGAGAACCCATGCTGCGGCCATATCATTTATGCTTTGGTTGCATAAAACGAATTCACGCGGACACGAATGAATAAATTGTTGTGGATGCGTTGCTTCGTGCGCGCTGTCGAAACCGGTAGTTTTTCAGCCGTTGCGCGCGAGCTCGGGATCGGGCAACCGAACGTCAGCCGGCATGTGGCGGCGCTGGAGAAGTCGCTCGGCACGCGGCTATTGCATCGCTCGACGCGGCAGATGGTTGCCACGGCCGAGGGCCAGCGCTACTACGCGCAAGCGCGCCAGGCACTCGATATCATCGGCGAAGCCGAAGCACAGGTGCATGGCGAACAAGATCCGCATGGACTGCTGCGCATTGCGTGTCCGGAGAGTATCGGCACTGAACTCCTGATACCCGCCCTGCCGGATTTCCTGCAGCGCTATCCCCATGTCGATGTGGAATGTCGGCTTGGTGACGCCTACATCGACCTGGTGGCCGAAGGCATCGATATCGCCATCCGGGGTGGCAAATTACGTGACAGCACCCTGCGTGCCCGGTGCGTCGGTCAATCCGCGCGCATCTGCGTGGCAAGCAGGACGTATCTGAAACAACGTGGTACGCCGCTGGAACCCGGCGACCTGGCTGCGCACGATTGCATCATGTATACCTTGCTGGCGGCCGGCAATGACAGCTGGCCGTTCAGGGATGGCGATCGTAAGGTCAGTGGGCGCGTGCGACTCAATAGCCTGGACGGCATTCGGCGCGCCGTCCTGAACGACCTGGGGATCGCTTACCTGCCTTCCTGGATGGTGACCAGGGAATTGCAGAGCGGCGAACTGGTAGCGTTGCTGACCGGGCATGGGGCGCCGCCTGTGCCCGTCAACGTGCTGTATTCCGCAGAACGGCGCCTGCCCCGGCGTGCAGCGGTCTTCGTTGACTTCATTGCACAGGTGCTTGCCAAGGTTCCCGGACTCAACAGCACCAAGGTCGTTCCCACGCGTTCAGCTTGCCCCAAATAAAAAACGCCGCCCAAAGGCGGCGTTGATCTCGCAGACAGCGTGCTTACGCGCGCTCGCCCACCCAGCCCGCGACGCCGGCCAGCGCTGCCGGCAGGCCCGATGGGTCGGTACCGCCGGCCTGCGCCATGTCCGGACGCCCGCCGCCCTTGCCGCCCACCTGCTGGGCCACAAAGTTGACCAGTTCGCCCGCCTTGACCTTGCCGGTGGCATCCTTGGTCACGCCTGCGATCAGGCTGACCTTGCCGTCGAGGACGCTTGCCAGCACGATCGCGGCCGTGCCCAGCTTGTCCTTGAGCTTGTCCATGGCTTCGCGCAGCGTGGCCACGTCAGCACCTTCCATCGTCGCTGCCAGCACCTTGATGCCGTTGACGTCGATGGCTTGCGCGATCAGCTCGTCGCCCTGCCCCGATGCCAGCTTCGACTTGAGCGCAGCGACTTCTTTTTCGAGCAGCTTCACTTGGTCCTGCACCTGGCCGATGCGGCCCGTCAGTTCGTCAGGATTGGTCTTCAGCGCGCCGGCCGCTTCGATCAGCTTGCGGTTGATCGATTGCACCAGGGCCAGTGCACCTTCGCCCGTGACGGCTTCGATGCGGCGGATGCCGGCAGCGACGCCGCCTTCGGACACGATCTTGAACAGGCCGATGTCGCCGGTGCGGGTCACGTGGACGCCGCCGCACAGCTCTTTCGAGGTGCCGATGTCGAGCACGCGCACGGTGTCGCCGTACTTCTCGCCAAACAGCGCCATGGCGCCGTGCTTGACTGCATCATCGAACGACATATTGTGGGATTGGGTTGCGTGGTTCTCGAGGATCTCGCGGTTGACGATGGTTTCGACCTGCGTGATCTCGTCCAGCGTCAGCGCCTGCGGGTGGCTGAAGTCGAAGCGGGTCTTGTCAGGATCGACCAGCGAGCCTTTTTGTGCCACGTGCGTGCCCAGCACTTCGCGCAGCGCCTTGTGCATCAGGTGGGTTGCCGAGTGGTTGCGAATGGTGCGCGCGCGCTTGGCCGTGTCGACCTGTGCGTCGACCGTTGCGCCGACCTTCAGCGTGCCTTCGCGCAGCACGCCGTGGTGACCGAAGACGTCGGCTTGGATCTTGAGCGTGTCTTCGACTTCGAAGCGGATGGCGCCATCGCCAATCACACCCTGGTCGCCCACCTGGCCGCCCGATTCGGCGTAGAACGGCGTCGTGTCGAGCACGACGATGCCAGCCTGGCCGGCGGTCAGTTGCTCGACCTTCACGCCGTCGGCATACAGCGCCAGCACGTGCGTGTTGTGGGCCAGCGAATCGTAGCCAACGAACTTGGTCTTTTCGCCAGCGTACTCGACGTTGGCGGCCATCTTGAACTTGCCGGCGGCGCGCGCCGTTTTCTTTTGCTGTTCCATGGCGGCGGTAAAGCCCGCTTCGTCGAGCGTGATGCCACGTTCGCGGCAAATGTCGGCGGTAAGGTCGAGCGGGAAGCCGTAGGTGTCGTACAGCGTGAATGCGGTGCCGCCGTCGAGGTTTTTCGGATCCTTGGCCAGCTGGGCTTCGAGGATCTTCATGCCGTTTTCCAGCGTCTCGCCGAAGCGTTCTTCTTCGGCCTTGAGCACTTGCGCCACGCGTTCTTTGGCCGTGCGCAGTTCGGGGTAGGCTTCGCCCATCTCGATGTCGAGGTCAGCAACCAGCTTGTAGAAGAATGGCTTGGTCTGGCCCAGCTTGTGGCCGTGGCGCAGCGCGCGGCGCACGATGCGGCGCAGCACGTAGCCGTGGCCTTCGCTGCTCGGGATGATGCCGTCGACGATCATGAACGACGCAGCGCGGATGTGGTCAGCGATGACCTTCAGCGAATTGTTCTCGAGGTCAGGGGCGGCGGTTTCGCGCGCAGCGGCCTTGATCAGGTTCTGGAACAGGTCGATTTCATAGTTGCTGTGCACGTTCTGCAGCACGGCGGCCAGGCGCTCCATGCCCATGCCGGTGTCGATCGACGGCTTCGGCAGCGGGGTGAGCGAGCCGGATTCGTCGCGGTAGAACTGCATGAACACGAGATTCCAGATTTCGATGAAGCGGTCGCCATCTTCTTCAGCCGAGCCCGGTGGGCCACCCCAGATGTCGGCGCCGTGGTCATAGAAGATCTCGGTGCACGGACCGCATGGGCCGGTATCTGCCATCTGCCAGAAATTGTCGGATGCGTAGCGCGCGCCCTTGTTGTCGCCGATGCGGATGATGCGCTCTTTCGGCACGCCGATCTCGTTGGCCCAGATGTCGTACGCTTCGTCGTCCTCGAAATACACGGTGATGGTCAGCTTTTCGGCTGGCAGCAGGTAGACCTTGGTCAGGAGTTCCCAGGCCAGCTGGATCGCATCGCGCTTGAAGTAGTCGCCGAAGCTGAAGTTGCCCAGCATCTCGAAGAACGTGTGGTGACGCGCTGTGTAGCCGACGTTTTCCAGGTCATTGTGCTTGCCGCCGGCGCGCACGCAGCGCTGCACGGACGTCGCGCGCGAGTACGGGCGCGAATCCAGGCCCAGGAAGACATCCTTGAACTGCACCATGCCGCTGTTGGTCAGCAGCATGGTCGGATCGTTGCCCGGCACCAGCGGGCTGGAACGCACGATGGAATGGCCTTTGGATTCAAAGAACTTGAGGAACTTTTCGCGGATGTCGGAGGATTTCATGTCTGATCGTTGGGCGGAGTGAGGCAGCGTGCCTATAAAGGAACGATTATAGCCTAGCTCCCCGATCCATTCTCAGCGCAGCAGGCTCAGGATGGAGCGTGGTTGCCCGTTGGCCTGCGCCAGCATCGCCGACGCCGCCTGTTGCAGGATCTGCGTGCGGGTCAGCCGCGCCGTGTCGCTCGCGTAATCGGTATCCTGGATACGCGAGCGGGCCGCCTGCATGTTCTGCGAACTCGTCTCGAGGGCGCCGGCGGCCAGGTCCAGCCGGTTGCTCGAGGCGCCCGTGCGTACGCGTTGCTCGCCCACGAACTCCAGCGCCCGGTCGATGCTCAGCAGCGCCACGTTTGATCGTGTCATGTCGAGATTGGCCAGGCCCAGGGCACGCGCATTCATCGACGAGAATTGCAGGTCGATCAGGTCGCCGGCACTGTCGCCGGCCTGCACCTGCACGCGTCGCACACCGCTGGCGCCGCCCTCGTCCGGGTAGACGACATTGAAACCGGCCAGGCCGTCCGCGGCATTGCTGGTCCCGCTGGCGGGCACGACGGCGCGGGCATCGCGCACAGGGCCGCCATCAGCGTCCAGGCCGCCGATGGCGCCCGTATCGGCATTGGTCAGATTCATTTTTGTATTGATAAATTGTTCGCCATTGGCGCCGAAGTCAGCCAGGAACGCGGCGTTGCTGGTGTACACGCCCATCGACACGGCATTGAGCGCCGCGTCGAGGTTGGCGGACTGGTTGTTGTTCAGGTATTGCATGATGCCCTTGATGCCGCCCTCCACGCCCAGGCCCTTCATGCGGTCGTGGAGGTAGCGGCTGGCCGCATACCCGCCTTCGTACGTAAATCCGCCACCAGCAATCGTGGCGACGACGCCCGCGATGCTACCGGCGCCGGCCAGCCGTTCGTCGGCGCCGTTGATCAGTTCAGCCGTGCCTTCCACGAACCATTGCGGCAGCGACCCCATATTCATCGTGCGGCCCATCACCGCGTGCACCATTTCATGGGCGACGATACGGTCACTGTAGAGTGGCGCGCTGCCACCGTCGGGGGTAGGTGCGGTGCCGAAGTCGGCCATGTCGATATTCAGGTGCAGATTGTTCAGCTTGCCGCCGGACGACGTGCCGGACACCGATGCAAGCACGTTATAGGCGCCGTCCGTGGTCTCGAGGTTGACAGTCAGTTTGGCCCCATCGCCCATGAGTCCGTAATGCTGCTTGATCAGGTCTTCGGCCGAACTGAGCCAGCCGGATTGCAAGCCATCGAGCACGGCGCGCCGCCGTTCGTCGCCGCCGATGCTGATAGTGTCCTGCGAAAACAGCGCTTGCCCGTTGAAACTGGTGTCGGTGCCCACTTGCGTGATGTGTTGCAGCAGTGCCTGCGTCTCTTTCTGCAGCGCGCTGCGATCGCCGTCCGTGTAGCTGCCGTTGCCGGCCGCCACCGCCATCTCGCGCAGGCGTTGCAGGGTCTCGGTGACGCTGGCCATGGCACCATCGGCCACTTGCAGCATCGATGTCGCGTCGCTCAGGCTGCGCATCGCCTGGCTGACGCCGCGCAGGTTCGACGACAGGCGCGACGTGATCGCCTGGCCGGCGGCATCGTCGGACGCGCGGTTGATGCGCATGCCGGAGCTCAGGCGCTCGACGAGCTTTGCCTGCTCCGTGTCATGCGTGCGCGTGCTGCGCTGCGTGCTGAGCGACAGGGTATTCGTCGAAATGGAAAGCGCCATGGTGGCAACACCGTCAGGGTGATCGTCCCTTCTTAACGTCACCCCTTCCCTGTTACTTGAGGTCGCAGTGTAAATATAGTGCCTGACCTTGCTGTCAGGCGAAATCGGGCGTGATCAGGTCGATGCGGTCGGTGCAGAAAGCGTCCACGCCCCAGGCCAGCAGTTCGCGCGCGCGGCCGGCATCATTGACGGTGTAGCAGAACAGGCCGTAGCCGGCGTCCTTGACGGCGCGTGCCTGCTGCCGGCTCAGGTGCAAGTGGTTGGTATGGATGGCGCGCACGCCGAGCGCCTGCGCCCGCGTCTGCCAATCGGCGCCGAGCGCGCTGATGAGACAGGCGCGCGGCAGGGTCGGGGCCGCCGCCTGCGCCGCCGCCAGCGCGACGTCGCTGAACGACGACAATAACGGCAACGCGGCCGGGTCGCCGGACGCGAGCGCGTCGGCGAACAGCGCGGCCGTCATCTGCGCCACGACGTGGCCCGTCTCCCCTTCGTAGCCGGGCGCCGGCTTGATCTCGATATTCATCCAGATGCCGTGGGCCATGCACAGGCGCGCAAAGGCGTCGAACAGTGGCACCGGCTCGCCCGCGAATCCAGGGCCGAACCAGCTGCCGGCATCCATCGCGGTCAGGTCCCGCGCATCGTGCTCGAACACGCTGCCGCTGCCCCGGACCGTGCGGCCCAGGGCCGGATCGTGCAGCACCACGGGGACGCCGTCGCGCGCCAGCATGACGTCGAACTCGATCGCGCGAAAACCCGCTGCCATGCCGCAGCGCAGGCCGGCCACCGTGTTTTCGGGCGCCAGCGTGCCGCCGCCACGGTGCGCGAGGATGCGGGGCCATGGCCACACGGGATCGTTCTTCATCATCATCATGCAAAGGCCGATTGGCCGAAGCGATAAGCAAGGAATGCGAATACGGCCAGGTTCAACACCACCGTCGCCTGGAACTTCCACTGGAACGATTGCTTGCTGGTCTTGTGGCGCAACCACTGTTGCGCCAGTACGGCGCCGGGCCAGCCACCGATCAGGCCCAGCAGCAGGAGCGTGGCTTCCGGTGTGCGCCAGGTGCTGGCGCGCGCGGCCGACTTGTCCATCGCGTAGGCGACGAAACAGGTCAGGCTGGTGACGAGGTAGGCGGCGCCGACGACCTGGGACATGTTCCAGGCCAGGCTGGCAAACAGGTACAGGAGGAGGAACACGGCGAGCGGGACGTAGGGCATGCCGACAGCTTACCGGTCGTGGTACTGTCGTGTCCACCTGGCAAATAGGTGTAGCGCTACCCTTTCCTGCGCAACACCGACGTAATGATCACAGAGCGCAGAGCGCGCATCACAGAGCGCAGATCGTTGATGATCGATGCACCGTGGGTTCGTCATCGTACAGAGCAGTCCATATCAAAACGCCTACGCTGGTCATCCATCCCGGCATTCACCCAGCAGGAGAACACATGGCTTTTGATTTAGGTAATTTGTTGCAGCAATATCTTGGTGGCGCAGGCGCCGCCAGCACCAACGGCAATGCTGCCGCCGACTTCGACCAGGTAGCGCAGAACGCGCCCCGGGCCAGCGTCGCGCAAGGCATCGCGAGCGCACTGCGCTCCGACCAGACCCCACCGTTCCCGCAAATGGTCAGCCAGCTGTTTGGCCAGAGCGACCAGAACCAGCGCGCCGGCATGCTGAACAGCTTGCTGGGCGGCGCAGGCGGCGGCGTGCTGTCATCAGTCGCCGGTGGCGCACTGAGCAAGATCTTCGGCAACAATGTGCCAACGCAGGTGACACCTGAACAGGCAGCGCAGGTCTCGCCTGAGCAAGTACAGGAACTGGCTGAAAAAGCACAACAGCAGAATCCCGGCATCGTCGATCGCATGAGCGACTTCTACGCCGAGCATCCGACGCTGATCAAGGCTGCCGGGGGCGCCGCCCTGGCCGTCGCACTGGGCTACATGGCAAACAATATCCGTAATCAATCACCAGAAAAGGAGGGTCCCGTGGGTATCCTGAGCAACATCTTCCATAAAATTTTCCCAGGCAAAAAAGACGCAGCACCGGCGGCAACGCCAACGGCTGCACCTGCTGCCCCGACCGCAGCACCGGCAGCACCAACGGCCGCCGCACCAGCAGCAGCGCCAGCGCCAGCGCCAGCAGCAGCGCCAGCCCAGCCGGTCGACGTCGAGCAAGTCCTGAACGGCATGCTCGCCTCGTCGGGTCAGCAGCTGAACTGGCGTTCGTCGATCGTCGACCTGCTCAAGCTGCTCGGCCTGGACAGCAGCCTGCAGTCGCGCAAGGAACTCGCCGCTGAGCTGAACTATACGGGCGACATGAACGATTCGGCCAAGATGAACATCTGGCTGCACCGCCAGGTCATGAACAAGCTGGCGGCCAATGGCGGCAAGGTGCCAGCTGATCTGCGTGACTGATATCGGGTAGCGCGTACCTCACATCTTCCCTGGTATGCGAAGGTGTGTTGAACGCGTGGGCGGAAACCCGCCCACCCTACGTAGCGCGCACTTCATAAAACCGCAACCGGCCCCGCCGGCTGCGGTTTTTTTCATTCAGTCGGCCAGTGTCGTGTTGGCCGCCGCGCCGCACGCGAAGCAGAACCGTGCAAACGCATTCTTGCGCGTCGTGCAGGCAGTACAGCGGTTGAACAGGCCGATGCCACAGTGCGGGCAGAAATCGTTCTTGCCATCCTTCAGGTCGACCGCCCGCTCGCACCCGGGACACAGGCTTTTCGCCAGCCGGGTCTGGGCCACGTCATAGCGCATCCCCTGGCGCCGCTCGGCATCGGGCAATGCTTCAGCCAGCTTCTGGCGCGCCAGATATCCCTGCAACCACCGGATCGCATAGCGCCCGGCAACGACCGTCAGGATGATGCCGACAATGTAGCGTACGTACCCGCCATAGCTCGGCAGATACGGCACCAGCTCGAAAAAGAACGTGAACAACGCAAACAGGATGAAGCCCCAGGCAAATGGCCAGTCGGGCGTCTTGCGCTTGTGCTTGAACAGCCAGCCGGCCACCAGCAAGAGCGGCAGGGTCAGCGCGAGCCGATAGCCAAACACGCGAAGATCGCGCGCAGCCTGCGCTTCAAACAACGCCTTCGCGGCTGGCTCTTCCAGCGCACGCCAGCGGGTGCCGGCGCGCTCCCCGGCCTGGGTTGCGTCGAGCAGTGTCTGCTGTTCTGCCTCCACTGCCGCAAGCGCCGTGCGCTCGGCGCTTGCGAGCGCATCGAGTGCTTCGGTGCGCTTGATTAATTCCGGATCCTGCTCGGGCCGCGCCGTCACCTGCCGCGTCGCCAGCCAGTTGCCGAACGTCTCGCGTGCCGAGGCAGTATTCGCGCTGGCCACCGTGTGCTTCTGGGTCGCCTGCTCCAGGCGCGACCGGGCCTGTTCCTGCGCTTTGTGCGCGGCTTCGCGCTCGGCTTGCACACTGGCCAATTGGGCCGGGTCCATGAACTGCTCGAGGGTCAGTGGCTCTTCAACATCGCGCACGTTCTGCACGATCAGGCTGCCAAGCCCGATCAAAAAGCCGGCAAACACGAACGCAACGAGCCACAGGGCGCGCTGCATCCATTTTTCAGTCAGGCGCAAGCCTTTGCTCATGATGCACTCCCGGGTGATGGACAAGCACGCAGCTTGCCACCCCCGGGGGCTTTCTACTACTCACAGTTGCGATAGCCTTGCGCTGCGCTACCGCCGGCATCGCCGCGCGATACCGGTCAGACGCAAGATCAGAAGTACGACAGCCCCAGCGCCTTCTTGACTTCGTCGGTCGTCGCCGCCGCGACTTCACGCGCCTTCATCGTGCCTTCCTTCAGCATCTGCATGACGTAAGCCGGGTCTTTCGCGAACTCTTCACGGCGCGTGCGGATCGGCGCCAGCATGTCCTGCAGGATGCCTTCGAGGCGCTTCTTGACGATGCTGTCGCCCAGGCCGCCGCGCTGGTAATGCGCCTTCATCTCGGCCAGGCCGTCCTTGTCGGTATCGAACGCGTCCAGATACGTGAAGGCGACGTTGCCTTCGACGTGGCCCGGGTCGGAGACCTTCAGGTGCAGCGGGTCGGTATAGACGTTCCGGACGGCGGCGCGGATCTCGTCAGGGCTGGCGCCCAGATTGATCGTGTTGCCCAGCGACTTGCTCATCTTGGCCTTGCCATCGATGCCCGGCAGGCGCCCCACTTCAGGCACGAAGGCCTTGGCTTCCACCAGGATGTCACGCCCGACGATGCGGTTGAACTTGCGCACGATCTCGTTGCACTGCTCGATCATCGGGATCTGGTCTTCACCCACCGGCACCATGTTTGCCTTGAAAGCAGTGATGTCGGCGGCCTGGCTGGCCGGGTAGGTCAAAAAGCCCGCCGGGATGTCGCGCTCGAAGCCGCGCAAGACAATTTCGGCCTTGACGGTCGGGTTGCGCTCGAGGCGCGCGACGGTCACGAGGTTCAGGTAATAGAACGTCAGCTCGGTCAGCTCGGGGATTTGCGACTGGATGAACACGGTCGTCTTGGCCGGATCGATCCCGACAGCAAGGTAATCGAGCGCCACTTCCACCACATTCCGGTGTACCTTACCCAAGTCATCCATATTGTCGGTCATGGCCTGCGAGTCGGCGAGCATGACGAACTGACGGTATTGATGCTGGTAAGCCACGCGATCGCGCAGGCTGCCAACGAAGTGGCCCAGGTGCAGCGGGCCCGTCGGCCGGTCACCGGTGAGGATGATCGAGTTGGCAGCCGGCGTAGTTACGGCGGTCGTTGCAATATCGGTAGAAGTAGTAGTTGAAGTAGGCAGTGTCATCGAGGTTCCTGGTTCTATGCCCCGATCGCTGCGTATCAACAATGAACGCCGCCTGAATCGAGGCGGCTATGAAATGCACATCATTTCCCGTGGCCGCGCGCTATCAGCGGCGCCACCAGGAAAGAAGAATTGGATGTGCTTTCGGAAAGATCATGGACCGCATGGTTGCAGGTTGCCGCCGCGCTGTCAACCGCCACCCGGTCCGTGACTCGGCAGCAGGGCTCTCCCAACACAATACAGATCAGTCAGAGCACTTCAGGTCGACCAGCTAGTTGCAATAATATTAAGGAATAAACGCCATGAACAAGAGCACGAACAGCCAGAACCACCAGGACCATTCCCTCGAACTATGGGGCGGCCTCGAATGCACCGTCAACCGCGTGCAGGACGCCTATTTCAGCCAGCTCGACCGCAATGGCCACACCGACCGGCCGTGCGACATCGAGCGCTTCGCCGGCCTCGGTATCCGCGCCATCCGTTACCCGATCCTGTGGGAACGCACGGCCCCGGATGGCCTCGAGCACGCCAACTGGCACTGGCCCGACGAACGCCTGAACGCGCTGCGCGAAGCCGGCGTCACGCCGATTGCCGGGCTGGTCCATCACGGCAGTGGCCCGCGCCATACGAGCCTGGTCGACCCCGGCTTTGCAGAGGCACTGGCAGACTACGCCGGCGCCGTCGCCGCGCGCTATCCCTGGCTCGAGTACTACACCCCCGTCAATGAAATCTGCACGACGGCGCGCTTTGCCGGCCTGTACGGCGTCTGGTATCCGCACGGGCGCGACGACCGCACGTTCATCCGGGCGCTGCTGAATCAGTGCCGCGCCACCGTGCTGTCGATGCGCGCGATCCGCGCCGTCAATCCAGATGCCAAGCTGATCCAGACCGACGATCTCGGCAAGACCTACAGCACGCCCGAACTGAGCGACGTCGCCGAGTTCTACAACGAGCGCCGCTGGCTCGGCTGGGACCTGCTGTGCGGGATGGTCGTGCCCGACCACCCGTTGTGGAACTATCTGCTGCGCAATGGCGCCGATGCCGCCGAACTTCTCTGGTTCCGCGACAACCGGTGCCCGCCCGACATCATCGGCTGCAATTACTACGTCACGAGCGAGCGCTGGCTCGACCACCGGCCGGAGCGCTATCCGGCGCACCACCGCGGCATGGCCGACGACCTCCCGTGCGCCGACGTCGAAGCGTCGCGCGTGCTGGCCACGCCCACGCCCGGCATCGCCCCGCTGCTGCAGGAAATCTGGGACCGCTATGGCATCCCGCTGGCGATCACAGAGGCGCACATCGACGCCAACCGCGAAGACCAGATGCGCTGGCTCCTTGAAATCTGGGAAGCGGCGCAGCAGTCGCGCGCCAATGGTGTCGACGTGCGCGCCGTGACGGTCTGGGCGCTGCTCGGCTCGTTCGACTGGAATTGCCTCGTCACCGCCGAACATGGCTATTACGAACCGGGCCCGCTCGACGTGCGTTCGCCGCTGCCGCGCCGCACCGCGCTCGCCACGATGATGAACGAACTGGCCGCCGGCGAGCCGCTGTCGCATCCGGTGCTGCGCGCGCAAGGCTGGTGGCGCCGCCCGGGCCGTTTCGTGTGCCAGCCGGTCGCCACGCCCGACACGGTAACGTCCATCGCCGCCGACGGCCATCGCCTGGTCGGCACCAGCGCCCCGCCGATCCTGATCCTGGGCGCCACCGGCACGCTGGGCCGCGCATTTGCCCGCATCTGCGAAAAACGCAACCTGGCGCACCGCCTGCTGTCGCGCCAGGACATGGACATCGCCGACCAGGAATCGGTCGAGCAAGCGCTGGCCCGCTACAAGCCATGGGCCGTGATCAATACCTGCGGCTACGTGCGCGTGGACGACGCCGAACGCGAACTCGAACGCTGCATGCGCGAAAACACCGTGGGCGCGGCGACGCTGGCCGCCGCCTGCGCGCAGCATGGCATCCACCTGACCACGTTCTCGAGCGACCTCGTGTTCGATGGCAGCAATGAGCGGCCGTATGTCGAATCCGATCCGGTCGCGCCGCTGGGCGTGTACGGGCGCAGCAAGGCCGAGGCCGAGCGCGTCGTCCTGCTGAACCACCCGGGCGCGCTGGTCGTGCGCACGAGCGCCTTCTTCGGCCCGTGGGACGAACACAACTTCGTCACGCAGGCGCTTGCTGCGCTGGAACGGGGCGACCCGTTCGTCGCGGCCGGCGACCTGACGGTGTCGCCAACCTTCGTGCCCGACCTGGTGCATGCCTGCCTCGACCTCGCGGTCGATGGCGAAGCGGGCATCTGGCACCTGGCCAACCAGGGCGAGCTGACCTGGGCCGAGCTGGCGCGCCGTGCGGCCGAACTGGCCGGCATCGATGCGCACCGGCTCGAAGCGCTGCCAGCCGAGGAATTCGGCTTCACGGCGCCGCGGCCACGCTATTGCGCGCTCGCCAGCGAACGGGGCGCGCTGCTGCCGACGCTCGACGATGCACTGCGCCGCTACATCGACCTGCGCAACGCCGACCGCGACGAACGGCGCGAACTCGAAGCGCAGGCCGAACGACGCCAGGACGTGGCGGGTAGCGAGCGCCAGGCCGAAGTGGACGAGGCAGTGCACTCCGGGACCTGACCGGCCGGTGTGGTAGGGTTGGCAATTGCGCCAACCCTCCACGAACAGGTACTTCCGTGAACGACCACCACGCCTTCCCCTTTCTGCGTGAAATCCTGCTGTTCCTGATCCTGGCCGGCATCCTCATCCCTGCCCTGCAGCGCCTGCGCATCAACCAGGTGCTCGGCTTTCTCGCCGTCGGCGCCCTGCTCGGCCCCTTCGGCCTGGGCGCGCTGGCCCTCCACACGCCATGGCTGGCGTTCCTTACCTTCCCCGCTGGCCCCGGCATCTCGATGCTGGCTGAAATCGGCGTGCTGTTCCTGATGTTCATGATTGGACTGGAACTGTCGGCCGCGCGCCTGTGGTCGATGCGGCGCTGGGTGTTCGGCGCCGGCACTGCGCAGGTCGCGGCCAGCGCCACGCTGATCGGCGCCGCGCTGTACCTGTATGGCTTGCCGGGCCAGGCCGCTGTCGTCCTCGGCCTCGTACTCTCGCTCTCGTCCACCGCCGTCGTCATGCAGCTGATGAACCAGCAGCACAGCACCGGCACGCGCCTGGGCCAGGCCGCCTTCGCCGTATTGATGCTGCAGGATCTGGCCGTGGTGCCGATCCTGATCCTGATCGGCGCGCTGGCCAAGGGCGCCGGTGACGGCAACGACGCGCTGCTGCTGGCTGCCATCACGCTGGCCAAGGCCGCCGGCGCGATTGCCCTCATCTACCTGGTGGGCGGGCGCGTCGTGCATCCGCTGTTTCGCGCCTTTGCCCGCCAGCGCCAGCCCGACGTGTTCATGGCGCTGGTCCTGCTCGCGACCTTCGGCATCGCGGCATTGTCGGCCGCCGCCGGCCTGTCGATGGCGCTGGGCGCCCTGATCGCCGGCCTGCTGTTAGCCGAGACCGAATTCAAGCACGAGGTCGAGCTGATGGTCGAGCCGTTCAAGGGTTTGCTCATGGGGCTGTTCTTCATGACGGTCGGGATGACGATCGACACCGGCCAGATCCTCGACGCACCGTTGTGGCTGGCCACCTTCGTCCTCGGGCTGGTGCTGATCAAGGGCCTCGTCGTGGCCCTGCTGTTCCGGATCGGTGGCCTGCCGTGGGGCCGCGCCGTCGAAGGCGGCCTGCTGCTGGGCCAGGGCGGCGAGTTTGCCTTCATCGTCATCGGCTATGCGGCCACCAGCGGGGTGCTCGATCCGGCGCTGGGCGCGCGCGTGATGCTGGCGGTCGGCCTGTCGCTGTTCATCACGCCAATGCTGGCGCGCCTGGGCCGGGCCATCGGCGACCAGCTGGAAACGCGCGGGGACCAGCTCGCCGCGCAGCACGATCATGCCGCCTTAGGTGCGGTGCGCGGCCAGGTCATCATTGCCGGCTTTGGCCGCGTCGGCCAGCAACTGGGCAAACTGCTCACTGCGCAAAAGATTCCATTCGTGGCGTTCGAGACCGATGCGCGGCTGGTGGCGCAGCTGCGCGCCGACGGCTGGCCGGTCTGGTTCGGCAACGCGGCGCGGCCCGAACTGCTGCGCCGCGTGCACGCCGACGAAGCGCCCGCGATCGTGCTGACGATGGACCAGCCGCTCGCGGCGCTGCAGGCGGTGCACGGCATCCGGCGTGAATTCCCGCACGTGGCCTTGTTTGCCCGCTCGCGCGACGAGAAGCACGCGCGCGACCTGCGCCTGGCCGGCGCCTCGGTCGTGGTGCCCGAGACACTGGAAGCGAGCCTGCAGTTATCCAGCTTCGTGCTCGGGGCAATGGGGCTCGAAGAACGCACGATCGACGCCATCGTCGACCGTGAACGCGCACTGTCCGCGGCCGCCCAGCTGGCGCCGCAGCCCATGGCCGGCCCGTTATAATCGGCGCTTCATGATTGCCTACCCTGCCTGAACCATGACGCCATCTTCCGCTTCCGCTTCCACATCGCTGCCCAAGGCGCTCGGCCACATCCGCGTGCTCGACCTGTCGCGGGTGCTGGCCGGTCCGTGGTGCGCGCAAAACCTGGCCGACCTGGGCGCCGACGTAATCAAGATCGAGCGCCCCGGCAGCGGCGACGACACGCGCGCCTGGGGCCCGCCGTATGCGAAGGACGCCGATGGCCGCGACACGCAGGAAGCGGCCTACTACCTGACCGCTAACCGTGGCAAGCGCTCGATGACGGTCGATATCGCCAGCAGCGAAGGCCAGGCGTTACTGCGCGAACTGGTACTGTCATGCGACGTGGTGCTCGAGAATTTCAAGGTCGGACACCTGGCGCGCTATGGGCTCGACTACGCGAGCCTCAAGGCGCTCAAACCCGACCTGGTCTACTGCTCGATCACGGGCTTCGGCCAGGACGGGCCGTACGCGCACCGCGCCGGCTACGATTTTCTGATCCAGGGCATGGGCGGCCTGATGTCGGTGACGGGCGAGCGCGACGACCTGCCCGGTGGCGGGCCGCAAAAGGCCGGCGTCGCGCTGACTGACCTGATGACGGGCATGTATGCGACGGTGGCCGTGCTGGCGGCACTCACGCACCGCGACCGCACGGGTGAAGGCCAGCACATCGACATGGCGCTGCTCGACACGCAGGTGGCGATGCTGGCCAATGTCGGCAGCAATTACCTCAACAGTGGCAAGGCCCCGAAACGCTGGGGCAATGCGCACGCCAATATCGTGCCGTACCAGACCTTTGCCTGCCTCGATGGCCACATCATCGTCGCCGCCGGCAACGATGGCCAGTACCAGAAGTTCGTCGAAGCGGGCGGCCGGCCCGAGCTGGCGTTCGATGCGCGCTTCGCTACCAATCCGCTGCGGGTGCAGCACCGGGACGTGCTCGTGCCGCTGCTGGCCGACATGGTTGGCGAAAAAACGCGCGCCGCATGGATCGCACTGCTGGAAGAACACGGCGTGCCATGCGGGCCGATCAACGACGTCGGCGAGGTCTTCGCCAACGAGCAGGTGCAGGCGCGCGCGATGGCGATCGCGCTGCCGCATCCGAGCGCCGGCGAAGTCACGCTGGTGCGCAATCCGATCCGCATGTCGGCCACGCCGGCCACCAGCAGCGTGGCGCCGCCCACGCTGGGCCAGCACACGCTGGATGTGCTGCGCGATGTGCTGGGCAAGAGCGATAGCGAGATCGCCGCCCTGCAGAACCGCGGCGTCGTCTAGCGCCGTCTTCCTTCATCCTGGCGGCCGCCCGGCCGCCTCAGGGCTGCTTCAGCGCACCCGGGTCCAGGCCCGCACCGACGCGAACGCCAGCAAAAACAGCGAACAGATCAGCAGACTGAACATCGCGCCGGCAATGTAGAAGCCCGGCGTAAATCGGGTACCCGACAAGACCGACCAGGCCTTGATGCACGAGACCGACCCGGCCAGCGAAAAGGTGGCCACGGACACGACCTCACCCAGGGAAACACGCATGACGACACCGTTAAAACAAGGTTGGTGGTGCAGGACAGCTGCACCATAATTTCTCTACAGTAACATGCGGCCATGCCATCAAAATGCGTGCATTCTCACATGCACGCAGGCTGCATGCGCCCGCCGGGCTGGGTAGATAAGTTTATTTTCATCCTGCTGCATCCAATCCTGCATCTGGTGCGTAGTACCCGTGTCGACATGGCAGCCTGCCCGCGGGCCGTGCGCCCTGATTCACTTTGACGACCCATTCTACTAATAAGGACACATCATGAAAAAACCACAATTCGCCAAGCTCGTCCTCGTTTCTTCGATCGCCCTTGCGCTGACCGCCTGCGGCAGCGATGACGACGACAACAACGCCGCGCCGGCGCCGACCACCCCGCCGCCGGCGTCCGCGACTGTTGGCGATGTGGTTGCCCTGACTGTCAGCAACCGTCTGATTTCGTTCGACGGCGCGTCCCCGGCGACCATCCGCACCAATGTGCTCGTCACCGGCCTGCAGAGCGGCGAAAACCTGGTGGGCATCGACATGCGCCCAGTCGACGGCATGCTGTACGGCGTCGGTTCGACCGGCCGCCTGTACACGCTCGATCCGGTCACCGGCGCTGCCACCAACAAGTCGCGCCTGGCCGCTGATGCCGCCGACACCACCGACGCATTCACTGCACTGGCAGGCACCAGCTTCGGCGTCGACTTCAACCCGATGGCCGACCGCCTGCGCATCGTCAGCAACACGGGCCAGAGCCTGCGCATCAACGTCGACACCGGCGCGACGACCACCGACGGCAGCATCAACGGCGGCGCAGCGAACACGGCGATTTCTGCCTCGGCCTATACCAACTCGTTCGCCGGCACCGGCTCGACGACGCTGTACGGCATCGATGCCGTCAACAACACGCTGTACACCCAGAACCCGCCAAACAACGGCACGCTGGCCAGCCCGGTCCCGCTGGGCATCGTCGCCGGCGCCGTCAACGGCTTCGACATCGATGCACGCACGAACATGGGCTATATGGTGGCCACCGTCGGCGGCGCACGCAATCTGTATGGCGTGAACCTGGCCGCCACCACCGCACCGGCCACGCTGGTGGGCGCGCTGGGCGTGACCGAAGACATCCGCGGCATCGCGCTGCGCGCGGCGCAGACGCCAGTCGTGCTGGGCTTGACCGACGATAACCGCCTGGTCGGCTTCAAGGTCGGCACGCCGAACACGCTCGACACCAATGTCGCCATCAGCGGCCTGGCCCCGGGCGAGCTCGTGCTGGGCATCGACGTGCGCCCACGTGACAATATGCTGTACGGCCTGACCTCGACCGCGCGCCTGATCACGATCGATCCGGCCACCGGCGTCGCTACCGTGAAAGCCACGCTGGCCGCTGACAGCACCGACACCACGCTGCCGTACACCGCGATTGCCGGCACCGCGTTTGCCGTCGACTTCAACCCGGTCGCCGACCGCCTGCGCGTAATCAGCAACAGCGGCCAGAACCTGCGCATCAACGTCGACACCGGCGCGACGACCACCGATGGCGTCATCAACCGCACCGGTGCAGCCCCGATGGTGGCAGCAGCCGCCTACACGAACAGCGTCCCGAACGCGACCGCGACGCAGCTGTTCGACGTCGACAGCGCCAGCTCGGTGCTGGCCCTGCAGAACCCGCCAAACGACGGCACGCTGGTCAATGTCGGCCCGCTGGGCGTGACGGTCGCCGGCGACGGCGGCATGGACATCGCCGGCGGCGCGAACGGCCTGGTGCTGGCAGCCCTGCGCACCACCGCCGGTGGCCCGACGTCTCTGTACCGCGTCGACATCACCACCGGTGCCGGCACTCTGATCGGCGGCGCCGCCAACCCGGCCACATCGCGCATCGGCAGCGGCATGCCGGGCGTGAAGGACATCGCGATCTGGCTGCGTTAATCACACCGTAGCATGAACAAAGGGCGTTCCCGCTGATGCGGGAACGCCCTTTTTCGTTGCGCTCGCCCGGCCCTAGATGACGACGGCGCGGCCGATGAACAGAATCGGGCCGGTCGGTTTGCCGATCGGGGAGCCGGCTTCCGGCTCGAGCGTGATCTCGAACAGCTGGTTCGGCACGATCTTCGGCAGCTTGTCGAGCTTGACCTCGACGGTCTCGCCAGGCTTGACGAGACCCAGCGACACGGGGCCGGACCAGTCGTCGGCCTTGGTCCACAACTGCAGCGCGCGCTGCGACGGCACGGCGGTTGCCACCAGGGGTTCGAGGCGCAGCGTCGTCGCGCCCGTCATCTTGAGCACCCAGCCCGGCGCGGCGTTCTGCGGCGCAGCCAGCACCACCATGTAGTGCGGCTGCTGCAGGTCGTTGACACGCAGGCCGACCACCACCGCCATGACGGCAGCGGCGGCAAAACCGCCTGCGGCCAGGCCGCGCCACAGGCCCAGGCGCTCCCACCAGCCGGCGCGCGCAGCCGGCGCCGGTTTGGTGACAGGGCCCAGGCTACGCTCGATGCGCGCCCACAGCGACGCCGGTGGCGTGCTCGGTTCCACCAGCGTGGTCAAGGGCAGCAGCCGTGCTTCCCAGAAAGCGACGGCGGCGCGCAATGATGCGTTATTGGCCAGCGCGGCGTCGACCTCGAGCCGCTGGGCGCGCGGCAGCGTGCCGAGCACGTATTGGCCGGCCAGTTCGTCGTAATCGTGTGTAGCGTTCATACCATGCACTCCCGCAGCGCGCTCATGCCGCGCTTGATCCAGGCCTTGACCGTGCCCAGCGGCGACTTGAGCCGCTCGGCGATTTCACTGTGCGAGAAGCCATCTACATAGGCGTGCAGGATGCTGTTGCGCTTGGCCGGATCGAGCCGGGTCAGGCACTCGTGCAGCCGGCCCATGTCCTGGCGCAGCTCGAACGCATCCTGCATGGTGGGATCGAAGGCGTCGGCGTCGAGCGCATCGAGCGTGTCTTCGTCGACGCCGACTTCGTGGGCGCCATCGCGCACGGCGTCGAGCGCCGCGTGGCGCACGATCGTGTACATCCAGCCACGGCCCGAACCGCGCGTGGCATCAAACGTGCCGGCGCGGGTCCAGATGCTTACGAAGGCATCATGCACGACGTCTTCGGCGCTCTGGCGGTCGCGCACGATGCGCAGCGCCACGCCCAACAGGCGCGGGCTTTCCTGGTCATACAGCCGGCGCAGGGCGTGCCGGTCGCCGCGGGCGCAGGCGCCGATGGCGGCTTCATAGTCGAATGGGTCGGGTGCGGTTGTCACGGTGGTCCGTTGGCAAGTGGCGTCTGTCGGATTATATAGGCGCAGTCAAACGCGCAGAGCGCGCTGAGTGCGCTCTGCGCACCTCAGGCCAGGGCGGCGCTGTCGCGCTGGCGCTGGCGGTCCAGGGCCTGGCCAACGCTCACTGCAAGTTCGGCCAGCTGGAACGGTTTGCGCAGCACGATATCGTCGCCGATCACCTGCTCGATCGCCTTCATGTCGGCGTAACCGGTGGCGATGATCATCGGCAGGCCCGGGAACATCGTGCGCGTGCGCACCATCAGGTCGGCGCCCGTCATGCCGGGCATCAGGTAATCGGTGATCAGGAGCTCCGGGCGCGCCCGTTGCAGGGCCGCCAGGCCCGCTTCGCCGTCGGCCGCCTGCGTCACGTGGTGGCCGAGCGCTTCGAGCGACGAGACCATCGAGGCGCGCACGAAATCGTCGTCCTCGACAATCAGGATGCGCGCCGGCTCGCTCGCCACCGGCATCTGCGCCAGTGGCGCCGGCTCGGCCTCATCCAGCCCGGTGGCGGCGCGCAGCCAGATTTCCACCGTGGTGCCCACACCCTGTTCGCTGAGGATGCGCGCCGCGCCGCCCGATTGCTGCGCCATGCCGTACACCTGGCTCAGGCCCAGCCCGGTTCCCTTGACGCCCTTGGTCGTGAAGAACGGCTCGAACACCTTGGCCACCAGTTCCGGCGCCATGCCTTCGCCGCTGTCGGTCACCGCGATGCGCACGTAGTCGCCGTCTGCCAGCAAGCCCGCCGGCGGCGCCGACAGGCCGGCCGCGAACACCAGCTCGCCGCCGGCCGGCATCGCGTCGCGCGCATTGATGGCCAGGTTCAGTAACGCCATCTCCATCTGGTTGCCATCGGCCAGCACCGCTGCGCAGTCGTCGTCGACGGCAAAGCGCAGCCGGATGGCCGAGCCGACCGAGCTGGCCACCAGCTCGCGCACGCCGTCGAACAGCAGGCCGATATGGGTTTCGCGCAGGTCGAGGCTCTGGTTGCGTGCGAAGGCCAGCAACTGGCTCGTGAGCTTGCCACCGCGCTGGCAGGCGCGGCGTGCGATCTCGGCGCGGCCCTTGGCCACGTCGTCCTTCGACATCAACAGGATCAGGTCCATGCTGCCCTGGACCACATTGAGCAGGTTGTTGAAGTCGTGGGCAATGCCGCCGGTCAGGCGTCCGACCGCTTCCATCTTCTGGTACTGCGCCATCGCCTGCTGCACGCGTTCGCGCTCGATGATCTCGTTCATCAGGCGGTCGTTGGCCTGGGCCAGCGCGCGGGTGCGCTCGTCGATGCGCGATTCGAGCGTTTCGTTCAGGGCGACGAGTTCCTGCCGGCTATCGTGCAGGCTTTGCGCCGTGCGCTCGCGGTCGGCCAGCACGTCGCGCGCCTGGTACTGGCGGCGGCGCGCGCGCAGGGCCGAGATGCTGGCGCTGCGCAGCGTCTGCGCATTGAGCGGGCGTTCGAGCAGGATCACGTTGCCGTAGTCGCCCAGGCGCTCGCGCGCCGCGCCCTGCTGCAGGCCGACCGTCTTGGCCAGCAACACGATGAACGGAAAGTCGGACCAGGGCGCCTGCGCCTCGAGCCAGGCGTGCAAGGCCCTGGGATCGATGTTCTGCAGCGCTTCTTCGGCCAGGATGGCCGCGCCCGCGCCCTCCTCGATCGCCGCGCCGAGCTGGGCGAAGTCGAGGAAGGCCTTGCACTCGAGGCCATCGCGCTGCAGCACCGACGCCATGACGTCGGCGTCGCGCCCGCGCGGCGCGAAAATCAGGATGCGTTCCTCGCGCGCTGCGCGGCTGGCTATTGCCCGGCATCTGGAACCGGAACCATCATGGGCGTGGCGCCGCGGTAGTTGGGGATGCCGGTCAGCACGCCCTCGAAGCCCACGAGCGGCGCGCCAATACGCACGCCGCCATGGCCCAGCTGCAGCTCGTGGATCGTCTGCGCGTGCTGCGTGGTGCGGCTCTTGATCACGCTGATCGCGCGCCGCACATTGCCGCTCGCCTCAAAGAAGCGCATCAGCACCGTGCTGTCGCTCAGATAGCTCAGGTCGACGTCGGTGCGGCCTTCGGCCATCAGGCCATGCTGGCCCAGGATCATCATGGTCGTCACGCCCTGCTGGTTCAGGTACGACAGCAGTTCGTGCATCTGCAACGTCAGGAACTGTTCGCCCGGCATCGCCTGCAGGTAGGCGTTCAGGCTGTCGATCACCATGAAGCGCGTGCCTTGCTGTTCGACGGCGTCGCGCAGCAGCTGGGCGAATTCGCCGGGCGAGAGTTCGGCCGGATCGAAGTGGCACATCGCGAGCTGGCCGGTGGCCAGGTAGGGCCGCAGGTCCAGCCCCAGTTGCGTGCTGCGGGCAAAGAAGGTGCCCAGGCCTTCGTCGAACAGGTAATAGGCCGCCTTTTCGCCCCGCTCGAGCGCAGCCAGCAGGCAGCGCGTGGACAGCGTGGTCTTGCCGATGCCGGACGGGCCGACGATCAGCGTGTTGGTGCCGCGAATCAGGCCGCCGCCCAGCAGCGCGTCGAAGCCGTCGGAACCACTCGAGCCAACCAGCGGCACGAAGTCGCGCACGTGTTCGGCGGCAACCAGGCGCGGGTACATCGTGATGCCGCCCGTGTCGAGCGCATAGTCATGGTAGCCGCCACGGAAGCGAATCCCGCGCATCTTGAGGATATTGACGCGGCGCCGTTCCTTGCCGTAGTCGCGGGCGATCTGCTCCAGGCTGATGACGCCGTGGGCAATGCTGTGCAGCTGCTGGTCGGACTGGTTGGTCTTGTCATCAAGCAGCAGGACGGTGCAACCGCGCGCGGAGAAGAATTGTTTAAGCGCAAGAATCTGGCGCCGATAACGCAGCGGATTCTGGGCCAGCAGCCGCATTTCGGACAGGCTGTCGAACACCACCCGCACCGGCTGCAGTTCGTCGACCCGGTCCATGACCTTGCGCGTCGTTTCGCCCAGTTCGATTTCCGATGGATGGAACACCGACTGTTGCGCATCAAGATCAAGGTCGTCTTCGCCTGCCAGCTCGTAGATCGACAGCGGTGTCAGGTCCCAACCATGGCTTTGACCCACCGCAATCAGTTCGTCGGTCGTTTCGGACAGGGTGACATACAGGCCGGCTTCGCCCCGCGCCATGCCGTCGAGCAGGAATTGCAGGCCAAGCGTGGTCTTGCCGGCGCCGGGCGAACCTTCGACGAGATACACGCGCTGGGGCGTCAAGCCGCCACCCAGGATATCGTCGAGGCCGGCAATACCGGTGGAAATGCGGCCGGTTACATTGGCGGAAGTGCGGTCGTTCATGAGAGCAGCCCAGGAAGGTCGGCCGATCGACACGTGGGGCAACTGCTGCACGCGAAAGACCTGGTGAAAAGCGTTGCTTTTTGCAACGGAAGTTAAGCAGATTATATCGTCATTATGCGTGCGCATGAGCCGCAGAGCGGCAACCGTGCTACACTATCGCTTGTATGGCATCGATCACTCCTCCACGATTACAAAGTTTCAGGAATGACAACACGAGATTGCCACTGGAAAATTCTACTACCGTCCCCATATCGTGTTCCTGTGGACAAATGATTCGCGCAAAGCGCGACGCCACGGCACGAGATGGCACACGGGCCGCAACACCCAGCGAAGTCAATATTATTCCCATCCTGACACCGCCTGCTTCACGCAGGCCGCATCATCCGCCAGCCCGTGCGCCGCGCGCCAGGCTGGTCTGATTACCCAATATTAAAATTTACAGGAGCTCCATCATGGCAAAAGAAGAACTCATCGAAATGAATGGCGTCGTGGCTGAAGTGCTGCCGGACTCGCGTTATCGTATCGACTGCGAAAACGGCCACAAGCTGATCGCCTACACCTCGGGCAAGATGCGCAAGAACCACATCCGCATCATCGCCGGCGACCAGGTCAGCCTCGAACTGTCGCCGTACGACCTGAGCAAGGGCCGGATCACCTTCCGTCACCTTGGCAAGACCAACGGCGCACCGCGCCCACAAAACCGCGCAGCACGCCGCTGATCGGACAACGCCACGCTTCGCAGCGTGGCGTTTTTACTTGTGCGACCGGTTTTCGGCCGGCGCACGGCACCTGTATTGCCCGGTTATTTATTCTAGCTAATAGTTCACCGGCAACGGCGCCAGGCGCCGCAGATGCAGCGCAATCCCCAACCCTACCCCCAGTAGCCCCGCCAGCAAGGTCACGACACCGGTCCAGCCCCAGTGCTCATAGACATACCCGCCCGACCAGCCCACCACGCTCGATCCCAGGTAATAGAAGAACAGGTAGATGCCCGAGGCCAGCGCCTGTGGCGCGCGTGCGCGCCGCCCTACCCAGCTGCTGGCCACCGAGTGCGATGCAAAGAAGCCGAACGTCGCCAGCCCCACACCCGGCACGATCGCGACCAGCGAATCGGCCAGCGTGATCAGTAATCCGGTGATCATCAGTCCCATCATGAGCCACAGCACATTGCGCCGGCCGAGCCGGTCGGCCAGCTTGCCGGCCCACATCGAGCTGACGATGCCCAACAGATACAGCAGCGACAGCAGCCCGACGGCGCTCGGGCGCAGGTTGAACGGCGCGCCCAGCAGGCGGTAGCCGATGTAGTTGTACAGCGTGATGAAGGCGCCCATCAGCAAAAACGACAGCGCGAACAGCCACGGCAGCCCCGGATCGCGCAGGTGGATCCGCAAGCCGGCGACGAAGCCGGGGCCGCGCGCCGGCAACGTCGCGCCATGGCGAGATGCTGGCAGGCTGCGCGAGAATTCCCACGCCGCATACAGCCCGGCCGCACCCAGCACGCCGAGCGCAATGCGCCACGAGGCGAAATCGCTGATGAAGGCCGACAGCACCCGCCCCGTCATGCCGCCAAAGGCGCTGCCGCTGATATACATGCCCATCGACAGGCCAAGGGATGTCGGTTCGATCTCGTCGCCCAGATACGCCATCGCCACGGCCGGCAAGCCGCCCAGCATCAGGCCCATGCAGGCGCGCAGCGCCACCAGGTGGATGTAGTCCGAAGCAAAGGCGCAGCCCAGCGTGAGGACGGCGCCGCTGAGCATCGAGCCGACCATGACCTTCTTGCGCCCAAAGCGCTCGGCGACGTTGCTCGAACCCAGCAGCGCCAGGGCCAGTGTGGCGGTCGCCACCGACAGCACCAGGCTGCTCTGCGCGGGCGACAGCCCGAAGTCGCGGCCCAGCAGCGGCATCAAGGGCTGGACGCAATACAGCAGCGCAAAGGTGGAAAAGCCGCCGAAGGCCATGGCGCGGTTGATGCGCCGGAACGCCGCGCTGCCGGCGGCGATGCGGGCGCCCGGTGCACTCACCTGGCAGCCTTCACGGATACTCGGGATCGAGCTCCGATCCGGCGTAGTTTTCCATTTCGGCGAACAGCTGCTTCATCGTCGCCGTCGTGCCAATCAGTTGCAGCACCGTGCAACTGGCGCGGTAGGTCGCGATGCGCGCAGCGATCACCGGTTGATGCGCCGGCGGCACACGCGCCATCAGCTCGGCCCAGCCGGCTCCGAAATCGGGATTGTGCTTGCGCACCGCCTTGACGAAGCGTTCGAACTCGCGCTGGCCGGTGCGCGCCGTGATGCGCGCGCCACCTTCGGCCGCGAAGATGATCGCCATCGCAATCACGCCTTCGGCATTCAGGTCCGGATCGACGACCGCGCCCTCGTAGTGGTGCTTGCGCAGCCACTCGGCCGCCTTGACGACTGCCTGGACTTCCTGGCGCTGGCGCACCTGGCCCAGATAACGCTCGTAGCCCGACCACGATTCGCCCGGATCGGCCGTGCAGATGTCGACGAACAGTTCTTTCAAACGCCGCTGCGCATAGATGGGGTCCAGGTCGTACTCGCTCACCAGGCTGTCCTCGGGCAGCGCAGCGAGCTCGCGGATCAGGCGAAAGCCCGCCTGGAACGCGTGCTCGGCGCCCTCCCCGATCAGGATGTCGAGCGCATCGAGGTCACCCTCTTCCTCGGTCTGGATCAGGTGTTCGAGACCCAGCGAGATGCCGCCGACGGTCAACAGCAACGCGCGCCCGATGCCTTCGGCGGTGCGGTCGTTGGTGAACTTTTCGGCCACCATGGCGGTGATCCCGGACAATTCGTCGGCAAGGATCGCCGCTTCATCGGGCGTGGCGTCGACCGGCAGCAGCCGGATCGCGCGGATCAGCCGGGGCGGCTTTTCAATGACAAGGGCAGGCAACATGCTGGGACCTGCCGTCACGAAAAGATGTCCGAGCCCAGGCTGCGGCGCGGGCTACGGCGTGGCATGCTGCGCACCGACGGCACCTGCTTGCGCAGGCGCAGCAACAGGTCGCGGGTCGAACGCTGCATGAATTCGGACTCTTCATCCGGATCGTCCGGCAGTTCGATCTCGGCCATCTCGGCGCTGTGGCGGAATTCAGGGAACAGCTCCAGCAGCGAACGCTCCCAGCCATCTTCGCTGGCCTTGGCCAGGTCGACCGCCAGCGGCACGATGTCGCTGTCGGCGCTCGTCTGGCCGCTCACGTAACGGCCCTTGGACAGGATTTCGCCCGCCACCTCGAGGATTTCGCGCGGCGCCAGCGACCACATGATCGCAAAGATCGTCGCGCCATGGTCGGTGGCGGACGCCGCTTCGAGCAGCTCGTTGCGGCGCTCTTCGTCGTCCTGCGCATACACCACGCCATGAACGTGGTTGAACAGGTTCTCGGCGATGCGCTCGGGATCGTCCTCGATCAGGTTGTCGGGCCAGGTCGCGGCGATGTAGGCCAGGCTGTCGGCCCAGGCCTTGGGCGGTACCAGCATCGTGGCCAGCGACGTCTTGCCGCCGTCAAAGCCGGCCAGGTGCAGCGCCGTCACTTGCGGTGGCAGGTCGCTCAGCACCTGCGCCACGGCGTAGTCGCCATGCTCGTCGGCCGCTTTCGAGAACACCTCTTCGGCGTGGTCGAGCGAGCCGGCCAGCACCAGGTCGCCCACCTGCTGCGTCAAGGCTGGCAGGTGTTCGTTCTTGCTGCCGGTATCATCGCTCATCGCGGTCTCCTTCGTCGAACAGGCCGCTGAAGTCGTCGGTTGCTTCGCCGTCTTCATCGACATCGTCGCCATCGTCATTGCGGCCCAGCTGCTCGAGCGACTGGTCTTCATCGTCCCAGCGATTCTGGTTCTTGAACAGGAATGCGGTGATGATCGCCTGGCGCGCCAGCTCGGGGAAGTTGGTCGTCATCGCTTCGTACATCTTGGCGCCGTCGTCGCCCGTGCATTCGGCCATCGCGAACACCTTGGAAGGGTCGCCATCGGCGTAGTCGAGCGCTTCGCGCATCAGGCCCTTGGCGTCCAGAAAGCGGATCTTGTCGACCAGCGCGAAGGCCATCATGTTGACGTCGTCGATGCCGCCGCCGTCGGCGTATTCGGACACCAGGGCGTTCACCATCATGTCGTAGTTCTTGCGGTTCGGCGGGTCGCCCAGGGTGCCTTCGATCTGGCCTTCCAGTTCACGCGACTGGAAAGAGAATTCGGGATGTACGTTTTTCATAGTGTGTCCTGTAGATGTATTTGGCGGGGCGCACGGGCGGCCCGGGCGTCAGTGCGCAGGCAGGTTGACGCCGTTCAGGGCGAACAGCGAGCGCCACAGCTCGAAGGCTTCGGCTTCGGCGTCGAGCACGATGCGGTGGTTCAGGCTCTGGTTGTATTCGTCGCGCTTCGCGCGGTCCGAGAGGATCTCGTAAGCCTTGCTCACGGCCTTGAAGCGCGCCTCGGCGCCCGGCGCCTGGTTGCGGTCCGGGTGGTAGCGCATGGCCAGCGAGCGGTAGACCTTCTTGATCTCGTCGTCGGTGGCATTCGGGGCCACGCCGAGGATCGCATATAAATTTTCCAACAGAAACTCTCCCGGCGTCAGCCGTCTGGCAATGAATCACGGTTTAAAGAGAGATTATCCTATAGAAAAGGTTCGACGGGGCGCGAGCGCCCGCTTTCACCGGATGGCGGCAACGGCGGGCGGGGTAACGACAAGGGCATGCTACAGGGCCGTCGTCTACGGTAAAATGCCCGACACCTTACCCTCCCAGAACTATCTCATGAGCAACGACAAGAATTCCCCGGCGCCGGGCAACGCACCGTCGTCGAACTTTGTGCGTGCCATCGTCGAATCCGACCTGGCCGCCGGCACGCATGCCCGTGAGGGCTTGCCGCCCGTGATCACGCGCTTCCCGCCCGAGCCGAACGGCTACCTGCACATCGGCCACGCCAAATCGATCTGCCTGAACTTCGGCCTGGCGCGCGACTACGACGGCCTGTGCCACCTGCGTTTCGACGACACCAATCCCGAGAAGGAAGACCAGGAATACGTCGACACGATCATCGACAGCGTCAAGTGGCTCGGTTTCTCGTGGCAGCAGGAGGGCCAGGAGCACCTGTACTACGCCAGCGATTACTTCGACCAGCTGTACGCGATGGCCGAGTACCTGATCCAGAACGGGAAGGCCTACGTCGACAGCCAGAGCGCCGAAGAGATGGCGAAGAACCGCGGCAATTTCGGCACGCTGGGCACCAATTCGCGCTTCCGCGACCGCCCCGTCGAAGAATCGCTGCAATTGTTCCGCGACATGAAAGCCGGCAAGTACAAGGATGGTGAACACATCCTGCGCGCCAAGATGAGCGAAGACGCGATGTCGTCGCCAATCATGACGAACCGCGATCCGGCCCTGTACCGCATCCGCCATGCGCACCACCACCGCACGGGCGACGCCTGGTGCATCTACCCGATGTACGACTACACGCACCCGATCTCGGACGCGATCGAAAACATCACGCACTCGCTGTGCACGCTGGAATTCCAGGATCACCGCCCGTTCTACGACTGGCTGGTCGAGACGCTGGCCGAAGGCGGCTTCTTCAGGAAGCCCGTGCCGCGCCAGTACGAATTCGCGCGCCTGAACCTGACCTATGTCGTGACCTCCAAACGCAAGCTGCGCGCGCTGGTCGACGATGGCACCGTCACCGGCTGGGACGATCCGCGCATGCCGACCATCGTCGGCCTGCGCCGCCGCGGCTACACGCCTGAATCGCTGCAGCTGTTCTGCGAGCGCATCGGCGTGTCGAAAGCCGACGGCTGGATCGACATGAGCACGCTCGAAGGCGCGCTGCGTGACGATCTGGACCCGAAAGCGCCGCGCGCCATTGCCGTGCTGCGCCCGTTGAAGCTCATCGTCGACAACTTCCCTGAAGGCGAGTCGCACGAGTGCAGCTCGCCGGTGCACCCGCACCATCCCGAGATGGGCAAGCGCACCTTCCCGTTCACCCGCGAACTGTGGATCGAGCAGGAAGACTTCATGGAAACGCCGGTCAAGGGCTACTTCCGCTTCACGCCGCCGCAGGGCGACCTGCCGGGCAGCCGCGTGCGCCTGAAATATGGCTACGTGGTCGAATGCACGGGCTTTGACAAGGATGCCGACGGCAACGTCACCGCTGTGCACGTGAAGTACTTCGAGGATTCGAAGTCGGGCACGCCGGGCGCGGACAACTACAAGGTCAAGGGCAACATCACGTGGGTCAGCGCCGCCAGCGCACTGGAAGCCGAAGTGCGCCTGTACGACCGCCTGTTCCTCGACCCGCAGCCGGACGCCGGCGGCAAGGACTTCAAGACGGTGCTCAATCCGAATGCGCTCGAGACGATCACCGCGTATCTGGAGCCGGGCCTGAAGGACGCCGTGGGCGACCAGCGCTTCCAGTTCGAGCGTCACGGCTACTTCGTGGCCGACCGCGTCGATTCGACGCCGGGCAAGCCCGTCTTCAACCGGGTGACGACGCTCAAGGACAGCTGGGGCAAGTAAGCAGCAGGCCATGTAACTATCCGGTCATGTAACGATGTCATCCTCCGGGCATCTTGATGACCGGAGTAATTGCATGACCCGTCCAATGCAACACGGCGCTGCCGCCTGCGCCGCCCTTTCCCTGCTGGCCCTGCTGGCAGGCTGCAGTCCCGGCGACAGCGACGCCCCTGTCGTCACGCCGCCGGTGCAAACGCCGGCACCGGCCCCCGCCCCTGCACCGGTGAGCACCGCCGTCGCCTTCATGAGCGACGTCCACTTCCAGGATGTCTACGGCGACTTCAAGAGCAGCCAGTTTGCCGGCATTCCGACCAAAGACGGCAGGAATGCAACCATCCGCACGATGTATGCGCAGCTGACCTCCACGCGCCTGTTCAACGAAAACTATTTCGCCTTCTACGCCGCGCTCGACGACGCCTACGCCAAGGGCATTCGCGTCGTTGCGCTGCCGGGCGACTATACCGACGACGCCCAGCCGATGAACGTCGACGGCATCGCCGCGATCATGAAGCAGTACCAGGCCAAGGGCATGCGCTTCTTTATCGCGCCCGGCAACCACGACCCCGTGGAGCCGTTTGACGATAACGAAGCCGGCAAGAACGACTTTTTGACCAAGGACGGCAAGGAGCAGAAAATCTATGCCACCGGCAATCCGGCGTGTCTCGCCAAGGATCCGACGGTGATCTGCACCGACCAGGTCATGGAGCAAGGCACCGAACGCCTGATGGTCAAGATGGGCGAATTCGGCTTCATGCCGAACAAGGCCGACCTGCTGTGGGAGACCCCGTTCAGCAAGTACGACGCCGGCAAGTACACGTATGACGCGGCGCTGGCGCAGTCGGGCGGCAAGAGCCGTGAATTCGAGATCTGTGCCGAAGGCTCGGGCGGCGCCTACAAGGCTGCTGGCGAAGCCAAGCTCGGCAAAGCATTCACCAGATGCACGAAGCTGATCGACACCACCTATCTGGTCGAGCCGGTCAAGGGCCTGTGGCTGCTGTCGATCGACGCCAATGTGTTCGTGCCGAACGCGAAGTTCGATCCGGCCAACCCGACCAGCTTCAAGGGCTTCGACGGCGCCGGCAACGCCGGCTGGAACAAGGTGATCACCCACAAGATGTTCCTGATGGATTACATCAAGTCGGTTGCCGCGCGCGCGAAGGCCGAGGGCAAGCAGCTGATGGCCTTCTCGCACTACCCGACGATGGACTTCTACGCCAACCAGACGCAGGCCATGAAGGACGTGTTCAAGTCGGGCGCGTTCCAGACGGCGCGCGTGCCGGACCAGAATGTTGCGAATGCCGTGGCGGCCACGGGCCTGCGCCTGCACGTGGGCGGGCACATGCACTTCAACGGCACCAACGACCACACCGACGGCAGCGGCAACTACCTCGTCAACGTGCAGTCACCGTCGCTGGCCGTGTATGGCGCCGCCTACAAGGTCGTGACCTACAAGGACGCCGAGACGATCGACGTCCAGACCATGCCGCTGTCGACGGTGCCCCGCTTTGCCGAACTGTTCCCGCATTACGTGGTCGAAAACGACTACCTCAAGGGCAGCTCGGTGGTCGCCGATGTCGCCAAGCGCTGGGACCGCAGCATCCTCGATACCCGTTCGTACGGCGAATTCACGCACCAGTACTTCGGCGAGCTGTCGCGCCTGCGCTTCATGGACGAATACTGGCCGTGCGAAATGAAAGAAGCCGCGATGGCCCTGAACGGCAAGCAGATGCTGATCCTGTCGCAGCTGCAGACGAAGGTCACGCTGGCGCAACTGAAAGATGCACCCGGCGTGCTGCCCTTGACCGCAGCCTGCGCTGCCGCCGGCACGCCAGCAAGCAGCACGGTTGCCGCCTCGACGCTGGCCACCGACTGGCAGGAAGCGACCGTGCGCGCCGAACGCCTGGCCACGGCCGCCGGCCTGCGCCTGGACGACTTCGCGAACCTCACCCCGTACGCGTTCTATGGCGACTTCCACCGCACCGTGTATGCGGGCGAACTGGCCCTGCGCGACATGGGCCAGGCGCGCGTGAACCAGTACAAGGTCCTGATGGCGGCATTCCCGGCCACCCCCGCGCCGATCGTGCGCATCGGCGACAAGCCGTCCGACCAGAACCCGGTGCACGTGCCGTTCCAGCAGCAGTTCAAGGGCGTCTTCGCGATCCTCAAGGGTCTTGGCTCGGCCAAGCCGAGCGACCATTTCACGGTCGACCTGAAGGGCAGGAAGGTCAGTAACGCCAGCAACAACGGGTTGAGCTTCAACTAAGCCAGCCGGGTCACGCCAGATCGTGGCCGTGTCACGGCGCCCCGCTCGCAACGAGCCGGGCGCCGTGATCGCATCAAAGAGGCGGCAGATTGCAGAACCTAGTAAACCTGCTAGCTACGGTGGACGCCGACAATGCTTAGCGTAGAAACATCATCCGCACGCACGTCCACAACCAGCCTCACGTTCGTGAGATCCGCCATGCATCCAGACCGCCAAGCCGGGACGTTCGTACCTGCCGCCATGATCGTCGGCGTGGTGCTGTCGCTGGCGGTCGGGGCCGGCGCCTATCTGGCGACGTCCGGCGCGATCGAAAGCGATGCGCAGACACGCTTTCGCGCCATGGCGCGCGCCGCGCAGAACAATATCGATGCCCGGATCAAGAGCTACAGCGACGTGCTGCGCGGGGTCGCCGGCCTGTTTCGCTCCGCACCCGATACCAGTGCGGCCCAGTTCCACCAGTATGTCGGTGAACTCGACATCAAGCGCAACTTCCCGGGGATCGTCAACATCAACTACGCGCGCGCGGTGCGCGCCGACGGCCTGCCGGCGCTGAACGACGAGTTGCAAAAGCGGCTGGCGCGGCGCGGCGTCGTGCACACCCCTTTGCTGACGGCGCCGGACCGCGATACCTACACGGTGCTGGTGTACATGGAACCGCTGCCGCCCAACCTGCTCGACCGGCTGGGGCTGGACCTGGAAGCGCGGGGCACGACGCGGCGCTCGCTGGCCGTGGCACGCGACAACGGCAGCTCGAGCGCCTCGGGCACCCGCATCGCCCTGCGGCCCGGTCCCAACCAGAGCGCGCTGGCGCTGCGCCTGCCGGTCTACCGCAGCGACCTGCCCAACGACAGCGTGCAGGCGCGGCGTCTGGCGTATATCGGTTCGGCCGGTCTCGGCTTCGGCCTTGCGCCGCTGGTGGCCGACGTGCTCGATGAATTTCCCGTCAAGGGCGTGCGCCTGGTGCTGACCGAAGTGACCGCGCTGGCGCCCGAACCAGGTGAGGCGCCGCCCCGTGCCGTGCTGTACGACAGCCTGGCCACGGGCGCACTTCCCAACCCGGCACCGCCGCGGGCCGACGACGGGATTTTCGCGGCCAGCCTGCCCATTGAATTCAACCAGCGCGTCTGGCGCGCCGACTTCAGCATTCCCAGGTCCGACATGTACACGCGCTTTGACATGTATTACCCGTGGCTGGCGGCGCTTGCTGCCGGCATGAGCACCGCCCTGCTCTACGCGCTGTTCCAGACGCTGGCCTCGTCGCGCCGCAACGCGCTGCGCATGGCCGAGGAAATGACGCGCGAACTGCGCGCCTCGCAGACCAAGCTGCAGGCCAGCCATGAAAAACTGCGCCTGCTTGCCGCCCACGCGGAGCAGATCAAGGAAGGCGAGCGCAAGCGCATTGCGCGCGAAATCCATGACGACCTGGCGCAGAACCTCCTGGCGCTGAAGATCGAGGCCGAACTGCTGGCCAACCGCACGCGTGGCGCGCAGCAGCGCCTGCACGCACGCGCCGTGGCCACGGTGCGCCAGATCGACGTCACGATCCGCAGCGTGCGCCAGATCATCAACGACCTGCGCCCGAACGTGCTCGACCTGGGCCTGTCGGCCGCCGTCGACTGGCAGGTGGCCGACTTCGCGCGCCGCACCGGCATCACCTGCGAGCTGGTGGACGACGATGATGAGCACCGCATCGACGACAACAGCGCCACCGCGTTCTTCCGCATCCTGCAGGAGTCGCTCAACAACGTGGCGCGCCACGCGCGCGCTACCCAGGTGAGCATCACGCTGCACCAGCATGCCGGCATGCTCACCATGACGATCCGCGACAACGGCGTCGGGCTGCAGCCGGGCAGCCGCAACCGCCACGGCTCCTTCGGCCTGGTGGGCATCGAAGAACGCATCGCCATCCTGGGCGGCTCGTTCTCGATCAACAGCAGCGGCATGGGCAGCGGCACCACGATCGTGGTCAGCATCCCGGTGGATGGCGTGCCGGCGGCCGGCGCTCCGGCGGCCGGAGCGCCGGCCGCCACTGGCCCTGGCCTGCGCATCGACAACGCCCCGATCTCGCCCATCGCCGCCTGAGGCGTCCCCTATCCCACCAATGGTGACGACGTCGCCTGTCACCGCGCTCGGCCATGCTCCCAGGTTTGATCTAGCTCAACTGCTGAGATGAGCCAGCGCATGACAATGGCTGTGTCTGTCACACGTCAACACCACCGGAATTTTCCGGTAATGCGCTACGGAAATACCCCGCTCAGGCACCGTGACAGCCGCCAGCACAGCCGATCCATCCACACAACCACACGAGGTGATCATGATGTCGACCCATACCGAATACGCTGCCTTCGAGGCGCTTGACCTGAACCCGATCAAGATGAAGCTGATGCACGAGGCGTCCGGCGAAGGCTGGTCCGAAATGCGCACCAACGCCGTGGAAACCGAATACCGGCGCTTCCTGTTCCTCATGAAAAAATACCCGGATGCCGGCGCCTCGCCAACGGTCGATGTCGACACGTTCTGGCACTATCACATCCTCGACACCATGAAATACGCGCGTGACTGCCAGGCAGCCTTCGGCTTCTTCCTGCATCACTATCCGTACGTCGGCATCGCCGCCGGCACCGAGAGCGAGCATGTCCAGGCAGGCGAGCGCATGCGCACGCTGTACGAAGCCGAGTTTGGCGTCGTGGTCAGGGGCGACGCTGCGTTCTGCGCATCGCCAGGCAAGCCGGCAGGCGCCGCCGCGTTCTGTGCTTCCCCGGGCAAATCAGCGACCGCAGCAAGTGCCGCCGCCTTCTGCGCCTATCCTGGCAAGCCGGCCGCCAAGGGCGCGGACAGCGCCTTCTGCGCCTCGCCGGGCCTGCCGGCCATCATGACCAGCAAGATCGCGTTCTGCGCGTCGCCCGGCAAACGGACATAAGCGGATATAAGCGGGAATACCCGATGGCGTGGCTCAGCGCCGCAGGCGCGCCAGCGCCGTGGCGACGTCCGGGTACTGCAGACGCACGCGCAGCTCGCGCCGCAGGCGCGTGTTGTCGAGCTGGCGCGACTCGGACATGTACGACAGCAGCACCGGCGAGACCATCTGCGCCAGTTCGGCGCGCGGCAGACGCGGCGAGCGCGGCATGCCGAAGGTGTCGGCCACGGCGTCGAAGTAATCGGCCATCTTCATGCGCGTGTCGTCGACCGCGTGATATACACGCCCGGACCGGCCGCGTGTCAACGCCTGCAGCACGATGCGGGCCAGGTCGTCGGCGTGGATATGGTTGGTGTACACATCGTCCTCAAACCGCAGCGCGGGCGTGCCCTGCTCCAGGCGGCGCAGCGGCAGCCGGTCGGCGGCGTAGATGCCCGGCACGCGCAGGATCGACAGCGTCGCACCGGCCACCAGCGCCCACGCGCGCAGGATGCGCTCGGCGTCCGCGCGGCGCCGGGCGCGCCCGTTCTTCGGCGCCACCGGCCGGTACTCTTTCACCAGCGCCCCGCCGCAATCGCCATACACCCCGCTGGTGCTCACGTACACGATGCGGCGCACGGCCCCCAGCGCCGCCACCAGGTGGCGCGTGCGGCGGTCGGTATCGCCATCGGGCTGGGGCGGGGCCAGGTGCAGCACCCACGGCGCCAGATTGCGCAGGCGCGCCAGCGTGGCGGGCTGGTCGAGGTCGGCGACGACCGGCACCGCGCCGGCCGCGCGCAGCTCACAGCAGCGCTCGGGCTGGCTGGTCAGCGCAAACACGCGAAAACGCCCGGCCAGCAGCGGCAACAGGCGCATGCCGACGTCGCCGCAGCCGATGATCAACAGGCGCGGACGGGCAAAAGCGGAGCGGGATGGCATGGTCATAGGAAGATCGCGGGGTCGTGGAGGCGGCAACTGTAGCACAGGGCGCGCCCGGTAAAACAAGGGCGGGTGTAGAATGGCGGCATCTCGCCGCACGCCGGCGCACCCCACCAACCACCCGCGTTCGCGCCCCAACTTCTCCATCCGCATGACCTTCCAGATCACCGTCCAGCCCAGCGGCAGCCAGTTCGGCTGCGAAGCCGATGAAACCGTATTAGCCGCCGCAATCCGCGCCGGCGTCGGCCTGCCATATGGCTGCAAGAATGGCGCTTGCGGCTCGTGCAAGGGCAAGGTGCTCGATGGCGCCATCGAGCACAAGCCCTACCAGCAGCGCGCCCTCTCTGATATCGAAAAGACCGCCGGCATGGCGCTGTTCTGCTGCGCGATGCCGTCGGCCGACCTGGTGATCGAGGCGCGCGAAGTGGGCGGCAGCTCGGATTACCCGCTGCGCAAGATGCCCACCCGCGTCGCCGGCATCCGCAAGGCGGCGCCGGACGTCGCCATCGTCAACCTGCAATTGCCGGCCAATGAATTGCTGGCTTACCGCGCCGGCCAGTACATCGAATTTTTGCTCAAGGACGGCAAGCGCCGCGCGTATTCGATCGCCAATGCGCCGTCGTTCGAAGGCCCGCTCGAACTGCATATCCGCCATCTGCCCGGCGGCCTGTTCACCGACCACGTGTTCGGCGCGATGAAAGAGCGCGACATCCTGCGCTTCGAAGGTCCGCTCGGCACCTTCTTTTTACGCGAAGATTCCGACAAGCCGATCGTGCTGCTGGCGTCCGGCACCGGCTTTGCACCGGTCAAGGCCCTGGTCGAGCACCTGATGCACCTGAAGTCCACCCGCAAGGTCACGCTGTACTGGGGCGGCCGCCGCCCCCAAGACCTGTACATGGACGAATTGTGCCGCGCCTGGGAAACCACGCTGCCCGACTTCACCTACGTGCCGGTGATTTCGGATGCGCTGCCAGAGGACGCCTGGACGGGCCGCACCGGCTACGTGCACGCCGCCGTCGTGCAAGACATCATCGACCTTTCCGGCCACCAGGTGTATGCCTGCGGCGCGCCGCTCATGGTCGATTCGGCACGCCGCGATTACGTGGCGCTGTGCGGCCTGCCCGAGGACGAATTCTTCGCCGACGCGTTCACGACCGCCGCCGATCTCGCCAACGAGTAAGGGCCCATGCCGCTGATCTCACCGACCGGGCGCCTGGGTGTCCTGCGCAACCGCAACCTGGCGTTCTACCTGTCGGCGCGCTTTCTCGCCACCTTTGCCGTGCAGATGCAGAGCGTGGCGATCGGCTGGCAGGTGTACCAGATCACCGGCAGCCTGTTCGATCTTGGCTTGATCGGCCTGGCGCAGTTTGCGCCGTTCCTGGTGCTGATCCTGTGGGCCGGCCACGTGGCCGACCGCTACAACCGGCGCCTGATCGTGCTGTGCTGCATGGCCGTGCAACTGCTGTGCAGCGCAATGCTGATTGCGTTCACGGCCAGCGGCAGCACGACCGTGTGGCCCGTGTTCGCGATCCTGGTGCTGTTCGGCAGCGCCCGTGCCTTCATGATGCCGGCCTCGCAGGCGGTGCTCAAGAACCTGGTGCCGGACCGCGACTTCAGCCAGGCCGTGGCGCTGGGTTCCTCGACGATGCACGTGGCGATGATTCTCGGCCCGATCGTCGGCGGCCTGCTCTACGTGCTGGGTCCGCAGACGGTGCACATGACATCGGCCTCGCTGCTCGCGCTGGCGGTGCTGCTCATGACGAACACGCGCACCATCGCGCAGGTGATCAACAAGGCGCCCGTCAGCTGGCACACGCTGCTCGAAGGCTTGCGCTTCGTGCGTTCGCGCCCGATCGTGCTGGGCGCGATTTCACTCGACCTGTTCGCGGTGCTGTTCGGTGGAGCGACCGCCCTGCTGCCGGCCTACGCGCACGACATCCTGGGCGCCGGGCCGTCCGGCCTGGGCTTTCTGCGCACGGCGCCGGGCATGGGCGCGGCCCTGTGCTCGGTGGCGCTGGTGATGTTTCCGATCACGCGCCGCGTCGGCGCCTGGATGTTCGGCGGCGTTGCCCTGTTCGGCCTGTGCGTGATCGTGCTGGGTCTGACTGACCACTTCGCGGTTGCGTTCGGCGCGCTGTTCCTGCTGGGCGTGGGCGACATGGTCAGCGTGTATATCCGCCACCTGCTGGTGCAGTACGAAACGCCGGACGATATCCGCGGGCGTGTGAGCGCCGTGAACTCGGTGTTCATCGGCGCCTCGAACGAGCTCGGTGAATTCGAGTCCGGCGTCACGGCCGGCTGGCTCGGATTGACGCGCGCGATTTTGCTCGGCGGCGTGGCGACGCTGGTCGTGACGGGCGTCTGGGCGATGCTGTTTCCGGTGCTGTCGCGGATGGACCGTTTTCCGCACCACGAGGCAGCACGCGATAAAGACGTGGTCTGACGGCTGCATGCCGGGTCGAGCACGGTTGGCGGAGCGGACGCGGTAAAAATCGCTGGGCGTGTAAGATAAAGCCATAACGATTACAGGAGCCATCCATGCAGATCAAAGTCAATACCGATAACACCATCACCAAGCACCAGGGCCTGGACGAGCACGTGGATACCGTCTTGCGCGCTTCCATCGGCCGTTTCAGCGAGCAGGTTACCCGCGTCGACGTTCACCTGAGCGACGAGAACAAGGAAAAGAAAGCGGACGGCGGCAACCATTGCATGCTCGAAGCACGCCTGGCCGGCGTGGCCCCGATCGTCGTGCACGATCACGCGAACGACCTGCACCAGGCCATCAACAACGCCAGCGGCAAGCTGGCCCGCGCGCTCGACAGCACCATCGGCCGCCTGCACGACAAGCATCGCCATACCGCCGTCCCGGTGGTCAGCGTTGACGGCGACATCGACCCGACTGCCGACAAGCACCTGACCGATAACTGATCAGTGCCCGCAGGACCCTGCGCCCGCCATGGGCGCAGGGGCAACCAGCATGCCGTGCCTTCAAGTAGTTAGCGCGGCGCGCCTAGCCGGCCGCACCTTCCAGCATCTCTCGCAACGTCTCCAGATAGTTCACACCCGCCAGCGCGCGGCTACCGTACCACGACAGCATTTCGCCATCGACCAGCAGCACGGGAATGCCAATCTGTTTTTCCAGCGCGTCCACGTGCGCCTGCGTGAAGCGGTAGGGTTCGGTCGACAGCAGCACGGCGTCAAGCCCATCGACCAGGCTGTCCGACCACGTAAAGCGCGGGTAACGGTCTTCGCCCAACTGCGGCACGCGCCAGCCCAGTTCGGCCAGCATCGCCGCGATATACGTATTGGCGGAGATGCTCATCCACGGATCCTGCCAGATGCAGTACAGCACCGTGCGTGATGGACCGGCGGGTCGGGCACGCAGCGCGGCCAATGCCTGTGTGAAGGCGATGCACCAGGATTCGGCAGCATCCTGCACGCCGAAGATGCCGCCCAGCAGGCGGGCCAGCGCCAGATTGTCCTGCGGCGTCACCGGATGCGTGACGATCACGTGCGGCACGAATTGCACCAGCGCGTCGTAGGTCGGTCGCGTGTTTTCATCGAGATTGACGACGACGTGGGTGGGCGCCAGCGCCCGGATCTTGTCGAGATTGACGTCCTTGGTGCCGCCGACCTTGGGAATGGCGACCACGATGTCCTTGGGATGGATGCAGAAACCCGTGCGGCCGACGAGCTGCGGCGCCAGGCCCAGGTCGCACAATAATTCGGTGATCGACGGCACGAGGGAAACGATGCGCGCGGCTGGCGCCGGCTGGTGTGCCTGACCCAGCGCGTCGGTCAGGTCAGTGGCGGAAAGTGTCATACAGGTTGGTCATGGTAGTTTAAGTTTCGTCAAACGCGCAAGGGTGGCACAATCGGCTATGATCCCGCTGATGTAATAACACATGCAATCACGCATGCCAACGCGGCGTACCGCTTGAGGACTCACTTGGAACAGATCGGCACCTTCGGCACCAGCCGTACCCATATCAACGACTTGCAGCTGTTTCGCGACGAAACCGACCCTGACGTCGCCGCGATGCTGGCTGACTGCGCCATCGTGCGCGTGCCAAAAGGCGAGCGCATTGACGACAGCGGCCAGGCGCACCTGTATATCGTACTCTCGGGCCAGCTCGAAATCGAATCGGACGCGCACGCAGGCGACGAAACCGGCACCACCCGCGTCTTGCCGGGCGAAAGCGTGGGCGACCAGGCCGTGCTGGACGATGCCGCGAACCTGGCGGCCATGACGGCCCTGGAAGACAGCGAGCTCCTGGTGATCGAATCGAGCGTCGTCTGGACGCTGATCGACCGCTCGAGCGTGTTGGCGCGCAATCTGCTGCGCCTGCTGTCGTTCCGCATCCGCACCACCAACGCGCTGCTGCGCCGCCGCCAGAAGCTTGGCGAATTCTACCGCCAGCTGTCGCTCAATGATCCGCTTACGGGTCTGTACAACCGCGCCTGGCTCAATGACATGCTGCCGAAGCTGGCGGCGCGCGCGGCCCGCACCGGCAGCGGCCTGTCGATCGTGATGATTGACCTCGACCACTTCAAGCAATTCAACGATACACACGGCCACATCATCGGCGATGTCGCGCTGTCGGCCGCCGCCAGCCTGATCCGCGATGCGCTGCGCCCATCCGACTTCGCCGTGCGCTTCGGCGGCGAGGAAATGCTGGCTGTACTGCCCGACACCGGCATCGAACTGGCCACGATGGTGGCAGAGCGCCTGTGCCAGCGCCTGCGCGACACCGTCGTGTTTACCGACATGCGCGTGGCGCTGCCGCACCTGACCGCGTCGTTCGGCGTGGCCAGCCTGGGCGAGAACGGCGACGAATACGCGCTGATGGCAGCGGCCGACGCCGCCCTCTATCGGGCGAAAGAAGCCGGCCGCAACCGCGTCTCCAACTAGCGCCCAATGCCGTCCCGCACGGACCGTGACACCGGGCCGTGACGGGACGGCGCATCTGTGCCACCATGTCGCCGACGCTGTGATTGCAGCCAAGACAACAACAAGACATGAGCCCGCATACCTTCCTCTGGCACGACTACGAAACCTTTGGCGCGATCCCGCGCCGCGACCGCCCGGCCCAGTTCGCTGCGATCCGCACCGACGCTGAACTCAACGAGATCGGCGAGCCGATCATGCTGTACTGCCAGCCGGCCAATGATTTTTTGCCCGATCCGGAATCGTGCCTGATCACCGGCATCCTGCCGCAGCACTGCCTCGAGCACGGCGTGCCCGAGCACGAGTTCGCGCGCCAGATCGAGGCCGCGTTCAGCCAGCCTGATACGATCGGCGTCGGCTACAACACGATCCGCTTCGACGACGAAGTCACGCGCTACCTGTTCTGGCGCAACCTGATCGATCCATACGCGCGCGAGTGGCAGCACAACTGCGGCCGCTGGGACTTGCTCGACGTCGTGCGCATGGTGCATGCGCTGCGCCCGGACGGCATCGTGTGGCCGACCCGCGACGATGGCAAGCCGAGCTTCAAGCTGGAACACCTGAGCGCGGCCAACGGCCTGGCGCACGAGGCAGCGCACGATGCGCTGTCGGACGTGCGCGCGACCATTGCGCTGGCGCGCCTGATCCGCAGCAAGCAGCCGCGCCTGTTCGACTTTTGCCTGGAGCTGCGCCGCAAGGACCGCGTCGCCGCGGAGATCGGCCTGCACCAGGCCCCTGCCGAGCGCCAGCCCTTCCTGCACGTGTCCGGCATGTTCCCGGTCGAGAACGGCTGCCTGGCCCTCGTCTATCCGCTGGCGCAGCACCCCACCAACAAGAATGAAATCCTGGTCTGGGATTGCCGCTACGATCCGTCCGAACTGTTCGCGCTGGACGCCGAGACGATCCGCACGCGCATGTTCACGCGCACCGACGACTTGCCGGAAGGCGTCACGCGCCTGCCGATCAAGAGCGTGCACCTGAACAAGTCGCCGATGCTGGTGGCCAATCTCAAGACGCTGCAGCCCGACCTGGCCACGCGCTGGGATATCGATCTCGAACAGGGCCGCGCGCACGCCGCGCTGGCCGCTGCCGGCCCCGACCTGCGCGCCGTCTGGGCGCAGGTGCTGCAAAAGCCGGCATCCGGCACGCCCGTCGATGTGGATGAAGATCTGTATGGCGGCTTCGTCAGCAAGGATGACCGGCGCCAGCTGGAATCGATTCGCATGCAAATGCCCGCGGCCCTCACCGGCAAGCGCGTCAGCTTCGACGACGAGCGCCTCAACGAACTGCTGCTGCGCTACCGGGCACGCAACTTCCCCGAGACGCTGTCGGAAGAAGAAATGCAGACCTGGGAAGCGCACCGCGCAGCGCGCCTGTTCGAGGGCGCCGGCGGGGCCAGAACCATCGATCAATTGTTCCAGGAGATCGATGCATTGTCGGAGACGGCCGACGAACGGGCCGAGGCGATTCTTGGCGCGCTGTACGACTATGCAGAAATGATTGCGCCCGAACTGCACTGAAAGTCGGCGACACGTAGGGTGGACGGCTGGCCGTCCACGCGTTCAAACTCACTTGAACCCGTAGCGCATTGATGTTGATTGAACGCGTGGACGGGAAACCCGTCCACCCTACCGCCGTTACACCATTACGCCATTACGCCGTTAGCCGTTACGCCGCTACGACATTACGCCAAACGGCGTGATGTTTTCATCAGGCCGCGTTGCGCGCCGCATTGATCGCGTCGCGCGTTTCCGTCGCCACGCGTCGTGCTGCCTGCGCAAAATCTTCACCATCCTGCGGCGTCGCATACAAAATCGCACGCGACGAATTGATCATCATGCCGGCGCCGCCCGCCGTGCGGCCTGCCCTGACGGTCGCCTCGACATCGCCACCCTGCGCGCCCACGCCCGGAATCAGCAGTGGCATGTCGCCCACCAGTGCCCGCACCTGCGCGATCTCTTCCGGGAACGTGGCGCCCACCACCAGCGCGCACTGGCCGTTGCGGTTCCACTTGTCGGCCACCAGTTGCGCCACGTGCTGGTACAGCGGACGGCCGCCCACGTCCAGGAATTGCAGGTCTGAGCCGCCCGCGTTCGACGTGCGGCACAGCACGATCACGCCGCGGTCCGGCCACGCCATGTATGGCTCGACCGAATCGAAGCCCATGTATGGATTGACGGTCACCGCATCGGCGCCGTAGCGGTCGAACGCTTCGCGTGCGTACTGGTGCGCAGTAGCGCCGATGTCGCCGCGCTTGGCGTCGAGCACCAGCGGGATGTGTGGATACGTCTCGCGCAGATAGGTGCAGATTTCTTCAAGCTGGTCTTCGGCGCGAAGCGCGGCGAAATAGGCGATCTGCGGCTTGAAGGCACAGGCCAGGTCGGCGGTGGCGTCGATGATGGCCTTGCAGAACTGCACGATCGCATCCGGCTGGCCGGCCAGGTGCGCCGGGAAGCGCGCCAGGTCCGGGTCGAGGCCCACACACAGCAGCGAATCGTTGCGGGTCCATGCAGCCGCCAGTTTTTGAATGAAAGTCACGTCGAGCCCCTTGTATCCGAATAATTGCAAACCCATTATTGTACCCGCCGCCATGCGGTCCCCTGCCCCTCGGGGTTGCAGGAACACCAATTGCGGCGCGTTTCAGGTATATTTTGATTATTCGACAACTTGCACGGACCTTTACTGCCATGACTACGACCTTTATTTCCCGCTGGACCCGCCTCATCGGCAGCGCCATTCTCGCCGGCGTCCTGCTCTCGGGCTGCGGCTACAACGATTTCCAGACCAAGGATGAAGCGACCAAGGCCGCCTGGAGCGAAGTGGTCAACCAGTACCAGCGCCGGGCCGACCTGATCCCGAACCTGGTCAACACGGTCAAGGGCTATGCCTCGCACGAACGTGAAACGCTCGAAGCCGTGACGCGCGCCCGCGCCTCGGCCACCAGCTTCCAGATCACCCCGGAAGTGCTGAACAACCCGGAAGCATTCCAGAAGTTCCAGCAGGTGCAGGGTGAATTGTCGAGCGCATTGTCGCGCCTGATGGTGGTGTCCGAAAAATACCCGGACCTGAAAGCCGACACCAGCTTCCGCGACCTGGCCTCGCAGCTCGAAGGCACCGAGAACCGCATCACGGTGGCTCGCCAGCGCTACATCGCGTCGGTCCAGGATTACAACGTGACCGTGCGCCAGTTCCCGAAGAACCTGACGGCCATGGTGTTCGGCTACGAGACGAAGCCATCGTTCACGGTGGAGAATGAAAAAGCGATCTCGACCGCACCAGCAGTCGACTTCGGCAAGTAAGGCTGGCAATGACGGCCTTCCTGCGCTTGTTCTCCACGCTCCTGTTCTCACTGGCGACGCTGCTCGCCGGCGCCGCGCCGGCCCATGCACAGCTCAAGGAGGTGCCGAAGCTCACCACGCGCGTGACCGACCAGGCCGGCATGCTCGACGCCACCCAGCGCCAGCGCCTGGAAGCCGTGCTGGCCGATTATGAAGCCAAGACAGGCAGCCAGATCGCCGTGCTGCTCGTCAAGTCAACCGAGCCCGAAGCCATCGAGGCCTACAGCATCCGTGTCACCGATGCCTGGAAACTCGGCCGCAAGGGCGTCGACGACGGCGTGCTGCTGGTGGTTGCACCCGGCAACCCGTCGGCGCTGCGCCGCCTGCGGATCGAGGCCGGCCGTGGCGTACAGGGCGTGCTGACCGATGCCCAATCCAAGCGCATCCTGCAGGACGTGATCGCGCCGCACTTCAGGGAACAACATTTCTATGAAGGCTTGGTCGCCGGCGTGGGCGCCATTGCCACGCTGCTGAACCAGGAAGCCTTCCCGGCGCCTGCGCAGCAAGCACAGCAACGGCAGGAGGCCGCGGGCGGCGGCGGGATTCCGTTGATCGCCATCTTTGCGATCCTCATCGGTGCATTCCTGCTGCGCTCAGTCTTCGGCGGCAAGCGTGGCCGTACGGTCGCCAGTAGCCGCGGCCGCTCGAACTGGGGCGGCGCGACGACCGGCTTCATCCTCGGCAATATCATCGGCAATATGAGCAATGGCGGTGGTGGTGGCTTCGGCGGTGGCGGCGGAGGTGGTGGCTTCGGCGGCGGCGGGTTTTCAGGTGGTGGTGGCGGCTTTGACGGCGGCGGCGCCTCGGGAGACTGGTAATGGGATCGATCGCACAAAAAATGACTCGCGCGTGGCGCCACGCCACCAGCAGCGCGGCCGAGGCCCGGCGCGCGTTTCCTGAAATGACGCTGACGGCCATTGCCGAGGCCATCGATGCCGGTGAGCGCACGCACCGCGGCGAAGTGCGCCTGATCGTCGAGAAGGCCCTGCCCTTCGACGCGGCCTGGGACGGCATGACCAACCGCCAGCGCGCGCTCGCCCTGTTCGCCGACTACGGCGTGTGGGATACCGAAGACAATTGCGGCGTGCTGATCTACGTGAATCTGGCCGAGCACAAGGTCGACATCGTGGCCGACCGGGGCATCGACCGCAAGATCGACGCCGCTACCTGGCAAGCAGTGTGCCGCACGCTGACGGCAGGCTTCAGGGACGGGCACTTCCATGACGCCACGCTGGCGGCCGTGGCGCAGGTCAACGACCTGCTGCACCAGCACTTTCCGGCCAGCGGCGAGCGCACCAACGAGTTGCCCGACCGGCCCATCATGCTCTAGCAGCAGTAGAATGGCGGCTTTTGCCACAGCGTCGAAAGCCCGCCATGAAACTACATCAGAAAATCGCCATCGTCACCGGGGCCAGCCAGGGCATCGGCCTGGCCTGCGCCGAGCGCCTCGTGCGCGAAGGCGCGCGCGTCATGCTCGTCGATATCCGGCCCGAAATCGAGCAAGCCGCTGCCAGCCTGGGCGACGCAGCCCGCGCCTACCGCGCCGATGTCGGCATCAAGGTCGAGGTCGATGCGATGATCGCGGCCACGCTGGCCGCATTCGGCCGCATCGATATCCTGATCAACAATGCCGGCGTGACCCACGCCGCCGAATTCCTCGACCTGCACGAGGACGATTTCGACCGCGTGCTGCGCATCAACCTGAAATCGATGTTCCTGTGCAGCCAGGCGGCGGCGCGCGACATGGTGGCGCGCGGCGAAGGCGGCTGCATCATCAATATGTCGAGCGTGAATGCCGAGCTGACGATCCCGAACCAGGTCCCGTACGTGATCTCGAAAGGCGGCGTCAACCAGCTCACGCGTGTGGCCGCCATCGCCCTGGCCCAGTACGACATTCGCGTGAACGCCATCGGCCCTGGCACCATCCTGACCGAACTGGCGAAAAAGGCAGTGCTGGGCAGCCCGGAAGCACGGCACACGATCCTGTCGCGCACCCCACTGGGCCGGTGCGGCGAACCGGAAGAAGTCGCGTCGATCGCCGCCTTCCTGGCCAGCGACGACGCCTCGTACATGACCGGCCAGACCCTGTATGCCGATGGTGGCCGCATGGCGCTGAACTACACCGTGCCGGTGCGTGATTGATATGTCGCCGGCCACGGCCGAGAGATATTGACAGATCACATGTCTGGTATCCGAAAACGCAATTGGACGCTGGATCACCGAATCCCTATAGTTACACCTGTCTCCACTATTCTCCTCCAAGAAAATAGTTTCAAGCCCGCCCAGCGGGCTTTTTTTTTGCCTGGACAGTTTGCGCGGCCCACGTCATTTGGGGCCGTATTGTCATAAGCCCAATTCTGTCATCACATTTCCTGCTGTTTTATCCGATCCTTGACGACGGTCACTGACCCGTCACAATCCCTGCCTATACTCGAATGCACCTGACACACACGTAACCGATATGCGTGGTGCCAGCAGGTGTGGAGCGCTCCGTGCGCTGCACACCAACCCGGTTTCCGCACTCTTGGCCCGTTCTCGGGTTCTGCCCGCCCAGCGCGGGCATTTTTTTCGGCATTGTCGCAACTTGGGCCAGAAAAAATTGTCTATGTGCTTGAAGCCGTCTTCAATAGGGCTATCATGAAGCTGCGACGTCCCACCTTGTCCAGCGGGTGGTGACCGCGTACAACGAAACGACCACGGGAGATTGTCCGATGAGTTTACGTGTACCAGAAACATCGCTTTCGCCAGACAGTTGCCGTCGCCATCAGGATTCAAGCGACCTCGTTCTCAGCGAACTCAATCCGCGCGCCGTGGTCGACGATATCGATCGCGACAGCGTCCCCCTCAATCTGCTGACGTTTGGCAGCGTCCGCGAAGTGTGTCCCAAGTGCCGGCGGGCACACCTGAAACTCGTGTTACGACAGGCGAGCGTGCGCGTGGCGCACCTGTTCTGCGCCGACTGCGCCAGCTGTTTCGACGCCCATTACGCCGACGGCGCCCCTGCGCTGACGATTTGACGCACGTCGCGTTGGGCGGCCAGCGCACGGGCCTGCGGCAACGGGCACACAAGGTGCGCCTGGCATGGTAACGTTGACGTTTGCCCCGTCACCGTTACTGTACTGTCACCACGTCGCCATGCCTGCCCTGTCTCCCCTGTTGTACGCCGAACCCCGTCACCGCCGTGCCATGCACGCTGCGGCACTGCTCATTTTTACCTGCATCGTGATCGCCGGCTCGGTCCCCGGCGCACGTGCCGAGGTGGGTGAATACGCGTCCGGCATCGTGCTGCACAGCCTGGCCTATGCCGGCCTCGCGACGCTGTGGTTCCTGGGCAGCACCGGCAGCACGCTGCAACGCGCGCTCAAGGCGGTGCTGGCGATTGCGCTGATGGGCGCCTTCGACGAGGGCGTGCAACACTTCCTGCCGTACCGCTCGGGCGCAGTGCACGACTGGCTGGTCGATGTCAGTGCCGCGACCGTCGCGGCCACGGCATTGGCCGCGCTGCTTGCGCGCATACCAGCGCCGCACGCGCTGCGCGCTGCGGCTGAACGGGCGCGCTGACCATCGTTATCCGATCGGGTTCCCGTCACCGCCCGCCTGCTTGATCCAACCGCCCTCCCGGCGCGGCAGCTGGAACGCTGCCGCGCTTTCTGCCTCTTATCCTCGTGGCGCAGCATCGTCACGTTCCCACTATCACTACGAGGAGTTGATCATGAAGCAATCGCACCAGAGCATGGCCATGGCAGGCCTGCTGGCGGTCGTGCTCACCATAACGGGCTGCGCCAGCGACATGTACAGTGACGCAACGAGCAGCAGCAACGATGATGTCGCCAGCAGGGGCGACGTGGACCGCATTGTGACCAGCTCGGCCATCACGTCGGCCAGTGCGGGGACGTCCGGCAGCAAGGGTGCCACCGAATCGGGCAGTGCCGGCATGCAGGACGAGCGTGGCGACCGGCCCGCCGCCGCCGCTGCGCGCACGCCAGCGCCAAATGGCACGGTGCTGTCCATCGCCGCCGCTGCTGCTGCCCAGAGTGGTGTGAGCACAAGCGACGCGTCCATGGGCGCCAGTGGCACGGCCGGCACCTCCGGCAGTGGCGGTGGCAGCGCCGACCAGGCCTACCGCGTCACGGTACGGATGGACGACGGCAGCACCCAGGTCATCACGTACCCAGGCACACCCGACTTCCGCATCGGCGAGCGCATCAATGTGACGGGCGGCGCAATCCGGCGCTGACCGCATGCGCTCGTACAAAGGCCACATGCGCCTGCGCGACATGTGGCCTGGTAGACGCTCAGCGGGCAGGCCGTACAGGCCCTGCCCCCGGAAAGGCGTTACGGCGTGCCAGGATCCTTGCCCTCTTCCACCGCGCGCTGGAACAGTGGCATATTGCGCGTGGCGGCGCTGATCACATCGAGCGGCAGTTTCGGCGAGCGATCGGCATTCAGCAAGCCATTGGCTTCCTGGAACGTGTCCGTGAACTGCGTGTAGCAGAAACCACTGAACATGAACGTCTCGTTGACCACCTGCAGCAGGCGCCGGTACTGCTTCAGATAGCTTTCGGCCGTGTGCGCGCGGCTGTAGCCCCACGTGGTTTCGTCGGGATTGGGCGTCTGCTTCGGATCGTAGGCGATGCCGCCGAATTCCGTCAGCACGATCGGCTGGCCGCGATGCGGGAAGCCATCAAGCGTCAGGATGCGACCACCAGGGCGGCGCTGATCGAACAGCGTGCGCACCGGGTCGGTGACGGCGTAGCGCGCCAGCACTTTCTCGGGATCGCTGTCGTAGTCGTGGATACCCAGGATATCGGTGGCCGACGCCTCCCAGCCATCGTTGCCGATCACGGGGCGGGTGGAGTCGAGCGTGCGCGTCAGGTGGTACAGCGCCTCGACGGCATTGCGATGCGCCTGCGTGAGCGTCAGGTTCGGCACACCCCACGACTCATTGAAAGCCACCCAGACGATGATGCACGGGTGGCTGTAGTCGCGCTCGATTGCCTCGGTCCACTCCTTGACCATGCGCGTGATCGCGCGCGGGCTGAAGCGGTAGGCCGATGGCATTTCTTCCCACACCATCAGGCCCAGCTTGTCGGCCCAGTAAAGAAAGCGCGGATCCTCGATCTTCTGGTGCTTGCGTACGCCATTAAAGCCCATCAGCTTGGCCAGCTCGACGTCGCGCTTCAGGTGCTCGTCGGACGGGGCCGTCATGAACGATTCCGGCCAGTAGCCCTGGTCCAGCACCAGGCGCAGCTGGTACGGGCGGCCATTGAGCATGAAGCGGTCACGGTTGATCGACACCGAGCGCAGCGCCGTGTACGAGCGGATGCGGTCCAGCACCACGTCGCCTGCGCGCAGGGTCACTTCGGCATCGAGCAAGGTCGGGCGTTCCGGGCTCCACAGGATCTCATTGCGCGAATCGTCGATCCCCGGATCGGACAGCGCGATCTTGCGGTTCGCCTCACCATTGAGCAGCTTGTAGTAATCGTCGGCCAGCAACTGGTCGCCGTGCCAGATCTTGACTTCGACAAACAGCTCTTCCTGGATATCGCCGGTGGCAAACACTTCGCAGCCGATTTCATAGGTCTCGAACACCGGCGTCCAGCGCAGCTTCTGGATATACGTCTGCGAGACCTGCTCGATCCAGACAGTCTGCCAGATGCCCGTGGTGCGTGGATACCAGATCGAGTGCGCATCGAGCAGCCAGTCCTGCTTGCCGCGCGGCTTGGCCAGGTCGGCCGGATCGTCTTCGACCCAAACCGTGACGACCTGCTTGCCATCCGCGTTCAGGGTGCCGGAAATATCGGCGGAAAACGGCGTGTGTCCACCCTCGTGCTCGACGACCAGTTGGCCGTTGACCCAGACGCGTGCGCTGTAGTCGACCGCGCCGAAGTGCAGGATCGTGCGCCCATCCATGGGCATGACCTCGAATTCGCGCTGGTACCAGACGAAGCGGTGAAAGCCCGTGTCCTCGATGCCGCTCATCGCGGTTTCCGGCGCAAACGGCACGGTGATTTCATGCGTCCATTCCTTCACGTCCGACGGCAGCGTGTAGTGCCCTTCGTCATCGAAGCAGAACTGCCATGTGCCGTTCAGGTTCTGCCACTGGTCGCGCACCAGTTGCGGACGCGGATATTCAAACTGATTCATTCTTGTCCTTTCTGTCAGTTGGCACCGGAATCAGGATGCGTCCCTGGACGTCATTGCCTGGTCCATGGTGGTCGTGATACGCCGCCAGCGCGGTAGCGGCTGCTTCTTGCGCCTGCCCCTTGCGGCACAGGGCGACGCAGGCGCCGCCGAAGCCGGCGCCGGTCAGGCGCGCGCCCAGCACGCCTGGCGCAGCGCGCAGCGCCTCGCACAGGACGTCGAGCGCGCGGATCGAGACTTCGTAATCGTCACGCAGGCTCACGTGCGACGCGTTCATCAGTTCGCCGAAGCGTTCGGCGTCGACGCCCTTGGCGGCCTCGAGCACGCGCAGGTTTTCCTGCACCACGTGGCGGGCCCGTTCGCGCAGTGGCGACGGCAGCGTCTCGACCGATGCCGGGTCGACCACGTCGCGCAGCGCCGTCACGCCCAGGATGCGCGAGGCTTCTTCGCATTCGGCGCGGCGTTCGTTGTACTTGCTGGCCGCCAGCGTGCGCGCCACGCCCGAATCGATCACGATCAGTTCGGTCTCTGGCGGCAGTGCCGACAGGTGGTGTTCGAGCGTGCGCGCATCGATGAACAGCATATTGGTTTCATCGGCCAGGCTCGACGCCATCTGGTCCATGATCCCGCAGTTCACGTGCGCGTACTCGATTTCGGCGCGCTGGGCGATGCGCGCCAGCTTGACGTCGTCGAGCTCGAACCCCAGCAGCGCGCGCATGGCGCGCAGCGTGGCCACTTCGAGCGCGGCCGACGACGACAGGCCCGAGCCCACCGGCAGGTCGGTCTCGACGTACACGCGCAGCGGCGGCACCTCGATGCCCTCGGCCTGCACGAGGCGGATGCAGCCCTCGATATAGCTGCCGAAGCCCTGCGGCGCGCTGCTGTCCTTCGCGAACGTGACAGTCGCGTCGAAGTTGGGCGAATAGAAGTGGAAATGGTCGTCGCCACTGCGGCTCATGGCCACCAGCGTGCGCTGGGGCGTGGCCACCGGCAGCATGAAGCCGTCGTTGTAGTCGGTGTGCTCGCCCAGCAGGTTCACGCGGCCCGGAGCTGATGCGTTCACCTCGGGCGCGCCGCCAAAGAAGGTATCGGTCGTGATGGTCATGCGTCCACCTCCAGCCAGAGCGGCCGCTGACGGCCTTGGATATCCACCGACGGCCAGGCCGGGTCGAAGGTCAGGTTTTCGAGTCCGTCGGGGCCGAGCAGGAACGTGTCTTCGATCTTCATACCGTTATAACTTGGATTGAACGCAAATGCCATGCCCTGTTCGAGCTGCGTGGCCGTGCTGGGGGTAGCCACGATCTCGCGCGCCAGGTAGCCGGTGATGCCGCCCTGGTGGTGTTCGCGGATCGCGTCCTCGACGTCGGCGTGGTGATAGGCCTGGGCCAGCGCGTGATACACCGACGACAGCGATTTGCCCGGCGCCACGGCCGCCAGGCCGGTGGCCTCGAGCGCCATCAACGCGCGCTGGGCCGTTGGCGCCGAGCCAGCGCCGCCAAAGCTCACGAAACGCGTCAGGTTGGCATACAGGCCGTGGCGGCGCGCGCAGAACACGAGCATGGCGCGCTCGCCGATCGGCTCGTGCGATGGCGTCGCATGGCGAAACAGCGGCAAGCGCCGCGCACCGGCCACCAGCACCAGCGCCGGGTGGATGCCGCGGCGCCACAGCGCCTCGGCGCCGGCACCGGCCAATTGCTGCTCGGTCCAGTCGGGCCGGGCGCGGTGCAGCACCTCGGTCATCGCTTCGGCCGCTTCACGCCCCAGCAGGCGGTAGCGCGCCTGCTCGGCGTCGCCCAGCACCAGCTTGCGCTGGCGGAGCGGCAGCGGCAACGGCAGTTCGTCCGCCTGCGGGCGGTCCGACAGCACCGGCCGGCCCTCGGCCGCGGCCAGCACGAAATGCTCGCGCAGCTCGGGTTCGGCCCATGGCTCGATATGAAAGCTGAACCCGGCCGGTACTTCTTCGAGGCGCAGGCGCTCGCCTTCGATCTGGTCGGTCAGCACGCAGGCGTCGCCCGCAGTGACCAGCACTTCGGCAATGCCCGTGTCGGTGGTGTGCAGCACGGCGCTCGAGCCGCCGGCCGTGACCCACGCGAACCAGTCGGTACCGCGCAGGCGCACGGCGCCGGCGCCGCTGGCGGCAAGGGTGGCGCGCAGCAGCGCGAGTTTGTCGGCGACCTCCTGGGCGCGCATATCGATGTCCGTCATGCGCCCTCCTCCAGGTCGATCTCGACCTGCTGCAATTCGTACGCTGTGGTCTCGGGCAGCACGTCCATCGCGAACATGCCAGCGGCCAGCTCGGTGCCGGCCAGGTATTTCAGGCGATCGCGCGTGCGGTACGGCGGATAGAACTGGGCGTGCAGCTGCGTCTCGGGATGCTCGGCGCCGTCGGTCGGCGCCTGGTACCACGCCATCAGGTACGGGAACGGCCGGTTCCATAGCGTCTCGTACTTGAGCAGCACGGTCTTGAGCGCGCGCGCCAGCGAGTCGCGCTGCGGCGGCGTGAGCGCCGCGAAATCCTTGCACGGCGCGGTCGGCATCACCCAGACCTCGTACGGATAACGGGCGCAGGCTGGCACGAAGGCGATGGCGAAATCGTCCTGGTACAGCACGCGCTTGCCATCGGCCGCTTCGTCGCGCGCCATGTCGCACAGCATGCTCGCGCCGTGCTGCTGGTAGTAGTCACGCTCTTGCGCGAGCATGCGCGCCGGGACCGACGGCACGAACGGGTACGAGTAGATCTGGCCGTGCGGATGGTGCAGCGTCACGCCCACTTCGGCGCCGCGGTTTTCGAACGGCAGCACGTACTGGATGTGCGGCAGGCTCCCCACGCGCGTGGTGCGATCGCCCCACACCTGCAGCAAGAGCGCAATGCGCGACAGCGGCAAGTGGGCCAGCGCCGTGTTCGGATCCTGCGTGAACACGACCACTTCGCACTGGCCATTGGCCGGCGCGGTCTGCACCGTCACCGACGGCGGATCGTGCGACTCGAGCGCCAGCGACGGAAAGCGGTTGTCAAACACGGCGATCTCGTAGTCGCCAGCCGGCATCTCGGTGGGATTGGCAGGGTCGATCGTCGGCGCCAGCGGGTTGTACTGGGGTGGCGGCTGATACGTGCGGTTCTGGCGGAACGCAGCATAGGTCACCCACTCGCCGCGCAGCGGATGCCAGCGCAGGTGCGGGTTGGCGTGCTGTGGATCGGAAAATGGGCTGGTTGCAACGAGGCCATCGGGGATGGGCCGGTTGCTGTAGAGAGTAAGGTTGCGTCCGTCCGGTTTTTTGAGTTCTTTACTGTGCATGGCAATCAATAAGGTTCGGTCACATCCGGCGCGAACGCGCACGCCAACATCGACGCATTGGCGCGCTCGCGGCTGCAGGAGCTTGGCTCCAAGCCGATCCTATCATGCTGTATTTGCCACATTTTCTGCACGGAACCTGGTACTTTTCCAGGCGACAATACTGTGGCTGTATCAAGACGATACCGCCCTTGGCATACAACGATGATTCACAAGGGAGAGCGCCCTTGGGAGCGCTCCACGGCAGGGATATTGTAGTCCGGCGCCTACGCACAAATTAGAAGTTTTTACACTACCTGGCAAGAAGCATCCCTACAAGTCAGCCGTGGCAACTACGGCATTCCGGCAGGGCTGCAGAGCACTCGCTTAGCGCGCCAGCTCGACCAGCACCGCCGTGTACATCTGCAGGTTCAGCAGCAGTTGTTTCGTCGTGATGAACTCGTGCTCCGAATGCCCGGAATATTTCTGGCCCGGCATCGATGGCCCGAAGCTGACGGCATTCGGGAACAGGCGCGAGTTGGTCCCGCCGCCGATGGCAACCGGCTTCGCATCCTTCATGCCGGTGAAATAGGCAAAGGTCGCCAGCAGCGTCGGCACCTGCGGCGCATCGTTCAGCACCCACGGATCGCGCACGCCGACCTTGATGTTGGTGAGCGGGACCTGGCGCGCCTGCCACTGGCTCAGTGCGGCGTTGATTTCATCGGTCAGTTGCGCGCCCGTCTTGCCTTGCGGGCGGCGCACATTGATCGCCACTTCGATGCCGTCGTCCAGCTGGCGAATCACGGTCGGCTTGAACGTCAGCGGGCCCATGAACTTGTCGCGGTAGGCGATGTTGCCGGCGCCGCTGCCAAATTTCTCGCCGTAGTAGCCCGTGCCCACCATCTCGTTGAGGTAATTGACGACGCCGCCGGCGGTGGTATTGGCCCACGGCCGCACGGCCAGTGCATCGGCCAGCATGCTCACGGCGTTCACGCCTTCCTGTGGCTTGGACGAGTGGGCCGACAGCCCTTTGGCACGCACCGCCAGGTCCTTGCCCTGCCATGTGTAGGTGTAGGTCATGCCCTCGTGTTGCGCGCCGCGCGCGCGGATCTGCCCTTCGATCTGCGGCGTGGCGTTGGCCACCAGCGCTTCGGCGTCTTCCGGAATCTGCGTGTTGAACGAGCCGCCCGCGAACGCGGCGATGTAGGCGTCGCCCTCCACGGGCGCCTGCGCGCCGGCCTTCGGCACCGTCACGGCCACGAGGCCGCCGCCCTTCTCGGCCGTCACCACCGGATACTCGGCGTCGAGCGTGATGCTCATCTGCGGCGGCACGTGCGTCTTGAGAAATTCGGTCAACGGGCCCCAGTCGGATTCCTCGCCCATGTACACGTACAGTTCAATGCGCTTGCTCAAGGGGATCTGGCGGTCGCGGATCGTCTTCATCGCATACAGCGCGGTGGCGATCGGGCCCTTGTCATCCTCGGCGCCGCGCGCGATCAGCTTGCCCGGCTCGCTCGTGCGGTCGAGCACGAACGGCGACTTCTTCCACTTGGTCGGGTCCACCGGCTGCACATCGCCATGGGTGACGATGCCGACACGCTCGGCACCCTTGCCCAGGCCGATGACGACCGTCCAGCCGTAATCGGTGTAATCGAGCCCCATGCGCTCGGCTTCTGCCTTGAGCGTGGCCTTGAACGCAGCATGCACCGGGTTCCGGTCCGACGGGTAGCGCGGATCGGCCACCGTGTTGAAGCTCACCAGTTTGGCGAGCGTATCGACGACGTCGTTGCGGTAGGTGGCCACCGCATACTTGGCGGCGCTGACGGCGGCCTCGCTGGGCGCTGCAACCGGCGGCGCGGCCAGAACAGTGGATGAGGCCAGCAACAGGCTGGCAAGGCAGGCGTTCTTGTACATACGGGGCCGATCTCCAAGGGTTGCAGACATGCAAACGCCCAGCATAGCGCCTTCTGCCACCGCTGTGAACGCGACGGCCACTTTCAGCGTATCGTTACGCATCCTGACTAAACGGCATCCACACCATGACTGACAAGACCTTCCTGCGCGCGCACGCCGCGCTGCGCGACGACATCGGCGACCTGCTCACGCAGCGCCCCGTGCCCTCTCCCCAGCTCGACCAGATCGATCCGTTCCTGTTCCTGAATCACCACGGCCCGCAGACCTATGGCCCGCACAACCGCGGCCTGCCATTTGGTCCGCATCCGCACCGGGGTTTTGAGACCGTAACCTTCATCGTCGAAGGCATGCTGGCCCACCGCGACAGCGCCGGCCATGAAAGCGTGATCCACGCCGGCGGTATCCAGTGGATGACGGCCGGCAGCGGCATCGTGCATGCCGAGGTCTCGCCGCGCGCGTTTTTGGAGACGGGCGGCCCGCTCGAAATCCTGCAGTTGTGGGTCAACCTGCCGTCGCGCCTGAAGATGACGGCGCCTGCCTATACCGGCGTGCAGCAGGACCGCATCCCCGCGTTAGCGCTCGACGACGGCAAGGTCACGCTGAACCTGATCGCGGGCGAGTGGGATGGCAGCACGGGCCCGGTGCAGTCGCTGACCGGCGTGTTCATGAGCACGGTTGCAATGCAGGCCGGTGGCCGGCTGCGCATCACCGGCCTGCAAGGTCGCAACGTGCTGCTGTATGTGGTGCGTGGACGCATCGGCGTGGGTCACCACGGCGATCTCGCCAACGCTTACCAACTGGTGGAGCTGAGCACGGAGGGCGACACGCTGGAGATTGTCGCCGAGACCGGCTCGCTGCTGCTGTTCGGGCACGCCGATCCGATCGGCGAACCGGTGGTCTCACACGGGCCCTTCGTCATGAACACCCGCGATGAAATCGCGCAGGCGATCACGGACTACCAGGCCGGCCGCTTCGGCTCAACGCTGGCTTGACGCCAGCACCCGGCCGCCATCGTCCTTGAGGTGCACCGTGTGCGGGAACGGTCCGCCGTCGAAGCGCACGCTCAGGTCCCTGCCGACCGCCTCGAAGCGGTCGCGGCCCACATGGACGATTTCCTGCGGCCCGTCGCCCAGGTCGGCGTACAGCTTGCGGCCCTTGCCGGTCACGTGCAGCGTGCGCCCGTCGTCGAGCTTGTAGGCGCCCTGCATGCGCTGGTACATCAGCGGATCGATATAGACCTTTTTTGGCTGCGCGGCGTGCACGTTGATGAGGCCGACGGCATCGGCGCTGGCCGCAGTAACTGGCTGGGCGGCACTGGCCAGCGAGACGACAGCGGCGGCGGCGAACAAGGCGAGGTGGGAGAGGCGCATGATGGAAATTCCTTTCAGGTCGGTGGCGGAGAAGTCCGTGTCGCCAGCGCTTCGTTGCCTGACGATGAAGCCAGTCTAGCGAGCCGCAAAAAGCGTTCAAGCACCAGGGGATCAAGCGCCGGAAATGCGTGACGAAATGCGCAATCGGCGGGGTGAACGGGAGGTGCATATATGAAAGCGCGCCTTGTTTCAACTGTGTGTCTGCATTCCGTACGTATGTCGTACAGTAGGGTTCCTTCAACGCCAATTCGCCCTCTCCCATGCCAGTCATTCCCCTCGCCGCGACCACGCGCGGCTACCCCGACAGCGGTAACGTGATCGAGAACGTGCACCTCGGTTCGATCGCCGTCGTCGACACGCACGGCCGCCTGTTATGGTCCGCCGGCGACCCGGATTACCCGACCTTCACCCGCTCGGCGCTCAAGCCGTTCCAGGCCCTGCCCTTCATCCTGGCCGACGGCCCGGCGCGCTTTGGCCTGTCTAGCGACGAAGTCGCGCTGCTGTGCGCGAGCCACTCGGGCGAAGACAAGCATCTCGACGGCGTCAGCTCCATCCTCAACAAGATCGGGCTCGACCCCGGCCACCTCGAATGCGGCTGCGCGGTGCCGCTGCACTACGAGTTCACCGGCGGCAAGCCCCCACAGGATGCGCAGTGGACGCCGCTGCACCACAACTGCTCCGGCAAGCACAGCGGCTTTCTGGCCTGGTGCCGCCTGCACGATGCGCCCACCGCGAACTACGTCGAGCGCGCGCACCCGCTGCAGCAAGCCGTGCGCAGCACGCTGGCCGACGCCATCGGCATGGCGCCCGAAGCAATGCCGGTTGGCCTGGATGGCTGTTCGGCCCCCAATTACGCGATGCCGCTCAGTCGTCTGGCGCACCTGTACGCGCGCCTCGCGCACGGTCCGCAAGACCCGCAGCTGGGCGGCGCGATGGGCACGCTGCGTGACGCGATGATCGCCCGCCCCGACCTGGTCTCGGGCGAGGAGCGCACCGACCTGCACTGGATGACGGCAGGCGGCGGCGACTGGGTCACCAAGATCGGCGCCGATGCCGTGCAGGCGATCGGCATCCGCTCGGCCGGGATCGGCATCGCGATCAAGATCACCGATGGCAATGTGCGCGCGCTGCACCCGACCGTGCACGCGGTGCTCGACCAGCTGGGCCTGCTGAACGCGGCGCGGCGCGAGCTGCTCGAACGCTATCGCCAGCCTGTCATCAAGAACGCGCGCGGCGCCGTGGCTGGTGACATCCGTACGCTGTTCAAGCTGGCGCGTCAGGCATAAGCCGGATAACGCCGCAGCCGGCTTGTGCGGCGTCATTACAACATGCTGTCTTATTGCTATTTCATTTGAAGTTTAAAGGGTTGATACTTGCCGTACGGCATTTCCTCGGCACTCAATCCTTTCTTCAAAGTGATGACATCGTGTTAAAAAATCTACGTATCGGCTCCCGCCTCACCCTTGGCTTTGCCACGATGCTCGTCCTGTCGCTGGCTGGCACCTCGTTCGCCCTCTACACCACGCGCTCCAGCGCCGAGGCAACCCAGCAGATGATGCAAAAGCCGCTGACCAAGGAACGCCTTGTCTCGGACTGGTATGTGCTGACCTATTCGGCCATCGCGCGCACCTCGCTGATTGCGCGCAGCACCGACAGTACCCTGGCGGCCGTGTTTGCCAAGCCGATCAAGGACAGCGTCGCCGACACCACGGCCATCCTCAAGAAAGTCGAAGTCCTGCTCGACTCGCCCGAAGAGAAAGCGACGCTGCAGGACATCCTTGGCCTGCGCAAGACCTACCAGAAGGCCAAGGAAACCGTGATGAACGCGCGCACGTCGGGCGACTCAGCGACGGCAGAACAGGCCTATGAACAGGTATTCGCGCCAGCAGCGGCCGCCTATGGCGCCCGGGTCCAGAGCCTGTTGCAGATCCAGCGCAAGAGCATCGACGAGACGGCGCAGGCCATCGAAGCGGCGAACGGGCGCAGCACCCAACTGGTGCTGCTGCTGGCCCTGCTGTCGACGGCGATCGGCGCCGTGGCTGCCGTGCTCGTCACGCGCAGCATCACCCGGCCGCTGGACGCCGCGCTCGACGTCGCCGAAACGGTCGCCTCGGGCGACCTTGGCCACACGTTCGCGACCTACCCGAAAGACCAGGTCGGCGACCTGATGCGCGCACTGGAAACGATGAATGGCTCGCTGGTGCGGGTGGTCTCGCAGGTCCAGCAAGGCACCAATGCCATCTCGACCGCATCGAGCGAGATCGCCGCCGGCAACCTCGACCTGTCCGCGCGCACCGAACAGCAGGCCAGCTCGCTCGAAGAGACGGCCGCCTCGATGGAAGAACTGACCGCCACCGTGCGCCAGAATGCCGACAATGCGGTGCAGGCCAACGGCCTGGCAAAAACGGCCTCGGATGTTGCGGCGCGTGGCGGCGCCATCGTCGGCCAGGTGGTCGACACGATGGGCTCGATCGACGCCTCGGCGCGCAAGATCGTCGACATCATCGGCGTGATCGACGGCATCGCCTTCCAGACCAATATCCTGGCCTTGAATGCCGCGGTGGAAGCGGCGCGCGCCGGGGAACAGGGGCGCGGCTTTGCGGTGGTGGCGTCCGAAGTGCGCAACCTGGCGCAGCGTTCGGCCGGTGCGGCGCGTGAAATCAAGGGCCTGATCGGCGACTCGATGACGCAGGTGAATGCCGGCACGGCGCTCGTGCAGCAGGCCGGCGCCACGATGGACGACGTCGTGGCCAGCGTGGCGCGGGTGACCGACATGATGTCCGAGATCAGCACCGCCACGCAGGAGCAGCGCGTGGGCATCAACCAGGTCAATGAAGCGATCGCGCAGATGGACCAGGTGACGCAGCAGAACGCGGCGCTGGTCGAGGAAGCCGCCGCCGCGGCAGCGAGCATGCAGGAACAGGCCGCGCAACTGGCGCAGGTGGCCGCCGCGTTCAGGCTGGGCCACACCGGCGGGCGGACGCGCCCGCAACTGGCGGCGCGCGCCGTGCCGGCACTGGCAGCCTAGACGTCCATAATGCCGCGATGCTACGCCGCCAGGCGGCGCAGCATCGCGGCGATGGCGTCCAGCACCGTGTCATCGTCCCAGTAGGTATTGTGCGCCAGCGGATTCCAGCTGCGCAGCAAAAAGTCCCCCACCCCGCCGCCGGCATTGATCGCGCGGTCCTCGACCAGCGTGCGGTAGCCGTTTGACAGCGGCTGCAGCGGCCAGCCCAGCACGTCATCGGGATCATAGAAGTTGATCCACTTGAACATCGGCGTCGGCGGCGCAATCGGGATGATGTGCATTTCCTGGTGCGCGGCGACAAAGATCGGGATATTGCAGCCGGTGGTGACCAGACCGACGCAGGTGCCGCCGCCGATAAAGGCCAGTTCGCTTGCTGTCAGCGCGCGGCCGAGCGTCGCGCCGGCCCAGGCACCGATATTGCGCCAGATGCCGGCGCCGACCGGTTTGCCGGCGGCCGCCTTCTGCGCATCGTACAGATAGCTCGACAGCACCTGGCAGCCCAGCGAGTGCGCGACGAACACGACCGGCATGCCGGGCCGCGCGGCGTGGGCCGACAACAGCGCGCTGGCGATCTCGCCCTGAGCCTGCTCATAGATCGAGCCGGGGTCATCCTTGCTGTTTTCCAGCCCGGCGGCGTCGCCCAGGCCATACAGGACGAATTTGCGCAGCGCGGCGTAGCGCACCTGGCCGGTGGCTGCGGTGCGGTCCCAGACCAGGCGCTGGTTATCGTGCAGGATGCCCTGGTAGTAGACCGAGCGCATGACGACCTGGCCGGCCAGCGCATCCAGGCGGGTACGCAGCCCCGCCATCAGGCCGTCGGCATAGTCGGGCAAGGTCTCGCCCATGCCATGCACGGCTATCAATGCAACTTTTGTCATTGCCACCTCCCCACGCGCGCCGATATCCCTAGCGTATCAAATTTCGCACGTGTTGAGGCAGAACAAAGATTGTGGGAAAGCTGACCCTCAGCGCGGCGCGATTTGCAGCTCGAACGTGTCGACGCCGTCGACACCGCCGCGCACCCGGTCACCCGGCTGCAGCGCGCCGACGCCGGACGGCGTGCCCGAATAAATCAGGTCGCCGGGCGCCAGCGTCACGAGGCGCGACAGCGACGCGATCACGTCCGCGATGGGCCAGATCATTTCATCAAGGTTGCCTTCCTGGCGCAGCGTGCCGTTTACTTCGAGCCAGATGCGCGCCTGGGCCGGGTGCCCCACGTCGCTGACCGGATGCAGCGGGCTGCACGGGGCCGATGCGTCAAAGCCCTTGGCCATGTCCCATGGCCGGCCGGCGTCCTTGGCCACGGCCTGCAGGTCGCGCCGGGTCAGGTCCAAACCCACGCCATAACCCCACACCAGATCGAGCCCCTGCGCCGCGTCGATGTCCTTGCCACCGCTTTTCAGCGCCACGACCAGTTCGATCTCGTGGTGCATGTCGTTCGTCGATGGCGGATACGGCACCGCGCCGCTGGCCGGCACGACGGCATCGGCCGGCTTGGTGAAGAAGAACGGTGGTTCGCGATTCGGGTCGCTGCCCATTTCACGCGCGTGCGCCGCGTAGTTGCGGCCCACACAGAACACGCGGCGCACCGGGAAGCGCGCGCTGGAACCGGCGACGGCCACGGACGCCGTGTCGGGTGCAGTGATGACGAATTCGGTCATGCTCATCCTTTCATTGACAGGAGCATCATCATACTCCCGCCATGGAGGGCGGCAAGGCTCAGGTTCAGGTTCAGGCCGATGCGGCCGCTGCCTCGGCCTGCGCCGCCTGCGCCGCACTCGCGTCCAGGATGCGCACGAGCGCCGTCATGTCGACCGGCTTGACCAGGTGATGGACGAAGCCTGCCTCGAGCGCCCGTTCGCGGTCCCTGGCCTGGCCATAGCCGGTCACGGCCACCGGCACCGTGGCCGCCATCTCGGGCAGCGCGCGCAGGCTCGATGCGAGCTGGTAGCCGTCGATGTCGGGCAGGCCGATATCGATCAGCATCACGTCGGGATGTTCGACGCGCGCGCGGCGCAGGGCCGAGGCCGCGTCGTATTCGACGGCGGTGGCGTGGCCCTGCACCTGCAGCAGCGTGGCCAGGCTGTCGGCGGCGTCCGTGTTGTCGTCGACGATCAGCACGCGCAGCTGGCGGCCGAGCGTGGCCCGTACCGGATCGGCGTCGGATGGCGGCGCGTCGTCGTCGTTGCTGTCGGCGCGCGCGCTCACGCACGGCAGGCAGAGCGTGAACGTGCTGCCGCAGCCGACGCCATCGCTGTATGCGGTGACGTCACCATCGTGCAGGTCGATCAGGCGCTTGACGAGCGTGAGGCCCAGCCCCAGCCCGCCCTGCGAGCGGGCCAGCGTGCGCGCGCCCTGCGTGAACAGGTCGAACACATTGGGCACGAGGTCGGGCGGCATGCCGGAACCGTTGTCGCGCACTTCAAGCGTCATGCGCCCATCGTCCGCTACCAGGCGCAGGGCCAGCGTGCCGGCCTTGGGCGTGTACTTCGCGGCATTGCCAACGATATTGGCCACGCTCTGCACGAGGCGCGTCTGGTCGCCCCGCACGTACACGGGCGTTTCGGGCAGCTGGACCGTCACGTGGTGCGCTTTTTCGAGCACCAGCGGGCGGGTCTGGTCGAGCGCCCCGTTCACGACATCGCGGAAATCGACCGTCGCCAGCTTGAGCTTGACCAGCCCGCGCGTGACGCGCGAGACGTCAAGCAGGTCGTCGATCAGGCGGCTCATGTGCTTGACCTGGCGGCTGATGATGGAACTGGTCTGGCAGATGCGCGGCTCGTTCGCGAACTGCATGCTGAGCAAGCTGGCCGAACTGCTGATCGGCGCGAGCGGATTGCGCAGCTCGTGCGCCAGCATGGCCAGGAATTCATCCTTGGTGTGACTGAGGCGCTCGGCCTGCACGCGCGCCAGGCGCTCGCTCTGCAGCAGCGCATCGCGTTCGAGCGCCGACGTTTGCGCGATCTCGTACAGGTGCGCATTGTCCATCGCCACGGCGGCTTGCGCGGCGAGATTGGCAACCATGCGTTCGGTGCGTTCGGTGAACATGGCCGGCGCCGGATGACCCAGGAACAGGCCGCCGAGCACCTTGCCCGATTGCGACACGACCGGCACCGCGAGATAGCTGCGCACGCGCAGCTGCGCCAGCGGCGTGCCGTCGGCCACCAGCGCAGCGTGCTGCGGATCGCACGTGATGTCGTCGCTGCGCACCGGCGCCCCGCCTTCGATCAGCGGGCGGAAGATGGCCGCCGTCGGGGGCGCGAGCCGGTCGAACTGCTCGCGCGACGCGCCCGACAGCGCGTACAGGCGCATCTGCTCATGCGCCGTGGCGCAGACCGGCGCATCCACCGCATCGTGCAGCGGGTCGCCCCGGCCGGCCGGATTGCAGAAGAACGCACCGAAGCGCGCGCCACTCAGTTCGGCGCCGGCGTCGGTGATCGATTGGGCGAGGGTATCGAGGTCGAGCGTCGATGCCAGCGCGCGCCCGGCGCGGTTGACCGTCTCGAGGATGCGGCTTTCATCGCGCAGGCTTTCCTCGACGCGCGAGCGGCGCGCCACTTCACGCGTGTGGCGCGCCACGTCTTCGGCCAACGCCACTTCTTGTTCGGTCCAGTGGCGCGCCATCGGTTCGTGCAGGTAGAACACGGCGCACAGGCGCCCTTCCTCGATGATCGGCACCATCACCAGCGCGCGCGCGCCGATGGCGGCGTAGGCTGCGGCATGCGGCGCACTGCGTTCGTCGGCATCGACGTCGTCGATGCGCACGCTGCGGCCCTGGCGCAGCTTGGCATTGACCACCGGACCGAATGCGTCGAGGGGATGCGAGCGGCCGGCCAGGCTGGCCATGCGGCCACTGGTCCAGTCGCAGTCGATGCTGACGGTGCGGCCTGGAACGTCGACCTCGGCGTAGCCCACGCGCGCTACGCCCAGCGTCTGCCCGGTCATGGCGCTCGTCGCGCGCATGATGTGGTCGGCGTCATCGAGGCCATCGAGCGCTTCGCCGAGCTTCTGGTGGAAGGCATGCCGGTAATCGGACAGCACGTCGGACGTCGTTTCGGTGAGCACGCAATAGACGCCGGCCACCTGTCCTGCATGGCGCACAGGCGACAGCGAAACGCAGAAAAAGCGCCGTTCGCGCTTGCCGTTGCGCTCGAATTCCATCAGCGCGTGCTGGAGCTGGGCCGATTCGCCGGCCAGGACTTCGTCGAAATACGGCCGCATGCGGTCCCACAGCTCGGGGCGCACGCTGGCATACGGCGCGCCGCGCGCAGCCGGGTGCTTGTCCCCCAGCAGGTCGGAATACGCGTCGTTGTAGAACAGGCGCAGCTCGCGCCCGATCGCCAGAAACATGGGAAAGCGCGACGCCTGAATCAGGTCGGCGATGGCGCGCAGGCCTTCGGGCCAGGCGTCCGGGTGCAAGTGTGCAAGCCCGGCCAGCGCACGCTCGGTGGCTGCGGGTGGAGGGGCAAATGCTGCTGCAGGGGAAGACGCAAACAGCGCCGACGGCGCGGCCAGAACTGGCGCAGGCGCGTCCAGTACGGTGGGGTCGCCGGACAGCGTGGAACCGCCGCCGACCATCGGCATGAAGCCGCTCAGATTACTCATCAGGAATACCCAGTGTGGTTCTTGCAGGGCTGGCGAGCTCGATATCCTGAAACATCTGATCCTGCCCTGCTGCAGCGCCGCCAACATATCCTTGTTGGGACGATTATAGCGAGCAACCAAACTGGGCCGCGCCCGTTACACCTGAGGTGTCGAGCGGGCGTGGCGGGGATGCCACAAGCCTAGTAAATTTCTGCAGCAGCGGCCCGCACGGCGCCCAGCAGCAACTCGGCGCCCGGAGACAGCAAATGATCCTGCTGGCGGATGATGCCGAACGCATCCATCTTGCAGGGCAAATCGATCGGCAGGATCCGCATCACATTCAGCGACGCATAATATTGCGCGACTTCCTGCGGCATCACGTGCAACGCGTCGGTTTGCTGCAACAGCGCGGTGACCAATAACAGCGCCGTCGTATCGACGACGTTCACCGGCGGCTGCAGGCCGGCGCGCAGGAACATCATGTCGAAGCGGTGGCGCAGGATGCTGCCCGGTGGCGGCAGGATCCAGGGCCGCCCGACAAGCGCCTCGAGCGTCAGGTTTTTACTTTCCAGCAAAGGATGACCGGGCCGCACGACCGCACAGGCCGGCTCCTCGGTCAGCTCTTCGTAGATCAGCCCGGTGGAATCTTCTTTTTCGAGAATGCGCCCGATCATGAAGTCGAGCGTGCCGTGCTTGAGCTTATCGAGCAGCACATTGCTCGACTCGAGCTGCACGCCGATGCGCAGCAGCGGCGCCTGCTCCTTGATGCGGGCGATAGCGCGCGGCAGCAGCGCCATCGCCGGCGTCATGATCACGCCCACCTCGACCTGCCCCGCCAGGCCGGCCTTGAGCGCGACGATGTCGTCGTGCGCCAGCGCCAGGCTGGTCAGGGCCATGCGGGCGTGGCGGATCATCGTCTCGCCGTAGATCGTCGGCTCCATTCCGCGCGGCAGCCGTTCGAACAGGCGCACGTCGAGCATCTCTTCCAGATCCTTGACCTGTTTCGATGCCGCCGGCTGCGTCATGTGCAGTTCTTCGGCCGCCCGGTGAATGTTGCGGTAGTCGTCCAGCGCAATCAGCAGCAGCAACTGGCGCGTTTTCAGGCGCGCCTTCAAGAACCAGTTGGGGTTGGTCGTCTCCATCAGATCACGTGCAGCCCGGCGCTGGATTGGCGGCTGGCCCGGCAGTCGTTTGCGCGACCGGCAAAATCTTGCCGTCCGGCGCGTAGTGCAACTCCTCGACCGCGACCGAGCGGCGGAATTCGCCGCCCGTAGGCAGCTTGCCGTTATGGTAGAAGATGTACGACTTGCCATTGAAGTCGACGATCGCCTGGTGGATGGTCTTCACGTTGGTGTTCTTTTCCATGATGACGCCATCCATCGACCACGGCCCATGCACGCCCGGGCCGCGCATGGCCACGGTTTCTTCGGGAAAGTGGCGCGAGTAGGTCAGATAATACGTGCCCTTGTGCTTGTGCACATAAGCCGCTTCGACGAAATTGTCCAGGCCCGTGGTCTGGATCGGGCCATCGAACTCGATCATGTTCGACTTGAGTTTGACATACTTCATGACCGTATTGCCCCAATACAGGTAAGCCTGGCCATCGTCGTCGATGAACACGGCGGGGTCGATATCATCCCACAGGATCTGCGTCTGCTTCGTCATGTCGTTCGTCACGAGGGCCCGGCCCAGTGCATCGACAAACGGGCCGGTCGGGCTGTCCGACACCGCCACGCCGATCGCCTTGCCGGGAATCGTCGCATGGTCGACCGTCGAATAGAAATAATACTTGTCGCCGCGCCGGACGATGTCCGAGGCCCAGGCATCGCGCCCGGCCCATTTGAAGGTCGAGTAACGCAGCGGCGAGCCGTGGTCCGTCCAGCGCTGCATGTCGCAGCTCGAGTAGACGCGCCACTCGTTCATGACGTAATCCTTGCCGCCCGCCGGTGCGTCATCCTTGCCGACGTACAGGTACACGCGGCCCTTGTCGACCAGTGCGGCCGGATCGGCCGTGAAGATGTCCCGGACGATCGGGTTGGCGGCTTGCGCGCAGGCGCTCGCGCACAGCAGCGCGGCGAACATGGTGTGTTTCATGGTGTCTCCTTCTTTTATTTTCTTCCGAATGCCATCACGCGCTGGACGACGCAGAACACGAACAGCAGGCCGCCGATCACGATCCTCGTCCACCACGAACTGAGCGTGCCATCGAAGGCGATCAGCGTCTGGATCGTGCCCAGCACCAGCACGCCCGACAGCGCGCCGGCCACGTAGCCGTAGCCGCCCGTCAGCAGCGTGCCGCCGATGACGACGGCGGCGATGGCATCGAGTTCGGTGCCCTGCGCATGCAGCCCGTAGCCGGACAGCATGTAGAACGCGAACAGCACGCCGGCCAGCGCGGCGCAGAAGCTGCTCAACGCATACACGAGCACCTTGGTGCGCCCGACCGCCAGCCCCATCATCGCAGCCGAGGTTTCGTTGCCGCCGACCGCATACACGGCGCGGCCAAAGCCACTATAGTGCGCGAGCCAGATGGCCAGGCCCAGCATGCCCAGCGCAATCAGCGCGCCGGGCGACAGGAAGCCCCCGAAAAACGGGAGCTGGGTCTGCGACATCGCCACGAACAGCGGATCGTCGATCGTGATCGACTCGATGCTGATCAGGTAGCACAGGCCGCGCGCGAGGAACATGCCGGCCAGCGTGACGATGAACGGCTGCAGCCGGAAGTAATGGATGATCGCCCCCATGCCCGCGCCGAAACCGGCGCCCAGCAGCAGCACAAAGGCGATCACCGCCAGCGGCGGCCAGTGCGCCACCTGCAGCAGCCAGGCCGCAATCATCGTCGCCAGCGCGAGTACGGCGCCCACCGACAGGTCGATCCCGCCGGACAGGATCACGAAGCCCATGCCGATCGCGATCACGAGCAAAAACGCATTGTCGATCAGGAGATTGAGCAGCACCTGCAGCGACAGGAAGCCGTCGTACAGCGCGCCGCCGACGAGCAGCATCGCCACCAGCAGCGCCACCGTGACCAGGGATGTGAAGGACGGGGCCTTCGCGAGTACGCGGACATTCATGCGCGCCTCCGCTGCCACAACTGCCTGAACTGGTCGGACTGCGAGATACAGACCAGGAACACGACAACCGACTTGACGACCATATTGACCTCGGGCGGCACGCCCAGCGAATAGATGGTGTAGGTGAGCGTCTGGATGATCAACGCCCCGACGAGCGAACCGGCCAGGCTGAATTTGCCGCCCGCGAGCGACGTGCCGCCCAGCGTGACGGCCAGGATGGCGTCCAGTTCGAGCATCAGGCCGGCGTTGTTGGCGTCCGCGCTCTTCACGTTGGAACTGATTAACAGGCCCGCCATGCCGGCGCAGGTGGCCGCGAACACGTAGACGAACACGATCAGCGCCGCCGTACGGATGCCGGCCAGGCGCGCGGCCACCGGATTGATGCCCACCGCCTGGATGAACAGCCCCAGCGCCGTGTGGCGCAGCAGCAGCGCCGTGACACCGAACACCACGGCCACGACAAACAGTGCGAACGGCAAGCCGAACAGATACCCGCTGCCCAGGAAAAAATACGGCTGGTAGTAGACCGTGACGATCTGGCCATCGGTGAGCAACTGGGCCAGGCCGCGCCCGGCCACCATCAGGATCAGCGTCGCGACGATCGGCTGCAGGCCAAGACCGGCAACGAGCGCGCCGTTCCACAGCCCGCACAGCAGCGCCGCGCCGAGGGCGGCGGCAATCGCCACCAGCATCGGCGTGTCGGCCAGGTACACCGGCACGCCATCCTGCATCACCATCGTGCCGCCAATGAGCATCGAGGCGACGGTGCCGGACAGCGCGACCACGGCGCCGACCGAGATGTCGATGCCGCGCGTGGCAATCACCAGCGTCATGCCGATCGCCGCCAGCATCAGGGGCGCCGCGCGGTTGACGATGTCGACCAGCGCGCCATACAGGTGGCCGTCGCGGACCTCCAGATTAAAGAAGCCGGGAATCAGCAGGAAGTCGATCAGCAGCAGCACGGCCAGCGCGGCCAGGGGCCGGAACAGGCGGTGCGCCAGCATGCGTGATGCCAAAGGCGCCCGCGCGGGCGGCTGCAGCGCCGGGATGTCGTTGACGGCCATCACGCGCCCTCCCCGGCAATCACGTGCAGCACCGTGCTGTCGTCGAGTTCACCGCGCCGGTACTCGCCGCAGGCCTTGCGGTCGCGCATGACGACAATGCGGTCGCTCACGCGCAGCACTTCCGGCAGTTCGGACGAGATGAACAGGATCGACATGCCCTTGCGGCACAGGCTCGTGACGTAACCCATGATCTCCTGCTTGGCGCGCACGTCGATGCCGCGCGTCGGTTCGTCGAGAATCATCAGGGTCGGTTCGGTAGCCAGCCAGCGCGCCAGCAGCACCTTTTGCTGGTTACCGCCCGAGAGCGTGCCGATGGGCGTCTCGATGCTGGCCGTCTTGATCCCCAGTTGCTGTACATAGTGATCGGCCAGCGCCTGCTGGCGGCGCAGCGGAATCGCGCGCAGCAGGCCCTGGCGCGCCTGCAGGGCCAGGATCAGGTTTTCGCGCACCGACAGGTCGAGGATCGCGCCTTCGTGCTTGCGGTCTTCGGAGCAGAACCCGACGCCGTGCGCGATCGCATCACGTGGCGTGGCAAGAGCGCGTGCGCGGCCCTTGATCTCGATCGCGCCGCTGTCAATCCGGTCGGCGCCGAACAGCATGCGCGCGGTTTCGGTGCGGCCGGATCCCAGCAGGCCGGCAAGGCCCAGCAGCTCGCCCTTGCGGATCACGAGGTCCAGCGGCGCAAGCACGCCGCGCCGGGCGGCGCCGCGCGTGCGCAGGACAATCTCGCCCGCCCCAGCGCTGGCTGCCTGCGCCGCTTGCTGACCGGTGGCAGGCAGCTCCTGGGCATCGGGCGCAGCACCGATCATCTTGTTCACCAGCGCCAGGCGTGACAGGTCGCTGCACAGGTACTCGCCTTCGCGCTCGCCGTTGCGCATCACGGTGATGCGGTCCGAGATCGCGTAGGTCTGCTCCAGGAAGTGCGTGACGAACAGGATCGCCATGCCCTGCTCGCGCAGCGCGCGCAGGTTGGAAAACAGTAGCTGGACTTCGGCTTCGTCGAGGCTCGACGTGGGCTCGTCCAGGATCAGCACCCGCGCCGAAATGCTCAGCGCGCGCGCAATGGCCACCATCTGCTGGACCGCCAGCGGGAAGCTGGCTAGCGGCTGGCGCACGTCGATGTGCACCTGCAGGCGCGTCAACAGCGCCTGCGCCTGCTGCCGCATCCGGCGCCAGTCGATCATGCCCCAGCGGCGCGGATAGCGGCCGATGAAGATGTTCTCGGCGACCGACAGGTTCGGGCACAGGTTCACCTCCTGATACACAGTGCTGATGCCCAGGTCCTGCGCGTCCTGCGTCGAGCGCGGCGCAATCGGCTCGCCAGCGAACACGATGCTGCCGCGATCGGGCTGGTAGACGCCCGTGAGCACCTTGATCAGCGTGGATTTGCCGGCGCCGTTCTGGCCCATCAGCGTGTGGACTTCGCCCGGGTACAGGCGCAGGCCCGCATCCGACAGCGCGCGCACGCCGGGAAACTGCTTGTGGATGCCGGTCACTTCCAGGACCGGCACCTGCGTTGTCGTGGGGAGCATGGCCGCCTCAGTAGCGACGGTTCGGGAATTCCTTCGCGGCCACTTCAGCCGGGAATACGCCCTCGTTCACGACGATGCGTTTGGGGACCGGTTTACCCGCCTTGACCGCCAGCGCGGCCTGCATCAGCTGGGGACCGAGCAGCGGGTTGCATTCGACCGTCACGTTCAGCTTGCCCTGCAACATGGCCTCGAACGCGCCGCGCACACCGTCGATCGAGATCACGAGGATGTCCTTGCCCGGCTCGATGCCCGCTTCTTCGATCGCCTGGATCGCACCGATGGCCATGTCGTCGTTGTGCGCGTACAGGACGGTGATGTTCTTGCCCTCGGACTTGAGGAACGCTTCCATCACCTCCTTGCCCTTGGTGCGGGTAAAGTCGCCCGTCTGCGAACGCAGCATCTTCAGGCGCGGCTCGCCCTTGATCACTTCGGCGAAGCCGGCCTTGCGGTCGATGGCCGGCGCCGAGCCGACGGTCCCTTGCAACTCGACGATGTTATAGGCACGGCCCGGGTTCTTCTTGGCGTGCTCGACCAGCCAGCGGGCGGCGCGGCGGCCCTCTTCCACGAAGTCGGAACCGAGCAGCGTCACGTACAGCGACGGGTCGGCAACTTTCACGCCGCGATCGGTGAGGATGACGGGGATCTTGGCCGCCTTGGCTTCCCGCAGCACGGTGTCCCAGCCCGATTCGACAACGGGCGAGAACGCGATGATGTCGACGCGCTGGGCGATGAACGAGCGGATGGCCTTGACCTGGTTTTCCTGGCGCTGCTGGGCGTCGGCGAATTTCATGATGACGCCGGCCTTTTTGGCGGCGTCCTTGATCGAGGTGGTGTTGGCGGTGCGCCATTCGCTCTCGGCGCCGACTTGCGAAAAGCCGATGGTGAGGGGCTTGGCGGCGAGCGCCGGGTGGGTTGCTGCAAAGGTGGCGGCCGTGGCTACGCCCAGGAACTTCCTGCGGGTGAATCGCATCACTTGTCTCCGATATTGTTGTTCTGCAATCGTAGGACAAAGTGTGATACTGATCCAATCAATTTTTCACAACGATTGATAACAAAAATGGTATCCCAGCATCTTTATTGACAGTAATATGCACAGTGAATTGCTATTGTAAAATAACATGTTTATTATGAAATTTTAATAAAATATAATAAACTATGCTAAAAAACAAGCTTGCACCTGTGATCTCAACATTGAACATGAAGGGTGGAGTAGGGAAAACAACTATTACTGCTCACCTTTTTAGACATCTTGTTGAAACACTCTCAAAGTCAGTTCTCTTAATCGACTTCGACCCTCAATTCAACTTAACTCAAGCATTATTATCACGCGCAGAATTTGAAAACAACAAAAATGCAGGGCGTACCATATTCTCGGTTATGGAACCCAATACTGAGCCATCGCTATTTAAGATTACCACCGCTTTGGGCCCACCTCCTGTAGTAGAAGATGTAGCTAAGAATCTGTTGGTATGGAAAGGAACTGATCGTCCAGCCTTAAGCATTATTCCTGGCGATTTTCGAATGACCAAATACACATTAGTAGACGATCAAAAAGCCTTACAACCCGTTCGGGCTAGATTTTTAGAATTCATTAACTCGGCACGACAAAAATATGATCTCGTAGTCATAGACTGCAATCCTAGTAGCTCTTTTATGACAATATGCGCTCTTCTGGCGTCTACACACGTTTTGGTACCAGTCCGACCTGACCGATATTCGATCTTAGGCCTGGAATTGCTTAATGAATTTATCGATAACGTTCCTATCATTATCAACAAACCTAAACAGATAGTTCTTATTAACGGGTCTCCAGGAAAGATTGACACGGATGTTGAAAATACACTGCGCGGCGATCCGAAGTTTGGCATAATAACTTTACCGACAACATTGAAATTTTCAAGTTTACTTTCAGCAAAAGAAGGGCAAACCGGTTTTGCCACAGATAAAGGCGTTGCTCACGTTAACGCGCTGAAACGCCGCTTTACTAGAATTGTCAACGATCTCAAAATTCCTTTGGGCTGGCAACAATGAAACCAATACTTCGTCAATTCCTAAATTTGCTTGCTTCTGCAAATTTTGATAATAGGCAAATTCGCGAGATACTTCTGCAGTTAATGAAAACTCCTCAAAACGAATTATTGTCAGAAATCGAAAATATTCAGAATAGTTTTGGATCTAAGCTAGGGCGCTCACCATCATCCACAGAAAGTCCTTCGGATTTTTTCTCCGATAGGGTTGTTGAATTATTAATTACTCAGGCAGGCTATTCAAAATCAGAGGCGCATTATCATCTAAATCGAATGCTGCAGACTATTTTTCCTAGCCGAAAAATTCCAAGTCTAAGCCCGAAATCTGGATTTGCAGCTTGGCTTAAATTATTGCGGAAATCGTATAGCGAGTCTGAGCTGCTTCATGTGGCTACCAGAATACGAAATGAGCGAGTTCATGGTGCGGGTGATAAGGACGATTGGCTTCACAGAAAAGGTGAAGTATGAATATCGAAGAACAAATCGCTGAGTTGAGAGACAAGTCTACGACGTTTGCAAACCACCACGGTGCTGATGTTTCAAAAAACATTGATTCAAATTCAAATCTTGTTCTTAATTGGCTTGACTATCTGCGTAGGCATAAGACAGGAGTCGCTGATGAACTCCTTGATGGCGCGGCGTCCTCTCTGATTGAGGCTGCCGCATGTGCAGGCCTTGGCCTCATACGTCCTGCAATGTTCGCGATGAGGACTGAAGTAGACGTCATACTTACTTGGCTATTCTTTAAAGATCATAAAGTCGAGTGGGAGAATGTTAACTTAACCGGGGATGGATTTAAATTAAAAAAAGAATTATTTGAATATTTCAATAGGTATATTCCTGGTTTCGGTGAAAGATATGGAATACTTAAGCAAACCGCTCTAAGAAAAGAACAGGACGTATATCGTTTTTTATCCGCTCACATTCATTCACAAAGCTCCACAACACTTCCCGGGGTAAAAAATTTGTCCGATGTGGTGCAGGACAAAAGAACTGCTGATGAGCTTGTTCTGGTATCGTTCTCAGTTGATGAGTACGTCAACGATCTTCTTTTATCAATATATATTAGAGACTGGGCGCATTTACCCAAAATTTTAGTTTCAAACTTAAATGCGAGATTTACTACTGACCAACAGCGTCGAACTTTTTATGCAACCATATAACGATAATATTAGACAAGAACTGTGCCGTCCACTTCATAATTCCATTGAGAATAATACTCTCCAAAACAATAAGAAAAATATTAGATTCAAAGAATATATTTAATCGCTTTATTAAACTAAATTTATCGCCTAGTTGATTGCGACGGCACTTTGATGAGATTGAGTAAAATTTATTCAACTACGATTTTCGGAAGCGATGCAGTCTTTTAATTGACCGCATCGCTGCCAAAAATATTAAGAGTAAGCAGAGCTCATATTCAGCACGCCATTGACGCCACGCGGGAAGAAGCCGCCCATCGTGACCGATTCCTTGGTCAGATACACGATATTGAGCACATCGCCCGGTGTACGGCTAAATGCGATGCCATCCTTGTCAAGCGGGACGATGTTCGACACGGTGCTGTCGTTGGCATTCACGATGCCCTGGTCGACGTCGGTCGAGCCGTCGAGGCTGTCGCGCGCATTCGAGATCGCCGTGGCTGCGGTGCGCAGCGTTGGCGCCGTCAAGCCTTTCGTGTACAACACGGTGCGCACGATGCCGGCGTGGTACGCCTCGGCCGCCAGGATGCCGGCTGCCGCTTCCAGGAACGTCTTGTTCGTGATGAGGGGCGAGGCGCCTTTGTACGCAGTCACGCCGACGTCCTCGAAAATGAACGCGCCGAGCAGGAAGTTTTCATCGCTGGCATACGGGTCAAAGGCGACGCCCGGGCCCACCAGGCCGGCCGCGCGGGCCGCGTTCGAGAACGCGCCGTTCGGATCGGTGCCGCCGATGTCGATGGCTGGCTGGGCAACGGCCGCCGAACCGAGTGCTGCGCGCAGGAAGCCCACGTGCGCGATTTCATCCTGCGCGATTTCCTTGGCGTACTGCGCGACCAGCGGATCCTTGAATGCGACTGCGCGCCCGCCCGTCACGGCGCCTTGGGTGCCCGTGCCGCCCGTCAGGTTTGCTGCCAGGCCCGTGCCGAACACCGCGTACGAATAGAACTGCGCTTCGAGGTACTCGAGGTTCAGCGCAAAATTAAGGATGTCGATGTCGGTCGGCTGCGCGGCCTGCGCAATCGCGTCCTTGACCGAGCCGCCGCAGGCGGACAGGAAGGTGCCGCCTACCATACCGACGCTGATCCCTCCCACGTTCTTGAAAAACGAGCGGCGCTTTTCCAGCTTTTCCTTGCGTGATTCGAGCAGTGCCAATGTCACATTCGTGTCTGTCATGGTAGGTCTCCGGTTGATGCGATCGTGTAAATGGGCGGGCGTCTGCACGGTTATTCCAGCCAGGAAACCTGGCTGCCAATGCAGCGCGTATAGCTTGTACTGACGCACGATTGAATCGGTTTCAACTATTTTTAAAAATAGTGTTGAATATGCACGCGGGCCCATCCGTGCGAGCGCGACCGGGACGATATGATATTGTCAATATCACCCGATTCTCCACTCCTACAACGTCAAAGGATGGCAGTGCCAGACACCCTTCATCCCGATCCCGAGCAGCTGGCCACTTGGCTGCAAGCGACAGCACGAGGCGACGCGGCGGCATTTCGCGCGCTGTACGACACCATTTCTCCGAAACTGTTTGGCTACGCGCTGCGTATATTAGGCAAGCGTGAACTGGCTGAAGAAGCACTGCAGGATGGATTCGTGGCGATCTGGAACGGCGCCGCCGGTTACCAGCGCCACCTGGCCGCGCCCATGACCTGGATGACGACGATCGTGCGCAACAAATCGCTCGACCTGCTGCGCCGCTGTGCCCACGACCTCGACATCGACGGCCCCGTCTTCGATGCCGAGATCATGGCGGCCCTGCAGGATCCGCGCGCCACGCCGATCGACGCCCTCCTGATCAGCCATGACGCGAAGGCGCTGGCCTTGTGCATGTCGTTGCTCGAAGGCGCGCACCGGCAAGTCGTGGGCCTGGCCTTCTTCCACGACCTGTCGCACAGCGAGGTGGCGCAGCAGATGGCGATACCCATCGGTACCGTCAAGACCTGGATCCGCCGCAGCCTGGAGCGGCTCAAGACGTGCCTGGTAAGAGGCGAACGAGCATGAATATCCGCGACAACCCGCAACTGTGCGACAAGCTGGCGGCCGAGTATGTCCTCGGCACGCTCCGGGGCGGCGCGCGCCGGCGCTTCGAACGCTATCTGCGCGACGACGTGGCCCTGCAGCGCCTGACGGCCGAATGGCAGGAGCGCCTGATGCCGATGGCCGAATTCTCGGGTGCGCAAACACCGCGCGCGCAGGTGTGGCGCGCAATCGAGCGCCGCCTGGGCCTGAGCCAGGTTCAACAACGTGCGCACGCTGCCTGGCAGTTCTGGCGCATCGAGTCGCTAACGTTCTGGCGTTCGCTCAGCCTCGCGTCGCTGGCGGCGACCTTGCTGATGGTGGGCGTGCTGCGCTCGACACTGGTCGAGGCCCCGCAGGTCGATCTGGTCGCCACGCTGATCGATGACAAGGCACGCACGGCGCTGCTGCTGACTGCCGACAGCGAGCGCCGCGTGTTCACGGCGCGGCTGGTCGAGAACGCACCGGTCGCCGCCGACAAGTCGCTGCAGCTGTGGGCCGTTCCGAAGGAAGGCGCACCCCGTTCGCTCGGCGTGATCCCGCCGGAAGGCACGATCGAGCTGCCGCTGACCGGTAGCGCCATTGGCGACGACATCGCTACGCTGGCCGTCTCGCTCGAACCGCGCGGCGGCTCGCCCGGCGCCGGCGGACCGACCGGACCGATTCTGTACAAGGGTAACTGGGTGCGGATGCTGTAGCGAAGTCTGGCCTCAACGTCAGCGCAGCAGCCGCAGTCCATACAGGCCGCCGGCCAGCGAACCGGCCTGCGCGACAAAGCGCACGTTGAGTCGACCTTGCGCGGCGTCGCGCAGCGCGGCCGGAATCGGGTAGTCGACGGTGTAGAAATCCTCGTCCGCGTCGGCGGTCAGCGTGACGTTGGCCAGCAACCGGTCATTGATAAGGATGTCGAAGCGCCGCCCCGCGTCGGCCTTTGCATAGGTCAGCCGCAGCACGCCCGCTTGCTGCTTCGGATCCTTCAATTCATAGCTGAACCACTTCGACGCATGGCGCCAGTGGCGTCCGTCATTGACGCCCGCGTCGATCCCCTCGCCCTTGAAGAAATGGTCGGACTCCGGTTGCTGCTCGCCCGGCGCGACCTGGTCGATGGTGCGCGCATCGAGCGCCAGGCGCTCTGCCTCGCCCGCCGCATTGGCCGCCTGCTGCGCCTTGAGCCCGACCGGCGTCGCGTGCTGCCAGTACATCGTGTAGCGCGATTCGTGCAGGCGGAAGAACGGCACGAACTCGGTGGCCGGTCCGTCCGCGCCATGCACCAGCCCCGGCGCGGTGAACGTCAACGGCTTGCCGGCCACCGGCTTGAACCTGCGGATGAAGTCCACCGAATCGCTGACGAACATCGGGGCCGATTCCATCGGGCAGACCGGGCCGGCTGCGATGTGCCCCATGCGCGCGTCGTCCGCGAGGTACTGCAGCCGCTCGTCGCCCGGCATCCGTGTCCTGGCCGCCAGCACCACGGGGCCGTGCAGCACTGCGTAGTAGTTCGACTTGTCCGGCAGTTGCTCGAGGTGCGTGGTCATCGGCAGGCGCACGTCGATCCGGTCGCCGCTGCGCCAGCTGCGCATGAGCGCCACGTAGCCGCCTGGCCGCGTATCAAGCTTGACCGCCCTGCCATTGACCCGCACCTTCATGCGCCCAGGGGCCACCCAGCCGGGATAGCGGATCTTGACCGTGAACGTGTTCGAACCGGGTGTGGCGCGGTCGATCGTCAGGCGCGTCGTCTCGGCATCCGGGAAGCGGGTCGCCTGTGTGAGCCGGACACCCTGCGCTTTCCAGTCGAGGGTCGAGGCCATGAACAGGTTGACGAACAGCGTGTCCTTCTCGTGCGCGTAGATGAATTCCCCGTACTTGGCGTGGCTTTCGATGCCCGAGCCCACGCAGCACCACATGCCTTGGTCGGGCTGCGAATACACGCGGTAGTGATTCGGCCGCAGCGGCGTGAAATACACGAACCCGCCCTGCGGGCGCTGCGACGACAGGATGTGGTTGTACAGCGCGCGCTCGTAATAGTCGCCGTACGCACCCTTCTGCTCGGCCGCGAACAGCATCTGCGTCAGCTTGAGCATATTGTAGGTGTTGCAGGTCTCCGGTCCTTCGACGTCATGCACGGTCGGCGCGAAGTCGTCCCGGCTGTGGAAATGCTCCTTGACGCTGTTGCCGCCGATCGCCACCGAGCGCTTGTCCACCACCGTCTCCCAGAAGAACCTGGCCGCGTCGCCCATGTCCTTGCGCCCGGTCGCATCATGGATCCGCTGAAAGCCAATGACCTTCGGGATCTGCGTGTTGGCATGCAGGCCGGTGAGCTGGTCGTCGCGCCGCGCCAGCGGCTGCAGGATCGCCTGGTGAGAAAAGCGCAGCGCAAGGTCGAGATACTTCCTGTCGCCGGTGATGTCGGCGACATCGACGAAAATCTCGTTCATGCCGCCATGCTCGCTGCGCAGCATCGCCTGCATCTGTTCCGGCGACAGGCGCGCGGTCAAGGCCAGCGCCCAGTCGGACAGCGCAACCAGCATGGCGCGGGCGTCGGCATTGCCGCCATAGCGGTAGGCATCGCGCAGGCCCGCATAGACCTTGTGCAGGTTGTACCACGGCACCCACTTGCCGTTGACCGAGAAGCCATCGGCTTCGAGCTTGCCGGCTGCGACATCGCGCCAGGCCTGGCGGCCCCCCGGGATGCCGCCGAGGTAGCCGTCGCCATTGGCGTGCTGCGCGCGTTGCAGTTCGGCGACCATGTAATTCAGACGGCGCAGCGTTTCCGCGTCGCCGGTCGACGCGTACATCAGCGCCAGCGCCGACAGGTAATGCCCGCCCATGTGGCCATCCAGGCCCGAGGATTCCCAGTTGCCGTAGCCTGGCTTGCGCGGTGCCAGGCCCGCCTCGCGCAGGAACGGCGCGAGCAGGCGGTCCGGCTCCATCGCCATCAGGTAGTTCAGGTTGGTGGTCTGGGCATCGAGGAACGGCCCCGCGCCCAGGCGCACGTCCGCCAGCGGAAACGGCGCGGCCGCCTGGGCCAGCGTACCCGCCCCCAGCAGCAGCCATGCCAGGAGGTGAAGCTTCATGGCTGCAGCGCGCTCTGGTAGCGATTCAGGTCCTTCTGATCGAGCACCGGCCAGCCATCCCGGTCCCAGCCCATGTCCAGCACCTTCAGCTTCTGCTTGAAGCGGTCGGCGGTTTCATAGGCGTGCAGCACCATGTAGTCCTTGCCGTCGAAGGTGTAGGCGCTGTTGTGGCCGAGGCCACGCCAGTCGCTGTCGCCCGCGATCACGAGCGTGCCGCCGCCCTTGGCCATGTCGACGCCGTTGCGGTCGAGGTAGGGCCCGGTGATCGTTTTCGCGCGGCCCACCACCACCTTGTACGTGCTGTCCTTGCCCTTGCAGCACAGGTCCCATGAGGCGAACAGGTAGTACCAGCCGTTCTTGGGGAAGATGAACGGCGCCTCGATCTGCGCCGGCCCGGCTTCGTCGTCCGGCGTAAAGGCAGGCCGTTCGCGGCGCGCGATCGTGTGCCATTCCTGCGGTTCTGCGAGCCTGGTGCGGCTGGCGTCGAGCCTGACCAGTTTCAGGCCGCCCCAGAACGAGCCGAACGACATCCACGGCGTGCCTTTGGCGTCATCGATCACCTGCGCGTCGATGGCGTTCCACAGGTCTCGCCCCGGCACCGACTGCACGACCGGGCCCTGGTCTTCCCACTTGTAGGCGGGCGAGCGCGGGTCGAGCGTCGTGTTGACGGTCACGCCGATGGCCGACGTGTTCTTGCCGAAGCCCGACACCGAGTAGTACAGGTAGTACTTGCCGTCGTGGTGATAGATGTCGGGCGCCCAGATATGGCCGTTGAAGGTCGGCGCGGCCTGCGTCGCCCAGGCCGGGCCCTCCTTGAAGACGCGGCCTTCCGGCTTCCACGTCGTCAGGTCGGTCGAGCTGTAGAACGTGATGCCGGGGCCGGTGCTGAACAGGTAGTAGCGCGCGCCCTGCTTCGCCATGACCGGGTCGTGCACGCCGACCTGCGCGGCGCTGGCGCCGCCGGCGGCGCCGGCAACCACCAGCGCCGCCCACACGAAGTGTGCGGCCCGCATTTACGCCTCGACCGCGAAGACCATCACGGCCTTGGCCGGGACCTTGATCGTCAGCTTGCCATCCTGCGCCCTGGCGCTGAACGGCGCCGGCTTGATCGCCTGTGGCTTCTCGAACGTGTTGTGCGCGTCCATGGCGTCGGCCGTCAGCACCTGGCCCGCAACGCCACCGACCGTCAGGCCCGCTACATTGAGCGTGACATCGCTGGCGCGCGTCGGGTGCGTGTTGACCAGCGCGATATACACCTTGCCGTCCTTCGCACGCGCCGCCGTGGCGCTGATGCCCGGCACGCCCTTGCCATTGCTCGAATAGGCCACGTCGTTGTCGACCGCCACCGGCAGCGACGTCGCATCCTGGAACGGGATGTACATCTTGTACGCGTGGTAGGTTGGCGTCAGCAGCATCTTCTCCTTGTCGGTGATGATCATCGCCTGCAGCACGTTGACCATCTGCGCGATGTTCGTCATGCGCACGCGCTCGGCGTGGGCATGGAAGATGTTGAAGTTCAGCGCCGCCACGACCGCGTCGCGCAGGGTGTTACGCTGGAACAGGAAGCCCGGATTGGTGCCCGGTTCGACGTCATACCAGGTGCCCCACTCGTCGACATAGAACCCGATTTTCTTCTCGGGGTCGTTCTTGTCGAGGATGGCGATGTTCTGCTTGATGTGCTGGTCCATGCGCAGCGTCTGCTGCATGGTCGAGAACCATTCCGATTCCGGGAAGCCCGTGGCGGCGCCCTTCTTTTCCCACACGCCGGTCGGCAGCGTGTAGTAGTGGAAGCTGATGCCGTCGGTGCCGCGCGCGGCCTCCTTGCTCAGGACCTCGGTCCACCTGGTGTCGTTGTCGTTGCCACCGCTGGCGACCATTTTCGGGCGCGCATCCGGTGGCGTTTTCAGGAACGTCGCATAGTGGTTGTACAGGTTGGCATAGTATTCCGGCTTCATGTTGCCGCCGCAGCCCCAGGCTTCGTTGCCGATGCCGAAGTAGGCCACCTTGTACGGCGCCTTGCGGCCATTCTTGCGGCGCAGTTCGGCCAGGGACGACTTGGTATCCGACGTCATGTACTCGAGCCATTCGGCCATCTCCTGCGGCGTGCCGGAACCCAGGTTGCCGTTGACGTAGGCTTCCGTCCCCAGAATCTCGACCAGGTCGAAGAATTCATGCGTACCCACGGCGTTGTCCTCGGCCACGCCGCCCCAGTGCGTGTTGACCTTGACCGGGCGCTTGTTGCGCGCGCCGATGCCGTCGCGCCAGTGGTATTCGTCGGCGAAGCAGCCGCCTGGCCAGCGCACCAGCGGGACCTTCAGTTCCTTCAGGGCGCCGACGACGTCATTGCGCCAGCCGCGGGTATTGGGGATGGATGAATTCTGGCCGACCCACAGGCCGCCGTAGATGCCGGTGCCAAGGTGTTCGGCAAACTGGCCGTACACGTTCTTGTTGATGACGGGGCCTGGCTTGCCGGTGTCGACCGACACGCTGACCTGGGCAAAAGCAGGCATGGCGGCCAGGCCGCATGCGAAGATGAGGGGTTTGAGTGCTTTCAACATTGTCTCCATTGGTTTTGCCTGCTTGTTGTTGCAGGCTTGTTTTATTTATCAGGGCCGCGATGTGACGGCCGGCGCATCTCAGGTCCAGCCGGCATCCACGACGAAGTCCTGCGCCGTGCACATCTGGCTGTCGTCGGCGCCCAGGAACAGCACCATGCGCGCGACATCCTCCGGCATCAGCTTGCCCGGCAGGCACTGGGCTTTCTTGATCTCGGCTTCGGCCGCGTCGTCCACCCACAATTCGATCTGGCGCTGCGTCATGACCCAGCCGGGCGTGACGGTGTTGACCCGCACGCCGAACGGTCCCAGGTCGCGCGCCAGGCTGCGCGTCAGGCCGATCACGGCGGCCTTGGTGGTCGCATAGACCGGGTAGCCGGCGCCCTTGGCATGCCAGGACATCGAACTGAAATTGATGATCGAGCCGCCGCCCTTCTTCTTCATGCCCGGCAAGACCGCCTGGCAGGTGAAGAACATCGGGCGCTGGTTGATCGCGATGCGCTCGTTCCAGTAGTCGAGCGACACGTCATGGATATCGTGGCGCTGGTCGTTCGCGGCATTGTTGACCAGCACCTCGAAGTCGCCCAGCTGCGCGGCCAGCTCGGCCATCGTGCGCTGCAGCGCAGGGATATCGGTGATGTCGCAGTGCCGATACACCGGCGCCCGGTGGCCGGCCGCGGCCAGCCGCGCGCACAGCGCTTCGCTGGCGTCGCGCGCGATGTCCACGAACGCGACGACAGCGCCCTGCGCCACGAACGCTTCCACGATCGCCGCGCCGATACCGGTGCCGCCGCCCGTCACAAACACCCGCCTGTCCCTCAGGCTCGGGTAGTTCGCCATGTGTTGCATGCTTGTCTCCATCTTGTTGTTGTCTGCCCACTCACTCTTTGGTGAGCGCGCCATCCCGGCGCCGCCAGGTGCCCAGCGGGTTACCGTCCTGCAGGACCTCCGGCAGCAGTGCGGCCGGCAGGTTCTGGTAGCAGACCGGCCGCAGGAAGCGGCTGATCGCGCCCGTTCCCACCGAGGTGCTGCGGCCGTCGGCCGTCGACGGGAACGGCCCGCCATGCACCATCGCCGTCGAGACCTCGACGCCGGTAGGATACCCGTTGGCCAGGATGCGCCCGACTTTGCGCTCCAGCGTCGGCAGCAGCACTCTGGCAGCGGCGATGTCGCCCGCGTCGAGCTGCAGCGTCGCGGTCAGCTGGCCCTCAAGGGCCTCGGCCACGTCGCGCATCTTGGCCGCATCCTTGCAGACCACCAGCACCGAGGCGGGGCCGAACACTTCGTCGTGCAGCTCGGTGCGCGCCAGGAATTCGTCCGCCGTGGTGCGAAACAACGCCGCGCCGCCCTTGCCTTCTTCGTGCGCCACCTGCGCGAGCGTCGTGATCGCGTCGTTGCCGGCCAGCGCCTCGACGCCCTTGCGGTAGCTGTCCGCAATGCCCTGGTTGAGCATCACGGCGCTGCTGGAGCCCGCCAGGGCATCGCTTGCGGCCTTGGTAAACGCATCCAGGCCCGGCCCGTCGACCGCCAGCACCAGTCCGGGATTGGTGCAGAACTGGCCGACACCCATGGTCAGCGACGCGGCAAAGCCCTTGCCGATCTCCTGGCCGCGGTTGGCCAGCGCCTCGGGCAGCAGGAACACCGGATTGATCGAGCTCATTTCAGCATACACGGGAATCGGCTGCCTGCGCGCGGCCGCCACCGCCATCAGGGCCAGGCCGCCCGAGCGCGAGCCGGTAAAGCCCACGGCCTGGATCGCCGGGTGCGCCACGAGGCGCTGGCCGATGCCGTTGCCGGTTCCGCTCAACAGCGCAAACACGCCGGCCGGCAATCCGCATTGCGCGACGGCCCGGGCGACTGCGCGGCCCACGAGTTCCGACGTGCCCGGGTGGGCCGAGTGGGCCTTGAGCACGACCGGACAACCGGCCGCAAACGCAGACGCGGTGTCGCCACCGGCAACAGAGAACGCAAGCGGGAAGTTACTGGCGGCGAACACGGCCACCGGGCCGACGCCGATCAGGCGCATGCGCAGGTCGGGCCGTGGCGGCGCGCGCTCGGGCAGCGCCGTGTCCAGGCGCGCGTCGTTCCATGAACCTTCACGCAGCAGCGTGGCAAACAGGCGCAGCTGGCCCACGGTGCGCATGCGCTCACCTTCCAGGCGCACGCGCGGCAGGCCGGTCTCCAGCATCGCACGCTCGATCAGCGCGTCGCCGATGGCCAGAACCTGCTCGGCCACGGTTTCGAGAAACTGCGCACGGGCCGCGTCGCTGGTAGCGCGAAACGCGTCGAAGGCGTCGCCCGCCAGGGTGCAGGCGCGGTCGATCTGCTCGGGCGTGACCATGTGGAAGGCCGGCTCGATGTGCTCGCGCTGGCCCGGCGCCCAGGCCTGGAACGCGTCCGCGCCGCCGCGCTCCGCAAGGCCGTTGATGATGGCGTCGCCGGCGATGCTCATAAGGCGGTCACTTTCGTGTAAGGGGTGGCTTGCACCGCGAGGCGGTTGCGCAGCGCCGGGCCGAAGGTGGGCGAAGCGACTTCGAAGGTTTCCCCTTCGCTGACCTGGACGCCATCGGCAAAGCTCAGCGTGGCGGTGCCGAAGAAATGGATGTGGACGTCGCCGGCGCGCTTGAACAGGCCGTACTTGAAGTGGTGATGCTCGAGGTTCTCGAGCGTGTGCGACATGTTCTGTTCACCGCTGACGAAGTGCTTTTCCCAGCGCACCTGGCCATCCGCGCCGATGATGCGCGAGACGCCCGCGACATGCGCCGGCAGTTCGCCCACCAGGAGCGCCGGCCCCAGGCCGCAGTTGCGCAGCTTGGAATGCGCAAGATACAGGTAGTTCTGGCGCTCGGTCACGTGGTCGGAAAACTCGTTGCCGATGGCGTAGCCGAGGCGGTACGGGTGGCCATCGTCGCCGATCAGGTACAGGCCGGCGATCTCCGGTTCTTCGCCGCCGTCGAGCGAAAATGCCGGCATCTCGAGGTCCTGGCCGGTGGCGCGCACGATCGAGCCGTCGCCCTTGTAGAACCATTCCGGCTGCACGCCGGCCGTGCCGGTCGGCGGCTTGCCGCCTTCGACGCCCATGCGGAACATTTTCATGCTGTCGCTGAGCGCGGCGATATCGCCGCCGATCTTCTGGTGCATGGCGTCGCGTGCATCGGCGCTGCCCAGGTGGGTCAGGCCGGTGCCGGTCACGTAGCAGTGGGCAGCGTCCGGGTGGTCGAGCGGCGGCAGGATGCGGCCGGCCTGCGCGGTGGCGTCATAGTCGGCGTGCTGCACGCCGGCGGCGCCCTCGGCCAGCTGGGCCAGGCCCTGGCCACTGCCGATCGCGGCGCGTGCGAGCTCCAGGGTGGTGGTGTAGCCATCGATGACGCGGATGGTGGCGCCGGTCAGGATGCCGACCCGGCGCTCCTGCGCTTCGGTCAGAAATTGGATGAGCAGCATGCTCTGGTCTCCTCGGTTCTTGGTTCAGTGGGAATGCTTCGGCACCGCCGAGCCACGGCAGCCGACGAGGAAATCGAAATCGCAGCCATCGTCGGCCTGCATCACGTGATCGAGGTACAGGCGCTGGTAGCCGCTGTGCTGCACGGGTTTGTTCTTTTCGGCGCGGTCGGCCAGCCGGCGCACGATTTCGGCATCCGGCAGTTCGACGTTGAGCAGCCCGTTATGGCAATCGAGCTGGATCATGTCGCCGTCTTGCACGATGCCCAGCGGGCCGCCGTCCATCGCTTCCGGCGCCACGTGCAGCACCACGGTGCCATATGCGGTGCCGCTCATGCGCGCGTCCGAGATGCGCACCATGTCGGTGATGCCCCTGGCCAGCAGCTTGGGCGGCAAGCCCATATTGCCCACTTCGGCCATGCCCGGATAACCTTTCGGGCCGCAGTTCTTCATCAGGAGCACCGAGTTTTCGTCGACGTCCAGGTCCGGGTCGAGGATGCGCTGCTTGTAATGATCGAAGTCTTCGAAGACCACGGCGCGTCCGCGATGCTGCATCAGGTGCGGCGACGCGGCCGACGGTTTGAGCACGGCCCCGCGCGGCGCGAGATTGCCGCGCAGGATGCAGATGCCGCCGTCCGCGATCAGCGGATGATCCAGCTGGCGCACGACGTCGTCGTTGTAGATGGGCGCGGCGACGCAGTTTTCCCACAGCGTGTTGCCGTTGACGGTCAGCGCATCCTTGTTGGGAATCAGGCCGCCCTCGCCCAGGCGGCGAATCACGGCCGGCAAGCCGCCCGCATAGTAGAACTCTTCCATCAGGAAGCGCCCCGATGGCAGCAGGTCGACCACGGTCGGCGTGCCCTTGCCGATGCGGGTCCAGTCCTCGAGTTCGAGCGGCACGCCCACCCGTCCGGCAATGGCCTTCAGGTGGATCACGGCGTTGGTCGAGCCGCCGATGGCGGCATTCACGCGGATGGCGTTCTCGAAGTTTGCGCGTGTGAGGATCTTCGACAGGCGCAGGTCTTCGTGCACCATCTCGACGATGCGCATGCCCGACATGTGCGCCAGCACGTAGCGGCGTGCATCCACGGCGGGAATCGCGGCGTTGTGCGGCAGCGAGGTGCCCAGCGCTTCGGCCATGCAGGCCATCGTCGACGCCGTGCCCATCGTGTTGCAGGTGCCGGCGCTGCGCGAGTGCCCTGCTTCGGCCGACAGGAATTCGTGCATCGTGATCGTGCCGGCCTTGGCCTGCTCGTGCAACTGCCAGACGGCGGTGCCGGAGCCAATGTCCTTGCCGTTCAGCTTACCGTTGAGCATCGGACCGCCGGTGACGACGATCGTCGGCAGGTCGACGCTGGCCGCGCCCATCAGCAGCGCCGGCGTGGTCTTGTCGCAGCCGACCAGCAGCACGACCGCATCCATCGGATTGCCGCGAATGGATTCCTCGACGTCCATGCTGGCCAGGTTCCGGGTCAGCATCGCCGTCGGGCGCAGATTGGATTCGCCGTTCGAAAATACGGGGAATTCAACGGGGAAGCCGCCTGCTTCCAGGATGCCGCGCTTGACGTGCTCGGCCAGTTTGCGGAAGTGCGCATTGCACGGGGTCAGTTCGGACCAGGTGTTGCAGATGCCGATGATCGGCTTGCCCTGGAATTCGTGGTCGGGTATGCCCTGGTTCTTCATCCAGCTGCGGTACATGAACCCGTTTTTATCCTGCGTGCCAAACCATGCCGCAGAACGCAGCGGCGTCTTTTTCTTTGCCTCGGACATCGTATCTCCTCGTTATTCTCTGGATGAAGCGTGCATGGTGCCGCTGTCCATATCACTTGATTACCGAGAGGAAGTCTAAAGTCCGGGCAGATAACTTACTAATCAAATTTTAACGAAGATTGATACCGTTTTTCGTATCGCTGACGGGCCGTCAAACGTGCAGGAAACGCGACTCGGGCAGGCCGCGCAGTTCAAGCGCCTGGGCGAACAATGCGCCCGACAGCGGCGCAGCCGCGCGTTCCTGATCCGACATGCCCAGGTGGGCGCTGGTGACGAACAGCGTCGTCAGGTCAGGCCCGCCAAAGGCCGGGCAGCTCGGCTGCGGCGCCGCCAGCGTCATTGTTCGCTCGAGCTGGCCGTCGGGCGCAAAGCGCGCCACGATGCCGGCGCCCCAGCGCGTGCTCCACAGGTAGCCGGCGGCATCGATCGTCGAGCCGTCGGGTTCCCCCGGCACGGCATCGGCCGCGACGAACGTGTGCACGCGCCCCACTTCGGCGCTGCACGGGTTGTAGTCGGCGTACAGGATCGCCTTTTGCGCCGAGTCGGCAAAGTACATGCGGCGCCCGTTGGGACTGAAGCAGATGCTGTTGGCGATGGCGGCGTTGGGCAGGGGCAAGCGCTCGAGCGACAGGTCGAGGTTCAGGCGGTAGAAGCCACCCAGTGCGTGCTTCGGATTCTCGGCCTGGTTGAACATGCCGAACACGAACCGCCCCTGCCGATCGCAGCGCCCATCATTGATGCGCGTGGACGGAATGTCAGGCTCGACATCGCAGATGCGCGTCACCTTGCCGCTCGAGAAGGTAAAGAACGCGAGACCGGACGCCAGCCCCAGCAGCAGGCGGTCGTCGCTGCCGGTGAGCGCGAAGCAGCACAGGCGCTCGGGCATCGGCCAGCTGGCCGTGCGGCCGGTGGCGGGCGTGTATGCCCACAGGGTGGCGGCGGGAATATCGGTCCACAGCAGGCGGCCGGTGCGCTCGCACCACAGCACGCACTCGCCCAGCTCGTGCCGGGTGTCGGTCAGCACCTCCATCACGCCGCCTCGGTGGTAAAACGAAAGCGCGACTCGGTGGCGTACACCTCGCCCGGGCGCAGGATCACGCTCGGGAATTGCGGCTGGTTCGGCGAATCGGGGAAATGCTGGGGCTCCAGGCACAAGCCGCTGCGGTGTCCGTAGCTGCGGCCCTTGCCATGCAGCGATCCATCGAGGAAGTTCCCGCTGTAGAACTGCACGCCGGGTTCCTGCGTCCATAGTTCGAGCACGCGGCCCGAGACCGGTTCGCTCACCCGCGCCGCCCGTGTCAACGCCGTGCCTTTCGGCCTGTTCAGGACGAGATTATGGTCGTAGCCGCTGCCGTGGCGCAGCTGCTTGTCGGGCTGCCCGATCCGCTCGCCGATCTGGCGCGGCAGGCGAAAGTCGAACGGCGTGCCGGTGACCGGCGTGAGTTCGCCCGTGGGAATCGATTCGCTGTCGATCGCCACGAAGCTGTCGGCATCGATGGTCAGGTAGTGCCCCAGGATGTCGCCCTCGCCGGCCAGGTTGAAGTAACTGTGCTGCGTCAGGTTCACCGGCGTCGCCTTGTCGGTCACGGCATGAAAGCGCACCACCAGTTCGTTGGCGTCATTGAGCTGGTAGACGACCGTGACATCGAGATTGCCGGGATAGCCCATCTCGCCGTCAATGCTGCGGTAGGCCAGGCGCAGGCTGGCGCCATCGACCGTGGCCGTCCACAGGACCCGATCGAAGCCGCCGGCGCCGCCGTGCAGGTGGTTGTTGCCGTTGTTGACCGGCAGCTGGACCTGCGCGCCATCGAGCGTGAAGCGCCCCCTGGCGATGCGGTTGCCGTAGCGGCCGATCAGCGCGCCGAAGTACGGGCTGTCGGTGCAGTAGGGTTCGAGCGTATCGAAGCCGAGCACCACGTCGGCGAGCCTGCCGTCACGGTCCGGCGCATGCAGTTCGGTGATGACGCCGCCGAAGTCGATGATCTTCGCCACCATGCCATTGGCATTGGTGAGCGTGAACTGGGTGACGGCGGCGCCGCCTGGCAGGTGGCCAAATGGCGCTTGCGTGATACCGGTTTGCACGGTGATGTGATCCTTAATAGACAGAGGGTCGGCCGAACACCGGCATGCCGTGGTCATCCCAGCGCAGCGGTTTCACGAAGGTGTGGCGGTCCGGATTCCAGAGCGGATCGCCGACGATCTCGGTGTAGGTGCGCGCGTGATAGACCAGCATCACGGTGTCGTTGTCTTCGGCGAGCGTGAAGCTGTTGTGGCCCGGCCCATAAACGCCGTGATCGTAGCATGTACGCAAAACGGGCTGCGCCGACTTGGTCCACGAGTGCGGATCGAGCAGATCGGCGTCTTCGTCGGCCCACAGCAACCCCATCGCGTAGTTGTGGTCGGTCGCGCTGGCCGAGTAGCTGATGAAGATCTTGCCGTTGCGGCGCAGGATCGACGGACCTTCGTTGACCCAGAAGCCGATGGTTTCCCAGTCGTGCTCCGGTTTGCTCAAGAGGATCGGGGCGCCTTCGATCTGCCAGGGCGTTTTCATCGGCGCGATGTACAGGTTCGAATTGCCCTCGATGGCGGGGTCCTTCTGCGCCCACAGGTAATACAGCGTGCCCTTGTGGGTGAACGTGGTCGCATCCAGGCAGAAGCTGTCGATGCCGGTATCGACCTGGCCCATGAATTCCCACTCGCCTTCCAGCGGGTTGGCATGGCGGTTGCGGATCGCATACATGCGGTGCTGGAACAGCTTGTCCTTGATGGCGCGGGTGGGCGCGGCGGCAAAGTAGACATACCAGGCGCCGTCATTGAAGTGCAGCTCCGGGGCCCAGACCAGCTCGGAATACGGGCCCGTATCGGGCTTGTGCCAGGCGTCGACCGTGGGCGCGGTGGCCAGGCCGGCAATGGTCGTCGCGCGGCGCAGTTCGATGCGGTCGTACAGCGGCACCGAAGCGGTAAAGTAATAGTAGCCGTCGGTGTGCTTGTAGATGTAGGGATCGGCGCGTTGCTCGATCAGCGGCTGAAGGATGGTTTCTTGCATGGTTGTTCTCTGTGTGTGATTGTCAGGTGGTGGCGTAGCCGTGCGCCTGCATGTCCTGCTTGACGGTGGTGTAATAGTCGTCGCTGATCCGGTACTTGAACATCAGCATCCCCATCAAAAAGTGGAAGAAGCCCGGAATCACCGACAGCATCAGCGCGATGCCCTGCAGCGCCAGCGCAGATTGCGACTGGTTCGGCACGTAGCGGAAGTAGTCGAGCAGGATGCCGACCATGTAGCCGGCCACGCCCATGCCGATCTTCTGGCATACCGAGATGCCGCCGAATGCGAAGCCCGAGACGCGCTTGCCGGTCTTGACCTGGCCGTAGTCGATCGTCTCGGCGATGGCCGACCAGAATACCGGCGCGTGCAGGTCCACCACCAGCGAGAGCAGGAAATACAGGACGAAGGCGAGCACCATGTCGCCGGGCTGCACCAGGAAATACATCATCACGCTGAGCACCGCCACCGCGATCTGCGAATGCCGGAACAGCTTGACCTTGCAATAGAACTTGGTGGTCCAGGTCGAGACCACCATCGCCAGGATCGCCGCCGCCACGCCGGTCGACAGGAAGGCCGATACGGCCGCGGTGTCGCCGCCCAGGTAATACTTGGCATAGTAGATCGCCACCGAGCCGCGGATCACGTAGCCGATGGTGCCGGTCACGCACACGGCGCACAGGATCAGCCACTGGTCGTTCTTGAGCAGCACGCGCACCTGCGCCAGTAACGGCTGTTTCTCGACCTTGTGCACGACGCGCTCGGTGGTGGTGAAAAAGCAGAACACGAACAGCAGCACCCCGATGGCGGCCATCACTGCCATCGCCGCCTGGTAGCCGGCAGCCGGATGCGCGCCGTCCCAGGCGCTGGCCAGGACCGGCACGACGATGGTCACCATGAAGGCGCCCACCTTGGCGAAGAACAGCCGGTAGCCGTTGGCCGACAGGCGCTGCTGGGGATCGGCGGTCAGGCCGCTGATCAGCGAGATGTACGGAATGCCCACGCCGGCGGTCATGATGGTCATGAGGATGTAGGTGGAGTAGGCCCAGATCAGTTTCGCGTCGTAGTCCCAGCCTGGTGTGGAAAACACGAGGAACACCGACAGGCCATACGGCACCGCGAGCAGCAGCAGCCACGGGCGATAGCGCCCCCAGCGCGTCAATACGGAATCGGTCACCTGCCCCATCGCCAGGTCGGCCACGGCGCCGACGATCTTGACGACGACGAACAGCACCGCCAGGTCGCGCACATGCAGGCCATAGATGTCGGTGTAGAAGAAGGTGATGATCAGCATCATCGACGAGATCACCACATTGAGCGCCATGTCGCCGGCGCCGAAGCCGACTTTTTCAAGCGTCGAGAGTTTTTGCGTTTGCACGTTTTCCATCCAATCAAAACAACGACGGGGCGCGGCAGGAAATCCTGCGGCGCCCGGTTGGAACAGGTCAGCCGGCCGTCATTAAAGGCCGGCCGGCGCCACTCAATTGCGCCACCTGAGCGCCAGGCCGACCACGCGGTCGTAGCGGCGCACGTCGCGCGGCAGTTCGGGCACGCTGTGGTAGTCGTGGTACGACTGGTCCAGCAGGTTGCTGCCGTCGAGCGTGACCGTCAGCTTGTCGGTCAGCTTGTACGACACCGAGGCGTCGAGCGTCTTGAGCGGATCCACGACGATGTTGTAAGGCAGCGCGCGGTAGTTGTACTCGGCAGTAAACTTGTCGCGCCAGCTGTAGGCGATGCGGCCCGACCATTTGCCGTATTCGTACAGCGCGACCAGGTTGGCCGACAGCTTCGACATGCCAGCGAACGTGTTGATGGTGCCGTCGGCTTCGGCCAGGCCGCCATCCATCCAGGTCACGTTGGCCTGCATCCCGAGCCCGCCCAGCCAGCCCGGCAGCTTCGTGTAGAACTGCTGGTAAGCCAGTTCGGCGCCCTTGAGCTTGCCCTCGACCGCGTTGTACGGGCGGCTGACGTTGTAGGTCAGGCCGTCATAGGTTTCCGGCCGCGCGCTACGGCGCAGGTAGTTTTCGTAGTCGTGCTGGAACAGCGTGCCGGTGATCGAGCCGGCCGGCGCGAAGTACCACTCCAGCGCCACGTCGACGTTCCGCGCCTCTTGCGGCTTGAGGTTCGGGTTGCCGGCAGTGCCGGTGGCCAGCGTCGTGGTGGTGGACGGGAACAGCGTCAGGCCCGGATTGAAGTCGCCGAATGGCGCCCGTTCGATCGCCTTGCTGGCCGACAGGCGGCCGATCAGGTCTTGCCTGAAGTGGGCGCGCATCGACAGGCTCGGCAGCACGTCGTTGGTGGTGCTCGAGACGGTAACGGGCGAGACCACGCCGGCCGTGGACGAGAAGCCGCTGATGCGCTGCTTGGTTTTCACGTAGCGCAGGCCGGCCGTGCCGTCGATCGGCAGCGACCATGCATCGAAGCCGAAATTGGCCTTGATGTAGGCGGCGCTCGACTGCTCGCGGTCCGAATAGAACGACAGCGGATTGTCCGGTTGCGGATCCGGATTGCCCTTGATGACCTGGCGGATCGCGCCCGTGTTGTCGAGCAGGTAGTCCCGGCACGGCGCATAGAACTGGTTCATCCCGTAGTTGCCGCCCGTTTTCGGGCTGGTGCAGTTCAGGCCCGGGAAGTCGGTGACCTTGATCGCGTTCGGCGTGAACGAATTCGGCGCGGCCGTGTAGCCGTTCAGCTCATGCACGAACGAGGCGTCGCGCTGGACATGCCGCGCGCCCACGCTGAGTTCCTTGAAGAAGCCGTCGGCTTCCGGCGTCCAGGCCACGTCGCCGCGCCAGTCGGTGGCGGCGCCGCGCGAGCGGTTGTGGTTATCGAACAGTGCGAACATCGTCCAGTTGGCCGGATCGGTCATGTCGGTGCCCGGGTATTCCAGGTAGCCACCGCCATCGCGCACTTCGGCATTGATCGCCTTCGACATGTTCATGACCGTGTCGAGGATCGGATTCTTCTGGCTGTACTTGCTGACCGTGCGCACCACCTCGCCGCTGACGCGCACGCCGGGGGTGGCCTTCCAGATCGCGCCGACAGCGCCCTGGTGGGTTTCCGAATCGTCGCGCCGCGCCTGGGTCGAGCTCAGCGTGAAGGTGTTCACATTGGGATTGCTGATCGAACCGAGGTAATTCGAGCCCGGCATCGGCGTGACGGTGGAGCCGGGATTGTTGATTGGCAGGTCGCCCACGAAGAAGATGCTTTGCGAGTCGTGGTCAATCTTGGTCGAGAAGCTCTCGGCGTACACCTCGAGGTCGCTCGACGGGCGCCACTGCGCCGACAGGTTACCGGCCAGGCGTTCGCGATCGCCGCCGCTCATCACGCGGCCCATCGACGGTGCGCCGATGATGCCGCGGTCGATCGTGCGTGGTTCGCCCACGAAGGCGGTTTCGTCATGGTAGCGGCCGCGCTGGTACGACAGGCCGCCCAGCAGGCCGATCTCGCCCATGGCCGTTTTCCAGCGGTTCGACAGCAGGCCCGAGACGTTCGGATCGATCTTGTCGGCCTTGTCGCGGTGCTCGCCGCGGACATTGAAGGCGGCCTGCGCGCCCTTGAAATCGAATGGCCGGTTGGTGCGCACGTCGATGACGCCCGAGGTGCCGCCTTCGACCATGTCGGCGCCCTGCGATTTGTAGACGTCCACGCGCTGCAGCATGGCGACCGGCACATCGGCCAGGAACAGGCTGCGCCCGGCGGCGGTGAACATCTCGCGGCCGTTGTACAGCGTCGTGATGCCGCCCAGGCCACGGATGACGACGTTACCGGCTTCGCCGTTCTGGCGGATGACCTGCACGCCCGGCACACGGCCCAGGATCTCGGCCACGTTCTTGTCGGGGAATTTGCCGATGTCGTCGGCGACAATCGAATCGAGCACCTGCTCGGCGTTGCGCTTGATGGCCTGCGCGCTCTGGGCGGCCTGGCGGGTTCCGGTGACGGTCACGACGGCCGCATCGCGGTCGGCGACGGCGCGCGCCGTGTTGTTTTCGGCATTCGACGGCGCGCTGGCGGCCGGGACGTCCGCCGTGGCGGCGCCGACTTCCTGGGCGCCGACCGTCGCCGCGCTCATCAGGCCAGCGCCGGCCAGGGCCGCGACCGTGGCGCGCAGGGCAAACCTGCGGCGGGCATGAATATGGGGGGTCGGGGAAAATGTGGGCGCAATGCTGCCCGGTGAATACCGTGTCATATGTCTCCTTAGTCGTTATACGTCGCTGTGCGACTTTATTGTTTCGATGCTGTACGGAATGGTAGGCGTTGCACTGAGAACGTTCCAATCAATTTTTCCGCAGTTCCGATACCAATTTACGTATCGACATTGCAAGTGATATGGGTTGCTGTCAGTACGACTGTGACGGGTGCTGCGATGCACTATTGCGGTGCAAAAAAACGACGGCGTCAGGGGATGCCAGGGCGGATATGTCCTGACTCGGTACTGTCGCGCCCGTTGCGGGATGGACGTCAAACCGCATGCGTGCACCGTTATTGCGCATTGCAGCAGCTGTCAAGGCCGAAAATGTGGCGTCTCTGCAACGCCGCTGGTTGATTTTCAGCAATATTTTTAGCCCTTCGCGGTAGCGATTCGCGCCGCTGGAAAGGCCGCTGAAATCCGTTGTTCTCCTATGAGAATCAGGTCCTGTCTGAATTTTTTTGACGACGATTGCGGTCGTTTTCGTGAGAATTCCGCTTGGGCGAACCCGGTGACAGATGTCCGTCGGGCATGTCATGATTACTAGGCTATTTCACAAACAAACACTGGAGATTCATCCATGAAGCACAAAATTCTTGCCATCGCCCTCGTGTCGGCACTGCCACTCGTCGCCCAAGCCCAAACCAGCGTCACCATGTACGGTATGGTCGATGCGTCGATTGGCGTTGAAAACAACGATGCGCCTGGCGAGAGCAGCCGCACCGTTGTGTCGTCGGGTACCCAATCGGCCAGCCGCATCGGCTTCCGCGGTACCGAAGACCTGGGCAATGGTCTGAAGGCACTGTTCAACATCGAAGCCGCTGTTGCCGTCGATACCGGCGCAACCGATTCGAACATGTTCCAGCGCCGCGCTGTCGTGGGCCTGCAAGGCGCCTTCGGTACCGTGACCGTCGGTCGTGAATACGGCCCGATCGCTGCTGTTGCCGGCGCATCGGACACCCTGGGCCAGGGCTTCTACGGTTCGAACCTGGCAGCCTTCGGCGCCAACCGCCTGACCCGTCGCCTGTCGAACTCGGTCAACTACCAGAGCAACGCCCTGAGCGGCTTCACCCTGCGCGCAGCCTACGGCGCCGGTGAGCGCAGCATCGATCCATCGGGCGACGTGACCGGCGTCTCGCTGGAATACGCAAACGCTGGCCTGTACCTGGGTGCTGGTTACCAGAACGTCGAGCGCCTGGCCACCGGCGACGACAAAGAGTACAACGCAGGTATCGGCTACAAGTTCGGCGACTTCGAAGTGCGCGCTGGCTACATGGCTGCTGATCCGGAAACCGGCATCCTGCCAAGCGCCAAGTACGAGCAGAAGAACGCCGGCGTGTCGTATGGCTTCGGCGCCAACCGCGTCTTCCTGAACTACCAGCAGCAAGAGCTGGCCAGCGGCGCAGAAGGCAAGGCAGTCACCGTTGCCTACACCTACACCCTGTCGAAGCGCACCAATGTGTACGCATCGTACGCAAAACTGCGTAACAACAACAACGGCGTGTTCTCGCTGACCTCGCCTGCTGGCTCGCTGGCCCTGCCAGCAACGGCCTTCGGCGCAGACCCACAGGTCTACAACGTTGGCGTGCGTCACTCGTTCTAAGCGACGCCATACCGCATCGGGCGCATGTCGCCTGGTGCGCGACGGACATGAAAACGGCAGACCGCAGGGTCTGCCGTTTTTTTACGTCTGCGGTTTGCCGGGTTGGCGCTGTCACCGTTAAATAGGGGATGCGTCGGGTGCACCGGATAGCGTACCGGTTTCAGAGGGAATACGTGGCGTACGGCGTCATGGGATGACGGGGTTACGGCGGCACGAGGTCATGAGGTCATGGGGTCATGGGGTCATGGGGTCATGGGGTCATGCCAGCGCCCTCATCCATCGCTGACGATGACAGCTCCTGCAACGTTCAGACCACGCAACAAAAAAACGGCAAGCCCTGCGGCTTGCCGTTTTTTCTTGCCCGCTATCCGGGCCCGCAGGTCCTGACCGGCTTAGAACGTTTCCCACTCGTCCGCAGCGACAGGCGTCCTGGCCTGCGTCCGCGTCGGGGTCGGGGCCGGCGCCGGGGCCGGCTTGGCATGAGCAATGGCAACCTTCTTCACTGCCGGTGCCGGTGCCGGTGCCGGTGCTGACTTGGCGCGCACGACGGCAACATCGGCTGGCGCCGCCTCGGCCATCTGCCCGGCATCGATCCTGAACACCGCCACGGCGGCCGCCAGCATCGCCGCCTGCTCCTGCATCGATGCCGACGCCGCTGCCGCTTCCTCGACCAGCGCCGCGTTCTGCTGCGTGCCCTCGTCCATCTGCGCCACGGCCTGGTTGATCTGCTCGATGCCGGCGGTCTGCTCGACGCTGGCGGCGCTGATCTCGGTCATGATGTCGGTCACGCGCCGGACGCTCTCGACGATTTCCTGCATCGTGGAACCTGCCTGCGCCACCAGCTTGCTGCCGTCGGCAACTTTACTGCTCGAGTCGCCGATCAGCGTCTTGATTTCCTTGGCCGCCGCCGCCGAACGCTGCGCCAGATTGCGCACTTCGCTGGCCACGACCGCAAAGCCGCGGCCCTGCTCGCCCGCACGGGCCGCTTCCACCGCCGCGTTGAGCGCCAGGATATTGGTCTGGAAGGCGATGCTGTCGATCACGCCGATGATGTCGCTGATCTTGTTCGACGAAGCATTGATCTGGTCCATCGTGTCGACCACCTGGTGAATCACTTCACCGCCGCGCGCGGCCACGTTCGACGCGGTCTCGGCCAGCTTGTTGGCCTGGCGCGCATTGTCCGCATTCTGCTTGACGGTCGACGTCAGTTCTTCCATCGACGATGCCGTCTCTTCCAGCGCGCCGGCCTGCTGCTCGGTGCGGCCAGACAAATCCTGGCTGCCCGCCGCCACCTGGCTGGCGGCAACGGCGATGGTGTCGGTGCCAATCCGCACGGCGCCGACGGTGCGCGCCAGGCTCTCGTTCATCGTCTTGAGTGCCTGCAGCAGCCGGCCGGTCTCATCCTGCGTGGTGACGTCAATGCGGCTGGTCAGGTCGCCGGCGGCAACGGTATTGGCCACTTCCAGCGCACGGCGCACCGGCACCGTGATCGAACGCGTGATCAACGTGGCCACCAGGGCCGCGAAGGCCAGCGCCAGACCGCCCAGGGCCCAGGTTTGCCACATCGTCCTGTCATAGGTTGTTGCGGCGCTTGCTGCAGCTTTCGCGCTCAGGTCCTTCTGCAGCGCCAGTTCGGCGGCGGTGGCTTCCTTCAGCCTGGCCAGGCGCGGGCGCAGTTCGTTGGTCAGGTAAACCTTGGCCGGCTCTTCCTGGCCTGCGTTGATCAGGGCGAGCAGTTCGGTGACGCCGGTCAGGTAGCTGGTGCTCGTGCTCTGCATCGTACGCAGGATGGCCAGTTCATCGGGGTGCGCCGTCAGCAGCGGTTCGATCTCGGTCAGCGTTGCGGTGATCGTCGCGCGGGCGTTACCGATCGCTTCCACCTGCTTCTGGCGGTCGGTCGGCTCGGCATTGAGCATCATGTTGCGCAGCGCGATGGCAATGACGTTGATCTGGCCTTCGAGCCGGTTGCTCATCTCGATCGCCGGGATCCGGTGCTCGACAATATCTCTGGTGCCATTGTTCACACGCAGCAGCGACGCATTGCTCATCACAATCATCGCAATGAGCATGACGCCGACGATGCCAAAGCCAAGCGACAGGCGCGTGGCGATATTCAGATTACCGAGTTTCATGGGGTTGTTCTTTCAGCGAGGCGGCTCAGGCGGCCAGCGCGAGCGACGGCACGAGGCCGAGTTCTTCGGATTGCATCAGGGCGTCGATATCGAGCAGGATCAGCATGCGTTCGCCGACCGTCCCGAGACCATGCAGATAGCCCGCGTCCAGCGTACCCATGGCAGGCGCCGGCCGGATCTGGTCGGCTTTGAGCGTCACGACCTCGGAGACGCTGTCGACCACCATGCCGATCACGTGCTGCGCAATGTTCAGGATGATCACGACCGTCAGGCTGTCATAGGCTGGATTGGCGAAACCGAACTTGATGCGCATGTCCACCACCGGCACGATCCGGCCGCGCAGATTGATGACGCCCTTGAGAAATTCGGGCGCGTTGGCCAGGCGCGTCGGCGCCTCGTAGCCGCGAATTTCCTGCACTTTGAGGATGCTGATGCCATATTCTTCCTTGCCAAGGCGGAAAGAGAGCACTTCGCGATCGTTGACTGTGTGTTCCATGAGATTACCTTCCAATGCCGTTAGTTTTCGTTATATTTCTTTTCGGCAAGCAGGGTAAGTTCTCATGCAGACGATAACGATGCATGCACGCTAACGAACCGGCAATGCCAGCGTGATTGCCATGAATACTGGACGATGCGCACGTTTTCAGTCGTGCGTGTGTTGGTTGTTCGTATAAAAAAAACGGCAAGCCGCAGCTTGCCGTTTGTCGATGCCGCTCGAGCGGCCGAACTCAGAACTCTTCCCAGTCTCCGGCCGCTATCGGCGTTGTGCCAGACACCGCTTCCGGTTTGGGAGATGCCTTCGGCGCTGCAGTTGCCTTGCGCGGCGCCGTTGCCGGTACCGGTGCCGGTGTCGCGACCGGAGCAGGCGCCGGGATTGCCCGCGCTGGCGCCACCGGCTTCGGCGCGACCGCTGCCGCCGATGCCCCCTGCATCTGCTCCCCATCGATCCGGAACACCGCCACAGCCTGTGCCAGCAGGGCCGCCTGCTCGCGCATTGAGGTTGCTGCCGCCGCCGCTTCTTCGACCAGCGCTGCGTTCTGTTGCGTGCCCTCGTCCATCTGCGCCACGGCCTGGTTGATCTGCTCGATGCCCGCGGTCTGCTCGACGCTGGCGGCGCTGATCTCGGTCATGATGTCGGTCACACTGCGCACGCTGTCGACGATCTCGCGCATCGTCTGGCCGGCCTGCGCCACCAGCTTGCCGCCCTCGGCGACCTTGCCGCTCGAATCCTGGATCAGCCCCTTGATCTCGCGCGCTGCCGCCGCCGAGCGCTGCGCCAGATTGCGCACTTCGCCCGCCACCACGGCAAAGCCCCTGCCCTGCTCGCCCGCCCGGGCTGCCTCCACCGCCGCATTCAGGGCCAGGATATTGGTCTGGAACGCAATGCCGTCGATGACGCCGATGATGTCGTTGATCTTGTTCGACGATGCATTGATGCCGTCCATGGTGCCGACCACCTGCTCGATGACGTCGCCGCCACGAGAGGCGACGCTCGAGGCCAGGCCCGCCATGACATTGGCCTGGCGCGCGTTGTCCGCATTCTGGCGCACGGTCGCCGTCAGCTCTTCCATCGACGACGCCGCCTCTTCCAGCGCCGCGGCCTGCTGCTCGGTGCGGATCGACAGGTCGTGACTGCCCGCCGCCACTTCGGCCGCCGCCACCGCAATCGTGTCGGTCCCCACGCGTACGGTGCCGACGGTGCGCGCCAGATTTTCGTTCATGGCCTTGAGGGCTTGCAGCAGTTGCCCCGCTTCGTCATGCGTGGTCACCTCGATGCGGCTGGTCAGGTCGCCGGCGGCAACCGTATTGGCCACGGTGAGCGCCTGCGCCAATGGCCGCGTGATCGAGCGCGTGATCGCCCACGCCGCCAGTACCGACAGCAGCAACGCGACGCCGCCCAGCCCCCACATCAGGCGGCTGGTATTGCGGTAGGTGGCGGCAGCGTTTCGCGCCGCCTCGTCCGCGATCGCGACCTGCAGCGCAGTCTGCTCGGCCGTCGCCCGCTTCAGGCGTATCAGCAGCGGGCGCAGGTCTTCGCCAAGCAGCGCGCGCGCCTCGTCGACTTCCTCGGCCTCGAGGTGTTTGATCATCGCATCCTGTCCCGCCTTGTACAGCGCGGTTTCCTTTTCCATCTGGGCGAGCAGCTCAAGCGCCTTCGGGTTGTGCAGCGAGGCCCGCAACTTGACCAGGATGGCGTCCATCGCAGCGCGCGCGGCCATGATGTCCTTGACCTGGCGCCGGTGGTCGGAGCCGCTCTCGCTGAGGATCATATTGCGCAGCGAGATGGCGATATCGTTGATCCGGTCCTGCATCTGGGTGGTCAGCGCGATGCGCGGCATGCGCTCGTTGACGATCTCGGCGGTGCCGGCATTGGTGCGGGCAAGCATCGTATTGCTCAGCACAATCATCACAACCAGCATGATGCAGATCAGGCCGAAGCCCAGTGCCAGCCGCTTGCCGATGCGAAGATTTGCCAGTGTCATGGCACGGCGTTTGTTGTTTGGTTCTGTCATGGTCATCCTTGTGCAGCGCCGGACGCTGAAATAGTTACCGTGGAAGAACATTACAAGCGACTTTTCATCGTGTCGATAGATCGATGTCAATACTAGAAAATAAAACTTGGTCAAGGCACGAAGTATGGCGCGTCCACAACAGGTGATGACACATTGACTATATGCAAATGGCCGTGGTGGCATACATCGTGCTTCAAATAAACAGACAATCCACCCACCCTCAGTTCCGGGAGTTTTATGATCATCCGCAGACTCGATCCACGCACCATCGCTCAATCCATGCCGTCGCTGGGCACGCTGCTCCTCGATGCGGTTGCCGATGGCCATTCACTGGGATTCGTCAACGGCCTTGACCAGGAACAGCTCGACGCTTACTGGCAAGGCATTGCGGAAGAAGTCGGTCTGGGCCAGCGCGTCCTGTTGGCAGCGGAACGTGACGGCGTGCTGGTCGGCACTATCCAGTTAGCATTAACTACAAAGCCAAACGGCCATAATCGCGCTGAAGTGCAACAGTTGCTCGTACACTGCACAGTACGGCGCAGCGGCATCGGGATGGCGCTGCTGCAAGCCCTCGAGATCGAAGCGCTGGCCTTGCGCCGCGGCTTGTTGTTTCTGGATGCGGCAGTAGGTTCCGGCGCCGAGCGCCTGGTGCAACAAAGCGGCTACGAACGGGTCGGTGAGTTGCCCGAATACGCTTGTACACCCAATGGTCGCTGGCACGCGACGGCAATTTATTACAAGACACTGTTCACGCGTAACCGGCGCTGACCGACACAGCCTGCTGCCAGTCGCCTGAACGAATGTGTGCGCCACCGGTTTGTGGCGTAGAATTTGCCGGATTAAACGTTCTGGAAAGCAATGTGACTGGCATATCGTCCACCATGCCCCGCAGACCACTGCGGGCTTATTTGCTCTGGCTGGTCCTGGTAACGCTGTTACCGGGCGTGGTTGGCGCATCGCTCCTGTTCGTCCATCAGTACCAGAAAAGCCGTGCCCAGTTCGAGCGCAACACGATGCAGACCGTGCGCGCGCTGGTGCACACGGTCGACAGCAAGCTGCTGCAGGCGCAGGTCATCGCCCAGACCCTGTCGACGCTCGATGCGCTCCAGGACCGCGACTTCCCGCTCGTGCACCGCCAGGCGCGCGAGGCGCTGCAACTGGCCGGCGACGGCATGGTCGCCGTGCTGCGCGAGCGCAGCGGCCAGCAGATCCTCAACACCGCCGTGGCCTACGGCGAACGTCTTCCGCTCGAACCGTCCGACTCGCTGGAGAAGGTATTTGCCAGCGGCCGGCCAGGCATCTCGCGCGTTTTCATCGGCAAGGTCATCGGCGAGCCCACCGTCAGTGTCGACGTGCCGGTGATGATCGGCGGCAGCGTGGCCTACGTACTGAGCATCGGCGTACGGCCCGGGTATTTCGACGACATGCTCACGCCCAGATCCGTGTCGGATGGCGCGCGGGCGTCGGTGGTCGACGCCGGCGGTACCATCTTCGCGCGCAACCTGAGCCCAGAGCGCTTCGTCGGCAACCGCGTCACCGATCCGCTGTTTCGCGCCATGGGGCGCAAGCGCGAAGGGATCGTACCGTCGGTGTCGCAGGAAGGCACCGCCCTGCTCACCTTCTTCTCGCGCTCCGAAGCCACCGGCTGGCACGTCGCCATCGGCATGCCGCGCTCGAACCTGAACCAGGTGCTGTTCGAGCCGCTGGCCGCGCTCCTGACCGGCGTGCTGCTGCTGTTTGCCGTCGGCCTGTGGCTGGCCTGGCAGATTGGCGGACGCCTCGCGCGTTCGGTCCAGGCCCTGACCGCGCCGGCCGTGGCGCTGGGCAAAGGCGAAACACCGCCCCGCTTCACGCAAGTGCACGTCAAGGAAGCGGCCGAAGTGGCCGAGGCGATCAGCGCCGCATCGACACTGCTCGGCGAACGCGCGCAAGCGCTGGCCATCAAGGAAGCCGAACTGCGCGACGCGCACCGTATGGCGCGCTTCGGCACCTGGCACATGCAACTGCCGTCCGGCGCCCTGGTTACGTCCGAGTCGGTGCCGCACATCTACGGGCGCGAACTGCCGCCGTTCGACGAACAGCGCGGGCCGGTGCTGCCCGAAGAATCGTGGCAGCGCGCCAATGCCCTGATCCGCGAACTGCAACGCACCGGCGGCAGCGGCAGGCTGCAGCTGCAGGTGCTGCACGCCGACGGCCACCGCATCTGGATCGACCTGCATTGCGAGGCGGTGCATGACGGCGACGGGCGCGTGTCGGCGCTGCGCGGCACGATCCAGGATGTGACCGACCGCGTCAACGCCGAAGAAGCGCTGCGCCAGGCCGACCAGCGCAAGAACGAATTCCTGGCGATGCTCGCGCATGAGCTGCGCAATCCGCTGGCGCCAATCGCCTCCGGCGCCCAGTTGCTGGGCCATGACACGCTCGACCCGGCGCGCACGCGCCAGATCAGCGGCATCATCGCGCGCCAGGCGCGGCACATGGCCGGCCTGGTAGACGACCTGCTGGACGTATCGCGCGTCACGCGCGGCCTGGTGGCGCTGTCGAAGGTGCGCCTCGATGTCAACGAGGTACTGGCCGAAGCGATGGAACAGGTTCAGGAACCGCTGCGCCAGCGAGGCCACACGCTGACCTCATCGCTGACGGCGACGCCGGCCTGGGTGATGGGCGACCGCAAACGGCTGGTGCAGGTGGTGGGCAACCTGCTGCACAACGCGGTCAAGTTCACGCCCGCCGGCGGCAAGTTGCGCGTGGCGCTCGAACTGGACGCGTCGCGCCTGCGCATCGTGGTGGCAGACAACGGCATCGGCATGCTGCCCGAAGAACTGGACCGTGCATTCGAGATGTTCGTGCAGGGCGAGCGCACGCCCGACCGCACGCAGGGCGGCCTGGGAATCGGGCTCGCGCTGGTGCGCAGCCTGGTGCAGCTGCATGGCGGCAGCGTGCGCGTGGAGAGCCCGGGCCAGGGCCTGGGAAGCAGCTTCATCGTAACGCTGCCGCGCAGCGAGGAGCGCAGCGAGGAGCGCAGCGCCGGCAGCAGCGCCGGCAGCAGCGCCGCGAACACGCCCGAGGCGGGCGCGCTGCAGCAGCTCAAGGTACTGGTGGTGGACGACAATATCGATGCGGCGCAGGTGCTGGCGATGTACGTCAGCGCAGCGGGGCATGAGGTGGCGGTCGAACACGATCCCTTCGATGCCCTGCGGCGCGCCGCGCAGTTCGTGCCCGACGCCTGCCTGCTCGACATCGGCCTGCCCGGGATGGATGGCCACGAACTGGCGCGCCGCCTGCGCGCAGCACCGGCGACCACGAACGCCTTGCTGGTGGCGGTTACCGGCTATGGCCAGTCGCAGGATCGCGATGCCAGCAGCCAGGCCGGCTTTGACCATCATCTGGTCAAGCCGGTGGACATGACCGACCTGGATCGCATTCTGACGGCGGCGGCCAGTGGCGCCGCCGCTGCCGTGTGACCCGTGTGAGCGCTGGCGGCGAACCCTATTTGCGCTTGACGCTGCCGAAGGCTTCGCCCTTCTTCCAGGTCGGCATGCCAGGTGCGTTCGCGACCGCGTAACCCAGATTAAGCGTAAACTGGGCCTGCTGCACCATGCCGGACAAATCCCACTCGGGCCGGTATGCATCGCTGACCTGGTGGTAGTGGTCCTTGAAGCCCTTGATGTTGGTGCTCGATTCGTTCTGGTGCTGCTCGAACTCGAAGTGGCCATCGCCCGAGAACACGGCCGAGCCGACGTTAAACGCCGGCACGCCCGCCTTGGCAAACGCGAAGTGGTCGGCGCGGAAGTAGGCGCCCGACATGTCCGGCGTGCTTGGCGCGATCTTCAGGCCCATCGACCTGGCCACCTGGCTCGAGGTTTCGTACAGGCTGCTGCGCTCCGCGCCGGCGACACCGATATCGCGGGTGCGGCCGACGAAGTTCAGGCTGTCGAGATTGAGGTCGGCGGCCGTTTGTGCCAGCGGCCAGACCGGGTTGGCGACATACGCCGCCGCGCCCAGCAGGCCCTGCTCTTCGGCGGCGGGCCACAAGAAGATCTGGGTGCGCCTGGCCGGCTTCTTGACCGCTTCGGCTGCCATCACCAGGAGCGCCGCCGTGCCCGATGCGTTATCGATCGCGCCGTTGTAGATGCGATCGGCCTTCGGATCGTCGCCGGCCTTCAGTTCGGCCATGCCCATGTGATCCCAGTGCGACGAGTAGACGACGGCCTGCTCTTTCAGCTTGGCGTCGGTGCCGGGCACGATGCCGATCACGTTGAACTGCTCGACCGGCCGGATCGCCGAGCGCAATTCAACATGCCCCGCGACCTTCAGGTCGACCGGGCGAAAATCGCGGCGCTCGGCCTGCGCGCGCAGCTTGTCGAGGTCGTGGCCGCCAGCAGCAAACAGTTCACGCGCCGTGTCTTCGTGCAGCCAGCCTTCCATCGGATTGCCCGGGCCCTTGAGACCGAAGCGCTCGTTGCCGAAGCCATTGGCCGGCACGCTCCACGGATACGAGCTCGACGGCGTCGTGTGGATCAACAGCACGCCGGCGGCGCCACGGCGCGCGGCTTCCTCGAATTTGTAAACCCAGCGGCCATACCAGGTGTAAGCCTTGCCGGCAAAGCGGTTGGGCTCGTCGGCGGTGGGTTGGGGATCGTCGACCATCATGACGAGGATCTTGCCCTTGGCGTCGAGGCCCTTGTAGTCATCCCATTTTTCTTCGGGCGCTGCAGCGCCGTAGCCGACGAAGACGAGGGGCGCATCGAACGACAGGTTCTCGTTGCCGCTCTTGGTGCCCATGACAATCCCCTTGCCCAGCTCCGGCTTGAAGCTCTTGCCGCCGGCGGTGAAGGTGGCGCTGCCGCTGAGAAGTCTGCTGCCCTCGATCTCGACCTTCTGGCGATAGCCGCCGCCGGGGATGGGCTTGAGGCCAATCAGGGCCGCCTGGGTTTCCAGATAGCGCACGGCCAGATCGCCGCCGCGCTGACCGGTGCCGCGGCCTTCGAGCAGATCGTCGGCAAGGAAGGACAAATGGGCGCGCAGTGCGGTTTCGGACACGGCGGCCGGCTGCTGCGCATGCGCAGCCTGGGAGACGGAGAAAATGCAGGCGCTGACGGCCAGGGCAAGAGGATGAAGTCGCATCGAGGCTTTCGTGACAGGATGATGGAAAAGCCATCTTAACCCGACCTGCATCGAATGCGCCAAGATCCCCGTTTGTGCTTGGCGGCACCAAAGGGCACACCTATACTGATCCAAGAACAATTGCACGCGAGAACACGCATGACCGCATCCCGCCGCCAGGTGCTGGGGGCGCTGGCAGCCCTGCCGCTGACCCAGGCCCGCGCCGCCGCACCTGTCACCACCACCACGATGAAAGATACACCCCGCATGTACGGTCTGATCGGAAAAATGCGCTCTACCCCGGGCCAACGCGACGCCCTCATCGCCATCCTGCTGGAAGGCACCACCGCCATGCCCGGCTGCCTGGCCTACATCATCGCCAAAGACAAACAGGACGCCGACGCCATCTGGATCACCGAAACCTGGGACTCACAAGACCACCACAAGGCCTCCCTGACCCTCCCGTCAGTCCAAGCCGCCATCAAACAAGCCCGCCCACTGATCGCCGGCTTCGGCGAACGCTTCGAAACCGAACCCGTCGGCGGCCAAGGCCTCTCCAACAAATAGGGTCAGTGTAGATTTATTGGGCAATTACCCAAAGTTGTCAAACAATTCGACTCTGACCCTAATTTATTCTTGCAGAAACTCTTGCAAATTAATTAGGGTCAGAGTGAGATGCACCGGGATGGTGGACAGATTGAATCAGGTACACCTGAGAATTTTTTCCACCTGGTCGGGGGTTCGATAGCCGAGGGTTTGGTGGAGGCGCTGTTGATTG